>NZ_JBHSDL010000045.1:0-59972 GCF_042650145.1 Nocardia halotolerans | reverse complement strand
GCAGGCTTCGGAAGGGCAAGGGTTCAAACTGTAGCTCAGGCCCCCACCGGGAAGCAAATCCCGCATGAAGTAACCCTGAACACATGATCAGTCAGGCGCTCAACGTCCTACCTCGTTGTCCCGGTCACTGTGTGTCCGGGTCGGCGTCCGTGTCGCTCTGACTCGAATAAAGTTACGTGCCGACCAACACGAAGTCAAATCGCCTGGAAGAACCGACGTTTCCCCAGGTCGCGGCTACCTCTCGGGACCACCGAGACGGGCGCGGGCCGACGCGAACCAGCCAGGCCGACGACGCTGACACCTTGGCGACCGCTCCGCAACTGATCACGCGCCCAGTCAGAACCGGGCCGAGACAGTGCAATCACCCGGCGACATGACCATGCACACATGGACGTCACCCTGCCCCCGATATACAGTTTGCCGACATTCAGCAATTGTTGAGCAAACCAAAAGTGTGGAGGAACCACGGTGACGAAGGGTCTCGACTCGGTCGAACGTCGTGCCTGGAACGCGGTGGTGACGCTCGCGATGCGGGTGCCGAGCGCACTGGACTCCCGGCTGCAACGCGAGTTCGGCATGACCCATTTCGAGTACCGGGTACTGGCGCTGCTGCAGGAGGCGCCCGAGCACCGGATGCGGTTGAGCACGCTCGCCGCCCGCGGGCACGGTTCCATCTCCCGGCTGTCCCATGTGGTGTCGAAGCTGGAGCGGGTGGGCTGGGCCAGGCGCGAGGCCGCGGGATCGGGGCGCGGGATCGACGCCGTGCTCACCCCGAGCGGGCTGGCCAAGGTGGTCGAGGCGACGCCGGACTACCTCGTCGCGGCGCGCCGGCTGGTACTCGACGGTCTCGACGAAACGCAGAAATCGGAGCTGGCGGTGCTCGGCGAGCGGCTCTCCCAGCACCTGATCGGCACGCTCGAGGCATCCGAAACCGCACCGGTGACCGGACATTAGGTAAAGACGCCGCTGCCCCGGTCGGCGGGACCGGGGCAGCGGCGGTTCGGACAGCGCTCAGACGTTCTGCGGCCGCCAGGTGGCCACCGCCCAGATCACCACGATGTCGATGACGATGATCAGGATCGACCACCACGGGTAGTACGGCAGCCACAGGAAGTTCGCGATGATGGACAGCCCGGCGACCACCATCGCCGCCACCCGGCCCCACGTCTGCCCGGCCAGCAGCCCGATCGCGATGATCACGGCGATCGCACCCAGGACGATGTGCCACCAACCCCAGGTGGTCAGGTCGAACTGGTAGGCGTATTCGGGTCCGACCACGATCAGGTCGTCGTTGGCGACCGCGGAAATGCCCTGCAGGATCTGCAGCGCACCGACCACCGCCAACAGGATCCCCGCGCCGATGGAGGTGCCCGCCGCGATTCCGTCGCGCAAGGTGTGCTGATTCTGGTTCGTCATCGATCGGCCTTCCCGTCGGGTCAACGGACGTGCCACCTCGGCACAGGTCAACGGTAGGAACCGATCGGGGTCGCCCGCCTCACCCGTTGCGGGTGAACTCGCGCACGCGATGTACCGGGCGCAAGGTCTTGCCGAGGTCGGTACGCAGGGTGATCAGGGCATCGAGCAGGTAGTTCTGCCGAACCCGCCACGGGTGCCGGTCGCCTTGACGCGGGAACGCGGCGATCGAACGCAGGATGTAGCCCGCATTGAGGTCGAGCAACGGGCGTTCCTTCAATGCGGTGCCGGGTTCGGGCACGACAGCGGCGCAGCCGGTGCGATCGAGATGCGAGAGCACCTTGCAGACCAGGCGCGAGGTGAGGTCGGCGCGCAAGGTCCAGGAGGCATTGGTGTAACCGACGCAGATGGCGAAATTGGGTAGGCCGGTCAGCATCGCGCCCTGCCAGACGAACTGTTCGGCCAGGTCGACGGGGGCGCCGTCGACCGAGGGCGCGATACCGCCGAAGGCGAGCAGCCGCAAACCGGTGGCGGTGACCACGATGTCGGCCGACAGGGTCTGACCGGAAGCCAGGCGGATGCCCTCGGGGACGAAGGTGTCGATGCGGTCGGTGACCACCGACGCCTTGCCCTTCTTCATCGCCTTGAAGAAGTCGGCGTCCGGAGCGGCGCACAAGCGCTGATCCCACGGGTCGTAGTCGGGAGTGAAGTGCTCGGCGACGAGTCGCTCGTCTTTGAGGATGCGGGTGGTGAGGCCGGTGAGCAGGGCGCGCGCGGCGGCGGGGCGGCGACGACAGTACTGATAGAAACCGATGTTGAACAGGATGTTCTTGGTGCGGATCACCCGATGGGCGAGGCCGGCGGGCAGCAGCTCGCGGATCTTGTCGGCCTGCTTGTCGCGGCCGGGCACGGCGCTGATCCAGGTGGGGGTGCGCTGCAGCATGGTGACGTGTTCGGCGTCGGCGGCCAGTGAGGGCACCAGGGTGACCGCGGTGGCGCCGCTGCCGATCACCACGATCCGTTTGTCGCGCACATCGAGGTCGGCGGGCCAGAACTGCGGGTGCACCACGGTGCCGGTGAAGTCGTCCCGGCCGGGGAAATCGGGGGTATGCGGCTGCTGGTAGTCGTAGTAACCGGCACACGTGTAGAGGAAACCGCACGTCAGGGTGCTCAGTTCGGGGCCGTCGGGGCCGTCGTGGGCGATGGTGAGCCGCCAGTGGGCCTGCGCCGATGACCAGTCGGCGCCGATCACCCGCGAGCCGAAACGGATGTGGCCGTCGATGCCGTTCTCGCGGGCGGTCTCACGGATGTAGTCCAGGATCGAGGCGCCGTCGGCGATGGAGCGGGCCGCGCGCCACGGTTTGAACGGGTAGCCGAGGGTGAACATGTCCGAGTCCGAGCGGATGCCCGGGTAACGGAACAGGTCCCAGGTACCGCCGAGGTCGGCGCGGGCCTCGAGCACGGCGTAGCTGCGGTGCGGGTGTTCGGTCTGCAGCCGGTAGGCGGCCCCGATGCCGGACAATCCTGCGCCGACGATGACAACGTCGAGGTGTTCGGGGGCAACGGCGGTGTCGGTCATGGGCTCCAGTGTGCCTGCCCGTACGCGCGGACAGAAGGGGCCCGTCGGGAACCCCGGGTGAGTGCCCGCGCGCACGTGCGGGCAGCGGGCGGTGGTCGGTTATCGTCGAGGCGGTGGCGATCTTTCGGCGTGTGGGGTGGTTGCTCGTCGGCGCAGTGGTCACCGTGTCGGCTGCCGCTGTGGCCGGTCTGCCGGTGTTCGTGTACCCGCAAACCGACCCGTTGCGCCCGGCCGACGTGATCGTGGTGCTCGGTGGCACTCCGTACGAACGCTTCGACCTGGGAATCGAACTCGCCGAACAGGGCCACGCACCCGAAGTGCTGATCTCCACCGGACCCGACGATCCACTGATGAACAAGTACTGCGGCGGCCGATTCGCCCTCCGTGTCGCCTGTTTCGTACCCGACCCGTGGTCCACCGACGGTGAGGCGCGCGAAATCGCGCGGCGCGCAGCGATTTACGGCTGGCAGCACATCATCGTCGTGACGTTCACCCCGGGCGTCTCCCGCGCCCGCTACATCTTCGGCCAGTGCTTCGACGGCGAGATCAGCATGGTGGCCGCGCCCGCCGAGTCGGGCTGGAAGTTCTGGTCGTCGATGTATGTGGGTCAATCCGCCGGTTATGTCCAGGCTTTCGTGAACCAGCCCTGCGCACCGGCGCGCGAGGACGCGCTGGGCCACGGGCGGTCGGTGCGCGATTAGGCTGAGCTGGTGCAGGACTCGTCACCGACCGCCCACCCACACGAACCGCACGCCGAGAGCTTCGCGTCGCGGCTCAACTGGTTGCGTGCGGGCGTGCTCGGCGCGAACGACGGCATCGTCTCCACCGCCGGTTTGGTCGTGGGTGTCGCGGCGACCACCGCCAACACGCACACGATCCTCGCCGCGGGCGTGGCCGGACTGGTCGCCGGGGCGATCTCGATGGCCGCGGGCGAATACGTCTCGGTGAGCACGCAGCGGGATTCGGAGCGGGCACTGCTGGCCAAAGAGCGGCGTGAGCTGACCGAGGAACCCGATCTCGAACTCGCCGAACTGGCCGGGATCTACGAGGCGAAGGGGCTCAGCCCCGCGACCGCGCGCACCGTGGCCGCCGAACTCACCGCCCATGACGCCTTCACCGCGCACGCCGAAGCCGAACTCGGCCTCGACCCGCGCGAACTGACCAATCCGTGGGCCGCGGCGCTGTCCTCGGCCGTCGCGTTCACCTGCGGCGCGCTGCTCCCCCTGTTGGCGATCGTGCTGCCGCCCGAGCAGTGGCGGGTGCCGGTGACCTTCGCCGCGGTGCTGCTGGCCTTGGCGATCACGGGTTCGGTGAGTGCGCGCCTGGGCGGTGGTTCGCGGGTGCGCGCGGTGCTGCGTGTGGTGGCGGGCGGGGCACTGGCGATGGCGATCACCTACGGGATCGGCTCGCTCACCGATGCGCTGACCGGCTGACGCCGCCTCCGCGCACCTACCCGAGCACTGACCCGAGCGGGCTCATGACCGAGCCCGACGGCAATCCACCGGCCGAAGCGCGAGTCGGCGGGGGCTGCGCGGCGCGCGAGTCGGCGGGTGGAGCGCGAGTCGACAGGGCTGCGCGGCCCGCGAATCAGTGCGCGGAACGCGAGTCGACAGGGCTCCGCGGCCCGCGAATCAGTGCGCGGAACGCGAGTCGACAGGGCTCCGCGGCCCGCGAATCAGTGCGCGGAACGCGAGTCGACAGGGCTGCGCGGCCCGCGAATCAGTGGGTGGGGCCGAGGTCGAGGCGGCGGGTGACCCGGTCCACCACATCCGGTGGGACGCCGGGTTCGCGGCGCGCGGCCTGGGCTTCGCGCCTGCCCGCTTCGGTCACCGCGACACGGACCGTGCGCAGCTGGGATGCCAGCGCGCGTTCGCGGTCCTGGGTCGCCTTGGCGTCGGCATCGGCGGCTTCGGGGTCGGCCTTGGCGGACAGGTCACGCACGGTGGCCTTGACCTTCTCGTAGAGGTCTTCGGGCAAGCCCTCGCGGGCCGCGATCCGCTTCAGTTCGGCCAGCTCGGCGTGCACGACGCGCTGCCACAGTTCGTGTTCGACGGCGCGTTCCTGCTTGGTGTCGGCGTGCACGCCGGTGATCCGGACGACCAGCGGCAGCGTCGGTCCCTGCACGAGCAGGGTGAACAGCACCACCGCGAAGGCGACGAACAGGATTTCCGAGCGGTGCGGGAAGTCGGCGCCGGAGTCGATCGTGAACGGGATCGCCAGCGCCAAGGCCACCGTGGCCACCCCGCGCATGCCCGCCCACCAGGTGACCACAACCTCGCGCCAGGTGAACGGTTCCTCGTCACTACCCCAGCGGCGGATCAGCAACCAGGTGACCATCAACCAAGCCAGCCGCAAACCGACGACCACCGCGATCACGGTGGCGGTCACGCCGGCCAGCGCGGGCCAGTTGCGGCCGGTCGTCTCGATGACCACCCGCAATTCGAGACCGATCAGGGCGAACGCGAAACCGGTGATGAGCATTTCGGCGATGTCCCAGAACGAGTCGGCGACCAGGCGGTAGTCACGACTGCCGATCGCGGTGACGGTGTCGGTGAGATACAGCGCGCACACCAGCACCGCGAGCACCGCCGAGCCGTGCCAGTGTTCGGCGATGGCGTAGGCGGCGAACGGCAACAGCAGACCCAGCGCGACCTGGCAGGTGGCTATGCGCAGACATCGGGTGAGCACCGTGCCGAGCCAACCCAGCAGCAGGCCGACACCGAGGCCGACACCGGCCGCGATCAGGAAGTCACCCAGCGCGTGCAACGGTGAGAACAATCCGGTGACCACCGCCTGGATCCCCACGGTGTAGATGACGATCGCGGTGACGTCGTTGAACAATCCCTCGCCGCCGAGGGTGACGATCAGCCGCCGCGGCAACCCGAGCCGACCCGCCATCGAGGTGGCCGCGACCGGATCGGGTGGGGCGACCAGCGAGCCGAGAACCACCCCCGCGGCGACGGCGGTGGCCGGACTCCACGCGTGGAACACCGCGGCGACCGCGATGGCGGTGACGATCACCAAACCCACCGCCCGCAACGCGATGACCTGCCAGTTCTCCGCGAACTGCCGCCAGGAGGTACGCCGGGCCGCGGCGTAGAGCAAAGGCGGCAGGACCAGCGGCAGGATCAATTCGGGCGGAATGCGCAAGCTGGGGACCACCGGGATCACCGCGAGCAGACAGCCGAACACGGTCATCAGGATCGACGGCGCCACGCCGATCCGGGCACCGACCGGCTCGGCGAGCACGGCCGCGAGCAGGATCACCAGAGTGAGCACCAACTGGTCCATAGCAACCCAGTGTCACCGACCGCGAAGGCCGTAGCGGGGCGACCCGCCGCCCGTCACGAGATGACGACAGTCACGGCAGCGCCGCACTCAACGCAGCGCACACGCCGCAGGAGCATGCCGGTCACGGATGCACGTCGTTCGGGCAAGGCACCACCCCCAACTGAGCACGGCAGCGGCGAGACTACGCCGGTCACGCAACCGCGAGAGTCCGTGCGGCGCAGCGGTCCCGAAACCCGGCGATCACGGGAGCAGGCGGCAGTCACGGCAGCGCAGCTGCCACGGGAGTCGGCGGTCACGGCAGCGCAGCAACCACCGGGGTCGGCGGGAGTCGGCAGCCACGGCAACGCGGCAGCCACCGGAGTGCGGCAGTCACGGCAGCCACCGGAGTGCGGCAGTCACGGCAGCGCAGCAGCCACCGGGGTCGGCGGAAGTCGGGGGTCACGGCAGCGCGGCAGCCACCGGAGCGCGGCGGTCACCGGAGTGCAGCAGCCACCGGAGCGCGGCGGTCACGGGAGTGCGGCGGTCACGGGAGTAGGCGGGAGTCGGCGGTCACGGAAGCGCGGCAGCCACCGGAGTGCGGCAGTCACGGGAGTACGGCGGCTGCGGGTGGCAGCAGGATGGGTGGTAGCGGGAATGGGAGTTGTATTTGCGGGGGTGGTGGCGGTTGGGGCGGTGGTGGAGCGGGGGCCGGTTGCGGTTCGGGAGGTGGGGGTTCGTAGGCGGGAGGCGGGGGTTCGTAGGCAGGTGGGGGCGGATCGTAGGCGGGCGGGGGTTCGACCGGGGGTGGTGGGGGTGGTGCGTAGGGCGGGGGCGGGGCTTGGACCGGCGCGGGGTCCGGGGGTGGGGGTGGCGGCGGGGGTGGTGTCACGGCGTCGGGGGTGGTGACGGTGCACTGCCAGCTTCCGTCGGGGTCGACCTGCCAGTGGGCGACGACGCCGCCGGCCGAACAGTTGCCGCCGACGCGGCGGGCGGGCCACGGTGGGGCGAATTCCGCGTCGGTGGCGCTGACCTGCTGACCGTCGACCGACAGGCCATTGGCACCCATCTGGTCCACCTCGTCGTCGTCACCCTGGTTGGCGCGCAGCACCAGGCCCAGCGCGACCACCAGCGCGAGCAGTGCGGCGAGCACCGCCGCGATCGCGATCATGCGAGTACTGCTGCGGGCCTGTTCCTCGGGGCCCTCGCTGCTCTCTGCCATCGCACCGCCTTCGCCGCGGACCTGGACTCCCTCGTTCCGCGAGGCTACCGCACGGTTGCTCACAACGGACCCGGCTCGAGCGGGCTACCACTGCGCAGGGCGAATACCTATACACAGTGGTTGCCGGATGTTTACTTGATCGCGACCCGGACCTTGATCGCGTCGGCGTCGGTGTTGTGCAGGGCCTGTGAGATCAGGGTGCTCAGATCCAGCTGTGGGCCGGTGGCGGTGACCGCCTCGGTGAGCGGGCGCAGGCCGGGCAGCAGGGCCGAGAGTTCCGGACCGAGCTCGTCCAACCTGGCCGTGAGTTCGGTGAGGAACGGGACGAGGCCGCCTTCACGCAGATACATCTCCGGGTCGCCGCCCTCGGCGCTGACCCGTCCGACCGACTCGACGAACTGGTCGATCACCTGGCTCAGGCGCACGAAGGCCGGCGCGGCGGCAGTGGTGGCCGGCCCGGCCCAGGCGATATCGCCGGAGACGTACTCGAAGTTGTTCTGCAGTTCGGCGATCGCGGGCGCGCGGCTCATGATGGCCGCCGCGAGCAGGTCACCGGCCCTGGCCAGTTCCGGGATGACGTTCTCGGTGCCGGTCATGGCCGTGCCCAGCGTGCCGACGAGGGAGTCGACGACCGCGGGATCGAGCTGTTCGACGGTTTTGGTGACCAGCCGCGCCACCTCGGGGATCGACATCGGGGTGCGCACGTTCTCCCCGGCCAGGCGTTGCCCGTCGGTCAGATACGGCCCGTCCGCGCTGGGCGGTACGAACTGCACGTACGGTTCACCCAGGGCCGACAGGTGTTCGATGGTGACGATGCTGCTCATCGGCACCCGGTGTTCGGCCGCCACCCGGAAGCCGACCTCCACCCCGCCCGTGGCGGCGGTGTCGACGGCGGTGACCTCACCGATTTCGATGCCGGTCAACAGGATCGGCGAACCGACACTGAGTCCGCCGGAGTTGGGCACCGCGATCGAGGCGTCGGTGTAGTCGGCCAGCGGGTCGATGCGCACCACCCCGAAGGTCAGGTAGGTCGCGCCGAGCACGGTGATCGCGGCGATGCCGCCGAGCGAGGCCAGGGTTCCGATCTTCATCGCACCATTCCGATCATCCGCAGCGCGGTGACGATCTGCGCCAGCTGGTCCTGTTCGGAGACCCGCACGCTGCTGAGGTTCACCTTGGGTCCCTGCTCGGCGAAGGGAATGATCTTGTCGCGCAGCAGGGCGGTGAGCAGCGCCATGTTGGTGGGCGAACGCAGGTCGGCCGAACCGCCGGCCAGCGGCAGGAACGCGGTCGCGGCCGCGTCGCCGGCGTTCGCGATCGGCGCCAACCAGGTCAGCGAGTCACCGAGGGGGCCGAGCTGGTCGAAGATCACCATGGTCTTGGCGATCGAGTCCTGGGTCCCCGCCAGCGCGCGCACGGCCTCGGGGGTGAGGATGGCGGTCAGTTCGTCCTCGATGTTGTGCATGATCTCGGCATTGGCGGACAGGCCGTTGACCAGCAGGTCCACCTGGTCCAGGTTGGCGGCCAGGTCGGCGGCGTCGGCACCCATGACCGCCGAGATGCGCGCGGTCTCCTTCGGGTCCTGCGGCATCACCGAGTTCACCCGCCCGATCATGTCCTGCAGCTGGCCGATCGCCCCGCCCTGCACGAACAGGGCCATGGTGGCCATCGTGTCTTCCAGCTGCACCGGGGGTTTGGTGCGTTCGATGGGGATGGTGCCGCCGTCGCGCAGCAGGTCACCGAAGCCGTCCTTCGGGGTGGTGAGCGCGACGTGGATGTCACCGAGGATGGTGTCCTGGCGCAGTTCGGCGATGCTGTGGGTGGGCAGGGCCACGGTGTCGAGGATGTCGGCCTCCACCACGACGTACCCGCCGCGACCGGGCGGCGCGTCGGCGGGCTGGACCACCCGCACCGCGTCGACGGTGCCGATCTCGGCGCCGTTGGCGATCACCTTCGACTTCGACGGCAGGTTCAGCGCGCTGGCGAACTCGATCTGCACGCGATAGGTCGACCCGCTCACCGTGGAACCGGGCACCGGTACCTCCGCGGGATCGAAACCACATCCGCCGACCGCGAGACCGGCGGCGAGCACGAGCGCGAGCACACCGTGCCGCAAGGTCTTTCGTCGCTGCGCGTTCATCGGGCTCCTGCCATTCCCAGCACGACCTGCACGAGGTTCACATCGGTCAATCCCTGCGCGGGGTCGGGGCACTGCCCCGGGATCACCGCGTTCACCGCGGCACACACCTGGTCGGCCTCGCCCGCGGGCAGCGCCACCTTCGGCGCGGCATAGGTGATGGCGGTGCCGCCGGCGGCGCTCTGGAACGCCGAGGTGAGCGCGGGCATCATCAGCACGATCTCGCGCAGCGATCCCACGTTGGCGCGCAACATCTTCACCAGCGGCACCGCACCGTCGAGGGCACCGATCAGTGGGTCGCCCAGGATGGTGGTGAGGTCGTTGAGCATCGGCAGCAGTTCGCGCAGACCGTCGAACAGCGAGGTGGCCGGGCCGAGCAGATCCTCGGAGGCCATGTTGAGCAGTGGCGCCAGTCGCACGAGCATCGTCTGCAGGTCGCCCCAGTTGGCGGCGACACGGTTCGACACCGAGGCGAACGCGTCGAAGAGCCCGGCGAGATGACCGATGTCGGCGTCGGGTTTGTTCATCGCCGACCCGAGCTTGGTGATCAGCTCGTTGATCGTGGGGCCGGTGCCCGCGGTGGCGCGGTCGAGTGAGGCGAGACCGTCGACCAGGGCACTGGGCTGACCGGCGGCGTCGCCCGAGAGCTGCTCGGACAGGCTCGCCAGCGCGGTGAGCGTTTCGGTGATGCTCTTGGGCGTCAGGGTTTTGGTGATGCAACCGCCCTCGAGCACGCGGGTGTCCTCGCCGGTGGCGAGCACGGCCAGATTGCGGTCGGCGGCAACCGAATACGCGACGGTGGTCGCCGAAGCGTCGGCGTAGACCGGGTACTGGGCGTCGACCTCGAACTCGACGCGCACCTTGGGGCCCTCGTTGCGCACCGCGGTCACCTCGCCCACGTCGATGCCGCGCATCGTGACGTGGTTGCCCGGGTAGAGGCCGATCGCGTCGGGCATGAGCGCGCAATAGGATTGGGTCTTCTTCAGCGGCTCGAAGGCGATGAAGTAGCCGCCGGTGACCAGGGCGGTGAGTACCGCGACCCCGGCGATCGACATGAACGCCTGGGATCCGAGCAGTCGTTTCAGCATCAGCACGCCTTCCCGGGCAGCGGTACGCACACGCGGGCGTCGGACTGGTCGACCACGACACCGTCGGCCGGGGTCACCAGCTGGGTCAGCCTGGTCTGCAGGTCGTGGACGGTTCCGATGACGGGTTCGAACCGGCCACTGAGTTCCTGCAGTCGCGGCAGGGCCTCGGCCAGGGCCTGGGCCTGCGGTTTCAGGGTGGAGTCCCAGCTCGGAGCCAGACCCGCCAAGCGGTTGACCACCGAGACCAGCAACCGGACCGCTTCGGCCGCCTCGGCCTGCCTGCTCAGCAGCACGTCTTCGAGCAGGTTCACGTTGTCCATCAGCCGGCCCAGATCGGACTTGGCGCCGTCGTACATGGAGATGTATTCATCGAGGATCGCGATGGATTTCGACACCTGGGAGCGCTGACGATCGAGCATGTCGACGTACTTGCCGACCGTGTCGAGCGTGCCGCGCAACGCTTCCGGAGAGTTCTCCAGCGCGGTGTTCGCCGCGGCCAGATTCTGGCGCACGGTGTCGCCGTCGACGGCGGCCAGCGGTGCGGTGGCGTCCTGGAATGTCTCGATCAGGCTGTACGGCAAGCGGATTCGGTCGGCCGGGATCGGCTGGTCGCCCAGCGGGGCCGAACCGGCCGGGTACAGCGCCACATAGTGGCCACCGACCACGGTGAGCATGCGGACATCGAGGGAGGTCTTGTCGCCGACGAACACCTCGTTGTCCACGGTGAACCGCATGAGCACCTTGTCGGGCCGCAGTTCCAGCGAGGTGACGCTGCCGACCGAGATCCCGGCCAGGCGCACGTCGTCGCCCTCGCGCACCGACTGCGCCTCGCTGAGTTCGGCGGTGTAGGTGTGTTTGCCCAGCGGCACCACGTACACCACGCCCGCGGCGATGATGAACAGCAACACCGCGGTCAGGCCGATGACGCCCATCCGCAGTTCGCGGGCACGCTTTCCGGCTTCGTCCAGGATCGGCCGATCACCGGCGAAGATCCCGGTCAGCTTCTTCAGCGGTTGCATACGGTGACCTTCTGTCCGGCGATCAGCACCTGCAGCGGCGCGGGCACCTCGGCGGCGCCGTTGCTGCAGTGCGGCGTGAAGTCGGTGAAGCCGCGCGCGAGCGAGGCGTCGACGGTGGCCAGCAGTCCGGGCAGGCGCCCGAACACCTCGACCGCCTCCTGCGGGTTCGGGAACAGGCCGCGGATCAGCGCGTCGACCTCGGCGCTGCCACCGGAGACCAGGCCGAGCGAGGCCAGCAGCCGGTCCACCGGTGCGAGCACCGACGGCGCGCTCATCGCGAAGTCGGCGACACCACCGATATTGCGCTGCATCGCTTCGAAGATGTCGGTGAGCCGCGCCAGCAGTGGCAACAGGTGACCGACCTTGCCGCCGTGGCGCTCGGACAGGGCCGACAGGTTGCGGATCAGCGTGCTGATCACCTGCTGCCGGTTGTCGGCGTAGTCGGCGAGTTCGTCGATCGCGGTCAGCGCCGGGCCCAGGCCGCTGCCGTCACCCTCGATCACCGCGAGCATGCTGGCGGTGAACTGGTTGATCGACTCGGGCGACAGTGTCGCCAGCACCGGCTTCAGACCACTGAACAGGCTGGTCACGTCGAAGGACGGCACGGTCATGTCCGCGCCGATCCGGGCGCCGGGCTCGATCCGGGTGCCCGGGTTCGGCGCCTGCTGCAGATCGATATAGCGCTGCCCGGTGAGGTTCTGGTAGCGGATGGCCAGCGTGGAGTTGTCGTAGAGCGGGGTGTCGGTCTTGACGGTGATCGCGACCTCGGCCTTGTCGCCTTCGAGGCCGATCTTTTCGACCTTGCCCACCTGCACACCGAACATCCGCACGTCGTTGCCGACCTTGAGGCCGTTGGCGTCGGTGAAGAGCACGTCGTGGGCGTGGGTGTCACCCGAGACCGGTCGCTTGATCAGGGTGAACACGAACCCCAGCACGGTGACCATCACCAGGGTGAACACGCCGAGTCGCAGAGCGACACCGCGAATCTTCATCACGCACCGGCCTTTCCGAACAGCGGAACCGCGATCGCGGGCACCCCGCTGAGCTCGACATCGAGGTTGAGCACGGGACCGTCGGGGCTGTCGGGCATGGCGCCGCGCAAGTTCTGCAACAGGGCGGTGAGCTCGGCGCCGGTCTGGCGGGGGTTGGGCGACATCTGGGCCAGGGCGAACAGCATCGGCGCCAGCATGTCGGTGGTCTCGGCGAAGTGTCCGCCCGCGGTGTTCAACGTGGTGGTCAGGGCGGGCAGGATGTCGCCGCCGATCACGCCGACCCCGATGTCGTAACGGTCCTTGTCGACCTGGGTCACCTTGATCTCGCTGAGATTGTTGATCACCTGCATGGTGGCGCCGGCGAACTGGCCGCCGCCGTCGAAGGCGGGACCGAGCTTGCCGAACAGTTCCGACGGGGGCACGTCCTGGTTGTCGGCGATGGTCTTGGCGACGGTGATCAGGGCCTGCACCAGCGGGGTGAACGCCTTGAAGTCGGCGGCCAGCTGCGAGATCACGGTCGCCATCTGCGGGCTGGTCACCGTCATGCCCACCTGCGACAGGCTGCGCAGGATCGCGCTCATCGTGGCGTCGTAGACGCGGTCGGCCGCCGGGCCGGTCAGATCCAGCACCGTGCCTTCGCGCAGCGGGGCACCGCCGGTGCCGCGGCGCAGTTCCAGTTCGGCGATGCCGAACAGGTTGGTCGGGGCGTAGTCGACGGCCAGGCTGTCGTCGATGCCGTGCAGCCGGTGCTCGTCGAGCAGCAGCGCGATCTGCTGGGTGCCGCGCGCACCGGGGGTGACTTCGGCGACCTCGCCGACGGTGACACCGTCGATGCGCACCTGGCTGCCCGCTTCGATGCCGTCACCGAGGTGTTCGGTGTGCAATCCGATGCGCAGCCCCTCTTCGGTGCGCAGGTTGCTGTAGGCGACGCTCACGCACACCACCACCGCGATCAATCCGAGGATGATCACGCCGGTCAGCCGTGAGGTGCGCCGATCGGCCGCGACGCCCGGCATTCCATAGTTCGGCACTAGCTCACCCCGTAAAACTGATCGCCGAGTTGAAGCCCCAGAGCATGATCGACAGCACCATGTCGATGGCGACGATGGCCACCGAGCTGGCGCGGACCGCACGCCCGGAGGCGATGCCGACGCCCTCGGGCCCGCCGGTGGCGAAGAACCCGAAGTAGCTGTGCACCAGGATCACCACCGTGCCGAACACGGCCACCTTGATCACCGCGGCGATCATGTCGAACCCGGAGATGAACTGGAAGAAGTAGTGGTCGTACACCCCGGCCGACTGCCCGTAGACCATGGTGAGCAGCCCGCGGCAGGCACCGTAGGACAGGATCAGCGCGATCAGGAAGGTCGGCACGATGGCGATGGCGCCCGCGATCACGCGAGTGGTCACCACGAACGGCACCGAACGCAGGCCGAGCGCTTCGATCGCGTCGATCTCCTCGGAGATGCGCATCGAACCGATCTCGGCGGTGATGCGGCAACCCGCCTGCGCGGCGAAGCCGATGGCCGCCGCGATCGGGGCCAGCTCGCGGGTGGTGGCGTAGGCCGAGATCACGCCGGTGACCGGGCCCATGCCGAGCATGTCGAGGGTGACGAAGGATTCGACGCCCACCGAGGCGCCCATGACCAGTCCGAGCACGATCATCATCGGCACGGTGCCGCCGCCGACGATGATCGACCCGCGGCCCCAGGTCATGTCGGTGACCGCGCGCAGCGTCTCGTCGCGGTAGCGGCGCAGCGTGAGCGGCACCGAGGACAGCACCTGCCACACGAACACCGCCACGAAGCCGAGCGATTCACCGGCGGTGACGATCCGTTTGCCGATGCGCGCGGGTGTGCGCACCCAGTGCAGCGAGGTGGGGATATAGGAAGAGGCAGACATCAGGCCAACTTCGTCGGAATGAACATGGCGCTGATCTGGGTGGCGAGCAGGTTCACGATCGCGATCGAGACCACCGAGAGCACCACCGCGGCGTTCACCGCGTCGGCGACACCACGCGGGCCGCCTTTGGCCTCGAGCCCGCGCTGGCACGAGATGACCACCACGAGGAAGCCGAAGATGAGGGCCTTGAGCAGCGAGACCCACACGTCGCCTGCGGTGGCGAAGGAACCGAACGTCGACCAGTAACTGCCCGGGGTGACGCCCTGGCCCGCCACGGCAACCGCGTAGCCGGCCAGTACGCCGACGAAGATGATCAGCACGTTGAGCATCGGGGCGACGATGAGCATCGCCATCATGCGCGGGATCACGAGCCGGTGCACCGGGTTGATGCCCATGGTGTTGAGCGCGTCGATCTCCTCGCGGATGGTGCGCGCGCCCAGGTCGGCGGCGATGGCCGCGGCGCCCGCGCCACCGAGCAGGAAGCCGGTGGCGATCGGGGCGCCCTGTTTGATCACGCCGAGTCCGCCGGTGGCGCCGAGCATGGAGTCGGCGCCGAGGCTGTGGATCAGGTTGCCCACCTGGACCGAGACGATCACGCCGAACGGGATGGCCATCAGGATCGCGGGGATCGCGGTGACGGTGATCAGGCGCCAGGCTTGGATCAGGGTCTCGCGCCATTGGAAGTGGCCGCGGGCGACATCGGCGACAGTGCCGCTGACCGACGCCTGGGCGAGGTCGACCGCCCGCCCGAAGGTCCGCAACGACGACACCACGGTGTCGGTGAAGTTCTTGCGGACGATCTGGGTGGCGGAATCCGGCTTCGCGGAATGCAGATCGGTGGACATCAGGGATGCCTCCGGCCCGCTCGTGAAGCGCGGGGCATGGTGAATTTCATACCGCACTCTCTGGCTTCGGCGTCGGTGCCAACTCCAGCAAGCTAGCCGGTACTCTGCGTCACAACAAAATTTCTGGGTGGTGACCCTCGTCGCTTTTCCGTCATTTCCATGACAGAGCACCACCATGTGTGATCCGAAACACTCCAGCTACGGGCTTGCGGCCAGGAACACAAACGCGGCGAACAACGCCAGGTGGACGCCACCGTGCAGCAGAGTGGCGCGCCCGGGAACGATGGTCAACGTGCCGACCACCACCGTGATCGCGAGCAGCACCATCTGGGTGGCGCCCAAGCCCAGCATCAGCGGACCACTCAGCCAGATCATGGCGATCGCGATCACCGGGATGGTCAGGCCGATGCTGGCCATCGCCGAACCCAGCGCCAGATTCAGGCCGATCTGCACCTGATTGCGGCGCGCGTACTTCACCGCGGCCAAGGTCTCGGGCAGCAGCACCAGCATCGCGATCACCACACCGACCGCCGACTGCGGCAACCCGGCCGAGGCCACCGCCGACTCCAGCGCGGGCGAGACCCCTTTCGCCAGGCCGACCACGCAGCCCAGCGCGACCAGCAGCATGCCGAGGCTGACCAGCGCCGCCCGGTTCGTCGGCGGCTCGTCGTGCGCGTGCGGGTCAACGAGGTACTCCCCCGCACCGTCGACCTCCACCGGCAGGAAGTCGTCGGGATGGCGCACCGTCTGCACCATCACGAACAGCCCGTAGAGCGCCAGCGAGGCGACCGCGGCGAAGGCGAGCTGCGGCGGCGAGAACTCCGGGCCCGGCTTGCTGGTGGTGAACGTCGGCAGCACCAGACTCAAGGTGGCCAGCGTGGCGACCGTGGCCAGCGCGGCGCCGGTGCCTTCGGAATTGAACACCGCCACCCGCCTGCGCAGCGCGCCGACCAGCAACACCAGACCGAAGATGCCGTTGCAGGTGATCATCACCGCGGCGAACACGGTGTCGCGGGCCAGCGACGCCGATTTTTCGCCACCGGAGATCATCATCGTCACGATCAGCGCCACTTCGATCACGGTGACCGACACCGCCAGGATCAGCGCGCCATAGGGTTCACCGACCCGGTGCGCCACCACCTCGGCGTGATAGACCGCCGACAGCACCGCACCGACCAACGCGGCGGTCACCAGCGCCACCACTGCCCCGGGCAGCTCCCGCCCCCAGGTGGCCGCCAGCAACAGCAGCGCGATCAAGGGCACATAGAGGGTCCATCTGGTCGTCAATTTGGCGATCATGGTTTACATAGTTCCAGCTCCGCGGCACTGCCCCGCCCTGTCCGGGTCCCGGATACGCCGATGGATTCACTCACAGCGCCCCGATGGGGAACAATTCAGCGCGTGCGGACCCAGTTCACCCTCGAGCTCTTGGCTCTGTCCAACGACCTCACCCTGATGTCACGCCTGGCTCATGACGCGACCGAGCGCATCACCACGGCACTGGCCGGCGCCGACCTGACGGCCACCTACGAGGTGTTCGCGCTCGATGAGCAGCTACAGCAGATGTTCGCCGCCTGCGAGTCGCGCACGATGGCGCTGCTGGCACTACAGGCGCCGGTCGCCCGCGATCTGCGCCATGTGGTGACCGCCATCCAGGTTGCCGGTGAATTGTCCCGGATCGGCCGGCGCACCGAAACCGCCGGCCAGTACGTGTATCGGGCGCATCCGCAGGCGGTGGCGCCGGACCCGGTGATCGCGGCACTGGTGTCGATGGGCACCCTCGCCGCCGAATGCGTTGCGCGCGTGGGCACCTCGGTGGCCACCGGACGTTTCGTCGAAGACGACGGCTCCGACGCCACCGCCATGGACGAACTGTGCAAGCAGTTGAGCGGCGTACTCACCGCCCCGGAAGCCGGGGTCGACACCGGCGCCGCGATCGATCTGGCGTTGCTGGGCAGTCAATTCCAGCGTTGCGTGGACCACGCCGCGCGCATCGCCCGGCTGATCCGATTCCTGGACACCGGGATCCCACCCGAGACGGGCTCGCTGCCCGACTGAGTCCGGCGCGGTGTTCTGTGTCACCATGGGGACGGCACGTCCTCGCGGCGGTCACCTCCACCGATAGAACAACGCTATCGAGCCGCGCTGATTCGGCGGTGTTGTGGTCGGTCCGTCGCTGCCGTTAGGTTGTGCCGGTTCATTTTTCACGAAGGCATATGGGTGGTACGGGCATGAAGTGGTCCTCGATCAGTGGCTCTCGGCTGGGGCGCGCACTGCTCGCACTCGCGGCGGCGATGGTCTTCGCTCTCGCGGTCACCCTCGCGAACACCTTGCTGGACAAGGTGAATCCGACCGTACCGGGCCCCGGCTCGGCCGGTGCCGCCTCGGTGTCGGGCAAGGAGATCAGCGATCTGGTCGCCACCCTCGTCGTCGCCAAGGAAGGCCCGATGACGGGTTACGACCGCGACGAGTTCCCGCACTGGGACACCAACAAGCCCGAACACGGCTTCACCGGCGATCTGACCAACTACCCCAAATGCACCAGCCGCGACGTGATGATGCTGCGCGACGCCACCGGCAAGGTGACCCTCGACCCCAAGACCTGCGACCTGACGGTCCCCGCCGGGGCGGGCTGGCAGGACCACTACGGGTTCGTCGACAAGAAGACCGGTGAGCTCGGGCCGTACAAGTTCATCACCGACCCCTCCAAGGTCGACGCCGAACACATCGTGGCCCTGGCCGAAGCGTGGCGTTCCGGTGCCGCCGACCGCGACGAGGACACCCGCCGCCGCATCGCCAACGACGCACTCAACCTGATCGCGTCCGACCCGTCGGCCAACCGGTCCAAGGGCGACCAGGACCCGGCGAGCTACCTGCCACCCGGCAATTTCCGGTGCGCCTATGTGGAGCACTACGTGAAGGTCAAGATAAAGTACTCGTTGACCGTTGATACCGCCGAGCACACCGCGTTGCGCACCGCAGTCGACGACTGCCTCCGCCGAGGAGAGTTCAAATAAGCGACCCCGCCGAGATCATCGAGATCACCGCCCACTGCGCCGTCATGACCGAAGAGGAAGGGACGGTGTCGGGCGACCTCGACGTGATGCTCGACGATTCGGGCAAAGGTCTCGTGCGCTATCGCGGAACCGAACGCTGGTACACCATCGGCAACATCGAAGCCGAACCCCCGCACACCTGGGAGTGCGTCGCCGACCTGGTGAAGGCGATCAAGAAGGTCGCGGGTACCCGCGATGTGGCCGGAAACGCAGTGGTCTTCGAAGCCTGACCCGCCGGCTGGCAACCTGGTGGTTATGCCGACCGACTACCGACGACTCCCACCTACTCAGGTCGCCTGGTCCGGCCTCGCCCGCCGCGTTCCGCTGGCCGCGGCGCTCGTGGTCACCGCCGCCGCCCTGTTCGGTGTCCTCACCTGGGCGGTGCACGGCGACATGAGCGGCACCGGGCTCGACCTGCGGGTGCTCGACTGGATGATCGACCATCGGGGCGAACCGTTGACCGGGATCGCCCGGGTGATCACCGATCTGGGCGGCACCGTGGCAATGGCGATTCTCGCCGTGCTCACCGGGTGCTGGTTCCTGTCGCAACGCAACCTGCCCGTCGCCGCCCTCGTCGGGGTCACCTCGCTCGGCGCGTGGGCACTGATCTGGGTGATCAAACGCGTCATCGGCCGCCACCGCCCGCCGATGGAGTCCCGCCTGGTCACCGAACTCAGCCTGTCGTATCCGTCGGGACACTCTCTGGGTTCGACGGCGGTCGTCGGGATCGTGGCGATCGTGCTGATCCCGCGACTGCGTAACCACTGGCTCCGGGTGGCGGCCGTCGCGGTGGCCATCGCCTTCCCGATCACCGTCGGCTTGTCGCGCATCTACCTGGGAGTGCACTGGGCGACCGACGTCCTCGCGGGCTGGACCATCGGTTTGCTGTGGTTGACGGTGTGCGTCACGCTGTTCGCCCGTCTGCACCCGGTGCGCGAACTGCCGGCGACGGCCGAGCCCGACGCCGAGCTCCGGTAGCTCACCCCGTTCCTCAACGGCAAGGTCTGTCAAGCCGTCTCGATCTTCGATACCCGGTCGCTATCGGCGCCCTCGTCGAGCAATCTGGCGGCGATCTTCGACAGGGCCTCGTCGAGCAGGGCGCGGTCGGTGGGGTCTTCGCTGTTCCAGTCGTCGAGGCGAGCACCGAGCCAGCGGCGCCAGCCCGCCCGCAGCTCGTCGACCTCGGCGGCACCGGCTTCGGTCAGGGTGAGGGTGCCCGCTTCGTTGCGCAGCAGTCCGTCGTCGACGCCGCGGCGGAAGATCGGGACCAGCACCTCCACCGGGAGCCGATGGCGGTAGGCGATGCCGTACGCGGTGGCTTCCATCCCCTGTTTGCCGTAGAGATACACCTGGCCGAGCGCCCAAGCCATGTCCGGGCTCAGGGTGCTGCCCGAGGCCGCGATGAGTTCGCCGATGATCGGCCCGCGCGCCCTCGCCTTGCGCACCGTCGCGGCGACCGAACGCTCCAACTGCACCACCCGGTCGTGCGAGTCGGGCACCGCGAACCCCTCACCCACGTCAGCCGCACCGTGGCGGGCGCTGTCGTGCAACCGCACCTGCGGCAGGAACCAGGCCACCACGAAACCGACCAGCGCCACCGGAACCACCCAGCGGAACACGTGGTCGATCGACTGCGCGTAGGCGTCGACGATGGGCCCGGCCTGCTCGGCGGGCAGTTCGCGCAGCAACTTCGGGTTCGACACCGTCTCGGGCGAGACGCCCGGCACCTCGCGCAGTGCGCGGGCCAGCGCGGATTCGCTCGCGTTGCTGTACAGGGTGCCGAAGACCGCGGTACCGAAGGCGCTGCCCAGGGTGCGGAAGAAGGTGACACCCGAGGTGGCGGTGCCCAGGTCGGCGTAGGGCACGGTGTTCTGCACCACGATGGTGAGCACCTGCATCGACAAGCCGAGTCCGGCACCGAGGACGAGCATGTACAGCGATTCCAGCCACGCGCTCGTGGTGCGGTTCATCGTCGACATCAGCGCCAGGCCCACCGCCATCACCGCCATGCCGACCACCGGGAAATACCGGTACTTGCCGGTGCGCCCGACCACCTGCCCGGAGAAGATCGAGGTGACGAACAGCCCGACGACCAGCGGCAGGGTCCGCACACCCGACACTGTCGCCGAGGTGCCGTCGACATATTGCAGGTAGGCCGGCAGGTAGGTCATCGAGCCGAGCATGGCGAAACCGACGATGAAACTGAGCACCGACGACACCGTGAACACGCGGCTGCTGAACAGCCGCATCGGCAGCATCGGTTCCTTCGCCCGCTGCTCCACCCGGACGAAGGCCACGATCAGCACGGCGGCGAGCAGGAACAATCCCAAGATCTGCCAGGAGACCCACGCGAATTCGTTGCCGCCGAACTCGAGCCCGAGGATCAGCGCCGAGACGCCGATGGCGATCAGGCCGATACCGAGGTAGTCGATGATCGGGCGCGACACCGTGCGCAGTTGCGGCAAGGTGCGCGCGGCCATCACCACCATGATGATCGCCAACGGCACATTCACGTAGAAGCACCACCGCCAGCTCGCGTGGTCGGTGAACAGGCCGCCGAGTGTGGGTCCGACCACCGTGGTCACACCGAAGACCGCGCCGAGCGCGCCCTGGTACTTGCCGCGTTCACGCAGCGGAATGGTGTCGGCGATCAGCGCCATCGAGGTGACCATCAGCCCGCCCGCGCCGATGCCCTGGATACCGCGGGCCACGATCAGCATGACCATGCCGTTGGCCACCCCGGCCAGGGCCGATCCGACGATGAAGATGGCGCCGCTGAGCTGGAACAGCAGTTTGCGCCCGAACAGGTCACCGAGTTTGCCCGCGAGCACGGTGGCGACGGCCTCGGCGAGCAGGTAGGAGGTGACCACCCAGGCCATGTGCCCCGCACCGCCCAGGTCGGCGACGATCGAGGGCAGCGCCGCCGAGACGATGGTCTGGTCCAGTGCGGCCATCAGCATGCCGAGCACGACCGTCGCGAAGACGATGTTGATCTTGGACTTGCTCATCGGCGCGTCGTCTACAGCAACACCTTCCGGCATGGCCCCAGTATGGGCGTTCCATACGTGTGCGGACACCCAGTGACACGGCAGCAATCGGGCGCCGGTACTCAGCGCACGGCGTAACCGCCCAGCGCCGGTTCGAGGGCGGCGAACGCGGTCTCGGTGTATCCGGTGAGCGCGGCGGCGATCTCGGAACCGTCCTGCCCGGCGAGGGTGCGGCGCAGGATCTCCTCGAACAGCACGCGGTGCACGCCGGCGAGTTGGGCCGCGGCCACCCGCGGGGTGATGTCGTCGGGTGCGGCGCCGGTCTCGTCGGCCAGGGTGCGGGCCAAGGTGGCCTCGCGGTCGTCGTGGAACTCGCGCAGCCGTGCGGTGAGGGCGGCGCTGTCGGTGATCATCTTCGCGAACGGGGCGCCGCTGAAACCGATCACCGGGTCCTGGGCGGCCACCGCGGCCAGGTATGCCTCGCGCAGCGCGGCCAGCGCGGACTGCCCCGGTGCGCGGTCGCGCACGATCGCGGCGAGTTGCTCGACGAAGATCGCGCCGAGGTCCAGGGCGAGGTCCTCTTTTCGGGGGAAGTAGTTGGTGACGGTCATCTTGGCGACGTCGGCGGCGGCGGCCACCTCCGCGATGGTCACCTTGTCGAAGCCACGTTCGAGGAACAGCTCGGTGGCGCGGTGGGAGATCTGCTCCCTGGTCTGCTGCTTCTTCCTGGCTCTCAGCCCCTGCGTGCTCATGTCCCTCAGCGTAACTGAAGTCGACCCAAAAATGTTCTTGACATATTTTTAGGTTGGTTATAAGTTTGTGTTCGTCGCCCAGTGTGCCACCCGGCCCACCACCTTCGCCACCCTTCGAAACGGGAGCCGCTCTTGACCGTTACCGCCGACCCCATTCGCGACTACCTCAGCGCCATCGGGCACACCCCCTTGCTGACCGCCGAACAGGAGTACGCGCTGGGCGCCCGCATCGCCGCCGGCGCCGCTGCCCGCGCCGCCCTGGCCGAGAACAACACGGCCGGCGTTGAGCTCACCGCGAGCGAGCGAGCGGAACTGCACCGCCGCGACATCGACGGGCGGCGCGCGAAAGACCACATGGTGCGGGCGAATCTGCGCCTGGTCGTCTCCATCGCGCGCCGGTTCCCCACCACCACCGGCATGTCGCTGCTCGACCTGATCCAGGAGGGCACGCTCGGGTTGATGCGGGCAGTGGACAAGTTCGATCACCAGCGCGGCCTCAAGCTGTCCACCTACGCGACCTACTGGATCCGGCAGTCGATCGGGCGGGCGCTCAGCGATCAGGGCCGCACCATCCGGCTGCCCTCGAATGTGGCCGAGGTGCTGCACCGGGTGATCCGGATACGGCGCGAGCTGGCGCATCAGCTCGGGCGCGCGGCCACCACCGAGGAACTGGCCGTGGCCACCGAGCTCACCGTCGCCCAGGTCGAGGCGGTGTTGCGTTACGAGGCCGAGCCGGTCTCGCTGCAGGCGCCGGTCGGCGAGGACACCGAGCTGGGTTCACTGTTGCCCGACACCGCCCCCGCACCGGCGGACGTGGTCGCCGACCGCCTGCTCGGCGGCTACCTCGAGCGGGCGCTCACGGTGCTCACCGAACGCGAGGCCACCGTCATCCGGCTGCGGTTCGGCCTCGACAACGGTGCGGGACGCACACTGGCGGAGGTGGGTTCGGAGCTCGGATTGTCGCGGGAACGGGCGCGCCAGATCGAAGCCAAGGCCATGACCAAGCTGCGCAGTCCCACCTGCGTCCGTACGCTGACCGGGCTGCTCGGTTAGCGCTTCCCCCTGACCTTACTCCAGAGTAAGGTCAGGGGATGGCTTGGAAACCAACTGACATCGCGGACCAGTCCGGGCGCACGTTCGTGATCACCGGGGCCAACGGCGGCCTCGGTGCCGAAACCACCAGGGTACTGGCGGGCAAGGGCGCGACCGTGATCATGGCCTGCCGCAACGCGAGCAAGGCACAGCCGATCGCCGACGCCATCGACGGTGACGTGCGGGTGGCCGCGCTCGACCTCGCCGATCTGGCTTCGGTGCGCGAATTCGCCGCCCAGCAGGGCGAATTCGATGTGCTCATCAACAACGCCGGGCTGATGAACGTGCCGTTCTCGCGCACCGCCGACGGATTCGAAACCCAGTTCGGCGTCAACCACCTGGGCCATTTCGCGCTCACCGGCCTGCTGCTCGGCCGCATCCGCGACCGGGTGGTGTCGATCGCCAGCATCGCGCACAAACAGACACCGAAGCTGTGGATCGACGACCTCAACTACGAGAACCGCCGCTACCAGCGCAACCTGGCCTACGCCCAGGCCAAACTCGCCAACCTGATGTTCGGCCGGGAACTGCAGCGCAGGCTCACCGAAGCCGGTTCGGCCCAGAAGTCCTACGCCGTGCACCCCGGGGTCTCGGCGACCGACCTGTTCGCCCGCACCGAGACCCCGCTCGACCGGGTCAGCAAGCCGTTCATCAAGCTCATCGGCCACGCGCCGGCCAAAGCCGCCCACTCCACCCTGTTCGCGGCCACCGAACCCGACGCCGACCCGGCCGTCTACTGGGGCCCCAACCGGTGGATGCAGTCCCAGGGCCCGGTCGAGGCCTGCCCGTCGAGCAAGATCTCCCGCGATCCCGAACTGCTGCGCAGGCTGTGGACCGAATCCGAGCGGATGACCGGCATCAGCTACAAGTTCTGATTCACTCCGCGACCGCGAGCACGATCTTGCCGCGGGCGCGCTGGGTGTCGCTGATCTCGTGCGCCTTGCTCACGAGCTCGAGCGGCAGGACCTTGTCCACGTGCGGTCGCAGCGCGCCCGCCTCGGCCAGCTCAGCGATGGCTTTCATCCCCGCCGCGTCGGCCTCGACGATCATAAACCCGGCACGCACCCCGAGCGGCTCCGCTTGTTCGGTCAGCGCGGCCTCGGCCGGGGAGGCCAGCGAGACGACGATGCCGCCGGGCCGCAGCGTCCGCAGGGAGCGCGGGCCGTACGCACCGCCGACGGTGTCGACGACCACGTCGATGTCGCGGGCGGCTTCGACGAAATCGGTTGTCGAGTAGTCGATCACCTCGTCGGCCCCCAGGCCGCGCACGAAGTCGTGGTTGTCGGCGCGCGCCGTGGCGAGCACGTACGCGCCGCGTGCCTTGGCGATCTGCACCGCGACATGACCCACCCCGCCCGCCGCGGCGTGGATCAGCACCCGCTGGCCCGCCCGCACATCGGCGGTGTCGACCAGCGCCTGCCAGGCGGTGAGCGCGACCAGTGACAACGCGCCCGCCTCGATGTGGGTGAGATTCGCGGGTTTGCGCGCGAGGTGCCGCGCCGGTGCGGTGATGTATTCGGCGTAGGCGCCCGCCGGACGCGGCAGCAGCGGCATGCCGAACACCTCGTCACCGGGGGCGAACAGGGTCACACCGAGACCGACCGCCTCGACCACGCCGGATACGTCCCAGCCCAGCGGGATGATCTCGCCGATGATGCCACCGCTGCTGCGGTGCCAGGAGTCGGTCGGGTTCACCCCGGCCGCGTGCACCCGGATCAGCACTTCCGTCGGGCCCGGCGTCGGCTTGTCGACCTCGATCACCCGCAGCACCTCGGGTCCGCCGAAGGTGTCCTGACCGATTGCCCGCATGAGTTGTCTCCCTTTGTCTCCCAGTCCGATTCGTGGTGAACCGGCCGTGTGGGCACCACGATGCCGGGCCGGCCATCCGGTGACGAGTGGCAAGGAGGCCAATATGTGCAAGGATCTTGCCATGCATCGTGTGGTGGTTCTGGCCGTGGACGGCGTGTATCCGTTCGAACTCGGCATTCCGGCCAGGATCTTCGGCACCGCCGTCGGCCCCGGCGGCACACCGCTCTACGACGTCCGCACCTGCAGCTTCGACGGCGCACCGGTGCCGACCAACGCCGACTATCTGATCTCGGTATCGGATGACAGCTCCGCGCTCGACGAGGCCGACACCCTGGTGATTCCGCCGTTCACCGGTTGCGATGGCGCCGAAACCGACTGGCTGCCACCGCAATTACCCGATGCCCTGGCGCGGCTGCGCTCCGGTGCCCGCATCGTGAGTTTCTGCACCGCGGCCTTCGCCCTGGCCGGGCTCGGCCTGCTCGACGACCGCCAAGCCACCACCCACTGGGCCCAGGCCGACCGGTTCCGCGCACTGTTCCCCCGTGTGCGGATGGACGCCGATGTCCTCTTCGTCGACGACGACCGCATCCTCACGGCGGCGGGCAGCGCCGCGGGCATCGATCTGTGCTTGCACCTGGTGCGCCGTGATCACGGCAGCGCCGTCGCCAACCGGGTCGCGCGCCTGTGCATCGTGCCGCCGTGGCGCGACGGCGGCCAAGCCCAGTTCATCGATCGCCCGATCCCGGAAACCGCCGCCGAGAGCACCGCCGACACCCGCGCCTGGGCACTGACCCACCTGGACCGTCCGCTCGCCCTCACCGAGCTGGCCGAGCACGCCCGCATGAGTGTGCGCACCTTCTGCCGCCGCTTCCGTGCCGAAACCGGGCTGCCACCCGGCCGATGGCTGACCCGCCAGCGCATCGATCTCGCTCGCCACCTGCTCGAGGTCACCGACTTCCCGATCGACCGTGTCGCCGCCGAAGCCGGCCTCGGCACCGCCGCCTCCCTGCGCCAGCACCTCGCCACCACCATCGGTGTCTCGCCCACCACCTACCGACAGACCTTCCGTGCCAGGGCGGCACGCTGACTCGCCGCCTCGGTCTGTCGTCACCGGCAGATCGGCGCGCCGCGTCGCGGGCACAACTGTGACCTCCGTCCCGGCCGCGACCTGGTCCTACGTGAGCTGTAGTAGGCGGGTACCGTGGAACGCGTGTCCGTTCCATCTCCGCGCCCGGCGCACAATCGGGCGGCCCTGATCGCGCTGGTCATCGTCGTCGCGCTGGGGTGTCTCGCGTTGGCCTGGTGGCAGTGGGAGCGTTTCGACTCGGCCACCGGCACCGGCCAGAATCTCGGCTACGCCCTGCAATGGCCGCTGTTCGCCGCGTTCGCGGTGTTCGCCTACGTGCGCTTCGTACGACTCGAGCGTGAAGTCGAACAGCCCGCGTCCGCGCGCAGTGCGGCCGACGAGGCGCCGCGCGAGATCCCGGCGGGAATTCTGCCGGAGCGCCCGCAGGCCGCGCCCGCCGACGACCCGGAGACGGCCGCCTACAACCAGTACCTGGCGCACCTGCACGCCAGCGATATCGACGCGCAGGTTCGCGAGGCCGACCTGCACTCCCCTGAGAGGAACGCCGGGTGACCGACAACCCCACCACCGCCCCGTCGCCGCCCGCGGACACCGCCGCCCCGGGCAGCGCCCCGACGGCGAAGATCGCATCGGCCCTGCTGCGCTACCGGGCCCTGGCCTGGTTCACCGGCCTGTGGCTGCTGCTGCTCACCGTCGAGATGGTCGCCAAGTACGGCTTCGGCGCGGACACCCCCAGCTGGATCGCGGTCGTACACGGCTGGGTCTACTTCGCCTACCTACTGGTCACCGCCGACCTCGCGGTAAAGGTCCGCTGGCCCATCGGCCGGACCGTAGGCACCCTACTGGCAGGCACCATCCCCCTACTCTCCTTCTTCGTAGAACACCGCAACGCCAAAGACGTCAAACACCAGTACGCCCTCTAGCCCCCACCCCGGCGGCCTTCGTCCTGGACGTAGGACCACCAGGCACTCACGTAAACATCGGCCGAGTAGCCTTCGCCACCAGAGCCTGATGGTCAGTTGATCATTACGCGCTGGCGGTGGTGGCCCACTCGGGCGATGCCGGGGGCCGGGCGTAGTGGTTATGTGAGGGCGGCGAGGGTGGGGAGGAGTTGGGTCAGGGCGCGGCCTCGGTGGGAAGCGGCGTCTTTTTCGGCTGGAGTGAGGGTGGCTGCGCTGGTGGTGGCGCCTTCGGGGAGGAAGAGGGGGTCGTAGCCGAAGCCGCCCTCGCCGTGGGGGGCGCGGGCGATGGTGCCGGGCCATTCGCCGCGCACCACGGTGGTGGTGCCATCGGGTCGGACCAGCGCGCAGGTGGAGACGAAGCGGGCGCCGCGGCGTTCGTCGGGGACATCGGCGAGCTGGGCGAGCAGCAGCGCGTTGTTGGCGGCGTCGTCGCCGTGCTTGCCCGCCCAGCGCGCCGACAAGATACCGGGCATTCCGTTGAGCGCGTCCACCTCGATGCCGGAATCGTCTGCTACGCAAGGCATTCCGGTGGCGAGGGCGCCGTCGCGCGCCTTGGCGACGGCGTTCTCCTCGAAGGTGACTCCGGTCTCGGGTGCCTCCGCGTAGGGCGGCACCTCGTTCAGGCTCACCAGCTCGATGCCGGCGACACCCGCCTCGTCGAGGATGCGGCGAAGTTCGTTCAGCTTCTTGGCATTTCGGCTGGCCACCAGCACTCGCACGGCCACGACTAGCGCTTCGCGGCCGGTTCGGGCAGCACGCCCGGGTACGGCAGCGCGAGAGCCGCCTTCTGGATCGCGAACAGTTCCTCACAGCCGGCCAGCGCGGAGTCCAGCAGCTTGTCGAGGGTGGAGCGGGGGAAGGTCGCGCCCTCGCCGGTGCCCTGGATCTCGACCAGCGTGCCGGTGTCGGTGGACACCACGTTCATGTCGACCTCGGCGCGCGAGTCCTCTTCATAGGGCAGATCCAGGCGCACGCGCCCGTCGACCACACCCACACTCACCGCGGCGATCATGCAGGAGATCGGTTGCGGATCGGCCAGTTTGCCCGCTGCGGCCAGATAGGTCACCGCATCCGAGAGCGCCACGTACGCGCCGGTGATCGCGGCGGTGCGGGTACCGCCGTCGGCCTGGAGCACGTCGCAGTCCAAGGCGATGGTGTTCTCGCCGAGCGCGGCCAGATCGATGCAGGCACGCAGCGAACGTCCGATCAGTCTGCTGATCTCCTGGGTACGACCGCCGACCTTGCCCTTCACCGACTCACGCCCGCTGCGGGTGTGCGTGGCGGCGGGCAGCATCGCGTATTCGGCGGTCAGCCAGCCCAGGCCCGAATCGCGGCGCCACGGCGGCACCCCCTCGGTGACACTGGCCGTGCACATCACCCTGGTCTGCCCGAATTCGACCAGCACCGACCCCGCGGGATGTTCGGTGAAGCCCCGGGTGATCTTTACCTCGCGGAGTTCGTCATCCGCCCTGCCATCGGCTCGTCTCGACACGGCTCACACACTAACCTCGACGCCTCAGAGGTCGAACGTCTCCCCCGGCGACACCGCGTGCACCGGCCCGGCGAAAGCGGCCTTGGCCTCGGCGATCACGTCCTCGCGGGAAGTCCACGGCGGAATGTGGGTGAGCAGCAGTTCCTTGGCGCCGGCCCGGGTGGCGATCTCGCCCGCCTCGGTGCCCGAAAGATGAATGCCCGGAGGGCGATTGGCCGGATCGTGGGTCCACGACGCCTCCGACATCAGCACGTCGGCGCCCCGCGCCAGCTCGACCACCGCGTCGCACATGGCGGTGTCACCGGTGTAGACGAAGACCCGGCCGTTGTTCGCGGTGATGCGCAGTCCGTAGGACTCCGGCGGGTGATACATCCGCCGGGCTTCCACGGTGTGCCCGGGCCCGAACGGGACCGCGACATTCTCGGCCCACACCTGCGAGTCGATCACGTCGGACCAGTCGTCGGTCTCCCCGCCGATCTCGGCCGAGGCGTTGCCGATCCGCAGCGCCGCGTCGGAGGGGCCGCGCACCACGGCCTGCCCGGTGGGCGGGCTCGGGTGGTAGCGGCGCCACACCAGCAGCGCGGGCAGATCCAGACAGTGATCGGCGTGCAGGTGGGTGAGGAAGATGTCGACCTCGGCCGGGTTCATGTGCTTCTGCAGCGCGCCGAAGATCCCGGGGCCGAAATCGATGACGGTCGGCCGCATATCCGGGCCCGTCAGCAGATATCCCGACGCGGGGGAATCCGGGCCGGACACACTGCCCGAGCACCCGAGGACGGTAAGGCGCATGCCATCATGCTGCCACGACGTGCTGGTACTCACTGCGGGATCCCCCCATTTTCCAGACCGGATCCCCGGCTACCGCGTTGGGACTGCGCGGCCGAACGGTGCTTCACGGCGGCGTCGACGTTCATCTGAAGAGAGTACCCAGCCTGCCAGCACTCCACCCACCGCCCCGAAAAGATGCCCCTGCCAAGAAATCCGGGGGTCGCTGGGCAGCACTCCCCACAGCATCGACCCGTAGAACAGGAAGATCCCCAGCCCGCCGACGATCTGCCAAGTATTGCGCGCGAACCAGCCGCGACAGATGAGATACGTGAGCCACCCGAACACGATCGAGGAGGCGCCCACGTGCACACTGCCCGCCGAACCGGTGAGCCAGGTACCCACCCCCGCGACCACCCAGATGATCGCCGTCGCCGCGATCCCACGCCCGAGACCCGACACCAGGACGAAAAAGCCGAGTATCAGCAGCGGCAGCGTGTTGGCGATCAGATGGTCCCAGCCGCCGTGCAGCAGCGGGGCCCAGAGGATGCCGTCGAGCCCGTCGGCCGAGCGCGGTTCGATGCCCGCCGCGTCCAGTTGCCCCGGTGCGCCCACCGGCCGATCGCTGGAGAGCACCATGTCGACGCCCTCGATCACATACAGCGTGCCGACGAACCCGAGCATCACCACCGCGGCCCGCACCCAACCAGCCGCACGCCGCGGGGGCGGCTCGCCGGTCTGTCCGCTCAACCCCGCGATCCGCTCCGGATCGAACGAGGCACCGACCCCACCGCTCACCGTGCACCGCCTCCACTCGAGCCAGGACCGATTCTCAGCCCATTACCACCGAGCGTACCGAAATCGCGCCTCCCAGCTGGAGCGAACATATTTCGACTGCCGCGCCACGTCTCGAACACCGGCTGGGGCTCAGGCCCAGAGCTGGCCGTCCAGCTTCTCCTCGGCTTCGTCGAGGGTTCCGTCGTAGGCGCCGGTGGACAGGTATTTCCAGCCACCGTCGGCCACCACGAACGCTATGTCGGCCCGCCTGCCCGCCTTGTGCGCCTTCTTGGCGATGCCGAGCGCCGCGTGCAGGATGGCGCCGGTGGAGATGCCGGCGAAGATGCCTTCCTCACCGACCAGTTCCCTGGTGCGCTTCACCGCGTCGTAGGGGCCCACCGAGAAACGGGTGGTGAGCACCTTCTCGTCGTAGAGCTCCGGAATGAAACCCTCGTCGATGTTGCGCAGCCCGTAGACCAGTTCGCCGTAGCGCGGTTCGGCCGCCACGATCTCGATGCCGGGGACCTGTTCGCGCAGGTATCGGCCGGTGCCCATCAGGGTGCCGGTGGTGCCCAGGCCCGCGACGAAGTGGGTGATCCCGGGGAGGTCGGCCAGCAGTTCGGGACCGGTGGCCTCGTAGTGCGCCAGCGCGTTGGCCGGGTTGCCGTACTGGTAGAGCATCACCCATTCCGGGTTCTCCGCGGCGATCTGCTTGGCCAGCGCCACCGCCTGATTCGAACCACCGGCCGCGGGCGAATCGATGATCTCGGCCCCGAACATGGTGAGCAGCTGACGCCGTTCCACCGAGGTGTTCTCCGGCATCACGCACACGATGCGGTAGCCCTTGAGCTTGGCCGCCATGGCCAGCGAGATACCGGTGTTGCCACTGGTCGGTTCCAGGATGGTGCAACCTGGGGTGAGCAGCCCGTCGGCTTCGGCCTGTTCGATCATCCGCAGGGCGGGCCGGTCTTTGATCGACCCGGTGGGGTTGCGGTCCTCGAGTTTGGCCCACAGGCGGACGTGATCGTCACCGTCCCACTGGGGTGAGAGGGTGCGCAGGCCGACGAGCGGGGTGTTGCCGAGGGTCGCGATCAGCGATTCGTAGCGGGCCACGGCTCAGCGGTGCGTGCCGAGGTCGACACTGCCGCCCGCGACGGCGGGCAGGATGGTGACCGACGCGTCGTCGGGGACCTCGGCCGCGAGCCCACCGGAGAAGCGCACATCTTCGTCGTCGACGTAGATGTTGACGTAGCGGTTGAGCTTGCCGTCCTTGAGCAGGCGCTCGGCCAGCCCCGGGTGGTTGGCCTCGAGGTTGTCGATCAGCGCGGACAGGGTGGCGCCTTCGCCCTGCACCCGCTTCTCACCTCCGGTGATACCACGCATGATGGTCGGAATGGACACGGTTACCGGCATGGGAACTCCTCAGGTGATGACTTTTGTCGGTTTCAGGCGTCGTAGGACTCGACGATGCGCACCGGTTCCTCGGTGACCTCGCCGTCGACGATGCGGTAGCTGCGCACTTCGTGCTCCTGCGGATCGCGAGTGGAGATCAGCACGTAGTGCGCCTCCGGTTCGCCCGCGTAGGAGATGTCGGTGCGGCTCGGGTAGGCCGCGGTGGCGGTGTGGGAGTGGTAGACGACGACGGGAACCTCGTCGGCATCGTCCATTTCGCGCCAGATCCGCAGTTGCTCACCGGAATCGAACCGGTAGAACGTCGGCGAACGTTCGGCGTTGACCATCGCGATGAAGCGTTCCGGCCGATCACTGCCCTCGGGGCCCGCGATGACACCGCATGCCTCGTCGGGGTGATCGGCGCGCGCGTGCGCCACCATCGCGTCAACGAGATCGGCTCTGATCACCAGCACTTGTCGACCCTTTCCACATCCGGCACAACCACCTCACCCTATGCGGGTATTCCGGGGGTCCCGCACGCCGGTCCCCACCTGCGACGACCGGTTCAGCGGGGGAACAGATCGTGGTAGGCGGGGATGCCGGCGATCGAGGTCGCGCTGCGTACGGCGTCGACGATCGCGCGTTCGACCACCACCGCGGCGGCGGTGCACAGCTGGTCGAGCAACAGCAGGTCCGGTGGGAAGGCCGCGGGCAGCGCAGTGGCCGGGACGCGCACCGCACCGGTGGCCAGGGCGAAGACGGTGTCGCCGTCCAGGGGCGAGTGCACGGGCCGGATCGCGCGCGCCAACCCGTCGTGGGCGGTGGCGGCCAGGCGCCGGCAGCCCGCCGGATCCAGGTCCGCGTCGGTGGCGACCACGCCGATGGTGGTGTTGAGGGCCGTGCCCTTCACCGGGATCTCGGCCAGGGCCGCGAGTTCGGCGGCGGTGCCGGGACGCAGCCCGAAGAACTCCGGGCCGTCGGTACCCGCGCCCCAGGGCAGACCGGTACGCGGGTCGACCACCGAACCGACCGGATTGGCCACGATCAACGCGCCGACGGTGACGCCCGCGCCGGGCCCGTCCCCGAGCACCACACTGGCCGAACCGATCCCGCCTTTGAGTGCTCCGGCGCGAGCGCCCACACCCGCGCCGACGGTGCCGCGAGCGAATTCCGTGGCGGCCGCGGCGGCGGCGCGGTAACCGAAGTCCGCGTCGGGCCGGATGTCCCAGGCGCCGACGGGCAGATCGAAGATCACCGCGCCGGGCACGATCGGCACCACCCGGCTGGGGTCGGCGGGGTCCATCGGGATGCCTTCGCCGTGTTCCTCGGCCCAGCGCATCACCCCGTCGGCGGCGGCCAGCCCGTAGGCGCTACCGCCGGTGAGCAGCACCGCGTGCAGTTGGCGGACCGTGTTGGCGGGGTCGAGCAGATCGGTTTCCCTGGTGCCCGGTCCGCCGCCGCGCACGTCCACCGAGGCGGTGGCGCCACCCGGCACCCGCACCACCGTGGTACCGGTCGCGGCGCCGGAACCGAGGGTGACCCGCTCGTCGAGGCGCTGATGGTGACCGACGAGCACACCGGCCACATCGGTGATCGAATCGCGGGGCCCCGTGGCGCCGGGCATCAGGGCGCGAGGGCCTGCAGCAGCGAGTCCTGCATCCAGGTCAGCCAGTGGTACACGTCCAGGTGCGGGGCGCGCGGGTCTTCGGGATCGAAGTGCTCGGGCGTGTCGTCATCGATGTCGAGCAGGGTGCCCAGGGCCAGCCGCACATCGGTGAGCGCGGCCAACCAGGCGTCGGCCTGCTCGGGGGTGAGCACCACTTTGCCGCCGGATTCGGGGCAGCTGTCGAGCACCACCCGGCCCGCGGCCAGTTTCGCGTCGATGATCTCGGGCTCGTGCAAGCTGCGCAGGGCGCTGTTGAGGTCGGCGCGTTTGGCGTCGGGCGAACCCGGTTCGGCGCGGTGGAAATCGGGCAGCAGACGCAACAGCTGCGGGTCCTCGGGCGGGCGGGCGTTGCCGGTTCGCAGCCCGGTGAGCGCGGCGAGTTCGTCCTCGGGTGACTCGGTGGCGCGGTCACTGAGCAGGCCCGACACCGCACCGATCAGAGAGCGCAACACGGTGGCCTCGTGCTCGTCCATTTCGGATCGCAGCTTGAGACCGCTCAGCGAGTTCTTTCTGCTCCACTTGCGCACAGGGCCAGGTTACTCAGATGCGCAGCGCTCTGCTCAGTCGTCGCGCTGCATGGTTGCCCAGAGGCCGGCGGCGTGCAGACGCCGCACGTCCTGTTCCATCTTGTCGCGCGAGCCCGACGACACCACGGCCTTGCCCTCGTTGTGCACCTGCAGCATCAACTCGGTCGCCTTGGCTTTGCTGTAGCCGAACAGCTTCTGGAAGATGTAGGTGACGTAGTGCATCAGGTTGACCGGGTCGTCCCAGACGACGGTCACCCACGGCCGGTCCTCGGCCTCGAGAATTTCGGTGTGTTCGGTAGCCTCCGGCGTCGCCTGTGGCGCCGACAGTGCGGCGTTCACGGCGTCGGTCACGGCGCCGGCTCGAACGGAATTGCACAGGGCCATAAACCCCAGGGTACGACGAGCCCGCCCAGAAACAACACCCGCGGTGACTAGAGTTTCGGGTGTGCAGATCCGTGACGAAGCCAGCACCGCGCTGCTGACCGACCAGTACGAGCTCACCATGCTGGCCGCTGCCCTGGCCGATGGTTCGGCGCGCAGGCAGTGCACCTTCGAGGTGTTCGCCAGACGCTTGCCGCATGGTCGCCGCTACGGCGTGGTGGCCGGCACCGGACGGCTGCTCGACGCGCTGTCCGGGTTCCGGTTCGGACCCGGCGAGCTGGCGGTGGCGGCGAAGTTCCTGCCCGCGAACACCGTCGACTGGTTGCGCGAATATCGCTTCACCGGCGACATCGACGGTTACGCCGAAGGTGAGCTGTACTTCCCCGGCTCGCCGATCCTGTCGGTGCGCGGCAATTTCGCCGACTGCGTGGTGCTGGAGACCCTGATCCTGTCGATCTTCAATCACGACAGCGCCATCGCCTCGGCGGCCGCGCGGATGGTGAGCGCGGCGGCCGGACGCCGGCTGATCGAGATGGGCTCGCGCCGCACCCACGAGCTCGCCGCGCCGTCGAGTTCGCGCGCTGCCTACCTCGCCGGTTTCGACGCCACTTCCAATCTCGAGGCCGTGCGCAGCTTCGGTGTGCCGGGGGCGGGCACGAGCGCGCACTCGTTCACCCTGCTGCACAGCGGCGCCGACGGCGAGCACGAGGCGGCCGCGTTCAGCGGTCAGATCGACGCGCTCGGCGTCGGCACCACCTTGCTGGTGGACACCTTCGACATCACCAGGGGCGTGGCCACCGCCGTCGAGGTGGCCGGGCCCGAGCTGGGCGGGGTGCGCATCGACTCCGGTGACCTGGGTGTGCTGGCCAGGCAGGTCCGCGATCAGCTCGACGAACTCGGCGCCACCGGCACCCGCATCGTGGTCTCCGGCGACCTGGACGAATACGCGATCGCGGCCCTGCGCGCCGAACCCGTCGACGTGTACGGCGTGGGCACCTCGCTGGTCACCGGTTCGGGGGCGCCCACGGCGGGCATGGTCTACAAGCTCGTCGAGGTCGACGGCATTCCGGTGGCCAAGCGCAGCAGCCACAAGCAGTCGCGCGGTGGCACCAAGAAGGCGGTGCGGTTGGCGCGGGCCACGGGCACCATCGTCGAGGAGATCGTGTACCCGGCCGGTGCGCCCGCTCCGGCCACCGACGGGTTCCAGGTCAGGGAGCTGCAGGTGCCGCTGGTCCGCGCGGGCGAACCGGTCGACGGGGTGGCGACTCTGGCGCGCAGTCGTGAGCTGGTCGCCCAGGGGCTGGTGAGCCTGCCGTGGGAGGGGCTCAAGCTCTCCGACGGTGAGCCCGCGGTGCCGACCACCTTCCTGGACTGAGACGCCGGGGAGATCGGTGGACAATGGTGTCATCGACGAAGGAGGACGAGATGGCACGCGGATTGATCATCGTGGACGTGCAGAACGACTTCTGTGAAGGCGGGTCGCTGGCGGTGACCGGTGGTGCGGCGGTGGCGGCGGCGATCAGCGACCACGTCGCCCGCGAGCCCTACGACGCGGTGGTCGCGACCAGGGACTGGCACATCGACCCCGGCGCCCATTTCGCCACCGACCCCGACTATGTCGACACCTGGCCACCGCACTGCCGGGTGGGCACCGCCGGCGCCGATTTCCACCCGGCACTCGACACCTCCGGCATCCAGGAGATCTTCGCCAAGGGCGAATACACCGCCGCCTATTCCGGTTTCGAGGGCGCCGCACCCGACGGCACCGCGCTGGCCGACTGGCTGCGCACCCGCGGCATCGACACCGTCGACATCGTGGGCATCGCCACCGACCACTGCGTGCGCGCCACCGCCCTGGACGCGCGCGCGGCCGGGTTCGACACTCATGTCCTGCTCGAGCTCACCGCCGGGGTGGCCCCCGACACGACCGAGACCGCTGTTCGCACCCTCCGCGACGCCGGGGTGCGCACGCACCCCTGAATACTTGCCACATGGACTACCGATTTCCGGCGCAGGCCCGGGCCGCTCTGACCACCGCGCTGGCCGAGGTCGACAGCATCCACGATGCCGCCGACATCGTCTTCTGGTCCAACCCGGCCACCGACGACCTGCACCGCATCGGCATCGGCGCCTTCGGTCAGCTCCCACCCGCCTTCGCCCATCTGCTGGCCCTGGCGAGCCTGCACACCAGCGTCCTCGACGCCGGATTCAGCGGTTACCTGCGCACCCGCCGCACCGAACTGCCCTGGGCCACCCGCGGTCTGCGTGCCGCGGGTATGCCCCGCCTGGCCGCCGCCGCGATCCTGGCCGCCCGCGACGCTTCGCTCAGCCGCGCCGACGACGCCCTGGACCGTTTCTGGGAAGACGAGCACCAGGTGCTGGCCAATCCCGGCCAGATCCGCCGCCCGGCCGGCGACCGCGCCGAGGACCCCGACGAGATCTACGACGTCAACGAACCCGAGGACTTCGAACAACGCGTGCTCGACTACGTCCGCGACCACCTCGACGACTTCGTCGCCGACCGCTGAGCCGGCGCTCGCACAGCTTCGACGGCACTCGGGCGAACCTGTCCGAGGCTCCCTATAAGCTGCCTGCGTGCCCGAACTTCCCCCCGTCGCCGACCTGCTCGCCACCGCCGTGCACGCGCTCGGCGGCACCGAGCGCACCGGGCAGACGACCATGGCCAGCGCGGTCGATCACGCGATCGACACCGGGGAGCATCTGGCCGTGCAGGCGGGCACCGGCACCGGAAAGTCGCTGGCCTACCTGGTGCCGAGCCTGCGTCATGCCGTGCGTACCGGCCGCACCGTGGTGGTCTCCACGGCAACCATCGCACTGCAACGTCAGCTCGTCGACCGGGATCTGCCACGCCTGGCCAAGGCCCTCACCGAACCACTCGGGCGCTCACCGCAGTTCGCGATCCTCAAGGGCCGCAACAACTACCTGTGCCTGAACAAGATCAACAGTGTGATCCCCGAAGACACCGGCGGCGAGGCGGAACTGTTCGACGCCTTCGCCGTCTCCCGGCTCGGCCGCGAGGTACAGCGGCTCAACGAGTGGGCTTCCGACACCGAGACCGGCGACCGCGACGAGATCGCGCCCGGGGTGAGCGACCGCGCGTGGCGGCAGGTGAGTGTGTCCTCGCGCGAATGTCTCGGCAAGTCCCGCTGCCAGTTCGGTCAGGACTGTTTCGCCGAGAAGGCACGCACCGAATCGGCGCAGGCCGATGTGGTGGTCACCAATCACGCGCTGCTGGCCATCGACGCCATCAGTGGCATCGGGGTGCTGCCCGAACACGATGTGGTCGTCATCGACGAGGCGCACGAACTGGTCGACCGGGTCACCGGCGTGGCCACCGCCGAGCTCGCCGCGACCGCGATCAGCGCCGCCGCGCGCCGCTGCACCAAACTGATCGACGAACGCGAGGTCGACCGGCTCGAAGGCGCCGCCGAGGCCTTCCACGAGGCGATCGAGGAGCTGCCGCCCGGCCGCTGGGATCAGCTGCCCGACGGCATCGCCCCCGTACTGGCCCTGGTCCGCGACGCCGCGTGGAACGCGCGCACCGCGATCGCGCCGCAGGGCAGCGTGAAAACCCAGGACGACCCCGACAATGCCGCCGCCCGCACCATGGCGGTGGCCGCCCTCGACGACGTGCACGACGCCGCGGTGCGCGCGCTCACCGCCTTCGAGGAATCCGATCCGGCGGCGCGGCGCGATGTCATCTGGCTCTCGGCCGACGAGCTGCGCGGGGTCGCGCGACGCACTTTGCGGATGGCGCCACTGTCGGTGGGCGGGCTGTTGCGCAGCAGGCTGTTCGGCACCGCGACCGTGGTGCTCACCTCGGCGACCCTGCAGATCGGTGGTTCCTTCGACGGCCTGGCGATCACGTGGGGTCTGCCGTCGCAGTCCCGCGGCACGATGGATCCGGCGCTGGCCAACGGCGCCCAGCCCCCGGCCGACCTGGAGTCGGTGCGCTGGAGTTCCCTCGATGTCGGCTCCCCGTTCGACCACGCCAAGTCCGGCATCCTGTATGTCGCCAAGCATCTGCCCGCACCGGGCCGCGACGGGCTCTCGCCCACCTACCTCGACGAGATCGAGCAGCTCATCACCGCGGCCGGCGGACGCACGCTCGGCCTGTTCTCCTCGATGCGCGCCGCCAAGGCCGCCACCGAGGCGCTGCGGGAACGGCTCGACACCCCGGTGCTGTGTCAGGGCGACGATTCGATGGGCGCGCTGGTCCGCAAATTCGCCGACGACCCGGCCACCTCGCTGTTCGGCACGCTCACGCTGTGGCAGGGCGTCGATGTGCCGGGTCCGTCGCTGAGTCTGGTGATCCTGGACCGCATTCCGTTCCCTCGCCCGGACGACCCGCTGCTCACCGCGCGCCAGCGGGCGGTGGAGTCGCGCGGCGGCAACGGCTTCATGACCGTGGCGGCCAACCATGCCGCGTTGCTGCTGGCCCAGGGCACGGGCAGGCTGCTGCGCAGTGTGGAGGACCGCGGGGTGGTGGCCATCCTCGATTCCCGCCTGGCCACCGCCCGCTACGGCAGTTACCTGCGGGCCTCGCTGCCGCCGTACTGGGAAACCACCGATCCCCAGGTCGTCGCGAAGGCGCTGCGCCGGCTCACCGATTCGGCGTGAGCCGGTCCATCCGTGGTCGCCGGGTCGTGCAATCCGGGTGACCACACCCGGTGAATTCGCTACCGGTTGAACGTATCTCGTGAGAACGTGGGCTGATGAAGCACCACGCCGATGGCGCGGCACTCGGCGAATTTTTGGTCAGCGCAAGATCTTTGGCCGAGTACCGCGCGATGTTCCAGCTCTCCGATCGCGATCTGGTGGGCCGCCGGATCCTCGACTGCCCCGGTGGCGCAGCGAGTTTCACGGCTGAAGCCAGCGCACTGGGCGCCGAGGTGACCGCGATCGATCCCATCTACGACGCCACCGCCGCCGAACTGGCGGCGCGCGCGGCTCCGGAGACCGAACGTGCGGTGGCCTGGGCGCAGCGCCACGCCGGGCGCTATCGCTGGGACTGGTACGGCGGTACCGCCGAGCACGCCACGATCCGGCGCGGCGCCGCGGCCCGCTTCGCCGCGGACGTGCGCACCGCACCGCACCGCTATCTGGCCGGTGCCCTGCCCTCGCTGCCCTGCCCCGACGGCGCGTTCGACCTGGCCCTGAGCTCACACCTGTTGTTCAGTTACGCCGATCGGCTCGACGCCGACTTCCACCTGGCCGCGTTGCTCGAACTCACCCGGGTGGCCACCACCGAAGTCCGCGTGTACCCGTTGCTCGATCACACCGGCGCCCCGCTCGACGAGCTGATCGACCACCTGCGCACCGAACTGCACGACAAGGGCATCCGCACCTCGCTGCGCAAGCTCGCCTATGAGTTCCACCACGGCGCCGACACCATGCTGGCACTGCACACCACGGTGTGAGGCCATGACCACCCGCGCGCAGCCGAACACCCGCGGGGGTCATAGGCCGCGCCTACCAGAAGTGAGCCGCCGCCGGGGCCCACCTCCCCGGCGCGGTAGGTTCTCTTTCGTGCATACGACGCGAGCCGGCCGGTAGCACGACCGTGGCGCAGAGATCTCGAGGCGCGGAACTCCCGCGCATGACATTGACGCTCTTCCTGCTCCTCGGTACCGCCATCGCCGGCGTGACAGCCCTGTTCACCACCATGGACCCATGGATGGACAGCGGCGGCATCCTCGTCGGCGGCCTCGACGTCCACATCTACCGCGACGGCGCCTGGCGGTTGCTCCACGACCGCGCCCTCTACCTGGAGCCGACCCACTACGGGCTGCTCTACACCTACACCCCGTTCTCGGCACTGGTGTTCCTGCCACTGATGCTGGTGCCGTGGGCGCATGTCACCACCACCTGGCTGGTGCTCAATCTGGTGGTGCTGTTCGCCTGTGTGCTGCGCAGCTGGCGGATGCTCGGTTACCGGCTGACCCCGCGCCTGGCGCTGCTCAGCGTGCTGATCACGCTGGCCTGCGTGTTCGCCGAACCGGTGCGCACCACGCTGTACTACGGGCAGATCAACCTGTGGCTGATGCTGGTGGTGCTGTGGGACTTCTCCCGTGGCGAGCACAGCCGCCTGCGCGGCCTCGGTGTCGGTATCGCCGCGGGCATCAAGTTGACGCCGCTGTACTTCATCGCCCAGTACCTGGCCCAGCGCCGCTGGCGGGCGGCGGGCACCGCCGCGCTCACCTTCCTCGCGACGATCGCGGTGACCGGGCTGATCCTGCCGCGCGATTCCTACCAGTACTGGACCTCGACGTTCTTCCAGTCCGGCCGGATCGCCGCCGACGACCACCCGGCCAACCAGTCACTGCGCGGCGCCGTCGCCCATCTCACCCACGGCCCGGCACCCATCTGGCTGTGGTTGCTGATCGCGATTCCGCTCGCGCTGGTCGCCCTGTGGCTGGCGGCCGCACTGGAGCGCCGCGACGAGCCCTTGCTGTCGGTGGCCCTCGGCGGGCTCACCGCCTGCGCGGTGTCGCCGTATTCCTGGGGCCACCACTGGGTCTGGTTCGTTCCGCTGCTGGTCTACCTGATCCATCGTGCCCAGACCCGCCTGCCCTGGTGGTTCGCCGCCGCGGGCCTGTATGTGGCGATCGCGGCCTGGACCTACCAGTACACGCCCACCTGGGTCAGCGTCGGCACCTTCCTGCTGCCACCGTGGTGGCCGCTGCACCAGGTGCTGGTGAACATCTACGTCGTGGTCTACCTGATCGTGCTGATCGGCATCGCCGTGCACGTGCGCATGGGCACACCGGATGCGGTCGAACCGGCTGCGCCCGAATCGGATCCGGCGCGGCTGAGCCCGACGACCGCTGTCGGCCTACCCACTCGCCCCAGGGCTCGGTGAGAGAGCGCGATGAGTCCGATCTCGGGCTCGCGAATGGTCGCGGTTACGTGATGCGCGCTCCGGACGACCCGATCGCCATGTCCGATACCTTCCATACCTTCGGCCCCGACCCGGTGACCACCGACCTCGAGCAACTATCGGTGCGTGCAACCACCACTCCCGATGGTGTCGCCCGTGAGGACGCCAACGGCCACAGCGAATCCCCCCGCTCGAGCGCCGACGGGGAACTGCGTACAGCCGGGTACAACATGGCCATCATCACCGCCGGACTCGCCGATGAATACCCGGAGCTGTTGGTGCGATGAAAACGACGATGGAACGCACAGCGTTGATGCGCGTCATCGGATGCTTGGCCGCCGTCGCCATAGTGGCCGGGTGCGGTCTCTCCGAGTTGGAGAGCCCGTACAAGGAGTATTCGCCGGCAGAGATCGCGCATGCCGAGGACATGATGTCGCGGCTTCCATCGTTGGCCGACACCGAGAAGCGACTCGCCACATTGATCCAGAATATTTCTGAAGCCATGAAAACCGTTGCACCCGACCTCGAATGGGAGGTGGCGGTGAAGGGTAGCCAGGGCAAGCTGGGTTGTCTCGGCGCCTATTCAGATTCACAGAGTGTCTCGATGACCACTGACATGCTGACGTCTTCGACGCCGATCTCCGACGATGAGTGGCCCGAAGTTCTGCAACTGGTCCGGGATCTCGCCGCGACACACGGCATTACCAGCCTCACCATCGACGCTGACAGCCCGGGCAATCACGACGTCACGCTACATTCGCCGGATCATGGCAACCGGATCAGGATGGGCACCTTCAAGGCTGTCATGCTCGGTGGTGTGACCGGGTGCCGTTTCCGCGCGGATGATTTACCTCCGCAGCCAGGAGAGTGAGTTCCGACGCCGACAGCCTCCTCGCCCACGGACACCGTCTCCCGAGAGCTGCTTGCGGGTTCGGCGACGTTTTGCCCTGGCGGCCGTCGAGCTACCCGCACGCCCAGTCGAAAACGCCTGACTCGAAGTCGAGTTGGGCGTTGCCGCCGCCGAAGTTCACACCGGCGACTTCTTCGATCTCGAGGTAGTACGGCGTCAGCCCCTCCGGCAGCGCCTGCACCGGGAAGGCGGTGCCGCCCAGGTGGGAGCGGCCGAACAGGGGTTCGGCCCAGGGGTTCCAGCCGGAGTCCTCGGTGAGCGGGTCCTCGTAGCGGGTGTCGGGTTCGTATTCCACCGGCGGGACCCCGACGTTCGGGTCGCCGACCCGTTCGGCGAGCCAGACACCGATCGTGGGATGCACATCGTCCCAGGCATTGCAGCCCCCATCGTCGGCTACCGGTGAACCGGGCGGGCGCATATCGGCGGGCGGCGCCAGTGGTCCGTCGCCGAACTCCTTGTCGGTCAACCAGATCAGGGCGAAGACACCGCCGATCTCGTCGTGCAGCAACCGCAGCTGCGGGTGCAGCCGAGTGGCGACCAGCTCGCGTGCCAGCGGGTCCGCGGAACTCGCGTCGGCTTCGACCGGGTTGGTGGCATCGGCGTACTGCCCCTCACCCTGGAAGAAGGCGATGGCGGGGAACTCGGGGCCACGGCGCTGGAAATCGGTGGGCAGGCGCAGGGTGAGCGCGTGCATCATCGGCAGGCCGGTGACCGGTCCGCGCGGCCAGGTCGCCGGATCGATGGCGGGGCCTTCGCTGCCGATCCAGCCCGAGCGCACCGGCGCGGTCAGATTCAGCGGTTCCCCGCCGGGTGTTTCGGCCAGTTTGTCCGCCGAGTCTCCGAAACCCAGGTCGTAAGCCTTCATCGCAGCTCTCCTCTTCGATGCGCGGACAATGCAGGCACCGCGTCGTCCGGCGCCGCCGACGAGCGTAGTGCCCACCGGCGACAACCACGCATACCCGGGGCGAACAGGCAGCCTCGGCCGGTCCGCACCGAATACGAGAAGGGCGGCGCGGCAACCGAAGTCACCACGCCGCCCGTCTCGCGATCGGATCAGCTCACAGCACGGCCTTGGCGATCAGCGTCAGCACGGCGGCGACCACCGCCGCCCCGACGGCGATCGCGCCCAACACCACGCCCTGGCGCGCCCACGGGCGGCCGGCATCGAGGGAGAAGCGGCCGGGACCGGTGAAGGCCAGCGCGACCGCGACCAGCGCGAACAGCAGCGGGGTGGAGTACCCCGGCACCGCGGGGTCCGACGGGAACAGGCCACCGCTCCACATCACGTGGATCGCGTTGATCATCGTCCCGAGCACGATGGCGGCGGCCAGCGGCGTGCCCAGGCCGAACACCAGCAGCAGGCCGCCCACCAGCTCGCTGAGCCCGGCCAGTGTCCCGAAGAGTTCGCCGGGGTTGTACCCCATGGCGGTGAAGCCGTCGGCGTTGGTCTGCCAGCCCGGACCGTTGAACCAGCCGAACAGTTTCTGGGCGCCGTAGGCTGCCATCAGACCGCCGAAGCCGATTCGTACGACCAGCAGGCCGATACCTGTGGCGGTGGTGGTGTCGGCGACGCTGGTGATGGTGTTCGAAGTGGCGCGGGTAGCGGTGTCGGTCATCGTGTCCTCATCTGCGATTCGAAACTTGCCCACAACCGGACCGTAGTCCGATTGCCTTTGCCGTTCACAACCCTCGGTCGTCGGCTACTATTTCACGCCGCTCCCGGCAATTACGTGACGCCGAACACAGCGCACGAAAAGGGCCGCCCCAGCGGGACGGCCCTCGACGCGGAGAAGTCAGTTCACCAGGCCATGGTGGCGTAGCTGACCAGTGTGGACTCCGACTCCTGCGACAGCTTCCAGGTGCCGCCGATGTTCTTCCAGGTCAGCGGGATCGGGAAGGTGTAGTCACCGAGGCGGCTGTTCAGCGTGGCCGAGAGGGTGTCACCGTCGACGGTGACCGGGCCGGAGACATCCCAGCTGTAGCCGGGGATGCGGTTCACGGTCTGGTTCACCACGGCCAGGCCGCTGGCATCGCCCGACTCGAGCTCAGCGGTCGAGCCGTTCATGGCCGCGGTCAGCTTGCCCTGCAGCTCGCCGGCCGACGGGGTGGCCGGGGCGGCGATGGCAGCGGGGGCGGTGGCGACGACGGCAGCGGTGACCGGGGCGAAGATGGTGGCAACCGCCATCGACGCGGCAACGAGCGAGCGCTTCATAGGTAGATCTCCTTCAAGTTAGGCAAGCCTAGGCTGAGTATAGACATACCTATGTCGCACACGTCTACTCGACCAGGAAGAAGAAGTACCCGAGGAACATCGCCATCAGCGCCCACATCACCGGATGGATCTCTTTGACGCGCCCCTTGGCCACCATGACGATCGGGTAGAAGATCATGCCCATCGCCAGACCGTTCGCGATCGAATACGTCAGCGGCATCATGATCACCGTGACGAAAGCCGGCACCGAATACTCGAGATGCTGCCAGTCGATGTCACCGAGCGCGCGCGCCATCAGCACACCCACCACGATCAACGCGGGCGCGGTCACCTCGCCCACCCCGGCGATCACCGAGAAAATCGGATAACAGAACATCGCGATCGCGAACCACCCGGCCGTGGACACCGCGGTGAGCCCGGTGCGCCCACCCGCCGACACACCCGCCGTGGATTCCACGTAGGCGGTGGTCGTGGAGGTACCGATGATCGCACCGGCCGTGGTGCCCACCGAGTCCGCGGCCAGCGCACTCGCCGCGCGCGGCAGCGTGCCGTCCTTGTTGAGCAGATTCGCCTGGTTCGCGACGCCGATCAGGGTGCCAGAGGAGTCGAAGAAGTCGACGAACAGCATGGTGAGCACCACCACGACCATCTGCCCGGTGAACACGTCGGGCAGATGGGTGATCGCCTGCCCGAAGGTCTGATCCAGGCCCTTCGGCATCTCGGCGACACCATCGGGCACCGCCACCAGACCCGACACCATGCCAACGACCGTGGTCGCGACGATGCCGTACAGCACCGCGCCGTGCCAGCCGATGACCAGGAAGATCACCGTCACCACCAGCCCGAACAGCGCCAGCAGGGTGGTGCCCTCGGTGAAGTCGCCCAGCGTCACCAGCGTGGCGTCGCTGTTCACCACGATGCCCGCGTTCTTCAACCCGAGGAACGCCACGAACATGCCGATACCGGCCGCCACCGCGAACTTCAACTGCAAGGGAATCGCGTTGAGAATCTTCTCGCGCACTTTCGTGATCGCGAGGACGAAGAAGATGATGCCCGACAGCAACGTGCCCGACAATGCCACCTGCCAGGGAATGCCCATGCCGAGCACCACGGTGAACGCGAAGAACGCGTTGAGCCCCATACCGGGTGCGAGCGCGATCGGGTAGCGCGCCCAGATGCCCATCACGAGGGTGCCGAACACCGCGGCCACCGCCGTCGCGGTGAACACCGCCTGCATCGGGATGCCCTTGTCCCCCAGCGGACCCTCGTCGCCGAGAACCGACGGGTTCACCGCCAGCACATACGACATCGCCAGGAACGTGATCGTGCCCGCCATCGCCTCGCGCCGGAAGGTGGACCCACTCGACGAGACACCGAAGTATCCGTCGATGCGCGTGCGGGCGCGCGTTAGGACATCGCTGGCCATGACTCTCCAGTCCGGGGTTCAAAGAAGAAGGATGCCCCGGAACGGTAGCGGAAAGTTCACCCGATCGTAGAACTCACCGACCGTGACACGGTGTACCGTTCACGCGCCCGCGACGGCCACCAGCCCGAGTTCTGCGGCCGAAGCCAGCAACGCGTTGTGAGGCAACACACGCACGGTGTAACCCACGGCACCCGAGAGCGGTACCGGCGCACGCACCTCGTAGAGCTGAGTGCCGCCATCGCTGCCGGTGTGGCGCATTTCCATGGTGGTGGTGTCGGACAGGTCGTCGGCCGGTGAGACCCGGCCCAGCACCGCCTGCACCACCACATCCGCGGGAGCCAGCCCGCCGAGCTCGATCCGCGCCGACAGCGCCAGCTCGGCGCCGATCACCGGGGTGTCGGGCAGGCCGGCACTGTCGACCTGGGTGATGCGCACCGACGGCCACGCCGCCTCCACCCGGCGGCGGTACTCGGCAAGCTGCGCCGCACCGGTGAAGTCGTCGGCGGCCACGCGCTCGAAAGCGGCGGCGGCCGGTCCGTAGTACCGCTCGGCGTAATCACGCACCATCCGCGAGGCCAGCACCTGCGGGCTGGTGGTCTGCAGGGTGTGGCGCACCATCTCGGTCCAGCGGACCGGCACACCCGCCGCGTCCCGATCGTAGAAGCGGGGGGCGACGGTGCGTTCGACCAGTTCGTAGAGTGCCGTGGCCTCGAGGTCGTCGCGCCGCTGTTCGTCGCGCACGCCGTCGGCGGTGGGGATGGCCCAGCCGTTCTCCCCGTCGAACATCTCGTCCCACCAGCCGTCGCGGATGGACAGGTTGAGCCCGCCGTTGAGCGCGGACTTCATCCCCGAAGTGCCGCACGCCTCGAGCGGGCGCAGCGGGTTGTTCAGCCACACATCGCAACCCCAGTACAGGTAGCGGGCCATCGACATGTCGTAATCGGGCAGGAACACGATGCGGTGCCGCACCGCCGGGTCGTCGGCGAACCGCACCACCTGCTGGATCAGGGCCTTGCCACCGTCGTCGGCGGGGTGACTCTTGCCCGCGACCACCAGCTGCACCGGCCGGTCGGGATCGAGCAGCAACGCGCGCAACCGGTCGGGGTCGCGCAGCATCAGGGTGAGCCGCTTGTAGGTGGGCACCCTGCGGGCGAAGCCGATGGTGAGCACGTTCGGGTCGAAAACGTCGTCGATCCAGCCCAATTCGGCGTCGGCGGCGCCGCGCTGGTGCCAGGAGGCGCGCAGCCGGCGGCGCACCTCCTCGATCAGCACGCCGCGCAACACATCGCGGGTCGACCACAGCTGCCCCAGGTCGACGTCGCTGAGCCGCTCCCAGCCGCGCGCTTCCTCGACCAGCTCCGGGCCGACGAGTTCGCGGGCCTTGTCGATCCATTCGCGCGCGGCCCAGGTGGGGGCGTGCACGCCGTTGGTCACCGAACCGATCGGCACCTCGGCGGCGTCGAAGCCCGGCCACAGCGCCGCGAACATGTCCCGGCTGACCTCGCCGTGCAACAGCGATACACCGTTGGCGCGCTGGGCCATTCGCAAACCCATGTGCGCCATGTTGAACACCGACGGATCCGATTCCCGGCCGAAACCCAGAATCCGGTCGACGGCGAGCCCCGGCAGCAGAGCCGACTCGGTCTCGCCGTGCGAACCTCCGAAATACCTGCGCACCAACGGCATCGGGAACCGGTCGATGCCCGCGGGCACCGGGGTGTGCGTGGTGAACACCGTGCCCGCGCGCACCGCGGCCAAGGCGGTGTCGAAATCCAGTCCGGTGGCCACGAATTCACGGATCCGCTCCACACCGAGGAAGCCGGCGTGCCCCTCGTTCATGTGGAACACGTCGGGGTCGGGCAGACCGTGGGCGCGGGTGTACGCGCGCACCGCGCGCACCCCGCCGATGCCCGCGAGGATCTCCTGCTTGATCCGGTGATCCTGATCCCCGCCGTAGAGCCGGTCGGTCACCGCACGCAGCTCCGGGTCGTTCTCGGCGATATCGGAATCGAGCAGCAGCAACGGAATCCGGCCCACCTGCGCGATCCACACCCTGGCCCGCAGCACGCGCCCCTCGGGCATCCCGACATGGATCAGCACCGGCGAACCATCGCTGGTCAACAGCCGCAACGGCAGCCCCTGCGGATCCAGCGCCGGATAGTGCTCGCGCTGCCAGCCATCGGCCGACAACGACTGCCGGAAGTAGCCGGAGCGATACAGCAACCCGACCCCGATCAACGGCAGGCCCAGGTCCGAGGCGGCCTTGAGGTGGTCTCCGGCCAGAATCCCCAACCCGCCGGAGTAGTTCGGCAGCACCTCGGTGACACCGAACTCCATCGAGAAGTACGCGATTCCCGCCACTTCGGTACCCGACTGCTCCTGGAACCAGCGCGGCCTGCTCAGGTAGTCCCGCAAACCGGCAGCGGCCGCGTCGACACGCGCGACGTAGGCGGGGTCGGTGGCGAGCTGGTCGAGCCGCTCGGCGGGCACCTCCCCCAGCATCCGCACCGGGTCCTGGCCGACGGTGCGCCACAACACCGGATCGAGCTCGGCGAACAAATCCTGGGTCGGGCCGTGCCACGACCACCGCAGATTCGTCGACAACTCACCGAGAGCGGCGAGCCGCTCCGGCAGATGGGCACGAACAGTGAACCGACGGAGTGCCTTCACCCCGACGACCCTACTGGCCCATCGGGCCGCGTGGTCAACGGGCCGTCCGGCGCGTGGCCTGTCGGCAGCCGGTCGCACATGACCGGGCGACGGCCGGCAGGACCGGGCCGTGACCTGCGCTCGGACGCGTTCGAGGGCGAGCCGGAACGTGGGTCAGCTGAAGTTGGCGGCGAACTCCTCGGTGGGCGCGACCTCGGTGATGAGGTCGATGAGCACACCTGCCGGGTCGGCGACGATGAAGTGGCGCTGGCCGAAGTCTTCGGTGCGCAGGGGGAGTTCGGGGTGCAGGCCGCCGGTCACCACCAGGCGGTCCCACTCGGCGTCGACGTCGTCCACCTCGAAATTGAGCAGCAGGCCCTGCACCGGTTTGCCGCAGCCGGTGGGGATCGTCGGGTGGGTGGGATCGAGCAGGGCGAGTTCGTAGTCGGGCTCACCGTCGGCGGACGGGCGGCGCAGGCTCACGTACCAGTCGGCCTCGAAAACGATTTCGAAGCCGAACCAGCGGGTGTAGAAGTCACGCGATTCCGCGATCCGGGAGGTGGCGAGGACGGGGTAACAGCTACTGAGCTTCATGAGTTCCCTTTCACATACCGTTGGTATGTATCGTACGATAGTTCACATACCAGCGGTAGGTCAATGGGAAGGCGGTCGATGACTTCGACGGCACGAATGCGGCAGCGCGAGCAGACGCGGCGGGCCCTGCTACACGAGGCGAGGGCCCTGTTCGCGACGAAAGGCTATGCCGCCGTGGGCTTGTCGGAGATCGTGGCGGCCGCGAGCGTCACCAAGGGCGCGCTGTACCACCACTTCGACAGCAAAGCCGACCTGTTCACGGCGGTTCTCACCCAGGTGCAGGAAGAGGTGGGCGCGCAGGTGTCGGCCGCCGCCGACGCCGAATCCGACCCCTGGACCCAGCTCACCACCGGATGCGCCACCTTCCTGCGATCCTGCGCCGACCCGTCGATCCAGCGCATCATGCTGATCGACGGACCCGCCGTCCTCGGCTGGCACGAATGGCGCGCGATGGACGAGGCCAACTCGGCGCGCCACCTCCACGACGCCCTGCAATCGCTCATCGACCACGGCGTCCTGCCCCCGCAACCGGCGGCCCCGCTCACCCGCCTGCTCTCGGGCGCGATGAACGAAGCCGCCCTCTGGCTGGCCACCGACCCCGGCGCGCTCCCCGAAACCGTCACCGCCCTCGACCGCCTCCTCACCGGCCTGCGCATCAGTGATCCCACACCGGACCGGCCACTCACGCCTTGACGCCACGCGACAGGCACCCACCGAGCCGTTCTGGGCGCCACCGGTCCTCCCCCTCGCATCCCGGCAGACGGCACGTCGATACTGCCCACGTCGTCCGCGCATCACCGCCGAACGCGCCGCTCGCCGAGTCACCGTGCAGCGACAGGGCGCCTGCGCGAGGTAGGTTGGCGGAGTGAGCGGCCGGATAGCCATCGACGACATCGCCCCGTCCATCCCCGGCGGACGCCCGGCCAAAGCCGTCGTCGGCGAGGTGTTCCCCGTGCGCGCCGTGGTCTGGCGCGAAGGTCACGACGCGGTTGCCGCCACCCTGGCCGTGCGCGCGCCCGGCACCTCGCGGATCACCCGCATCCGGATGTCGCCCGACTACGAGCCCGACGTGTTCAACGCCGTGTTCACCCCCAACGCACCCGGCCTGTGGACCTACCGCATCGAAGGCTGGAGCGACCCGATCGCCACCTGGCGCGGCGCCGTGGAAGCGAAACTGTCGGTCGGCCAGAGCGCCGCCGACCTGGCCAACGACCTCGAGATCGGCGCCACCCTGTTCGAGCGCGCCGCCCAGGCCGTGCCGAAGAAACAGTTCGAGCGCCTGCGCGCCGTGGCCACCGCCCTGCGCAGCGACGAACAGCTCCCGGCCCGGGTAGCGCCCGCGTTCACCGGCGAGGTCGCCGAGATCCTGCGCGCCACCCCGCTGCGCGAGATGGTCACCCGCGGCCCCCAGTTCTCGGTCTTGGCCGAACGCCGCCGTGCCCTGGTCGGCTCCTGGTACGAGTTCTTCCCCCGTTCCACCGGTGGCCGCGACGCCGAGGGCAACCCCGTCCACGGCACCTTCGCGACCGCGGCGCGTGCACTGCCCCGCATCGCGGCGATGGGTTTCGACGTGGTGTACCTGCCACCGATCCACCCGGTCGGCGAAATCAACCGCAAGGGCCGCAACAACGCCCTCACCACCGAGCCGGGTGATGTCGGTTCGCCGTGGGCGATCGGTTCGGCGGCGGGCGGCCACGACGCCATCCACCCGCGGCTCGGCACCGAGGCCGACTTCGCCGAATTCGTGTCGACGGCACAGGATCTGGGCCTCGAGGTGGCCCTGGACCTCGCGCTGCAGTGCGCGCCCGACCATCCGTGGGTCACCAGTCACCCGGAGTGGTTCACGACGCTGCCCGACGGCACCATCGCCTTCGCGGAGAATCCACCCAAGAAGTACCAGGACATCTACCCGGTCAACTTCGACAACGACCCCGACGGCCTCTACGCCGAGGTGCTGCGCGTGGTGCGGCACTGGATCGCCGCGGGTGTCACCATCTTCCGCGTCGACAACCCGCACACCAAGCCGGCCGACTTCTGGGAGTGGCTGATCGCGCAGGTGCGCCGCACCGACCCCGACGTGATCTTCCTGTCCGAAGCGTTCACCTACCCGGCCCGGCTCTACGGGTTGGCCCGGCGCGGTTTCAGCCAGTCCTACACGTATTTCACCTGGCGCGTACACAAGTGGGAACTCACCGACTTCGGCTACGAGCTGGCCGCCAAGGCCGACGAGGCCCGGCCGAACCTGTTCGTGAACACCCCCGACATCCTGCACGAGAGCCTGCAGTACGGCGGGCCGGGCATGTTCGCCATCCGCGCCGCGCTCGCCGCGACCCTGGGCCCCACCTGGGGTGTCTACTCCGGTTACGAACTGTTCGAGCACGAGGCGGTGCGACCGGGCAGCGAGGAATACCTGAACTCGGAGAAGTACGAACTGCGTCCCCGCGACTTCGCCGGCGCCCTGGATCGTGGTGAGTCACTGGAACCGTGGCTCACCCGGCTCAACGAGATCCGCCGCAATCATCCCGCGCTGCAACAGTTGCGCTGCATCCACTTCCACCACATCGACAACGACGCACTGCTGGCGTTCTCGAAGTTCGATCCGGCCACCGGCGACGCCGTACTGGTGATCGTGAACCTGAACCCGTACGCCGCCGAGCAGGGCCACATTTCGCTCGAACTGCCCGCGATCGGGCGCGAATGGCACGACCATCCGGTGGTCTTCGACGAGGTTAGCGGCGAGGAATACCACTGGGGCCAGCACAATTTCGTGCGCCTGGACCCGGCCCGCGCCGTCGCGCACATCCTGGCGCTGCCCACGGTCCCCGCCGCGGCCCGCGCACCCCTGGCCTACCGCCGGACCCTGCGATGAAACGTCGCGACCTGATGTTGCTCGCGGCCGGCACCCACCCCGACCCGCACACCGTCCTGGGCTCGCACGCACATCCCGACGGCACCACGGTGCGCGTACTGCGACCGCACGCCGACACCGTCACCGTCCTCGTCGGCGGCACCGAACACAGCCTGAAATCGTTGGGGCACGGCGTCTTCGCCGAAGTGCTCCCGTACCCGGAGATCGACGACTACCGGGTGCGCACCGAGTATCCCGGCGGCCGGACAGTGGTCACCGCCGACGGCTACCGGTTCCTGCCCACCGTCGGCGAGCTCGACCTGCACCTCATCGGCGAGGGCCGCCACGCCAGACTCTGGGAAGTGCTCGGCGCGCATGCGCGGCGCTACACCACCCTCGACGGCGAGGTCGCGGGCACCTCGTTCGCGGTGTGGGCCCCGAATGCGCGCGGCGTCACCGTGTTCGGTGATTTCGACCATTGGGGCGGCCGTTCCGCGCCGATGCGCGCTCTCGGCAACTCCGGGGTGTGGGAAGTCTTCGTGCCCGGCGCCGGACCCGGCACCCGCTACAAGTACCGGGTGCACGGCGCCGACGGCCGCGTCGTGGACCACGCCGACCCGTTCGCCTTCGCCACCGAGGTACCGCCCGCGACGGCCTCGGTGGTCACCGGCACCGACCATGTGTGGACCGACGACGCCTGGCTGGACCGGCGCGCGCGCACCGACGCCACCCGCTCGCCCATGAGCGTCTACGAAGTCCACCTGGGTTCCTGGCGGCCGGGGCTGAACTACCGTGAAATGGCCGAGCAGCTGGCCGCCTACGTGCGCGCCACCGGCTTCACCCACGTGGAGCTGCTGCCGGTCGCCGAGCATCCCTTCGGCGGCTCCTGGGGTTATCAGGTCACCTCCTACTACGCCCCCACCAGCAGGTTCGGCTCCCCCGACGACTTGCGCTACTTCGTCGACCACCTGCACAACTCGGGCATCGGCGTACTCCTGGACTGGGTGCCCGCGCACTTCCCACGCGACGAATGGGCGCTGGCCCGCTTCGACGGCACCCCACTCTACGAACACCCCGACCCCCGCCGCGGTGAACAACCCGACTGGGGCACTTACGTTTTCGACTTCGGCCGCAACGAGGTCCGCAACTTTCTCGTGGCCAATGCCGCGTTCTGGATCGAGGAATTCCACATCGACGGGCTGCGCGTGGACGCTGTCGCCTCGATGCTGTACCTGGACTATTCGCGTCCCGCCGGCGGTTGGGAGCCCAACATCTACGGCGGCCGGGAGAACCTGGAAGCCGTCGACTTCCTACAGGAACTCAACGACACCGTGCACGGCGCGCACCCCGGCGTGGTCACCATCGCCGAGGAATCCACCACCTGGCCCGGCGTCACCCGCGGCACCGACGTGGGCGGCCTGGGTTTCACCATGAAATGGAACATGGGCTGGATGCACGACACCCTCGGTTACCTGGGCCGCGACCCGATCCACCGCACCTGGCACCACAACGAGATGACCTTTTCGCTGGTCTACGCCTGGAGTGAGAACTACGTGCTGCCGATCAGCCACGACGAGGTGGTGCACGGTAAGGGCACGCTGTGGACCCGGATGCCCGGCGACGACTTCGCCAAGGCGAGCGGCGTGCGGGCCCTGCTCGCCTACATGTGGGCCCATCCCGGCAAGCAGCTGCTGTTCATGGGCCAGGAGTTCGGTCAGTACCGCGAATGGGACAACGAGCGCGGCCCGGACTGGGATGAACTGGAAAACCCACTGCACCAGGGTATTTCCACCCTCGTCACCGACCTCAACCGAACCTACACCACGCACCCGGCGCTGTGGACCCAGGACACCAACCCCGGGGGCCACTCCTGGATCGAGGCCGATGACAGCACCGCCAACGTCTTCGCGTTCCTGCGCTGGAGTGCCGACGGCAACGCGGTGGCCTGCGTCTTCAACTTCTCCGGCACCACCCACGAGAACTACCGGATCGGCCTGCCGCACACCGGCTCCTGGCGCGAGATCCTCAACACCGACGCCCACGAATACGGCGGCTCCGGCATCGGCAACCTCGGCGCGGTCACCGCCGCGGCCACCCCGGCCCACGGCCACCCCGCCTCGGCCACGGTCACCCTGGCACCCAACAGTGCACTCTGGCTGGCCGCGCCGGCCTGAACGCGGCTCGGCGTTCCAGCCCGTCGATCGGCAATGCGCGGCACCTGGGAGCTGTTACCGCGTCCGCGTGCTGGGCACTGACACCTGTCCGCTGCTCCCAGACACAGAAAACGGGGCCGCCCCGGCATTCCAGGCGGGACGGCCCCGTGGGGGTTGCTGCTCAGTACAGCGCGGTCGCGAGCTTGCGGCGCGCGGCCACCACGACCGGTTCGGCCTTGTCGAACAGTTCGAACAGTTCGAGCAGCCGGGTGCGGGCCGTGGTGCGCTCGTCCCCGGCGGTGCGCTTGATGAGACCGATGAGCCGGTCGAAGGCCGCCTCCGGGCGCTGCTCGAGCAGTTCCACGTCGGCGGCGTCGAGGGAGGCCTCGACGTCGGCCGGGTCGGCATCGGCCGTGGCCAGCACTGCCGGGTCGATCTGCTGGGCCCTGGTCAGAAAACGCAGCTGACGCAGCGCGCCCTTGGCTTCCTCGTTGTTGGGCTCCTCGGTGAGAATCGCCTCGTAGGCGGCCTCGGCACCGGCGATGTCGCCCTCGGCCATCGCGTCCTCGGCGGCGACGAAGCGCGGGTCCTCGGCCTCGGGTTCGGGCTCGGTGCCGCCGTCACCCTCGAGCTTGCCTGCGGTCGCGTCGAGCACCGCGTCGAGCCACTGCCGCACCTGCGGTTCGGGCTGGACACCTTCGAAGTCGGCCAGCGGCTGACCGCCGGCCACCGCGATCACCGTGGGGATGCCCTGCACGCGCAGCGCCTGCACGATGTTCATGTTGGCTTCGGCCTCGATGACGGCCAGGTCCCAGGTGCCCCCGTCACCGGCGTTGAGCTGTTCCAGGGTGCGCACCAGCTCGACGCTGCCCGGACTGCGCTGCGAGAACAGCGCGACCACCACGGGCACCTGCATCGAGCGGCGAATGACCTTGGTCTCGAAATCCGCCTCGGTGACCGCGTGATCACCGGGCGTGCCCGCTCCGCCGGGGGCGGCGGCAGGCTGCTTGAGACCGGACAGATCCACCGCACCGGACATGGCAGCGGCGGCGGCGGGCGAAGGACGACGGGCAGCGGGTCGAGTCACGGTTTCCAGTTTGTCACGAAGCGCTCGGCGAGGCAGCCGCGGTGCCCTCGGTGTCGGCGCTGAGCTCACCGAGCTGCCCCGTACGCACCGCCCAGACCTCGAAGATCACGGTGAAAAGCGGCGGGATGCTGGAGGCCAGCGCCAGCACGGTGGTCTTCCAGTTCCAGTTCAGTTCCCGCGCGGCCATCAGCGCGGTGATCACGAACAGCACGAAGATCGCACCGTGCACCGGCCCGAAGATCTTCACCCCGACCTCGTTGCCCTCGGCGGGCAGGTACTTGAACGCCATACCGATCAGCAGTCCGGCCCACGACAGCGCCTCGAGCACCGCGAAGAACCGAAACCGACTAGCAACAGACCGCAGATCAAAGAAACCCATACACCCATTCTGCAGCATGCTCTACGACACCACGTAGTTGACCCGGTCACACCCACGCACAAGAGCACCCGAGCCCACCACCTCCAGCACTCCCAGCCACCCAACGCCCCCGGAAGTGCGCCGCCCGGCCGCACCCGAGTACGCCACCTCCCGCACTCTCAGCCACCCCCGGGGTCCACCCCCCTCCCGCACTCCCAGCCCCGCACGACCCGACCTCGAGGAGGGTCCCGCCGCGCAGCGGCGGTAGCGGCCCGGCCGCGAGTTAGCCGCCGTTGCGTCCGCGGCGCAGCCGCCAGCAACGGCGGCTAACTCGCGGCCCTTGGGGGCCGCGCTCGAGCGCGCCAGCGCTCCAAAAACACAGCCCACACCGTTTCCCGAGCACCAAACCCCCGGGAGCAACCACCTACGGCACGCGAATGATCAGCGCATCGCCCTGACCACCACCACCACACAGCGCGGCAGCACCCACGCCACCACCCCGACGCTTCAGCTCCAATGCCAGGTGCAGCAGGATCCGAGCCCCCGACATCCCGAGCGGATGCCCGATGGAGATCGCCCCACCGTTGACGTTGACCTTCTCCGGGTCGTAGCCGAGCTTGCGCGTCGAGGACACCCCCACCGCGGCGAACGCCTCGTTGATCTCGATCAGGTCCAGGTCGGCGGGCGTGATGCCTTCCTTGGCGCATGCGGCCAGGATCGCGTTGGCCGGCTGGTCCTGCAGGGTCGAGTCCGGTCCGGCGACCTGACCGGCGGCGCCGATCTCGGCGATCCACTCGAGTCCCAGCTCTTCGGCCTTGGTCTTGCTCATCACGATCACCGCGGCCGCGCCGTCGGAGATCTGGGAGGCGGTTCCCGCGGTGACGGTGCCGTCCTTGCGGAAGGCCGGACGCAGTTTGCCCAGCGATTCCACGGTGGTGTCGGCGCGGATGCCCTCGTCCTCGGTCACATAGACCGGGTCGCCCTTGCGCTGGGGCACCGCGACGGGCACGACCTCGTCGGTGAACACACCGTTCTTCCACGCGGCGGCCGCGCGCTGGTGGGAGGCAGCGGCCAGCGCGTCCTGGTCGGCACGGCTCACCTTGTCGAGGTCGTTGCGATCCTCGGTGAGCAGGCCCATCGCCTGGTCGGTGATGACGTCGTGCAGGCCGTCGTAGGCCATGTGGTCGACGAGGGTGGTGTTGCCGTACTTGAAGCCCTCACGGCTCTTGGGCAGCAGATGCGGGGTCTGGCTCATCGATTCCATGCCACCGGCCACCACGATCTCGTGTTCACCGGCGCGGATCAGCTGATCGGCCAGCGCGATGGCGTTGATGCCCGACAGGCACACCTTGTTGATCAGCAGCGAGGGCACATCCAGCGGGATACCACCGGCGATGGCGGCCTGGCGGGCGGGCAGCTGCCCGGCGCCGGCCTGCAGCACCTGGCCCAGGATCACGTAGTCGACCTGCTCGGGCGCCACGCCACCCTTCTCCAGGGCCGCCTTGATCGCCACTCCGGCGAGGTCGGAGGCCTTGAAGTCCTTCAGACCGCCCAGCAGCCGACCGACCGGGGTACGCGCACCGGACACGATGACAGAAGTCGTCACGAAAGCCTCGCATTCATAGAGTCGAACCGCACCCGGCGCACTCGGCGGCGCCACGCACGCACAGGAGTTGTACTCCACGGTAACCGGCGGGTACGCGGGCGCGGCATCCAGGTGGACCCACCTCGGCTAACTTCGTGAGGTGACCAATGCGAACTTCATCCCCGCCGACTACGTCATCGCCATCGACCACGCGGGCATCGCCGTGCCCGACCTGGATGCCGCGGTGGCCTGGTACACCGACAACCTCGGCATGGTCGAGACCCACCGCGAGGTGAACGAGGCACAGGGCGTCGTGGAAGCGATGCTGTCGTGCCCGGCGGCCGCCGACCGGGCGACCGCCCTGCAGTTGCTGGCACCGCTGGGACCGGACTCCACCATCGCCAAGTTCATCGACCGCAGCGGCCCCGGTCTGCAGCAGCTGGCCTACCGGGTCACCGATATCGAGGCCGTCTCGGGCTTCCTGCGCGAGCGCGGCGTGCGTTTGCTGTACGAGGCCCCCCGGCGCGGAACCGCCGATTCCCGCATCAATTTCATCCATCCGAAGGATGCTGGCGGTGTGCTGGTGGAGCTGGTGGAGCCCAACCCGGATGTTACGCACTAGTAGGGCGGTCCGACCGGGAAATCTCAGCGAGATCACATTCCCGGTCGAGTCTCCATCCGATCGGTAAAGGCTGTATTTTGTGTGCCATGTCGTCACCTGAGTCCGATCGCAATCGCTTCGTTGCACTGCCCTTCACCGTTGTGCGCAAGGGTTATGCGCAAGACGAGGTGCGCAACTACTTCGACCGCTTCGACGCGGAGCTTCGCGTCACCGCCACCGACCGGGACGCTGCCGCCGCGCAGGCCCGCAATCTCGCCAGCCAGCTGGAAGACGCGCGTGACGAGATCGACGAGCTCCGCAAGGAGGTCGACCGGCTTTCCGTGCCGCCGACCACCGCCGAAGGCATGTCCGACCGTATCTCGCGCATGCTGCGCCTGGCCTCGGACGAAGCGTCCGAGGTCCGGGCGCTGGCCCAGGCCGAGGCCGCGGAGATGGTGTCGATCGCCGAGCAGCAGGCCACCGAGATGCGTGGCAAGTACGAGTCGCTGCTGGCGGAGACCAAGGAGAAGCGCGAGGCCCTCGAAGTCGAGTTCGAGCAGACCCTCGCGAACGCGCGCACCGAGTCCGCCAAGATCATCGAGGCCGCCCAGGCCGAGGTGGAACGTCTCGGCAAGGAGGCCGAGGCCAAGCGCAAGGCCACCCAGCAGGACTTCGAGGCCACCATGAACGATCGGCGCACCAAGCTGACTCGTGCCATGGAGGAGCTCGAGGCCACCAGTCGCGCCGAGGCCGCTCAGCGGATCAAGGACGCGACCGATGAGTCCAACCGTCTCATCAGCTCCGCCACCCAGACCTCCGAGCGCAAGATCGCGCACGCGAAGGAACTGGCCGAGGAGATGCGCGTGCTGCGCGGCCGGGTCCTGGCCCAGCTGCTCGGTATCCGCGGTCAGCTCGATTCGGTGCCCGCCATGCTCGCGGCGGTCAACCGGGAGAGCGAACTGCTCGACGGCGCTCCGGAGCGCAAGTCGATCAGCAACAACAACAGCAACAACAACGGCAAGTCGGTGTCGGGTTCGCGCCAGAACAAGGCCATCCCCGAGGTCTCCGATGAGGACGTCGTCGACGAGGATCGCGAAGACGCCGACGTCAGCAACTGATCCGTCGGCTCCACGACGACATCACCGGCACCTGAAACAACCGGAGGCCGCCTCGAATCATCGAGGCGGCCTCCGGTTTTCGCCGTTACTGCCGGCTTCCGGTGCGGTCAGGACCAGCGCCGGGTGATCCCGCGGGTGCGCCTGCCGTTCCAGCAGCCCTGATGCCAGTGCCTGCGGTCGTCCTCGCCGCCCTCCGCCGCCCAGGCGACGATATGGGCGACGCCGGGGGTGATCTGGTGATCACAGCCCGGACAGCGGTAGCTCTTCAGCGCACGCGCACCGGGAACCGTTCGCACGATGTAGGTCTCGTCGCCGCGCGGCCCTGCCTCGGTGCGACCGTACACATCACCGATCGGCCTCGAGCCGCTGTGGCGGTCCTGGCGTGGTTTACGACGCGGCATCGCACCGGTCCCTAGAAAAGCCGGAAAACGTTGCTCTCCGTGCCACGCAGCTCGTCGTAATCGAGCGTGAGGCAACGGATCCCCCGGTCTTCGGCCAAAGTCTTCGCCTGCGGCTTGATCTGCTGGGCGGCGAACACCCCGGACACCGGCGCCAGCAGCGGATCCCGGTTGAGCAGTTCGAGATAGCGGGTGAGCTGCTCGACACCGTCGATGTCACCGCGCCGCTTGATCTCCACCGCCACCGACGCGCCATCGGCGTCGCGGCACAGCAGATCCACCGGTCCGATCGCGGTCATGTACTCGCGGCGCACCAAGGTGTAGCCGGGCCCGAGCTTGGTGACGTGCTCGGCCAGCAACTCCTGCAGGTGTGCCTCTACGCCGTCCTTCACCAGACCGGGATCGACACCGAGCTCGTGCGAGGAGTCGTGCTCGATCTCCTCGATCGAGATCCGCAGCTCCTCACCGGCCTTGTTGGTCACCACCCACAACGCCTTGATGTTGTGCGGCACCGCCGTCTGCCCCTCCCGCAGTGGCCGTACACCGTTGGGCAGTTCCGACGGGGGCTCGAGCGTCGCGATATCGCGTTCCTCGAGCCGGCACGGCGGACTCATCCAATTCAACGGCTTGTACGAACCGCCGTCGGAATGCACCAGTACCGAACCGTCGGCCTTGATCAGCAACAGCCGGCGAGCCATCGGAAGGTGGGCGGTCAATCGACCGACATAGTCGACCTGGCAACGAGCAATGACAAGGCGCACCCCAGCACAGTACCGCCTCCCCGGGCCTGGGCCGAAAGCCCGGGGGCGGGTGACGTTCCGCAACGCAAAAAGGCCCTCCAGCATCAGCTGGAGGGCCTCTTCACAATAATTGTCCGGCGGTGACCTACTCTCCCACACCCTGTCGAGTGCAGTACCATCGGC
>NZ_JBHSDL010000044.1:0-534 GCF_042650145.1 Nocardia halotolerans | reverse complement strand
TTGGACGGGTTATTGTCGGAGTGCCGCGGCTTCGGCGGTGTACTTGAGCCCCGCTACATTGTCGGCGCAGGATCACTTGACCAGTGAGCTATTACGCACTCTTTCAAGGGTGGCTGCTTCTAAGCCAACCTCCTGGTTGTCTCAGCGACCCCACATCCTTTTCCACTTAGTACACGCTTAGGGGCCTTAGCCGGCGATCTGGGCTGTTTCCCTCTCGACTACGAAGCTTATCCCCCGCAGTCTCACTGCCACGCTCTCACACACCGGCATTCGGAGTTTGGCTGACTTCGGTAAGCTTGTGGGCCCCCTAGGCCATCCAGTAGCTCTACCTCCGGTGTGAAACACGTGACGCTGCACCTAAATGCATTTCGGGGAGAACCAGCTATCACGGAGTTTGATTGGCCTTTCACCCCTACCCACAGCTCATCCCCTCAGTTTTCAACCTAAGTGGGTTCGGGCCTCCACGACGTCTTACCGTCGCTTCACCCTGGCCATGGGTAGATCACTCCGCTTCGGGTCCATAATGTGCGACTA
>NZ_JBHSDL010000043.1:0-781 GCF_042650145.1 Nocardia halotolerans | reverse complement strand
GGTGGTGGAAAGATTTATCGGTACAGGATGGGCCCGCGGCCTATCAGCTTGTTGGTGGGGTAACGGCCTACCAAGGCGACGACGGGTAGCCGACCTGAGAGGGTGACCGGCCACACTGGGACTGAGACACGGCCCAGACTCCTACGGGAGGCAGCAGTGGGGAATATTGCACAATGGGCGAAAGCCTGATGCAGCGACGCCGCGTGAGGGATGACGGCCTTCGGGTTGTAAACCTCTTTCGACAGGGACGAAGCGCAAGTGACTGTACCTGTAGAAGAAGCACCGGCCAACTACGTGCCAGCAGCCGCGGTAATACGTAGGGTGCGAGCGTTGTCCGGAATTACTGGGCGTAAAGAGCTTGTAGGCGGTTTGTCGCGTCTTCTGTGAAAACTTGGGGCTCAACTCCAAGCTTGCAGGCGATACGGGCAGACTAGAGTACTTCAGGGGAGACTGGAATTCCTGGTGTAGCGGTGAAATGCGCAGATATCAGGAGGAACACCGGTGGCGAAGGCGGGTCTCTGGGAAGTAACTGACGCTGAGAAGCGAAAGCATGGGTAGCAAACAGGATTAGATACCCTGGTAGTCCATGCCGTAAACGGTGGGTACTAGGTGTGGGGCTCCTTCCACGGACTCCGTGCCGTAGCTAACGCATTAAGTACCCCGCCTGGGGAGTACGGCCGCAAGGCTAAAACTCAAAGAAATTGACGGGGGCCCGCACAAGCGGCGGAGCATGTGGATTAATTCGATGCAACGCGAAGAACCTTACCTGGGTTTGACATAC
>NZ_JBHSDL010000042.1:92762-93260 GCF_042650145.1 Nocardia halotolerans | reverse complement strand
GTGCCCGAGCACGCCGAACTGGCCTGGGTGCTGAGCTGTATCACCGGTTTCGGTGAGGCGAGCCGGATGACCCAGTTCAAGGACAAGTCGGTCAAGCAGGGCGCTGAGAACGCGACCGTCGGCCTGTTCACCTACCCGGTGCTGATGGCCGCCGACATCCTGCTCTACCGCCCGCAGCAGGTGCCCGTCGGCGAGGATCAGCGTCAGCATCTCGAGCTCACCCGGAACCTGGCTCAGCGCTTCAACACTCGGTTCAAGAAGACGTTCGTGGTGCCCGAGCCGCACATCGTGAAGGGCACCGCCAAGATTTTCGATCTGCAGGATCCCACCGCCAAGATGAGCAAGTCGGCCTCGAGCGACGCGGGTCTGATCAACCTGCTCGACGACCCGAAGGCGACCGCCAAGAAGGTGCGTTCGGCCGTCACCGACACCGAGCGTGAGATCCGCTACGATCCCGAACACAAGGCGGGTGTGAGCAATCTGCTGGTGATCCTCAGT
>NZ_JBHSDL010000042.1:0-92752 GCF_042650145.1 Nocardia halotolerans | reverse complement strand
CTCGAACAGAATTTCGCCGGTAAGGGTTACGGTGATCTCAAGGTCGAGGTGGCCGACGCGCTGGTCGAATTCGTGACGCCCGTGCAGAAGAAGGTGCAGGAGTACCTGTCGGATCCGGCAGAACTGGACCGGATCCTGGCCGCGGGCGCGCAGCGAGCGCGTGAGATCGCAGGCAACACACTTGCTCAGGTGTACGACCGGGTGGGCTTCCTGGTCGAGCCCGGGCTGAGTGTTCGTGCGGCCACGGGCTCAGGACTGCAATGAAGTTCCTTACCGGCGCAGGAGTTCCACGACGCCGGTGGTCGACTCGTTCCCGCCACCCTCGGCGACTCGGCGTTCCATCAGTGTCATGAACGGCTCGAGAAGCGCGGTGCTGACGCCTTGTTCTGCGGCGGTACGTCGCAACGTCGCGTTGGTCGTGGACATCATCGCCAGATTCGACTCCACACCTTCGGTGTAGTCACCGCTCGCCAGCTGCGCGGCGGTGCCGTAGGCGTATCCGGCCATAGCTTGCTGGTAGGCGACCATGAGGGGCGCGAATTCCACCGGGGAGATGTTTTCGCCGACGGTGAGGGCGAACGCGTGTGTGGCGCCGGCGAACATGCCCCACATCGCGCTGAGGAGGGCGATGTCGTAGAGGGCGGCGAACCCGGCGTCCGTGCCGACGTAGGTGAGGCCGGCGGGTACGGCCAGTACGTCGGCGTGGGTCTTGTGCATCTGTGCCGAACCGCTGTAGAAGACGTAGGCGCCGGAGTCGGCTGCGCCGATCATGGACGGGACGGCCATGATCCCGCCGTCCAGGAAACTTCCGCCGCGTGCGGTGATCCAATCGGAGAGCGAACGAGCCTCGGCGGGAGTACTCGTGGTCAGGTTGACGACGTCGCGACCGGTCAGATCGATGCCGTCGAGGGTCACGCGAACCGACGCGTCGTCGAGCAGGCACACCACGACGAGAGTGTTCGCGGCGACGGCTTCGGCCGCGGTGGCGGCGATGGACACTGCATCCGGCGCCTGCCGGGCGCTGCGGTTCCACACCGTGACGGTGTATCCGGCGGCGACCCATGAGCGGGCCAGGGCCGAGCCCATGTCGCCGAGGCCGAGGACGGTGAGCGCTTTGTTCGAGTTGTCGGACATGGTGGTTAGTGTTGGCGCGGCATCCGGGGCGTTCAAGTACGCACAGGGAAGTGGGTACGCACTTCCGGGATAGCGAACAGGTGGATGGAAGGGGCAGGTGTGCCGATCTCCCGCAGACCGGGCGAATACACATGCGGGCTCGACGCGACACTGTCGGTACTCAACGGCAAGTGGAAGATGATGATCCTGTGGCCGCTGAGCGAACGGCCCCACCGATTCGGCGAATTGCGCCGCCAGGTGCACGGCGTCACCGAGAAGGTCCTCACCACGCAACTGCGCGAATTGGCGGCCGACGGGATCGTCCACCGCACGGTGTACGACGAGGTGCCGCCACGTGTCGAGTACTCGCTGACCCCGCTGGGGGCGCTGCTCAACAACGCGCTGCTCCCCTTGGAAGCATGGGGCCGCGAACATTTGATGAGCGGGGTGGAATCCACTTCGAGCGCTCGAGCCTCCTCGGCTCCACCGAAATAGGAGGTCGGGCAAGGGATACCGGCATTCGCCGGCGAAGGACGCCGGACGGGATGGGTCACAGGACGGGGGTGTCGGGTGGGACCTGCAGCGCGATGGTGACCAAGGTGTGGACACGGCCCGCGATCACGCGAGAAGACCTTGCAGCGCTGTCGGTGCGATGTCGACCGCGGCCTGCAGTGTCTTCAGGTCGTCGTCGAGGCACCCCAGGCTGGTCGCGACCTCGCCAGCCTCAGCAGCGAACGCGGTGGCGATCTCGTCGAGCGAGATCCCTTGGGACTCGGGCCTTTTGATCAGCCCGATGCATTCGGCGTCGACGGGCTCGTAGAGACGATAGTTTCCGGCGGTGCGCTCGGCGGAGGCTAGCAGTCCGAGGTTGGTGTAGTAGTCCACGGTGCGGATGCTGACTTCGGCGCGGGAGGCGAGTTCGCCGATGCGGAGCAGCTGTTCGGTCATCGGAGTCCGCCTTTCCTGCGAATCTCTGGGTGTACCTGACCATCTCGCGATCCACCTGACCGTACAGTGCCGCGTGCTACTGTGGTTTGCATGCCTGATGGTGAAGGTGACGACGAAGGTCCGTCTCGATGGCCCCGCGCTGGAGTGCCCGCCCTGCTGCGCGGTGACGGGGTGCAGGTGTGCTGACTGCGTTGAGCGTCGCCCTCGGGGTTGTTGTCGTGCTGTTGATCACCGCGGTGACCGGGTACTTCGTTGCCCAGGAATTCGCGTACATGGCGGTGGACCGATCCAGGCTCGCCGCCCAGGCCGAAGCGGGCGACGCGTCCGCGGGCCGTGCGCTGGCGGTCACCCGGCGCACGTCGTTCATGCTCTCGGGCGCCCAATTGGGTATCACGGTCACCGGGCTGCTCGTCGGCTATGTTGCCGAACCCCTCATCGGTCGTGGACTGGGGGAGCTGCTCGGGGGAGTCGGCATTCCGACGGCGGTCGGCATCGGCGTCGGCACGGTGCTGGCGATCGGTTTCTCGACGCTGGTGCAGATGCTGTTCGGTGAGTTGTTCCCGAAGAACCTCGCCATCGCCCGCCCGGAACCTGTCGCGCGCTGGTTGGCGCGTTCGACAACGTGGTATCTGCGCGTATTCGGCTGGCTGATCTGGCTTTTCGACCAATCCTCGAACATGCTGTTGCGCGCGTTGCGGATCGAACCGGTCCACGATGTGGAGCATTCGGCGACTCCTCGCGACCTCGAACACATCGTCGCCGCCTCGCGGGATGCGGGCGAGTTGCCACGTGAGCTGTCCACGTTGCTGGACCGGATCCTCGATTTCCCCTCCGCCACCGCCGAACACGCGATGATCCCGCGCTCCCGGGTCGACCTGGTCCATGTCGACGACCCGATCGCGGACGTGGTCGCCCGGATGAGCGCCGGCCACACCCGCTACCCGGTCGTCGGACATTCCACCGATGACATTCTCGGCGTCATCGAGCTGCACGACCTACTCGGCGGCGAACCCGCCGGAACCGCCGGAGACCACCTGCGGACCGCGATCCTGGTGCCCGAGTCGCTGGCGCTACCCGATGTCGTCGCCCGACTCGGTGTCGCCCGCCAGGAGATGGCATTGGTCGTCGACGAGTACGGCGGCTTCGCCGGGATCGTGACGGTCGAGGACATCGCGGAGGAACTCGTCGGTGAGATCGCCGACGAACACGACTCGGGTTCGGCCCCGGACATCGTTGCCGAAGAAGGTGGTTGGCTCGTGCCGGGGCAGGTACATCTCGACGAGGTCGAGCGAGTGATCGATGTGAATCTGCCCGCCGGCGACTACGAGACGATCGCCGGGTTGGTCATCAACGCATACGGGGGATTGCCCGAGGTCGGTGACCGAGTCCGGATCGCGGTGCCTCGCAGCGGTTCGGACTACATCACTGAACGGCCGGGTCCGGCCCGGACCGTGGAGGCCGAGGTCAGAGCGATCGGCAAGCATGTGCCGTCCTCGGTGTGGCTGACCGTGCGCACCGAGCAGGCCGGAGACAACGATGAGTAACCCCTGGGTGGTCGTCGCTGTCACGATCGTCTTGATCGCTTCGAGTGCGTTCTTCGTGGCTGTCGAGTTCGCGCTGATCGCGGCGCGGCGACACCGGCTCGAAGACGCCGCACCGAACAGCCGCTCGGCACGCGCGGCCTTGCGTAGTTCGGCGGAGCTGCCGGTAGTGCTGGCCGGCTCCCAGCTCGGCATCACCGTGTGCACGCTGGCATTGGGCGCGGTCACCAAACCCGCTGTGCATCACTGGCTCACACCGCTCGTCGAGAAGCTGGGCGCACCGTTGTGGTCCGCCGACATCGCCGGGTTCGTCCTGGCCTTGATCGTGGTGACGTTCCTGCATCTGGTCGTCGGTGAGATGGCGCCGAAGTCGTGGGCCATCGCGCATCCGGAGAAATCGGCCACCATGCTGGCGATTCCGATGCGGGCGTTCATGGCGGTGACACGTCCGCTGCTGACCGCGTTGAACCATGCCGCGAACTGGTGTCTGCGCAAGGTCGGGGTCACGCCGGTCGACGAGGTCGATGCGGGTCAGGACTCGGCCGCGTTGCGCCACCTTGTCGAACACTCCGCGACGGCGGGCACCCTCGACGAGCGCTACCACGGAAATCTCACCAGCGCACTGGAACTCGAACAACTCACCATCGGCGACATCACCGCGCCCAACCCCACCCCGAGTGCGGTCGCGCCCGCCGCTGACATCAGGGGCATCCAACAAGTGTCGCGGGAGACCGGTCACCTGCGATTGTTGGTGCGTAACGGCGATGACATCTTGGGTGTGGTTCACGTGCGTGACAGTCTCGCCGCTGCGCCGAGTACCACCGCGGCAGAGCTGATGCGCCCGGTGCTGCGGTTCGCCTCGACCATCCCGGTGTACGAGGCGCTACGTGTCATGCGCGAATCCCGCAGCCACCTCGCGCTGGTCACCACCGCAGACGCCGGGACGGCGATCGTCGGGTTGGTCACCATCACCGACGTGCTGCAACGCCTGCTTCCCGCAGCCGCGGGTAGTGCGGCGGCAACCTGATCACGCCGTGTCGCGGGGCACGATGGCAGACCGTGCGCCACGCCGGTCACACGAACAGTTCAACCAACAACGAAAGGACCGATCATGAGTGTCAGTCTGGCCAAGGGCGGCAACGTTTCGCTGTCGAAGCAGGCACCGAACCTGACTGCGGTCGCAGTGGGTCTCGGTTGGGACGTGCGTTCGACCACAGGCACCGACTTCGACCTCGACGCCAGCGCGCTGGCGACCGGGCCCGACCAGAAGGTGCTCTCCGACGGGCACTTCGTCTTCTACAACAACCTGCGCTCGCCCGAGGGCACCGTCGAACACACCGGTGACAACCTCACCGGCGAAGGTGACGGCGATGACGAGGTGATCAACGTCGATCTGGCCGCCACGCCACCGACGATCACCAACATCTTCTTCCCCGTCTCGATCCACGACGCGGCGGCCCGCTCGCAGTCGTTCGGGCAGGTTCGTAACGCCTACATTCGGGTCGTCGACCGCGCGACGGGTGCGGAACTGGCCCGCTACGACCTGACCGAGGACGCCTCGAGCGAGACCGCGATGGTGTTCGGCGAGCTGTACCGCAGTGGCGCGGAGTGGAAGTTCCGGGCGATCGGGCAGGGGTATGCCTCCGGTCTGGCGGGCATCGCCCGTGACTACGGCGTCAACCTCTGAATTACCTGTCATCTGCCGCCCGCGGGCGGCTCGACCCGCTCGAGTGGCGGGCCGCAGTTCCAGGGAGGAAGCATCATGAGCACAGCAGGCAGCGCATCTTCGTTCGGCGCGGTCCATCCGCAGGCGCCGGGAGGTCTCGGTAAACGTGCTGGGGCGCGGTTCATCGACTGGATCGTCGCGGGAATCGTCGGGGCGGTGCTGTTCTGGCTGCTGAACCGCACGGGCGCCACGCCCGGTTGGTTGTCGATCCTTCCGGGTGCCGGGTTCGGCTTCCTGTACTTCGTGGGTTTCGAGGTCATCACCGGGTCGACGCCGGGCAAGAAGCTTCTCGGTCTGCACGTCAACGGCCCCGACGGTGCGCCGAAACCGAGCTTGAAGGCCTCTGCTCTGCGCAATAGCTACATGCTGCTCAACCTCATTCCCTGGATCGGTGGCGCACTGTGGTTCGTGGCCGCACTCACCATCGCCGCGACGATAGGTACCAGCCCGACCAAACAGGGCTGGCACGACAAGTTGGCCGACGGCACCCAGGTGATCGACGACTGAGCGGGTCACGAGGGCCGGCAGCTTCGGCCGGATCGCGGCACCGACGGCGACGAGGTCAGCTTGTCCAAGTCACCTCGTACAAAAGACACTCCTTCGAACAGCTCAGCAACGCGTTCTGCCGCCTGAACGCAGCCACCTCTGCCCTCGCCCAGCCTCGAAACCGCCGTCATGATCGAATTTTTGGTGACACGCGCGGCATAGTGCCTGGCTGGGTGGGGCAGAGGCCGTGCTGCTGTGTTGAACCGCAGCAGCTAGGCTGAGGGGCGCCCTGAGCAGGTGAACGGCAGCGTAGATGGAGGCGCCGATATGACTGAAGCGCCGATCCGGATCGGTGAACTGGCCAACCGGGCCGAGGTGTCGACTCGAACAGTCGACTACTACACCAGCCTCGGACTGCTGTCGCCGGCCGAACGCACCTCCGGGAACTTCCGGCTCTACGACCCCGCCGACGCCGAGCGTATCCAGCTCATCAAAAGCCTGGAGTCTCAAGGTATCTCGTTGGAAGAGATCGCGATTGCCTTCACTTCGCCCGCCGGAGATGTGGGACCGATCCTCCAGCGCATCGACGACGACCTGAAATCCTTCCAAGCCGTCGCCCAGACCGCGCCCGAAGCGATGCAGGGCCTGCTGGGAGTCATCGCGACTCGCGTCCACACGCTCATCTACATCGCACTGCAGATTCCCCCGGACATCCCCATCCTCTGACCGCTTCGAGTCGAGCAGGTCACCCGATCGAGGTTGCCCCTCGCGTCGCGAGCTGGTTCAGAGCAGATCTTGGGATCGGCGAACGGTGTCGGGATCGATCTCCTGGATCTGGATGACCACGCCGTCGGGGTCGGTCACCCGAATGCTGCGGCCGAAGTCCTCGTCGACCAGGGTGTATTCGTAGCCGTCGGATGCGAGCCGGGCGGCCACGTCCTCCAGCGGCTCGTCGGTCGAGAAGCCGAGTTCGACAGTCCCCGGCGGGCGCCCTTTCGAGACTGCGGCGTCGTGGATGCCGAGCGCGCCCGCCGGTGCGTCGAGCTGCGCCCACACGGCGACGCTGCCGTCGGCGCGATAGACGAGCCCGAGCCCTTCGTAGAAGCGGCGCGTGGCCGGCACATCGGCGACATATCGGATAGGCAGAACTGTCAGCACGGGAGTCTCCTCGGAAATCACAGCGGACCGGCGAGCCGGGTGCCCCGGCAACGGGCCACGGATCCACTGTGCTGTTCGTGGCGAAGATTGTCGTTCGCGAGCACTGAGGGCGGCGGAAACCGCTACTAGGGTGGGTTCATATGGTGGAATCCGGCAAGCTGGATGCCGATGATCGGCGGGTACTGCATGCATTGCAGCTCGATCCTCGCGCGTCGTTCGCGCGGATCGGCACCGTCCTCGGTTTGTCCGAACGCACGGTTTCCCGGCGCTATCACCGCCTGCGTTCCCAGCTGATCCTGCGCATCGTGGGTCATGAACAGACGGGCCGGGCGGACTGGCTGCTCCAGATCATGACGGCTCCGGCTGCGGTCGACGCCGTTTCGCGTGCGCTGGCCGCCCGCCGCGACACCTCCTGGATCGCGCACCTGGCCGGTACCGGGGGTCTGTCCTGCATCCTGCGGACCACCGCGACCGCAGGTGACGCGCTCGAGCAGCTACGGCGAATGCCGGGCATCGGCTCCGTGACGGCCCAACGGCTGCTCGCTCCCGTCGCGGGCGTCGGCGGTTGGCCGGGACGACTCCAGGCGCTCACACCGGAGGAACAGCGTGCCCTGATCGAACCGGAGCGCCGTGCGCCCTCGGTTTCCGGAACCGGCCGGCTGCCCACCGACGAGCCGCTGCTGAGCATGCTCGCCGCGGATGGGCGGATGAGCATCGCGCGGCTCGCCAGGGGGTCGGGCATGCCCGAATCGACTGTGCGCCGCCGGATCTCCGAGTTGACCGCGCGGGGCGTGCTGATGTTCGAAGTCGAGGTCGATCCCAAGCTCTATGGTCGTGGTACCGACGTGCTCTGCTGGCTCACCGTTCGTCCCGCGGCGGTGCGCGCGGTCTCGGAAGCGCTGAATGCCCACAGCGAAGTGGCATTCGCCGCGACGACGACCGGTGACAGCAACGTCATGGCGATCCTCGAACTGACCGATTCCGAAGCATTGCACCACTATCTCGCCGACAGTATCGGCGCATTGGCCGGAGTGGAACGGGTACGCACCGAGATCGTCTCCGACTGGATCAAACGGGCAGGCCCGCTACCGATGCTCCGTCGATGACGGCAGGGTCGGTAGCCGGCCGCGCCCCGGGGCTGTCGAGGGGAATCGCGCAGCCTTGGAATGCCCGCAACACAGCAGACCCGGACTGATGACTGCGATGAGTACCTCTGACCGCTTGACACCGGTTGAACCGCGGGAGACCCTAAAGTGACAGGTGACACTTTTAGGTGAGGGTCGGTGTGATTCATTTCCCCGTCGATGTGGCGTCGTTCGAAGACCACCCCGAAGATTTCGACGCGATCCTCGTCGGCTGCGGGCCCACCGGCGCGACTCTTGCCAATCGTCTTCGGGCACAGGGGTATCGGGTCGCGGTCTTCGACCGGGAGAAGGAAGTCTTTCCGGCGCCGCGGGCGATGTTGATCGACGACGAGAGCGAACGGATCTTCGGCGATCTCGGCGTCCTGGAGCGGATGCGAGCCGCCGATCTGATTCTGTTCGACAGCCACCGCTTCATCGACGGTCGTCATCGCATGCTGGCCGATCTGCGGCCGCTGGAATCCGGTCTGTCGGTGGGGTGGATGTTCCATCAGCCGACGTTCGAACGGTTGCTGCGCGAGCAGTTCGACGACGGTGTGGGCGTCTCGGCATTCTTCGGATTCGACGTCGTCGGCGTGGTGAACTCAGCTGACGGTGCGCAGGTGTACGCCGTGGACGCCGAGTCGGGGCAGGGGCGACGTTATCGGTCCCGATATGTGGTGGGCTGCGACGGTGGGGCGAGCATCGTGCGCCGGTCGATGGGCGTGGCACGCACAGACTTCGGATTCTCCCAGTCGTGGGTGGTGGTGGACGCCGTCGTGCACGACCAGGGCTTCTTCGATTCCCTGCGCGAGGGATCGGAATTCATGTGCCGCCCCGGGCGAGCCGCGGTGTTCGTGAAAGGTTGTCGTCGGCATCTGCGGTTCGACTTCCAGGTGGATCCGGTCGAGGGCAAGACCGACTGGAGCGCGGAAGCGCGCGAGCATGTCGCCGGATACCTCGATCCGGGAAAACTGCGGATCATCCGGGTGGCGCCGTATCAGTGGTACGCGGGCATGCCACAGCGATGGCGCGCGGGCCGGCTGTTACTGGCCGGGGACGCGGCTCATCAGACACCGCCGTTCGCCGGGCAGGGCCTGAACATGGGCCTGCGGGACGCGATGAATCTCGCGTTCAAGCTGGACCTGGTGCTTTCCGGCCGGGCACCGGACACGCTGTTGGACACCTACGAACAGGAGCGCTGGGACAACTGCGCCGAGGTGATCAAAGGAGCCGTCCGAGTGGGCCGGCTGGTCACCGGTGCGAGTCTGCTCGCCCGCACCAGCCGTGCGATCGTCTTGTTCGCGTTGCGCCACAGCAAGACCCTCGTGCGAGCCCGGGCCAACGCCGACCTTCGCAAACAGCCCTATCGGGCCGGACTGGTCGGTGGCGGCCACAGGCTGGCGGGCACTCCGATGGTGAATCCACGCGTAGTCGCCGACGGTGTGACGAGATCGCTGGATCGGGTGACAGGCGCCGAGTTCACCCTGCTGTGTCTGCACCGCCCGCGAGGTGCGGCGACGGAGGAGTTCGTGCGCCGGTTCGGCGGCCGGGTCGTTGTCCTCGGCGAGAGGGTGACCGATGCCGATGGTGAACTGGCCGCGTGGTTCCGAAGCCATCGGGTGGACGCTGTTCTCGTGCGGCCGGACCGCTACATCTTCGACGCGGGCGACGATCCCGACGCCCTGGCTACCGCGCTGATCGGTGCGATCGGTGTCGCGACGGCGTCCGGCCACCGGCAAACCCGATGACACGGACCGCAGATGACCGATCTCCGCGCAGGCATACTCGACCTATGGTCACCACGAAGCCGAACCGTCCTCCTGGGCGGCCGAGGGTCGCGGATTCGATGCCGTTGGAGACGATTCTCCAAGTGGCGCTGAATGCGTTCGCCACCCACGGCTACGACGGGGTTTCACTACGGACGCTGAACAAGGAACTCGGGGCCAGCCACAATCTCATCTATCAGCGTTTCGGCAGCAAGGAGAATTTGTGGCGGGCCGCCGTGGATTTCGGATTCGGTCGGGTGGTGCGACGCTTGGAGGGGATTCTGGATCCCGGCGTCACCGACCCCGTGGAACAGCTCCGGTTGGCGGTGCGGGAGTTCCTGAGGGTTTCCGCCCAACATCCGGAGTTGACCGCGCTGATGAACTTCGAAGGGCGGCAGGACACTGCCCGGCTCGCCTATATCTTCGAGAACTATGTGCGGCCGACTGAAGATCGCCTGTGGAGTCTGGCCCGGCATCTCATGGCCGAGAACATCATTCGCCCGATACCGCAGCGGACGCTGCACTTCCTGATCACTCACGGCGGTACCGCGCCGTACAGTCAGGTGCCCTTGGCGCTGCATTTCGATCCGGCTTCCCCGCTCGATCCAGCGGCCGTTGAGCAACACGCGGACCTGGTCTCGACGATCCTGATCGACGGATTGCGGGTTCGCTAAGGGCCCGGCGTTTCCTCGTCGGCCGGTGGTGGTGTGACGAGAAGATCGATGACCGTCCGGATTTCGGCCGGCGTGGGAATCGGCATGCTTTCCCGCCCGTGGATCAAACCGACGCCGAGGTAGACCATGGCACCGGCGCGCAATCGGGCCTGGGTGGCGTCGAAGCCGAGGTCGGTCATGGTTTCGGTGAGGATGGCGAAGATCTTGTTGTCGAGGGAGCGCACCGTTTCCGACACGGTCGGGTCTTGACGGGCCCATTCCCGCACGGTGGCTTCGACGATCCAGGTGCGCTGGTCGACCAGCAGCGTCGTCATCTGCTCGATGCGCTGCTCGACGGGAATGCTGTCGAGGGCGCCGAGCTCGTCGAGGGCGCGGGTGTGCACCGCGCGCCACCGATCGGCCATCGCCTTCATGAGCTGCTCGATGTCGTCGAAATGCCAGTAGAAGCTGCCTTTCGTGACGCCGAGTTCAGCGCACAGGCGCGGGATCCTGATCGCCGGCGTGCCCTCGCGGGCCAGCAGTGCCAAGGCGCCGTCGACCCAGTCGTCATGCGACAGGCGCGGCGTCCGACCCCGCCCTTGTCGCTGCGATTGCGCCTTCTTGGATCGTGGGCGGGGAGGAACCTCGGGAGCGGGCACGAACTCGATGCTAGGTCACCGATCTGGTCGGACGTTGCCGTCGATGGATTCGGCCATACTGCGATGTACCGACTAACTGTACTTTAGAGTATGGTTCTGCGCCTGTGAGCCACCGGGCTTTCTGCGCCAGGTCACGCGAGGAGGACCATGCGATGACGGTGGACACGCCTCGACTCCCCTCCGGGGAGCCGGTCCGACGCCCGACAGCCTTCCGGTACTGGGAGACGCGGGACACGCCGAAATATCAGCGCGCCGAGCGAATCGTCAAGGCGCTCACCGGTACTGCGCTGTTCCCGACCGACGAGCAAGCACGGGCGTTGTCCGAGGACCTGTTCGCGGGCGACCCCGTCGCCGAGCGATTCGTCGCCGAGGTCGTGCACGGCGAGATCGGGCCGCAGCGCAGTCGCGCGATGCTCGACAAGGCGCTGCGGTCCGGGATCGACTCGGTTCCCATGGCGCCGGAGGCGATGCGCGCGCTGTTCGACGAATTCGAGACGGTGCCCGACTGGGTGCAGCCCGAACTGCTCGAGCAGGGGGCGGCCATCTGGCGACGGTGGGGCACCATGCTGTTCAGTTTCGCGGGCGCCGAGACGCTGGAAATGTACACCGAATCGGCTGTCGCGATGCCGCTGTCGCTGGCCGGTGGCTATGCCGGCGACAGCGCGCTGCGCCGGTACCTCGAAACCTGCCGGTTCTGGATCGATGTGTCGCAGCCGGGCGCACTGCTGACACCCGGGTCGGACGGTCGGGCCACAGCACTGAAAGTGCGGATCATGCACGTCTCGGTCCGTGCCAAGGTCGCGGCGCATCCCGAATGGGAGCTGTCCAGGTGGGGCCTGCCGATCAGTCAGACCTACCAGATGCTGACCCTGCTCGGGGGCAGCGTCACCCCTGGTCTCGGGCTGTGGGTTCTCGGATACCAGACCACTGCCTCCGAGATCCGCGCACTGCTGCACTTCCAGCGGTATCTCGGGTATCTGCTCGGGGTGCGGCCGAGCTGGTATCCGGAGACCGTCGCCGACTCCCTGCGCGTGCTCGCGATGACACTCGCCTCACGCTCTCACGACGCGGGCACGCACGGCGCGGAGCTCATCGAGTCCTACCCGGCAGCGTTCGCGGCCCGACCCGGTCAGCGCGGGCTCACCCGGCTGCGGGCGCACTACAACTTCCGGATCAACTCCGTGTACGCGGCCGTGTACATGGCTCCTGGCACACGCAGAAAGTACCGGATGCCGGCGGCTTTCCCGTGGATCCTGCTCCCGATCCTCCGGTTCCCGGCCATCGCCGTCATGGAGGTGGCGCGCCGGTGCTGCCCGCCTTTCGCGCGGCGGCACGAAAAGATCATGATGCGACACCGGGAGAACTGGTATCGAGCCCAGATGCAAGGTCGCGAAGCGCAATTCGATGCCGACGGCGCGCTGCGCCGCTGATCCTGCCCACCGAAGGAAGTCTCATGACCGACATCGTCGAAACGTGGAACGGCCCCGGCCGCCACGACGCGGACCTCACCCGGGTTCTCCCACAACACAACGCCTTCCATCTGTCCGCGAGCAAACTGGCTTTCGAGCACTGGTATTTCGACGCGCAGCTCGACACCGGGCACATCGTCGTCGGATTTCTGATCAAGCGCAGGCCCGAGGACCTGCCCGGAGCCAGGCCGTGGGTCGAGATCATCATCTACGCGCCGGATGGAACCCGCAGGCAGGTATCGAAGAAGTACCCGCACAAGGCCGCTACTTTCGACACCGACCGATTTCGGGTGCGCATCGGAGACAACCACGCCCACACCGAGTTCCACGACAACGGTCACTGCGTACACCATGTCCGCCTCGCCGAAGACGACCTGGAGCTGGAGCTGCGCTTTCACAACGAGATATCCAGCTGGATGCCCGGACAGGGGGAGACCCGCTTCGGCGAGCGCGACGTGTTCGGCTGGGTGGTCGGCTCGCCACGCGCCCACGTCACCGGAACCGTGCGGATCGATGGCACCACGCGCGAGGTCACCGGTCGCGGCTACGCCGACCACAACTGGGGTGTCGGCGACATGAAGCGGATCATCAGCCGCTGGCACTGGGGCCGCCTCTACGACGAGGACTACTCGCTGCTGTTCGCTCATGTACTCACCCAGCAGCACGTCGGCGCGCATGCGATCGCGCCGTTGATGCTCGGCCGCGGTGAGGAGATCGTGTTGTCGACCGGGGAGACGACGCTCACCGAGGGCCCTGCCCGCCTGCACCCGACAGCAGGACGGGAATTTCCGGAATGGATCAGCCTGCACGTCCCCGGCAAGCTGGACCTGCGTCTCACCGTCGGTCAGGTGATCCACGGACACGACCTGCTCGACGACTTCCCGATCATCCGGTCCAGGCTGGTGAAACCCATTGCCCACCGGGTGATCGGCAAACCCGCCTACTTCCGTTTCGAATCCGAATTCGAACTGCGGGTGCACAACGAGTCGGGGATCGATACCCGTACCGGGACGACACTGCACGAACTGGTTGCGCTGAAATAGCCGGACTACCGTGCCGCCGGGCGCGCACGGCGAGCGGGTCGAAGTCGCTCGCCGACCGGTCTGTCCGTGATCGGGTTCGACGGCCGGCGGCAGTGATCCGACAGCGGTTCGGCAGATCGCTTCGACATGCTGCGAGGGGAGGTGATCGACGATGATGTTCATCGAATTGTTCTTGTCCGAAGGCGCGCTCGATCCGGCACAACGGCGGCGGGTAGCCCAGCGTCTGGGCACGATCCACGAGTTGGGGGCCGGTGAACCCGAGGACAGCGGCGAACAGATGGCGCCCCGTTCGGCGGCTGTGTTCGCGTCGATGTTCCAAGTGGTGGTGCACGAGCCGCAGATCTGGGTCGCCGGGGAGCACGCCCTCACCGAGCAGGATCCGCCGCACTGCCTGGTCCGAATTCATGTTCCGGGTCCGTGGCGCAAGGATATGAGCGAGACGATGATCTCCTACGCGACACGCATCCTTTCCGAGGAGCTCGGCGACCGGGAACTGCCCTACCACCGGCCGACGGTGCAGGTGCATGTCGTCGGGATCTCGGAGGGCAGCGTCGGGATGCTCGGAAAGATGGTGAAGTCCGAAGACCTCGTCGCGATGCTGAGTGATCCGTACCGCCACGACGCGGAGGCGGGAAAAGCGTTGAAGGACCCGATGTGCGGCGTGCTCGTTCCATTGGATGACAACACCGCCACCAGCGTGATCGATGGTGAGCTGTACGCGTTCTGTTGCCGTGGTTGTCGCACCGAGTACATGGCGAAACGGGAGAAGGCCGCGCGGCGGTGACAGCGGGCGCGGTCAGTATGCCTGGGCCTTGGCGAGTGCGCTCGCGGGGTCGAGGCCACATCCGCGCGCATAGTCGTCTCGGTATTCCCGCAGGGCGTCGGCCAACCGCGCGACGTCGGGGTTGGCGGAGTTGGGGCCACCCCGCAACGCGTGTGCCACGCCGAGAATCTCCGACGCCCGATCCGGCTCGCCTCGCCGGTGGGCCAGGTCGGCCAGCCCGACTGCCACATGGGCCAGCATCGGCATATCGGGCAGGGCGACGGCGATGTCTCGCGCTTCGCCCAGATGGCGTTCGGCGGCGGTGAGATCGCCGGTGGCCGCGGCGAGGTATCCGGCGCCGGCCGCGTACAGGGCACGCGCGGGCGGATCGGCGACATCCGCGGCGTAACCGAGGTGCCGCTTCGCCTCGGTGAGGTCGCCGTCGTGGCGAGCCAGGTCGGCGAGGGAGATCCGGGCGAGGGTGATCTCGTGCGGAGCGGCGCCCCGGGTGAGAACCTCCGACAATTGCGCACGCGCATTGTCGATGTCGCCGGCGTCGATACGGACCATGGCGAGCCAGGCTCGCTGCCCGTCGTGGGTGCCGAGTTCGCGCGACAGTCGCGTCGCCTCGTCCAGCATGGTCAGAGCCTCGACGGTGTCACCGGCAGTGATCGACGCACTTGCCAGTGACATCAGCGACAGCGACAACGCCCATCGTTCCCCGCAGCCGCGAAACCCCTCGATGGCCGCGGTGATGTCGAGCCGGCCGGTATCAGCACGGCCCGCCGCACCGTGCAACAGCGAGCGTGTGAACCACAGCATCGCCCGCGTCCACGGATCGGGATGGTTCAGGTGCGGTTCCAGCGCCGCCAATCCGTCGTCGGTGTCGCCGGTGGCGAGGGCGAGCAGGGCGCAGACGAACGCGGCGGTCGGTTCGTGCGCGGCGTCGGGGAATTCGACGGTGGCCGCGGCGGCGTCGAGACTGCCCGCGAAGGTCGCGTTGAGCAGGTAGGCGGCGATCGCGCGCAGTCGTGCCTCGGCCGGGGCCGGACCGGGCATCGAGAGGATCTCGCGCAGTTTGCCGGTGGCTTCCGCGTGATCGCCGTGCACGGCCCAGAACTGACCGAGAGCGGCGCCGAACCGAATGGCGGTATCGGTATCTTCGCCGTCCACGGCGAACGCGAGCGCCGCGTTGATGTTGTCGCGCTCCGCACCGAGGCGGGTGAGCCACGAGAGCTGTCCGGAGGTGCGCAGATGCGGTTCCGCCCGTTCGGCCAGGTCGAGGAAGTAGGCGGCATGGGCGGTGCGCGCGGCAGTCAGGCGGCCGGTCGCGGTCAGCCGCTCGATACCGAACTCGCGGACGGTGTCGAGCATCCGGTATCGGCCCTGCGAGTACTCCAGCAGCGATTTGTCGACCAGAGCGTGCAGGGCCTCCGCAGTGAGGCCGACACCTTCGGCGGCCGCACCGCAGAAGCTTGCGGGGAAGGCGGCTGCCTGATTCGCCGCGGCGCGTTCGGTGTCGGTGAGCAGGTCCCAACTCCACTCCACTACCGCCCGCAAGGTCCGGTGCCGGGGCGGTGCGGTGCGGCTGCCGCCGGTCAGCAGCCGGAAGCGGTCGTCGAGCCGGGCAGCGAGCGTTTCGATCGACATCGACCGCAGACGAACGGCGGCCAGTTCGATGGCCAGCGGCAAGCAGTCCAGCCGGCGACAGATCCGATCGACCTCGTCGGTCGGCACGAAATCGGGTCGTACGGCTCGCGCCCGGTCGGTGAAGAGCTGCGCCGCGGGTCGCGCCGCCAGCGGCGCCACCGTGAACAGCACCTCGCCGGTGATACCGAGTGGTTCGCGGCTGGTGGCCAGCACCCGGAGCCGGGGGCAACGGCCGAGTAGCTCCGCTGCCAGCTGTGCCGCTGCCCCGACCACGTGCTCGCAACCATCGAGGATGATGGCCGCCTCACGGTGGGCGAGCGTCTCGACCAGACGGGATACCGCATCCGCCGAGTCCCGCAGGCCGAGGGCGGCCACCACGGTGCAGGGCACTTCATCGGGACGTGTCACCGGCGCGAGCTCCACCAGCCAGACCGGGACATCCAGCCCGGCGGCGGTCGTGGTGGCGAGGCGCGTTTTGCCCACTCCGCCGGGTCCGACCAAGGTCACCAGACGATTGTCCGAGAATTGCCTGGTGACCTGACGCGCGTCGGCCGCCCGGCCGACGAAACTCGTCAATGGCGCGCGCAGGTTCCCGGGGACGTGCGACCACTCCGTATCTCCGCGGAGTATTCGCAGGTGCAGTTCGCGCAGTTCCGGCCCGGGGTCGGTACCCAATTGTGTTGCGAGCACGGTTCGGTAGTCCTCGTACACCGACAGCGCCTCGGTCTGCCTGCCGTCGGCGATCAGGGCACGGATGAGCAGACCGCGCAATCTTTCCCGCAGCGGGTGGGCGGCACTCAGCTGATTCAGCTCCACCGGTAGCAGAGCCCGCTGCGGGGAAGACCCGCTCAGTATCGCCTCGATCCGGTCCTCGGTGGCAGCGAGCCGTAATTCGTCCAGCCGGGTGGCCACCGCCACCGCGAACGGCAGATGAGCGACGTCGGCCAGTGGCTCGCCCCGCCACAACCCCAACGCCTCGGTGAGCAGTTCCTGGGCTGCGCCGTGGCTCCCGGCCCCGAGGGCTCGGCGCCCTTGCTCGGCCAGCCGCTCGAAACGTACTGCGTCGACCGCCTCGTCGGGGACGTCGAGCCGGTATCCCGCCGCACCCGCAACCAGTGTCGCCGCATCGGGCAACGCCCGCCGTAACCGTGCCACCAGCGAATGGAGAGCGGCATCGGGATGATCCGGAACATCCTCGGGCCACACCGATTCCACCAGCGTCCGCGCCGACACCACACGCCCCGCGTCCAGCGCCAGCCGGATCAGCAGCGCTCGTGACCGCACTCCGCCCACACCCACGATCCGGCCGTCGGCGACGACCCGCAGCGGACCCAGAACCTCGATGTGCACACCACGATTCTCCACGGTCGCCCTCGCGATCGGTGAACATACATCCGGCACCGGTCCGGTACGGCCGTATTCTCCGCAATGGGTGTGTGGGGTGAGTCCTGTGGTGCTCTGAAACTATCGGTAGCCGCGGAAGGCGTGGCGTAAAGTGCGGTCGCGGGGGACAAGCCGGGACCGCCGTCGGCTGTGGCCCCGGACCGACCTCCCATCCCTTCTGGAGGCTGCCGGCACGATCGCGTGGCCATGGCCGAATCGAGGTCGGTGCCCGCGTGGAGATCGCAGCGAATTCCCCTGTCGCAGTGACGACCTGCGCACCCGAGCCGGCGGGGAACCGTGACATGTCGCGCCCGGCGCGCCTGCGCGCCCACAGCGCCGTCGCCACGGCCTTGGCGCTGCACAGCGATCACGCGTTGCGCGCGCTCGTGGATGCGGCCGCACCGATCGGCGCCGGTATCGGCGGAAAGACGGCGCTGCTGGAGGTCGCCGGAACCCCGGTCTTCGTGAAGCGGGTGCCACTCACCGACCTGGAACGCCGGCCCGAGCACGTCCACTCCACGGCGAACCTGTTCGACCTGCCGTTGTTCTGCCAGTACGGCATCGGCCTCCACGGCTCGCCGGGCTTCGGGGCCTGGCGCGAGCTCGCCGTGCACACCATGACGACGAACTGGGTGCTCGCCGACGAACACGCGAGCTTCCCACTGATGTACCACTGGCGGGTGCTGCCGGACACCACGCCGCTGCCGGGCGAACTCGCCGACATCGACCGCGCCGTCGCCTACTGGGACTCCCGACCGCAGGTACGCCACCGGATCGAGGCCCTACGGGACTCTTCGTCGAGCATCGCGTTGTTCCTGGAGTACATCCCGCAGAACCTGCACGAGTGGCTGAACCAGCGGATCGAGGCGGGTCACGAGGCCGCCGACCGGGCCTGCGCCATGGTGGAGCGGGAGTTGGCCGCAGGCACCGCGTTCATGAACAACCGTGGACTGTTGCACCTCGACGCGCACTTCGATAACATCCTGACCGACGGTCGGCGCCTTTACTTCGGCGACTACGGCCTGTCGCTGTCCTCCGGGTTCGACCTGACACCGGAGCAGGCCGCGTTCTTCGATCGTCACCAGAGCTACGACCGCGGATTCACCGCCACTTACCTGGTCAACTGGTTGCTCACCGCTCTGTACGGGCTCCGTCGGGAGGACCGGGAGACACGCGCCGCGATGGCGCGCGCTATCGCCGACGGCGAACCGGCGCAGGGCATACCCACCGAGGCCGCCGCGATCCTCACCCGGCACGCTCCGGTCGCCGCGGCGATGTCGGTCTTCGCGCGCGCGTTCCAGCAGGAGAACCGCAGCACTCCATATCCGGACGAGGAGATCCGCCGCCTGCTGGACGCGACCGCGCTGGGCGGCTCCGAGCCCTGTACGAGGTACGACTCGAACCGATCAGGAAGCCATCGAAACCGGACTGATCTGTGCACACCCGCTCCTGATGACTGTGAGTTCGCTCCGTCCAGCACCGAACCCGTTACTGCCCAAGGCATTCGATGCGCGGATTCGAAGACCATTGCATAGGGTGTGATGATGCGGTCGCTGTGGGCAGTTCTGATCCTCTGTGCAACGGCCCTGTTCGGCGCCCCCGTCGCGGCGGCGGAGCCCACCGACGAGACGCCGGTCGAGCTCGTGGAGTTGGTGTACGACTTCGGACGCTGCAACACCGACACCTTGATCTTCTCGACCGAAGCCCAGGTGCGCTTGGACATCACCGTGCGCAACCAATTCGACCCCACCGCGCAATTCCGAATGCCGAAGTTCCTGCTCGAGCGCGATCTGCCGGTAACTATCGGTCCCGTGACTTCCTCGGTGTCGTTCACGGTGCATCAGCCGGGTGAGTACGAGTTCGACATCGTCTCCGGAGCCGACGACCGCACGATGTGCACAGGGCTGCTCATCTCCCTGTAGCGACTCTTCGTCGGCGGCACGGACAGCCGCTCCAGGCGGCCGCCCAGCTCGTTGTGTCCACCGCGCCAAGAGAACTCGACCGCTCGGGAGCGCCGACCGACCGTCGAGCCACCGGATCGTTACCTCGCGACCGGGCCCCGGAACCTGACGACACACCGGCTCGACCGAGGCACGCCCGATCGAACCCGGCAATTGCTGAATAATAGCCGTTGTTGGTGGTGGACATGCCCCCATCTGCCGACCGGAGAATCTTCCCAGCCCGAAACACCCTTCGCGGCCGGATGTTTCCGGAGTCACGACAGTGCTGTCGGTAGCAGTCGGCCCCATTCGCTCTGCCCGGAGAAATTCCATGTGAGCTGCCGTCGGTGTCGTCACATTCGACACCTGGAGTGGCCGGATGCAGTGGCGGAACCCGGGCCGGACATAGTGGACCGTCCGCCCGCGACAAGACCGGGCCCGCGCCGCCGATTCCCTCGAAACACTCGGAACAGACCCTGATGGCGGTCGTCGCCGCCCGCAGACCGGATTCAGACACTTGGAGAGCGCAGCCATGACCACAGTAGATCTGCCCGCGATTCTCCCGCGCCCGGACAAGGTGCGGCCACCGATTTCCTCGCCCGGCTCCCGCACAGTCGAATCGCTGCGAACAGCAATACTCGGCACCGCGACGACTGTTCACCACCGCGTACGAACCGTCACCGCAGGTTTGGGCGACCGGCCACGCACGGGGTTGACCTATTCGGCCGAGGCTGCGCTGGCACCGGAGCTGCTGCGTGCGGTGATCGAGGCACTCGGTGGGTCGGCGACCGCGATAGCCGCTGATCCCCGATTGCGCGGTGTGCTGTGTGAGTGGGCAGCGATCTACGCCCCGCACCTGATGCCCGTGCTGACCGGGCATCTCGACCTGTCGATCGGGGCGATCACCGCGCTCGGCAACGGTTCGGGCTACCAGCGTGAACTCCTCGCCGAGCTCGATTCCGGTGCGGCGGTGGGTCAACTGCTGCTGACCGAACTCGGTGGCACCAACGGTGCCGACCAGCAGACCACCGCCACCTGGGACGGCAACCGTGGCGGGTTCTGGCTCGACTCACCCGGCACCACCAGCTGGAAGTTCATGCCCAACATCGCCGACACCACCGCCCGCAAGACCGGGGTGGTCACCGCACGGTTGATCATCGATGGCCGCGACGAAGGGGTACTGCCGTTTCTGATGAGAGTCCGCACCGCACACGGATTCACGCCGGGTCTGCACGTCCTGCCGCTGCCCGACAAGGGATGGGCGCCGATGGATCACGCGATGGTCCGTTTCGACGCGGTGTTCGTCCCGGTCGATGCGCTGCTGGGAGGCCGGTGGGCGGTGATCGGCGCGAACGAGCTGGTGTCGGCAGTGCCTGTACGGCAACGATTCCACCGGGCGATCGCGGCGCTGGGGGAGGGCAGGCTCGATCTGGCCGGTGCGGCCGCTGCCGGTGCGCGGGCGGGGTTGGCGCTGACGGTCAACTATGCCCGACAGCGTCGCCCCGGCGGCCGGACCCTGATGGCGGATCGGGGCACCGTCCGCCGAGATCTGGTGTCCGCGCTGGCAGCGACCTACGCCATCAGCGTCCTGGGCCGCCGTGTTCAGGACATGCGGGTGGCCGCGCCGGCCGCCCAGCCGTTGCCCGCGGTGTGGTCGATGCTGGTGAAACCGCTGCTGGCCTACACCGCGCACGAGGTACTGCTGACGTGCAGGCAACGCGGTGCGGCCCAAGCCTCGTTGCGAGCCAACTGGATTCAGGACTGGATCGGCAACACCGAAGGGATCATCACCGCCGAGGGCGAGTCGCAGTTGCTGTGGAAACAAGCCGGACAACTCGCCTCCTGCGATATCACCGCCCTGTCCGTGCCGGCCACTCCACCGACCCTGCCCTGGTACGTGCGGATGCTCGTGGACCGGGAACAGCGCATCGCCTCCGGACTGCGACGCGACGACATCACCGCGGCGGGAACCGCACTCGACCGTGACACCGCCGCCATCGAACTCGCCGCCGCAACCAGCGAACGACTCGCGGCGACTGCGCTGTGGCAGGCCGCGACCACGGCCCACGACGCCACAGCCCGGAGTCTGCTCGAATCCGTCACCGCGGTCTACACGCTGGAACGAATCCACTCCCGGGGCACCTGGTTCGCCGCGCACCGGCAACTGCCACCCCGGCGCGCTCAACGCGTCCACCACGAACTGCACCGCCATCGCGAGCACGTAGGAACACACCTGGGCGTGTTGGTCGACGGATTCGACATCGCCCTGGACGTCTTCGACGCACCGATGGCCGCCCCGGACTACCTGCGGTGGTGGCAGCAGTGGGCAAGCTCGGCGAGCGCACCATCCGACACCTGCTCTGTCGTCAGCGATTGGACGCGGTCATGACCTGGCCGAACTCGAACACTCGCGTCGCGCCGACATCGTCGTATGGGCGACGGAATTCCGTGCACCGGAAATTTCATCCCGTCGAGCGCTATCAGTGCCAATTATGGGGCGGTTGCTGCCCTCCCGGCGAACTCACGGCGGGTGGCCCGGAGCTCGACGAGGCGGCCGTCCAGATCGGCGTCGACGTCGGGTTCGATCCCGAGGTCCTCTCGGATCGCGCGCCGCAGGAGGCGGACGGCCGAGCCCAGCGTGACGTCCACATAGCGATAGAGTGCCGCGACCGCCGCGGCATCAGTCAGGACCCAATACCCCGGCTGCGAACAGCATCCGACTGAGCACAGAAGTGTCCGTCCAGCGAGAAGGTTCCCTTCCCCGCATTGACGCCAACTTGATACTTTGTAAGCTTCGGGCGCGTGGACCTGCTCACTGGTGGTCCGCCCTGTGCTCCGCGCCGTTGGCCGTCAAAGGTGCCTCCGGCGTAGCTTCGCTGGTGGCTACGCCACCGTAACCGTGAAGCCTCCACCAGAGAAGAGCAAACCCAACTGGGGCAGTCGGCGGTGCACTGCTCCCAGTAGGTATCGGCGGACAGTCCGACCAAGCTCTGCAGCGGCCGACTGTAGTCCAACCCGGTCAGATACAGTGCTAGTCAAGCGCTTTGGGGCAGTACCACGGACGAATGCTGTAACGATTCAGGGATGCTGAACCGATAGTGTCCCGAACTCACTGATCGACGATAGGTACAAGTTGGACATCCTGACCGAAAGTAAGATGCGTTCGTTCGCCGAGAAGAACGGTTTCTCTGGAAAACAGTCCGATCAGTTCGAGTGGTATGTCGCCAGTATTTATACTGAAAGGTATATTGGCGGGAACATTAAGCTTCTCGATGACATAGTTATCGGCGGTGGTGACGACCAAGGGGTCGACGTAGTTGCGATTGTCATAAATGGTGAGGTCATAACCGACCCCAGTGACGTAGATAGTGTGACTTACGATCGTGAAGATAACGATGTTCGTGTCATCTATATTCAGGCGAAAACCAGCGAAAAATATGACACTAAACTGATTGCAAAATTCTTACATGGTATCGAAGTTTGCACTAAAGCTGCAGCGAAAAGGACATCACTACCCAAAGGCTCCACGCTGTCGCAATCGGTCGCAATACTTGAGGAAGTGATCGACAGGATTGATCGATTCCGGACCTCTAGAATCCCGGTGGATATCTATTATGTTACCACTGCTAAACACCCGGGAACCGATGCGCTGCAAGAAAGTCAGGTCTCCACCGCAGTGGAAAGAATTCGAGATCTGGATGTCTACAACGACGACCTGGCGCTGAGATTGCACGGCAAGAATGAACTTTCTGCTAAAGAAAAGGAGCGGAAGGGTCCGCAAAACGTCGAATTCAATTTCTCCCGAAAGTCTTCCATACCGGATGCTGAGGGTATCGAACAGGCGTACATTGGTATAGTAGAAGCGAGTGAACTTATCAAAGTTCTGTTCGATGGAGAGTCCATTAGACCAGGTATATTCGACGACAATGTGCGCCTCTATCAAGGTGACAACAATCAAGTTAATCAGCGGATCTACGCAACCCTGGATTCTCCGAGAAGGGAGATGTTTCCCTTTCTGAACAATGGGTTGACCATCGTAGCGAGAAAGTTGACGAATGTCGCCGATAAATTCTCCATATCGGGATATCAGGTCGTCAATGGAGGTCAGACTAGCCATCAGTTGGTTCGCTGGTACAGGAACCTTTCTGAAATTCAGCGATCCGGTCTCGATTTATCGTCGATCTGGATTCCGATAAAAGTGATAGCTACTTCAAGTACGGACATTGTATCAGAAGTTACAATCGCTACCAATCTTCAAACCTCGATTGCCTCTACTGATATACAGGCAAGCACGCAGGATGCGAAGAATGTACAGCAGTATTTCGAGCAGTCCGGGCAGGATGGCCTTCGGTATGCGCGCCAAAGCGGTGAGTCTGTGGAGTCTTCGGGGTTCACGCGCTTGAGGGTCGTTTCTACGCCTGATCTCAACAGGGCTGTTGCGTCCTGCATATTCGGAGATTCATCGCGTGCGATTGGCTCTCCGAACGAGCTAACAACTGAAGATTCGTACGTTTGGGATGGTGTTCCAGTCGCCTTGTACTTTGTGTCAGCCTGGATCGTGTATCGCGTAGAAAGCTATTTCAGGCGAAGGGACACCTTAGGTAATCAAGCCCTCAAAGCCGCCAAGTATCACGTTGCCATGCTGGTCGCCGCTCAAACTTTTCCGGATCTGGTGCAGGTGTACGGCGATCGCAACCAGCGGCGGGTATTGCAAGTAGTTGAGCAGCAGGCTTCGAATGGCAAGTGGAAAGAGGGTATCGATCAAAGTGTCGAGAATGCGGTACATTTGGTGCGAAATCACTTCACGATCGTGATTAATGAGGGGAGATCGTTGCGCAAGGACGATGTCCGTGCACGGAAAGTTCAGACGGATCTTCTTGACGCGATAATGTAGGCATCAGTCGGTCCGTGGCTGGAGGCCGTTGGGTCATTAAATTGCTACGATTCTTGGGACGCGTGGCATTGCTGATCGACGTACTGCATTTGTGTTCCAGTGCCCTCACTGCCAATGGCTTCTCCGGCATCGCTACGCGTGGCGGGTGGCGAACTCACGGCGGGTGGCCCTGAGCTCGATGAGGCGGCCGTCCAGATCGGCGTCGACGTCGGGTTCGATTCCGAGGTCCTCTCGGATCGCGCGTCGCAGGAGGCGGACGGCCGAGCCCAGCGTGACGTCCACATAGCGATAGAGTGCCGCGACCGCCGCGGCATCGTTCTCGTCGATCTCCAACGCGGCGCGATGACCGATGTCGAGGCACCGATTCACCTCCGACGCGAAGTCGAGCGCTCGGTCCGACACCACCATCTGCGCACGGGAGTAGCTGTCGCGCAGCGCCGCCTGAGCTGACTCGAACTTGGCGAGATCAGCGGGACGCCCGCCGCACTTCTCGTCGAGGTAGTGCCGGATCGCGGCCCGGCAGGAGTGCGCTGCGGTGTTGAGGCTCGCGTACACCGACCGCTTCTCGTCACTGGCCTCTTTACGGGTGAGCTCGCGCAGTTCCTCCGCTCGATTGTCGCGCTGCGCCTGCGCATCGATTCGCTTGCTACGAATCGCGAAAACCTGCGTCACGATGCCACCACCGAGCGTTCCGGCGACCGTGATCGAGGCAACCGCCACATTCGTCCAGTCCATAGTGGCCATTCTGCCTGTACCCCAACGTGATTCACCACCGACCTCGTGTCGATGCGACACAGCGCCGATCGAGACCAGCGCCATTTCGTCTCAGCTGCGGCTTCGGCCGGTCGGGGTCGCGTGGCCCGGGCGGAAGTATTCCAGCGCAATGTAATTGCTGTCGACATCCGTGTCGGACGTGCCTGAACCGGGCGCTCCTGTTCCAGTGTTGACGGCGCTAACATGTGTGCTACGCTCGGGATATTCCACAAGTGAGGGATCTGCGCCGATGTCACCGACGGGCCGGCATAACTGCGATCAGTTCTCGCGTCTCGCGTGAAGCCGACATGCCGGTGACAGGCCTAACGTGGATTACGGGTACTGGCCCGAACGTGGCGTCGGACCACGATGCCTCGACCGACCGGAGAGGAAAGTTGATGTCGAATACGGATTCGCCGATCACCCCTTACCTGGAGGACGCGGCTCGCGAGCTGACCGAGGCAACGGATCCACATCCTCGAATCTATGAGGTGCCGCCGAAGGCAGGCCGGAAGATTCTGGCCGATCTGCAAAGCGATCAGAGCGTTCCCCGCCCCGAGGTCGACGAGGAGTGGGTGGAAGTCGACGCGGGCCGGTGGGGGACAGTACGCACCCGCATCATTCGACCGAAAGGTGCGCAGGGGCCCTTGCCTGTCGTGTTCTATATTCACGGTGCGGGATGGGTTTTCGGTGATGAGCAAACCCACGATCGGCTGTTTCGTGAGCTGACCGTCGGCGCGGGCGCCGCTGGTGTCTTTCCGGTGTACGACCGGGCGCCGGAGAAGAAATGTCCCACGCAGGTCGAGCAGAATTACGCGGTCGGGCAATGGCTGCTCGAGCACGGAAGTGAGCATGGACTCGACACTTCCCGTGTCGCGGTGACCGGCGAATCCGTCGGCGGGTGTATGTCGGCTGTGTTCGCCCTGATGAACAAGGAGCGCGGCGGTATCGACCTGAAGGCACAGGTGCTGCTCTACCCGGTTACCGCCGCTGATTTCGACACACCGTCCTACCATCAGTTCGCCGAGCACTACTACCTGACCCGCGAGGGCATGAAGTGGTTCTGGGATGCCTACACCACCGACCCGGACGCGCGTCGCGAGCCGTACGCGTCGCCGCTGGAGGCGAGCATCGAGCAGTTGCGTGGTCTGCCGCCCACCCTGGTGATCACCGCGGAGGCCGACGTGCTGCGCGACGGCGGCGAACTGCTCACGAACAAACTGCGCGAGGCGGGCGTAGACGTCACCGGTGTGCGGATCAGCGGTACCGTGCACGACTTCATGCTGCTCGACAGCCTCCGCAACGCGCCCTCGACCAACGTGGCGCGCAAGCTGGCGGTCGGCGCGTTGCACGAGGCCCTGCACAACGGGTGATCCTTTCGTCGCCGAGCGGGTCGCGACACTCTTGCCGCGCAGCACCGCGGAGACCGCGTCGCGCCCGCTCGCCGGTGACACACCGGTCCCGCACGCCGGCGGGCCCGCGACGGGAAGCAGCGGTGTGGTCCAGCGCCGCGGCAGCAACAGATGAAGGAGATCACGCATGACCAAGCGCATCCTGAATGTCGTCACCAACGTCGGCGACTTCGACGATCCAGCACACCCGACCGGATTGTGGTTGTCCGAACTCACCCATGCCTGGCACGTCTTCGAGGAACACGGCTTCGAGCAGACCCTGGTCAGCCCGGCGGGTGGTGCATGCCCGCTGGAACCCCGGTCCCTGAAGTTCCCGAACTACGACAAGACCGCGAAGGCCTGGCGTGCCGATCCGGCCCGTATGGCTCTGCTGGAGACCACCTCTCGCCCCGATGACATCGACTCCGCCGACTACGACGCCATCTATTTCACCGGCGGTCACGCGGTGATGTACGACTTCCCTGACAGCGCGGGCCTGCAACGCATCACGCGGGAGATCTACGAACGTGGCGACATCGTCTCCTCGGTGTGTCACGGCTATTGCGGCCTGCTCAACACCACCCTTTCCGACGGCACCCTGCTCGTCGCCGACAAGAAGCTCACCGGTTTCGCCTGGCAGGAAGAGGTGTTGGCCCGGGTGGACAAGCTCGTTCCCTACAACGCCGAGGAGCAGATGAAAAAGCGGGGTGCCCGCTATGAGAAGGGCAAGTTGCCGTTCCTCTCCTACGCCGTGGTCGACGGCAACCTGGTGACCGGGCAGAACCCCGGGTCCGCGAAGGAGACGGCGAAGAAGGTGGCCGCCCTGCTATAGGGGCTGTCAGGCCGGCTCTACGAAGGGGCGCACACCCCAATCAAGTTGACGCCGCTAACATCTATCCGCTATGTTAGCGGTGTGTACATATACGTGACGTGGTGGCGAGAGGAGTCCAACGTCGCGCCCTGCGCTGGTATTCGCAGTGGTTGGCGACCGATCGCGGGAAGCCAGATGGAACGGCCGCGGGTTCCGAGCAGCGAAGAACCGACGGCCCTGCTGGCGGGCAACGCGGTCGTGCAGAAGCCCGACATCCAGACCGCGCTCACCGCGCTGTGGGCGCTGGACCTCATGACCGAGGCCGGCCTGCCCGCCGGGGTGTGGCAGATGGTGCTCGGCCGGGGCAGTTCCATCGGCGAGTCCCTGATGAACAATGCCGACTACATGATGTTCACCGGCTCCACCGACGTCACCCCGGAAATGACCCTCTACGACGAGGAAACCTTCGGCCCGGTCGTCTCGATCTACGCCTTCGGTGATGACGAGGAAGCGATCGAACGGGCCAACGCCACCGCGTACGGCCTCAACGCCAGTGTGTGGAGCCGCAACGGTGGCCGGGCTCGCGCCGTCGCCGCCCGAGTGCGCACCGGCACGGTCAACGTGAACGACGCCTATGCCGCGGCCTGGGGCAGTGTCGACGCACCGATGGGCGGGATGGGTGACTCGGGCCTCGGCCGCCGGCACGGTGCGGACGGTCTCTTGAAGTACACCGAAGCTCAGACCGTCGCGCATCAGCGCCTGCTCGGCTTCTCCGCACCGGTCGGCCTCTCGGAGAGCGCATGGGCCCAGACGCTGACCATCGCTCTGAAGACGATGAAGCGGATCGGCGCTCGCTGACAATGCGGGCGCTGGACGGGAGTCCTGTCCAGAACAGCCATCGTCGAACGAAAGTTCAGAAATGATGGCGCGCCGCTGAGGTCGCGAATCGGCGCCGCCAGCGGTTCTACCAGTATCTCGATTACAGGCTTGTCGGCGAAGAGAGGAAGACATGTTTGCGGTGACACTCGACGGCTACGGCGGTCCGGAAGTCATGAAGTGGACCGAGGTGGCGGATCTGCCCGCCCCGGGACCGGGCGAGGTGGCGATCGATGTGGTGGCGGCCGGCGTGAACCGGGCCGACATCATGCAGCGTCAGGGCTTCTATCCGCCGCCCCCAGGGGTGAGCGACACCCTCGGCCTCGAGGTGTCCGGGGCGATCGCCGCTGTCGGTCCCGGCGTCGAGGACTGGCAGCCCGGTGACGCGGTCTGTGCCCTGCTGGCCGGTGGTGGCTATGCCGAGCGTGTCAATGTGGCCGCCACTCAGGTTCTTCCGGTTCCCGATGGTGTCGACCTGGTCACCGCCGCGGCACTGCCGGAGACCGCCGCCACCGTCTGGTCGAACATCGTCATGGCCGGCGGGCTCCGTGCGGGGCAGACGCTGCTGGTCCACGGGGGCGGCAGCGGCATCGGCACGCACGCCATCCAGGTCGGCCATGCCCTCGGCGCCCGCGTGGCCGTCACCGCCGGATCGCAGCGCAAGCTGGACCGCTGCGGTGAACTCGGTGCCGACACTCTGATCAACTACCGCGAAGACGACTTCGTCAAGGTCGTGACCGACCAATACGGCGGTGCCGACGTGATCCTCGACATCATGGGGGCCGAGTATCTCGCGCGCAATGTGGAAGCACTTGCCGAAGGTGGCAACCTGACCATCATCGGCCTGCAGGGTGGTGCCGTGGCCGAGCTGAACCTCGGTCTGATGCTGTTCAAGCGGGCCGCGGTGCACGTGACGAACCTGCGCCGCCGACCTGTCGACGGCCCCGATTCCAAGGCCGAGATCATCGCCGCGCTGCGGGCTCGACTGTGGCCGCTGATCGCCGCGGGCGAAGTGACCCCCGTCGTCTCGGCCGAGATTCCCATCGCTGACGTGGCCCAGGCGCATCCGCTGCTCGATTCCGCCGATTCCGTGGGCAAGGTACTGCTCATCGTTCGGCGGCCCTGACACGTCCGCCTCGACGTCGCGAGCTGAGCTCGGTCGCCGCGTTACCCGGCTGCGCCCGTATCGGTGGGCAGGGAGGTGGCGAGGAAGGCGAAGACGGTCGCGCGCACTCGCTCGGTCAGCTCTCCCGGCGCACCGGCGTCGAATTTGCCGTTCAGGTACAGGAACGCGAGACCGTGAACGAGTGACCACATTGCGGTGGCCAGTGCTTCCTCGTCCGCTTGCGGGAAGGCTTGTCGCACCACCGACCGGACATAGTCGTGGATCGCGGTGGTCGCCGCGATCCGCTCGGGACTGGTCGGATCGCACGGTTCGGCGAACATCGAGCGGAAGAGCCCGGGGCGATCGAGGGCGAACCGAACGTAGGCAAGGGCGATCGCGCTGAAGTCCTCCGCGGTGCGCGGAGTCTCACTTGCCGCGATGAGGTCTGTGGCGAGGTCGCGAAACCCCACGGCGGCTACGGCGGAGAGCAGCGCGTCCCGGTCGGCGAAATGGCGGTATGGCGCGGCGGTGGAGACGCCTGCGCGGCGGGCTGCGGCACGCAGCGACAACTCGGTGGCGCCGTTTTCCTCGAGGAGCTCGATCGCGGCGCGGACGAGAGCGGTGGGGAGATCGCCGTGATGGTAAGGGGTGTTCGAGGATGCCATGACATCAATCTAACAATTGTTTACAGCGCTTACATCGCCGTCCATGGTCAGGCTCCACACACTGCTGTCCCGGCCGCGTTCGCCGACTGGCTACGGCGTTCGATCGTCGATGCGCAGCTCGGCGCCCTCGGGCACGACGACAGGTTCACGCATCGTCGGCGGCGCTGCTCACGGTTTCTGGCTCTGATGGGAAGGCCACCCGAGCCCGGGCGGTGTGCTGGATGGAGCCAGCGCCGGACTGCCGGTGTGGCGGTCGGCGCGCATGCCCTCGACCAGTTCGCCGAAGGTCGAATTCGCGCTGTGGCGTGGCCGCCAGTCGAGTTCGGTGCGCGCTCGCGTGCTGTCGACGAGACTGGTGCGGTCGGCAAGCCGCAGCCAGCCGGGATGCAGGGGCTGCAGGCCGAGGCGCCAGGTCGCCCATGCGGGTGGAACCAGCATGCTGCGGGGCAGCGGTATCCGGATCCCGCCCGCAGCGCCGACCAGCCGCTGTGCCGACAGCACCGGTTCACCGGCGAGATTGAACGGGCCGACGTGTCCGCCGCGCAGGATCAGGTGCAGGGCCGCGGCGACATCGTCGGAATGCACGACCTGTAGTCGCAGCGCCGGCCACGCGGGGATCGGAAGCCACGGTCGGCCGAGCAACGTGCGCGGCATGTACGGGGAAACAACCCAATCACCCAACTCGCTGCCCGCGTCACCCTGCACCACCGAACACGGTCGGATCCTGGCCAGGTCGATGGCGGGATGGCCCTGTGCGAAGTCGTCGAGCAACGCTTCCAACGTGACCTTGCCCGCGCTGTAAGCGCTGCCCGGAACCCCGGCGCACGGCCAGGACTCGGGCACCCGGTACCGGCGCGGTGCGACCGCGTACGCGGCGGCCGACGAGGCGCAGACCAGGTGTCGCACATCGGCCGCCGCCGCGGCCCGCAACACGTTCACGGCGCCGAGCCGGTTGGTGAGCCACATCGGCGGTTCGGTGGCGCGCGGATGGATCGCCCAGGCCAGGTGAACCACGGCGTCCGCGCCGGTACAGGCTTCGGTCAGGACATCGGCGGCGCCGGAGCCGCCGATGTCACAACGCACCCAGCGGGCTCGGTGATACGGCGGTTCGAGCGGTGGCGGTCGCCGGGCGATGGCCGTGACATCCCAATCCTCGTCCCGTAGGGCCCGCAGCAGTGCGGTACCGATGTTGCCGGACGCTCCGGTGACGACGACCTTCATTCGGTTCGTGCCCGGGTGATCGCCCGATTCCCGCCACCTCGGTCGGCCATCTCAGGAGATGGCCTGGCCGACCGCGTTCGGTCCGGCCGACGTTCGGTCGGGCCCATCCTCGCGCGTGTTGACCACCTCGGTATCGGCACCGTTGTTCTTCGCGGTGGTGACGAGTCCGTCGCCGCCACAGAGGTCGATCCGGCTCATGAGCGGCTCCTCTCGGTGATCGGGCATCGGGCGACAACCCGACATCAGTGGCCATACCACTTGCCTTCGGCCCCAAACTTCGACCGGGCTTCGTGCCGACGGCGTTCCCGTGCGTCGGGGCCGTGACCGCGGCAGCACGATTGCTCGCATGCTCCACGGGGCCGGCCGACGAAGCGGTCGCAACGATGCGGCCTTGTACGAAGGGGACAGAGTTTCGCCCAGTTGTTCACGGGTAACGCGCCGGGCATGACTCGTGACTCGGACAACCGTATGGATCTGGCGGGCAAGAATCTCGGAGTGCAGAACGGCTCCGAAGTGCCGGCGAGACGGGCATCGGTGGCCGATACCGTGGCGATCATCGGCAAAGCCTTGTTGCCCACATTCGCGGGCGGTGTGATCAAACGCCGTCCCTCGGTGCTCGCCGTCGCGCAGAAGTTCCAACTCGACGCGTTGTCGGTGCCGCTGTTCCAACGGCTCCGGCGCCGCTACGGACCCGGCCCGCTCAGATTGCGAATTCCGGGCCGTTCGATCGCGGTCGTGCTCTCGGACGCTGACGCGGGACGTCTGTTGCAGGGCTCGCCGCAACCATTCTCTCCATCGACGGTGGAGAAACGCGCCGCGCTGAGTCATTTCCAACCGCACGGTGTACTGATCTCGCGCGGTCCTGTGCGTGCGGAGCGACGCGAGTTCAATGCCACAACCCTGCAAGCCGATCGGCCGATGCACGAGATCGCGGGTGATGTCGTGGCTGTGGTGCGGGAAGAAGCGGGCGGGCTGGTCGACCCGTCCGGCGGTGAACTGGACTGGGACACCTTCAACCGCGCATGGTGGCGGATCGTGCGCCGGGTGACACTCGGCGACCTCGCCCGTACCGACGAGGAAGTCACCGACTTGCTCGACAACCTGCGGCTCGACGCGAACTGGGCTTACCTGCACCCACAGCGTCGTGGACGTCGGCGTGCCTTCGACGCACGACTGCGGTCGTATGTGGATCGCGCAGAACCCGGCACGCTGGCGAAACTGGTCGCAGACACGCCCGTCGACGATGAGCGCGTCGATGCCGTGGGCCAGATACCGCACTGGTTGTTCGCGTTCGACGCCGCAGGTATGGCCGCGTTTCGCACATTGGCATTGCTGGCGACCCATCCAGCGCATGCGGAACGCGCACGGGCTGACATCGAGGGGCTCGACGCCGACCAGCCTCAGCTGATGCCCTACCTCAGAGCATGCCTACTCGACACGGTGCGGCTGTGGCCGACGACTCCCGCGATACTCAGAGAGAGCACTGACGAAACCCGCTGGGGCACAGCTACATTGCCCGCGGGCACCGAGTTTCTCATCTACACACCCTTCTTGCATCGCGATCCGGAGACGTTGCCGTATGCCGATGTCTTCGAGCCCGGTATCTGGCTCGACGGGACCGCGCGCACGAATCCCGCGCTCGTACCGTTCAGCGCCGGACCCGCCCAATGCCCGGGCCGCAACATCGTGTTGCTCGTGGTCTCGACATTGCTCGCGGAATTGCTCCGTCAGGGCCGTTACGAATTGGTGTCCGCACCCGACCTCGATCCGGGCGAGCCGATTCCCGCGACCATCGATAATTTCGGTCTAAGGTTCCGCACGACACCGATCTGAGAGAACACCGCGGGATCGCCGGCACCCATTGCGGCCATCGTTGCGGCGCCCCGCTGTCGGCGACGGGGGATCGGGCGGGCGTAGCGTCGGCGGCATGGCTGGGATACCCGAGCGCACCGGTCCCTCACCGGGGACGAGGCAGTTGGCGGCGGCGTGCCGGAACGACACCGCGGTGCTGACCGACCGGTTGATGGCGCTGATCTTCACCGATATTCCGGAGTGGACCGACTACTCACCGGTCAGCCGCGACGATCTGCACAACGCCTGTCGTCGCTATGTGACGCGGGTGCTCGATCTGCTGGCCGACGATGTGGCGGTGCCCGATCGCGATGACGTCGCCGCGGCCATCGGCCGGAATCGCGCCGTGCAGGGGGTGTCCCTGGAAGTCATGTTGCGCACGTTTCGGCTCGGCGGTCAGGTGGTCTGGGAGGCGCTGCTCGACAAGGCAGGTGAAATCGCGCCCGGTGAGTTCCGCAGTGTCGGGGTCGCCACGTGGACGGTGATCGACGGGATGTCGTCGGCACTGGTCACCGCCTATCGCAGTACCGAACTGGAGCGGGTGCGCCGTGATGTGCGCCGCCGGCACGGGCTGATCGAGGATCTGCTGGCCGGCAGCGCGCACGACCCGACTTTCGCGGCCCGGGCGGCGCGGGAGCTGAATCTGCCCGCCCACGGTGACTATCTCGTGATCGCGGTGGGCGGTGACCGCCCCAGCGTGGAGCTGGCCACCGAGACGGCGTTGGCGGCCCTGGGTATTCGGTCGGTGTGGCACGACCGGGGCGACACCGTGGTCGGGGTGGTATCGCTGGACCGGCACGACAGTTCGTTCGTGCTGCGCCAGATCCGGCCGCGGGTGCGCGGGCGGGCAGCGGTCTCGCCCGTGGTGGCGGGTCTGGCCCAGATCGACACCGGGCATGCGCTGGCGGCGCTCGCCCTGGACACGCTGTCGGGCGAATCCCAGGGCTTGGTGTCCTTGGAGGAGCGCTACCCGGAGGCGCTGCTGCTGCGCTCTCCCGATCTGACCGAGTTGATGGTCTCGCACGTCCTCGGCCCGGTCCTGCGGCTGCCGAGCAAGGAACGCGACATCCTGCTGCGCACGCTGGCGGTCTGGCTCGAGGAGAACTGCTCGGCAGCCAATGCCGCGCCGCGACTGCACTGTCACCGCAATACGGTGATCAATCGAGTGCAGCGGATCTCGTCGTTGCTCGGCAGGCGTTTGGAGGGGCAGCGGCCCTACCTGGAGCTTTCCCTGGCGTTGGCGGCACTGCACGCGAAGATCGGGGCTGTCGGCTGAGCCCTGCGCACAGCGAGGTGTGATCGCCTGATTGGGCGCAGCGCACATTCTGAGGCCTCCAGGTGTGGGCTGTCAGCAGATTGTTTGGGCATTCGCGGCCGAGCAGACTCGACGGACGACCGCAGCCGCGACCACGGCTGGTCGATCTTGATCGTCGAGCTGAGGAGCACCACGAGTGCCGGAATTCGATCTGTTGGTGATCGGTGGTGGACCGGGCGGCTATGTCGCTGCTATCCGCGCCGCGCAACGCGGCCTGAAAGTCTGTGTCGTAGAGAAGGAACGCCCCGGTGGGGTCTGCCTGAACTGGGGGTGCATCCCGACCAAGGCGATGCTGCGCTCAGCCGAGGTGTTCCACACCCTCACGACCGCAGCCGAATTCGGTATCCACGCCGACAATGTGCGCTACGACTTCGCCGCGGTGCGCCACCGCAAGGACACCATCGTCAAGGAGCTCACCGACGGGGTCGCCGGGCTGCTCGGGGCCAACGGCGTGACGGTGATCGAGGGCCACGCCCGGTTCGTCGAGCCGACCACCGTCGCGGTCTACGAGGTCGCCGCATCCGCGATCTTCGACGGCGGCCCCCGCTACGCCGCGCCATCCCAGGGAGCCGAGATCCGCCGTGTGAGTGCGCGCGATGTCATCGTCGCGACCGGTTCGGTGCCTGCCCGGCTGCCGGTCCCCGGAGCGGATCTGCCCGGTGTGGTCACCTCCGACGGCGCCTTCGGGCTGACCGAGGTGCCGCGGCGCCTGGTGGTCGTCGGGGGTAGCGCGGTCGGTGCGGAATGGGCGAGCCTGTTCGCCGCGTTCGGCAGCGAGGTGACCGTCGTGGAAATGCAGGATCGACTGGTTCCGTTGGAGGACAAGGAAATCGGTGAGGCGCTTGGGCGCTCTTTCCGCAAGCGCGGTATCGCCGTGCGTACCGGGTCGACAGTCACCGCGATCACCGAGGACGACGCGTTGCGGGTCTCGGTGGACGGGCCGGAGGCCGGCGAACTGGCGGCCGATGTGGTGCTGGTCGGCGTGGGCCGTCGGCCCAATACCGCCGAGCTCGGGCTCGAGGCCGCCGGAATCGCCACCGACGCCCGTGGTTTCCTCGAGGTCGACGATCAGCTGCGCACCGGTGTCGAGCACGTCTATGCCATCGGTGACGTGACCGGGCGGGCGCTGCTCGCCCACGTCGCCTCCCACCAGGGCATCACCGCTGCCGAGGTGATCGCCGGAAACGACGCGCACATCGACTACACCGTCATTCCGGCGGCCACCTTCACCCACCCCGAGATCGCCGGCGTGGGGTTGACCGAGCAGGCCGCTGTCGCCGCGGGCCACGACATGATCACCGCGAAGTTCCCCTTCGCCGCGCTGGGGCGAGCCAAGACCTTCGGTGAGACAGAGGGTTTCGTCAAGATCGTCGCCGGGCAACAGCATCGCGAAGTCCTCGGGGTGCACATCATCGGCCCGTCGGCCAGCGACCTGATCGCCGAGGGCGCACTCGCGATCACGCTGGAAGCCACGCTCGACGAGCTGGCCGACACCATCCACGCCCACCCCACTCTCGGTGAGATCGGCATGGAGGCGGCCATGGCCGGCCTCGGGCTGCCGGTGCACATCGCGCCACGCAAGCGTTGAGGAGTTCGACCATGACCACAACACCCACCCGGAGCACGGCGTCCGAAGCCACCGCGTCCGTGCCCGGCACCGGGGCGACCATCGAAACCGCTGTCGCGGCAACCGATCCCGGCACACTGCGGCGCCTCTACCGGGACATGCTGTTCATCCGGCGCTTCGAGGAGCGCACGGCGCAGAGCTACCAGCAGGCCAAGATCGGCGGCTACTGCCATCTCAACCTCGGTGAGGAAGCCACCGTCGTCGGTGTCGGCGCGGCCATGCGGCCGACCGACTACCTGTTCACCAACTATCGCGAACACGGTTACGCGCTGGCCAAAGGCATCGAGCCGGGCCGGGTGATGGCCGAACTGTACGGCCGCTCCACCGGCACCTCGAAGGGCTGGGGCGGGTCGATGCACATGTACGACACCACCACTCGGCTGCTGGGCGGCTACGCCATCGTCGGCGGACAGGTTCCGCTCGCGGTCGGGGCGGCGCTGGCGATCGACTATCACGGCAAAGACGATGTGGTGGTCTGCCAGATGGGGGAGGGCACCACGAATATCGGGGCCTTCCACGAGTCGCTCAATATCGCGGCGCTGTGGCGGCTGCCGGTGGTGTTCCTGGTGATCAACAACCAGACCGGCATGGGCACCACGGTCGAGAATTCCTCGGCCGAACCGGAACTGTGGAAGCGCGCCGCTTCGTATCGGATGCGCGGTGAGCGGGTCGACGGCACCGATGTGCTGGCCGTGCGCGATATGGCGAGCGAACTCGTCGAGGCCGCTCGCGCCGACGGCGGACCCGCGTTGCTCGAGGCGGTGAGCTACCGGCTCAAAGGTCATTCGGTCGTCGATCCGGCCAAGTACCGCAGCACCGACGCGGTCGCCACGGCCAAGGAGCACGACCCGATCGCACTGTGGCGCGCACGCCTGCTCGCGGCCGGGGCGCTGACCGACCGGGCGCTCACCGAGATCGATGACGAAGTCGCCGAGGGTGTGGCCGCCGCCGTCGAATTCGCCGATGCCAGCCCGCATCCCGAGCCGTCGACCCTGTTCGACTACAACTACGCCACCCCCGTGCCGGGCGATTCCCGCCGGTTGCCCGCCGATCCGCTCTTCACCTTCTGAGGACTCCCACTGTGCCTGTCATGACCTATCGCGAAGCGCTGCGCGAAACCCTGCGCGAAGAGATGCGCCGCGACGACGACGTATTCCTGATCGGGGAGGAGATCGGCGTCTTCGAAGGCTCCTACAAGATCACCGCGGGCCTGCTCGACGAGTTCGGGGAGAAACGGGTGCGCGACACTCCCATCGCCGAGGAAGGCTTCGTCGGGGCGGCGATCGGGGCGGCGATGCTGGGCCTGCGCCCGGTCGTGGAGATCATGACGATCAACTTCTCGCTGCTCGCCCTCGACCAGATCGTCAATCACGCCGCCAAGATCTACGGCATGTTCGGTGGGCAGACCTGCGTGCCCATGGTCATCCGGACCCCGGGCGGCGGCGGTCAGCAGCTCGGCGCGACGCACTCGCAGAACATCGAGCTGTACTACGCGTTCGTGCCAGGTCTGAAAGTGGTGGCGCCCAGCACCCCCGCCGACGCGCGGGCCCTGCTCAAGGCCGCGATCGAAGACGACGATCCCGTGCTGTTCCTGGAGAACCTGTCGCTCTACAACACCAAGGGCGAAGTGCCCGAGGACCTTCCGCCCGTGCGCATCGGCAAGGCGGCGATCACCCGCGAAGGTACCGACATCACCGTGATCGGCTACTCCCGGATGGCGACGGTCGCTACGCAGGTAGCCGAGCGTCTTGCCGCCGAAGGGGTTTCGGTCGAGGTGATCGATCTGCGTAGCCTGCGTCCGCTGGACCGCGACACCCTCGTGGCCTCGGTCCGCAAAACCGGGTGCGCCGTGATCGGCGAGGACGACTGGCTCACCTACGGCATCGGCGCCGAGATCGCCGCCACGATCTCCGACGGCGCGTTCGACTACCTCGACGCACCGGTCCGCCGGGTCGCCATGGCCGAGGTTCCGCTTCCCTACGCCAAACCGCTGGAAAAGCTCGCGTTGCCGTCGGCGGACTCGCTGTACACCGCGGTGACCGAAACGCTGGCCGCCGTCGGTCGTCGGCGCTGAGAACCGCCGAAGACAAAGGACACGTTATGCCTGAAATCATCATGCCCCGGCTGTCGGACACCATGGAGGACGGCGTCGTCGCCGGCTGGCTGAAGCAGGTCGGCGACCGGGTGACTCGCGGGGAGATCATCGCCGAGATCGAAACCGACAAGGCGCTGATGGAGCTGGAAGCCTACGACGACGGGGTACTCGAACAGATCCTCGTCGAGGCCGGCACGCGCATTCCGATCGGTGAGCCGATCGGAATCGTCGGTGACGGCAGTGGCTCGAGCGTATCCGTCCCGGCGCCGAGCAGACCGGTGGCCACCGGAACACCGCAGGCGACGGAATCCGCTGCGCAGCGGCAGGCAGCGGCAACCGCCGGTGGGTCGAACACGCAACAGGCGCCGCGGAAGAAGACCTCGCCGCTGGCGCGCAAGGTCGCTCGTGAGCTCGGCGTGGACATCGACACCGTGGTCGGCACCGGGCCAGGTGGGCGGATCACCAGACAGGATGTCGAGACTGCACACCAGCATTATTCCGCGGCAACCGAATCCGCACCCGCCCTGCCCCGGCAACCCGCGAGACCCGGTGGCGTGTCGGCAACGTCGGGGTCCGACGATGTCGAGGAGGTCCCGCTCACCGGCATCCAACGGGTCTCCGCGGCGCGGTTGACCGAAAGCAAACAGCAAGCGCCCCACATCTATCTCACCAGTGCGATCGACGTCACCGAGCTGCTCGCCTTCCGGTCACAGCTCAACGAGACGCTGGCCGCGGTGGGGGAGAACAAGGTCAGCGTGAACGATCTGCTGGTGAAGTCGGCGGCACTCACGCTGGGGCGGGTTCGCTCGGTCAACGTGAGCCTGCGTGGCGACACGCTCCTGCGGCACAAGCGGATCCACATCGGCGTCGCGGTCGCGACTCCCGAGGGGTTGCTCGTGCCGGTGATCGACGACGCGGACCGCAAGAGCGTGTCCGAGATCGCCGCCGAGACCCGCGACAAGGCGACCCGGGCCCGCGAACGCACCTTGCGCGCCCACGAGATGTCCGGGGGCACCTTCACCATCTCCAACCTGGGCATGTTCGGCATCGAGCATTTCACCGCGGTGATCAACCCACCGGAGTCGGCGATCCTGGCCGTCGGCGCGGCCGCCGACGAGCTGCGACTCGACAACGGTGCGGTGGTCAGCCGCAAGATACTGCGGGTCACCTTGTCGGCGGATCATCGTGCCATCGACGGCGCCGTCGCCGCCGAGTTCCTGGCGCAGCTGAAGCAGCTGCTCGAGAACCCGCTGCGCATCGTGGCCTAGGGGACGCCGGGGCGGGGATCAGCCTTGGTGCACCGACTGCGCGACCTACTCGATCCCCGCGCCACCGAAGGCGTCACCCGCACCGAGGCAGCGGCAGTCCTGCACGCCGATTCCACCCACCTGATCCGTGCGTTCCACCGCGAGTTCGGGATGCCACCCCACCAATACCTGATCTCCCGGCGCGTCGACCTCGCCCGCCCGCTGCTACTGGCGGGCATGCCCGCGCGAGATGTGGCCGCTGCGACCGGGTTTCACGACCAGCCGCACCTGATTCGGCACTTCAAACGCATTTTCGGCACCACCCCCGGGACAATATGCGCGCAGCGCTGAGCGCTTCGCATGAACCTCGACGACGCCGCGGGTAATCTCCGGTGATGAGTCCCGGTCGCTCGTCACTTGTCCTGTTCCACGGCGTCACCATGTCGTCGGCGGCATGGGACGAAGTCGTCCCGCACCTGAGCGAACACCACGAGGTGTTCGCCCCGACTGCGCTCGGGCACCGGGGCGGGCCCGAGGCGCGGCAGCGTCCGGTCCGGGTGCGCGACGTCGTCGACGCGGCCGAGCGGATGCTCGACGATCGAGGTATCGGACAGGCCCATCTCGCGGGGAACTCACTCGGTGGCTGGATCGCGATCGAACTGGCGCTGCGGGGGCGGGCGTTGAGCGTCTGCGCGCTCTCACCCGCCGGATTCTGGAACGCGGGCGGGCACGGGCAGACCGCCGCGGTCAGGAAACTGCGCCGCCTGGGCGCCCTCACCCGGTCCACGCACCGAGTTCAGCCGCTGGTCTTCCGATCGGCGATGGTTCGGCGGCTCGCGATGCGCGATATCGCCTGCCACGCCGACCGTTCGACGCCGGCGCGAGCACTGACCGCGGCTACGGACCTCGTCGGATGCACCGTCACCGACGACCTGCTCGGCACCGACGAACAGATGGCTGCCGTGCCCGAGCTGCCGTGCCCGATCACGCTGGCCTGGTCGGGTGAAGACGCGATCCTGCCGCCCGCGATCAACGGCCGCATCGCCCGCGAACGGCTGCCGCGGGCTCGCTTCGAAATCCTGCCCGGCGTCGGCCATGTCCCGATGATCGACGATCCGGAACTGGTCGCCGCCACGATCCTGGCGACCACCGGCGCGGCCTCGCCCCCGCACCGCACCTAGGCATTCGGCCACTCGGCATAAGACTCGGAACGAAAGGTTGCATAATCGGGCGGTGCACTCTGGTGATGGCCTTTTCGATCGACGCCTGTCCGACCGCGCGCGAGAAGTGATCTGCCAAGGTGCCGAGATCGCGCTGAACGCGCCGGCGGAGTGGCTCGACGAGCTGTACGACGCCACGCTGCTCAAGACCAGCCTGCGAACGATCGCCGGCGACCCGTTGCTGGCCGAGGCGGTTCGGCGGGTCAATCGGGCCAATCTGCTGCATTGGGCCTCGGCCAATGTGGCCGATCCGGGGATGCCGGTGCCGATCAACCTCGGTGCCGACCAGATCGCCATTGTTCGCGACCTGGTTCGTCGCGGCATGAACGAGGCCGCTCTGCAGGCCTATCGCGTGGGCCAGGACGTGGCCTGGCAACGGTGGATGACCATCGTTTTCATCCTGACGCCCGACCCGTTCGAGTTGCGCGAGGTATTAGAGGTCACCGCCGCTTCCATCGCCAGATTCGTGGACGGCACCATCGAGGCGATCACCGAGGTCATCGGCAGCGAGCGCGACCAACTCGCCCGTGGCTCGTACGCCGAACGGCGCGAATTGATCTCGCTCATTCTCGAGGGCGAACCGGTCAATCTCGAACGCGCCGGGTCCCGGCTCGGATACCGGCTCGACACCGCGCACACCGCCGCCATCGCCTGGAGCGACGTTCCCGGCGCCGAACTCGACGAACCGCATCGGGTGACCAGAGCCCTCACCCAGGCGGCCGGCGCGGCCACAGCACTGAGTGTGCTCGCCAGCGCGGCCACCCTGTGGGTGTGGGTCCCCGGACCGACACCTCCTGACACCGCCGCCCTGACCGAAGCGCTGGACGATATCCCGGGCGTGCGCATCGCCATCGGCTCGACCGGACGCGATCTCGCCGGCTTCCGGACCAGTCACCTCGACGCGCAGGCCGCGCACCGAATCCTGGCCCGCCCGTACAACACTCGTCGCCTCGTTACGTTCGGTGAGGTGCAACTGACCTCGCTGATCACCGAGAACGGCGCGCAGGCGGACCGTTTCATCAAGTACACCCTCGGAGACCTGGAACACGCCGACAGCGAACTGCGCGAATCGGTTCTCGCCTACATCGACGAGCAGTGCAACGCCACCCGCGCGGCGGCGCGCCTGTTCACCCACCGGAACACGATCCTGCGCAGGATCGCCCGCGCGGACGAATTGCTGCCCCGCCCACTGGCGGAGAACAGCGTCCACGTCGCGGTCGCGCTGGACGCGCTGTACTGGCGGCAGAACACGCCGCGGCCCGGGCGAACTATGGCGCCGCGGACACCGGGGTGAGGTGGTGGGTGCCGCGCAGGCCCTTGAGACTCGCGTCGCGACCCGCGCCGATCGCGAGACCGGTACCGGTGCCGATCGCCGCCAATACCGGCTCGCTGACGAGCACCTCACCGCCGTCGGCCTGCGCGGTGACCCGCGCGGCCATGGCGACATTGCGTCCGAACAAGTCATCACCCCGGCGCACGGAACTCCCCATGTGGATACCGATCCGGACCCGGAAATCGGCGGAACCGCGCGACGATTCGGCGTCTTTGCACAGCGCATTCTGGATGGCCACGCCGCAGCCGACCGCCTGATCCGGCGCGGCGAAGGCGATCATGTACCCGTCGCCCTGGTTCTTGACCACGTGTCCGCCGTGTTTCTGCACGCATCGTTCGACGAGGCGTTGGTGGCGGTCGAGTAGCTTGACCCAGGCGCGGTCGCCCAATTGCTCGTTGAGAGCGGTCGATTGCTCGATGTCGGAGAACATGATCACGACGTTGCCGTCGGGTGCCAGCCTGGCCAGGTCGGGACGTTCGACGCGCGCCCAGCCCGCGAGGTCTTCGATGGAAGTGAGCACGGCTCCACGAAACCCCTTGGCCCGCACCAGATCTGCGGCCTGCCAGGCGGTGCGCACTGCTTCGCGCCCGCTCACGACCAATCGCTGCGTCGTCGTCGCGCGAGGCGGTTGTCGCCGTTTGCGCCTGCTGCGGGCGAGCAGGATCGACAGGGTGATCAAGCCGACGGCTTCACCGGCGGCGATGATGGAGAGGGCCACGATCGCGACTGTGGTCATCGGAGGATTCCCGGCGGAGTAGCGTGGCTTTCCGACGCCTGTACCGGCTGCGCGCCCGAGCTGTTCACGGCGAAATAGTACACAGGTGTTCACTCGAATATCGAATGGCTTGCTGGTGCTCTGATTGCGGCCGACATCGCGGCTGTCGCCGTTGCGTCGGCGAGCGAACCGTTCGCGGTTCCACCAGTCGAAGGGCTCATGTACTGCTGATATGACCCGACCTACGTGACCACCTATGGCGCGGCGCGGTGTCGGTCGAGGTTGCCCGACGACGGGTGCGCCGGGTGGGTCGGAGCGACGGATGCGCCCGTGTCGGTGTACGGGTGATGCCCTCCTTCGACGGCTTGTGGTGCATATTGCACATCGAAAGTTCCATTCGGGTGCGAATCACCATTGGAAAGGGGTGCTCTCAGGCGCACGATAGGGCGCAAACAGCGGAAAGTAGGAAAAGTGCGCATGCCCGACAGCGTCCTGTCGGCCCAGCCGGGAACTATGGCAGGTCAGCCGATTCTCGATCATCTCCCCGCCGCGTCGACGATCGCGGCCGAGATCATGAGTCGATTCGTCGTCGTCAGCGCGCTACCCGGAAGGGTGCCCGTGGCGGTTCTGCGCCGCGAGGTCACCGCGATGGCGAATGCCTGCCTCGAGGTGACCGCCGGACTGCTGACCGGTGACGACGTCGAGAAGCCGCTGGCCGATGTGCGCGCCGCCGTCCGGGAGTGGGCGCACGAGGGCGTCCCGATCCACGCGATGTTCAAGGCGGTCCACCTGGGTACGCGGAAAGTGTTCGACCACCTCGCCACACGGGCGAACGACGGTGCGGAGTGCACCGCACTGATCGACACGTTTCGCGTCTTCGTAGAACTCGCTAGCCGGCTGTCCACGGCGATCTCACAGGCGTATCTGGATCAACAGCGCACGGCGCACAGCGACGACGCGGACGCGGTGGCCGCCGCCCTGATCGCCGGGAACGCGACACCGGCCATGGCCCGCGCCCACGGGGTCCGGCTGGCCGAAAGCTATGTCGTCTTCGCCGTGGAGTTCCCGGGCCACAGCGACGCGAGTGAGCCGGACCGCCGAGTCGCCCGCCGGTTGCTTCGCAGAGTCAGGGCCGAGGTGCGCGACCGCTACGGTGACCATGCGCTGATGCAGACGGGAGCGGGCACCGCGACCCTGCTGATTCCACGGAACCAGTTCGACCCCGCCGGCGCACGACGATTGGCGGACAACATCGCCGCCACGGCGCACACCAGGATTCGTGCCACGTATCTGGCGGTGGAAACCGGCGACATTCCCGAAGGAGCCGAGCGCGCGAGCGCGGTGCTCGCCATCATGCGCCGCCTGCGCCGCAACGGGCTCGAGCCTTTCGACAACCTCTCGCTGGAGTACCAACTGTCCCGGCCGGGCGCGGCAGCCGGACATCTGACCGCACTACTGGAACCGCTCGACAAACATCCCGTTCTCCTGGAGACATTGACTACGCACCTCGCGAGCCGGGCCACCCGGCTGCGTACGGCCCGCACGCTGCATGTGCACCCCAACACCGTCGACTACCGACTGAACAGGATCGCCGAGATCACCGGGTTGGACCCGATGCAGCCGGACGGCATGTGGCGTCTGCGTTCCGCGCTCGTGGCCCGCATGATCGGTGCGGTCGAGGACGAACCTGTCGACCCCGATCAGACCGCGACCACCGCGCGAGCGTGCTGATCGGGGTCGGCCGTCCGGCAGCCAGATCCTGTCGAACGGGTCCCGGGCGGTGCGCGGGTTCGGTCCGCGATGCGGCGGGCGGACGGAGCAGAGGACGGAAAGGTGCAGCATACGGCCTGGAAATTCGCGGCCGGTGCGGTCGAGGGGTATACCAGCTCGTCACCTGGCTTCTCGACGAAAACCATTGCTTAAAACTGAAACACGTTCTATCTTCTCGGTATGGCTTTGAACGTCGCAGATCTTCTCGAGCACGCCGTGGATGCGGTGCCCGACCGCACAGCAATCATTTGTGGGGATCGTCAGGTCACTTATCGTGAGCTCGACGAGCGCGCCAACCGGTTAGCGCACCACCTGGCCTCGCGGGGAGTCGGCAAGGGTGACCACGTCGGGGTCTACTCGCGCAACTCGATCGAGGCGCTCGAGACGATGATCGCGACGTACAAGCTGCGGGCGATTTCGGTCAGCGTCAACTACCGCTACACCGCCGACGAGGTGCGCTACATCGTCGACAATGCCGATTTGGTGGCGCTGGTACACGAGCGCCGATACGCCGACACCGTCGCCGAGGTGCTGCCCAACACCCCGAAGCTGACCGATGTGGTCGTGATCGAGGACGGTTCGGACTGCGACTACAGCCGATATGACGGCGTGGAGTACGGCGCCGCGATCGAGGCGCAATCACCCGAACGTGATTTCGAGCAACGCAGCTCCGATGATGTCTACATTCTCTACACGGGCGGCACAACGGGTTTCCCGAAGGGGGTGATGTGGCGGCACGAGGATGTGTGGCGCACCCTCGGTGGCGGGATCAACCATGTCACCGGGGAGTATGTGAAGGACGAATGGGAGCTGTCCGAGCAAGCCAAACAGTCCCCGGTCGGCATGGTCATGGCGCCGCTGTCGCCGCTGATTCACGGGGCGGCACAGTGGGCGGCGTTCATCGGGCTGAATTCCGGCGGCACTATCGTCTTCGTGCCGCAGTTCGACGCCGAGGAAGTCTGGCGCACCGTCGAAAAGCATCGAGTCAACGTACTCACCGTCGTCGGTGATGCGATGGCGAAGCCGCTCCTGGATGCCTACAAGGCCGGCAGTTACGACACCTCGTCGCTGTGGTCGTTCAGTAGTCACGCGGCACTGTTCTCGCATTCGCTGAAACAGGAATACCTCGAATTGTTCCCGAATGTGTACATCACCGATGTCATCGGATCGTCGGAGAGCGGCGGAACCGGACTGGGTGTGGTGACCAAGGACGCCGACCATACGCAGGGACCGCGAGTGAAGTTCAGTGCGCAGGCCGCGCTGATCGACGATGACGGCAACATCGTCGAGCCGAAGGCGGGCGCCGTGGGCCGGATGGCTCGTACCGGGCATGTCCCGATCGGCTACTACAAGGATCCGGAGAAGACCAAGACGATCTTCGTCGAGGTCGATGGCAAGCGCTATGTCGTCCCGGGCGACTATGCCCGCTACGAGGCGGACGGCACGGTCACTCTGCTCGGCCGCGGCTCCGAGTGCATCAACACCGGCGGCGAGAAAGTGTACCCGGAGGAAGTCGAAGGCGCTCTCAAGTCGCACCCGGATGTCTTCGATGCTTTGGTGATCGGGGTGACCGATGAACGATACGGTCAGGCAGTCGCCGCGCTCGTTCAGCCGCGGCCGGGCGTGGCATTGGATCTCGCGCAGCTCGACACCCACGCGCGAACGAAGGTCGCGGGGTACAAGGCTCCACGTACCTACTGGATTGTCGATGAGATGATGCGCCAGCCCAGTGGCAAAGCGAACTACCCGGCCGCGAAGAGGTACGCCGCTGACCACGCCGAGCAGGCGAAGTCGCCGCGCCAGTAGTTGTCAGCTGCGATTCAGCGGCGAGGTGGCGGGCCGGACCGCGGTGACGTGTGTCCGGCCCGCCTGCCTGTTCGTTCACGTCCGGTCCCGCTGTGGCCGATGCGCGTCCATTGCGTCGAATTGAAACGTGTTCTAGATTTTCGGCATGGCTTTCAACGTCGCTGATCTCTTCGAGCACGCCGTCGACGCGGTGCCCGATCGCATCGCGGTCATCTGCGGGGATCGGCAGGTCACCTACCGCGAGCTCGACGCACGTGCCAATCGCTTGGCGCACCACCTCGCCGCGCGGGGAGTCGGCAAGGGCGACCACGTCGGCGTGTATTCACGCAACTCCATCGAAGCACTCGAGACCATGATCGCGACCTACAAACTGCGCGCGATCTCGGTCAGCGTGAACTTCCGCTACACCGCCGACGAGGTGCGCTACATCGTCGACAACGCCGACATGGTCGCGCTGATCCATGAGCGCCGGTACGCCGGCATCGTCGCCCAGGTCCTGCCGCACACCCCGAAGCTGGCCGATGTCGTCGTGGTCGAGGACGGCTCCGATGCCGATTACAGCGGATACAACGCTGTCGAATACAACGTGGCAATCGACGCCCGCTCGCCGGAACGCGACTTCGGCGCACGTAGCTCCGATGATCTCTATATTCTCTACACCGGCGGCACCACGGGATTCCCCAAAGGCGTTGTGTGGCGGCACGAAGATGTGTGGCGCGCGCTCGGCGGCGGGATCGACCACGTCACGGGTGAATACGTGAAAGACGAGTGGGAACTGGCCAACCGAGCCGAGCAGTCCGCAGCCGGAGTCGTGATGGCGCCATTGTCGCCCCTCATCCATGGCGCGGCGCAGTGGGCGGCCTTCATCGGGCTGAACTCCGGCGCCACCATCGTTTTCGTACCGCAGTTCGATGCCGACGAGGTCTGGCGCCTCGTGGCGAAGCATGAAGTCAACACGGTCACTGTCGTCGGCGACGCAATGGCCCGGCCGCTGCTGGACGCCTACCGGGCCGGCGACTACGACACGTCGTCACTGCGGAAGATCAGTAGCCACGCCGCACTGTTCTCACAGTCCCTCAAGCAGCAATACGTCGAGATGTTCCCGAACGTCTTCATCGTCGATGTGATCGGTTCGTCGGAGAGCGGTGGCACCGGAATCGGCGTGGTCACCAAGGACAGCGATCATTCGCAGGGCCCGCGAGTGAAATTCAGCGCCCAGGCTGCGTTGATCGATGACGACGGCAACCTGGTCGAACAGAAACCCGGTGCGGTCGGGCGGATGGCCCGGACGGGGCATGTGCCGATCGGTTATTACAAGGACCCGGCGAAAACCGAAAAGATCTTCGTCGAGATCGACGGCAAGCGGTATGTGGTGCCGGGTGACTACGCCCGCTATGAGGACGACGGCACCGTCACACTGCTCGGCCGGGGCTCGGAGTGCATCAACACCGGCGGGGAAAAGGTGTTCCCCGAGGAGGTCGAGGGCGCACTCCGGTCGCATCCGGACATCTTCGACGCGTTGGTGATCGGCATCGAGGACGAACGATTCGGCCAGGCCGTGGCGGCGGTGGTCCAACCCCGTTCGAGCTCGGCTCTCGACCTGGCCGACCTGGACGGCCACGTTCGTACGAAGGTCGCCGGCTACAAGGCGCCGCGTGTTTACTGGATTGTCGATGAGATGATGCGGCAGCCCAGCGGTAAAGCCGATTACCCGGCGGCGAAGAAATATGCCGCTGAGCACGCTGGTCTCGCCGAACCCGCTCGATGAGAAGGAATCAGTGGATTTCGGTATCGGCGTTACTGGCCGTCGTCGTATCAGGGGCCCTGACGGCGGGAGCGGGTGTCGCGGTGCCGGACTCGCTCGCGGCGCCGAACCCCTTTCTGGGGCCGGTCGGTACCGCGACCATGCACGGAGACGCGGGGTCCTCGGACGCGGTGCCGCATCCGGGGCCGGGGGTGGGTGCGCAGGCTGTCGGTGGCTATCCGCTCGGTGCTGCCTGCCCCACCCTGCTCCAGGGGTCCGACGGTCTGGTCGTCGCCTTGTGCACGGCCGTGACGGATCGCGCGCCCGTGGTGCATCTCATCGATCCGTCCGGCGAGGGGCTGCTCGGTGGTGGCTCGGACGGGTCTGTCTCCGGGTCGGCGAGTGCGCTGACCGGATCGCTGGCGCAGTTGAGTTTGACCAAGGGCGGTCTGCTCGGCGGGGTGTACGCCTATCTCGACAATGCCGATCGTCTGGTCGTGGTGGACGGCACCCGCACCCTGAAGCGGATCGCCCACGAACGCACCGCCGCGGGCTGGGAACTTCGCGTGGCCGAATCCGTCGACCTCACCTCGGCTGTCCCGGAGGGTGACAGCGTCACCGGTCTGGTGCCCGACTGGTCGGGCACCGTGTGGTTCGCCACCGCGAACGGCATTGTCGGCGTGGCGAAGCCGGGCGGGGGAGTGTCCACGCTCGAGCTGCCCGACGGGGAGAAAGTGGCCAACAGTATCTCCGCCGCGCCCACCGGCCGGGTAGCTGTGGCCAGCACGCACGCGCTCTATGAATTCGCCGCCGATGCCTCGGGCGATCCGACCCAGCTCTGGCGTGCAGCCTATGACCGGGGTCCGGCTCGTAAGCCGGGGCAACTGTCCTGGGGCACCGGATCGACGCCGACCTACTTCGGTCCGGCCACCGGGGCCGACTACCTCACCATGGTCGACAACGCGCCCGGTCGAGTGCGGGTCCTGGTATTCCGTTCCGGCAGCGGCGAACTCGTCTGCGGGCAGCCGGTGTTCGCCAATGATGCTGCGGGTAGCGAGAATTCGCCTATCGGTATCGGTGGATCGGTCTTCGTAGCCGCTACATACGGGTACCCGTATCCGGCGGTACCGGAGGACGCAGGCCCGGCGCAGCCGGAAACCGCGCCGTTCACAGGTGGGATGACGCGCATCGATGTGGACGATGACGGCTGCCGCACAGTGTGGGAGAACGCTGTGCGCAGTGCCGCCGTTCCCCATGCTTCGGTGGCGGACGGGCTGATCTACACGGTCGGCCGCAACGGGCTGCCGAACACGACGCCGCTGGACGGCTACTCCTTCACGGTGGTCGACCCGAACACCGGTGCGGTGGTGAGTGAGGGTGCCATGCCGAGCACCGTGCTCGCCGATCCGCTGCAGACCTCGCCCTTGATCATGCGCGGGGGTGGGGTGCTGCAGGGCACCACGACCGGGATCGTGCGCATCGAAGGTTGACCCGCTGTGCCCTGGGAGTCCTCAGGTCAGTTCCTGGAACCAGGTGAGGTAGGCGGTGGTGGCTTCGCGTAGCGCGTCGACCGCCCAGTCCGCGGGGAGCAGCTCGGTGGGCAGGACCGGGTCGGTGGTGATCAGGTCGAGGCCCGCGCACACCGCCGCGAATGTGGCGGCCGGGTCGGCGCCCTCGATGGCTCCGAGCAGTCCCCGTGCGCGGCGGGCGATGTCGGTCAACGGCCACAGGCGGGTGCACAGGGCAGCCGGGTCTTCGACGGCGTGGGTGCGCAGTGTGATCGTGGTGTCGCCGAGGTCGTCGGGCCGGTCGCGCACGAGGTTGGCGGGACGCATCCAGACGCCTTCGCGCAGTTCCGCCAGGCGCAGCGAGAGCAGCGTCGCACGCAGCGCGGCGCGGTCCGCGGCGGGTCGTCCGGTCGCGGTGACCACGACCTGTTCCCAATCGCCCTGCCACGGCACGGTGTGTGGCGCGACGAGGTCGTCACGCCGGGCGCGCAGGTGTGGGGCGAGAGTGTATGCGCGGTGTTCGCGTACGAGGTCACCGGCCGCGACCATGCGGGACACGGCCACGCGCACCGTGGCCTCGGGGTAGCCGACGGCGGTGGTGGCGGTGCAGATTTCGCGCGATGTCATCGTCGGTGAGTCGGCGGCGATGAGGATCCGGATCAGCGCCGAGCGTGCGGAGACCGGACGGACTTCCACGCCGGGGCCGGTGAGAGCGGATTGCACGGGTCGAGTGTACATATTTCACTATTGTCACGACTGTCAGGCATATGTAATGTCGCCGGGCATGACGACTTCTGATCCCACACCCTTGGCCGGACGCACCATGATCATGTCCGGCGGCAGCCGCGGCATCGGGCTGGCCATCGCACTCGCCGCCGCGCGACAGGGCGCCAATATCGCGCTGCTGGCCAAGACGGACGTTCCCGACCCACGGCTACCCGGCACCATCCATACGGCCGCCGCCGAGATCGAAGCCGCCGGTGGTCGAGCACTGGCCGTGGTGGGCGACGTCCGCGACGAGGCGTCGGTGACCGACGCGGTGCGCCGGACCGTCGAGCGGTTCGGCGGCATCGACTACTGCGTCAACAACGCCTCGGCCATCGCGCTCGCTCCGACCGAAGAGCTGCCCGTCAAGCGCTTCGACCTCATGCAGCAGATCCAATTGCGAGGCACCTACCTGCTCGCCAGCACCTGCCTGCCGCACCTGCGCCACAGCGACAACGCCCACATCCTGAGCCTGTCGCCACCGCTGAATCTGGCGCCTGCCTGGCTGGGTGCCCACCCCGCCTACATGGTCGCGAAATACGGTATGTCGCTGCTGACACTGGGCTGGGCCGCCGAGTACGCCGAGCACGGCGTCGCCGCCAACTGCCTGTGGCCCGAGACCCTCATCGCGACCGCCGCGGTGCAGAACTTGCTCGGCGGTGACGAGGCGACCGCCAAGGCTCGCACGCCGCAGATCGTGGCCGACGCGGCGATCGCGATTCTCGGCAAAGACGCGCGAACGGTCACCGGGAACACCTTCCTCGACGTGGAGGTGTTGCGGGCCGAGGGGCACACCGATTTCTCCGCTTATGGCGGCGACGGTGAACTCGAGTACGACATCTTCGTCGACCCGCCTCGTGTCTGATCCGTCGGGCTGATGCCGTCCGCTGACGGTCTCAGGCTGGAAAGACGCCGGCCAGGACGGTGCCGATCTGCGCCACCGCGCGGTCGACACTGCCGGTCGGCTGGAACAGGTGACTCAGGGTCAGCCGGACCATGATCTCGACGATCGAGGTGAGTTCGTCGTCGGATGATTCGGCCAGCCGGTAATGGTCGCGGACGGTGACGGTGAGCGCGGCGACGGCCCGGCCGAGCACCGGTTGCGCATCGCTCACCAGGGCGGGGAGCAGGGCGGTGTCGGCGTCCTGGCGAGCGGACAGAACGGCTTTGATCAGTGTGTTGTCGCCTGCGGTGCGCAGGATGTACTCCGCGGCGGCGGTCATCCCGGCGAGCGGGTCCGCCGGGTGCTCGCCCAGTGTTTCGGCCACCCCGTTCAGGTAGATGCCGGTCTCGCGCTCGATGAGGGCGTCCGCCAGTGCCTGCTTGGTGCCGATCTCCTTGTAGAGGACCGGTCTGCTGACGCCGACCTCCTTGGCGACGCGCGACATGTTCACCGCGCCCCATCCCTCGGCGACCACCATCGTGCGGGCGGCGTCGAGCATGCGATCGCGCAACAGCTGACGCATCTCGGACTGGAAGTTCGGCGATTCGGCCACTTGATCATCGTACATGTGGGTCGAAGTTGCAGATCCGTTGACAACTTGTGCTGATGTGTATTTACTGAGAACACATTTGGTTAAGTTGTAAACAGCGGCAACAACCGGGCGCCCCTGTCTCGGTGATCAGGAGAACGAGATGACGACATCGCGAAACTACGACGAGCCGCCCGCGGCTCTGCACTGGCGTGATTCCAAGCGCTATCTGTGGTTGTTCGGCCTGGTCGCCCCCAGTGCGGCACTGCTGGCCACCGGATTCGTCTGGTTGTTCAACCAGCTCGGCTGGCAGGCAGTGGCGCCGGTGTGGTGGTGGCTCGGGCCGATCCTGCTGTACGTCCTGCTGCCGGCCCTCGATCGCTTCTTCGGGCCCGACGGCGCGAATCCGCCGGAGGAGGTGATGGCACGGCTGGAGAACGACAAGTACTACCGCTACTGCACCTACGCCTACATTCCGGTGCAGCTGTCCAGCCTGGTCTTCGCCTGCTACCTCTGGACCGCGGACAACCTGTCCTGGCTCGGCATCGACGGCGGCCTCGGCCTGGCCTCGAAGATCGGCCTGGCCTTCACCATCGGTGCGATGGGCGGCGTCGGCATCAACACCGCGCACGAGCTCGGCCACAAGAAGGACGAACTCGAGCGCTGGCTGTCGAAGATCACCCTGGCCCAGACCTTCTACGGGCATTTCTACATCGAGCACAACCGCGGCCACCACGTGCGGGTCGCGACGCCGGAGGACCCGGCCAGCGCTCGCTTCGGTGAGTCGTTCTGGAGTTTCCTGCCACGCAGCGTCTGGGGCAGCCTGAAGTCAGCGTGGGAGCTGGAGGCCACCCGCCTGCGACGGCTGGACAAGGGCCCGTTCTCGCTGCGCAACGACGTGCTCAACGCCTGGCTCATGTCGGTGGTGCTGTGGGTGGCACTGATCGCGGTGTTCGGTCCATCGATCCTGCCGTTTCTGCTGATCCAAGCGATCTACGGCTTCTCCCTGCTCGAGACGGTGAACTACCTCGAGCACTACGGTCTGCTGCGGAGCAGGACCGCCTCGGGTCGCTACGAGCGCTGCACCCCCGAGCACAGCTGGAACTCCGACCACATCGTCACCAATATCTTCCTCTACCACCTGCAGCGCCACAGCGACCATCACGCCAATCCGACCCGGCGCTACCAGATCCTGCGGCACATGGACGGTGCGCCCGAGTTGCCCAGCGGGTACGCGAGCCTGATCGGCTTGGCCTACCTCACCCCGTTGTGGCGCAAGGTGATGGACCATCGCGTCCTCGCGCATTACCAGGGCGACATCACCCGGGTGAACATCCAGCCCAGCAAGCGCGCGAAGATCCTGGCGCAATACGGAGCGAACTGATGGCCGCCTACCTGTGCCCCGTGTGCGATTACGTCTACGACGAGCGATTCGGTGCGCCCCGTGAGGGTTTCGCCGCAGGCACCGCCTGGTCGCTGATTCCCGAACAGTGGTGCTGTCCGGACTGCGGTGTCCGCGAGAAGGTCGATTTCGAAGCGAAGGACGTGTGACGATGAACGACTACCGACTGTTCCAGTGTGTCCAATGCGGATTCGAGTACGACGAGGCGCTCGGCTGGCCCGAGGACGGCATCGAACCGGGTACCCGATGGGACGACATCCCCGAGGACTGGTCCTGCCCCGACTGCGGTGCGGCCAAGGCCGACTTCGACATGCGTGAAGTGAGCCGGGGGTGAGCGGGCGGATCGTGATCGTCGGCGCGGGCGCCGCCGGTGCCACCGCGGCACAGACGCTGCGCCGCGAGGGGTACGCGGGTGAGATCGTGCTCGTCGGTGCGGAACCGAATCTGCCCTACCGGCGGCCCGCGGTGTCGAAGGAACTGCTCGCGGGCACCGCGTCGCTGGACCGCGTGCTCCTGAAATCGGCAAAGTTCTGGGCCGACAACGCCATCGACCTGCGCCCCGCGACGCGGGTCGACGCGATCGACATCGACCGCACGTCGGTGCGATTGAGCACGGGTGAGCGGCTCGGTTACGACAGCTTGCTGCTCGCGACCGGCGCACGGGCGCGTGCGATCGACACCGTGTCCAGCCGGGTGCACACCTTGCGGACACTGTCCGATATCGCGGCGCTGCGGACGGCGGTCGACACCGGCCGGTCGCTGCTCATCGTCGGCGGTGGGCTGATCGGTTGTGAGGTCGCCGCCACCGCCCGCGGCCTCGGTGCGGAGGTGACGCTGTTGCACGCGGGCCCCGCACTGCTGGACCGGGTGGTGCCGCGGATCGTGTCGGAGCTGGTGCGCGACATCCATGTCGAGCGCGGCGTGTTCATCCGGACAGGCGCCGCAACAACGCAGCTCGCCGACTCCGCGGACGGTGTCACCGCCACCGCGGCCGACGGACGCAGCTGGTCGGGCGCCGCCGCCCTGGTCGCCATCGGCGCGACCCCGGAAACCACCCTCGCCGAATCCGCCGGTCTCGCCGTCAACGACGGCATCATCATCGACCAGCACTACCGCACCTCGGCACCGGGAGTGTTCGCCGCGGGCGACGCCACCACGGCGTTCACCCCGCGCCGCGGCGAATTCGTGCGCGGCCAGCAGTGGAACTCGGCGGTGTCCGCCGGTGCCGCGGCCGCCGCGGCGATCCTGGGCCGCCCCGCCACTCCCGCCGAGGTCCCCTGGGGTTGGACCGACCAATACGGCTTCTCCATGCAATTCGCCGGCTGGTTCCACCCGCACGACGAACTCTTCATCGAAGGCGACCTGGAATCCAGGGACTTTCTCGCGGTGGCCGTTCGCGACGGTCTACCTGTCGGCGCCGTGGCAATGTCGAGGCCACGGGAACTCCGCGCCGCGAGGGCGATCATCGCCGCAGGTGAGCCGTGGCCGACAACGCGTTCCGCCGTTGTGGCCCGCATCCGGTAGCTCCGATCAGCGAGGCCGCCGCGCCGTTCGCGCGAGCTCGCGCAGGTACTCGCACACCTCGTCGATCGCCTGCCCGGCCTGGGCGAACACCGCGACCTCGGTGAAGAAGCCGTGGAAGACGCCGGTGTACCTGGTCGACGACACCGCGACGCCGTCGCCGCGCAGCCGTTGCGCGTACGCCTCGGCGTCGTCGCGGATCGGGTCGACCTCCGCGGTGATGATCAGCGCGGGTGGGAGCCCGCGCAGTGACGGCGCGCGCATGGGGGCCGCGAGGTGGTCGCCGCCCGGGTGTCCGGCGCCGACGTAGCGCTCCCAGCACCAGTGCCCGTCCGCGGCGCCGAGTAGCGGCGCGTCGACGAATTCGGACCACGAGGGCCTGGTGAACGTGTCGTCGACGGCTGGGTAGGCGAGTACCTGCGCGATGGGCAGGGTGTTGTCCTCGTCGCGCCGGTACAGGCACAGGGCGGCGGCGAGATTGCCGCCGGCGGAGTCGCCGCCGATCGCGATCCGATCCGGGTCGATGCCGAGTTCGGGCGCCGATCGGGTCAGCCACGCGTAAGCGTCGACGCAGTCTTGCAGCGCCGCCGGGTACGGGTTCTCCGGTGCCAGGCGGTATTCGAGCGACAGGACCGTCCATCCGGACCCGGCGGCGATCGCGCGGCACAGCTCGTCGCAACCGTCCAGGGTGCCCAGGACGAAACCGCCGCCGTGCAGGTAGACCAGCGCGGGCGCGGCGTCGTGAGATGTGCCGTCCGTGCGGTACAGCCGGGCCGCGATCGCGCCCGCACGCGTCGGCACGGTCAACTCTTCGACATGGTCGAGTCGTGTGATCGGGTCGGCGGCCGGGGCTGAGTTCACCAGCGCGCGGGCTCCCGCCGGCCCCAGCTGGTGCAGGGGCATCGGCAACATCTGGTCGATCATCCGGGCCATGGCCGCGGCCTGCTCGTCGAGCAGATTCCACCAGGTGGGGGCGGTGTCGTTCATGAGGAAACCTCGCTGGTCGTTGACAAGTAGTGATCTGTGCCTCACCATCATAGTCACGTGACCCAGACATCTGACTATGAGTTCACGTTCCATTTGGGATCCGCTGTCGACGGTGTACCGCGCACACGATCTCGTCGAATCGAAAGGACAACATGATGACCGAAACGACGATCGGTCCCGCGACGCGCGGGGCCGACGCGGTCGGCGGGGTCGACATCCGGATCGAGGACGACGCGAGTCCGATCGTCCGGCTCATCGCCCGGACCGTCACCGATTCGCTGCGCGCCGACAGCTCGCTGGTGCCCGCAGGTGTTTCCGGGGCGATCGCGATCCGCTCCCACGACACACCGCAGGCCGCGACGATCACCCTCGCCGACGGTGCCGTCGCGGTCTCGGGCGGGGTGTTCGTCGAGCCCGACCTCGACGTGACCGTCGACCTGAACCAGTCCCTCACCCCGGTCGGCGAGCCTGCCGGCTCGCCCGAGCTCATCGGCATCGCCGTGGCGCTGCTGTCGCCACCGATGCCGGACTGGAAGACCGCCGCGGCGAGCTTCTGGGAAAAGGCCAGGTCCGTCCCTGGAATCCCGGACGTGCTGGTCGCCGTCGTCGAGGGCCCCGACGGTATCGACCAGGTTGTCGTGGGGGAGGGGCAGACTCACTACGTCATCGCGGGCCCGCCGGATCTGCTGGCGGCCGTCTTCACCGGTGCGGTCGATCTGCTCGCCGCCTTGTCCACCGGCCTCATGGGTGTGCGTGGCACGCTCACGCAGCTGTCCGTGCTGGTCGCAGCTTCCTGGAAGGTTCGTTACGATGTCTGAAATCTCTACCACCGCAACGAGGCTCGAGCCTGACGTGCACACCGTCCGGATCGAATCGACCAATCATGACGGCTCCTTCCACGGCAAGAACATCTCGCCCGCGAAATTCACCGCGTGCGCGGATTCGGGCTTCGCGATGGCCGATCTGCTCTTCGGTCTCGACCTCGGCAACGCGCCGACCCTGGGTTTCGCCTACCCCGCCTGGCGTGGTCATCTCGCCGACCTGCAGTTCCGGCCGGACATGTCGACGCTGGTGCGGTGGGCGCCCGGTGTGCAGTCGGTGATCGGCGACTACTGGCAGGCCGACGGCACCCCGATCGGTACCTGCCCGCGCAATCTCGCTCGTATGATGGTCGATCGGCTCGCCACGCGTGGGTTCACCGCGACCATCGCGGTCGAGATCGAAGCCACCCTGTTCCAGGAGTCGGTGCACGAGGCCAGGGCGAAGGGGTATCGCGATCTCACCCCGCTCGGCGGGTCGGCGGGCACCGCCTACAACCTGGCGAAGTCCAAGGACTGGGTCGACTACATGTCGGCCGTGGTGCGGCGACTCGAGCAGATCGGCATCGAGTGGGAGGCGTGGAGCGACGAGGACGCGGCCGGTCAGGTCGAGCTCAATCTCATCCCTGCCGACCCGATCTCTGTGTGCGACAACTGGGCTCGGACCCGGCAGGTGATGCGCGAGGTGGCCTTCGAACTCGGTCACACCGTGACCTTCATGGCCAAGCCCACTGCGGGCTACGGCCAGGCCTCCCATGTGAACCTGTCCTTGCAGCGCGACGGGGGCAACGCCTTCTACGCGCCCGACGGGCCATCGGACACCATGCGGCACGCCGTCGCCGGGTTGCTCGCCACGATGCGCGGGGCGACCTCGGTCATGCTCCCGCAGATCACTTCGTTCCGCCGCCTCGTCGACCTGAGCGGCCCGCCGACCACGGTGACCTGGGGCATCGCCAACAAGACCACCGCGGTGCGCGCGGTCGTCGGGCACCCCGCCTACTCCCGCCTCGAGTACCGCGTTCCCGGTGCCGACGCCAACCTCTACCTCGCGGTGGCGACGATTCTGGCCGGGGTGATCGCCGGGATCGACGGCAAGCTGGAACCAGCCGACCCGATCAGCGATATGGCGTGGTGCGCGCCCGATCTCGAACGGCTGCCCGACACCATCACCAAGGCGGCCGACGCACTCGAATCGGACCTGATCCTGCGCGAACAGCTCGGTGACGAGTTCGTCGACTACTGGGTCGGCACGCGGCGGTGGGAATGGATGCAGTTCCACACCACCGGCGGTGATCCGTTCGCCGAGCTGTCGGAGTGGGAGTCCACGCGCTACTTCGAGTTCCCGTGATCGCGGGCGCGAACCGGCGTAAGCCCCTGATCGGCCTGACCGGGCGTCGGTTCCGGATGGAGCTGGTCAAGGGCTCGCACCCGGGGTACGGCCATCGCCTCACCGACAGTTTCATCTCCGACTTCGCCGACCGGATCAGCCGCGCGGGTGGCGTGCCGGTGATGCTGCCCTACGACGCCGATCCGGTGGCGTTGGGCGACTGGTTGTCCGGTGTGCTGATCACCGGCGGTCAGGACATGCATCCGAGCTGCTGGGGTGGGGACGAGTCGGTGCTCAGCGGCATCGATCCGGTCGTCGACCCCTCGGTCCACGATCGCAGTCGCGACGAGTTCGAGATCGCGCTGACCAGGGTGGCACTGGAACGACAGATCCCGCTGCTCGGCGTGTGCCGCGGCATGCAGGTGCTCAACGTGACCCTCGGCGGCACGCTGGTTCCCGACCTGCAGGTCGGGTCGATCGAGCACCTCATGGCGGTGGGTCCGCTGTCGGACGGCGACCCCGAGCACGTCGTCACCTTCGATGCGGGCACGACGGCACAGAAGGTGTTCGGTGATCGGCTGATGACCAACTCGTGGCATCACCAGGCGATCGATGTGTGTGGTGACGGCTTGGTGATCACCGGTCGCACCGACGACGGTGTCGCCGAGTCGGTCGAGCTGCCCGGTGCCGCCGTGCTCGGCGTGCAGTGGCATCCCGAGTGGATGACCGCCGAGGACGGCGCGCTGCGCTGGCTCGTCGACGCGGCGGGCGAGCGGAGCTGAGCGAAGCGAAAAATACTGTGGCCGCTACCTTTCCGGCGGCGGCCACAGTGGCTTCGGCGTGGTGTTCAGTCGACGCTTACCCAGGACACCAGCGACCGCATATCCGGCTCGGGCGTGCTCTCGGGTGTCTCGACCGGGGGCGTTTCTGCGGTGTCGCCGCCGAGATTGGCCGCTATCCACGCGTCGAGCACGCCGAGGGTGATCTCCATCTGGGCCTTCGCCGCGGCCACGTCGGTGAAGACCAGCCAGTTGAGCGCGAAGCCGTCGGACAGGGCGGCCACGATGTAGATCAACCGGTCGATGGTGTCCGGGGGAACCGGTCGGCCCGCCGCGGTCATCGGAGCGCCGAGGATCGTGCGCATGGTGTCGAACGCCGAGTTGTACACGACCTTGGCCTGCGTGCCCTCCCGCTGACCCCAGCTGATCAGCTCGATGATCGTCGCGCCGAAGGCCGGATTCTCCAGATACCACTCCATCAGGCCGCGTAGCAGTGCCCGTGCGGTGGTCTGCACGTCGCTGTGGACGTCGTTGCGGACGAGCACGTCACGATACTCGCCGGCGAGGTATTCGAACACCGCCCCGAACAGCACCTCTTTGGTGGCGAAGCAGTAGTGCAGCGTGGCCAGTGGCGCATTCGCCTCCTCGGCGATGCGGCGCGTGGTCGCACCGTCCACCCCGTGGGCGGCGATCACACGCACGGCCGCGGCCACCAGCTCGGCGCGACGTTCGGCGGCAGGTATGCGAGCCATGCGCAACTCCTTCGAATCAGATTTGAACGAGTGATCAAGTCAAGTCTGACATTACCAGCCTGAGCTGCGCATCCAGTACGTACCGGGACGGGCGCGTTCCAAGTAGTTAGTCATACGGCTTGATCAAATGACCCACTACCGCTACCGTTATGGCAGGCCTCACATTTCCTGGCGAACCGGGCCCTTCGAGAACCATCCCATGGCGGCGTGCGAGCCGCGCCGACCGCAGCCCGGCGACTGCAGGTCGATCGATGACCTACCACCTGCTACCCGCGAAGAGGACGACATGACCAAAGTCGAATCGGTCCACCCGGAACGCGCGATCGCGCTCGAACGGCTGACCGTGGATCCCCCGATCGGCACCCTCATCGGTCTCCTGGCCGACCAGGCCGTCCGCTCGCCCGATCGCGAATTCCTCCGCTTCGCCGACGGGTCCTGGACCTTCGCCGAGGTCGATGACTGGACCTCGCGACTGGCCCGGCGACTGGTCACCGACGACGCTGTGCGCCCGGGTGACCGAGTCGCGATCATGCTGCCCAACGTGGTGCAGTGGCCGATCGCCTGGCTGACGGTCCTCAAAGCGGGCGCGGTGACGGTTCCGGTGAATTCGTCGTATCAACGGGCCGATCTCGAGTTCGTGCTCCAGGATTCCGGCGCGCGAGTGATCTTCACCGACGCCGAGCACACCGCACTGGTCGAGGAGGTGCGCGCCGCGAACAGCGAACTGGCTGACGTCCGGATCGTCGACGCCGCATCACCCGCCGAGCTCGCGGCCTACCCGGCGGACCGGCCCGCGGTCGAGGTCACCGGCGAGACGCTCGCGAACCTCCAATACACCTCGGGCACAACAGGATTCCCCAAGGCGTGCATGCTGACCCACGACTACTGGACCCGGCTCGGCTGGGTGTGCGCGAATGCCACCGGCCTCGGTGCCGACGACGTGGCGCTCACCTCTCAGCCGTTCTCCTACATGGACCCGCAGTGGAACACCGCGCTGTGCCTCACGATCGGGGCACCGCTGGTGGTGCTACCCCGGTTCTCCGCGTCCGGATTCATGGCCGATGTCCGCAAGCACCGGGCCACCTTCGCCTACGTGCTCGGTTCGATGCCGACTCTGCTGTTCAAGCAGCCACCCACCCCGCACGACCGCGACAACGACCTGCGCATCGTGCTGTGCTCGGCCATCCCCGTCGCGCTGCACGCGGAGCTCGAACAGCGCTGGGGCGCACCGTGGCGGGAGATCTTCGGGATGACCGAGAGCGGCGTCGACCTGGTCAGCCTGCCGGAAAGTGCCGAGGATGTCGGCAGTGGGCGGCTGGGTCGCCCGGTGCCGACCAAGCAGGTCCGCATCGTGGACCCGCAGGGCCGCGAGGTCGGTGCGGGTGAGGCCGGCGAGCTGATCACCTCGGGCAAGCCGATGATGCTCGGCTACTGGAACCGGCCCGAGGAAACCGCCCAGACCCTGCGCGACGGCTGGCTGCACACCGGCGATGTCGCCGTCGGTGAGGCGGGCAGCTACCGCCTGGTCGGCCGGATCAAGGACATGGTCCGCCGCGGCGGGGAGAACATCGCCGGCGCCGAGGTCGAACGTGCCCTGGAACGCGACGATGCGGTCGTGGCGGCCGCGGTCGTCGGGGTGCCGGACGAACTGTTCGGCGAGGAGGTCAAGGCCTTCGTGCAACTGGCCCCCGGCGTGGGGGAGGACCGCGAGGCTGCGCAGCGCATCCTCGACAACGTCCGAATCCAGTTGGCGCGCTTCAAGCTTCCGCGCTACGTGGAATTCGTCGCCGACTTCCCGCGCACCCCGTCCGAGCGGGTGTCCAAACCCGCGCTGAAAGCGCGTGCCACCGAAAACCCCGGCACCACCTACGACCTGCAACCACCGCGCGACTGAGGAGCCGGACATGACCGACAACTATCTCGATATACGCATCGACGACGACGTCGCGGTGCTCACGCTGAACCGCCCGGCCAAGCTGAACGTGCTCGATGTGGCCACACGGGTGCTGCTGGCGCGGGCCATCCGCGATCTCGGCACCGGTGATCTGGTGCGCGGGATCGTGCTCACCGGCACCGGTCGGGCATTTTCCGCAGGTGAGGACCTGCAGGCGGTTCCGTCCACCTACGACGAGATTCGCGAGGCTGTCGGCACCTTCCACGACATCACCCGCGCGATCATCGAGACGAAGATCCCGGTGATCGCGGCCGTGAACGGGATCGCCGTCGGCGGCGCCTCGGAGATCACGCTGTCCTGCGACGGGCGAATCGGCAGCACAGCCGCTGAGTATTTCCAGCCGGAGAACCACCGCGGCATCATCATCTCCAACGCCTCGAGCTTCCTGATGGGCAGGCTGGTCCGCAACCACGCGATGCGCGTCGTCCTCGGTTCGCCGCGGGTCGGCGCCGAGGAGGCGCTGCGCATCGGGCTGCTAGACGAGATCGTCGCCCCGGAGACGCTGATCGGCCGAGCCGTCGAGGTGGTCCGGCAGTGGAACTCCGATCCCCGCATCACCGCACTGCACCTCGGTTTGCTGCGTCCGCTGCCCGCCGAGATCGAGGCCGCGTTCGCCCGCGAGGACGACGCCGCCCGCCAGGCCTGGGAGTCGGGCGCCTTCAGCGCGGGCATCGAGGGCTTTTGGACATCGAAGAACGCGGCGTCCCCGGCGTCCGCGCAGAGCAACCGAGATCGGAGCCGATCATGATCACCACCGAAGCAGCTGTCCTCACGGCGGTCGACGAACCGCTGGAGTTCACCGAGATCCTGGTCGACGACCCGGAGCCCGGCGAGATCCGTCTCGCAGTCTCGAATGTCGGTCTGTGCCACAGCGACCTGCACTACATGACCGGAACCGTCGGCGCCGACCTGCCCGTGGTGGTCGGCCACGAGGTAGCCGGTGTGGTCGAGTCGGTCGGCTCCGGGGTGACCACCTTGCGCCCCGGCGACCGGGTGGTCGGTGCGCTGACGCCCTCGTGCGGATCGTGCCGCAACTGCCAGGTCGGGCACTCGACTCAGTGCCTGCGCACCGCCGAGATCCGGCGGCGACCACGGCCCGCCTTCCAGCTACCCAGCGGCCAGGTCGTACACCGGCTCGGTGATGTCGGCGCGTTCTCCCGCCACACCCTGATGCGGGAGAACTCGCTGGTCAAGGTCGCCGACGAAGTGGGTCTGCACGTGGGCTGCCTGCTCTCGTGCTGCATCATCACCGGCGTCGGCGCCGTGTTCCGCGGTGCCGAGGTGCGGCCCGGCGCCACCGTCGCCGTGATCGGTTGCGGCGGTGTGGGTTCGGCCATCATCCAGGGTGCGCGGTTGGCCGGCGCCTCGGCGATCGTCGCCGTCGACCTCGACGACGCCCGACTGGCCGCCGCCAAGACCTACGGTGCCACGCACGTCGTGAACGGCGCGGCCGATGTGGCCGCCGAGATCCAGAACTTGCTCGGCGACGGCGTGGACTACTCGTTCGAGGCCGTCGGTAGCGCGCGGACCGCGGCCACCGCACTGGAGGTGCTGCGCCCCACCGGCACCGCGTGCCTGGTCGGTATCGCCCCCGACGGCACCGATCTGAAGCTGCCCGCCTGGAACTTCTTCTTCAGCGAGAAGCGTCTCATCGGTTCCTACATGGGGTCGGGCCAGGCGCAGGAGGACATCGCCCAGTTCGCCCGCCTGTACCAGCAGGGGCGTCTGCTGCTCGACGAGATGGTCAGCGATGTCATTCCGTTCCACGACATCGGCAAGGGCTTCGAGGCGATGAAGTCCGGCGAGGTCACCCGCATCGTCGCCGACCTCACCGTGTGAGCCGTTACCGCCCGAGCCGTTACCGCCGGAGCCCCGAAGGAGCCCGAGGTGTCTGATCCGCAACTGCCCCAACCCATCAACTACATCGCCGACGACTGGTCCGAGTGCGCGACGACCCCCGACGCCTGGAACCTCGACCCCAACACCGGCCGGCCGGTGCACCGCGCGGTCACCACCACCCCCGAAGACGTGGAACGCGCTCTGCGCCACGCCGAGCAGTCCTACGGTTTCGAACGCTGGGACGACGCGGCGAGCGAGGAACGCGCCGAAGTCATCGAGCGCGCCGCCGACATCGTCGAGTCCCGTATCGAGGAAATCGCCCGCACCGATGCCCTCACCAGCGGGGTCCCGATAGCCAAGGCCCGGATGGTCGCGCAGTTCCTGCCCTACCGGATCCGTGCCGCGGCGGCGGAACTGTGCACCATCCCACGCCGTACCACGCTGGCGGCCGATGGCCGTGACGTGCGGCTGTACAAGGTCCCGTGGGGTCCCGCCGCCATTCTCACCCCGTGGAACGGCCCGAGTTTCATTCCGGCCGCGAAAATGGTGAGTGCGATCGCCGCCGGCTGCCCGGTGATCCTCAAGCCGTCCGAACACGCGCCGAGCAGCGCCCAGATCATCGTCGAGAGCTTCGTCAGGGCCGGTCTGCCCGCCGGTGCGTTGCAGTTGCTGCACGGTGCGGGTGACGTGGGCGCGGCTGTCACCGGTGACCCCCGCGTGAAGATCGTCTCGTTCACCGGCGGCCCGAACGCAGGCCGGGCGATCGCCCGCGCGGCGGCCGAGGACTTCAAGGTGCTCCAGCTCGAACTCGGTGGAAACAACCCGGCCCTGGTGCTCGACGACGCCGATATCGATGTGGCCGCCGACGGCATCCTCGCGGGGATGACCAAACTCAACGGGCAGTGGTGTGAGGGCCCCGGCAAGGTGCTGGCACACAAGGGCCTGGTCGAACCGCTGCTCGAGGCGCTGCTCGACCGGATCGCCCACATCGAGATCGGGAACTCGCTCGACGAGAGCACCGAACTCGGCCCCATCTCGAACGCCCCGCACTTCGCGACATTGCAGAGCCGGATCGAAGGGCTGCGGGGCAACGGCGCGACCATCCACCAGCCCGCGAAGCTCCCCGGCCCGGACGGCTTCTTCCTGTCGCCCACCGTCGCTACCGGTGTCGACGCGTCGCTGGCGACCGCCGAACTGTTCGGCCCGCTCATCAGCCTGCACGCCGTGGAATCCGACGAGGAGGCGCTGCGCGTGGCCAACGCCAACCCGTCGGGTCTGGACGCCTACGTGTTCGGCGGCGACCTGGACCGCGCCATCGAGGTCGGTTCGCGAATCCTGTCGGGCGAGGTGCGGGTGAACGGCGCCAAGGTCGCCGACCTGGCCGACGGTTCCGCTCAAAGCTTCTGGGGCACTTCGGGAATCGGCGGTCACGCCCCCGGTGAGTCCGTCCGGGTGTTCTGCGGCGACCGCGTGGTCGGCGTCGATTCACCCGACCTGCCGATGTAGCGATCGCGGAACTACTTCCGCCCCACCCCTTGAATGTGCCCGGTACCACTAAGGAAAGCGGCTCCTGCCATGAACTCCACCCCTACCTCAGAGATCGTCGACGTCATCGGCGTCGGCGCCGGCTTCACCGGTCTCTACCTCTCGCACCGGCTGACGACAGCAGGCTGGACCTTCGCCGGCTTCGAGGCCGGACCCAGCGTCGGCGGCACCTGGTTCTGGAACACCTATCCGGGCGCACGCTGTGACGTCGAGAGCATCTACTACTCGTACTCGTTCGACGAGGCACTCCAGCAGGAGTGGACATGGAGTCAGCGGTTCGCCCCGCAGGCCGAGATCCTCAGCTACATCGAGCATGTCGCCGACCGTTTCGACCTGCGCAAGCACTTCACCTTCAACACCCGGGTGGTGGCCTCGACCTGGAACGCCGTCGATCGGCTGTGGGAGGTGCAGCTCGACAACGGCGAGGTCCGGCGCAGCCGCTATCTGATCTCGGGTGCGGGAGGCCTGTCCACGCCGAAGGATTTCGACGTGCCGGGTCTGTCGAACTTCACCGGCCTGCAGGTGTCGACCAGCCGGTGGAACATCCCGCTCGACGACCTCGCGGGCAAGCGCGTCGCGGTGATCGGCACCGGATCCTCTGGTGTGCAGGCCATTCCGTTGATCGCCGAGGTCGCCGAACACCTCACGGTCTTCCAGCGCACCCCGAACTACGTGATGCCCGCCCGCAACGCCGTGCTCCCGCCGGAGCGAGTCGGTGCCGTGAAGGACGAGTACGCGGCGATCCGTGAGGAATGCAGGCACTCGCCCGGCGGCATCCCCGACCGCCCCGTCACCGACAATGCTTTCGACGTCTCCGACTCCGAGCGCAAGCGGCGCTACGAGCAGGCATACGAGCGCAGCGGTTTCCAGGGGGTGGGCGCGGAGTTCGCCGACCTGATGATCGACGCCGAAGCCAACCGCACCGCCTCGGAATTCATCCACGACAAGATCCGCGAGATCGTCGAGGATCCGGCCACCGCCGAGCTGCTCGTGCCCAAATACCACCCGCTGGGCGCCAAGCGCAGCGTCTTCGGCACCGACTACTACGAGACCTACAACCGGCCGAACGTGTCGCTGGTTTCGCTGCGCGACGAGTCGATCGAGACGATGACCGCGAACGCCATCGTCACCTCGAAGGGCGCCTACGAGGTCGACGCCATCGTCCTCGCCATCGGCTTCGACGCCTTCACCGGTCCGCTGTACGGTCTCAACCTCACCGGCGCCTCCGGCCGGAAGCTGCAGGACGCCTGGAGCGACGGCATCCGCTCGTTCCTCGGGATCATGGCCGCGGACTTCCCCAACTTCTTCATGGTCGGCGGCCCGCTGAGCCCCGCACTGGTGAGCAACGTGGTGGTGACCATCGAACAGGCCGTCGACTGGATCGCCGACCTCATCGAGCACGGCCGTGAGCAGGGCGCCACGGTGATCGAAGCCACCGCCGAGGCTGAGCAGGAGTGGGTGGACATCACCGAGGCGACAGTCGCCCCCACACTGTTCGCCACCACCGAATCCTGGTACCGCGGCTCCAATATCGAGGGTAAACCCAACACCTTCATGGGTTACGTGGGCGGCGTCGGCAAATACCGGCGGATGTGCACCGAGATCGCCAAGCGAGGTTATCCCGGCGTCGCGATCGACGGTGCAGCACAGTCGAGCACGATCGGCCCGATTCACCTGGAGATCGCATGAGCAAGGCAGTTCACCGGCGGTATGTGGCCTTCTCCGACGCGCACTACGCCGGCAACCTCGTCGACGGTGCCTACGCCTTGAAGCTCTTCGGCGATGTCGGCACCAACCTGGCGATAGAAATGGACGGCCACGAGGGTCTGTTCGCCGGCTACTCGTCGGTGGAATTCCTCGCCCCGGTCCGTGGCGGCGATGTCGTCGAGGCCGAGGCAGCCCTGGTGAAGAAGGGGAACCGAAGCCGCACAGTCGATTTCGAGCTCCGGGTGATCTGTCGTGGTTCCGACGACACCGGCCGGGCGCAGGTCCTGGATCCACCCCTGGTCGCGGTGCGCGCTCGCGGCACCGCGGTCATCCCCGCGAACGGAGCGGAGTAGGCGCCATGGAACTGATCACCGACACCGGCTGGGCCGACGGTCCCACCGCGGTCGAACCGTCACTCACCGGTGACATCGACTGCGACGTGGTGGTGATCGGTGGTGGTGGTGGCGGCATGTCGGCGGCCCTTCGCCTCGCCGAGAAGGGCGTGGACGTGGTGCTGCTCGAGGCGAAGATCCTCGGCTGGGGTGCCACCTCCCGCAACGCCGGCTACATCACGAACTCGGTCGCCGCCGACCCCGAGTTGCTGGGCTTCCTGCTGAAGCGTGAGCGGTTGCGCGAGCTGTACCGCTACGCCGAGAACGCGGTGCATTTCACCGAGGACGCGATCGAGCACCACGCGATCGACTGCGATTACAAGCAAGAAGGCATCGTGATGGCCGCGGTGTCGAAGGGGCAGTTGCGCCATGCCCGCCGCAACGCCAAGGTCCTGGCCGCGGCCGGATCGTCGGGCGAATTCGTCGAAGGCCCCGAGGCGGGTCTGCCGGAGGGCTTCCTCGGTGGTATCCGCGAAGGAGTCGGCGGCACCGTCAACCCCGGCAAGTTCGCCTTCGGCCTGCGCGCCGCGACGATCGCCGCCGGTGTGCGCGTCTACGAGTCCACGCCTGCGGTCGACGTCGTCGACACCGGCGACCGGGTCACCGTCGAGACCCCGCACGGCCAGGTCAGAGCCCGCAAGGCGCTGCTGATCACCAACGCCGCGAGCAACAGCCTGTCCATCGCGCCGAAACACCTCGCGACACCGGTCTGGACCTCGCTGATCGAAACCGAACCGATCCCGCCGGAGCGGCTCGACGAGATCGGCTGGACCAGCCGCGCTCCCTTGGTCACCCTGCACATGATCTTGGAGAGCTACCGCGTCACCCCGGGCGGAACCATCGCCTTCGGTACACGCCGGCTGCAGACGGGTCGCAACCCGCTGCCGGAGCGCACCCCCGCGCCGCACGTTGCCGAGGACCTCGTCCGTGGCTTCCACGACCGGTTCCCCGGTCTGCGCGACATCAAAGCGGAGACGGCCTGGGGCGGCTGGATCGGCATGAGCTCCACGTGGCTTCCGGTCGCGGGCACCGCATCCGAGAACGTGCTCTACTCGGCGGCCTGTAACGGCCATGGCTTCGCCCAGGCGCAGTACGTGGGACACATGCTGGCCGACCACGTCACCGGTGCGCCTCGACACGAGGATCTCGAAGCGATCTGGCACGGCGGCAAGCGGTTCTGGCCCAGCTTCGTCAGCAACCCCGCGCTGTACATGGGTTGGGTCGCTGACCGCACCGTCGACCGTTGGGCCGCACTCTGGAAGTGATACCACCTTGTTCGCGCCGGTCGTAGAAGAAGGCACTCTTCATAGACGGCCGGCGCGTTGTGTGCGGTTCACTGTGAGGGTCGGATGAAGGCCAGCAACCGTGCGGTGGTGTGCTGACGGATCTCGCCGTGCTGGTTGATCGTGTCGTAGGTCGCAGTGATGAATCCGCGGCGAGGATCGGACCGGGAAATTCGGACGTCGGTCACCTCGAGTTCGACGTGCAGGCGGTCCCCCGGCCGGGTCGGTGTCGGCCAGGCCAGGTCGATGGAAGCGCCGATGATACCGGTGGCCAACGGCAGTCCAGTGGTGACCAACAGGCGCATGGTGATGGCGGCGGTGTGCCAGCCGCTGGCCGCCAGGCCCTGGAAAAAGGTCTCCTTCGCGGTGTCCTCGCCGAGGTGGGACGGTTGGGGGTCCCAGGCGGTGGCGAAGTCGACGATGGCATCGACCCCGAGGTCGTAGGTGTCGGTGCGGAACCGATCTCCGACGGCGATGTCGTCCAGCCACAGCGCGTTGGTGGTCACTGGTGTGCTCCTCATTGACAAAGGGTGACTCCTGACTCACCATCATAGTCATACGACTCAGACAAATGACTATGATTAGGTCAGGATGCAGATGTTCACCAACACCTTCACCGAGACGTTCGGCATTGAGCACCCCCTCGTCTGTGGCGGCATGACCGCCGTCGGCACCGCCGATCTGATCGGCGCCGTAGCCAACGCCGGTGCCCTCGGATTCCTCACCGCTCTCACCCAGCCCACGCCCGAGGCGCTGGTCAAGGAGGTCAACCGCTGTCGCGACCTCACCGACAAGCCCTTCGGTGTGAACCTGACGATCCTGCCGACCATCGACCCCGTGCCCTACGACGAATACCGCGACGCAATCGTCGACAGCGGCATCACCATCGTGGAGACCGCGGGCGGCAACCCCCAGCCGCACCTGCCCACGTTCAAGGCGGCGGGGGTGAAGGTGATCCACAAGGCGGTGGCTGTTCGCCACGCGCTCAAGGCCTAGCAGCTCGGTGTCGACGCGGTGAGCATCGACGGCTTCGAATGTGCGGGACATCCCGGTGAAGACGATGTCCCCGGCCTGGTGCTGATCCCCGCCGCCGCCAGGGAGTTGTCCGTTCCGATCATCGCCAGCGGCGGAATCGCCACCGGCGCAGGTCTGGTGGCGGCCCTCGCGCTCGGCGCGTGCGCGGTGAACATGGGCACGCGTTTCATGGCGACCACCGAGGCGCCCATCCATGACAATGTCAAGCGGCAGATCGTGGGCAACAGCGAACGCGACACGGTCATCGTGTTCCGCGAGTTCCACAACTCGGCCCGGGTGGCCCGCAACGCGGTGTCGGAGGAGATCGCGGCGGTCTCCAGCGAGCCCGGTGCGACCTTTGGCGACATCGCCCACCTGGCCAGTGGTGCTCGCGCCCGCGAGCAGGTGTACGGCAACGGCGATGTCGACGGTGGTCTGTGGTGGGCCGGCCGGGCGCAGGGTTTGATCCATGACATCAGCAGCTGCCGAGAAGTGGTCGACGCCATCCTTGCCGAGGCGCGCCAGATCATCACCGGCACGCTGCCACGCCAGCTCGCGCACTAGTACCTCACGCCGAAACCGCCGAAACCGCGCACACGCGGGTTCGGCGGTTTCTGCGTTCGGACCGGTTCCGCGACGGTCGCTCAGCGCCTCTGTAGCGGGGTGACGCGAAATAGTGGGTCAATTGCCTTGATCATATGACTTACTCGCGGTACCGTTATGACAGGCATCACATCCCGACCCGCGTCGGGACTACGCGCGCGCATCCCGCTCGCTGGCCGGATGCCGGACCTGGATGCCGAAGCGACACGACCATCAGTTTGCGATCGCTCGGCAGTACTCACTGAACAACCCGTGCCGCTGGCCGACGGGTGTCCCCTTTCAAGGAGAAGATCATGTCCATCAGGGAACTGCTTTTCGCGGTCGCGGACATCTGGATGGTTGCCGTCGGTTTCACCTACGGCATCAAATTCATCCGGAACTACAAGAACTACCTGCTCGGAATCGAGTGGATCATCGTCGCGACATCGGGGACGAATTTCCTGATCTACGGCATGCTGAAAGCGGGCCACGACAGCCCGATGTACACCGCCGCGGCCTATTTGGACGCCTTCTCCCGGTCGATCGGCATCACGCTGATCCTGGTTCTCGGGCTGATGCAGGTGACCCACCGGTACAAGCCGTCGGCGGCGGTGGATATCGGCGCGTTCGCCCTCGCGGGCGTAGCCGGCCTGCTCCTGCTCGGATACCAGGACACCATCGGCTTGCCTGCCGCGATCTTCTTCATCGTCGCCAACGTGCTCACCACCGTCTTCCTCGCCTACTTCGTCAAACGGCTGTGGCAGATCGGCGAGCGTGGACACGCTGTGTGGGCTGCCATCGCGACCGCGTGCGGGTTCCTGGTCGCGGCGACCTACGACTTCGTCAAGATCCCCGGTGACGACGCCGAGCACACGATCTTCTACATCTTCGCCCTGTCGACGTGGGGTCTGCAGATGTTCGCTTACTACCGCGCCTACCGGGCATTCGCCGAGTACAACAAGCGCATGGCCGCGCCGACCGTGACCGGCGACACGCCGGTCTCTGCGTGAATACCAGACTTTTACCCGAGAACCACAGGTAGGGAGCCCGAAATGGCCACGCAGAATCCGCAGGAAGAAACCACCGAGGTTGTCGTCATCGGCGCCGGAATGGCGGGCTTGACGGCCGCGACGACCCTGGCTCCGAAGTCCGAGGTGGTAGTCCTCGAATCGACCGGCCGCACGGGCGGACGCGTCGACACCATTCGGCAGGACGACTATTGGATCAACCTCGGCACGCAGTTCACCGAGGGCACCGGCACGTTGATCGACGCCCTCGACCGGCACAACATCGAAATGGGCTCGCTCGCGGGTAAGAGCATCGCGCTGCACCTGAACGGTTCGACGGTCGACACCTCGAATCCGTTGGCGCTGATGTTCCGTACGCGGATGACGATGATGGATCGACTGGGGCTCGCCATCGTCGGTGCGCGCATCCTGTCGGCCGCACCGTTCCTGGAATCCCAGAGCCGGTTCGCCAAGCGGGTGCGTGCCCGGCTCGAGTCCAGACTGGCGTCCTACCTGCTCAACGGCGTCCGCTCGGAACTGGCCGCCACGATCGTCCGGTCCTGGTCGGCACAGTGGATGGGTTGCGATCCGGACGAGACGGCCGCGGCACAGTTCGTCTATTCGGTCGGCATCGCGCTCGCCGACCCGGAGAAGGTCCCGAACTTCTCGCTGCCCGCAGGTGGTAACCAGACGTTGACCGACGTGCTGGCCGAGGATCTCGGCGCCCGTATCCGTCTGAACTCGGTCGTGCGGTCGGTGCGTCCCGATGGCGACGGTGTGGTCGTCGACTATCTCGCCGGAGATCAGCCCAAGCGGTTGCGCGCCGAACGCGCGATCGTCACCGCACCCGCCGATATCACCGAACGGATCATCCCGGACCTGCCACAGCAGTATCGCAACGCGTTCAACGACATCACCTATGGCCGCTACGTGGTGGTCGGCTTCTTCACCGACGAGGTCGGGCCGCAGCGATGGGACAAATACTTCGCGATCTCGGCGCCGCAGTTGTCGTTCCAGGCGGTGTTCAACCACGCCGCGGCACTGCGCACCGGCGGCGACCGGAAGCCGGGCGGGGCGCTGGCCTGTTTCGCCGGTGGCGGCAAGGCCGACGCACTGCTCGACCTGCCTGACGAGGAGATCGTGTCGCGCTTCCGGAACGACCTGCTCAGCGTGCTGCCCGAACTGGAAGGCAAACTGGGGGAACCCGTCCTGCGCAGGCACCGCAGAGTCGTGCCGTTCTGGGCGCCCGGCAGGCGCAAGACGCTACCCACCTTGCGCGACCCGCTCGGCAACATCTATCTCGCCGGCGACTATCAGCTCGATGTGCCCTCGCTCGCCGATGCGGCCGCCTCGGGGGAGCGTTCGGCGTGGGCGGTGCTGGAGAGCCTCGGCAGGTCGCGATAGACGTCAACGGGTGCCTGTGAATGGTCGATGGTCGCGGGCGAGACCGGTGAGTCGAGTCGGTCGACGAGCAGATCCGCGTCGAGGAGGGCCGGACTCCGCTCGTGGCGGCCACCAAGGCGCGGGCCGGGGTATCGTGACGATCCTGCGGGCCTATCCCGACGGGGAACGGTGAGCAGGCAGTCCCGCGTCCACTGAGGTTTCGACCGGGGCACCACCGAGTTCGCGGGCGGTATTGACCAGCCCGACCATGGTGAACGCCTGCGGTGTGTTGCCCAGCTGGCGACCGGTGGCGGGGTCGTATTCCTCGCTGAGCAGGCCGACGTCGTTGCGCAGGTCGAGGAGTCGCTGGAACAGTGCGCGGGCCTCGTCGGGGCGGCCGACGTGGTGCAAGGCGTCGGCCAGCCAGAATGCGCAGGGCAGGAAGGCGCCTTCGGTACCTGGTAGGCCGTCGACATTGCCGGGGGCCTCCGGGCGATAACGCAGCAGGAAACCATCACTGCTGAGTTCGCGTTGCACGGCGTCGACGGTGCCGCGCATCCGCGGGTCGTTCCACGGCAGAAAGCCCACTCTCGGAATCAGCAGTAGAGCGGCATCGAGCCCCTGCGATCCGTAGAACTGGGTGAAGGTATTTCGCTGGGCGTCGTATCCCTTTTCGCACACTTCGGCGTGGATTCGATCGCGGACCGCGCGCCAGCGGTCGATCGGGCCGTCGAGGCCGTGTGCGCGGACCGTGTGCACCGCACGGTCGAGTCCGGCCCAGGCCATCACCTTCGAATGGACGAAGTGCCGTCGCGGGCCACGCATCTCCCACAAACTGTTGTCCGGCTCGTCCCAGTGGCCCTCGAGGTGGTCGAGTAGCGCACGCTGCAGATCCCATGCGACATCGGTGGTCGCCAGACCGGATTGCCTGGCCAGGTGCAGACCGTCGAGAACTTCGCCCCACACGTCGAGCTGGTACTGCCCGGCGGCGGCGTTGCCGATCCGCACCGGCCTCGCGCCTTCGTAGCCCGACAGCCAGGGCAGGGTTTGTTCGGGCAACCGCCTCGACCCGTCGAGTCCGTACATGATCTGCAACTTCGACGGGTCCCCGGCCACCGCACGGATCAGCCATTCCCGCCACGCCCTGGCTTCGTCGACGAATCCGGTGCCGAGCAGTGCCTGCAAGGTGAAGGTGGCATCGCGCAGCCAGCAGTAGCGGTAGTCCCAATTGCGCCGGCCGCCGAGCTGTTCGGGCAGCGACGTGGTCGCCGCGGCGACGATGCCTCCGGTCGGCGCGTAGGTCAGCGCCTTGAGCGTGACCAGGGCGCGGCGCACCTCAGCCGACCACGGCCCGTCATAAGTGCACTGGCGTATCCAATCGGACCAGAACTGCTCGGTTTCGATCAACGCCGTTTCGGCATCGGCCGACCGGGGCTGGGGGAGGTGGGAAGCTTGATGGGTGAGCACGAACGGGACGCGCTGCCCGGCACGCACCTCGAATTCGGCGGTGGTGGTCATGTCGTGGCCGTGTAGTTCGACCGGAGTGTGCAGCCACACCGAGTCGGGCCCGGCCACCGCCGACAGCGCGCCGTCGCTGTGGCGCACCCAGGGCACGATGTTGCCGTAGTCGAACCGTAGTCGCAGGTCCATCCGCATCGGCACGGTGCCGGTCACACCCTCCACGACGCGCACCACATCGGCCGCCCCGCCACGTGGCGGCATACAGTCCAGTACGCGTACGGTGCCGTGCGGGGTTCGCCATCGCGTCTCCAGGATCAGCGAGTCACCACGATAGGTCCGGCCGACGGTGGTGTCGGCGCAAGCCGGCGCCAGCTGCCACCGGCCCGCGTCCACGTCGTCGAGCAGTGCGGCGAAACAGGCGGACGAGTCGAACCGCGGCAGGCACAGCCAGTCGATGCTGCCGTCCTTGCCCACCAGCGCTGCGGTCTGCAGGTCGCCCAGCAGCGCGTAATCTTCGATCCGCGATGGAATAGCTTGCCTCCCTGTGTATTTTGCTCAGATTGTGGCTATGCACCGGGTGGCCGGTCCCGGAGGTCGCCGTCGAGTCCCTTGCCGGACCCCCATTTCCCCGATCCGGCATGGGCTTCGGCGCGCATCGGCTCGGACATGTGCGGGTAGTGCAGTTCGAACGCGGGGCGTTCGGAGCGGATGCGCGGCAGTTCGTAGAAGTTGTGCCGTGGTGGCGGTGACGACGTCGCCCACTCGAGCGAATTGCCGTATCCCCACGGGTCGTCCACCGTGACCACCTGGCCGTAGCGATAACTCTTGAACACATTCCACACGAAGGTCACCATCGAGAAGCCCAGAATGAATGACCCGATGGTCGATACCGTGTTCAACGTGGTGAATCCATCGGTGGCCAGATAGTCCGCATAGCGGCGCGGCATACCCATATCGCCCAGCCAGTGCTGAACCAGGAATGTGAGGTGGAAGCCGAGCAGTGTGGTCCAGAAATGCAGCTTGCCGAGACGTTCGTCCAGGAACCGGCCGATGAATTTGGGGAACCAGAAATAGATACCGGAAAAGGTCGCGAACACGATGGTCCCGAACAGCACGTAATGGAAGTGCGCCACCACGAAGTACGAGTCGTGGATGTGGAAGTCCAGCGGCGGGCTGGCCAGGATCACCCCGGACAGGCCGCCGAGCAGGAAGGTCACGATGAAACCGAGCGCGAACAGCATCGGTGTCTCGAAGGTCAACTGCCCCTTCCACATCGTGAAGATCCAGTTGAAGAACTTGACGCCGGTGGGCACCGCGATCAAGAAGGTCATGAGGGAGAAGAACGGCAGCAGAACGGCTCCGGTCGCGTACATGTGATGCGCCCACACCGCCATCGACAATCCCGCGATGGCGAGGGTGGCCGCGACCAGTGCGGTATAGCCGAAGATCGGCTTGCGGCTGAACACCGGGAGCACCTCACTGATGATCCCGAAGAAGGGCAACGCGACGATGTACACCTCGGGATGTCCGAAGAACCAGAACAGGTGCTGCCACAGGAGGGTCCCGCCGGTGGCGGGGTCGTAGATGTGCCCGCCGAGGTGGCGGTCGTAGGCCAGTGCCATCAGCGCCGCGGTCAGGATCGGAAAGGCGAGCAGCACCAGAATGCTGGTCACCAGAATGTTCCAGGTGAAGATCGGCATCCGGAACATCGTCATGCCGGGCGCGCGCAGGCACACCACGGTGGTGATCATATTGACCGCGCCCAGAATGGTGCCCAGACCCGACACCACCAGGCCCATGATCCACAGGTCCGCGCCGACGCCGGGCGCGTGCTCCATCAGGCTGAGGGGCGTATAACCGGTCCAGCCGAAATCAGCGGCGCCACCCGGGGTGATGAAACCCGACGTCGCGATCGTCGCCCCGAAGAGGTACAGCCAGTAGCTCAGCGCGTTCAATCGTGGGAACGCCACATCGGGCGCACCGATCTGGAGCGGCAGCACGGCGTTGGCGAATCCGAAAACCACCGGCGTGGCGTAGAACAGCAGCATGATCGTGCCGTGCATGGTGAACAGCTGGTTGTACTGCTCGGGGGACAGGAATTGCAGCTGTGGCCGTGCCAGCTCACCGCGCATCAGCATCGCCATCAGACCGGCGATCAGGAAGAAGACGGTCGCAGTACTCAGATAGAGAATTCCGAGCACCTTCGGGTCGGTCGTGGTGGCGATCTTCCAGATGCGCGAACCCTTGGGGGCGACCCGCCGGGGATATGGGCGCACGGCAGGCGGTGCCGGAATCCGGTCAGACGATACTTCGGCCAAAGCGCCTCCTGGGAAGATCCGCGTCCGCACGACGGCGCCGAATTACCCACGCTGCCGCCGCCCAAACGTGTCGGAGATCGGGCCGGCCTGGTCGCGGCAGCGGAGTGAAGAGGGGTTCGCTGGGTAGGCGGCCGGTGAGTACACCATCGAGAAAGGCGACGAGATGCGAATCAGCAGACGAGGCACACCGGCATCGCCGCGCACGTTCGCGGTCACCGCGGCGATCGCCGTTGCCGGGGCCCTGGTGGCCGCCTGTTCACCGGACCAGGAGACAAGTGACGCGACCGGAACCACCCCTGCGGTGTGGACCGGCTCCACGATTCCCGGCACCGCCGGGGAGACCCCGGCGTACCCGGGCCATTCCCCCGGAGGCAACGCGCTGACGGCGGGATTCGTGGACGCGCAGGGCACCACCGCGAGCAAGGTCACCTTCATCGAGCGGGCCGGATTCGTCGAAGTGCAAGTGGACGTGTCAGGTCTGAGCCCGGGCTTCCACGGCGTGCACATACACGAACGCGGCGTGTGCGAAACCGATTCGGCCGCACCCACCGGTGGCGAGCGGGGTGACTTCCTGTCCGCCGGCGGCCACCTCCAGGTCGACGGGCACAGCGAATATCCGGCGAGCGGTGATCTGACGAATATCCATGTCCGTCCCGACGGGACAGGCATGCTCACCACCGCCACCAGTGCCTTCTCCCTCGAAGATCTACGCAACGGGGGACAGGGACGAGCCGTGATCGTGCATGCCGAGCCCAGCAATTTCGGCAACGTGCCGGACCGCTATACGTTGCCCGGCGGCGGTCCCGTACCGGACGAGGAGACACTGTCCACCAGCGACGCGGGTGCTCGAGTCGCTTGTGCGGTCGTCTCCTGAGGTAGGTACGACCCAGCGCCGGCAATGGTGTTTGTCCGTATCGCGGACGGGTAGGGCGCCGGTAGTGGCCGAATCCGGATCAGCCGCTCCGAGAAGTCGATTCGATCGGGAGGAGCACTGTGAACTCGGCACTGCCGAACGCGCCCGCCGGGCTGGCACGGGTCGATGTCCCCGGTGTGGAGGCGGCACTGCGGGCCGCCGTCGACGGTGACATCCGCTTCGATGCGGGAGCCAGAGGCGCATACGCCACCGACGCATCCAACTATCGGCAGGTGCCGATCGGGGTGGTGCTGCCGCGGACTGTCGATGCCGCCGTCACCGCCCTGCGCGTCTGCGAGGAGTACGGCGCGCCGGTCCTCTCGCGGGGCGGCGGTACGAGCCTGGCGGGCCAGAGCACCAATGCCGCGGTGATCATCGACTGGACGAAGTACTGCAACAGACTCGTTTCGGTGGATGTCGAGGCGAAGACCTGCGTGGTGGAGCCCGGCATCGTGCTCGACGACTTGAACCGGCAACTCGGTGAGTACGGACTGGAGTTCGGGCCGCGGCCCTCCACCCACAGTCACTGCTCGATCGGTGGCATGATCGGCAACAATTCCTGTGGCGCCACCGCGCAGCGGACCGGCAAGACCGTGGACAACGTGCACCGCCTCGAGATCCGCACCTACGACGGGCTGCGTTTGTGGGTGGGCTCGACCGATGCCGGTGAACTCGATCGGATCATCGACGCGGGTGGGCGGCGCGGCGAGCTGTACCACGGTCTTCGCGAGCTACGTGATCGCCACAGCGAGCAGATCCGTCGGTATTTCCCGGAGATCCCCAGGCGTGTATCGGGGTACAACCTCGATGCCCTGCTGCCCGAACACGGGTTCCAGGTCGCTGAACTGCTCGTGGGTAGCGAGGGCACGCTGGCCACCGTCCTGCGGGCAGAGCTGAAGCTGATGCCCGTGGTGCCCGAGACCGCGATGCTGGTGCTGGGTTATCCCGATATCGGTGCCGCGGCCGATGCGGTTCCCGCGGTGCTCGAGCATTCGGTTCCGGTGCAGTTGGAGGCAGTCGATCAGCGGCTGACCGAGTTCATGCGCGCCAAGGACCTCCACGTGGATTCGCTCGCGCTGCTGCCCGCGGGACGCGGCTGGTTGCTCGCCCAGTACGGCGGAGACACACCGGATTCCGCCTTGGAGCATGCCCGCGAAGCACTCCGTGGCCTGGGCAGAGGTGAGGACGACATCGACGTGGTGCTCACCGCCGATGCCGATGAGCAGACAGAATTGCTCAAAGCCCGCGAATCCGGGCTCGGTGCCACCGCGCGCGCACCGGAGATATCCGATGGCTGGCCCGGCTGGGAGGACTCAGCGGTCGCGCCGGAGCGACTCGGGGATTACATCCGGGACCTGAACGAGCTCTTCGAGGAGTTCGGCTACAACCATCCCGCCCTGTACGGCCACTTCGGCCACGGCTGTCTGCACGTGCGCATCCCGTTCCGGCTCACCACCGCGTCGGGGGTACGGACCTATCGGGACTTCGTCCAGCGAAGTGCCGATCTGGTGCGGTCCTACGGCGGATCGCTGTCCGGTGAGCACGGTGACGGTCAGGCGCGCGGTGAGCTGCTGGTGCGCATGTTCGGCTCGGAGATCGTGCAGGCGTTCGCGGAGCTGAAAGGACTCTTCGATCCGGCGAATCGGATGAACCCCGGCAAGGTCACCGCACCGTATCCGCTCGACGCCCACCTGCGGTTCGGCGCGGACTGGGATCCGGATGCCGGCCCCACCCAATTCGCCTATCCGCACGACGACCACAGCTTCAACCGCGCGGTGCTGCGGTGCGTCGGGGTGGGGCAGTGCAGGCAGCCGCACCCGGAACAAGGCGTGATGTGCCCGTCGTACCAGGCGACCAGGGACGAGGAACACTCCACTCGCGGACGTGCCCGGTTGCTGTTCGAAATGCTGGGCGGCCATCCCGATTCACCGATCAGTGACGGCTGGCGTTCGACGGCGGTGCGCGACGCGCTCGATCTCTGCCTGGCCTGCAAGGGTTGCAAAAGCGACTGCCCGGTCGGGGTCGACATGGCCACCTACAAGGCAGAATTCCTCTACCAGCACTATCGGCACCGGCTACGTCCGATGGCGCACTACTCACTCGGCTGGCTGCCGCTACTGGCCAAACTCGCCGAGCCGGTGCCCGAGCTGGCGAACCTCCTGCTACACGCCCCGGTCATCGCTGCCCTCGGCAAGCGGTTGGCCGGGATCGCGCCGCAACGGCGCGCGCCCGACTTCGCGACCGAGACGTTTCAGTCGTGGTGGCGTCGTGAGCGGGCGGCAGGACAACCGCGGCCGGGCGATCCCGCGACGGTGGTGCTGTGGCCCGACACCTTCACCAACCATTTCGACCCGCACATCGGCCGGGCCGCGGTCGAGGTACTCGAATCCGCGGGGTTCGCGGTAGCCGTGCCGACCGACACCGTCTGCTGCGGGCTCACCTGGATATCCTCCGGGCAACTGCCGACCGCGAAGAAGGCCCTGCGGCGGACCATCGAAGTACTTCGACCCTGGATCGAAACAGACACCCTCGTCGTGGGTCTGGAGCCCTCGTGCACGGCCGTGTTCCGGGCAGACGCCGAAGAGTTGATGCCCGAAGACCAACAGGTGCAACGTCTTTCGCGTCGCTTCGTGACCCTGTCCGAGGCGCTGCTGCATCACGCCCCGCGCCGGTGGGAACCAGATCAGGTCGATGTGGCCGCGATCGTACAGAAGCATTGCCACCACCACGCGGTCATGGGCTTCGCCACCGACACCACGGCAATGCGCCGGGCCGGTATCGACGCCGAGGTGCTCGACTCCGGTTGTTGCGGGCTGGCGGGGAATTTCGGTTTCGAGCGCGGCCACTACGAGGTATCCATGCGGTGCGGGGAAAGTGCCCTGCTCCCGGCGGTCCGCGCGGCGGCAGCTGAAACCCTGGTCCTCGCGGACGGTTTCAGTTGCCGCACGCAGATCGAGCAGGGCGACACCGGGCGCCGGGCGGTGCATCTCGCCGAGGCGCTACTGCCCGCGGTACGCCGCGACAGCCGGTCCACCGAAGACGCCGATGCGCCGCGTTCGGACAACCGGACAGCCAGGCGCGCTGCGGCGGTGGGGGCGGCGGGCGCTGTCGCGGGCGTACTGCTCTGGCGCCACCGCCGCCGCCGCTGAATCCGGGGGCAAGCTGCTGGTCCCCGGGGTCAGGCCGCTGGTTCCGGGGTCAGCGCAGGAATTCCTGGGCTTTCATCTTGACGCCCTTTTTGATGAGTTCCCACGCGTCCGGGTCGCCACGCAGCACCGCCTCGGCGGTATCGCGCATCTGGTCATAGCTGGCGTGCGGTGGAATCGGCGCCATCTCCGGATCACAACGCACGTCGAGCACGACCGGCCGCCGGGCGGCCAGCGCCGTGTCCCAGGCCGAGCCGAGTTCGTCGGGATGGTCCACAGCGATCGCCTCGAGCCCCATGTCGCGGGCGATGTCGCAATAGGAGATGTCGGGAATGATCTGTGATTCCTCGAATTTCGGCGCCCCGCCCATCGCTCGCAGTTCCCAGGTGACCTGATTGAGGTCGTTGTTGTGGAATACGCAGACGACGAGGCGCGGATCGCTCCACTGTTCGTGGTAGCGGCGAATGGTGAGCAGTTCGGCCAGTCCGTTCATCTGCATGGCGCCGTCGCCGACCAGAGCGATCACCGGTCGGTCGGGGTGAGCGAATTTCGCGCCGATGGCGTACGGCACGCCCGGACCCATGGTCGCCAGGGTGCCGGACAGGGAACCTCGCATCTCGCCGCGGAATTTCAGGCAGCGGGCATACCAATTGGTCGAGGAACCGGAATCCGCGGTGACGATGGCGTTGTCGGGAATGCACTGCGACAGCTCCCACACCACCCGCATCGGATTGACCGGATCGGCACTCAACATCGACTGACGTTCCACGGTCTCCCACCACCGCTGCACGTTCTTCTCGATATCTTCGCGCCACGCACGGTCGGTCTGGCGCTCGAGCATCGGGAGCAGCGCTCGCAGCGTCGCTTTCGCGTCGCCGACCAGATTCGCCTCCGTCGGATAGCGCATCCCGATGAACGTGCCGTCACAATCGATCTGAATCGCACGCGCCTGCCCGGGTTCGGGTAGGAACTGGGTGTACGGGAAGTTGGATCCGACGATCAGCAAGGTGTCGCAATCGCGCATCAGCTCATAGCTGGGCCGACTGCCGAGCAGCCCGATCGGGCCGGTGACAAAAGGCAGGTCATCAGCCAGCACATCCTTGCCCAACAGGGCTTTCGCCACTCCCGCGCCGGTGATGTCGGCTACCTCGATGACCTCGTCGGCAGCTTCTCGCGCACCCTGGCCGATCAGGATCGCCACCTTGGAGCCCGCATTGAGTACCTCGGCGGCCTGCCGGATCTCGTCCTCGGCGGGAATCAGGGTCGAAACGGGCAAACCGGGCGGGCTCGACAGCACATGTTTGAACGCGTGCTCCGGCGGCTCGTACTCCTCCTCTTGCAGATCGGCGGGAATGATGATCGCGGTCGGTGCCCGTCGCGTGGCCGCGACCCGGAACGCTCGATCCAGCGCGTTCGGCAGCTGGGCCGAGACATTGACCTCCACCAGGTAGTCCGACGCCACATCCTTGAACAGGCTCTGGAGGTCGACCTCCTGCTGGTAGCTGCCGCCCATCGCGCTGCGCGCGGTCTGGCCGATGATCGCCACTACCGGCACGTGATCGAGTTTGGCGTCGTACAGACCGTTGAGCAGATGAATCGCACCCGGTCCAGAGGTGGCCGTGCAAACACCGACTCGACCGCTGAATTTGGCGTAGCCGACCGCTTCGAAGGCCGACATCTCCTCATGCCGGGACTGCACGAACTGCGGGTCGTTGCCGGCCCTGCCGAACGCGGCGACGAGCCCGTTGATCCCGTCACCCGGATATCCGAACACTTGCCGGACATCCCACTCTCGCAATCGTTGCAGTACGTAATCGCCGACCTGCATCGACATGCGCTGCCTCCAATCTCGGTCCGTGGGTACCTCGTCAACTCGGCGTCGGCCGCAGTTACGCGGCGACTACCCGCTGCCAACGGGGCCAACCACGATTACGGGTGGCGGTGGGCGCCGACGCTGTGGCCGGTGCCCGACACCTCGGTGCCCCGGTCAGTGCTGTCGATAGTCGGCCGCCGTCGCCGCGATCCGCATTCCGTGCCCGGGCCCGTCGACCGGCACGGGCAGCTCACCGTGGGCGACCGTGGGCGCGCCGTCGACCAGCAGCGGTTCCAGCCGGGCATGGTCGATGAACCATTCGATATCGCGCAGGTTCGGTACGGCGCCGGCCACGGGTGCGTGCAAGGAGGGCGCGCAGTGCGCGGACACGTCCAGCCCCCGGGCCGCGGCCAGCGCCGCACACCGGAGAAAACCCGTGTAGCCGCCGCATCTGGTCAGATCCAGCTGTAGACAGTCCACCACCCCGAGCAGTTCGGCGGCGTCGTATTCGTCGTATACGTACTCACCGGCGGCGACGTCGCAGCGCACCGAATCGCGCACGACGGCGAGTCCGTCGAGGTTGTCGCTGGTCACCGGCTCCTCGAACCATTCGACTCCCAACCGGTCCAGCTCGGCCCCGACCCGGCGCGCCTGTCCTGGCGTATATCCGCCATTGGCGTCGACCATCAATCGGACGCCCTCGCCGGCGCGATCGGAGAATCGGCGCACGCGAGTCAGATCCCGCGCGGGGTCGCTGCCGCACCGCTCGCCGATCTTGATCTTCATCGCCGGACAACCCGCTCGCCGCCACAGGTCGATCTGATCGTCCAGCTGCCCGTCGTCGAGCGTCGTGAAGCCACCGGACCCGTACACCGCGATCGCGTGCCGTGAGGTACCGAACAGCGTGGACAAAGGCACCGCCAGCAGCCGGGCCCGCAGATCCCACAGCGCCACGTCCACGGCACTGATCGCCTGGGCGACCACACCCTTGGTCCCGATATTTCGGCACGCTCTGCGCATGGCGATCAGGGTTCCCGAGGGGTCGAACACCGACCTGCCCGACAGCACCGGGACGAGGTCGGCGGTGACGATCCGCGCGGCCGCCGGCGAGCTGTACGTCCAGCCGAGGCCCTGCGCACCGTGCGCGCCGATCCGCACCACCACCGCGGTGGTCGCCTCCCACGTCAATGTCGCGTCGGCCTGCGGTTGCGGAGTGGGGAACTCGTACACCGCGACTGCCACGTCACTGTCGATACGCGCTCGGGCAGTACTCACTTCGGGCTCCGTTCACTCACCTCGCGCGGTAGTGCACCGTCATCGGCGACTGCGTTCGCCTCCCGCCGATGTCGAACTCGACCGGTAGTTCCGCGGAATCGGGGTACTGCGAACCCATGATGTGGATCATCGCTGTTGTCGCCGTTGTCAGCATCGTCGTGATCGCCGTGGGATTCGCCCTGCTGGGCAGACGTAGCTGACCACGTGCCGAGCCAACCGGTTGCCCAGCGCAATTCACTCGCGTACCGCTCGGGCCGCGACGGCAACGCCCGCCGCCGCACCGAGCAGCGCGAGCAGACGATGGTGCCGTGACAACCACATCTGCGGGCTGACGGTCCTCGCCTGGTCATCGAAACGCCCGCGGGCGCCGAAATCCTCGCCGTCCTCGTCGTCGAGGGGCTGCCACAAATTGGCCCGACGACCCGGCTCCGCGGATTCGTCGGTCTGTTGTGCCGCGTAGCCGGTACGGCCCAGATAGCGATCGAGCAGCCCGGGCGCGAATTTGTTGGCCAGCAGCGTGGCGACCGTACTCGTACCCACCCAGTACTCGCGGCGCTGCGGATGCTCGGCGGCGTACACGACGGCGTCCGCGGCCACTTCCGGTTGATAGATCGGCGGCACCGGCTGGGCCTTGCGTGACATCCGGCTCAGCGCCCAGTCGAACTGGGGCGTGTTCACCGCGGGCAACTGCACCATCGTCACCTGCACGGGACTACCGCGATGCTTCAGTTCACAACGCACGGACTCGGTGAACCCCTCGATCGCGTGCTTGGCGCCGCAATAGGCCGACTGCAACGGAATCCCCCGGTAGGCCAGGGCCGACCCGACCTGCACGATCGCCCCGGACTGCCGTGACCGCATGCGTTCCAGCGCGACCCGGGTCCCGTGGACATACCCGTGGTAGGTCACCTCGGTGACACGGTGGAATTCCTCCGGCCGCATTTCCTCGAAGGGCCCGAAGACGGTGATGAAGGCGTTGTTGACCCACACATCGATCGGTCCCAGTTCTTCTTCGATCTGTTTCGCCGCCTTCTCGACCGCATCGAAATCCGACATATCGACGCTGATCGGAAGAACGGCCGCGGCCCGATGACCGATATCGGTGGCGGCGGCCGCCAACCCGTGTTCCCCGCGGGCCAGCAGGGCCAGCTTGTCACCTCGGGCGGCGAACGCTCTGGCGGTCGCGCGTCCGACCCCCGCACTGGCACCGGTCACCACGACAACTTTCGGTTCAGTCGGATCCATTGCCTCCTCCTCACTTCGGACGCTGTGTGGCGGGTGCCCGACGAGGATTCGGTCAAACTCCGGGCATCGCTTTCCACCGGCCCGGCGCGGCGGGCCTGCCTTCCCGATGAGCGGGAGGACAGGCGAGCAACGGCATCGGCGCGGTCGTACGGTGTCGGCTGCGGGAGCGGTGCCGGATTGTCACCGCGGCGTTCTCGCCGACCGAGCTGTCGATTCGACCCAGGGAGCCCCATGCCGGCAACAGCACACCCCGACGACCCGGCAAGCCGGCTCGCCCGATCGGCGGCCGTCGAGTCGATCACCGCGCTCAAACACCGCTACTTCCGTGCCTGCGACGCCAAAGACCCGGTGGGCTTCCGCGACTGCTTCGTCGCGGTCGGATCGGCGCTGGACTACGGCACCCTCGGCGCGACCGATGCCGACGGCATGGCCGCGGTCTTCGCCTCGATCGCCTTGCAGCAGGTGGACGGCGCGCACGCGATCCTCGACATGCACCACGGCGTACACCCCGACATCACCGTGCACGACGACGGCACCGCGAGTGGACAGTGGACGCTGCGGTTTCGCCAGGTCAACCTGATCGAACACACCGAAACCGTGGCCACCGGCGAGTACGCCGACGAGTACCGGCTCGAAGACGGCAGCTGGAAGATCGCCTCGTGCACATTCCACCAGACGTGGGCGATCACCCGTTCGCTCGACGACGCCCGAATCACCCAGTAGGAGTGGACATGTCCGAGATCGCACTGGTGACCGGCGCCAGCCGTGGCGTCGGCAAGGGAATCGCGCTGGCGCTGGGCGCCGCGGGTTGGACGGTGTACCTGACCGGGCGCGGCACCGCGGGTGACGGCGGACCGTTGGAGGTCGCCGCCGACGAGGTGAGCGCCCGGGGCGGCCAGGGCATCGCGGTGCGCTGCGACCACCGCGACGACGCGCAGATCGCCGCGGTGTTCGCCCGCATCGCCGCCGAGCAGGACGGGCTCGACTTGCTCGTCAACAATGTCTGGGCCAATCCCGCCGGATTCGCCGGTTTCAGTGACCCGTTCTGGCAGCGGCCCGTCGATGACTGGGACACGCTGATCGGGGTCGGCCTTCGGGCGCACTACGTCGCCTCGGTCGAGGCGGCGCGGCTCATGGTGGCTCGTGGCAGCGGCGTCATCGCCAACATCTCCTCGTTCGGCACCCGCGGCCACCTGCACTCGGTGCTGTACGGGATGTCGAAGGCGGGTCTGGACAAGATGGCCGCCGACATGGCCGTCGAACTGGACGGCACCGGTGTGAGCACACTGTCGCTGTGGCCCGGAATCGTGCGCACCGAACAGGTTCTGGCGATGGGCGTCGAGGACATCGAGGGCTTCCCGATCGCGGGCGCGGAGAGCCCGGAGTTCGTCGGCCGGGTCGTCCTCGCCCTGACCACCGATCCCGGGATCGGCGAACGCAGCGGCAGCACGGTGATCACCGCCGAGGCGGCCCTCGAGTACGGGATCACCGATACCGATGGCGGACAGCCGGTTTCGCACCGCGCCGCGTTCGGTGGGGGAGCGCTCTTCGGCGTTCGGTGAGCTGTCGAAGGTCCTGTCCCGGCCGGACGACCGCGTCGCGGCCGAACCCAAGGAGTGCCTCGGTGACCACGCTGCCACCCGAGAATGTGAATGCCTCTGTGCCCCGAGCCGATATCGCGACCGATGCGCGATCTCGCCGTCGCGCGGCATTGTCGAGCCTGCTCGGAACGACGATCGAATACTACGATTTCATGCTGTACGGGACGATGGCCGCGGTGGTGTTCGGGCCGCTGTTCTTTCCCGGTTCGAATCCGGCGTTGAGCACGATCGCCTCGTTCGGCACACTCGCCGCCGGGTATGTCGCCCGTCCGCTCGGTGGTGTGATCTTCGGCCATTTCGGTGACCGCGTCGGCCGCAAGTCGATGTTGATGATCACCATGCTGATGATGGGGATCGCCAGCGCGGCGATCGGTCTGCTACCCACCTATCACACCATCGGCGTCGCGGCCCCGATCCTGTTGGTGCTGCTGCGGGTCGTGCAGGGTGTCGCGGTCGGCGGCGAATGGGGTGGTGCCGCGCTGATGGTGGTCGAGCACGCCGATGCGGACAACCGCGGTCGGTGGGCCGGAATCATGCAGCTGGGAACACCATTCGGGTTCCTGCTGTCCACCGGGGCGGTCGCCGTGGTGACCCAGCTTCCCGAACCGGAGTTCACGACCTGGGGCTGGCGGGTGCCGTTCCTGCTGAGCGCGGCCCTGCTCGTGCTCGGGATGTACGTTCGGCTGCGAGTCACCGAGAGCCCGGTCTTCGCCACCACGCCGCGGTCGGACTCGACGCCCGCGAAGCAGGTGCTACGGCGTCCTCGGCTGCTGGTCCCCGCCGTGATCGCGGGCCTCGCGCCGTTCGCGCTGACCGCCCTGACGAGCTCACACATCATCGCCTACGCCACCGGCATCGGTTACGCGGTCGGCGACGTGATGCGATCGTTGCTCGTGGTGGTCGTTGTCTCGATCATCGCCATTCCCGCGAGCGCGGCGCTGTCGGACCGGTTGGGCAGACGGCGGGTGATGATGATCGGCGCGGTGGGCGCGATCCTGTACGCGTTCCCGCTGTACAGCCTGATCAACAGTCATTCCTGGTGGATCATGACGGGGGCGCTGATGTTCGCCCAGCTGCTGCAGAACCTGATGTACGCGCCGCTGACTCCGATGCTGTCGGAAATGTTCCCCACCCAGGTGCGTTACACCGGCGTCTCGATCGCCTACCAGAGCGCGGCACTCATCGGCGCCGGCTTCACCCCGCTGATCGCGAGCAGCCTGCTGGTCGCCTTCGACGGGTCGAGCGTCGCACTGAGCGCGATCATCGTGGCCACCGCCGCACTCACCCTGGCCGCTCTCGCCGCTACGGTGGATGTCACGGGCCGGGACCTGCGTGCCGAAGCGCACGACCAACCACTGTCATAGCGGCCAGGAGGTCATCAGATGCGGGGCATCAACCACATCGTCTTGTTCGTCGCGGATCTGGGCCGCAGTATCGCCTTCTACGAGGACGTTCTCGGATTCGAAAGACTCGCCGAGGGCTTTCCGGGCGGCGCGTTCCTGCGCCATCCCGGCTCGGCGAACGATCACGATCTCGGGCTCTTCCAGGCCAGGCGGCCCGCGGCGGGCGCGCCGGGCTCGGTCGGGCTCTATCACGTCGCCTGGGAAGTGGACACGTTGTCCGAGCTCGCGGAGATCCGGGACCAGCTCGTCGCGGCACACGCGCTGACCGGTGCGAGCGATCACGGATCGACCAAGGCGCTCTACGCGCGCGACCCCGACGGCATCGAGTTCGAGGTGTGCTGGCTGGTGCCCGACGAACACGTCGAGGACGCGCTGGCGCCGGGAACCTCGTTGACCGCGCCGCTGGACCTCGAAGCCCAGATCACGCGGTACGGCGCCGACACACCGGGCGGTCCCCGCACCGACCCGCAGGTGTGGGCGCGGGTCGAGGCGCGCCGGGCCGCGATGTCGTGAACCCTGGCTCGCGGTAGACCGTCGCGCCCAGTTCAGGTCAACGCTCGGACCTGGATGCCACCACCTCGCCGGACTCGGCGTCGATCGTCACTTCGTGCTTGACCCGCGAGCTGTCGATCACGTCCGCTTCCCAGACGGTGGTCCCGTTGTCGCCGTCGAGGTTCAGTTCGGTGATGGTGCCACCGGGCACCTCTTCCAGCACAGTGTCGGCGGCCGCCTGATAGTCGACGCGCGCGGCCCCGATCCGGTCGCGATGCTCGGCTCTGTCGGACTCGTCCTCGTTCTTCGCGGTGGGCCCCAGGACGACGGTGTTCCCGTCGCCGGACACTTCCAGCTCGTGCTCGACGCCGTCACCGGTGACGACCTGCACCTCCCAGCCCCGATCGCGCTCGGTCTCGATCGAGATCAGCGTGCTGTCCTGGACGGCGGCGAGCGCGGTCCGGCCGGCGGTACGCAGCGCGCCGAGGTCCAGTTCGGGCTGATTCGTCGTGATCGCGGTCGTCGAAGTCGGGATCAACGGGGTGCCCGGTGCCGCAACGCCCTCGTCGGCGTCCTCGCCGCATCCCGCGACGGCCACCAACAACGCGCCGACCGCCGCCAGGGAAGCGCGGCGCCACCGCCTCGGAGCAGATTCGACATGGACTGGCATCTCGTCCTCCGTCCGTTGCTTGTGCCACCGACGTGCCCACTCCTACGACGCCCAAACGGGCGCGTCGGCGTCGGAGTGACCATCGCCTCCGTGGCAGCCACACTCAATCGAATCCGGTGCGCACGGTGCCCGCCGCCCGGCGCGAACATACAGCTCAACCCCCCGCGGCAGTGCGTGCGAACAGCCTGCTTGTCACACGCGTACCAGGGTCTCGCTATCGTTGAACGGCACGGTGATTGTTCAGTCGCGACCGGACCGAAGTGTCGGAGCCGGCTCGCGAATCGGAGAGAACGGCGTCGGATCATGGCAGCGGACCTGACGGTGACCCGGGCGCTGGTGATACCCGGATCCGAGCTGCGTGAGCGGTTCTCCCGGTCGTCGGGTCCGGGTGGACAGCACGTCAACACCACCGACAGCCGGGTGGAGCTGTCTTTCGATCTGGCCGGCTCGCCCGCGGTCCCGGAGTGGCTGCGCACCCGCATGCTCGACCGCCTGGCCACTCGCTTGGTCAACGGGGTGCTGACGATCGCCGCCTCGGAGCAACGCACACAGGTACAGAACCGTGCGACAGCCCGCGAGCGCATGGCTTCGCTGTTGCGTGACGCCGCTGCCGCCCCGCCACCGGTCCGGCGCGCCACCAAGCCTTCGCGCGGCGCGAAGGAGCGTCGGATCTCGGCGAAGAAGCGGCGCGGCGTCGTCAAACGCAACCGCCGCGCCGCCCCCGACGACTAGCTGTAGGAGGCCGTGATCAGCCGGTGCGGCTACCGCTGTTCGGCGAAGGCCCGACGCGATTCCTCGTGCAGGATCGTGAGCAGTTCCTCTTCCAGCGCGACGAACTCGGGGGCGGTGATCGTGGCCAGCCCGCGCGGACGCGGCAGGTCGATGCGTAGTTCGTGGCGCACGGTGGCCGGGCGCGCCGACAGGACGATCACACGGTCCGACAGGTACACCGCCTCACGGACGTCGTGGGTGATCATCAGCACCATCCAGCGGTAGCGTTGCCAGACCTGTTCCAACCACGACTGCATCTCGGTGCGGGTCAGCGAGTCGAGCGCGCCGAAGGGTTCGTCGAGCAGCAGCAGTTCGCGATCCTGGACGACGGTCCGCAGCAGCGCGGCCCGCTGCCGCATCCCACCCGAGAGCTGGGACGGCCGGGCCTCTTCGAAACCCGACAGGCCGAACACCGGGAACAGCTCGCGGGCGCGGCGCCGGGCCTCGGCCTTGGGAACACCCTGGACACGCAAGCCGAGGATCGTGTTGTCGACAACGGTGCGCCACGGGAACAGCAGATCCTTCTGCGGCATGTAGGCGCAGTGGGATGCGGTGTCCTCGCCGGCGGCCGCGCGGAAGCTCACACTGCCGGAGTCGGGGGATTCGAGGCCGGCCAGCATGTTGAACACGGTGCTCTTGCCGCAACCACTGGGCCCGATGACGGTGACGAATTCCCCCGATCGCACCGTGAACGACACCCCGCCCAGTACGGCGAGGTCCGGGCTGGACCGCCCGGGCTGCGGGAACGACTTGGTGAGGTGGTCGACGACGATTCGGTCGCCTCCGGTGTCAGTCACGTCGGCTCCTGTTCTGCGCGCGCGACCACGGCGCGACGAATCGTTCGATCGCGAACGTCGACAGGTAGAGCGCGATACTCAGCAGCGCCGCCACCAGCACCGCCGCCAGCACCAGGTCGGTGCGGAACGAATTCTTCTGCAAGCTCATGTAGATGCCGAGACCGACGCTCGCGCCGACGTACTCGGCGAACACCGCGCCGACGACCGCGTAGGTGATCCCGATCCGCAGCGCCGTGAAGAACCGCGGTAGGGCCGACGGCAGTCGCACATAGCGGAACACCTGTAGCCGGGTGGCGCCCATACTGCGCAGCAGCGCGCCCGCGTCGCGGTCGGCCGCGGCGAAGCCCTCGATCAGGCCGATGGCCATCGGGAAGAAGGTGACCAACGCGACGACCAGGATCTTGGGCAACAGACCGAACCCGAACCAGATGATCATCAACGGCGCGATCGCGACGATCGGCACGGTCTGCGACGCGACGAACAGCGGCACCAACGCGCGCCGCAGCCAGGGGGAGAAGTCCACGACCACCGCCAGCGCCCATGCCAGGCTCAGCGACACCGCGAACCCGATCAGTGTCACCTGCAAGGTGGCCGCGGCGTGGGTGCTGATCTCGTCGCGATGCGCCCATCCCTGCTGGACGACGCGCAGCGGTGACGGCAGCACCTGCGGACGGACACCACTGATCGCGACATAGACCTGCCAGATCACGACGAGCAACGCCACCGTGACCAACGACGGCACCGCCCACCGGATCCCCGCCCACGGGCCCGTCCCGCCGTCGCCGGTGGGGGCCGGCGACGACGCGACTACCGACAGCTCACGGGGTGGCGAGGTACTCATTGGTGAAATATGTCGACCAGTCGGGTTCGGTGGTCAGCGGTTTCCCATCGGGTCCGGTCAGCAGACCGCTGCGGTACAGGAAGCTGGAATTGGCCGACCACTGCTCCACGGTCTGGGTGCCGACCTTGCCCTCGGCGTCGGTCATGAACTGCTCGGCCAGCATGCGCTGGCTCTCGAACACCAGCGCCTCATCGGTGAACGCGCCCGGATTGGCGTCGATGAGATCCTGGGCCGCCGCATCCGGGTTGTCCGCGGCGAACCGGTAGCCACGTTGCAGCGCCTGCACGAATTGCGCGGCGCGGTCCGGGTTGTCGGCCAGCCAGCCCTCGTTGGCGTCGATCACGATGGCGTAGGCGTCCGGAAAACCGAAGTCCGTGTACTTGAAGTAGCGCATCGGGGTGCCGTGGTGTTCGGCCTCGATCCCTTCCCACGCCAGGTACGACACGGTGAAGTCGGCCTTGCCGGAATAGACCGCTTCGTAGGCCGAGGATCCCAGCACCACCGAGGTGAAATCACCGGTGCCGCCGTCGTTGCGGATCACCTGCTGCAACGCCTCACGCTCACCGGGGTCGCCGAACCCGGCATAGGTCTTGCCGTCGAGGTCCTTCGGGCTCGCGAGGTCGGCGCGATCGGCGCGTACCCCGATGCCCGTCGCCCAGTGCTGTAGCGGGGCGAGCACCGACTTCACCCGCGCACCCGAGGCCCGGGCGAAGGTCGACGAATTGTGGGTGCTGATCCCGAATTCGGCGTTGCCGGCATCGATCACCGTGTCGACCGAGGTGTTGTTGTACGGCAGGACCTGCACATCCAGACCGGCATCGGCGAAGTAGCCGCGCTGCAACGCGACATAGAGGCCGACGTGATTGGTGTTCGGGGTCCAGTCCAGCGCGAATCGGATGGTCTGGTCGGAGCCGCCGCCGGTGCCGCAGGCGGTGAGCAGCGACAGCGTCGCGATGGTGGTCGCCATGACCGCGATCGCGCGGCGCAGACGCCCCCTCATGCGGCGGGCCAGGGCTGCGGGCGCAGGGCGGTGTCCCAGAACATCAACTCGTAGCGCACGGCGAGTACGAATGCCTTCTCCATGGCCGCGCGCTCCTGTTCGCTCGCCGCCTCGGCAGCCGCGTCGACCAGCGCGCGTGCGGTGGCCGCGGCCTGCTGGAACTCCTCGGCGCCGTAGGTGGTGACCCACTGCGCGTAGGGGTGGGCCGGGTCGGCCGCGATCACTTTCGCGGCGCTCGCGGCCAGGTCGCGTCCCACTTCGGCGTAGATCCAGAAACAGGGCAGCGCGGCCGCCGCGGCGACGGCGTAGGACTCGGTCGCGGCGGCGGCGATCAGGTAGGAGACATAGGCCAGGCAGGTCTGGGAATGTTGCGGCTCGCCCTGTCGTGGGGGCAGCGCGCCACCGGTGAGCAGCTCGTTGTGCATGGCGGACTCGACCGTGGCCGCGTTCGCGGACGAGGTGGCCCAGAACGCCGCGGTCTGCGGGTCCGGCGATTTGGCGGCGAGTATCGCCAGCGCCTTGGAGTACCCGGTGAGGTACAGCGAATCCTGTTCGATGTAGGTGCGGAACACCTCGAGTGGCAACGTGCCCTCGCCGAGGTGGCGCAGGAATTCCAGGTCGTCGATCGCACTGCGCAGGACTTCGGTCCGGTCCCAGAGGTGATCGGTGAACAGGTCATTTTTCGTGGTGGTGGCGCGCAACACCGTGACATCCCTTCGTCAGCATTACCTGAACAGGTTCATCGGGTCTGTTCTCAGCCTCGCGGTCGCGAGACACCCCGTGTCCGAACTCGACCGACCCTAGCAGCGACCGCCGACATGCGGGTTCGGACCGGGTTCCGCGCGTAGTCCCGGCAGTTGTGGTAACCGGCGCTGCCGAGCACGGCCTCGTGCTCGGCCCGTCGGCCACCCGGACGCTGTGGATCATGGAGGGCTACGGATTCTTCATCGCCGGATTTCTCATCACCATGGGCATCGCCGAACGTAGTCAGTGACAGAATTCGACTACTAGGTCATGTCTCCCAATCGAGTTCTCGGTTCTCGCCCGATAGATGGCCAGGTCGGGCATCATGTTCGCCGTGGCGGCAACTGTCGGTGATCGGCATCAG
>NZ_JBHSDL010000041.1:0-930 GCF_042650145.1 Nocardia halotolerans | reverse complement strand
TTTTGATAATTTTGTTTACGCACAATAAAATCTTCAAATTGCTTACGATATTGTTTTGGTGCTTTTCGCTCGGAACGAAGCTGTTTCCGCTCAACACCAACGTCACTCGCTTCAATTTCCTTGTCGTATGCTTCAATTTTTTCACTCAGTTTTTCCACAATTTCTTTCATTTCTTCAACCGAAAGCTCTTCGAAATCGTCCCGTTCTATTTCAGGAATGATTCGCTTCTCAATTAACTCATCGTACATTTGATTGGACTTTTCAATTAGTTTTTCACTATAATTTTCAACCGATTTTCGCCATACAAATGTGAATTTATTCGCATTGGCTTCAATCTTTGTGCCATCAATAAAAATAGCCTCTTCTTCAATTACTTCTTCCTTTACCAACTGAGATCGAAACTGTACAAAGCACTCACGTAATAACCCTTTCGCTAATGGGTGCACACGAAAGCGATTAATCGTTCTGTAACTTGGTTGATGCTCCTGAGATAACCACATCATTCGTACACTATCTTCTAATAAGGCTTCAATCTTCCTGCCCGAAAAGGCAGACTGCGTATAACCACAAAGGATAATTTTCAACATCATCCGCGAAGCATATGGCGGACGACCTGTATCTTTTCTAAGTGGTTCAAGAGCACTTTCTGGAATACTTTCTACTAAATCATTAATGGCAAAGGCAATGTCATTTTCTTTTAATCTAACTTCCAAATCCATAGGTAATACAACTTGTTTCATGTTATAATACGACATAAGGACACCTCCGAAAAAAGTTATTGGTCGTACTTTAATTTTATCAGATGGTGTCCTTTTTGTTTACTTTAATATCAGAAAATTGCGTGCGAAAAATAATAAGCATGGTCCTTACCGTTAAAACGTTGGTAAGGACCATGCTTATATTAATTTACTGGGGTTTTGTCCCAGCCTC
>NZ_JBHSDL010000040.1:0-629 GCF_042650145.1 Nocardia halotolerans | reverse complement strand
CCACAACGCACCGCATCCGACAAACGCTCCAACACCAACACACCCAAACCCTCAGACCAACCAGTCCCATCCGCCCCCTCCCCATACGACTTACACCGACCATCGACCGACATCGCCCGTTGCCGTGAGAATTCCACGAACACAGTCGGTGTGGAATTCACTGTGACACCGGCCGCAACAGCCATCGCGCACTCTCCCCGGCGCAGCGACTGCATCGCCAGATGGATCGCCACCAACGACGACGAACACGCCGTATCCACCGTGATCGCCGGCCCCGTCAACCCGAACGAATACGCCACCCGACCCGACACCACACTGCCCGCCGAACCCACAGCCCAATAGCCTCCGAGGTCGGGGCGGGTGCGGGTCAGCAGCTCGTAGTCCTGATACATCACCCCGGCGAAGACGCCGGTGTCGCTGCCCCGCAACGACACCGGATCGATACCCGCATCCTCGAACGCCTCCCACACCCCCTCCAACAACAACCGCTGCTGCGGATCCATCGCCAACGCCTCACGCGGACCGATACCGAAGAACCCCGCATCGAAATCCGCAGCACCGGAAACAAACCCACCCGAACGCGTGTAAGTCGTACCGGGATGATCCGGATCAGGATCGTAGAGCGCCCC
>NZ_JBHSDL010000039.1:0-1008 GCF_042650145.1 Nocardia halotolerans | reverse complement strand
ATGGAGTGTCCTACAACCCCAAGAAGCAAGCTTCTTGGTTTGGGCTAATTCCGTTTCGCTCGCCGCTACTCAGGAAATCGCATTTGCTTTCTCTTCCTCCGGGTAATGAGATGTTTCAGTTCCCCGGGTCTGCCTTCCATACCCTATGTATTCAGATATGGATACTGCTCCATTACGAACAGTGGGTTTCCCCATTCGGAAATCCTCGGATCGAAGTCTACTTACGACTCCCCGAGGCATATCGGTGTTAGTCCCGTCCTTCATCGGCTCCTAGTGCCAAGGCATCCACCGTGCGCCCTTATTCACTTAACTATCAGTTGAATAAGCATTACACTAAATAAATTTATAGCCTTGCTTTAAAGTTTGATGTCGTTGTTACTCTTATTTAGTTTTCAAGGTACAAAAAGCTTTGAGGCAATTACTCCCTCAAAACTGAACCAAACAACACAGTATGTTTCCGTAATATATCCTTAGAAAGGAGGTGATCCAGCCGCACCTTCCGATACGGCTACCTTGTTACGACTTCACCCCAATCATTGGTCCCACCTTAGGCGGCTGGCTCCAAAAGGTTACCTCACCGACTTCGGGTGTTACCAACTCTCGTGGTGTGACGGGCGGTGTGTACAAGGCCCGGGAACGTATTCACCGCGGCATGCTGATCCGCGATTACTAGCGATTCCGGCTTCATGCAGGCGAGTTGCAGCCTGCAATCCGAACTGAGAATGGTTTTATGGGATTTGCTTCACCTCGCGGCTTCGCTGCCCTTTGTACCATCCATTGTAGCACGTGTGTAGCCCAGGTCATAAGGGGCATGATGATTTGACGTCATCCCCACCTTCCTCCGGTTTGTCACCGGCAGTCACCTTAGAGTGCCCAACTTAATGCTGGCAACTAAGATCAAGGGTTGCGCTCGTTGCGGGACTTAACCCAACATCTCACGACACGAGCTGACGACAACCATGCACCACCTGTCACTCTGTCCCCGAAGGGAAAGCCCTATCTCTAGGG
>NZ_JBHSDL010000038.1:0-140603 GCF_042650145.1 Nocardia halotolerans | reverse complement strand
AAACTCTCCGTTGAAGACTCTTGAACCATGCCCCGAAAGACACGAATCAGAAATATCTAAACTAGAGTCCGAAAATCTAGCAAAGCCAAACACCAGCAAATCAAGATTCGCTGTTGTTTTTCAATGTCCAACCTCCCACGACCGGGGGGTACGCGAAGGTTGGAACCAATAATAATATTGGCACTGACATTCATCGACACACTATTGAGTTCTCAAAGAACACACGCACACACTCCTACCCGCAACTACTCGTCGGGGTTTCGGTGAAGCAAGAGTTCCAACATAGCCCAGACACACCGCCGGAAGCAAGTTCCGCACCGTGTAGCCCTGAACACATGATCAGTCAGGCGCTCAACGTCCTACCTCGTTGTCCCGGTCACTGTGTGTCCGGGTCGGCGTCCGTGTCGCTCTGACTCGAATAAAGTTACGTGCCGACCAACACGAAGTCAAATCGGCTGGTCAGAACGCTATTTCGGCGTCGTCACACGTTCGACCCGGCCACCGAGCGCCTGCATCTGCTCGACGAACCGGGGGTAGCCGCGGTCGATGTGGAACACGTCGTGCACCTCGGTGACACCGTCGGCGACCAGGCCCGCCAGGACCAGGCCGGCGCCGGCGCGGATGTCGGAAGACCAGACCGGGGCGCTGGACAGGCGCGGGATGCCGCGGACTACGGCGTGGTGGCCGTCGGTGCGGGCGTCGGCACCGAGCCGGATCATCTCCTCCACGAAGCGGAACCGGGCCTCGAAGACGTTCTCGGTGATCATCGACGTGCCGTCGGCGATGGCGGCCAGGCCGATCGCCATCGGCTGCAGGTCGGTGGGGAAACCCGGGAACGGCAGCGTTGCGAAGTTCACCGCGCGCGGACGCTCGGCCTGCACCACACGGAAACCATTGGGTTCATAGGAGATCCGAGCTCCGGCCGAACGCAGCTTGTCCAGTACCAGCGCCAGGTGCTTCGGGTTCACCCCGGTGACCCGGACATCGCCGGTGGTCATCGCGGCGGCGATTCCCCAGGTGGCGGCGACGATGCGGTCGCCGATCACCCGGTGCGTGGTCGGTGACAGGCTCTTCACGCCCTGCACTGTGAGCACCGAGGAACCGGCACCGTCGATCCGCGCACCCATCTGCACGAGCATGGTGCACAGGTCGACGATGTCGGGCTCGCGCGCCGCGTTGTCGATGACCGTCTCCCCCTCGGCCAGGACCGCGGCCATCAGGATGTTCTCGGTCGCGCCGACCGACGGGAAGTCGAGGCGGATCCGCGCACCCTGCAGCTCGTCGGCGCGGGCCACCACGCAGCCGTGTTCGATCTCGCTGGTGGCACCGAGCAGGCGCAGACCGGCCTGATGCATGTCCAGCGGACGCGAACCGATCGCGTCACCGCCGGGCAACGCCACCACCGCACGCTTACAGCGCGCCATCAGCGGACCGAGTACACACACCGACGCGCGGAACTGGGTCACCGCGGGGAAATCCGCGTGGTACTTGGGTTCGGCGGGGGTATCGATGGTCACCACCGAGTTGTCGCCGCCGACATCGTCGGAGATGGTCACATCGCAGCCGAGCCCGCGCAGCACATCGGCCATCAGCGGCACATCGAGGATGTCCGGGCAGTTGGTGATGGTGGTCGTACCCTCGGCCAGCAACGCGGCGGCCATCAGCTTCAGCACACTGTTCTTCGCGCCGCCTACCGCGACTTCGCCGACGAGCTGATTACCGCCGGAGACCAGAAACCGTTCGCTCACCACGCCAGCTTATCGACCGTGGCGCCACGACACGCCCCCCTGCCACCAAACAACCGGATCATCGGGTCGCTGAGCCGCTTTCAGCGCGTACGGCCGCCGCCGGGCTGCCACAGCACGTCACCGTCGGGGTTGGTCACCCGGCTCAGGATGAACAGCAGGTCCGAGAGGCGATTGAGGTACTTGGCGGGCAACACGCCGGTGTCGTCGGGGTGAGCGTCGACGGCGGCCCATGCCGAACGTTCGGCGCGGCGCGCCACGGTACGTGCGGTGTGCAACAGCGCCGCCAACGGCGTGCCGCCGGGCAGGATGAACGAATTCAACGGCGCCAGATCGGCATTGAACTCATCGCACCAGGCTTCGAGCCGGTCGATGTAGTCCTGGGTGATACGCAGGGGCGGATACTTCGGCTCGGCGACCACGGGAGTGGACAGGTCCGCGCCCGCGTCGAACAGATCGTTCTGGATCTGGCGCAGTACCGACAGGATCTCCGGGCTCGGTGCGCCGAGCGAGACCGCGACACCGATCGCGGCATTGGCCTCGTCGCAGTCGGCGTAGGCGACCAACCGGGCATCGGTTTTGGCCACGCGTGAGAAATCGCTGAGGCCGGTGGTGCCGTCGTCGCCGGTGCGGGTGTAGATCCGCGTCAGATGCACGCCGGAACGCGCCGACTCCGGCTCACCCGAAGAGTTACCCATGTGCTTGCCTCGCTCAGCTGTCGCTCTGCACGTCAGGTCGGGCCCTTGCGCTGGGCGCGGTCGGAAGGACGGGACTCGACCCAGGACAAAAAAGCCGCCATCGAGCCGCGGTCGAGGGCCAGCTCGAAGCCGGCCTGCGGATCGGTGACGGCCACCACGACGATGTCATCGCTCATGATGTCGAATTCATCGCCCTGTGGATGCCTGCGCTCGACGATCTCGAGGCCCTGCCGGTGCACGGTGCTGTCGGGGCCGAACTTCAGGCTGGTCAATTTGAAGAAGACGAGACGATCCTCGTCGTAGCGGATGAGGCCGTGGCGCCAACCCTGGCCGCCACGCGCGGGCAACACCCGCAGCAGCGCGGCCGTGCCGCCCCGGCGCAACATCATCAACCGGTAGGTGGAAGCACCGGCTACGAACACGAGCGTCAGCACCAGAATGATCAGGAGAACCATCCCGGTCTGCAATGCCGTACGCCCTTTCGCTCCGCGGTGTCCAAGACACCCCCGCACGTCATTCAATCACGTCCGGCGGCGGCGGCTTCGCCCGGATCGGTCATGACCCCGCAGACAGCACTGTCGGCGACGAACTCGAAGTTCGTCGCCGACAGTGCTGTGCTGTATTGCGATCAGGAAGTCGCGGTCGCCTCGACGGCGCGCACCTGACCCTGGGCCGCGCGCAGCTGCGCCTCGTCGGCACCGCCCTCGGCCAGCATCTTGCGTGCCGCCTCGACGTCGACCTCGGCCGCGAGATCCGCGGACTCGGCCAGCACCCGGACGGTATCGGCGGTCACCGAGAAGAAGCCGCCGTGCACCGCGGCCACGATCCGCTCGCCGTCGGTGGTCACGATGGTCACCGTGCCGCCCTCGACGAGCTGACCGAGCAGCGGCTCATGGCCTGCCATGATGCCGATCTGACCCTCGGTGGTCTGCGCACTGACGAACGAAGCCTGGCCGGACCAGAGCTTGCGTTCGACAGCTACGAGATCAACTGTCATCTCCGCCATAGTGGACTACTTCCCGAGGATCTTCTTCGCGGCTGCCTCGACGTCGTCGAGACCACCGCAGGAGTTGAACGCCTGCTCCGGGAAGTGGTCGAACTCGCCCTTGCAGACACGGTCGAAGTCGTCGATGGTCTGTTCCAGCGGAACGACCGAGCCGACCTGGCCGGTGAACTTCTCGGCGACGATGAAGTTCTGACCGAGGAACTTCTCCAGGCGACGGGCGCGACCGACGAGGACCTTGTCCTCTTCGGAGAGCTCGTCCATACCGAGGATCGCGATGATGTCCTGCAGTTCCTTGTACTTCTGCAGGATCCGCTTGACCTCGTTGGCGACCCGGAAGTGGCGATCGCCGACGATCGAGGCCTCGAGGATACGAGAGGTCGAGGTCAGCGGGTCGACGGCCGGGTAGATGCCCTTCTGCGAGATCGGGCGCGAAAGCTCGGTCGTCGCGTCCAGGTGGGCGAAGGTGGTCGCCGGCGCCGGGTCGGTGTAGTCGTCGGCGGGGACGTAGATCGCCTGCAGCGAGGTGATCGAGCGACCCTTGGTCGAGGTGATGCGCTCCTGGAGCTGACCCATCTCGTCCGCCAGCGTCGGCTGGTAACCCACGGCCGAAGGCATACGACCCAGCAGGGTCGAGACCTCGGAACCGGCCTGGGTGAAACGGAAGATGTTGTCGATGAAGAGCAGCACGTCCTGGTGCTGGACATCGCGGAAGTACTCCGCCATGGTCAGCGCCGACAGGGCCACGCGCATACGCGTGCCCGGCGGCTCGTCCATCTGGCCGAAGACGAGGGCGGTGTCCTGCAGGACGCCCATCTCTTCCATTTCCAGACGGAGGTCGGTGCCCTCACGGGTACGCTCACCGACGCCCGCGAACACCGAGGTGCCCGAGAACTCACGAGCGATACGGGTGATCATCTCCTGGATCAGCACGGTCTTGCCGACACCGGCACCACCGAACAGACCGATCTTGCCGCCCTTGACGTACGGGGTCAGCAGGTCGATGACCTTGATGCCGGTCTCGAGGATCTCGGTCTTACCCTCGAGCTGGTCGAAGCTCGGCGGCTGCCGGTGGATGCCCCACTGCTCACCCTCACGGCCGAGGCCGGGAGTGTCGAGGCAGTCACCGAGGGCGTTGAACACGTGGCCCTTGACGACGTCACCGACGGGCACCGAGATCGGCTTGCCGGTGTCGGTGACGGTCGCGCCACGGACCAGGCCGTCGGTCGGCTGCATCGAGATGGTGCGCACGATGTTGTCGCCGAGGTGCTGGGCGACCTCGAGGGTCAGCGTCTTGGCCACCGACGGCAGCTCGATGTGGGAGTGCAGAGCGTTGAACAGCTCGGGGAGGGCACCACGCGGGAACTCGACGTCCACGACGGGGCCGATGACACGGACGACGCGACCAGCGGTTTCGCCCGCCTTCTTCGCGTTGTCCTGAGTGACAGCTGCGGTCATTAGATTGGTTCTCTTCCTGCGCTTCTTAGTCGCGGTCCGAGCTCGACGCCAGCGCGTTGACGCCGCCGACGATTTCGCTGATTTCCTGCGTGATGTGAGCCTGACGCACCGAGTTCGCCTCGCGCTGGAGCACATTGGCCAGCTCGTTGGCGTTGTCGGTGGCCGCCTTCATTGCGGTGCGCCGAGCCGCGGACTCGGATGCCGCTGCCTCGAGCAACGATGCGTAGATACGCGTGTTGACGTACTTGGGCAACAGCGCCCCCAACAGCACGTCGGCGTCGGGCTCGAACTCGTACTGTGCCGTCACCGCCGCGTTCGGCGAGTCCGACATCATGTCGTCGCCGACCTCGTAGTTCTCGTCGACGAAGCTGACCTGGATCGGCGCCAGGCGGCGCACCTCCGGGGTCTGGGTCAGCATCGACACGAACTTGGTGTAGACGATGTGCAACTCGTCGACGCCTTCGATGTTCCCGCTGCCGTCGAGCGAGGCGACCTCGCCGTCGGAGCCGGCCATGAAGGCCTCCACCAGATGCCCGCACGCGGCGGTGGCATCGGTGTACTTGGGCTGCTGGGAGAAACCGGTCCACGACGCCTGGTAGGGACGGTCGCGGAACTTGTAGTACGTGAGGCCCTTGTTGCCCATCACGTACAGCACCGGCTCCTTGCCCTCGCCACGCAGGGTGGTCATGAGCTCCTCGGCGCGCTTGAGCACGTTCGAGTTGTAGCCACCACACATGCCGCTGTCACTGGTGATCACCAGGACCGCGGCCCGCCGAGCGTTGGGACGCTCGGTCAGCAGCGGGTGCGACAGGTTCTTCGAGGCGCTCGCCAGTTCACCGAGGACCTTGGTGATCTCCTCGGCATACGGCTTGGCCGCCGCCACCCTGGCCTGGGCCTTGGAGATTCGCGAGGTCGCGATCAGCTCCTGGGCCTTGGTGATCTTCTTGATCGAATTCACACCACGAATGCGGGAGCGCAATTCACGCAAACTTGCCATCAGCGGTTCACACTCCCCTCATTCGCCAGATTCGAAATTGCCGACATAGTCCCGCCCGGCTTACTTGTCGACGTGCTTGCGGGTGACCGACAGGGACTCGACCTCTTCGTGGTCCAGATCGCCGGGGGCGGCCTCGTTCACGATGCGGCTGCCGTCGGAAGCCAGGAAGCCCTGCTTGAACTTGTCGGTCTCGGCCTCGATGGCCGAAGCGGCCTCGGTGCCACCGAGCGGCTTGCTGCCACCCTCGAGCGCGTCGAAGGAGCTCTGCGTGGAGCTGTGCAGGTGCTCGAGCAGCTCGGCGGTGAAGCGACGCACGTCGCCGACCGGCACGGTGTCGTAGAAGCCGGCGTCGACCAGGTAGATCGAGACGACCTGGTCCTCGACCGAAACCGGGGAGTACTGATCCTGCTTGAGCAGCTCCACCCAGCGGGCGCCACGCTCGAGCTGGGCCAGCGAAGCGGCATCCAGGTCGGAGGCGAAGGCGGAGAACGCCTCCAGCTCGCGGTACTGGGCCATTTCCAGACGCAGCGAACCGGCGACCTTCTTCATGGCCTTGGTCTGGGCGGCGCCACCGACACGGGAGACCGAGGTACCGACGTTGATCGCCGGACGGACGCCCTTGTTGAACAGGTCGGACTCGAGGAAGACCTGGCCGTCGGTGATGGAGATGACGTTGGTCGGGATGAACGCCGACACGTCGTTGGCCTTGGTCTCGATGATCGGCAGACCGGTCATCGAACCGCCGCCCATTTCGTCGGACAGCTTCGCGCAACGCTCCAGCAGACGCGAGTGCAGGTAGAAGACGTCACCGGGGTACGCCTCACGGCCCGGCGGGCGACGCAGCAGCAGCGAGATGGCGCGGTAGGCCTCGGCCTGCTTGGTCAGGTCGTCGAACACGATGAGGACGTGCTTGCCCTGGTACATCCAGTGCTGGCCCAGCGCCGAACCGGTGTAGGGAGCCAGCCACTTGAAGCCGGCGGAGTCCGAGGCGGGCGCGGCGACGATGGTGGTGTACTCCAGCGCGCCGTGCTCCTCCAGCGCGGACTTGACGCCCGCGATGGTGGAACCCTTCTGGCCGATGGCCACGTAGATGCAGCGCACCTGCTTGTTCGGGTCGCCGGTCTCCCAGTTCGCCTTCTGGTTCAGGATCGCGTCGATCGCGACGGCGGTCTTACCCGTCTTGCGGTCGCCGATGATCAGCTGACGCTGGCCACGGCCGATAGCGGTCAGCGCGTCGATCGCGGTGATACCGGTGGCCAGGGGCTCCTCGACCGGCTGACGCTCCAGCACGGACGCGGCCTGCAGCTCCAGCACACGGCGCTCGTCGGACTCGATCTCGCCCAGGCCGTCGATCGGCGCGCCGAGCGGGTCGACGACGCGACCGAGGAAGTTGTCGCCCACGGGGACCGAGAGCACGTCGCCGGTGCGGCGAACCTGCTGGCCCTCTTCCAGCGAGGCGTACTCGCCGAGGATGACGGCACCGATCTCGGTGTCCTCGAGGTTCAGCGCGACGCCCAGGACGCCGCCCGGGAACTCGAGCAGCTCGTTGGCCATCGCCGAAGGCAGACCGCTGACGTGCGCGATGCCGTCGGCGGTGTCGGTCACGAGACCGACCTCTTCGATGGAGGTTTCCGGGGTGTAGCTCTGGGTGTAGCTCTCGATCGCGCTACGGATCTCGTCGGAGGAGATCGTCAGCTCCGCCATGTTGTTCCTGCTCTCGCTGTGGTCTCGAATGTCGGGGGTTGAAGATGAACTGCGAAGCGGTGTCCCGGTCAGGACATCGCCCGGCGCAGTTTCTCCAGGCGGCCGGTGGCGCTGCCGTCGATGACGTCGTCTCCGACGCGTACGACGACGCCGCTCAGCAGCGTCGGGTCGACCTGCACGTGCACGGTGACCGCTTTGCCGTAGATCCGCTGCAGGGAAGCGGCGAGCTTGCCCTTCTGCTGATCGGTCAGCGCGACCGCGGAGTGCGCGTGGGCGACGATCTGGTCACGACGGGCCGCCGCCAGATCGGACAGGGCGTCGAAGGCGACGCCGATGTTGTTGGTCCGCAGCCGGGTCACCGCCTGCTCGGCCAGCGCCAGTGTGGTCGGCTCGGCCTTGCCGGTGAGCAACCGCTCGATCAGCTCGCGCCGCGCCGAGGCGGGCTTGGTCTGATCGGTCAGTGCCTGCTCCAGCTGCGGGTTGTCGGCGATGATCCGGCCGAGCCGGAACAGCTCGTCTTCCACCGCGTCGAGGCGGCCACCGTCGGCGGCGGACTCCAGCAGAGCCTCCTGCCCGAGCAGCACCAGAGTTTCGACCAGGTCACGGGTGCGGGACCAGTTCTGCGCCACCGCGGTGGTCAGCACTGCCTGCGTGGCAGCGCTGACCTTGCCGCCGAAGATCCGCTCGCTGAGTTCAGCGCGCGCCGAACCCGGCACCGAGGCGTCCGCGAGCGCCACACGCAGCGAACGCTGGTCGTCCAGCACGGCGACAACGGCGAACAGTTCCGACCCCGTTGTGGCCGCAACAGTTTCGCTTCCGGTCAGTGCGACCCGAAGCGCCTCGCGAGACCGGGCACTGGCCTCGCGGCTCGCTGCGTACATGCTTCTCACTTTCGCGTCGCTACCTTCCGACCCCGATGGCGTCGGTGTCGTCGAGCTCCTTGAGGAACTTGTCGATCGACGCCGCCTGCTTGGCTTCGTCCGAAACCGACTGACCGATGATCTTCTCGGCCAGTTCGACGGCCGTACGGCCGACATCGGAACGCAGCTCCGTCAGGATCTGCTGGCGCTGGGCTTCCAGCTGGGAATGACCGGCGGCGACGATACGGTCGCTTTCGGCCTGGGCATCCGTGCGCATCTGCGCGAGGATCTGCTGACCCTGGGTGCGCGCATCCTCGCGGATTCGTGCGGCCTCGAGCCGGGCGTCGGCCAGCTGCTGCTGGTACTGCTGCAGCGTCTGCTGGGCTTCGGCCTGGGCTGCTTCGGCCCTGGCGATACCGCCTTCGATCTTGTCCGTGCGCTCTTCGAGGGTCTTGGTCACACGTGGGATCACGTACTTCCAGAACAGCAGACCGATGATGATGACACAGACGATGGACCAGACGATGTCGTACGTTGCGGGGACGAGAGGATTCACATCCTCTCCCCCTTCGGCAGCGAGCATCATGATTTCGCGCATCGGAATCAGAAGATGAAGCCGGCGACGAGGCCGATCAGTGCCAGGGCTTCGGTGAACGCGATACCGAGGAACATGGTGGTACGGATCTGGCCGGACAGCTCGGGCTGGCGCGCGATGCCTTCGATGGCCTTACCGACGACGATGCCGACGCCGATGCCGGGGCCGATCGCAGCGAGGCCGTAGCCGATGGCGCCGAAGCCCTTGAAGGTGCTCTCGGTGGTCGCGGCTTCCTGGGCCAGGTAAGCGAGGCTCATGAATCTTTCCCTTTCTGTTGCTCACCCGCCGGTCGGCGTGTGTAGCAGGTTTCCGGTCGTTTGTTCAGTCAGGTCAGTGGTCGGCAGCGTGCTGCGACTGGCCGATGTAGACAGCGGCCAGCAGCGCGAAAACGTAGGCCTGCAGGAAGATGACCAGCAGTTCGAACAGCGTGAAGCCGATCGCCGCGAGCAGCGAGAAGGGCGAGAAGACCTTCATCCACGCGGTGGCATCGAACAGGAAGAACCAGGTCGCGCTGAAGAACAGCACCAGCATGATGTGCCCGGCCAGCATGTTGGCCATGAGACGGACGGTCAGCGTGAACGGGCGCAGGATGAAGGTCGAGATGAACTCGATCGGGATCAGCAGCACGTGCAGCGCGATCGGCACGTCGGGAACGACGATGCTGTGCCGGATGTAGGAGAAGAACCCGTACTTCCGGATGCCGACGTAGTTGTAGACGATATAGACGATCGCGGCCAGCACCAGCGGCATGCCGATGCGCGCGTTCGACGAGATGTTCAACCCTGGAATCACACCGGAGAAGTTCAGAAAGAGAACCGTGAAGAAGATCGTCGCAAGCAGCGGGAGGAACTTCTTACCGGATTCCTTGCCGAGTACCTCGTCGGCGATCTGCTCCTTGACGAAAACCACACCGGCTTCCATCACATTCTGCAGGCCGCGCGGCACGATCTTCGGCGAGCGGAAAGCCAGCCAGAAGACGGCCACCAGTACGGCGGTCATCAACAGCCGGACCAGCATCAGGCGATCGAGTTCGAACGGCGTACCCTCGAACAGCACCGCTGGAGGGAAGAAGTCGGACAGCGATGGCGCGTGGAACTCGCCCGCCGCCAAAGTGATGACGCTCAGCGTTCTCTCCCGTGTTCGGGCCGCGGGTACGACTGTCATTCCCGCGGTTCGATCGGACATTGACGATCAATGGGGTCGACTCAGGTCGGCTCGAAATTCGACAGCCGCTCGAACGGAGGTGAACCCGTATCGGCTGCTGTTCGGCGTCGGCGACATCGTCGACATGCTTCAACCGGGCATATTCCACCCGGATCGGCAGTAAGCATAGCGGCCCCCGGTGGGATCTCGGTGATCCCCCCTGGTAACTCGAGGCAAAGCCCTGAGTTGTCGGACCGCGCCCCCAGCTTGGGTACTTGCTTACCAACACTTTACCAAGCTATCTACGACAGTGCGTAGCTGGGTGAGATTATTCCTGTTCGGAGGCCGTTTCGCCGTCTCCCGCGCGTGTCGTGACGTACGGAACCTTGTGGCTCACAACGCCGTACGTCTCGGCACCCAGCACGATCAGCAAGGCTCCCACCACGGTGAAGAACAGCGCGGGCCTGCTGTAGAAGTCGAACTGGTTGAGCACACCGACCACGACCAGCACGACCAGCAGCTTGCCGACCCAGCTGACCAGCATGACCATGCCCGCCGTACTCGGCGGCAGCTTGGCGCCCAACAGCACCGAAACGACCGTGGTGAGGATGAACCCACCACCGATCGCGGCGCCGAGCAGCGCACCCCACAGGCCGGGCAGCCCGGCGACGAGCGAGGCGATCGCCACCGCCACGACCACCAGTACGCCCAGACCGATCAGGCCGTAGCGCAGCGCGGCGCGCAACGGAGCGTCTGGGCCGGGCACGGTTTCGGGTGTAAAGCTCACGGCCCGCACTTTACCTTGCACGTCGAACTCAGCGTTGGGCCGTCTCTGTGCGCCGCATGGACGGGATCGCGGTTACTACCAGCGCGAACACCAATCCGCCCGCGACCAGCAACACCACCAGCCGCCGATCCATCAGCGAAGTGCCCACCGCGCCGAAGGCCAGCACACCGACCCACAAATAGATCAGCAGAACGACGCGGCGCTGGGAATGGCCGATCTGTAGCAACCGATGGTGCAGATGCATTTTGTCCGGTGTGGAAAAACTCACGCCGGCCCGTACGCGCCGCACGATCGCCAGCAACAGATCCAGCACCGGAATGAACATCACCGCGCCGACCAGCAGCAGCGGCGAGAGCAAACCCACAATGTCGCGCGGGCCATAACCCTGCAGCGGAATTCGGCCCGACGCACCGGTGGAAACCGCGGCCAGCATCAACCCGATCATCATCGAGCCGGTGTCGCCCATGAATATTCGGGCGGGCGAGAAATTGTGCGGAAGAAATCCGAGACACGCACCGGCCAGCGCGGCGGCCAGCAACGCGGGCGGATAGGTGTCGACCGAGCCGCCCTGGTCGTAGAGCAAACCGACGGTGAACACGAAAACGGCCACCGCGCAGATCAGACCGAGCCCGGCCGCCAGACCGTCCAATCCGTCGACGAAGTTCATCGCGTTCACCAGGGTGACGGTGATGCCCACCGTCACCAGACCGCCCTGCAGGGCGTCGAGTACCACGGTGGTGTCGTTGAACGGGTCGTAGATCACGTACCAGCTCAGGCCCATCACGGCCATGACACCGGCGGCGGTCACCTGCCCCGCGAATTTGGTGAGCGCGTCCAGTCCCCAGCGGTCGTCGACGATGCCGACGAGCACGATGATCGTGGCCGCCACCAGCACCGCCGGAATATCGGGCGCGTAATCGAAACCACGCCGCAGCGCCGGTAGCTGGTGGGCGAACAGCACCGCGGCCACGACGCCGACGTACATGCCGACGCCACCCATTCGCGGAATCGGCTTCACGTGCACATCACGTTCACGCGGCACCGCGACCGCGCCGAAACCGATGGCCAGTACCCGCACACCACCGGTGGCCAGGAATGTCACCGTGGCCGAGACGAGCAGCACGAGCAGCAGCTCGCGCAGGGGAACGACAGAGCTCATGGGCGCCGGGCGATCACCGTTGGGCGGCGCTGATCAGCGCGTCGGGCGCCATTCCGAGCACCTCCGCGATCTCGGCCACCGGCACCGCACCTTCCCGCAACACCCGCGGCTGATCCGCGGTGAGATCGACAATCGTGGAGGCCACGGCGTGCTCGGCCGGACCGCCGTCGAGGTACACGCTCGCCAGCGAACCCAGCTGCTCGCGCGCCTGCTCGACGGTGGCGGCGGGCGGCTGCCCCGACACATTGGCGCTCGACACCGCCAGCGGACCCACCTCACGCAACAACTCCAGCGCCACCGGATGCAACGGCATACGCAGCATCACCGTGCCGCGGGTGTCACCGAGGTCCCAGGCCAGCGAAGGCGCCGCTTGCACAACCAGACTCAGCGCACCGGGCCAGAAGGCGCGGATCAGTTCACGCGCCTGCGGGCGCACCGAGAACACCAGCCCGTCGATGGTGTGCCAGGAACCGACCAGCACCGGGACGGGCATGTCGCGACCGCGGCGCTTGGCGGCCAGCAGGTCGCCCACAGCGGCGGAATCGAAGGCGTCGGCGGCCAGACCGTAGAGGGTGTCGGTCGGCATGACGACCAAGCGCCCGGACTTCAGTGCGCTGGTCGCGGCGGTGATCCCCGCGGCCCGAGACGCCGGTTCGGCACAGTCGTAGACGGTACTCACCGGCCCATCCTGTCACGCTGCCCTCGGTTCGCTCACCGCTGGGCCCGCTGCACAGAAATTCGGGATGACGCAAACCTTGTCGGACTCCTTCGCTACTGTCACCGCAACAAAGGGAGAGGGAAACCACCGATGATGATCCGACGTATCTGTGCCACAACATTTTTGGCCGCCGCCGTGCTCGGCACCTGTGCCGCGACCGGGAACGCGGCGGGCCCACCGGAGCAGGACCGGTTCCTGGAGGAATCGCGTCAGTCCTCGCCGTCGCTGTATTGGTGGACCGACGAGCGCATGCTCGAAATCGGGTACCTGAGTTGCGACGCCTTCGACAACCGCGGCGCCACCGTCGAAACCCTGAAAGGCATCATCGCCATCGGCGCGGAGGAGAACGCCGAGGTCGAGCTACGCGTGCTCGCCGGTACGGCGAGCGAGCACCTCTGCGCGCAGTACGAAGTGCCGGTGGCCCACGCGCTCGCTCAGATCGACAACGGCGCCTGAGCGGTCAGCGTCCGGCCTTGGTCGCTACGACGAAGCGTGGTCTGCCCGCGAGGTCCTGGTGCTGCTCGATGTCGGTGAAGTCGCCTTGCCGCCGGAGCAGGGCGGCGACACCGGCACCGTTGGTGTCGTCGTGTTCGATGGCCGTGGCGCCGCCGGGGCGCAGTAATCGGGCGACGGTGGGGACCATCGCGCGGATGACGTCGAGGCCGTCGGCACCGCCGAACAGGGCGCGGTGGGGATCGTGGTCGGCGACCTCGGGGTCCAGGGTCGCGGCCGCGGGGATGTAGGGCGGGTTCGCCACCACCAGGTCGGCGCGCGCAGTCAGGTCCGAGACCACGAACGGGTCGGTGACATCACCGTGGTGCAGGGTGATGGGGGTGTCGCCGGCTGCGATGCGGGCGTCGGCGTTGCGGCGGGCCCAGCGCAGCGCGTCCCGGTCGAGTTCGACGGCGTGGACCAGGGCGTCGGGGCGGGCGTAGGCGATGGCCAGAGCCAGGGCACCCGATCCTGTGCACAGGTCGACCACGATCGGCGCGTGCGCGTGGCCGTGTGTCTCCAGGAAGCCCAGCGCCCAGGCGAACAGCAGTTCGGTCTCCGGGCGCGGCACGAACACCCCGGGGCCCACGGACAGGTCGATCTCGCCCATCGACGCGGTCCCGGTCAAGTGCTGCAACGGGACTCGCGCAGCACGCTGCTCGATCAACTGCTCGAACCGGGCCGCCACGTCGTCGTCGACCATCGGCACCAGAGCCAAGCGCATCCGCTCCACGCCGAGTACGTGGGCGGCGAGGTGCTCGGCATCGGTCATGGGTGAACCGACACCCGCCTCGGCCAGTCGCGTCGCGGCGGCGACGATCAGGGGACGCAACCGAATCCGCTCGGTCAGCGAATCATTCGACATGTCGCGCCCTCCGTGGTCACACTCGCTGCCTGCCGGGCGCACTGCCCACTCATGCCGGTTACTCGGCCGCCATCCGGGCCTCGCGGTCGGCTTTGCCGAGCGCGTCGAGCAAGGCGTCCATGTCACCGGCCAGCACGGCGTCGAGGTTGTGCGCCTTGAAGCCGATGCGGTGGTCGGCGATCCGGTTCTCCGGGAAGTTGTAGGTGCGGATGCGTTCGGAACGGTCGACGGTGCGGATCTGGCTGGCCCGGCCCGCCGCGGCCTCCTGGTCGGCCTGCTCCTCGGCCAGCGCCTGCAACCGCGCGGCGAGCACCTGCATGGCGCGCGCCTTGTTCTGCAGCTGGGACCGTTCGTTCTGACAGGTCACCACGATGCCCGAGGGCAGGTGGGTGAGCCGGACCGCGGAGTCGGTGGTGTTGACACCCTGGCCACCCTTGCCCGAGGACCGGTAGACGTCGATACGCAGGTCGGTCTCGTCGATCTGCACCTGCTCGACCTCGTCGGGCTCGGGGTAGATCAGCACGCCGGCCGCGGAAGTGTGGATGCGGCCCTGCGACTCGGTCACCGGCACGCGCTGCACCCGGTGCACCCCGCCCTCGAACTTGAACCGTGACCACACACCGTCGCGCGCGGCGTCACGGCTCTTGATCGACAGTGTTGCGTCCTTGTACCCGCCCAGGTCGGAATAGGTGACGTCGAGCGTCTCGACCTTCCAACCGTGCCGCTCGGCGTAACGGATGTACATGCGCGCCAGGTCGGCGGCGAACAGCGCCGACTCCTCGCCGCCCTCACCGGACTTCACCTCGAGCACCACGTCGTCGCCGTCGTGCGGGTCGCGCGGGGCCAGCAGGTCGGCCAGCGCCTGTTCGAGCTCGGCGAGCTGAGCCTGCAGACCGGGCACTTCCGCGGCGAAGGTGGCATCGTCGGCGGCCAGTTCCCGGGCGGCCTCGAGATCGTCGCGCACGGCCGCCAGCTTGCGGTAGGTGCTCATCACCGGCGCCAGCTCGGCGAACCGCTTACCCACCCGGCGAGCCGCGCCCGCGTCGTTGTGCAACGACGGATCGGCCAGCTGCGTCTCCAGCCCGTGATACTCGGCAAGGATGTCGTCGATGGCGGACGGGGCCGTCTGATCGGCCATGCGTTGAACTCCTACTTGAAGAGGACGGCTGGAGTCTTTCCAGGCCGAAGGCCGTTCTCGGCCGCCTCGATCTGGACTGAGCGGAGGGTGCGACGAAGAAGTGAGAACCCGCGCCGCCAATGACAACGCCCGGCCTGCTGAGCAGGACCGGGCGTCGGGAGAGGCAACTAGCTGTCGGCGTCGGCCTTCTTGCCTGCACGCCTGCCGTAGCGAGCCTCGAAGCGAGCCACGCGGCCGCCGGTGTCGAGGATCTTCTGCTTGCCCGTGTAGAACGGGTGGCACTGCGAGCAGACCTCGACGCTGATCTGGCCGGACTCCTTGGTGGAGCGAGTCTGGAAGGTGTTGCCGCAACCACACACAACGGTGGTGTCGACATACGTGGGGTGGATTCCTGCCTTCATGGGCGTCCTCTCGATAATGGTCGCCGGGTCGTAGCTCCATGGAGTGGAGTACGTGAACCGGAACCGACTAGGCGGAATGTCGGCGAACTCGCAGACACACAGCGGTCCAGTATGCCAGATCCGACCGCACACTCAGAGAACACCCCCTACCCCCGCATTGTTCCCCGCAAACAGAAAGGGCCCCGCCGAAGCGGAGCCCTTCTGCTGTCGAAATCGGCCGATCAGTCCTCGATCGCGCCCGGCGCGGTCTTGGAGACCGTCATCAGGAACTCGAGGTTGTTCTTCGACTTCCTCAAACGATCCATCAGCAGGTCGATCGCCTGGTGCGAATCCAGCCCGGAGAGCACGCGGCGCAGCTTGTGCACCACCGCCATCTCGTCGGGCGAGAGCAGCAGCTCGTCGTGACGGGTGCTGGACGGATTGATGTCCACCGCGGGGAACACCCGGCGCTCGGCGATCTTACGGTCGAGCTTGAGCTCGGCGTTGCCGGTGCCCTTGAACTCTTCGAAGATCACCGTGTCGCCGGTGGAGCCGGTCTCCACCATCGCCGTGGCGATGATGGTGAGCGAGCCACCGTTCTCGATGTTGCGGGCCGCGCCGAGGAACCGCTTGGGCGGGTACAGCGCGGTCGAATCGACACCACCGGAGAGGATGCGACCCGAGGCGGGCGAGGAGTTGTTGTAGGCACGACCCAATCGGGTGATCGAGTCGAGCAGCACCACAACGTCTTTGCCCATTTCCACCAGGCGCTTGGCGCGCTCGATGGCGAGCTCGGCGACCGAGGTGTGGTCGCCCGGCGGCCGGTCGAAGGTGGAGGCGATGACCTCACCCTTCACCGAACGCTGCATGTCGGTGACCTCTTCGGGACGTTCGTCGACCAGCACGACCATGAGGTAGCACTCGGGGTTGTTGATCGCGATCGCGTTGGCGATGTCCTGCATGATCGTGGTCTTACCCGCCTTGGGCGGAGACACGATCAGCGCACGCTGGCCCTTACCGATCGGCATGATCAGGTCGATCACACGCGTGGTCAGCTTGTTCTGCGTCGTTTCCAGACGCAGGCGCTGGTTCGGGTACAGCGGGGTGAGCTTCTGGAAGTCGGGGCGGCGCTTGGCCGCGTCCACCTCACCACCGTTGACGGTGTCCAGGCGCACCAGCGGGTCGAACTTCTGGCGCTGGTTGTTCTGCTCGCCGTCACGTGGGGCACGCACCGCGCCGGTGATCGCGTCACCGCGGCGCAGGCCGTTCTTGCGCACCAGGTTCATCGACACGTACACGTCGTTGGGTCCGGCCAGGTAGCCGGAGGTCCGCACGAACGCGTAGTTGTCGAGCACGTCGAGAATGCCGGCGACCGGCTGCAGGACGTCGTCGTCGCGGATCTCGAAGTCGCGGGCCTCGCCGCCACCGCCACCACCGGTGCCACCGTCGCGGTCACGACCACGACGACGCTCACGGAACCGACGCCCCCGGCGGCCGCGGCCACCTTCTTCGTCGTCACCGCCGCGGTCACGGTCGTCACGCGGACCGCGATTGCCACCGGCGTTGCCGCCCTGGTTGCGGTCGTTGCGGTCGTTGCGGTCGTTCTGGTTGCGATCGCCACCACCGGAACGGTCGTTGCGCTCACCGCCGGAACGATCGTTGCGATCGCCACGGTCACCGCTGTTGCGGTCGCGCCTGCGTTCACCCTGGTCACCCGAGTCGGCCTTGTCGGCCTGCTTGGGCTCCTCGGCACGGTTCTCGGCGGGGGCGTTGTCGCCACCACCGGAACGGGCCTGGTCACGACCACGACGCTGCCTGCCACGGCCACGCTGACCGCCTTCGCGACCCGACTCCTCGCCGGCTTCGGCGGGAGCATCGGCCTTGGCCTGCTCCGGCTTTGCCTGCTCCGGCTTGGTCGACTCGGTCTTGGCCTGCTCAGCCGGAGCCGCGACGGGCTCGGACTCGGCGGCGGCCGGCTTCTCAGCGGGCGCGGCCTGCTTGTCGGCCTTGGCGGGCTTGTCCGTCTTGGCGGGCGCGTCGTTCTTGGCGCGTGCTTCGGACTTGGCGGGCGCTTCCGTCTTGGTTGACGCCTGCGCGTCGGCCGTCACGGCGGCGGCCTCGGCGGGCTTGTCACCCTTGGCAGGCGCACCGGCCTGATTTTCCTTGATTGCGGCGATGAGATCACCCTTGCGCATTCCGGAGGTGCCTCGGATACCGAGTTCCCCCGCGAGTGCACGCAACTGCGGCAACAGCATTCCAGTCAGCCCCGATCGTGCGACGTCTGTGTGTTCGCTCATTTTCGAAATCTGTCCGGATTCACTTTCGCGGCCGCCCGAGTTCGTAGGGTTGGAATCCACCCCGGGTGTCGCGAGCAGGTCCGTTTCTGTCACGGAAGTCCTTTCCTTCCCTCGAATGCCGTGTGCTGAGTCGAGGGTTCGTTCCGTAGACCCGGCAACACATGCCGAGCTCGGATTACGCGTCTATCACCGACGCCTGCGCCGTACTACCCGCCCCGCCGGACCGGAGGCTTCGCCACCAGAAGAAAGTGGTAAGGGGAGCGATTGCCCTGATGAAGCACCGGCGTCTGATGCGCACGATGTACGGACATGCACAGAATAGCTGCCCATTGCGAACAACGGCAAGGCAGGCACGCCGTCAGTCGATCGACACCCCGTCGGCGATGCCGGGCTCGATCACGCGCAGACCATCTTCTTCGGCCTGTTTACGCAGGTCAGCGGGGAATTCCTCGGTTGCCAGCGCGAGAATCGTCGGGCCGGCACCCGAGACCGTCGCCGCGATTCCGGCTGCGCGCAGGCGCTCGATCCAGGCCGTGGTGAGCGGTAGCGCGGGTGCACGCTGGGCCTGATGCAACCGGTCGGCGGTGGCCGGCATCAGCAGATCGGGGCGCTCGGTCAGCGCCACGACCGCCAGTGCCGCCCGGCTCACGTTGAACGCCGCGTCACCGTGGGGCACCTGCTCGGGCAACAACCCGCGAGTGTGCGCGGTGGAGGACCGCACCTGCGGAATGAGCACCACCGGCCGCAGCGCGGCCGCGGGCGCACACCGCACGGCCCGGTAGGAACGGGTCTGGTCCTCGGCGATCTCGGTCCACGACACCACGATTCCACCGAGCACGCTGGCGGCGGCGTTGTCGGGATGACCTTCGAACTCCGAGGCCAGCTGCACCAGACGATCGTCGTCCAGGCGTAGCTCCGGGTCGAACTTCCCGGCCAGGCCCGCACCGGCGGCCAGGCCACCGACCACGGCCGAAGCGCTGGAGCCGAGCCCGCGCGAATGCGGAATCACGTTGCGGCACACCACATCGAGGCCGTCGGCCCAGACGCCGAGCGATTCCAGCCCACGCTCGACCGCACGCACCACCAGATGCGTGGGGCCCCAAGGGACGTCGTCGGAGCCCTCACCCTCGACCCGGATCCGCAGACCCGAATCGGTGGTGCGCACGACGATTTCGTCATAAAGGCCCAAAGCCATTCCGAGGCAATCGAATCCGGGCCCGAGATTGGCGGTGGAAGCCGGGACACGCACGGTCACTTCGAGACCGGCGGGCAGCGTCGCTGTCATCAGCGTGGGCTCGTGCGCGGTCAACTCAGGCCAGCTCGAGTTCGCGGGCGATCGCCACCGGGTCGATGCCGATCGGCTTCACCTCGGGCATCCCGGCCAGTGCGTTGTCGGGGTCCTTGAGGCCGTTGCCGGTGACGGTGCACACCACGGTCAGGCCCGAATCCAGCCAGCCTTCCTTGCGCGCGGCCAGCAGCCCGGCCACGCTCGCGGCCGAAGCGGGCTCGACGAACACGCCCTCGGTGGCGGCGACGAGACGGTAGGCGGCCAGGATCTCGTCGTCGGTGGCCGCGCGGAAGGCGCCACCGGACTGCTCCTTGGCCTCCACGGCGCCGTTCCACGACGCCGGGGCGCCGATCCGGATGGCGGTGGCGATGGTCTCGGGGTCCTTCACCGGCGCGCCGTTGACCAGCGGAGCGGCGCCCGCGGCCTGCACACCGAGCATGCGCGGCAGCACCGAGGTGATGCCGTCGGCGTGGTACTCACGGTATCCGCGCCAGTAGGCGGTGATGTTGCCCGCGTTGCCCACCGGCAGCACGTGCACATCGGGCGCCTTGCCCAGTACGTCGCAGATCTCGAACGAGGCGGTCTTCTGCCCCTCGATCCGGGCTGGGTTCACCGAGTTCACCAGGCCGACCTGCGGGAACTCCGCGGTCACCTTGCGAGCCAGCTCGAGGCAGTCGTCGAAGTTGCCCTCGACCTGGATGATCTTGGCGCCGAGCATCACGGCCTGGGCCAGCTTGCCCATCGCGATCTTGCCCTGCGGGATCAGCACCGCGCATTCCATGCCGGCGCGGGTGGCGTACGCCGCGGCCGAGGCCGAGGTGTTGCCGGTCGACGCGCACAACACGGCCTGCTGGCCGCGATACTTGGCGTCGGTCATCGCCATGGTCATGCCGCGGTCCTTGAACGAACCGGTCGGGTTGGCGCCCTCGACCTTGAGGTACACCTCACACCCGGTGAGCTCGGACAGGTGCGTGGCGGGGACCAGCGGGGTACCGCCCTCGAACAGGGTCACCGGCTCCCAGTCGGCCGCACCGGCGAGCCGATCACGGTAAGCCGCGATCAGACCGGGCCAGCGGGAGTGCACCCCGAGCTGCGGGGCGATGCCAGTTGACGGTGAGCTCATGCCTGCGTTCCTTCGGTCTGGAAGCGACCGTGTGCGCACAGGCCGCCGGAATACCTATCGATTCGGATGTCGGCGACGCCGCGCACTTTCCGACTCATTGTTCTTCGGTGCCTTCCAGCCTGAGAACACTGGTCACCGCGGTGACGGAGTCCATCTCCGCCAACGCCGCGACAGTATCGGCCAGCGACGACTCCACCGCATGGTGGGTGACGACCACGAGCCGGGCACCGTCGCCGTGGCCTTCCTGCCGCACCGTGGAGATGCTCACCCCGTGCTGGGCGAAGGTGTCGGCGACCGCGGCGAGCACGCCGGGACGATCCTCCACCTGCAGGTTCACGTGGTAGCGGGTGGGGGTGTCACCGATCGGCGCGATCGGCAGTTCAGCATAGACCGATTCGCCGGGAGCGCGGCCGCCGTAGAACTTGTTGCGCGCGGCCATCACCAGATCGCCCAGCACCGCCGAGGCGGTCGGCGCACCGCCGGCACCCTGCCCGTAGAACATCAGGCGACCGGCGTTGTCGGCCTCGACGACCACCGCGTTGAAGGCACCGTTGACCGAGGCCAGCGGGTGCTTGCGCGGGATGAGCGCCGGGTACACGCGCACCGAGACGCGGTCCTTGCCGCCCTCGGACGAGGTGGGCTCACCCGGACCGGCCGACACCCGCTCGCAGATGGCGAGCAGCTTGATCGTGCAGCCCACCGCCGACGCGGTCTCGAGGTCCTCGGCGGTGATCCGGGAAATGCCCTCACGGTGCACGTCGGCCGCGGTCACCCGGGTGTGGAAGGCCAGCGAAGCCAGGATGGCGGCCTTGGCGGCGGCGTCGTAGCCCTCGACGTCGGCAGTGGGGTCGGCCTCGGCGTAGCCCAGGTCGGTGGCCTCGGCGAGCACGTCGTCGTAGGCGGCGCCGGTCTCGTCCATCGCGGAGAGGATGAAGTTCGTGGTGCCGTTGACGATGCCGACGACCTTGTTCACCCGGTCGCCCGAGAGCGACTGGATCAGCGGGCGCACCACCGGGATCGCCCCGGCCACGGCGGCCTCGAAGTACAGGTCGGCGCGGCTGCCCTCGGCGGCGGCGGCCAGCTCACCGGTGTAGTCGGCCAGCAGCGCCTTGTTCGCGGTGACCACGGACTTGCCCGCCCGCAGCGCCGCGCCGATGAGCTTGCGGGCCGGGTCGATCCCACCCATGACCTCGACCACCAGGTCGACGTCGTCGCGAGCCAGCAGCGCCTCGACGTCGGTGGTGAGCAATTCGGCGGGCAGCCCACGGTCCTTGTTCAGATCGCGGACCGCGACCCCGCGCAGGACCAGCGGCGCACCGATGCGCGAGCGCAGGTCATCGGCGTGGTCACGCAGCACCCGGACCACCTCGGTACCCACCGTGCCCATGCCGAGTACGGCCACACCCAGCGGGCGCCCCGCTTCCTTGGTGCCGATCATCCTTCTACCTCCAGGCTGAGCAGGTCCGCCACCGTTTCCCGGCGCAGAATCAGTCGGGCCACACCGTCACGCACCGCGACCACGGCGGGCCGGGTGAGCAGGTTGTAGCGGCTCGACATCGAATAGCAATACGCCCCGGTCGCCGCGACGGCAACCAGATCGCCGGGGGCGGCGTCGGCGGGCATCCAGGTGTCGCGGATGACGATGTCGCCGCTCTCGCAGTGCTTGCCCACCACGCGCGCGACGACCGCGGGCGCCGCGGAGGACCGCGAGACCAGGCGGCAGTCGTAATCGGCCTGGTAGAGGGCGGGGCGGATGTTGTCGCTCATCCCGCCGTCGACACTCACGTAGCGACGCCGCGCGCCGCCGTCGAGCTCGACGTCCTTGATGGTGCCCACCTCGTAGAGCGTCACCGTGCCCGGACCGGCGATGGCGCGACCCGGTTCCACGGAGATGATCGGCACGGGCAGCCCGGCGCGGGCGGCCTCGGCGGCGACCAGGCTGCGCAGGTTGGCGGCGAACTCGTCGAGCGGGGGCGGGTTGTCGCTGGGCAGGTAGGAGATGCCGAGGCCACCGCCCAGATCCAGGGTGGAGATCTGTGCGGTGCGTTCGATCCCGAACTTGTCGATGGCCGCGCGCAGCAGGCCGAGCATGCGGCGCGCGGCGATCTCGAAACCGTCGAGCTCGAAGATCTGGGAACCGATGTGGCTGTGCAGCCCGACCAGCCGCAGGTTGTCGGCGTCGAAAACGCGGGCCAGCGCCTCCATGGCGTCGCCACCGGCGATGGAGAAACCGAACTTCTGGTCCTCGTGGGCGGTGGAGATGTACTCGTGGGTGTGCGCCTCGACACCTACGGTGACCCGGACCAGCACGTCCTGGCGCACCCCGGCGGCACCGGCGACGGCTTCGAGCCGCTCGATCTCGTAGAGCGAGTCCACCACCACGTGCCCGACACCGGCCGCGACGGCAGCCTCGAGCTCGGGCACGGACTTGTTGTTGCCGTGCAGCGCGATCCGCTCGGCCGGGAAACCGGCGTGCAGCGCGACGGCCAGTTCGCCACCGGAGCACACGTCGAGTGAGAGGCCCTCGTCACGGATCCAGCGCGCGATCTCGCCGCACAGGAACGCCTTGGACGCGTAGTGCACGCGGGCATCGGGCCCGAACGCGCGCACCATGTCGCGGCAGCGCGAGCGGAAGTCGTCCTCGTCGATCACGAACAGCGGGGTGCCGTACTGCTCGGCCAGCTCGGTGACCGGCACACCCGCCAGCCGGACCACACCGTCGGCATCGCGGGTGGCATTACGCGGCCAGACGTTGGCGGGAAGCTCGATCATCTCGCCGGGGTCGGTCGGGCGCTCGGGCAGACTCGGCGCGTGCGGGATCTCTGCGTGCCGGGGACCGGCCGGGTGTGCACTCATCGTGCGTCCTTCCTGAAAAAGTCTTGGGCGCTCACATGCGCTCCGGTGCGCTCACGCCGAGCAGGGCCAGACCGTTGGCCAGCACCTGGCGGGTGGCCTTGACCAGTTCGAGGCGTGCGGCGTTGAGCCCGGTGACGGCGTCGTCACCCTTGGGCAGCACCCGCATGTCGTCGTCGGACTGGAACGGGTGATACACCCCGGCCAGTTCCTCGAGGTAGCGCGCGATCCGGTGCGGTTCGCGGGTCTCGGCGGCGGTGGCGACCACGCGCGGGAAGTCGCCGAGGGTACGGATCAGGTCACCTTCGCGCGCCGACGTCATCAGTGCGAAATCCGGTGCGACAGAGGCGAATTCGGGGTACTTGGCGGCGTTGCCGATGATGCTGTTGGTCCGCGAGTGCGCGTACTGCACGTAGTAGACCGGGTTCTCGCTGCTCGCCTTGGTCCACAGGTCCAGGTCGATGTCGATGCTCGAGTTCACCGACGAACGCACCAGCGAATAGCGGGCGGCGTCGACCCCGATCTGTTCGACCAGGTCGTTGAGAGTCACCACAGTACCCGCGCGCTTGCTCATCTTCACGGCCTCGCCGTCGCGGACCAGGTTCACCATCTGCCCGATCAGCACCTCGACGGTGTCGGGATCGTCCCCGAACGCGGCCGCGGCGGCCTTGAGCCGGCCGATGTAGCCGTGGTGATCGGCGCCGAGCATGTAGATGCACAGGTCGAAGCCACGGCCCCGCTTGTTCTGGAAGTAAGCGATGTCACCGGCGATGTAGGCGGCGTTGCCGTCGCTCTTGAGGACCACACGGTCCTTGTCGTCACCGAACTCGGTGGACGCGATCCACCAGGCGCCGTCCTTCTCGTACAGGTTGCCCGAGTTCTTGAGTTCTTCGACAGCGCGGTCGACAGCGCCGGAGGCGAACAGTTCGCTCTCGTTGAAGTACACGTCGAAATCGGTGCCGAAGTCGTGCAGATCCTGCTTGATCTGGGCGAACATCTGCTGCACACCTTCACGACGGAACAGCTCATGACGCTCACCGGCGGGCAGGGCCAGAGCGTCGGGGTGCGCGGCGAGGATGCTCGCGCTGATCTCGGCGATGTACTCACCGGCGTAGCCGTCCTCGGGAGTCGGCTCACCGAGCGCGGCCGCCACCAGCGACCGGGCGAAGCGGTCGATCTGGGCGCCGTTGTCGTTGAAGTAGTACTCGCGGGTCACGTCGGCGCCCTGCGCGGCCAGGATGCGGCCCAGCGCGTCACCGACCGCGGCCCAGCGGGTGCCACCGAGGTGCACGGGACCGGTCGGGTTGGCCGAAACGAATTCGAGGTTGATCTCGGTACCGGTGAGCGCGGAACCGGTGCCGTAGGTCTGCCCCGCGGCGAGGACCTGCTCGACGATGACGCCCTGCGCCGAAGCGCCTAGGCGGATGTTGAGGAAGCCCGGGCCGGCGATCTCGGCGACGTCGATGCCCTCGGTGGCCGACAGCGCCTCGGCCAGCCAACCGGCCAGCTCGCGCGGGTTGGTTCCCACCCGCTTGGCCACCTGCATGGCCAGATTCGTGGCATAGTCGCCGTGTTCGGGGTTACGCGGACGCTCCACTGTGACCTGCTCGGGCAGGACCGACGAGTCCAGTCCACGTTCGACAAGCACCTTCGCCGCGGTGGTACGAAGGAGATCTGCAAGGTCAGCTGGAGTCACGAGTCTCTATCCTATTGGCTGGGCGCCTCGCAACCACGACCGCCCGCCACGAACGCCACCGATCCATACGTCGAAAGAGCACAACGAGCGATGCCGAGCAGGACAAGCGCCACATCAGCCAAGGCCGTCCGGGCCGCGGGGAAGTCGTCTCCGTCCCGCAAGACGGGCAAGGGCAAGCTTCCCGGTAAGAAGCGCGAGACCCCCTGGGCCCTGATCGGCGCCGGTGTGGCCATCGTCGCGCTGATCGGTCTGCTGGCCTACAACCTGGTCCCCAAGTACATGGACCAGGCCGCCATCCGGGAAGCCCAGACCGATCTGAAGGAATGGGTGCCGACCGCGGAGAACAAGGACCCCTCGGCCCAGATCGAGGGCGTGGTCACCCAGGAGTACCCGGCCGGTCTGCACGTGACCCCCGAACAACGCGTGGCCTACGACAAGTCCCCCGCCTACGGCGGCCCGCACGACGCGGCCTGGGCGAACTGTACGGGCACCGTGTACGCCAAGCCGATCCGCATGGAGAACGCCGTGCACTCACTCGAGCACGGCGCGATCTGGATCGCCTACAACCCCGACAAGGTCGACGCCGCGGGCGTGGAGACGCTGTCGAACTTCGTCAAGGGCCGCCAGTTCTCGATGATGTCGCCCTACCCGGGCCTGGATTCGCCGATCGCGCTGCAGTCGTGGGGCCACCAGCTGAAGCTGGAATCGGCCGACGACGCGCGGATCAAGCAGTTCATCTCCGCCCTGCGCGAGAACCCCTACGCCTACCCCGAGGTCGGCGCGAGCTGCTCGAACCCGATCTTCGACGCGAACAACCCGCCGCCGTTCGACGCCTCGCCCTACGGTCCCGAAGCCGTCCCCATGGACGGCGCGGGCCTGACCCCCGACCCGGCCGAACTCGGCGGCGCAGGCCTGCCCGGCATGCCGAACATCCCCATGCCCGCGGGCCAGTGATGAGCACCGAAACCGTCGTCGAGGACAACGCGGCCGAGCCGGCCCCCAAGCGCCCGACCGGCGCAGTGCTGGTGCTGGGCGCCATCGGATTGCTGCTGCTCGGCGCCGTGGCCGGCGTCCTGCTGCGGATGCCGCTGGACGAGACCGAGAAACCCGCGCCCGGCCCCGTCGACATCGGCTTCAACCAGGACATGTCCGCCCACCACCACCAGGCCGTCGACATGGCCGGGGTGGCGCTGATCGCCTCCACCGACAACGATGTGCGCCGCCTCGCCTACGACATCCTGACCACCCAGCAGAACCAGATCGGCCGCATGCAGGGCTGGTTGCAGCTGTGGGGTGAGCCGAACCAGAACATCGACGGCTACATGGGCTGGATGGTCGAGGACCACGGCTCCGGTGCGCACGGTCACGGCGGCACCGCCGCGGCCGGCCACACGATGACGGGCCCGGTCCAGCAGATGCCGGGGATGGCGAGCCAGGAGGAGATGACCGCGCTGCGCGAGTCCACCGGCCCGGCCCTGGACACGATGTTCCTGCAGCTGATGCTGCGCCACCACCAGGGCGGTGTGCCGATGCTCGACTACGCCGCCGAGCACGCCACGACCACCGAGGTACGCACCCTCGCCGCCACCATGTCCACCACCCAGGCGGGTGAATCCGAGCTGATCACCACCATGCTCGCGGACCGCGGCGCGGACCCCCTGCCCTTCGGCTGAGGTCGGCGTACGAACACGCTGCCGGACCGGGTCAACCGCCCGGTCCGGCACCGTTTTTGGCGCACCGCACTCCATGCGATACGCTCTTGCTTGCCCGATCGCCGCACAGCGACCGGCACCTATCCCGCCCTCGTAGCTCAGGGGATAGAGCGTCTGCCTCCGGAGCAGAAGGCCGCAGGTTCGAATCCTGCCGAGGGCACAGCAGTTCGAGGTCCCGTCCGTTCGGTCGGGGCCTCGTTTGTTTCTCGAACAGGCTCGATACGCACGGTTCCACACGGTTTCGGGGCCAGCCGCCCCGGTGACAGCAGGAGCGGGCTATGACGAATCCACCCGAGGGGCAATCCTTCGGAGCGCAGCCGCCGGGCACGCCGCCCGGTACTCCCCCGGCGGGGCCGCCGCCAGGAGCCGAGGCTTTTCCGCCACAACCGCCGAAGAAGAGCCGTACCGGGCTGTTCGTGGCACTCGGTGTGCTCGGGCTGATGGTGATCGGTGCGTTGGTCGCCGGGGTGGTGCTGACCGTGCAGGGGCACGCTCCCTGGTCCGCCGACGACAAGAAGATCGAGGTCGCCGTGCGCGACTTCTACGACACCCTCAACGATGAAGGGTTCATCGCCGCCGCGCAGTTGGCCTGTCGGGCCGATCGCGACGAGATCGACCATCTCACCCCCGAACAGCGCCAGCAGTTCGACATCGCCTCGGTGACGGCGCGCATCGACGACGTGCGCGACATCGTCATCAGCGGTGACGACGCCGAGGCCACGGTGACCGGTCAGCTCACCCTCTCGGTGGCGGGTGAGGAACCCACCACCGAGGACAGCACACAGGAGCACCTGACCAAGGAAGACGGCACCTGGAAGATCTGCTCGGCCCCGGCTCACCGGCGCTGACCGAGCCGCACTCGCCGGTCGTGGAATGATCGGAACCATGTCACGGCCAAGACCGCTTCCCCAGGACCCCATCGCCGAGGCGCACCGGCAGTGGGTGGAGCACGGGTGGGGTTCGGTGGCCGACGGGATGGCCCTGGTCACCTCCCTGGTGCGGGCGCAGCAGATCGTGATGGCCCGGGTGGACGAGGCGCTCAAACCGTCTGGGCTCACCTTTTCCCGCTATGAGCTGCTGCAACTGCTCAGCTTCAGCCGCACCGGCGCGCTGCCGATGGCCAAGGCCAGCGCGCGGCTGCAGGTGCATCCGACCAGCGTCACCAATGCCGTCGACCGGCTCGAGGCGGCGGGCCTGGTGGTGCGGGTGCCGCACCCCAGCGACCGGCGCGCCACCCTGATCGAGATCACCGCAGCCGGCCGCAAGTCGGTGCACGCGGCGACGAAGGCACTCAATGCCGAGGTGTTCGCCGAGCCGGGACTGCCACCGGGCGACGGCAGGCAACTGCTGCGGCTGCTGACCCAGTTCCGCCACGCGGCGGGCGACTTCGCCGCCGATGATCCGGAAAACCTCGCATTCCAGGCGGTTTCGGGCTCCGGCGGCGAATCGCCCGCCGACTCGCTTGGCAGGTAGCGCGAAAAGGTCCACCATGTAGCTCATGGTGCTGGTCCTGGGGGTATCGGCGGGTGCGGGCGGTGCTCGTGCTGTGCTCAACCACAGCGACCGGCCCGACCTCCCGCCGCTGGACCGAGTGCGCGTGGCCCGCCGCGCCGGGGCGTCGGTGCAGGAATCGGTACTGACGGCCATCCGCCGGATGCGCGTGGCCGCGCTCGCGCGCGACGAATGCGTCTCCGCCACGCTGGTCACCTGCCGCACCGAAACACACGCCGACGCGATCCGCGCGGCGGCCGGCCCGTCGGTCGGCATCGTCGACGAACCACTGGCCCAGTTGCGATACCTGCGCTTCGCCGGTCTGCTGCCGGCTACCGATTCGGTGCTGCTCTACGACCTCGGCAGCTCCGGTCTGACCCTGACCCAGGCCGACTGCCGCACCGACACCATCCTGGCGAGCACCCACAGCACCGTGCTCAGCGGTGACGCCTACGACACGCTGCTGCGCCGCCAACTGGCCCGCGGCGGAGTCCTGGCCGACGCGCGCACCAGCCGCACCCACCGTGAATCGCTGAGCCAGGCCCGGGTGGTGACCGCCACCGATGCCGACACCGGCGAACGCGCGGTGGTGACGCGCAGCGATCTGGCCGAGCTGTGTGAGACGGGGCTGCACAATTCGGCCATGTTCGTGCGCCAGATGATCGCGGAGACCGGGGTGCGCCCGGGTGCGCTGGTACTGCTGGGCGGGTGCACCCGCAACCCGACATTGCGCGCCGCGCTCGCCGCGCAACTCGGCTTACCGATCGTCTACGACCCGGAGCCGGAATATGTTTCGGCCCGTGGCGCCGTGCTGCTCGCCGCGCGCCGTCCGACCCGGTTGCGGATGCCACGGCTGCGTGCCGGCGCCACCGCGATCACGCCACCGCGCCCGGGTCGCCGAAAACTTCTCGTGGCGGTCGCGGTGACGGCCACCCTCGGGGGCACCGTCGCCGGGCTGCTCAGCACTCACGATTCCGCGGCGCGGTCCCCTGGGCAGGGCACCGCGCCGACTACTGTCCAGTTCATCGACGGGTCACTGCCCGCGAGATAGCCCGGATCAGCTGTTGGTGAAGTTCGGCGGGCGCTTCTCGACGAAGGCGGCCATACCTTCCTTCTGATCGTCGGTGGCGAACAGCGAGTGGAACACCCGGCGCTCGAAGAGCAGGCCCTCGGTGAGGGTGGTCTCGAACGAGCGGTTCACCGCTTCCTTGGCGATCATGGCGACCGGCAGCGACATCGAGGCGATGGTCTGGGCCACTTCGAGCGCGGTGTCGAGCAGTTCGTCGGCGGGCACGATGCGCGAGACCAGACCGGCCCGTTCGGCCTCCTCGGCGCCCATGTTGCGGCCGGTGAGGATCAGGTCCATCGCCTTGGCCTTGCCGATCGCGCGGGTGAGCCGCTGCGAGCCGCCGATGCCGGGAATCACGCCGAGCTTGATCTCGGGCTGACCGAACTTGGCGGTGTCGGCGGCGATCAGGATGTCGCACAGCATCGCCAGCTCGCACCCGCCGCCGAGGGCGTAGCCGGAGACGGCGGCGATGGTGGGCTTGCGGAAGTTGGCGAGGCGGTCCCAGCGGGCGAAGAAGTCGGCCAGGAACATGTCCATGTAGGACTTGGGCGCCATCTCCTTGATGTCGGCGCCGGCCGCGAACGCCTTCTCCGAGCCGGTGATCACCACGGCGCCGACCGACGTGTCGCGGTCGAGTTCGTCGAGCGCGGCGATCACATCGTCGAGGACCTGGGCGTTGAGGGCGTTGAGCGCCTTGGGCCGGTTCAGCGTGATCTGGCCGACCACGCCCTTACCGTCGCTGCCACCCTTGCGTTCCAGCAGAATCGTCTCGAATTCGGTCACGGCCACCCTCTTGTCAATCAACGGTCACGGATGGTGCCGACCCTACCGAGCCGTCCCGCCACCGGTGCGCCGTACCTGTGTCCGGCCCGGAGCTGTGCCGATGACGGGGACGCACCGATCAGGCTGGCAGCCCGAGTTCGTGCGCGCCGAGCGGGGCGAAGTAGGCGTCGACCTGGGCGGCGGTGACCTCGTCGAGGGTGGCGGGTGACCAGCGCGGCGAGCGGTCCTTGTCGATCACCTGGGCGCGGATGCCCTCGGCCAGATCGTGGGTGCTCAGCGCGGCCACGGTGATCCGGAATTCGACCTGCAGCGCCTCGGCGAGGGTGCGGTCGCGGGCTTCGCGCAGGGCACGCAGGGTGGCTTTGAGCGCGCGCGGCGACTTGGCCAGCAGGTCCTCGGCGGCCTTGGTCGCTTCCGGGGAGTCGGCGGCGCGCAGGGCATCGACGATGCCTTCGACGGTGTCGGCGGCGTAGCAGGGGTCGATCCAGTCCCGCTGGGCGGCGAGCTCGGATTCGGGTGCGGCAGTGGCGAATCGGGCGATCGCCTCGTCGGCCGGGGTGGTACGCAGCGCGTCCAGCAGGGCGGGCAGGTCGGCCGCGGGCACGAAGGTGTCGGCGAAACCGGCCGCGATGGCGTCGCCGGCGCCCATGCGCGCGGTGGTGAGCGCGACGTGGGTGCCCAGCTCACCGGGAGCGTGCGAGAGCAGGTAGGTGCCGCCCACATCGGGAACGAAGCCGATGCCCACTTCCGGCATGCCGATCTGGGAGCGCTCGGTGACGATGCGGTGGCTGCCGTGCGCCGAGACACCGACCCCGCCGCCCATCACGATGCCGTCCATCACGGCCACATACGGCTTCGGGTAGCTGTCGATCAGCTCGTTGAGCAGGTATTCGTCCCGCCAGAACGCGGCCGCCGCGGTGCCGAGGGGCGCGGGGGCGCCCGGGCCGCCGTCGTTGATGGCCTTGGCGTCGCGGTGGATGGCGACGATGTCACCGCCCGCGCACAGGCCCCGCTCCCCCGCACCGACGATCGCGACGGTGCGGATGGCCGGATCCGTCGCCCAGGACCGCAAGGCCGCGGTGATGGCCAGGCTCATCGAGTGGTTGAGCGCGTTGATCGCGCGTGGCCGGTTCAGGGTGATCAGCCCGAGCCCGTCGCGAACCTCGAACAGCACTTCCGCTTCACTCATGCCCGTCACAGTAAAGTTGGATGTCCGAGTATCTGAAGCCACGGCACGCCCGTTGTGACGCATTCCACCGAGCCCGGCATACGGCACAATCACCTCATGGGCAGCGACCACTTCCTGCGGATCACCCGCCTGCGCGCACTGATCGAGCACGAGAACACCGGTGCGGGCGAGCGCGCGACGGCGCAGCGCATGCTCGACCGGTTGCTACGAAAGGCGGGCGCCGACAATACTTCCCGCCTCGCTGCCGACCGGGTCTACGGTTCGCGCCACCACCGTCCGGGCCGGCACGCCAGCACCGTCTCGATCGTGGAATCGGTGCGTGACGACATCGCCTTCGCCCGCAACTTCGCCCCGGTGAGCAGCACACCCGGCACGGTGACGGTGCACAGCCCGCTCGCGGCCGCCCCCACCGAGCTCACCGTGCTGGTGAGCACTCCCTTCGCCGATCAGATCGTGGTCACCATCGGCGACATCCCACCGGAGTGGGGCTGGGAAACCGACGAGTTCGACCGCGTCACCGCCAGTCGCGACCTGCGCGCCCTGGCCGACGAACTGGCCGAGATCATCGACAGCTACAACCACAACGGCACCGATGTGGGCCCGCGATTCTTCCGCACGATCCGCGCACAGGAGAAGACCCTCATCCGCTGAGTGCGCGCCGACCCGTTGCCCGTGTGGGCGTGGCCAATCAGCTGTGTGGGCGCGCACCCGGCCGGGCGAGCAGGACCACCAGCCCTACCGTCAGCACCACCGCGCCGACGCCCAGCACCACACTGGCCACTGCGGGTCCGCTCGCGGTGTAGTCGGCCACCGCCTGACCCACCGCGATCGCGACCGCCGCACCACCGCCGAGGACCAGCGCGGCTTCTCGCCGGCCCACGTACAGCGCCAAGCACACCACGCCCACCAGCCCGGTGATCGCGGGCCGCCAAGGCGACTCGCCGAGGGTCAGCGACTGGGCACCCAGTACCAGCACCAGCCATCCGATGACGTAGCCCGCCCAGTCCGCGACGAGCACGCGTCGCCAGGCCAGCCCGAACCACAGCGCACCGAACAACAGCAGGATCACCCCTTGCCAGAGCGAACGCACCTGCGAGGTCGCCTCGACCAGGCTCGCCACGCCGAATGCGGCCACCGTGACCATCCCGAGCACGCTGGGCACCAGCAGATAGCCCAGCACCGCGACCAGTAGCCCGGCGATCGAGGCGGGTAATTGCGCGTCGTCACCGCGGCCCTGCCCGACGGCCGTGGCGACGGCCGCGCACACCGCGCCGGCGGCCAGCGCGAGCAGTACGGCGGCCAACCGCACCCGTCCCGCCGAGGCGATCGGCACCCGCCGGAAGACCCCGGCGCACCCGCCGGCCAGCAGCACCGCACCGCCGATCGCACAGCCGGCGACGACCGCCAGCAGCACCACTCGCCCCGTTTGCGCCACCTGCGTCCAGGCCGTGCCCAGGAACAGCCCGAGCCCGGCGGCCACCAGTCCGGCGCCGACATAGGCCACGATCTCGGCGGCGACACGTCCACCGCTCGCCCGTCCGGCCCGTTCCTGCTCGTGCACGGCCCGCAGGACCGCGCCGCGCTGCTCCCCGCTGATCACCCCGGCGGTCACCAGCCGCTCCAACGCCACTGTCACTCGCTGTTCGCGAACCATGGGTCGAGTATGTCGACCTGCGGTGATGTTTCGGTTGAAACCGGTGTGCCGAGTTTTCGCGACGCCGGGGCGGTGGGCGGACTAGAATTAGTTTGACGTCCTAGTATTGGACGTGCGACCGAATTGTGGAGAGGTGGGTCATGGGCGACTCGATGCACGTTCCCGTTCATCCGGTGCGGTTCGTCACCTCGGCGGCCCTGTTCGACGGCCACGACGCGGCGATCAACATCATGCGGCGGATCCTGCAGGCCCAGGGCGCCGAAGTGATCCACCTCGGACACAACCGATCGGTGCGCGAGATCGTCGACGCGGTGATCGAGGAGGACGTGCAGGGCGTGGCGGTGAGCTCGTATCAGGGCGGCCACGTCGAGTTCTTCGAGTACCTGGCCCAGTCGTTGCGCGAGGCGGGCGCCGGCGACGTGCGGATCTTCGGCGGCGGCGGCGGGGTGATCGTCGACGAGGAGATCGACCGGCTCCGCCGCTGCGGCGTGCGGATCTTCTCCCCCGAGGACGGCCAGCGCCTCGGCCTGCCGGGAATGATCAACGAGCTCATCCGGGTCTGCGACACCGACCGCGCCGATGAGCTCGCCGACCTCGACGCGCTCTACACCGGCGACCGTAACGCGCTGGCGCGCACCATCACCTGCCTGCAGCAGGGCGCGCTGCCCGAGGCCGACCGGACCGCGATCCTGGCGGCGGCCGCCGCACGGCAGGTGCCGGTACTCGGCATCACCGGCACCGGTGGCTCCGGAAAGTCCTCGCTCACCGACGAACTGGTACGCCGACTGCGCACCGACCAGCAGGACAAGCTGCGCGTCGCGGTGCTCGCGGTGGACCCCACCCGCCGACGGGCCGGCGGCGCCCTGCTCGGCGACCGCATCCGCATGAATGCCCTCGACGGCGAGCACGTGTACTTCCGTTCGCTGGCCACCCGCGGTAATCACGAACTCCCCGACGACGTCGACACCATGATCGCGGCCTGCCGCGCCGCCGGCCACGACCTGGTGATCCTGGAAACGCCGGGCATCGGCCAGGGCGACGCGGGCATCGTCGATCACGTCGATGTGGCCCTGTACGTGATGACACCGGAGTTCGGCGCCGCCTCCCAGCTCGAGAAGATCGACATGCTCGACTACGCCGATGTGGTCGCGGTGAACAAGTACGAACGGCGCGGAGCCGCCGACGCGGTACGCGATGTGTCGCGCCAGTTGATCCGCAACCGCGCCGAATTCGGTTCCAGCCCAGCCGATATGCCCGTCTTCGGCACCAGTGCCGCCACCTTCGACGACGACGGCGTGACCGCGCTCTATCAGCACCTCGCCGCCCTGCTGACCGAACACGGACTGACCGTCGAGCCGGGCGCCCTGCCCCGTGTGGACACCAAGGTCTCGACCCGCTTCGCCCAGCTCGTGCCACCCGCACGGGTCCGGTACCTGGCCGAGATCGCCGAGACCGTACGCACCTACCACGCCGACACCACCCGCGAACTCGCTGCGGCACAACGCGTTCAACGCCTGCGCCTGGTGCACGAGGAACTGCCCGGCGATGCGGCGGTCGCCGAACTGCTCACCGAAGCCCGCGACGCCCTCTCCCCCGAATCCACGGCCCTGCTGGCCGAATGGCCCGCTCTGGCCGAGAGCTACCGCGGCACCGAACAGGTCGTGAAGATCCGCGACCGCGAGATCCACACCCCGCTGCGTCGCGAATCCCTCTCGGGCACCAGCGTTCCCCGCGTCGCGCTGCCCCGCTACACCGACGACGGCGAACTGCTGCGTTTTCTGCGCGCCGAGCACCTCCCCGGCCGATTCCCGTTCACCGCAGGCGTTTTCCTGTTCAAGCGCGACAACGAGGACCCCGCCCGGATGTTCGCCGGCGAGGGTGACCCGGCGCGCACCAACCGCCGCTTCAAGGTCCTCAGCGCTCATGCCGAAGCCACCCGGCTGTCCACCGCCTTCGACTCGGTCACCCTCTACGGCCACGACCCGGCCGAGCGACCCGACATCTACGGCAAGGTGGGCACCTCGGGGGTCTCGGTGGCCACCATCGAGGACATGCGCACCCTGTTCGACGGTTTCGACCTGTGCGCACCGACCACCTCGGTCTCGATGACCATCAACGGCCCCGCACCGACCATCCTGGCCTTCTTCCTCAACACCGCCATCGACCAGGCACTGCAACGCTTCACCGACGCCGAGGGCCGCGAGCCGAGCGCGCAGGAGGCCGCCGAGGTGCGCGCACGCACCCTGTCCACCGTGCGCGGCACCGTGCAGGCCGACATCCTCAAAGAGGACCAGGGTCAGAACACCTGCCTGTTCTCCACCGAATTCAGTCTGCGCATGATGGCCGACGTGCAGGAATGGTTCGTGCGCAACGAGGTGCGCAATTTCTATTCGGTGTCGATCTCGGGTTATCACATCGCCGAGGCGGGCGCGAATCCGATCAGCCAGCTCGCCTTCACCCTGGCCAACGGATTCACCTATGTGGAAACGTATCTGGCGCGCGGACTGGCCATCGACGAGTTCGCGCCGAATCTTTCGTTCTTCTTCTCCAACGGCATGGATCCCGAATACACGGTGCTCGGCCGGGTCGCGCGCCGCATCTGGGCGATCGCGATGCGCGACCGGTACGGCGCGGGCGAACGCGCGCAGAAACTGAAGTATCACGTGCAGACCTCCGGTCGTTCACTGCACGCACAGGAAATGCAGTTCAACGACATCCGCACCACACTGCAGGCGTTGATCGCGGTCTATGACAACTGCAACAGCCTGCACACCAATGCCTTCGACGAAGCGGTGACCACGCCCACCGAGGATTCGGTGCGCCGGGCGCTGGCCATTCAGCTCATCATCGCCAAGGAATGGGGGCTGGCGGTGAACGAGAACCCCTTGCAGGGCAGTTTCATCATCGATGAACTGACCGATCTCGTCGAGGAAGCGGTGCTGCTGGAATTCGAGCGCATCAGCGAACGCGGCGGGGTACTCGGCGCGATGGAGACCGGCTACCAGCGCGGGCGCATCCAAGACGAATCGATGCGCTATGAGCAGCGCAAACACGACGGAACGCTGCCCATCATCGGAGTGAACACCTTCCGCGGACGCGAGGACGACGCCGCGCACGGTCCGCTGGAGCTCGCGCGCGGCACCGACGCCGAACGCCGCGCACAACTGGACCGATTGAGCCGGTTTCAGGCCGAGAACGCCGAACACGCGCCGCGCGCGCTGGCCCGGCTGGCCGAGGTGGCACATACCGACGGCAATATTTTCGACGTGCTGATGGAAGCGGCGCGGGTGTGTACTTTGCAGCAGGTCACCGACGCCTTCTTCGCGGTGGGCGGACAATATCGGCGAACCGTTTGACGCGGGCGAAACCGGGCAGCGCACCCGTTGTCGTGTGACAATTCGCGAAAGGAATGCCGGCGGCGATGGGACGCACAGCATGGATCTGACCGACCTCGACATCATCGATGCCCATATTCACCAGTGGGATCCGCGGGCCACGCCACGCGCGTTCAGCAAGCTGGCCACCCTGTCGCGTTTGCTCCCGCTGCCGATCGACCTGCTCGCGAAGCTGGCACCGCCACGCGACCGCCAGTTCGTCGGTGATCCCACCGCCTACACCCGGGCCTACCTGCCCGCCGACTACCGCGCCGACCTGGGTGACACCTCGGTGGACTCGGTGGTGCACATCGAGGTGGAGTGGCACGGCTGGCGTCCCGACGAAACCCGCTGGGTGGCGAGCCTGCCCTTCGGCGTGGACACTCCCGCCCTGGCCACCATCATCGGCTCGGCCGACCCCGCGGCCACCGACTTCGCCGCGGTGCTCGACGCGCACCAGTCCGCGTCGCCACGGTTCCACGGTGTCCGCAGCATGGTCGCCCACCACCCGGACCCGGGCGTGAAGTCCTTCGCCCCACACGACGGCGCGCTCACCGCCCCGGCCTTCCTGCACGGTTTCGAGCAGCTGGCGCGACGTGGGCTCTCCTTCGACGCCTGGGTGTATTCGGGCCAGCTCCCCGAGGTCACGGCCTTGGCCGAACGCTTCCCCGAGGTCGCGATCGTGCTCGACCATCTCGCCACCCCGGCGGGCATCTTCGGTGCCGTGGGCAAACACACCGGCCGCACCGCCGCCGAACGGCAGCACCTGTTCGACCGCTGGCGCGACGACCTCACCGATCTGGCCGCCCAACCGACCGTGGTGGCGAAGGTGAGCGGGCTGATGATGCCGATCCTCGGCCACCCGGTCCCGCCACGCGGCACGCCGACGCCCGTGGCCACACTGGTGGACCGGATCGGCCCGATGCTCACCCACGCCTGGTCCGTTTTCGGCGCCGACCGCCTGATCTGGGGCTCGAACTTCCCGATCGACCGCCCGATCACCAGCCTCACCGGGGCGGCCGAGGCGGTGGCCACTGTCCTCACCGAGGCGGGCGCGTCACCCGAGGAGCTGCGGAAAGTGTTCGGCGGCAATGCGAATCGGGTGTACCGCGTCGACTCCAGCGCCTGAGTTCAACCGCTGAACCTCTCCTCGATGAGTTGCCCACTGTTCCGGCACGGTGGCGCCACATCTGTCGACGCAAAATCAACTGTCGAATTCGGTGTAGAGCGCACGTAATTCGCGTAACCCGGTCGCCGCGGTCTGCTCGTCCTCGGACGACATACGCAGGGCACGCCGCAAGGCCATCGCGTCGAGATCCTCGATGACCGGGTGGAATTCGACGCGCGGCAGGTCGGGCAGCACCAGCTCGTCACCGTAGGGATCATCGGAATCCTCGGCGCGGGCCGACTTCCCGACCCCGCCGATGAGGGTGTCGAGGTCGAGACCGCGCAGGGTGAGGATATCGCCGGGCTGTTCGTCGAGCCGCTCGGCGAGCAGGAAGCAGACCGCGGCGACGTGCTTGCACGGCCACCCCATGTCCGGGCAGCTACAGGAGAAATCCAGCTCGGAGGCGGTGGTCGGCAACAGGTGCGGACCGAGCGCGGGCGGCAACGCACCGGAGGCGATCTCGGCGAGCATGCCCGGCGCCGCCCGGATCTCTTCGAGCAGCAGCTCGATTTCCTCGTCACGCAGCGGCCGCAGCGTCAGCACCGAGGTGAACGGGCTGGGCTGGCTGCCCTGCACCTCGGCGGTGACGGCGCCACGTTCGATGCGGTAGTTCACGATCTGGCCCGCCCTGGCGTAGGTGCGCCCGCGCGAGAGCCTGCCCGCGTCGGCCACCTTCTCCACCGCGTCCAGCAGCGACTTGCCCCACCAGGTGCGACCGAAGCCCCCGCGGGCCTGCGCACCGCCGCGCACCGGTTTACGCGGGCCGAACTGGCTGAAGTCGGCCATCAGTCACCCACCGCCTCGGCGCCGAGGGCGAACAGGTCGCGCAGCTCGTCGGTGCTCAGTTCGGTGATCCAGTTCTCCCCCGCACCGACCGCCAGATCGGCCAGTTGCTTTTTGCCACTGATCATTTCGTCGATCCGTTCCTCGATGGTATCGACACAGACGAGCTTGCGGACCTGCACCGCGCGCTGCTGGCCGATCCGGAACGCCCGGTCGGTGGCCTGATCCTCCACCGCCGGATTCCACCAGCGGTCCAGGTGGATCACATGGTTGGCGGCGGTGAGGTTCAGGCCGGTGCCGCCGGCCTTGAGCGAGAGCAGCATCAGCGGTGGACCGTCCGCGCGCTGGAAACCGGTCACCATGTCGTCGCGGCGCTGCTTGGGCACGCCGCCGTGCAGGAACGGAACGGGGCTGCCGAAACGTTCGGTCAGATACGGCAGGACCAGGTCGCCGAACTCGCGGAACTGGGTGAACAGCAGGGCCTTCTCGCCGTCGGCCAGCACCGACTCGAGCACATCCTCGACCAGGGCCAGCTTGCCGGAGCGGTGGCCACCGCGGCGCAGCATCGCCGAACCGTCACCCAGGTAGTGCGCGGGATGGTTGCACACCTGCTTGAGGCGGGTCAACGCGCTGAGCACCGCGCCCTTGCGCGCCATACCCTTCGCGTCTTTCAGCTTCTCCAGCATGTCGTCGACCACCGCCTGGTACAGGGCAGCCTGTTCGACGGTGAGGTTGGCCCGCACCGTCATCTCCAGCTTCTCCGGCAGATCACTGATCACCGTCGGGTCGGTCTTGAGCCGGCGCAGCACGAACGGGTCGGTGATCAACCGCAGTCGGTCGATGGCCTGCTGATCGCGTTCACGTTCGATCGGCACCGCGAACTTGGCGCGGAACGCCTGTGGGCTGCCGAGCAATTTGGGTATGGCGAAGTCGAACAGGGCGCGCAGTTCCTCGAGCCGGTTCTCCACCGGGGTGCCGGTGAGCGCCAGCCGATGCCGGGCTCGCAGCGTGCGCGCCGCACGCGCCTGCCTGGTCGCGGCGTTCTTGATGTGCTGGGCTTCGTCGAGCACGATCCGCTCCCACTGCTGCTCGCCCAGCAGGGCGGCGTCGCGGGCGAGCAACGCGTAGGTGGTGACGACGACATCCGCGTCGGCCACCGCCGCGGCGAACTCCGCGCCCGTGCGCCGCCCGGCTCCGTGGTGCACCAGTACCCGCAGGTCAGGGGCGAAGCGCGCGGTTTCGCGCTGCCAGTTGCCGACCACCGACATCGGGCACACCAGCAAGGTGGGGCCGATGTCGCGCCCGGTCTCGCGTTCGTGCACCAACAGCGCGAGGACCTGCACCGTTTTGCCCAGGCCCATGTCGTCGGCCAGGATCGCGCCGCAGTTCAGCCGGCTCATGGTGGCCAGCCAACTCAGCCCACGCACCTGATACGGGCGCAGTTGGGCCTTCAAACCGATCGGCACCGCGACCGGTTCGGGTTCGGCCGCACCAGCGAACAGCTCGGCCGCCCAACCCTCGGCGGTGACCTCGGTGACCGGCACATTGTCGACGCGTTCGGCGGCGAGTTCACCGATCATGTCGGCCAGGGTGACCGGACTGTCGTCGGCGTGCTGGGCGACATAGCGGGCCGCGGCGGCCAGCGCGCGATGGTCGGCCTGCACCCATTCACCGCGCAGCTGCACCAGATCCGACTTGTTGCTGACCAGCCGTGCCATCTCCGCGGGCGTGAGCACCAGGTCGCCCAGCGCCAATTCCCAACGGTAGGAAAGCAAGCCGTCGAGTCCGACCGTCGATTCAGCGGCGGCCGGGCTGCTCACCCGCAACCGCATGCTCGGCTCGGCGATGTTCCAGGCGCGTGGCAGCAGCAGGCGGATTCCGGCTCCCTGCAGGGCATGTGCGCCGTGCGCGACCAGGTCGGCGACCACTTCGGTGGGCAGCAGCAGGTCGAGGCCGCGTGGGTCGGTGGGCAGGTCGCGCAGTCGCGGGTAAGCCTTGCGGGCTTGGCCCAGCTTCTCCGCCGCGGTCCGCACCAGCACCGGATCATCTTCCAGCACAACAGGTTTCGGTGCGTCGTCGACCGGACGCAGGCAGACCTGCAACCGCCACAGCGCCACCGATTCGTCGACGGTGCCGAACTCGCCGTCGGGCTCGCACAGGCGCAGCACCAGTTCCGGTTCATCGGCGGCATAGCCTTCGCGCCACTGGGTGAGGGTTTCGGCCAGGCGGTAGGAACCCTGGTCGAGGGGAGTATCGGCGACGAGAGCGGCCAGCAGCGGGTGCGTCATCGGGGCATGGGCGAGATATTCGCGAGCGATCGGATCGGTGAGTTCGGTGACCAGGTCGTCGAGGACGGCGGGCGCCGGGCCCGCGACACGCAACGCGGCGGGCATCGCCGTGGCCAGTTCGGCCAGCCAGGCCCGCTGCCGCTGCCCACCGACCAGCCGCCAGCGCACCCACCACTGCCCGTCACCGCGCTCCACCTGCGGCACCACCCGCCCGGCCCGCACCCACCGCTCGATGCCCCGGGCGACGTGACCGAGGAAACGCAGGTCACCGGAGATGTGCTCGCGAGGCAGCCGGCTGCGCAACACCGCGGCCGCCGTGGGCGGGGCGAGCGCGTGCGCACGGACCTCGGCGGTGTCGGTACCGCCCGCGGCATCGACGACGAGCACCTGCGCGCGGTGGCGGAACCGCGCGCGATCGAGGACGTCGCCCAGCAGCGAACCCACCGCGACCGGTTCGCCGTCGTGCCACAGCAGCAGACCCGAACCCGGGGACCACAGACCGTGCAACATGGACCCATCCAAGCAGGCGGCACCGACACGCTCCGCGCCCGCCGTACCTCTGGATTTCTGGACGCAACCGGAACATACTGGGATATTCCCTGGTCACGGGCCACAGTGCCCGCCGGCGACAACTCGATTACCGACCCAGGCGAACCGGTCAAGCGCCGGCTCGGCCGATGAACCCCCTGTCTGTGTGCGGAGGACGGCGATGACGATTCTGCTCCAGGTTCTCGAGCAGAGCTACACCCCCACCACCCCGTGGGAGCGACGCAAATTCACGTTCATCGACACCACGAAGATCGTCGGCATGCGCCTGGACGGCCAATGCGGCGTGTGGCTGGACCTGTCCCTGCCGGGCCGATCCCAGCGACTCGCGCGCACCGCCGATCCCCGGGATTCCATCACCTTTCTGCTCACCGTGTTCGCCGAGATCGCCGGGTGCGAAGAACGCGGTGGATCCTGGTTGGTCGGCCACGACGGCACGCAGGTGTCCTCGATCGCGGCCACCCGCTTCCCACCGCAGGCCAGCGAGCTCGCCGCCGACGAAATCCTGGCCCGCGCCTGGCTGTAGGTGTCGTCACCACCGGCCACCTCGGGCTGCGCGAAGTTGTCGGTACCCCGGACTACAACCTGTACATGGGGAAACTGGGGTGGCTGGTCGTACTCGTGCTCGTGTGTACCGGATGCGGGGTGCTCGGGCCCGATCAGCCGGTCCCGCCCGCGCCGGGTAGTCCGACGCGGGCCGAGGTGGCGGCGCTGCTCGACCAGGTGCGCGTCGTCGCGGCGCGGCCACGGCCCGGCGGGTACGAGCGCGGCTGCAAGGCCGGTCAGGGCTGCGTGTTCGGCCCCGCCTGGACCGACGACACCGATGCGCCCGGTGGGCACGACGGCTGCGACACCCGTAACAATGTGCTGGCCCTCCAGTTGCGCGAGGTGGTACGCCGAGGGCAGTGCGTGGTCGTCGAAGGGATCCTCACCGACCCCTACACCGGCACCGACATCCCGTTCCGCAAAGCCGAAGGCGGCCGCATCCAGATCGATCACGTCTACCCGCTGGCCGCGGCCTGGGACATGGGCGCCGCCGGCTGGACCGCCGAACGCCGCCTGCGTTTCGCCAACGATCTCACGGTGAACCTGCTGGCCACCGGCGCCTCGACGAACCAGTCGAAGGGTGACGACACACCCGGCGAATGGCTACCACCCGCGCGCGCCAACCACTGCTTCTACGCGGGCAAGTACCTCACGGTCGCGGTGGACTACGACCTGCCGATCACCGCCGCCGACAATGCCGCATTGCACGAGATCGCGCGCGGGTGCCCCTGAGACGCCGTGCTCGGCCACCAGCAGCGGATACGCCGCGGTCAGGCGCCCGTCGCGACGGGGCGCTTCGGGTCGTTCGACCACTGCGACCAGGAGCCCGGGTAGAGGGCTGCGTCGATGCCCGCGTGGGCGAGGGCGGCGATCTGGTGGGCAGCGGTGACGCCGGAACCGCAGTACACCGCGACCGGACCCGGACCGAATGCGGTGAAGCGGCTGCGCAGTTCTTCGGGGGTGCGGAAGCGACCGGTTTCGTCCAGGTTCTCGGCGGTGGGGGCGCTCACCGCACCGGGAATGTGTCCGGCGCGCGGGTCTACCGGTTCGACCTCCCCGCGGTAACGCTCCCCTGCCCTGGCGTCGAGCAGCATTCCGGGCCATTTCGCCGCGGTGTCGGCGTCGATCACCGGCAGCGCGCCCGGGCGCACCACCAGATCACCCGGCGCCGGATCGGATTCCGCGCCGGTCGCGAGCTCGCCGCCGGCGGCGATCCAGGCGGGCAGGCCGCCGTCGAGGATGCGGACCTCGGCCACGCCCGCCCAGCGCAGCAACCACCACGCCCGCGCCGCCGCCATCCCGCCGGTGGCGTCATAGACCACCACCGGCTCACCGTCGTTGAGACCCCAACTGCGAGCGCATTTCTCGAACGCGCGGGGCTCGGGCAGCGGGTGCCTGCCCCGCGCGGGTGCGGGTGCGGCGGCCAGCTCGGTCTCCAGGTCGACGAACACCGCCCCGGGAACATGCCCGTCGAGATAGTGCTGTGGCCCATCCGGGTCACCCAGCGCCCACCGCACATCCAGCAGCCGAATCCCGCCGGCCGCCAGCTTCTCCCGAAGTTCCACAGCGGAGATCAACACCGCGCTCACCTTCAGCTCCTCCCGACCGCGCCACCTGCGAACCCACGATCCCGCCACCCTACGCACCACCTCGCACCAACTGGACCCGAACACCGAAACGCCGCACCGCGTCCCCGACTTCACACCGCGAGCGCCGCAGAGCAGGCCCAGCCAGCGCTGCGCAGTGACCGCCCGCCCGAGCTCGGTTGCCCGCCGATTCGCGGGCTGGCACGGTGCGCATCGAGCTGCACGGCCGGGCAGGTCCGGTCGGTACTACTGGTCCCATCTCAGCGAACCCGGAATCAGGCCAGTTTTGCGAGACTGGCAGGCGACACCCAGGACCGGCTCGGGCAATATCTGCACAATGCCGCAGGTCTCCACCACTTCTCCGCCCGATATCGACGACGAACCGGCGGGGCTCGCCCAGCCGCTCGGGGCGGGGACGATCACCGCACTGGTCGGGTTCACGAGTTCGTTCGCGGTGGTGCTGAGTGGGTTGCGGGCGGTGGGGGCGAGTCCGGCGCAGGCGGCTTCGGGGCTGCTGGTGCTGTGTCTCACGCAGGGCCTGGGCATTCTGCTGCTGAGCTTCCGGTACCGCATCCCGATCACACTGGCCTGGTCGACGCCCGGTGCGGCGCTGCTGGTGAGTACCGGATCGGTCGCGGGCGGCTGGGCCGGCGCGGTCGCGGCTTTCGTGGTGACCGGGGTGCTGATCGTGATCACCGGGCTGTGGCACCGGCTCGGTTCGCTGGTCGCGGCGATTCCGGTGCCGATCGCGCAGGCGATGCTGGCGGGTGTGCTGGTCCCGTTGTGCCTGGCGCCGGTGCAGGCCCTGCGGACCTCGCCGGCCGTGGTGGTGCCGGTGATCGTGGTGTGGCTGGTGTTGCAACGGTTCGCGCCGAAGTGGGCGGTGCTGGTCGCCTTCGTTACCGCGGCCGTCGGCACCGGCATCGACATCGCGGTCGACAACCGGCACCTCGACCTGTCCGCCATGGTGCCGACAGTGGAATGGACCGCACCGCAGTGGCATTGGCAGGCGGTCGTCGGCATCGCGGTTCCGCTCTACATCGTCACCATGGCCTCGCAGAACATTCCGGGCGTCGCGGTGATGCGTTCGTTCGACTTCCGGGTCCCGTGGCGCGCCTCGATGCTCGTCACCGGCGTCGGCACCATCCTCGGCGCCGGGGCCGGTGGCCACGCGATCAACCTGGCCGCGATCAGCGCCGCGCTCTCCGCCGCACCCAGCGCCTGCGCCGACCCGAAACGCCGCTGGATCGCCGCGGCCACCGCGGGCGCCACCTACCTCGTGCTCGGCCTCGCCTCTGCCGCCCTGGTCACCTTCATCGCCGCCGCCCCCGCGGGCACCCTGGAAACCGTCGCGGGCCTGGCCCTGCTGGCCACCCTCGCCGCCGCGCTCACCGGCGCCCTCAGCGACTCCGAACACCGGATATCGGCCCTGGTCACCTTCCTCGTAGCCGCCTCCGGCACCACCTTCTTCGGTATCGGCGGCGCCTTCTGGGCCCTGGTCGCCGGCCTCACCGTCCGCCGCTTCCTACCGGCCGGCCACTGAGCGGAGTGTCTCGGCCCGACGCGATTCGTACCGGCCCGCATCGCCGGCCTCGCTGTCCGCCGCCTTCGCTCGCCGACACCCGACCGGACCAGCTTCGGGGTCGAGACTGCGCTGCACAACCGGCTGGGACCGGATGCGCGGGTCAGGCCGGGCCCGCGAGCCGGTCGAGCAGGGGTGCGGTGCGGGGGCCGACGAGTTCGCGCATGACCAGGGCCATGTTGGTGCGTTCCACGCCGGGGATCTTCAGGATCTGGCCGGCGATGCGGTAGAGGTCGTCGGCGTCGCGGGCGACGATGCGGACGGTGAGGTCGGTGGCGCCGGTCATGCCGCACACCTCGGTGACCTCGGGAACGCGGGCCAGTTCGGCGACCACGGCGTCGAGCTGATGCTGGTCGACGACCACCGCGACGAACGCCGCCAGCGGATAGCCGAGGGCTCGCGGGTCGACCCGCCGCTCGAAGCTGCCGAGCACGCCGCCACTGTCCCAGCGCGCCAACCGGGCCTGCACCGTGTTACGCGAGAGGCCGAGGCGGGCGGCCAGTTCCACACCGGTGGCGCGGGGGTTGGCGATCAGTTCGCGCAGCAGCCGCGCATCGGTGGCGTCGAGTGTCACGGCGCCGGGTTCGCGACTGGTCATACAACGCAGTATGACAGCGCAAGTCCCCTGTGAATCATGCATTCTGCTCATCGGCGCGTCGATCACTTGCGCACACGGCTGTATCGTGGATGCTGAGTGATACACATCGCACTCAGCGATTGTCGTACCTGCATCGGCCCACAAGGCGCGGTGGTGAGGAGGCGATCTCGATGTCGGAGAAGCAGACCTATCCGGTCCAGTTGATCCAACCCGATGGCCGTCGGGTGTTCGACCGTGAACACGGCGCACTGGTGGCCGATATCGACGCGGAACGGTTGCGGCGGCTCTATACCGACCTGGTCGTCACCCGCCGCATCGATGTCGAGGCGACCGCGTTGCAACGCCAGGGCCAACTGGGCCTGTGGCCACCGATGCTGGGCCAGGAGGCCGCGCAGGTCGGCTCGGCGCACGCCCTGCAACCGGACGACTACGTCTTCTGTTCCTACCGCGAAACCGCGGTCGCCTACTGCCGTGGCGTGGCACCCGAGCAGCTCACCGCGCTGTGGCGCGGGGTCGCCCACCACTGCTGGGACCCGGACGCGGTGAACATGACCAACGCCAACATCGTGGTCGGTTCCCAGGGCCTGCACGCCACCGGTTACGCCTACGCGGCCCATCTCGACGGCGCCGACATCGCCACCATCGCCTACTTCGGCGACGGCGCCACCAGCCAGGGCGACATCGCCGAGGCCCTCGGTTTCGCCGCCACCTGGAGCGCGCCGGTGGTGTTCTTCTGCCAGAACAACCAGTGGGCGATCAGCGAACCGGTCGCGGTGCAGAGCCACGTGCCGCTGGTGCGCCGGGCCGACGGGTACGGGATGCCGGGCGTGCAGGTCGACGGTAACGATGTGCTGGCCGTGCTCGCTGTGACCCGCGCGGCCGTCGAACGCGCCCGCACCGGCGGCGGGCCCACCTTCATCGAGGCGATGACCTACCGGATGGGCCCGCACACCACCGCCGACGACCCGGGCCGGTACCGCACCGCCGCCGACACCGAGTACTGGGAGCACCGCGACCCGATCGAACGCGTACGCCTGCTGCTCGAACGCGAGGGCGAACTCGACGCCGAGTTCACCAGGAAGGTGGCCGCCGAGGCCGACGAGGTCGCCCGGCGGTTGCGCGCCGCGACGGTGGAGATGCCCGACCCCGATCCGGAGCGGATGTTCGACAACGTCTACGCGACCGAGCACCCCTTGATGGCCGAAGAGTCGCGACAGTTCTCGGCCTACCTCGCCGAAGGAGCGCAGTCATGATCTCCACCTTCGCCGCCGCCCTCAACACCGGTCTGCGCCGGGCGATGGAAGACGACACCAAGGTCGTGCTGCTCGGCGAGGACATCGGCCGGCTCGGCGGGGTGTTCCGGGTGACCGACACCCTGCAGAAGGATTTCGGCGACAACCGGGTGATCGACACGCCGCTGGCCGAATCCGGCATCGTCGGAACGGCTTTCGGCATGGCGCTGCGCGGCTACCGGCCGGTGGTGGAGATCCAGTTCGACGGTTTCGTCTATCCCGCCTTCGACCAGATCGTCTCCCAGGTGGCCAAGATCCACTACCGCACCGGCGGGAAGGTGAAGGCGCCGTTGACGATTCGTATTCCGTTCGGTGGTGGAATCGGTGCGGTGGAGCATCATTCGGAGTCGCCGGAGGTGTATTTCGCGCACACCGCGGGCCTGCGGGTGGTGTCACCGAGTACACCCGTCGACGCGTATTCGATGATCCGCCAGGCGATCGCACTCGACGATCCGGTGATCTTCTTCGAACCGAAACGCCGCTATTGGGACAAAGCCGACGTAGATTTCCAGGCGGAACCAGATCTGGCGCTACACAAGGCACGGGTGTGCACCCGCGGCGCCGACGCCACCGTCGTCGCCTACGGCGGCACCGTCGCCACCGCGCTCGCGGCGGCGAAGATCGCGGCAGCGGAAGGACACTCGCTCGAGGTGATCGACCTGCGCAGCCTTTCGCCGCTCGACGTCGACACCGTCGCCGAATCGGTGGACAAGACCGGCCGGTTGATCATCGTGCACGAAGCACCGGTGTTCGCCGGACTCGGCGCCGAGATCGCGGCGCGCATCACCGAACGCTGCTTCTATCACCTCGAGGCGCCGGTACTGCGCGTCGGCGGCTACGACATCCCCTACCCCCCGGCTAAGCTCGAAAAGCACCACCTGCCCGACCCCGACCGCATTCTGGCGGCGGTCGACCGCTGTCTGGCCGCGTGACGACGAAAGGTGGCCCTGTGCCCGAACCAGCCGCTGGCGACGACGGCCATGTCCTCGAATTCCGCCTGCCCGATCTGGGTGAGGGCCTCGCCGACGGCGACCTGGTGTCCTGGGCCGTCGCGGTCGGCGACACGGTGGAGCTGAACCAGACCATCGCCGAGGTGGAGACCGCCAAGGCGGTGGTGGCGCTGCCGTCGCCGTTCTCCGGCACCGTCGTCGAGTTGCTGGCCACCCCCGGCGACACCATCCCGGTCGGGGCACCGCTGATCCGGGTGCGCAATGATCTCGAGGTGTCGCAGCCACCGACCGCCGAACCCCGCAACAACGTGCTGGTCGGCTACGGCCCCGAGGCCGAAAGCGCCTCGCGCAGACGTAAAGCCACGCCGTCGGCGGCGATGGCGGCGAACACTCCGAGTTCCCATCGCGCCGCGGCGACTCCCGCGGCGCGCAAACTGGCCAAAGAACTCGGCATCGACCTGTGGTATGTCGCGGGTTCGGGCCCCGAAGGGGCCGTCACCGTCGAAGACGTGCGCTCGGCGGTGCCGGTGACCGCGCCACGCACCCCGGCCCGGTCCGGCAGTGCCGCGCCGGCACCGGCCGACGGCCAGTCCACCGACACCGATGCGGGCCTGATCGAACCGACGGCGCGCGAACAACGCACACCCATCTCCGGCATCCGCAAACGCACCGCCGCCGCGATGCAGGCCAGTTCCCGCACCATCCCGCAGGCCAGCACCTTCCTCACCGTCGACTGCACCGCATCGATGGAACTGCTCGACCACCTGCGCACCACCAAGTCCTTCGAAGACCTCACGCTCACCCCGCTGGCGCTGGTGGCCAAAGCCACGCTGGCGGCGATCGCGGAGTACCCCGGGATCAACACCGCCTGGGACGAGCAGAACCAGGAGATCGTCACCAAGCACTATGTGAACCTGGGTATCGCCGTCGCCTCCGACCGCGGGCTGCTGGTGCCCAACCTCAAAGACGCCCAGGCCCTGAGCCTGCGTGAGCTGTGCCGCGAGATCAGCTGGGCGGCCGAGACCGCGCGCTCGGGCAACGCCACCCCGCCCGACCTGCGCGGCGGCACCTTCACCATCACCAATGTGGGCGTCTTCGGCGTCGATACCGGGGTACCACTGGTGAACCCGGGCGAAGCCGCGATCCTGTGCGTGGGTTCCATCCGCAAACGCCCCTGGGTCTTCCGCGACGAACTGGCCGTGCGCTGGGTCACCACCCTGGGCCTGAGCTTCGACCACCGCATGGTCGACGGCGAACTGGGCGCCCGCTTCCTCGCCACCACCGCAGGCTTCCTCGAGGACCCCCTCACCCTGCTCAGCCGCATCTGAAGCCGTATTCGGGGCGCTGTTCGATCGATGCGGGCTGGAGGACGGGTCCAGCTGCCGAGCCGAACCGGTGTGTGGCCGGGTTGGCGCCGTTAGGGTTCGGGGCATGGAGATTGCAGGCAAGGTTGCGGTTGTCACCGGGGGCGGGGGCGGGATCGGGGCCGCGTTGGCGGAGCGGTTGGTTGCCGGGGGTGCGCGGGTTGTCGTCGCCGATATCGACGCCGACAGTGCGGCGAAGGTGGCGGGTGCGCTGGGTGACAAGGCGGTCGCGGTCGGTGGTGATGTGGCCGACGAGCAGGTCATCGCCGTTTTGATCGCCACGGCCGAACGCGAATTCGGGCCGGTGGACCTGTATTTCGCGAATGCGGGGATCGGTGGTGGGCCCGGGCTCGACAGCACCGAAGCGCAGTGGGCGGCCGCGATCGATGTGAATGTGATGGCGCATGTGCGGGCCGCGAAACTGCTCGTGCCGGGTTGGGTCGAGCGGGGCAGTGGGTATTTCGTGACGACCGCCTCGGCGGCGGGGTTGCTGACCCAGCTCGGATCGGCACCGTACTCGGTGACCAAGCACGCGGCGGTCGGCTTCGCCGAATGGCTGTCGGTCACCTACGGCGACCAGGGTGTTCGGGTGAGCTGCCTGTGCCCGATGGGTGTGGACACCCGGTTGCTCAGCGGCGATCTCATCCCCGAGGACCCGGACGCGGCGGCCTTCGCGATCAAAGCGGTGAAGACGGCGGGCGCGGTGCTCAGTGTCGAGGAAGTCGCCGACACGGTGGTCGAGGCGATGGCCGCCGAACATTTCCTGATCCTGCCGCACCCGGAGGTGTTGCAGATGTACCGCAACAAGGGCTCCGACTACGACCGGTGGATCGCGGGCATGCGCCGCTTCCAGACCATGCTGCGCGCGTAGCCCGGCCCCGCCTCCACAGCCCAACCACTCCACGGCCCAGCCGCTCGACGTTGCCGGATGCCCAGCCACCGGGCACTTCGACGGTGGCTGCCGATCAGTCCGTCACGAGCTCGGCGGCGGCCTCGCGCACGATGTCGGGAATCGCGACGGGCTTGCGGGTCTCGGTGTCGACGTAGACGTGGACGAAATCGCCGGTGGCGGCCAGCTCCGGACCGTTCTCGGTGTCGCGGAAGATCGCCAGGTCGTAGGTGATGCTCGAGTTGCCGAGCCGGGAGATGCGCAGCCCCACCTGTAGCTGGTCGGGGAAGCTGATCGACCCGTGGAACCGGCACGAGGTCTGGGCGACGACGCCGAGCGCGGGCAGCGCGGTGATGTCGGTGCCGGTGGCCCGCATCAGCCAGGCGTTGACCGCGGTGTCGAAGTAGGAGTAGTAGGTCACGTTGTTCACGTGACCGTACTGGTCGTTGTCGGCCCAGCGAGTCGGCATCGGCCACAGGACGGGGTAGGTCATGCGGTCATGATGCCAGCCCACGTCCGTTCAGGCGGACGACGACAGGGCAGGCCCGCCGCCGTGGCGGTGATCGCGGGGGCTCACCCCGAAGTGCCGTTTGAACGCGGTGCTCAGCGCGAACGCACTGCCGTACCCGACCTGACGGGCGATGGTCTCCACGGTGGCGTCGGATTCCGACAGCAGGTCCGCGGCCAGCGACAACCGCCATTCGGTGAGGAAGGTCATCGGTGGTTCGCCGACCAGCTCGGTGAACCGGCGGGCCAGCGCCGCCCTGGACATGCCGACCGCTTCGGCCAACGCCACCACCGTCCACGGGTGCGCCGGATTGTGTTGCAGCAACCGCAGCGCCTTGCCGACCAGTGGGTCGCTGTAGGCGTGGTACCAGGCGGGGGCGTCGTCCCGGGCGAACCAGGCGCGCAAGGCCGCGATGAGCAGCAGGTCGAGCAGGCGGTCGAGGACGGCGGTCTGGGCGGGCAGGTCTTTGGTGGCCTCGTCGACGAGCAGGTCGAGCAGCCGGGTGTCGAGCTCGCCGCGCGGCAGTACCGCCATCTGCGGTAGGGCCCGCAGCAGACGTCGGCTCACCGCGCCGGCGGATTCGTAGGTGCCGGTGACCATCATCGTCTCACCGTGGGGATCTGTCCCCCATTGCCGGACGCCGAGACTCAGAGTCTCACAGAGGATTTCGCCGTTCGGTGTGGTCGTGACCTGTCCGGGCAGGATGACGACCTGCGGTTCGGTCGCGGGATCATCGGCGACCGTATACGCCTGCGGCCCACGGAAAACGGCGACATCACCGGCCACGAGCTGACGCGGCGGACCCGACTCGGTACTGACCCAGGCTTTTCCGCGAATCATCGCGAGCACGGTCAGCGGTGCTTCGTCCTGCACGCGCAGTGACCACGGCGGGTTCAGCAACGAGCACATCAGGAACGCGCCGCGGGCGCGTGGGCCTTCGAGCAGACCGGCTAACGCATCCACATCTTTCACAGTAGACGACCGCGCATGTTCGTGAGCGCCACGACGATGTCGCCCGCCCGCCGTGAGGGGTGTACTCATCTCATGACAAATACCGCTGCTCACCAGCCTGTTCACCTCGTCACCGGCGCCACCGGCAAGACCGGTCGCCGCGTCGCCGCATTGCTCGAGGCCGCCGGCCGTCGCGTCCGTCACGGTTCGCGGACCGCCGCGATCCCCTTCGACTGGACCGACCGCGACACCTGGGCGCCCGCGCTGGCCGGCGTCGACTCGGTGTACCTGGCCTTCCAGCCCGATCTCGCCGTCCCCGGCGCCCCGGACGTGATCCGCGCGTTCACCGCCGCCGCCCGGTCCGCCGGGGTGGGATCGGTGGTGCTGCTGTCGGGTCGCGGCGAACCCGAAGCGCTGGAATGCGAACAGGTCGTGCGGGATTCGGGTTTGCGCTGGACCGTCGTTCGCTGCGCGTTCTTCGCCCACAACTTCAACGAGGGCGCCTTCCTCGACGATGTTCTCGCCGGCGCGGTGGCGCTACCCAACGGCGATGTGCCCGAACCGTTCGTACACGTCGACGACATCGCCGAGGTGGCGTTCGCGGCCCTCACCGACGCGCGGCACGCGGGCCAGGTCTACGAGCTCACCGGCCCCCGAGCCCTGACTTTCGCCGAAGCGGTCGCCGAGATAGCCGACGCCACCGGCCGCCGGATCACTTTCCACCCCGTCACCCGCCCCGAATTCGTCGCCACCTTGACCGAATACCAGGTCCCCGGCGAGGTGATCAGCCTGCTCGACTACCTGTTCGGCACCATCCTCGACGGCCGCAACACCCCCACCGCCGACGGCGTCCACCGCGCCCTCAACCGCCCACCCCGCGACTTCACCACCTACACCAAGGAAACCGCCGCCACCGGAGTGTGGACACCCCGCAACTAGCCCATTGGGCTGTTGACCACCAGGCACTCACGCAAACATCGGCCGAACGGAAATCAGCACCAGAGCCTGGTGATCTCGAAGTGCCCGCCCGGTACCGTTGCGGCGGTGAGTTCAGCGGCGGTGGATCGGCGGCTCCGGTCGGCGAGGGGCGCGGTGTTCGGGGCGTTCACGTTGAACGGGTTCTTGCTGGCCATGTGGGTGGTGCACATTCCGGCGATCACCGATCGGACGGGAGTGTCGGCGTCGTTGCTCGGGATGTTCGTGTTGTTGCTGGCGGGGACCGCGATCGTCGGTATGCGGCTCGCGGGGCCGGCGGCGGATCGGATCGGTAGCCGGACGCTGGTGGCGGTGGCGGCGGCCGCGATCTCGGTGACGGTGCTGGGTCCGGGTCTGGCGACCGGGCCGGTGTCGCTGGCGGTGGCGCTGGCCTGCTTCGGCTTCGGCAACGGGGCGCTCGATGTCTCGATGAACACCCAGGCGGTGCAGGTGGAGCGGGCCTACGGACGGCCGATCATGTCGGCGTTCCACGCGATGTTCTCCGGTGGTGGGTTCGCTGGTTCGCTGGTCGGCGCGGCTACGCAGCGGGCCGGTCTGTCGCCGCAGGTGACGCTGACCTGCGCGGGCGTGGCGGGGCTGGTGGTCACCGCGGTGCTGGTGCCGCACCTGGTCGCGCATCGCCGGCCGGGTGCCGTGGCCGAACCCGGCCGGCCGGAAACCGGCTCGCATGTAGAACGCTACGAAGGGGAGACGGAGGGCTCGGTCGAGGGCGTCGTCACGGGCGAAACTGCCGGTGCTGTTCGACAGCGCAGCGGGAGTCGCGAAGTGACGAACCACCCGTCGGCACTGATGAAGCCGGATCGAACCCGAAAAGTTCTGTCCCTCGGTGTGATCGCCTTCGTGCTGCTGCTCGCCGAAGGAGTCGCGGGTGACTGGAGCGCCTTGCAGGCGCGCGAACATCTCGGCGTCGCCGACGGCGCGGCGGCACTGGCTTTCGGCGCCTTCTCCGCGACCATGACGCTGGGCCGGTTCCTCGCCGACCGGGTGAGTGCCGCCATCGGGCCCGTTGCCATCGTGCGCTACGGGAGCCTGCTCTGCGCGGCGGGATTCGCGGTGGTCATCGCGTCGCCGTGGTTGCCGCTCACCCTCATCGGCTGGGCGCTGTGCGGTCTGGGCCTCGCCGGTGGCGTACCCCAGATCTTCACCACCGCCGGCAACCTCGGTGGCAGCACCGCGGCCACGGACATGTCACGGGTGTTCACCATCGGGTACCTGGGCCTGCTGGCCGGTCCGGCGCTGATCGGCTGGCTCACCGCGCTGATCCCCCTCACCGCGGCACTGACCATCCCGCTGGTCCTCACCCTGGCCTGCGCGTGCGCCGCGAGCATCGTCGCACCACCACACCCAGCAGTGCGCCACGGCGACGGCTAGCGACTTCGTTCAGGCGGCCGCTCCCGGCATCGGAGCTCGACCTGAGTGAGGTCGACGAACTCCTGGCCCGAGGCAAGAGAATCCAGGCCATCCGGGCGTATCGCGCACTGCGGCCCGACGCGTCCCCGCTGGAGACGAAGGTGGCCGTGGAGGCGCGGGAACGCTAGAGGTACATGCCCACTTCGGTGGTCGGGGTGGTGGATTGGATCTGGATGCCGCCGTCGCGCAGCGCCACCAGTTCGGCGAGAGTGGCGCCGTCGCTGAAGGAGATGCCAGGGTGAGCATCGGTGTGGCCGGCGAGCCAGTCGCGGGCTTCCGCGGGCGACAAGCGGCCGACCTCGAGCTGGGCCAGGCAGCGGCCGGGGCGCACGACGGCGGGGTGCAGGCGGGAGAGATCCTCGTTGGTGGTGATGGCGATCAGCACCTTGCGGCCCTGGCCGAGCATGCCGTCGGTGAGGTTGAGCAGGCGCGAGAGCTTCTGTCCCGCGGCTTCTTTGGCTTCACCGCGAATGAGTTCGTCGCAGTCCTCGAGCACCAGCAGGCGCCAGCGGCCGTCCTCGTCGTCGCCGTCGGCGCCCGCGGCGACCTCCATCAGGTAGCCGGGATTGCTGAACAGTTCCTCCGGGTCGACCACGCAGTCCACCTGGCACCACGGCGCCCACGAACGGGCGAGCGCGCGCAGCGCGGTGGTCTTGCCGGTGCCGGGTTCGCCGTGCAACAGCACCAGTCGGCCGTTGATGTCGGCGGCACCGAGCGCCATCAGCTGTTCCATGCCCGCGGCCACCGAGCCCGCGTAGTTGCCGCGGATCTGCGGCCACGTGGGCGCCGCGATCCGGCGGCGCCTGCGCACGGGCCGGCGGACATCCATGTGCCAGAAGCCCATCTCCACCGTGTCCTCGGCCGCACGCGACTGCGCCGCGCCCTCGATGGCCTGGGCCAGCACCTCGACCGCCAGCTCGTCGCTCACCGCGCTCACCTCGACGGTGGCCGACCCCCCCGCCCAGCGTGCCGCCCGCAACGACCAGCCTTCGCCCGCGGCGAGCAGCGCGCTGCTGTCGTCGTCGACGACCGAGCGCACGATCAGGGACTGCGCGGGGCGCAGCGGCGCTTCGGGGCGTACGCGATCCAGATGTGCCTGGCGCGCGAAGGGATGCTCGCCGCGCAGGAACGGCGCCAGTGCCAGCGCGTCGATGGCGTCGCGGGTGGAATAGGTGGAATCGATGGCGGCCGACCACGGGAACGGCTCGCCCTGCTCGGCCTGCCGCGCCGGGTCGACGAGCCGGAGCTGTTCATTACGTGTGGACACCGCGCCCATCATCGTGGGCGCGCGCCCGGAATGTCCAGTGACTTGCTGTTGTGTGCTGCGGCATAAACTGCTGGCATGCGGCGCCGATCCGTCGGTAACGTCAAAGGGTGACCTCGATCAAGAGCACCCCGTCGAACGACGAATCCACCCCGACCGCAGGCCTCAAGGAGTGGATCGGACTGGCGGTGCTCGCCCTGCCGACGCTGCTCATCTCGATGGACCTGAGTGTGCTGTATCTGGCGATACCCCACATCAGCGAAGCCCTCCAGCCGAGCAGCTCCCAGCTGCTGTGGATCCTCGACATCTACGGCTTCCTGGTGGCCGGCTTCCTCATCACCATGGGCACCCTCGGCGACCGCATCGGCCGGCGCCGCCTGCTGATGATCGGCGCGGTCGCCTTCGGCGTCGCGTCGGTGGTGGCGGCCTATTCGACCAGCGCGAGCATGCTGGTCGGCACCCGCGCGCTGCTCGGCATCGCCGGTGCCACCCTGATGCCGTCCACGCTGGCGCTCATCCGCAACATGTTCCACGACGACCGGCAGCGCACCACCGCGATCAGCGTGTGGATGACCAGCTTCATGGTCGGCATGGTGATCGGCCCGCTGGTCGGTGGCGCGATGCTGGAGAACTTCTGGTGGGGTTCGGTGTTCCTGGTCGCGGTACCGGCGATGGTGCTGTTGCTCGCGACCGGTCCGGTGTTGCTGCCCGAGTACAAGGATCCGAACCCTGGCAAGCTGGACCTGTTCAGCGCCCTGTTGTCACTGCTGTCGGTGATGGGCGTCATCTACGGCATCAAGGAGCTGGCCAAAGACGGGGTATCGATCGAAGCCATCGGCGTCCTGGCCCTGGGTCTGGCGCTGGGCACGGTGTTCGTGCTGCGCCAGCGGCGCCTGACCGATCCGCTGATCGATCTGGGCCTGTTCGGCAATGTCCGGTTCAGCGGTTCGCTGGTCGCCTTGATGGTGGCCATGCTCGCGATGGGCGGGCTGTTCCTGCTGCTCGCCCAGTATCTGCAGCTGGTGCTGGGTCTTTCGGCCTTCGAGGCCGGGCTGTGGACGGTGCCGCAGGCAGCGGCGATGGTCGTGGCGGCCGGGGTGGTGAGCGCGCTCGCGCCCAGGATCCGGCCTGCCTATCTGATGACGGGCGGTCTGGTGATCGCGATGGCCGGCTACGCCGTGTTCACCCAGCTGTCGGGGACCGACGACCTCGCGTTGATCGTCACCGGCATGGTCGTGTTCTCGCTCGGTCTGAGCCCGATGTTCGTGCTGGGACTCGACCTGATCGTCGGCGCGGTCGACCCGGATCGCGCCGGTGCCGCGTCGGCCATTTCCGAGACAGGGCAAGAGCTTTCGGCCGCACTGGGTGTCGCGGTGATCGGCAGCATCGGTACCGCGGTGTATCGCGGGCAGATGGCGGATCAACTGCCCGCCGGGCTCCCGTCGGAGGTCGCGACCGTCGCCGAGGACACGCTCGCCGGGGCACTGCACGTCGCGACGGCGCTGCCCGAGACGCTCGGCGCCGAACTCACCACGGTCGCGAGGCAGGCGTATACCCATGCGCTGCAGATCAATTCGCTGGTGGGTATCGGTTTGACCGCGATCGCCGCCGCGCTCGTGATGGTGCTGCTCCGACACATCCCGGCACCGAACGACGTGGCGACCGGCTCCGAGCTGAGCGAAGCGGACTCCACCGACCTGAGTAAGGCGGGTTCGACCGACCCGAACTGAGCGGGCCGATCCTGACCCCGATCGAATCAGACCACCCTTGACCTGAATGAAGCGGACGGTCCTGACCGGAGCGAAGCGGACCGCCCGACCTGAACGAAGCGGACGGTCCCGGTCCGAGCGGTCTCCTGCCTGACCGAGCGAAAAGCGGACTCTCGCCGACCTTCCGGTCGGCGAGAGTCCGCTTCGCTGTCAGCCCAGGCTGAACGGCTGGCCCCACAGGCGCAGCTCGGAACGGCCGAACTCGGTGCTCACCTCGACGGCGACGAAGGCACGCGCCTGCGCGTAACCCGCGCAGCCCGCGAGCCCGAGCGTGGAGTCGGCCCAGGTGACCGAGCCCTCCTGGCCACGGAACTTGATGGCGGGGACGCTGCCCCGCTCGCCGTAGGCGTCCGGGCCCTCGACATCGAGCAGCCAGAAGGTCGACGCCTGGCCGGGGCCCAGGGTCAGGTTGCCGCCCGAGGTCACCCCGCCGCTGCCCTTGCCCTGGCTGTTCACCGCGCCGTTGGCGCCACCGTTGGCGTTGCCGCCGGAGATGTCGACCTGGCAGCCGACGACATAGCCGGGGTAGAGCTTGACGCCCTTGTGGGCACCGTGGACCTGCACTTCGGCCCGGCCCGAGGCCCACACGTTGCGGTGCAACGGAGTCGCACCCATGGAGGGGCTGATGTTGACCGACTCGTCACGCAGCCGGATGGTCACCGAGGTGCCGTCGGGCAGTGTTTCGGTGATCTCGCCGCCGGGCAGCGGGATGAAGGTGTCGGCGTGCGCGGCGCCGGTGGAGAACAGACCGAGCGCGACACTCGCGGCCGCGGCCACGACGGCCAGGCGGGCGGTCGCCTTCGTGAAGATGGTCATGCGGAGATTCCTATTCGTCGAAAGGGGCCACCGGGTCAGCCGATGCTGAACGGAGCACCGTAGAGGGTGGTCTTGGAGTAGTGGTCGCCGATGATCTCCACGACGGTGTAGGACCTGGCCTGCGCGTAACCGGCACAACCCTGGATCTGCAACTCGACGTCTTTGTAACTGACGTGGTAGTTGCCCTTCTCGACGATGTCGAAGCCTTCGACGCCGACGAACTTCACCTCACCCGGGCCGAGCTTGACGCCGATGGAGCCACCCGCGTTCACGCCGCTGGTGGAGATGCCACCGGAGACGCCCGCCGAGATGGCGTTTTCGGCGATGCTCACCTGGCAGCCGACGATGTAGCCGGTATTGATCCGTGAGGAGCCGTGGGTCGAGGAGTTGTTGGTGCCCGGGTTGCCGGCGCCGCCGACCCACGGCCGGGGGTCGCCCTTCGGGGTCTCGGCGACTTCGGCCAGCACCGTTCCGCTCACCCACGCCACGCGCCCGGCGCCGTTGGCCGCCATCGACGGCGAGATCAGGGCGCTTTCGCCCACGCGCTTGATCAGCACGCCGGGTCCGGCCCTCTCACCGTCGGGGAGCGGAACGAAGGTGTCCGCGTTCGCTGATCCGCCGGCAACGGCCAGCGCGGCCGTGGCCATCGCGGTGGCCGCAAGCATTTTTCGCATCGTGGATGTCCTCATCAACTGTTGTGACCGATTCGCACCGATCTTGAACAGATGGGACCTTAGACAGGTTAGGCTCACCTATCAAGACCTTGCCTCGGCTAACTTTGAATCAGGCAAGGCTCACCTAAATCTGAGCTACGCTGCCGGGTGACGTAGTTCGATGTGAGAGAGATCCCTGATGAGAAGTCCGCGCTGGTCCGGCTGGTTGGTGACGGTGACGTTGCTGCTCGCGGCCTGTTCGCTGAGCCTGCTGGTCGGCACGAAAGCGATTCCGGTCGGCGAGGTCTGGCACGCCGTCACCGGATCGGTGACCACGCCCGACCACATCACCATCACCGAATACCGGCTGCCCAGAACCGTGCTCGGGCTACTCGCCGGACTGGCTCTCGGTGTCGCGGGCTGCCTGATGCAGGGGCTCACCCGCAACCCGCTCGCCGACCCCGGATTGCTCGGGGTGAACGCGGGCGCGGCCTTCGCGATCACGATCGCGGTGGGACTGCTCGGCGTGAGTGATCTCACCTCCTACGTCTGGTTCGGGTTCCTCGGCGCCGCAGTGGTTTCGGTGGTCGTGTACCGGCTCGGCACCGCCGGCCACAGCGGCACCGACCCGATCCGCCTGACCCTGGCCGGCGTGGCCGCCACCGCCGTGCTGGGTGGACTCACCCGTGGCCTGATGCTGCTCGACCCCAAGGCGTTCGACGAGATGCGGCGCTGGGACGCCGGTTCGCTCACCGGCCGCGGATTCGACATCATCGCGGGCGCCACGCCGTTCATCCTGGTCGGCTTGCTGATCGCCGCGGCCTGCGCGCGCTCACTCAATACCGTCGCGCTGGGCGATGACCTGGCCCGCGCGCTCGGCGTGCACGTCACCCGCACCCGGCTGCTCACCGCACTGGCGCTGGTGCTGCTGTGCGGCACCGCGACCGCGGCCGTGGGCCCGATCGCGTTCGTCGGCCTCGCGGTGCCCCACATCGCCCGCTGGCTGGTCGGTCCCGATCAGCGCTGGATCTTGGCGTACTCGCTGGTGCTCGCGCCGCTGCTGGTCCTCACCGCCGATGTCCTCGGCCGCGTCATCATCCGCCCCGACGAGGTCCCCGCCGGGCTGGTCACGGCGTTCCTCGGCGCGCCGATGCTGATCTGGCTGGCCCGCCGTGCACGCGTGGGAGCCGCGGCATGAACGATCAGCGCCCCACGAAAATCGACTTCGGACGCACCACAGTCCTGTTCCGTCCGCGGCGCCTCGGCCTCACCGCCAGGATCGGCGTGCGCACCGTGGTGGTCTGCGCGATCCTGCTGGCGATCGCCGTCGTCACCGCCGTCATCGCCCTGGGCAGCGGCGAATTCCCCATTCCCGCTGCGCGCGTGCTGCGCGCGGTGTTCATCGGCGACGAGCGCTTCGACCGGCTGGTGGTGTGGGATTGGCGGCTGCCACGCATCCTGCTCGCGCTGGCTCTGGGCGCGGCGCTGGGCGTGAGCGGTGCGATCCTGCAGTCGGTGACCCGGAACCCACTGGGCAGTCCCGACATCATCGGATTCAGCACCGGCGCCTACACCGGGGCCCTGCTGGTGATCCTGATCCTCGGCGGCGGGAACTTCCAGACCGCGGCGGGCGCGATGATCGGCGGCCTCGGCGCCGCCCTGGTGATCCACCTGCTGGCGCTGCGCCACAACGTATCCGGCTTCCGGCTGATCATCGTCGGTATCGGTGTGAGCGCCATGCTCGCCTCGGTCAACACCTGGCTGATCATGCGGGCGGATCTGGACGCGGCGATGTCGGCGGCGGCCTGGGGCGCGGGCTCGCTCAACGGGCTGTCGTGGCCGCAGGTCGCGCCGACGATGCTCATCCTGGCGGTGCTGGCGCTGGCGGTGATCCCGGCCGCGCCCCGCCTGCAGATCCTCGAACTCGGTGACGACACCGCACGCGCTCTCGGGCTCGACGCGAGCAGAGCCACCGGTTGGCTGATCGCGCTCAGCGTCGGATTCACCTCGCTCGCCACGGCCGTCGCCGGGCCGATCGCCTTCGTCGCGCTGGCCGCCCCGCATCTGGCGCGCCGGCTCACCCGCACCCCGTCGATCGCCCTGGCCCCCGCCGCGGTGATGGGCGCGACCCTGCTGATCACCTGCGACTGGATCGCCCAGCACGCCTTCGCCCCCACCACGATCCCGGTCGGCATCGTCACCGGCTCGATCGGCGGGCTGTACCTGGCGTATCTGCTCGTCGTCGAGGCACGGCGGAACTAGGAAAGCGACAATGAACGACTCTCACCCCGCGCGGTTGCGCGCCGACCGAGTCCGGCTCGGGTACAAGGGCAACACGATCAGTGACCAGCTCTCCGTGGACATTCCGGACGAGAAGTTCACCGTGATCATCGGCCCGAACGCCTGCGGCAAGTCCACGCTGCTGCGCGCGCTGGCCCGGCTGCTCACCCCCGAAGCCGGGACCGTACTGCTCGACGACAAGCCGGTCACCGACTATCCGGCCAAAGAACTGGCCCGCCGGGTGGGCCTGCTGCCGCAGAGCTCGACCGCGCCCGACGGTATCCGGGTGGCCGATCTCGTCGCCCGCGGCCGCTATCCGCATCAGACGATGCTGCGGCAGTGGTCGCGCGCCGATGAGGAGGCCGTGGCGGCGGCGATGGCGGCCACCGGCGTCACCGAGCTGTCGGCGCGGCCGGTCGAGCAGCTCTCGGGCGGGCAGCGGCAACGGGTGTGGATCTCGATGGTGCTCGCCCAGCAGACGCCGATCATCCTGCTCGACGAGCCGACCACCTACCTCGATATCGCCTACCAGATCCAGCTGCTGGATCTGTGCCGCTCACTCAATCGCGACTCCGGTCGAACCGTGGTCGCGGTACTGCACGACCTCAACCACGCCTTCCGCTACGCCGACCACCTGATCGCCATGCGCGACGGGCGGGTCGTCGCCTGCGGGGAGCCCGCCGAGATCGTCACCGCCGAGCTGGTTCGCGAAGTGTTCGCACTGCGTTGCCGGATCGTCGCCGACCCGGAAACCGGTACGCCACTGGTGATCCCGCTGGCCGAGAACGCCGCGCAGGTGCACTGAGTGGCACGGCGCCACCATCGCAAGAAATGAGGAATCCCGTCCATGTTCACCAACCGATCCGCCGGCCGTCGCCGCGCCGCGCCCGCCCTGCTGATCCTCGCGCTCGTCGCGGTGCTCACCGCGTGCGGTAACTCGTCCTCCGGGACCACCGACGCCGGTCCACGTACGGTGGCCTCCGCGAAGGGCCCGGTCCAGGTACCCGCCGACCCGCAGCGCATCGTCGTGCTCAACGGCAATCTGGCCGGCTACCTCTACGACCTCGAGGCCACCGTCGTCGCGGCCGACCCGCGCCTGCTCGGGGTTCCGAACAAGCCGGGCGAATTCCCCACCGGCTGGGCCGAGGACGCGAAACAACAGGGCACCCAGGCCGTGCCGTCCGGTGAGAGCATCAATCTCGAGTTCATCGCCGCCCAGCGCCCCGATCTGATCATCGGCGGTGGTCAGGGCTTCCCCGGCCAGCAGTCGGTGAACGCCTACGACCAGCTCAGCGCCATCGCCCCCACGGTGCTGCTGCCGACCGAGACCACCTACTGGCAGGACCAGCTGCGGTTCATCGCCGAAACCGTGAACAAGCCGGCCAATGTCGACACCTTGATCTCGAACTACCAGGCCAAGCTCACCGAGGCCAAGAGCAAGATCAAGCCGCCCGCCGGCGCGACCGTGGTGTTCCAGTCGATCAAGAGCCAGAAGCCCACGGTCTTCGTGCCCACCGCCGCCCTGCCCGCACTGCTCGCGGAGGTCGGCTTCACCCTGGACACGCAGGTGGAAGCCAAGGCGGGCAACCCGGCCAAGGAGCAGAGCGCCGACTTCATCAGCTTCAGCCCGGAACTGCTCAACACCGTGGTCGACGCGCCGGTGCTGTTCGCCATCCCGCTCAGCGGCGGACGTCCGGTCGAGCAGCTGCGCGGCGACCCGCTGTACGCCTCGTTGCCCGCGTTCCGGGCGAACACGGTCTTCGAACTGCCCGCCACCAGCTCGCGACCCGACTACCGCACCGTCATGACCACCCTCGACCTGCTCGTGGAACGCTTCCGGTGACCACGGGACTGCTCATCGACCTCAGCCCGCTGCGGGCCTCGCGCCCTTTCCGGTGCGCGTTCGCGGCGCGGCTGGTGTCGGTGCTCGGCATCGGGCTGCTCATGGTGGCCCTGCCGTTGCAGGTCTACCAGCTCACCGGTTCGAGTCTGCAGGTCGCCGGGGTCGCCACCACCACCGCGGCGGCGCTGTTCGCCGGCAGTCTCGCCGGCGGCGTGGTCGCCGACCGATACGACCGACGCACGGTGATCCAGTGGTCGCGCAGCGCCGCGGGAATCGGATTCCTGCTGCTCGGAGTGAACGCCGTGCTGCCGGATCCGATGCTGTCGGCGATCTATCTCGCCGCCGTCATCGACGGCCTGGCGGGCGGCGTGAGCGGTTCGGCACTGATGGCCATGGTGCCGGCGCTGGTCGGCCGGGAGAAGGTGGCCGCGGCCGGTGCGCTGGTCTCGCTCACCACCGACCTCGGCACGATGATCACCCCGGCGGTCGCCGGTCTGCTCGTCGCGAAAACCGGTGTGGCCACTGCCTATTTCCTCTGCGCCCTGGCCACCACCGCGACCGTCGGGCTGATCACCGCGATCGGGCCGTCGCCGCCACCGCAACGCGAGCTGCAGAACCCGGTGCGTGAACTGGCTGCAGGCATCGCCTTCGCCGTGCGCCACCAATCCATCCGGCTCATCCTGGCGACCGGGCTGATCGGAATGCTGGTCAGTGGACCGCTGGTGCTGCTGCCCGCCTTCGCCGACGTCGAACTCGACGCGGGACCGGGCACCCTCGGCCTGCTCTACGCCGCGCCCGGTGCCGGTGCGGTGCTCGGCACGCTGACCAGCGGCTGGATGAGCCGGGTCAACACCGGCCGGGCCCTGCTGGTTTCGCTGGCGCTGATGCCGATCGGCGTGATCGCGGCCGGGTTGTGGTCGCACGCGGCGCTGGTGTTCCTCGGACTGGCCGGGTTCGGCCTGGCCAGAGCGGTGAACATGGTGCTGCGCTACGCCATGCTCCAGCAGGCCGCGCCCGATCACCTGCGCGGCCGCATGTCGGGTCTGCTGATGGTGCAGTCGGTCACCGGCACCGCCGTCGGCTCCATGGTGGCCGGTTTCGCCGGGCAGCTGTTCGCTCCCGGCCGCGCGCTCGTGCTCTACGGCGTCGCGGTCCTCGTACTCACCGCCCTGATGGCACTCGCCGCCGGGCCACTGCGCAGAAAGGAACAATGATGACCGATCGCACCGCCTACGCCGAGGCCATCGCCGAGGTGCTCGCCGGGGACCACGGCGCCAAGGTGCCCTACCCGATCGGGCTCCAAGAAGTGGAAGTACTGCGGGTCGTCCCCGTGGGGTCGGCACTGCTGCGGATCACCTTCGGCGGGCCCGAGATCGGGCAGTTCCACAGCTACGTGCCCGATGAGCATGTACGGCTGATCTTCCCGAGCGAAGACGGCGTACTCCGGCTGCCCAAACGCGAGGGCGCGATGCTCGAGTGGGGTAACCCGCGACCGGTTTCGCGCGAGTACACGGTGCGCCGCCACAGCGTCGAAGACGGCGAACTCGACATCGAGTTCGTCATCCACCCCGGCGGTCTCGCCTCCGAGTGGGCCACCTCGGTGACTCCGGGCACCAAGGTGCACATCGCCGGTCCGCCCGGTGGCGTCGTCATCCCGGAGACCTACGACGACTACCTGCTCGCCGGTGACATCACCGCGCTGCCCGCCATCGCCCGCTGGCTCGAGCGGATGCCACGCGACACCACCGGCTGGGCGTTCATCGAGGTGGCCGGACCGAGCGAGGAGATCCCGCTCGACCCGCCCGCCGGGGTGCGGGTGCGCTGGCTGCACCGCGGCGAACTCGCGCCGGGCACCAGCGACCTGCTCGAACAGGCCGTGCGTGAGGTGAAAGTCGCCGCCGGTCATCGCGTTTACGCGTGGGCGGCCGGCGAGGCGGGCTGCCTGCGCGGAATCCGCAGGTTCATCCGCGACGACCTGGGGATCGGCCCCAAGGACTCGCTCATCGCCGGGTACTGGAAGCGCGGCGTCACCGACTTCGATCGAGAGGACTGAGACATGACCGACGAACAGGTGATCGGTGACGTGGCCACCGTGCTGGGTGTCGACCCGGCCGAACTCACCGCGCAGACCGATCTACTCGATGCCGGGCTCGACTCGGTGCGCATCATGTCGCTGGTGGAGAAATGGCGGACGGCTGGACATGCGGATATCGACTTCCCCACACTCGCGGGCGAACCCGTACTCGGCACCTGGATCGAACTGCTGGCCTGAGCTCCGTCGGCGACCTGAGCGCGGTCAGCGACCTGAGCGCCGTCGGCGGCCTGAGCACGGTCAGCGACCTGAGCGCCGTCGGCGGCCTGAGCACGGTCAGCGACCTGAGCGCAGTCAGCGACCTGAGCGCGATCAGCGACCTGAGCGAGCGCCTGCCGGGCAGACTGTGACCGGGCGGATAACGGCGGAGCAGACTGCGACCGGGCGGATAACGGCGGAGCAGACGGAGGCCGGGCAGACTGCGACCGGGCAGACGGAGGCCGGGGGCGGTCGGACATCTGTGCCGCCCCCGGCCGCCCGCGTGGCTGTCCAGTGCGGCGTCGACGGCTTATCGGACCGCGTGCTGCGCCGAGCTCTGACCCTGCGCGCTGTCGGCGAGCGCTCGCCGCAACTCTTTGCGGCTGGTCTTGCCGACACCGGTGGCCGGGAACTCGTCGACCACGACAACCTTGTCGGGCATCTTCCACGCCGCGACCCCGCGCTCGCGCACGAACTTGCGCACCGCTGCCAGCGTCGGCCGCTGCGCCGGATCAGCGGGCTGGACGAAAGCGCAGATACGTTGTCCCAGCACCGGGTCCGGGGTGCCGACGATGACGGCGTCACGCACACCGGGGTGTTCGAGCAGCAGCGCCTCGAGCTCCTCGGCCGACACCTTCTCGCCACCGCGGTTCACCCAGTCACCGGCGCGGCCCGCGACGACCAGATTGCCGTCGGGCCGCACCGAGACGATGTCGCCGGTGCGGTACCAGCCCGTGGCGGTGAAGCTGCGGGCATCGGCCTCGGGATTGTCGTAGTAGCCGCGAATCGTGTACGGGCCCTGGGTGATCAGGTTGCCCTGCGCGCCCGGCGCCACCTCGACGCCGTGGTCGTCGACGACCGCGATCTCGTCGAACTCCGACATCGGCCGCCCCTGGGTACTCACCACCACCTCGATCGGATCGTCGAGCCGGGTGTAGCAGACCAGGCCCTCGGCCATGCCGAACACCTGCTGCAGGGTGACGCCGAGCGCCGGCCCGATCCGGCGGGCCAGTTCGTCCTGGCAGCGGGCGCCGCCCACCTGGAGCACCCGCAGGCTCGACAGATCGGGTGTCGGGCCGGCTTCGGCGCGCTCGGTCCACAGCCGCGCCAAGGGGGGAACAAGGCCGGTGATGGTGACGCCGAACCGTTCGATGAGCGGGAAAGCGGTCGCCGGCGTGGGATCGGGCGTCAGCGCCACCGTGCCACCGGCCCAGAGCGCGCCGAGAATGCCCGGCGAACTCATCGGGAAGTTGTGCGCCACCGGCAGCGTCGCGAGATAGACCGTATCGCTGTCGAGTTCGCAGATCTCGGCGCTGCGGCGCACGCTGTAGAGGTAGTCGTCGTGGGTGCGGGCGATGAGCTTCGGGATGCCGGTGCTGCCGCCGGACAACTGCAGGAACGCGACGTCACCGGCGTCGGTCGGTGGCAGATCTGCTGGTTCGTCCCGGAATTCGTCGATGTCACGCGCACCCTCGTGCGGCTCCTGCCCCTCGTCGAGGACGAGCAGCACGTGTCGCAGGGTGGGCACCTCGGCCCGCACCGTCGCCGCGAGCTCCGCGTAGTCGAAGCGCTGGTGCGTGCCGCAGGTGATGATGGCGGTCGCCGCGGCGGCCCCCGCGATCGGCACCAGTTCGGCGGCGCGGTGCGCGGGCAGGCAGAACACCGGCAGCGCGCCCAGCTCGAACAGCGCGAAGACCACTTCGACGAATTCGGCGCGGTTGGGCAACTGCACCAGTACCCGCTCACCGCGGGTGATGCCGAGGCGGGCGAGGCCGGTGGCGAGCGAGCGAGCGCGGTGGTGGAGTTCGGCGTAGGTCCAGCTGTTCGCGGTGTCGACAATCGCGAGCCGATCGGGCGCGGCGGCTGCGCGCGTGGCGAGGACTTCGCCGAATGTGGCACCGGCCCAAAGGTTCTGATCTCGGTAGCGTTGCGCCAGGTCAGCGGGCCACGGGGTGAATCCGGGGAGTACGGGATCGGTCAATTCGAGCACCTCTTTCCAACGGGCATTCCGGTGTCGCCGTCGGAAGTTGTGAGCGAAGCTAACCAACTGACGGCAAATTCAGGTTAGGCTAACCTCATGTCTAATGGTGATTCCCGTCGGCGGATCGTCGTCGTCACCGGTGCGGCCGGGGGTATCGGGGCCGCGATCGCCGCGCGCTTCGCGGCCGAGGAGCGGGTCGTCTCGCTCTGGGACCTCGACCCCGCGGTCCACGACACCGCCGCTGCCCTCGCCACCACCGCCGCTGCCCTCGCCACCACCGCCACTGGCGGGGCCACCGCCGATCTGGGCGGCACTGGCACCACCCACGCCGTGGGCGGGGTCAACGCTGCCACGGACGACGCCATCGCCACCCACGGCGGCGACACAGGTGCGGCACCCGACTCCTCGCGCAGCGCAGCCGATCCCCGCGCCGCTCGATCCGAGAGCGCCGGCGCCACCGGAGCCTCCGTACACGGCGTCACCGTCGACCTCACCGACGCCGATGCGGTGCGCGCGGCATTCGACCGCCTCACCGACGAACACGGCCGCGTCGAGGTACTGGTGCACGCCGCCGGGGTCCTGGTCGGCGGAACCGCGCTCGATCTCGACGTGGACGACTGGACCCGCTGCCTGACCGTCAACGCCACCGCGACCGTGCTGGTGACCCAGCGCGCCGCCACCGACATGGCCGCCGCCGGGCGCGGGTCCATCGTCGTGGTGTCCTCCAACGCGGCGGCGGCGCCTCGGGTCGGCATGGCCGCCTACGGCGCCGCCAAGGCCGCCGCCACCGCGTTCACCAGATCACTCGCGTTGCAGGTCGCGCCCCTGGGTGTGCGGGTCAACCTGGTCTCCCCCGGCTCCACCGACACCACCATGCTGCTCGACATGTTCGGCGGCACACCACTCGACGAGGCCGCCGAATCCGCGCTGCTCGACGGTGATCCCGCGGCCTACCGGCTCGGAATCCCGTTGCGCCGCATCGCCGCTCCCGACGACATCGCCTCGGCCGTCCACTTCCTGGCGTCCGACGGCGCCCGCCACATCACCATGCACGACCTGCGGGTCGACGGTGGCGCAACGCTAGATATGTGACCGAGAGGATGATCCCGATCAGTACCGCCAGTTCAGACCCCGCTTTTGTGCTGTCCCGTCCGCAGCGGACCGTGTCCGCCACCGCGGGCGGGACGGTCTTCCGCTCGGCACACGAGGCGATCACCGCGCTGCGCAGCGGCCGGATCAGCCACATCGTCGGCGCGCTCCCGTTCACCCCCGGCGCGCCCACCGCGTTGTGGGCGCCGGAATCGGTGACGATCACCGACACGCCCTGGCAACCCGGTTCACACCTCGAGCCGCAGGCCGTCACGCCCCGGCCCGATTCGCGAACGTTCCCACAGTTCGAATTCGACGCGGCGCTACCCACACCGGACGAACACCGCCAGCGCGTCGCCACTGCTGTCGAACTGCTCGCCGACCCCGGCCATCCGCTACAGAAGGTGGTACTGGCCCGTGCGATCCGAGCCCGCTGCGCGAATCCGGTTCGCGCCCAGGACATCTTCGACCTGATGGTCGCCTCGGATCCGATGTCGAACGGTTTCCTCGTCGATCTGTCCGCTGCGGGTGGCCGATATCCCGGCCGCCATCTCGTCGGCTCCAGCCCCGAGATCCTGGTGCGCCGCAGCGGAAACCGGATCCTCAGTCATCCGTTGGCCGGCTCGGCTCGCCGCGTGCTCGACGACGGCGACGCCGACCGGACCGCCGCCGACACCCTGCTCGCCTCTGCCAAAGACCTGGCCGAACACCGCTTCGTCACTGATCAGGTCGCCGCCGTACTGCGCGATCGTTGTGCCGAAGTGAGCACTCCGGCACCGGAACTCATGGCAACCCCGGCGATGTGGCACCTGGGCACCCCGATCACCGCCGCCGTCCCGGTCGCGGGTCCGTCGGCGCTCGAGCTGGCCGTAGCGCTGCACCCCACACCCGCGGTCTGCGGCACACCCACCGGCGCGGCCGCCCGCGTGATCGCCGACCTCGAAGGCGAGCGCGGCTTCTACGCGGGTGCGGTCGGCTGGTGCGATGCCGACGGCAACGGCGAGTGGATGGTGAGCATCCGCTGCGCCGAACTGGCCGCGGACGGCTCCACGCTGCTCGCGCACGCGGGCGGCGGGATCGTCGCCGCGTCGGATCCGGCCGCCGAACTGGCCGAGACCACCGGCAAATTCCAGCGCATCCTCGGTCCGCTCGGTATCGCGGACCTGCCCGTCACCGTCGGCTGACGCCGACTTCGCACCAGAACGAGAGGCCGTCATGCCCATTCCACCGATCGCGCCCTATCCGATGCCGGGCGCCGACGAGTTCACCGCCGACCAGGTCGGCTGGACCGCCGAGCCCGGCCGCAGCGCACTGCTCATCCACGATATGCAGCAGTACTTCCTCGATGCCTACGACCTCTACCGCGATCCCGCCCGCACCATGATCGCCAATATCGCCATCCTGCGCGACCACTGCCACCAGCACGACATCCCGGTCATCTACACCATGCAGCCGGGCGACCAGCACCCGTCGCGACGGGGCATCCTCGCCGACTTCTGGGGCACCGGCATGACCGCGGGCGCCGACACCGCGGTGATCAACGCCATCGCCCCCGAACCGCAGGACATCCAGGTCACCAAGTGGCGCTACTCCGCATTCCAGCGCACCGACCTGCGCGAACTGCTCGCCTATTACGGCCGCGACCAGCTGCTCATCACCGGCGTCTACGCCCACATGGGCTGCATGCTCAGTGCCGCGGAAGCCTTCATGGGCGATGTGCGCCCGTTCCTGGTGCACGATGCCACCGCCGATTTCAGCCGCGACGACCACATCATGGCGCTGAACTATGTGGCTCGCCGCTGCGGCGCCGTCAGCAGCACCGCCGAGCTGATCCGTCAGCTCGGCAGCGCGAAGGTGGAGCACACCGCACGCCGATCCGCCTGACCCGACCGAAACTGCTGTGCCACGGGCCCTTTCGCTCGCCACACGCACGCCCGGTGCGCGCTGTTCCGGCGACGGGACACCGCGCCGGCCTGCTTTGAACCCACACCGCCCCGAGCCCGTCTGCCTGATCTCGCATCGGGCCGGATGACACGAGGGGTCGAGAAACATTGATGAAGGAGTTGCTGTGAGACCGGTGGAACGGGACGACGTGAGCGCCGAGTATCCCGAATTACCGCTCACCGGCGCACAACTGGGCATCTGGAACGCCCAGCACCTCGATCCCGACTCGCTCAGCTACCTGGTCGGTGAGGTACTCGAGATCTCCGGACCCGACCCACTCGATGTGGCCTTGCTGGACACCGCGATTCGCCGAACGATCGCCGAAACCGACACCATGCGACTGCGATTCGCCGACACGGCGAACGGTCCACGCCAGCGGATCACCGACCGGGCACCCGAACTGCGCCCGCTCATCGATCTACGCGGCGAGACCGACCCGACCGCGGCCGCGCACCGGCTGGTCGCGGCCGAACGCGCACGCGCGGCCACCTACTGCCGGGCCATGGTCGACCGGCAGCTCTACACCTACACCCTGCTGCGTCTCACCGACAACGAGGTGTGGTGCATCCAGCTCTACCACCACCTGATCATCGACGGCTACAGCGCGGCCATGGTGTCGCGCCGGGTCGCCGCGCACTACACCGCGCTGCGCCGCGGCGGTGACGTGCCGCGACTGCGATGGGGCTCGATGGGCACCCTCGTGGCCGAGGACCTCGAATACCGTGGGAGCACAGCACATCAGCACGACCGCGAGTACTGGCGCGACCGGCTCACCCCGCTGCCGCCGCTCGACAGTAGGGGTCGTGCGCCCGAGGGTGTGGTGGAGCGGACCCACGAAGTCCGCGCCGTCCTCGACACCGCGCTGGTGGCCCGCGTCAAGGCGGCGGCCACTGCGGCGGGCATCACCTGGGCCGACGTACTCGTCGCTGGGTACGTGGGGTTCGTGCACCGATTATTGGGCGAAACCGACGTGGTCATCGCGCTGCCGGTGATGGCGCGCGTCGGTAAAACCGCCCTCACCACGCCGTCCATGGCGGTCAACGTCCTGCCGTTGCGGGTTCCGGTATCGGGCTCGGATCGTCTCGGCGTCCTCGGGAAGCGGGTGGCCGATGCCCTGCGCGAGATGCGCGCCCACCAGCGGTTCCGCGGTGAGGACCTGGCCCGCGAATTCGGTGGCGCCCAGACCGGAGCACTGCTGCACGGCATCGGCATCAACCTCAAAGCCTTCGACTTCGCCCTCGACTTCGACGGCGCCACCGGCACGTTGCGCAACGTCGCCGGTGGCCCGCCGGAAGATCTCGGGCTCACCGTCACCCCGCTGTCGCAGGACCGGATCCAGCTCGGATTCGAAGTCGACGCGCGGTCGATGGACGCCGCCACGGTGCGGCGGCGGATGGACGCGCTGGTCACGCTGATCACCGGACTGATCGACGCGGCGGACCGGCCGCTGGGCGCGATCGACCTGTACCCGGCCCAGCTCGGGGCGGACCTCGCCGCCGAGCGGGCGGGCGCCGCACTGCCCGGGCGCCCCGAGGACACGGTCGAGATCTTCGACCGCATGATCGCCGACCAGCCGGACGACCTCGTGCTCGTCGACGCCACCCACCGGCTCACCGCCGCCGAGCTGGGCGCGCGGGTGCACCGGTTGGCGCGCTGCCTGCGCGGCCGGGGCATCGGTCCCGACGACATCGTGGCCATCGCCCTCCCACGCACCGCGGACCTGGTGGTGGCCCTGCTGGCGGTGCGGCATGCGGGTGCGGCGTTCCTGATGCTCGACATCGAACACCCTGCCCAGCGTCTGGCCGACATCGTCGACGACGCCGCACCGGCACTGATCATCACCGACGACGCCATCGCGGACACGGTGTTCACCGATCGACCCGAGTCGCCGGCCCCGGCCGCCGACAGTGTCGCCAACGAACAACCCGCCGACCGCCACGAGGCCTGTACCCCGGTCACCAGCAGGGTCGTGAACGAAGCGCCCGCCGCCCCGGCCGAGGACCGGTCCCCGGTGACGGACGAGGCCAACACGGCTACCACTCATCGACTCGAGACGCCGGCCCCCATCACCGGCGGACCTGCGAATGCGATGGACGCGAGTCAGCCACCCGGGCCGGTGCGAACCGGTGATGCGGTAGGCAGACCCGGGCCGAGTGCATTGCTCCGACTGCCGCGCAGCGGAATCCACGACGTCATCGCCGACTTCGCCAGCGGCCCGCTGACCGGCGCCGAACTCGCCGCGCCGCGCTCGGCCGCGCATCTGGCCTATGTGGTGTACACCTCGGGCTCGACCGGAAAACCAAAGGGTGTGCAGATCACCTGCGGCGCGATGGACCAGTTGCTGCACCATCACCGCTCGACCGTCTACGCCGAAACCACCGAACGGGTGGGTGGGCGGCAATTGCACATCGCGCACACCTACTCCTTCGCCTTCGACGCGGCGCTGGACCAGCTGCTGTGGTTGTGGTGCGGGCACCGAATTCATCTGTACGGCAAGGATGTCCAAAAGGACGCCACCGCCCAGGTCGCCGTGTTCAGCGCCGATCGCATCGACGTCGTCGACACCACCCCGTCGATGGCGACCGCCCTGATCGACAACGGGCTGCTGGGCAGCGCACACCGCCCCGAGCTGCTGTTGCTCGGTGGGGAGGCGACCCCACCGGCCCTGTGGTCGGTGATCGTCGCCTCGAAGGTGGCCGCCCGCAACATGTACGGCCCCACCGAGGCCACGGTCGACGCACTCAGCGCACCGGTGACCGGAGCACAACCGCATGTGGGCGGTCCCCTCGCCGGAACCCGCGCCTACCTGCTCGACGGTGCGCTGCGACTCGTACCCGATGGCGAGATCGGCGAATTGTATTTGGCCGGAGACCAACTGGCACGTGGGTATCTGGGCCGTGTCGCGGTGACGGCGGAGCGATTCGTCGCCGATCCGTTCGTGGCGGGCGAGCGCATGTATCGCACCGGTGACCGGGCGCGATGGCTCCCTGGCCACGGCTACGACTATCTCGGCCGCGCCGACCAGCAGATCAAGGTGCGCGGCTATCGCGTGGAACTGGGCGAGGTCGAAGCCTCGCTCGGCGCGCTGCCCGGCGTGGCCGCCGCGGCCGCCACCGTCCGCAGTTCCGGTGACAGCACCCGCCTGGTCGGCTACCTGGTGCCCGAGACCGGCCGCACCCTCGACCCCGACCAGCTGCGCCACCGGCTGACCACCCTTGTCCCCGACCACCTGGTGCCCTCGGCGCTGGTGATCCTCGATGCGCTGCCTACCACCGTCAACGGCAAACTCGATCGCGCGGCCCTGCCCGCGCCCCAGCTGACCTCGACCGGCCGACCGCCCCGCACCGAACAGGAGCGCACCCTCTGCGAGGTGGTGGCGCAAGTCCTCGGCGTGCCCCAGGTCAACGCCACCGACGACTTCTTCGGACTCGGCGGAGACAGCATCACCGCCATCGGCGTGAGCAGCCGCCTGCGCACACTCGGCTTGGCCGTACAGCCGAAAACCCTGCTGGCTCAGCGCGACCTGGCCACTATCGCCGCCACGGCGCAGCCGGTGGAACACCGGTCCGACACGCCGGCCCCGGACGAGGCGACCGGCCCGGTCCCGATTCCACCCATGGTCGCCGCACTGCTCGAAGCGAACCCGAGCCGCACAGCCGTCGCCGGCTACGCCCAGTGGACCGCCCTGACTCTGCACGAGGACCTCACCCTCGACCACCTCACCACCGGTCTGCAAACCCTGCTCGACCGCCACGACGCCCTGCGACTGATCCTCGGCGAATCAGGCACCGCTGCCCGCCTTGTGGTCGCGGAGGTGGGTGCGATGCGCGCGTCGCAGCTGGTCCGCGAGGTAACGCTCGACCGCCCACGTGCGAGCCGCACGGCAACCCTCGACTCGTCGAAGAACACGGCTGCCTCTACCACCTCGAGCACGGGTATCGACCCTCGCACACCACCGGCCGGTATCAGCAGCGGCGTGACAGACGCGAGGAACACCGAGCACGATCCGGCCGCGATGACGGGCGTGACGGTGCGAGCCGACGCCGCAGGGCCGACATCGAGGCCACAACTCGTGGTCTCGCCGGAAGACGGATCGGATCCACGCGCGGGCGGTGTCGGGAACTTGCGGAGTGGACCGATGAGAACCGACTCGCCTGCACTTCCGCGAGGTGGGGCAGACGACGAGGCCGAGCTGATCGAGTCGGTAGCGGCCGAGCTGGCGGCGAACTTGGATCCCGGTGCGGGTATCGAGATTCACGCAGCCCTGCTGCGTACCGCGACGGGCGCGCCGGACCGGCTGATCCTGGTGGCGAACCACCTGGTGGTCGACGGCGTTTCGTGGCGCATCTTGGTACCGGAACTGTATGAAGCGTGTGCGGCGGCGCGGGACGGACGTCCGGCCCGGCTGCCCGCCAAGGGCAGCTCGTGGCGGCGGTACGCCTCCCTACTCGCCGAGTCCGGTGCTGCGGGCGCTCACCGCGCCGAGTTGGCGCACTGGGAGCGTGCACTCGGAGACGACACGATCGCGATGCTCGGCGGACGGGCGCTCGACAGCACGGTCGACCTCGTCGACAGCGCCTCCCACACCAGAACTTTCGCCGGTGACGCAGTTTCCGAAGCGCTGCTCACCAAGCTGCCCGCCGCCTATCGGGCAAAGACCGATGATGTGTTGCTCGCGGCGCTCGTGCTGGCTCTCAATGCCTGGCGGCACGAACGTGGCAAGGCGCTCGAGTCGGGTCGACCGGTCACGGTCGAGGGCCACGGCCGTGAATCCCTGGCTACCGACACCGATTTCGCCGGCACCATCGGCTGGTTCACCAGCGAATTCCCGGTGTGGACACCCGCCACCGGCATCGACGACCCGGACGGGCTCGCCGACGCCCTGGCCGGTGGTGCGGCGGCCGGACGGCTGTTGCGCGCGGTCAAGGAGGCCAAGCGCGCCGTGCCGGGCAATGGCCTGGGATACGGCGTGCTGCGCAGGCTCGATCCGGAGTCGGCACCGCGATTCGCCGGCCGGCGCGCACCCGAGGTGCTGCTCAACTATCTCGGCCGCTTCGGCGGCGGTGGCGCTCTCGGCTGGAGCCTGCCGGAACACGATGCGTTCGCCGTCACGGAGCCGCCGGAGAAGGCGCTCACGGAAGTGCTCGCGCTCAACGTCTTCGTCCATGAATCCGCTGCCGCGCAGCCGGGAGCTGCCCGGCTGGCCGTGGAGTGGACCGCGGCGAGCCGGATCCTGGGCACCGACCGGGTAGCGCAGATCCAGCGGCACTTCGAACTCGCGCTCGAGGCGTTCGCCGCACACGCGATGCTGTTCCCCGGCGGGCTCACACCGTCGGACTGCCCCGACCTACCGGTCACTCAGGAAACCATCGACGCGCTGGAGACCGCGCACGGCCCGCTGGCCGAACTGCTGCCCCTCTCACCGTTGCAGGAAGGATTGCTGTTCCACGCGATCCGCGACGGCTACGACGACGTCTACACCCTGAGCGCCCGCGTCGACCTGCACGGGCCGCTGGACGGCCCCAGGCTGTCGGCGGCCTTCGACACCGTCGTCGGCAGGCACCCCACCATGGCCGCTGCCTTCCACTACGCGGGCCTGGATCAGCCCGTGCAGGCGGTCCCCCGGTCGGTCGCCATGCCGTGGCGGGCGGTCGACCTGTCCGGATTGCCGCCACGCGCCGCGCAGGCCGCCGCCGACCGGGTGGAAGCCGAAGCGACCCGGCACCGGTTCGCGGTCGACCGCTCACCCATGTTGCGCGCCACGCTGATTCGGATGCCCGGCGATGCGCACCGGCTGGTACTCAACACCCATCACCTGGTGATCGATGGCTGGTCCACCCCGATCGTCCTGCGCGAGGTGCTCGCCGCCTACCACGGCGACGAACTCCCCCCGCCCGCGCCGTACGGCGACTATCTGGCCTGGATCGGCACCCGCGATCGCGAGGCTGTCCGCGCCGCCTGGTCGCGGCGACTGGCCGGGCTCACCGAACCGACGCTGATACGCACCGAGACGCGCTGCGAACGTGAGTTCCGACAGTGCCAGGTCCCGCTGCCCGAATCACTGGCCACCGCGCTGGCCGAACTGGGCCGACGGCGCGGGCTGACGATGAACACCCTCGTGCAGGGCACCTGGGCGCTGGTGCTCGCCGCGCTCACCGGACACACCGACGTCGTGTTCGGCGCCACCGTCTCCGGTCGACCCGCCGAGCTGCCCGGTGTGGCGGGCATGGTCGGCCTGTTCGCCAACACCGTGCCGGTGCGCTGCGCCTTCGACCCGGACCGCGCACTGCTCGAACAGTTCGCCGAACTACAGGACCACCAGTTCGCCATGCAGGAGTTCGACCACGCCGGCCTGGCCGAGATCGAACGCATCGCCGGACTCGGCACCCTGTTCGACACCCTGCTCGCGTTCGAGAACTTCCCGAACTCCGGTGCCGGGCAACCCGACTCGCACGAGCTGCGCCGCGGCGACTTCCACAACCACGGCAACACGCACTACCCGATGACCCTTATCGCCCCACCGGGCGACCACCTGGAACTGGTGATCCGGTACGACCGCGCCGCCGTCCACGACACCACCCTCACCCGCATCACCGATCGGATCGCCGACACACTGACCGCGATCACCACGACGGAAGCGGTCGGCCCCGGAGCTTTCCTCGCACCGCTCGCACCGACCACCGACGCCGCGCCGACCACTGACTCCGCCTCAACCACTGACGCCACACCAGCTACTGCGGTTTCACCCGTTGACGCTGCCGCGGTGGCTGCCAGCACAGCGCGGATCGCCGAGGCGGCATCAGCGACGGCACAACAGGACCCGCGCGGGACGACCCTGGCCGAGTGGGGCGTCCCCATCGACCCCACGACACCGGCGATTACAGCCGAGCACGTCACCATCGACTTCCAGGAATTCGATTCCCGCGCGAACCGTCTGGCCCGGTGGCTCGTCTCACGCGGTGTCGGCCCCGAAACCGTGGTGGCCGTCGCCATGCCACGCACCATCGATTCGGTCGTCACGGCGCACGCCATCTGCCGAGCCGGTGGCGTATACCTCCCGGTGGACCCGGAGCAGCCGGCGCAGCGTGTCGCGAAGATCATCGACACAGCCGCCCCCACCATGGTGCTGCGCTCACTGGGCGAAGTCGACACCGGTGGGCTTTCCGACGGGGCACTCACCGATGCCGACCGGCTCACCCCGCTACGCCCCGCCAACACCGCCTGTCTGCTCTTCACCTCCGGCTCCACCGGCGCACCCAAGGGCGTGAGCCTGTCGCACGCCGCGATCATCTCCACGTTCGAATGGCTGCAACGCGAATGCCGGTTCGGTCCGGGCGACACGATGCTGTTCCGCACCCCGCCGATCTTCGACGCCTCGCTCATGGAGATGTCGCTGCCCCTGCATGTCGGTGCCCGGATCGTGCTGACCCGCCCCGGCGGGCACCGTGACCCTTACTATCAGGCCCGCCTCATGAGCACGGAGCGGGTGACCGCGATGTGGATGACAACCTCCATGCTGACCGTGCTCGCCGAGGAAGCCGACCTGTCGGACTGCGCGGATCTGCGCTGTGTACTCACCGGCGGTGAAGTGCTGCCGCCGGCGACGGCGCACCGGATGCGCGCGCTCACCGGCACCGCTGTGTACAACTTCTACGGCCCCACCGAGGCCGCCATCGGCTTCACCTTCCACGAGACCGTCGACGCCGACACCAACTCTGTCCCGGTGGGCGCCCCCGCCGACGCTGTCCGCATCCTCGACGACCAGCTGCGGCCGGTACCCGAGGGCACCATCGGCGAGCTCTATATGACCGGTGTCCGGCTGGCACGCGGCTATCTCGCGCGCCCCGATCTGAGCGCCGCCGCCTTCGTGGCCGACCCGTACGGCAACGGTGAGCGGATGTACCGCACCGGTGATCTGGTGAAGCTGAATCCGCGCGGAGAACTCGACTACATCGGCCGCACCGACAGTCAGGTGAAGTTGCGCGGCCAGCGCATCGAACTCGGTGACATCGAATCAGCGCTGCGCACGTGCCCGGGCGTGGCCCACGCGGTGGTGCTGCTGCGCGAGGACACACCGGGTGATCAGCGACTGGTCGCCTACCTCACGGCCAAGTCCGCAGCTGTGCTCGACACCGGCACGGTACGCGAGCAGCTGCGAACCATGTTGCCCACCTACATGATTCCGGCCGCCTTCGTGGCGCTGGATCGCATGCCACGCACCGCGACCGAGAAGATCGCCCGGCAGGAACTACCGGCACCAGAGCCCACGGCGGGCTCAGCCGCCGATGCCCGCCGCGGCACCCATTCCGGGCAACCCGTGCTCGCAATGGGCGGGACGGACAGCCCGGGTGGCACGGGCGGTACCGAACTCGTCGCCGCACGGGACGGTGGTCCACTCGACACCATTCGCCAGGCCATGGCAGCAGTCCTCTCGGTCGCCGACATCGGCCCCGATGACGACTTCTTCGACAAGGGCGGTCACTCACTGCTCGCGGTGCGGCTCATCGGCCGGCTGACCCGCGCGGACCTGCCGGTGGTCCTCGACGACGTCTTCAGCGCGCCCACCCCGCGTGGGCTCGCGGCGCGGATCGGCGCCGTCGATCCCGGCACGCGCCGGCCCGCCGACGGTCTCGCCAGCTTGGGCAGCCGCCTGGATCCGGTGCTGGAGTTGCGCGCCGAGGGCTCGGTCCCACCGCTGTTCTGCATTCACCAAATCGGCGGCACCGCATGGAAATACGCTCCGCTGGCCCGGTTGCTGCGCGCGGAACGGCCGATCATCGGCCTGCAGATGCCTCAACTCACCGAACCGGAGACGCGCACCCGCACACTCGACGATCTGGCGCGGTACTACCTGGCGGCCATCCGCCGCATCCAGCCACAGGGCCCGTATCACCTGCTCGGCTACTCGCTGGGTGGCAATCTCGCCCACGCGATGGCCGCCATCTTGGCTGCCGACGGCGAGCAGGTCGGCTATGTGGGGCTGCTCGACTCGCACCCGCTGTCGAACCTGACCGATCGGGCCGCCGCCACCCTCGCCGATCCGTCCGGAATGGACGCGCTGCTGCCCGAGATCGCCGAGTACGCACCGGAGTTGGCGGTGGTCGTGCGCAATGCCGCGACCGAGCTGCTGCGCATGGTCACGCGGTCGGAGTCCCCGCGCTACAGCGGCCCGATGTCGCTGTACTGCGCCGACAACGGCGAGGAACCCGAACGCGTGCACGCCCAGCTCACCGGGTGGAAGGCGGCGGGCGCCCAGCTGGTGGTGCGCCGGCTTCCGTACTCGCACAACGACATCGCGATGCCGACCGGTTGGGTCGAAGTCGCGGCGCTACTCGATGTGGATCCGGCGATCCGCACCTGAACCTCCCCAGAGAAGAAAGAGGAACACCTTTCATGTCAGTTCATCGAATGACGGCACGCATGCGTGCCGCCGTTGCACTCCTCACCGTCGCGATGGCCGCGACGGCAGCGGGCTGCGGCAGCTCCACCTCCGATCCGGCGGCCGACACCGGCACCCGCCAGGTGGAAACCGCCAAGGGCCTGGTCACCGTGCCCGCCGACCCGCAGCGCATCGTGGTCCTCAACGGCGCACTCGCCGGATACCTGTTCGACCTCGACGCCGAGGTGCAGGCCGCGGACCCGCGCATTCTGGGCGTCACACTCGAGCCCGGTGAGTTCCCCGCCGCCTGGGCCGCCGACGCCGAGGAGCAGGGCACCGCGGCGGTGCCCTCCGGTGACGACCTGAACTTGGAGTTCATCGCCGCGCAGCGACCCGACCTGATCATCGGCGGCGGACCGGGCTGGCCGGGACAGCAGACGATCAAGAACTACGACAAGCTCGCCGCCGTCGCGCCCACCGCGCTGGTGCCGTCGGATCTCGCCAACTGGCAGGACCAGTTGAAGTCGGTGGCCGATATCGTGAACCGCCCCGAGCAGGTGGACGGCATGATCACCGCCTACAACGACAAGGTCGAGCAGGTGAAGTCGGGACTGAAGCTGCCCGAGGGCGCGGCGGCGGTGTGGCAGTCACAGGCCGACGCCCGGCCCATCCTGCTCGCCCCCAACACCCCGCTGGCCACCCTGCTCTCCGATGTCGGCATCACCATGGACGACAAGATCGAAGCCAAGGCGGGCAACCCGGAGCGGGCAGCGGCCGGGGACTGGGTCACCTTCAGCCCCGAACTGCTGAGCACGGTCGTCGATGCGCCGGTGCTGTTCGTGATCACGCTCGACGGTGGCCGCAGCATCGCCCAGCTGAAACAGGATCCGGCGATGGCCATGCTGCCGGCCTTCCAGCAGAACCAGCTCTACGAGCTGCCCGCGGAAAGCAAGCGGCCCGACTACCGGGGCGCCATGTCGATCCTGGACTTGCTGGCAGACCACTTCAAGTGACGATCCGCATCCGGGCAACCGCGCTCGGGTCGGTGAAATAACGAAAAGGCCCCGCTGTTCGAGAAGAACAGCGGGGCCTTTCGCATACGTAGACGCGTGTCTTACAGCGCTTTCAGTTCCTCGGTGACCGCACCGACGGACTTCTTCGCATCACCGAACAGCATCGAAGTGTGGTCGGCGTAGAACAGCGGGTTGTCGATACCGGCGAAACCGGAGTTCATCGAACGCTTCAGCACGATCACGCTCTTGGCCTGGTCGACATTGAGCACCGGCATGCCGTAGATCGGGCTGGACTTGTCGTCGCGGGCCGCCGGGTTGGTGACGTCGTTGGCGCCGATCACCAGGACCACATCGGTGCGGTTGAACTCACCGTTGATGTCGTCCATTTCCTTCATCGCGTCGTAGGACACCTCGGCCTCGGCCAGCAGCACGTTCATGTGCCCGGGCATGCGACCGGCGACCGGGTGGATCGCGTACTTGACCTCGACACCCTTGTCTTCGAGCAGCAGCGCCATCTCCTTGACCGCGTGCTGGGCCTGGGCCACGGCCATACCGTAGCCGGGGACCACGATCACCTGGTTGGCGTAGGCCATCTGGATCGCCGCATCGGCGGCCGAAGTCGACTTCGCGGTCTTGACCTCACCGTCGCCCGCGCTCGCAGCGGCGCCACCGCCGCCGAAGCCACCGGCCACGATCGCGGGGATGGAACGGTTCATGGCCTTGGCCATCAGGTTGGTCAGGATGGTGCCGGACGCGCCGACGATCATGCCCGCCACGATCATCGCGGTGTTGTTCAGCGCCAGACCCGCGGCCGCGGCCGACAGCCCGGTCAGGGCGTTGAGCAGCGAGATCACCACCGGCATGTCCGCGCCACCGATGGGCAGCACCACCATCAGGCCGAGCACACCGGCCAGCACCAGCAGCGCGATCATCCACAGCTGCGAGACGCCACCGTCGCCGGCGCCCAGTCCGATCACCACGGCACACACGACCGCGCCCACGAGCAGCAGCAGGTTCAGCGGCTGCTGCAACCTGCCGATGCCGATCGGCTTGCCGGACAGGATCTCCTGCAGCTTGGCGAAGGCGATGATCGAGCCCCAGAACGAGATGGAACCGATCACGGCGGCGAACAGCGAACCGATGATGATGTGGATCGTCGGTTCTTCGTCCAGCTGGGAGAACCCGGAGCTGTCGAGGAACTCGGCCCACGCGATGAGCGCGACCGTGCCACCACCGACACCGTTGAACGCCGCGACCAGCTGCGGCATCTCGGTCATCTTGGTGCGCACGGCGGGCGGAACACCCAGTGCCACACCGACGATGAGACCGGCGGCGATGATGATCCAGTTGATCATCTCGGCATGGCGCACCGAGATCAGCGTCGCGATCACCGCGATGCCCATACCGACGGCGGCGATCTGGTTGCCGCGCACGGCCGTCTTGGGGCCGGTCAGGCCCATCAGGCCGTAGATGAACATGGAGAAGGCCACGATGTAGAGGCCGTTGACCAGGTAGGTCATGTTGTCGACTGCGTGCATCACTCGGCCGCCTTCTTCTTGCCCTTGAACATGCCGAGCATGCGGTCGGTGACCACGAAGCCACCGATCACGTTCAGCGTGCCGAACACCACGGCGACGAACAGAATGATCTGCACCAGCAGCGACGGGTCCTGCACGTTGCCGAGCACGACCAGCGCGCCGAGCACGACGATGCCGTGGATGGCGTTGGTACCCGACATCAGCGGAGTGTGCAGGGTGTTGGGGACTTTGGAGATCACGGCGAATCCGACGAACCCGGATAGCACGAGGATCGCGAGATTGGCGAAAAGCTCGGTGTACATCAGGCCTCCACGCTCGGGCTGGTCGGTTCGCTCGGCAAGCCTCGCTCACGGGTCACGCAGGAATCGGCCAGCACCTGATCGCTGAAATCAGGGGCGAGCCCACCGTCGACCAGCATCAGTTCCAGCAGGGCGGCGATGTTCTTCGAGTACAGCTCGCTGGCGTGCTCGGGCATGGTGGCGGGCAGGTTCAGCGGCGAGGCGATGGTCACCTCGTGCTTGACCACGGTCTGGCCGGGCTCGGTCAGCTCGCAGTTGCCACCGGTCTCACCGGCGAGGTCCACGATCACGCTGCCGGGCTTCATGCCCTCCACCGCGGCGGCGGTGACCAGGCGCGGGGCGGGACGGCCCGGGACCAGCGCGGTGGTGATCACCACGTCGAAGCCCTTGATGGCGTTTTCGAGCGCCTGCTGCTGCTGGGCCTTCTCGTCCTCGGTGAGTTCCCGGGCGTAGCCGCCCTCACCGGCGGCGTCGATGCCCAGGTCGAGCCACTGCGCGCCGACCGAACGCACCTGATCGGCGACCTCGGGGCGCACGTCGTAACCGGTGGTGCGACCGCCGAGGCGCTTGGCCGTGGCCAGTGCCTGCAGACCGGCGACACCGACACCGAGCACCAGCACGGTGGCCGGTTTCACGGTGCCCGCGGCGGTGGTGAGCATCGGGAAGAAGCGGGTGGATTCCGAGGCGGCGAGCAGCACGGCCTTGTAGCCGGCCACGTTGGCCTGCGAAGACAGGGCGTCCATCACCTGGGCGCGTGAGATGCGCGGAATGGCTTCCACCGCGAACGCCTGCACACCGGCGGCTTTGAGCGCCGCGATCTGGTTCTCGGCATTGCGCGGGGCCAGGAACCCGATCAGGGTCTGCCCCGACGAAAGCTTGGCCACCTCGGCATCGCTGGGCGGTGCCACCTTGACCACGACGTCGGCCGACCACGGGTCGCCGATGGTCGCACCCGCCTCGAGGTAAGCAGCATCGGGAATGAGTGCGCCGAGGCCGGCACCTGGTTCCACGACCACCTCGACACCCTGCTTGGACAGGGCCGGGATGATCTTGGGTACCAGGGCGACTCGCCGCTCACCCGCGCCGGACTCGCGAACGACTCCGACACGCGCGCCGCGCGGCGAACCCTCGCCCACGTTTTGCGTTGTCTCCACTAGTCAGACTTCCTTTTCGTGCTGGCTTCGAGCCTGGGTACAACAGTCAGCCAAAGTTACCAGTGAGTAAGTTCGGCTCAAATCCTCGCAACTGTACTCGGCTCGCGGTGAGCCTAGCCGAGATGCCCGTCACAACGGCGAACTGGACTGCTGACCATAAATCGGACAGAGCAGACATGTTCCGCCGAGAACGCCGCATCCGCACCCACCGGGCACCGGACGGCGCCCGGACAGAGATTCGTCACCGCAGGTAGGACCGGACGCCACCGAACCCGCGCCACAGGCGCCACGATCCACCCACCCACCGCGCGCCGCGACCGGGGACGTGACGCGGGTCATGCCGGGTTCACTTCGCACTGTTGCGAGATGCGGCCCACACCGTAGGGTCTGGGTGGTGAACGACTGCGTCTTCTGTCGGATCGTGGCAGGTACCGCACCGGCGACCAAGGTCTACGAGGACGACGCGGTGTGCGCGTTCCTCGACATCCGCCCCATCACCCGCGGCCACACCCTGATCGTGCCCAGAACCCACGCGACCGAACTCGACGACCTCGATCCCGAACTCGGGGCCCGGGTCTTCCGCACCGGCCATCACCTCGCGCGCGCCCTGCGCCGCAGCGGACTGGCCAGCGACGGCGCCAATCTCATCCTCAACGACGGCACCGCGGCCTTTCAAACGGTGGGCCACGTCCACCTGCATGTGGTGCCACGCAAGCACGGTGACAAACTCAGCTTCGCCAAGGGATTGCTGCTGCGCCGTCCACACGAACCGAACTCGACCGCAGCCGCGATCCGCGCGGGCATCACCGCACTGGATCAACATCCGGCACAGGATCAATCAGGCCCGCCGAACACAGCGAGCGACGCAGAAGGAGCACAGGGATGACCGACCGGACACCGCAGCGCGAGCAGCTCACCGATCTGCTCGCCCAGCAGTGGGAGGCCATCGCCCTGCTGGTGAGCGAACTCGACGAAAAGGCTTGGCGCCAGCCGTCTCCGCTACCGGGCTGGACCCTGTTCGACGTGGTGGCACATGTGATCGGAACCGAATCCTGGCTGCTCGGCCAGACCCCACCGCCGCACGACCCGTTGCGCCCCAAGACCGATGTGCGCACGCTGCCGCACGTGCGCAACGAAGTCGCCGTGCTCAACGAGATCTGGGTCGATCGACTACGCCCTCTGCCGGGCAAACGACTGCTCGCGCTCTTCGACGAGGTGACCGAGGCCCGCCGCGCCGCACTGGCCGCGATGGACGACGAGGCATGGGAAGCGCCGACGGTCTCACCGGTCGGTCAGGTGGCCTACGGGCGCTTCATGCGCGTCCGGTTGTTCGACTGCTGGATGCACGAACTCGACCTCGCCGACGGTATCGGCCGCAGTGTGAACGAGGGCGGCGCCCGTGCGGAAACCGCGTTCACCGAACTCACCCTCGGTCTGGGCCGCGCCGTGGTGAAGGGCGCCAAGGCACCCGACGGTGCCCGCATCACCCTCGACCTGACCGGCCCCGTCACCCGGCAGGTACACCTGGCCGTGGCGGGCGGGCGCGGTTCGGTACTCGACGAGGCCGACGAGGATCCGACCGCGGTGATCCGTATGGACTCCGGGCTCTTCGCCCGGTTGCGTGGTGGCCGCCGGACCGCCGCCGACCACCTCGGCGAGGTGACCTTCGAGGGCGACCGAGCGCTCGGCGAACGACTCGTCCAGAACCTGGCCTTCACCATCTGATGCGGTTGTTCCTGGCGTCCTACCGATTCGGTGCATTCGCCGACCGGCTGGCCGGGCTCGTCGGAACACCCGGACGGGTCGCGGTGATCCCGAACGCGTGCGACGCCTGGCCCGCCGCCTGGGACTCAGCGGTGGCCAGCGACGTGAAACCGTTGCAGCAACAAGGCTATTCACCCGAAGTCCTCGATTTGCGCGACTACGTCGACCAGGCCGGACGGCTGGAACGACACCTGCGGGAGTTCCCGCTGGTCTGGGTGCGCGGCGGCAACACCTTCGTCCTGCGCGCCCAATTCGCCCGCAGCGGCGCCGATTCCGTACTCACCGCGCTGTTGCGCGCGGATGCGCTGGCCTACGCGGGTTACAGCGCGGGCGCTTGCCTGCTCAGCCCCGACCTGCACGGGCTGGAGACGATGGACGACCCCGCCGAGGTGCCGCCGGCGACCGGCGTCGAAGTGCAATGGGACGGACTGGGATTGGTGGATCGACAACTCGTCGTCCACCTCGACTCGGCCACCGACCCCGACGGGGAATCGGCCGAAATGCTGGCCCGCTACCAGGCTGCCGACGTCGCGCACTGGGCACTCACCGACGACGACGTAGTCCTGGTCGACGGCGACAGCACCGAGGTCCTGCGCGGCTGATCGTGTCGACCAGCACTTCAGCCGACCAAACACCGCGTTGCTTCTGCCCGACCGAACCGGTAGCGGTAGCGGTTCGACCGCGAGGCGCGAGGTAGCGATCAGGCGGAGCCCGGACCGATTCGGCTGCGCGGTCCCGATCGACGGCTCACGTCGGCAGCCGATCCCGCCAGCGGCTCCGCGGGCACCGATGCGGCGACCGGCCGGACCCGGAACACCACCCAGCGCATCGCGCAGTACATGTACACCGCCTCACAACCGCCGGCCAGCACCCGCGCCAGGTGGTAGTCCACGCCGAATGCGGTGAGCACCGAGGAGACGCCGAGGATGAACGCCAGATAGTTCACCGCCACCACGCACACGTACACCGCGGCCTGCCTGCCCATCGGCGCGTGGGAGTGGAAGTTGAAGGTGCGGTTGAGCCAGAAACTCAATCCGAACGCCACGATGTAGGCCAGGGTGACCGCCAGCCACACCGGCAGACCGAACCCGCCGTGCAGCAGGGTGAGCAACAGCAGGTCGACAGCGAAAGTGAAGCTGTTGATCAGCGCGAACCCGAGAAAAGTCGCCGGAACGTACCGGTGCAGACCCCACGGCAGCCGCGCCACCACCCCCTCACACCAGCGGGCGAACCGGTCGGCCACCGACTCGGTGACACTCCCCTGCTGCTCCACCCGCCTCAGCGTGCCAGCGGCAGGTGACGTGCGGGTGAGCGGTTGGCAAACAGGCACGTCACGCGGGGTCTGCACGCCCTTCACGGGCGCCCGGTGCCCGAGGCGACGGCATGACAGGAAATCGACGGCCCGGCCATCCACGGATCACCACGACAGGGAACTGCCCGCCGAACTTCAGGCTCCGTTGATCTCGACCGGTTCGGCGTCTCGCATTCCCAGCCGTCAACCGCCGACGGCCGCGGCCGGACCCGCTTCCAGGGTTGCCCAGGCCGCGAGGCAGCGGCGGCGGGTGAACTCGTCGGCCTCGGCGAGGAGCGCGTCGCGCAGCAGCCGGGGCTCAGCCGTCCAGCAGTCGGCGATGTCGGCAAGGGTCGTGCGACCGAACAGTCCGGTCGCCTCCAGCGCCGAGAGCCATTCGTCGTGTTCGCCGGCATGGACGCGCCGCATCGCGTCGGCGTCGATGTCGGCGAACTCTGCGGCCAACAGCCCCTCGACCAGCTCGGCCCGATCCCGCGGTTCCCTCATGATCCGATTCCTCCCTGCGAAAAATGGTCCGACACAACGGCTTCGCGTGCAGTGATGCGCAGGCAACGGAACAAGAAATCACGCCCGACGTGACGCGAACACGCCTCCCCCAGCATTGTGACCGCTCGGACGCCGTATACACCAACGGGGCGCGCCGGATCACAGTCATGCACATATTCACTTGTCCCCTCGCACACCGAATCTGGACGAGCGACCACCAGGCTCCAGTGGATTTTCCTTCTCGACAGATGCTTACGTGAAAGCCTGATGGTCAAGCGACCAGTGCCGAAGTCGGCCGCGTGAGGGGGTGGTGGGGTTAGCGTTGGGGGATGGACGGGCGCAGGGTGGGTGTCGGGTCGTTGGTTTCGGAGGTATCGGCGGGGGCTGTGGTGGTCGATCCCGATGTTTTGGCGGGGTATCGGCAGGATTGGGCTCGGGATCCCGGGGCGGGGACGCCGGTGGCGGTGGTGCGGGCGCGTAGTACCGCTGATGTGGCCGCCACGCTGCGGTGGGCGCACGCGAACCGGGTGCCGGTGGTGCCGCGTGGTGCCGGATCGGGGCTTTCCGGCGGGGCCACCGCGGTGGACGGGGGGATCGTGCTCAGTACCGAGTTGATGCGCGACATCCGCGTCGACGCGGTGACACGGACCGCCGTGGTGCAACCGGGGCTGCTCAACGCCGAGGTGAAACGGGCCGTCGCCGCCGAGGGACTCTGGTATCCGCCGGACCCGTCCTCGTTCGAGATATGCACGATCGGCGGCAACGCGGCCACCAACGCCGGTGGCCTGTGCTGCGTGAAATACGGCGTGACCACCGACTACGTACTCGGCATGGAAGTGGTGCTCGCGGACGGGACGGTGGTGCGGCTCGGCGGGGCACGACTGAAGGACTCGGCCGGGTTGTCGCTGACCAAACTTTTCGTCGGCAGCGAAGGCACGCTGGGGGTGATCACCGAACTCACCCTGCGACTGCTGCCGGCCCAACCGCCGCAGGCCACCGTCGTCGCGAGTTTCGCCACGCTCGGCGCCGCCACCGACGCCATCCTGGCCATCACCTCGGCGCTGCGGCCCGCCATGCTCGAGTTCATGGACACCGTGGCGATCAACGCCGTCGAAGACGAGATGCGGATGGGATTGGACCGCACCGCGGCCGCGCTGCTCGTCGCCCGCTCGGATGCGCCGGGCGAATTCGCCGCCCACGAAGCGCGGACGATGGCCGAACTGTGCGAACAGGCCGGGACCACCGAGGTCTTCCGGACCGAAGACCCCGCCGAGGGCGAAGCCTTCACCGCGGCAAGACGTTTCGCCATCCCCGCGGTGGAGAGAATCGGTCCGCTGCTGCTCGAGGACGTCGGTGTACCGCTGCCCCGGCTCGGCGAACTGATCGCCGGCGTCACCGCCATCGGCGAACGCAACGACGTGCTGGTCTCGATCATCGCCCACGCCGGCGACGGCAACACCCACCCGCTGATCGTGCACGACCCCACCGACCCCGACAACACCGCCCGCGCCCACCGTGCCTTCGGCGAGATCATGGACCTCGCCATCACCCTCGGCGGCACGATCACGGGCGAACACGGAGTCGGCCGGCTGAAGAAGGCGTGGCTACCGAACCAGGTCGGCCCCGAGGTGATGGCCCTGACCCGACGCATCAAGGACGCGCTGGACCCGGAAGGCATTCTCAACCCCGGCGCGGTCCTGTAGGAACATCACGGCACGGCCCCGGGTTAGCATCCGGTATGACCACCAGGCTCGAACACAACGTCGCCGACACCCGCTACGAGATCTACCACGACGACGTCCTCGCGGGCTACGCCGACTACGCCGAACGCGAAGACACCAAAGTCCGCGACTTCCACCACACCATGACCTTCCCGGAGTTCCGGGGCCGCGGGGTCGCCGCCGACGTCGTGAAATACGGCCTCGACGACTCCCGCACCAACGGCTACCAGGTCATCCCCACCTGCTGGTACGTCGAAAAGTACATCGCCGAACACCCCGAATACGCCGACCTCGTCGGCTGATCAGCGCGCCGACTCGATCACAGCCGTCCACTCGCCGCTGTCCTCATGGCCCGGCCAGTGACGCCTAGCCCGAATTGGGCGGAGGTCCCACCGCCGAAACGATCGTTCCCGTCGAATCGACACTCACCCGCCAGTCGATATCGCCGCGCGTGTCGTGCATCACCGGTCGTTGACCTGAAGTGAAGTCGAGGTGGTGAAGGTCTGGCAACGCGGTTTCACCCTCGACGGCGAGCTGTGGGGCCAGGGGACGCCGATGTATGTGATGACGCAAGAAGACGGCGCCTGGATGCTCACTGCCAATCAGAACACCGCCGTAGCGACAGACCGACACCACCGGTCATCACGTCGTCGACAACAGCGCCCTCGACCCCGGCTCACTCCCGCCGGACCTGCTACAACTCGAACCGTTGCGGCCGTGCCGGGATCTCAGATGCCGCCATCAACCAATGGCTTCGCGCCGCGCAGTTGCCGCTGGCGAAAGCTGTTCGGGCGCAAATGAAGGCAAAAGCCCCCGGCAGGAATCCTGCCGGGGGCCAAAGGTTTCGCGTCGGCGAGGGATCAGCGCAGGAGCTGGCGGCTCATCACCAGGCGCTGGATCTGGTTGGTGCCCTCGTAGATCTGGGTGATCTTGGCGTCGCGCATCATGCGCTCGACCGGGAAGTCGGTGGTGTAGCCGGCGCCACCGAAGAGCTGGACGGCGTTGGTGGTGACTTCCATGGCCACATCGGAGGCGAAGCACTTGGCGGCGGCGGAGATGAAGCCGAGGTTCTTCTCGCCGCGCTCGGCGCGGGCCGCGGAGGTGTAGACCATGAGGCGGGCGGCCTCGACCTTCATCGCCATGTCGGCGATCATGAACTGGGTGTTCTGGAAGTCGGCGATGGCCTTGCCGAACTGCTTGCGGTCCTTGGTGTAGGCGATCGCGGCGTCGAGCGCACCCTGGGCCAGGCCGACGGCCTGCGCGCCGATGGTCGGGCGGGTGTGGTCGAGGGTCTGCAGTGCGGTCTTGAAGCCGGTGCCGGGCTCGCCGATGATGCGGTCGCCGGGGATGCGGCAGTTCTCGAAGTACAGCTCGGCCGTCGGCGAACCCTTGATGCCCAGCTTGTGCTCGAGCGGGCCGACGACGAAGCCCTCGTCGTCCTTGTGGACCATGAACGCGGAGATGCCGTTGGCGCCCTTGTCGGCGTCGGTCACCGCCATCACGGTGTACCACTCGGACTTGCCGCCGTTGGTGATCCAGCACTTGGAGCCGTTGAGTACCCAGTCGTCGCCGTCGGCCTTGGCGCGGGTGCGCATGGCGGCGGCGTCGGAGCCGGCCTCACGCTCGGACAGACAGTAGGAGGCCATCTTGCCCTCGACGAGGTCGCCGAGCACCTTCTGCTTCAGCTCTTCGGAACCGTTGAGGATCAGGCCCATGGTGCCGAGCTTGTTCACGGCCGGGATCAGCGACGAGGAACCGCAGACGCGCGCGACTTCCTCGATCACGATGCAGGTGGCGACCGAGTCGGCGCCCTGGCCGCCGTAGGCCTCGGGCACGTGCACGGCGTTGAAGCCGGCGGCGTTGAGGGCGGTCAGCGCCTCCTCAGGGAACCGGGCGTCACCGTCGACGTCCTTGGCGTAGGGCGCGATCTCCTTCTCGGCCAGGCCGCGGATGGCCTGACGAAGCTCGTCGTGGAAGTCCTCGAGCTTGAACAGGTCGAAATCGGGGTTTCCAGCCATCGGGGGCACACTCCTGGTCGTGGTGGTGATCGCTGCGGTCTCACAGCGTTCTGCTTCGGCACGCAGTGCCAGTCCATTGAGGATTATACGCGCGGCACTCTGCCATTACATGGGGATATACCGATGGCACTCAGTGTCACACTGGACTGCTGCGGCCTGGGCGGCGGTCACAGGCTATCGAGCCGGGTGGCGAGCAGATCGGCCACCCGGCGAGGCGGCATGTCGCGGGGAAACACCGCGACCACCATGTCGTCGGTGGCGGACCGCTCGCGCCTGCCGCGCGGGATCAACGCCAGTTCGGCCCGCAGGTCACCCACCGCGGCACCGGACTCCCCGCGCACCATGCGGCGCAGCAGATAGTTGTGCGTGGCCGTCACCGCGGCCGTGAACTGCACCCGCGCCAGGTCCGGTGTGTCCGGCAGCCGTTCGCGCAGGAACTCGGTGAACAACCGCTCGTACCGGAACACCGTGACGATCTCGCGCTCCCGCAACGCGGGCACCCGCCGCACCACCTGATACCGGCGCGCGGCGATGTCACGCCACTGCGTGAACCGCTCGAACACCCCGAGCACGGCCTCGCACACCGCATCCCACGGATCACCGGTGACCTGCTCGAGAAACTCCTGCGCCGAAACCAGCTGGAATTCGTGATCGGCGAAGATCACATCCTCTTTGGACCGGAACTGCCGAAAGAACGTCCGCCGCGAAATCCCCGCCGCCACCGCGATCTCGTCCACCGTGGTCGCCTCGTACCCCCGCTCGGCGAACAACCGCAACGCCTGATCAACCACGGTAAGCCGAAACTGCGCCGCATCATCGTGTGCCACGGACGTCAACCGTAGTCACCGACGTACAGCCATCTCACCCGAGGAGGTTCACTCTCCGAACAATTGATCCACCGAGGAGACATCCAAAGACCGGCGCAGCCACGTGTCCAACTGGGCATCGTCATCACAATCCCGGATCCGCTCCGCCGCCTCGTCGCTGACGACAACGCCGCGGTGCCCCAGAATCATCAGCACGTCTTCGACACGCCCCTCCGCACGCCCCTGAGCCCGTCCTTGCGCCCGGAGCTTCTGTGCGGATTCGGAACGGAAGAACGAGAGATCGACTGCCATGTACTTCCTCCAGGTCTACGTCCGAAAACACGGCGGGGTCATCACAATTCGGCAAGTCGGGCAGACCGGTCGCGCGGCGGGCGACCGGCGGGCCGATCAGCCGAGGAGTTTGGTGCGCAGGGCTTCATCTTTGGCGAGGACCATCTTTTCCAGTCCGGCCTGGAAATTTTCCATGCGGGTGCGCAGGGCCGGGTCGTGGGCGGCGAGGATGCGGACGGCGAGGAGGCCGGCGTTGCGGGCGCCGCCGATGGAGACGGTGGCTACCGGGACGCCTGCGGGCATCTGGACGATGGAGAGCAGGGAATCCATGCCGTCGAGGTATTTCAGGGGGACGGGGACGCCGATGACCGGCAAGGGGGTGGCGGAGGCGACCATGCCGGGCAGGTGGGCGGCGCCGCCCGCGCCGGCGATGACGACCTGGAGGCCGCGACCGGCTGCTTCACGGGCGTAGTCGAGCATGCGCTGGGGGGTGCGGTGCGCCGAGACGACGCCGACCTCGAAGCGGATGCCGAATTCGGCCAGGGCCTCGGCGGCGGCTTCCATGGTGGGCCAGTCGGAGTCGCTGCCCATGATCAGGCCGACCTGTGGTCCGGGGGTGCTCATCTGCGTTCCTTTCGGCGGGTGTGCGGTGCGCTGGGCTGTCGTAGCGGGTGAGCGGGACGGCGAGCGCACACCGTTGTGGTCCGCTCGCCCGGACGGTCGGTGTGCTCGCCGGTCACTCGCCGTGCGGGTCCCAACCGTCGGTCCAGACCGCGTGCGACATCCAGTGCGCCGCCCGCTCGGCTCGCTCGCGCACCTCGGTCACCTCGTCGCCGAGGATGTTGATGTGGCCGATCTTGCGATCCGGGCGTTCACCCTTGCCGTAGAGATGGACCTTGGCTTCGGGCAGGCGGGCGAACAGGTGGTGCAGGCGTTCGTCCATCGACATCGCGGGCGCCTCGGGCGCACCGAGAATGTTGGCCATCACCGTCACCGGGGCCAGCGGGGTGGTGTCGCCGAGCGGGTAGTCGAGCACGGCACGCAGGTGCTGTTCGAACTGGCCGGTGCGGGCGCCGTCCATGCCCCAGTGCCCGGAGTTGTGCGGGCGCATGGCGAGCTCGTTCACCAATAGTTCGCCGTCGTGGGTTTCGAACAGTTCGACAGCCATCACGCCCACCACTCCGAGCCCGGCCGCCAGCTCCAGCGCCATCGTCTCCGCGCGGGCGGCGACGTCTTCGTGCAGGTCGGGGGCGGGGGCGAGCACCACGGCGCACTGCCCGTTGCGCTGCACGGTCTCGACGACGGGCCAGGTCGCGGCCTGCCCGAACGGCGAGCGCGCCACCATCGCCGACAGCTCACGGCGCAGATCCACCTTCGCCTCGGCCAGCAGCTGCACCCCGTGGGCGAGCTGGTCGGTGACCAGGCGCGCGGCCTCGTCGGCGTCGGCGGGCATCCAGACCCCGCGACCGTCGTACCCGCCGCGCACGGCCTTGAGCACGAACGGCCAGCCGTGCGCGTCGCCGAAGGCGATGGCGTCGGCCGGCGAGGTGACCTCGACGAAGGCGGGCACCGGCAGACCCAGCGCGGACAGCTTGGTGCGCATGGCCAGCTTGTCCTGGGCGAAGATCAGCGCCTGCGGCGGCGGCGCGACGTTCACCCCCTCGGCGACGAGCACCTCGAGGTGCTCGGTCGGCACGTGCTCGTGGTCGAAGGTCAGCGCGTGCGAGCCCTGGGCGGCCGCACGCAGCGCGGACAGGTCGTCGTGGCTGCCGAACACCACATCGGGGGTGACCTGTGCGGCCGGGTCACCGGGGCGCTCGGCGAGCACCCGTAGACGCTGGCCGAGGGCGATCGCGGCCTGGTGCGTCATGCGCGCGAGCTGGCCCCCACCGACCATCGTGACGGTGGGCATGGCTGAGGTATCGAACGAACGTGCACTCACGTCGTGCAATGTTGTCATGTCGAATGCGAATCTCCACTACCGGTACACTCAGAACTCGTGTCAATCGTCGACGACGTGGTCAGCGTCCTTCCCCCGCGCCTGCGCGAGAGCGCACTCCGGCATAAAGAGCTGATCAAGTTCGCCATCGTCGGCGCGACGACGTTCGTGATCGACAGCGGCCTGTTCTACCTCCTGAAATGGACCGTTCTTTCGGAGAAACCGGTCACCGCCAAGATCATTTCCGGGGTGGTCGCGGTGATCGCGTCCTATGTGCTCAACCGGGAATGGTCGTTCAAGAATCGCGGCGGACGCGAGAAACATCACGAGGCACTGCTGTTCTTCGGCGTCAGCGGGATCGGCGTGGTGCTGAGCAACATCCCGCTGTGGATCTCGAGTTACGTCTTCGATCTGCGGCAGCCGAATGTGAGTTTCCTGGCCGAGAACGTCGCCGACTTCGTGAGCGCTTTCGTGATCGGCAACCTGCTGCAGATGGCGTTCCGGTTCTGGGCGATGCGGCGCTGGGTGTTCCCCGACGAGATGGACGAGATCGTCGCCGAGCTCGAAGAGCTCATCGAGGAAGAACACCTCGGCCACAGCTAGTCAGCGCGGCTCGGTGAGCGTGGCGGTCTGGCCGCGGTTGGGTTTGGACCCGAGGAACACCGCGAACAGCGCCGGACGCCGCCGCTGCAGCTCCAACCGGCCACCGTCGGCCTCCACCAGTGCGCGGGCCAGCGCCAGGCCCACACCGGTGGAACCACCGGCCGAGAAACCGCGGTCGAAGACGTGCGGTGCCAGTTCGTCGCGGATACCTTCGCCCTCGTCGGCGACCTCCACGCAGATCAGCGGGTCGCGCGAGCTCATGCTGGACACGGTGCGCACCGAGACCGTGCAGGTGCCCGCGCCGTGCCACAGGGCGTTGTCGACCAGCACCGCCACGGCCTCGCGCAGCCGGGAACCGGTGATGGGCGCCCGCAGGGATTCGTCGCCGATCAGGCTCAGTTCGCGGCCCGCCTCGGTGAACGGGTGGGTCCATTCGGCCACCACGCCGCGCAGTTCCGCCATCACCGGGACAGGGTCGCGGTCGGTGGCGTCCTCGTCGCGGGAGGCGCGCACCAGGTCGTCGATGGCCTCGGTGAGCCGGTCGACCTGGGCCATCGCCTCTTCGGCCTCGTGCACCACCTCCGGGTCGGCGTGGGTGGACAGCTCGTCCAGGCGCAGGCGCACCGCGGTCAGGCGGCTGCGCAACTGATGGGAGACGTCGGCGACCAGGGCGTGCTCGCGTTGCAGCCGGCCCGCGATCTCGACGGTGGCCGAATCGAGCACATCGGAGACGCGATCGAGTTCGGCGATGCCGTGGCGGCGCGGGTCGGGACGGAAGTCGCCCATCGCCAGGCGGGCGGCGCGAGCGGCGACATCGCGCAGCGGGTCGGCGACCCGGCGCGCGGTGACCACCGCCACCGAGAACGCGGCCCCGAGCGAGGCGAGCACGGCCAGCGCCACCGCGGCCACCGCCTGCTCCTGGCGGGCGTGCATCGGTCCGGCGGGCACTTCCAGCCGCAGCGAACCGGAGGTGCCCATCGACAGCGATTCGATCAGCGGATCGTCGACCCGGGCGACGCCGATGTCGGTGCGCGCGGCGTTGTCGGTGGGAGTGGGATAGACGATGGTCAGCTTCCCACCGGCCGGGACCAGTGCGCGGATGGCCCGCACGTCGAGTCCGTCGTGGACGAGACCGTCGAGGCGTTCCTGGTCGATCACCTCGGCGGCGACGCGTTCCAGGCGGCTCTGCAGGTCGTTGCGGGTGATGTCCTCGACCCACAGCCAGGCGGTGTAGATCAGCGGCACGCCGAGCACCACCGTGGTGATGGTGAGCACGGTGAGGATCGAACGCAGGATGCGGCGGCGCACGACCCTCAGCCTCGGTGCGCCGACGGTCCGTCGGTGTTCAACCGGAACCCGACACCACGCACGGTGACGATGCGCCGCTCGGCCATCGGCCCCTCGTCGCCGATCTTGCGACGCAACCAGGACATGTGCATGTCGAGGGTCTTGGAGCCGCGCAGATCGGCGTCGCCCCACACCTCGCGCAGAATGGTCTCGCGCCCCACGACCTGACCGGCGCGGTCGATGAGCACCTTGAGCAGCTCGTACTCCTTGTTGGCCAGGTTCACCTCGGAGCCGTTGACCAGCACGCGGCGCGCGGCCGGTTCCAGCCGGATGCCGCCGACCTCCACCGCGTCGTCACCGATCCCGCTGCGCCGCAACAGGGCCCGCACCCGGGCCAGCAGTTCGGCCAGCCGGAACGGTTTACCGACGTAGTCGTCGGCGCCGGCATCGAGGCCCACCACGAAGTCGACTTCGTCGGTGCGCGCGGTGAGCATCAGCACCGCCAGGTCGGCGCCGCTGGCCCGGACCTGCCTGCACACCTCCAGCCCGTCCATGCCGGGCAGGCCGAGATCGAGGATCAGCAGGTCGTGGCCGCCTTCGAGGGCGCGGCGCAGCACCGCGGGGCCGAAGCTCTCGACGGTCACGGTGTAGCCCTCGCGCCCCAGCGCCCGCGACAGGGGTGCGGCGATCGCCTCGTCGTCTTCGGCCAGCAGTACTGCGGTCATGTGCACAGGTTAAGTGCTCTCGACAGAGTGCTCGGGCAGCTCACTGATAGCCGCCGCCCCAGTGCTGCTCGCTGGTGGAGCGGCCCGCTTCGAAAACCTGGTGGTAGAGCAGCGAATGCACCTGCTGCACCTGGGGGATGTCGTCGTATTCGAGCGGCTCCTCCGACGAGGAACCGATGATCAGCGTGCCGGTGCCCAGCAGCCGGTCGAAGACGCCGTGGCTGAACTGCACACTGGAGATGCGGCTGAGCGGGATGTCGATCCCGGTGTGGGTGATCACGCCCTGGCGCACCAGCACCCGCCGTTCGGTGACGATGAAATGCGTCGACTTCCAGGCGATCACCTGCGCGATCACCCGCCACACCAGCAGCCCGGTCCACACCAGCCCGATCAGCAGCAGCAGCACGGTGCGCACGTTGCCGGTGGTGTTGCGCCAGACGAGGCCACCGAGGAAACCGGCCAGCGCGGTGGCCACGATGAGGGTGACGACCGGCCACACCAGCATCTTCCAATGCGGGTGGCGGTGCAGGATCAGCTGCTCGTCGGGCGCGAGAACATCCTCCGGGTAACCCATATCCGCACAGTACCGCGCTGGCACACCGCATTTCTCGATGCCACGGCCGAGGCGATACTGTGGCTTCCGCGCTAGAAGCCAGGTTTTGCCCATATCTGCTTGCTCGACACCGACAGTGGAGGCACGCGTGACCAAAGCTCTGACTCAGCTCGAAATCCTCACCGCCCTCGAACCGGTGGCCGCGGACAATCTCAATCGGCACCTGACCATCGCCAGGGACTGGAATCCACACGACTACGTGCCGTGGGACGAAGGTCGCAATTTCGCCGCGATGGGCGGAATCGATTGGGAGCCAGGTCAATCCAAGCTCACCGATGTCGCCAAGGCGGCAATGATCACCAACCTGCTCACCGAGGACAATCTGCCCTCCTACCACCGCGAGATCGCCGAGAACTTCTCCCAGGACGGCGCCTGGGGCACCTGGGTGGGCCGCTGGACCGCCGAGGAGAACCGGCACGGAATCGTCATCCGCGACTATCTGGTCGTGACCCGCGGCGTGGACCCGGTGGCGCTGGAGAACGCGCGGATGGTGCACATGACCCAGGGCGCGCACGCACCGGCCAACTGGGGCGGCTTCCTGGTCAACGTCGCGTACGTGACCTTCCAGGAGCTGGCCACCCGCGTGAGCCACCGCAACACCGGCCGCGTCTGCGACGACCCGATCGCCGACCGCATGCTGGCGCGCGTGGCCACCGACGAGAACCTGCACATGATCTTCTACCGCAACCTGTGCGCGGCGGCGCTGGACCTGGTGCCCGATCAGGCGATGCCCGCGATCACCAAAGTGCTCACCAACTTTCAGATGCCCGGCGCGGGTATGCCGAACTGGCGGCGCAACGGCGTGCTGATGGCCAAGCACGGCATCTACGACCTGCGCCAGCACCTCGACGAGGTAGTCCTGCCGGTACTCAAGCAGTGGAACATCTTCGGCCGCAACGATTTCGGCCCACAGGGCGAAGCGGCACGCGAGGAACTCGGGCAGTTCCTGGCACAGCTGGAAAAGGACGTGCTGAAGTTCGAAGAGCAGCGCGACCGGCTGCTGGCCCGCGAGCGCGAGGTCGCCGAACGCAACTGAGCCGGGGCCGCCTCACGCTGACAACCGACCATAGGGAGCGTTCGCGGCCCGGCCAGTCGGTCACCACCGGGAGCGATCGCTGCCCGAGCGTTGGCCCATGCCACGGGAGCGTTCGCCAGCCGACCGTTGGCCAGGACAGGGAGCGTTCGCTACCCAACAGTCAGTCAGGCGACGGCGAGCGTTCGCTACCCAACAGTCGGTCAGGACAAGGAGCGTTCGCGGCCCGGCCCGTCGGTCAGGTGCCGTGGCGTAGGCGACGAAGGAGCAAGCCACAGTGCCTGACCGACGGGCCACCAGGGGGCCGCGAACACGCGGCACCAGCCGCCATAAACACAGCCATCAATACTGCCCGCGCAGGTGGGTCACATCGCCCGCGGACACCGCTTCGTCGCCGATCAGCAGTCTGCCGGTGTCGTCCACCCCGGTGGCCACGCCGGTGACGATCTTGCCGCCGGGCAGTTCGGCGCGTACATCCATCCCGATGGTGGCGCAGCGCTCCCGGTAGGCCGTGGCGAGCTCGGCCGTCGCCCAGCCCGCCCGCTCCCAGTCGGTGAACCGGCGCGCGAACTCGGTGAGGATCGCCGCCGCCAAGTCGGTGCGGTCGGTGGTCTGCGCTCCGGCCAATGCGAGCGAGGTGGCGTGCGGCACCGGCAGCTCCGACTCGTCGAGGTCGACGTTGAGGCCCACCCCGACCACCACGGCGGGCGCGACACCGGTGGCGGCGACCTCGGCCAGGATGCCGGCGAGTTTGCGGTTGTCGAGCAGCACGTCGTTGGGCCACTTCAGTTCCGGGGCCAGACCGGCGGTGCCGCGCAGCGCGTCGACCACCGCGATGCCGGTGAGCAACGGCAGCCAGCCGAGGGCGGCCGGATCGATGCCGGGCAGGCGCACCAGAATCGACAGCGAGATCTGCGCGTGTGGCGGGCTCACCCATGAACGGGCGTGTCTGCCCCGGCCGCTGACCTGTTCCTCGGCCAGCAGCGCCTGGCGATCGACGTTCGGGTCGGTGGCCCGGGCGACCAGATCGGCGTTGGTCGACCCGGTCGACTCGACCACATCGATGCGGTCGAAGAACACCGGCGCCGGGGAGACGAGTGAGCCGCGCAGCCGCTGCGCATCGATCGGTTCCCTGTTCATCCCTGGCACGCTACCCGCCGCCCCGGGCAACGATCGGCACCACACAGCGGGCCCGCGGGAGCGAATTCCCGGGTACGCCTAGCTGCGGTTTCTGTACTGGCCGGTAGGGGAACTGCCGTGGTGCGCGACGGTGTCACTGGTTACACTCGCAACCCATGACGAGTGTCCAGCAGCAGCCCGCCTCGGAATCGGCGGGCGCCCCCGATATCCACACCACCGCCGGGAAGCTGGCTGATCTGCGGAATCGGCTGGAAGAAGCGCAACACCCGATGGGTGAGGCCGCGGTCGACAAGGTGCACGCCAAGGGCAAGATGACCGCGCGTGAGCGCATCCTCGCTCTGGTCGACGAGGGTTCCTTCGTCGAACTCGACGCCCTCGCCAAGCACCGCAGCGTGAATTTCGGCCTGGAGAGCAACCGCCCGCTCGGTGACGGCGTCGTCACCGGTTACGGCACCATCGACGGTCGCGACGTGTGCATCTTCTCCCAGGACGTCACCGTGTTCGGTGGTTCCCTCGGCGAGGTCTACGGCGAGAAGATCGTCAAGGTGATGGACCTGGCGATCAAGACCGGTCGCCCGCTGGTCGGCATCAACGAGGGCGCGGGCGCGCGCATCCAGGAGGGCGTCGTCTCCCTGGGCCTCTACGGCGAGATCTTCCACCGCAACGTGCAGGCTTCCGGCGTGATCCCGCAGATCTCGCTGATCATGGGCGCCGCCGCCGGTGGGCACGTGTACTCCCCCGCGCTCACCGACTTCGTGGTGATGGTCGATCAGACCTCGCAGATGTTCGTCACCGGCCCCGACGTGATCAAGACCGTCACCGGTGAAGAGGTCACCATGGAGGATCTGGGTGGCGCGCACACCCACATGGTCAAGTCCGGCGTGGCCCACTACGTGGCCTCCGGCGAGCAGGACGCCCTCGACTACGTCAAGGACCTGCTCGGTTACCTGCCCAGCAACAACCGCGCCGAGGCGCCGCGGCACGAGCCCACCGACCCGATCATGGGCGCGCTCGAGGACTCGCTCACCGACGAGGACATCGAGCTCGACACGATCATCCCGGACTCGCCGAACCAGCCCTACGACATGCACGAGGTGATCCGCCGGCTGCTCGACGACGACGAGTTCCTCGAGGTGCAGGCCGAGCGCGCGATGAACATCATCGTCGGCTTCGGCCGGGTCGACGGGCGCAGCGTGGGCATCGTGGCCAACCAGCCCACCCAGTTCGCCGGCTGCCTCGACATCGACGCCTCGGAGAAGGCCGCGCGCTTCGTGCGCACCTGCGACGCGTTCAACGTCCCGATCATCACGCTGGTGGATGTGCCCGGCTTCCTGCCCGGTACCGGCCAGGAGTACAACGGCATCATCCGGCGCGGCGCGAAGCTGCTCTATGCCTACGGCGAGGCCACTGTGGGCAAGATCACGATCATCACCCGCAAGGCTTATGGCGGCGCTTACGACGTGATGGGTTCCAAGCACATGGGTGCCGATGTGAACCTGGCATGGCCGACCGCGCAGATCGCCGTGATGGGCGCCTCGGGCGCTGTCGGTTTCGTCTACCGCAAGCAGTTGCTCGAAGCGGCCAAGAACGGCGAGGACGTCGACGCTTTGCGCCTCGAGCTGCAGAACGAGTACGAGGACACCCTCGTGAACCCCTACGTCGCGGCCGAGCGTGGCTACGTCGACGCGGTCATCCCGCCCTCGCACACCCGCGGCCAGATCGTGTCGGCGCTGCGGTTGCTCGAGCGCAAGATGGTGACCCTGCCGCCGAAGAAACACGGCAACATTCCGCTCTGAAAACGCGATATCCCCGGTAGGCCGCGCACACTGGTTGTGGGAAGCAACTATTGATCAGCGCGGTTGCACCGGGAATGATCGCGTCAACCGCGCTGTGAAGCGATGTGAGTGCAGGAAGGATCTGGCACTGTGACAACTGTGGCAGAAGAAGACGTGTTGACAGCCGCCGAGCTCGAGCTCGTCGTCGAACCGCTCGTCGAAGAAGCTGAACTGTCCGCGGACGCGGTGGCCGAGGTCCCCGCCGAACCGGTCGGTGAACCGATGTTCCGCGTGCTCAAGGGCGCACCCACCGATCAGGACCTCGCGGCGCTGGTGGCGGTGCTGAGCGCGGCGGCCGCCAGTGCGCCCGCCGGGGTGCGGTCCGGTCCGGTCGACAGCTGGGGTCAGGCGACGCTGATGCACCGGGGCAACTCCCCGTTCTCGCCGTACGTGTACCCGCTGCTGTCGCATCTGCGCTGACCGGGTGACCAGGCTGGTATTGGCCTCGGCATCACCGGCCCGGCTGGGCATTCTGCGCACCGCGGGCATCGATCCCGTGGTGCGCGTGTCCGGTGTGGATGAGGACGCCGTCGCGGCCGCGCTACCCCCTGACACCTCCTCGCCCGACATCGTCGTCGCCCTGGCTCGCGCCAAGGCCGTCGATGTCGCGGCGTCGATTCCGGAACTGGCCGCCGACTGTGTCGTCGTCGGCTGCGATTCCATGCTGCTCGTGGACGGGCGGTTACAAGGCAAACCGCACACCCCCGAGGTGGCGCGAGAGCGCTGGGCGACCATGGCCGGGCGCAGCGCCGATCTGATCACCGGGCACTGTGTGCTGCGGTTGCGCGAGGGGCAGGTCGTGGCCGAGTCGGCCGAGTGCAGCAGCACCACGGTGCATTTCGCCAAGCCGGATCCCGGCGAACTCGACGCCTACATCGCTTCGGGGGAACCGCTGCAGGTGGCGGGCGCGTTCACCCTCGACGGGCTGGGCGGCTGGTTCGTCGACCGGATCGAAGGCGACCCGTCCAGCGTCATCGGGATCGGGCTACCGCTGTTGCGCAGGCTGCTCGAAGACGTCGGTGTCGGTGTCACGCAGTTGTGGCGGGACCCGCGGGCCTGAGGGTGTGATCACCCGTTCCTCGCCGGCCTCCGTGGCCACGGCGGCGTGCGCGGGATTCTCCGCACCGAGAGTGAGTTCGAGCCGGGCGGTGCACAGATCCGGCTCCGCGAACGGGTGCAACTGCACGTCGACGCGTCCGCGGGCACCGTGGCGTTCGAGTACCTCCCGCATCAGGCCCATATGGACCCCGCACACCACCTCGGAGTGCGAACGGGCCAGTTCCCGCAGCGGGCAGGCGGTGAGATTGATCTGCACGTGTTCGGGGGTTTCGCCGACCGGGTCCTTCTCCGGGGCGAAGCCGAGTTCCGACATCAGCGTCATGGTGATGTCGCGGGCGTCGGCCAGCGTCTCCACCGGTTGCGCGCCGACGTCCATCCGCGCGCCCCAGGCCCGCCCCGCGGCGACGGCCGCGGCCGAGCGGCTGACCGGGTCGGGGCCCAGATGGTCGGCCAGTACCTGCGCGAGTTCCTGATAGCCCACCGAGCGCTGCACGGCCCGGTAGCCGATGCGCGGTCGTCCGCGGCCGCGCGGAGGTTGCTGGAACTGGCGAACCAGCGATTCCCGGGTGAGAACGTCGAGGTGGAAACGAACGGTGGTGACGTGCTGTCCGGTGATCCTGGCCAGTTCCTGGGCATCGAGAGGCTCGGTGGCGCCACGTAGGATCGCGAGCAGTCGGCGCCGCGGCCAAGAATCGGACATAGCTCACCCCTCCTCTCCAGAGACTTTATCGGACGGCCCTGCGCATTATTCGTCCATTGCGTCGATTAGTGAAGTGCCACCACCGACATACCATCGGGTGCGACCCACACTGTCGCACCCGCCCTACTCCCCGCGTGAAGGAACACACCGTGCCCGTCGCCCCGGATCCGCACCCCGCCTTCGGTTCCTACGCAGTCCCACATCGATTGGTAACCACCGAATGGCTGTCGGCAAACATTGGCGTGCCCGGTGTGAAGATTGTCGAGTCCAACGATGACATCCTGCTCTACGACATCGGCCATGTCCCGGGTGCGGTCAAAATCGACTGGCGTGGCGATCTGAGCGACCCGGTGACCCGCGATTACATCGATGGTCCGCGTTTCACCGCACTGATGCGCGCCAAGGGTATCCGGCGCGAGGACACCGTGGTGATCTACGGCGATCGCGGCAATGCCCAAGCCGCGCACACCGCGTGGATCTTCACCCTGTTCGGGCACGAGGACGTGCGCCTGCTCGACGGCGGCCGCGACGCCTGGATCTCCGAGGAACGCGACACCACCTTCGACCTGCCAGTCCCCGCCGCGAGCGATTATCCCGAGGTCGTGCGCGACGACAGCACCGCGCGCGCGTTCCGGGAGGACGTGCTGGGCCGGCTCGGCGCCCCGCTGGTGGACGTGCGCTCGGCCGCGGAGTACTCCGGCCGAGACGGGGACATGCCGTCCAGCCCCGCAGACGCCGAGGTCGCGGCCTCCCCGCGCGGGCAGGCGTGGTTGCGATCGGCCGCCGCGGCCGGTCCGCCGTCGGCGACCCAGCGTGGCGGGCACGTCCCCACCGCGGTGAACATCCCCTGGACCCAGGCTTGCACCGTCGACGGCCGGTTCCGTTCGCGCGCCGAGCTCGACGCGGTCTACGGCGCCCTTCCGGCCGATGACCTGGTCGTCTACAGCGGGGTGGGCGAGCGCTCGAGCCACACCTGGTTCGTGCTCACGTTCCTGCTCGGTCGCAGGTCGGTGCGCAATTACGACGGTTCCTGGATCGAATGGGGCAACTCGGTGCGGCTGCCGATCGCGCGGGGAACCGAGCCGGGCACCGTCGACCGGATGAATTGAAACGGGTTCACATCACCTACGCCCGCGTAATGTGACCTGCGACCTACTCGACAGTAGGGCTAGCCGAGTTCGAGCAGTATTGGCACACTGCCTACACTCGCCCGAGACGAAAGTTGTCGATACCGGGCACGGGGCCTGACCGGCGACCGTTCCCCGACGCGACCAGATATTGCACACAGGAGGCTCAGTGCCCAGCCATGCCAGCGCACGGATCACGAAGGTACTCGTAGCTAACCGCGGCGAGATCGCGGTCCGCGTGATCCGGGCTGCCAAGGACGCTGGGATCACCAGCGTCGCGGTGTATGCCGAGCCCGATGCCGATGCTCCCTTCGTGAAGCTCGCCGACGAGGCATTCGCCCTCGGCGGTCAGACCTCGGCCGAGTCGTACCTCGTGTTCGACAAGATTCTCGACGCCGCCGCCAAGTCCGGTGCCGACGCGATCCATCCCGGTTACGGCTTCCTCTCCGAGAACGCCGACTTCGCCCAGGCCGTGATCGACGCCGGGCTCATCTGGATCGGCCCCTCCCCGCAGTCCATCCGCGACCTCGGTGACAAGGTCACCGCGCGCCACATCGCCGAGAAGGCGAAGGCGCCGATGGCCGCCGGCACCAAGGACCCGGTCAAGAACGCCGACGAGGTCGTCGCGTTCGCCAAGGAGTACGGCGTGCCCGTCGCCATCAAGGCGGCGTTCGGCGGTGGTGGCCGCGGCATGAAGGTGGCCCACACCATCGAGGAGATCCCCGAGCTGTTCGAGTCCGCGACCCGTGAGGCCGTCGCCGCCTTCGGCCGCGGCGAATGCTTCGTCGAGCAGTACCTCGACAAGGCCCGCCACGTCGAGGCCCAGGTGATCGCCGACCAGCACGGCAACGTGGTCGTCGCCGGTACCCGCGACTGCTCGCTGCAGCGCCGGTTCCAGAAGCTGGTCGAGGAGGCGCCCGCGCCGTTCCTCACCGACGAGGTCCGCGCGGCCATCCACGAGTCGGCCAAGCGCATCTGCCGCGAGGCCGGCTACTACGGCGCGGGCACCGTGGAGTACCTGGTGCAGGGCGATACCGTGTCGTTCCTCGAGGTGAACACCCGCCTGCAGGTGGAGCACCCGGTCACCGAGGAGACCGCGGGCATCGACCTGGTGCGCCAGCAGTTCCGCATCGCCAACGGCGAGGAACTCACCATCACCGAGGACCCCACCCCGCGTGGTCACTCCTTCGAGTTCCGGATCAACGGTGAGGACGCCGGTCGCGGCTTCCTGCCCGCCCCCGGTCCGGTCACCGTCTACCGCGAGCCCTCGGGCCCCGGCGTGCGCGTGGATTCCGGTGTGGTGCAGGGCAGCGTCATCGGCGGTCAGTTCGACTCGATGCTGGCCAAGCTGATCGTCACCGGCGAGAACCGCGAGCAGGCACTGCAGCGGGCGCGTCGCGCGCTGGCCGAGTTCGAGGTCGAGGGGCTGGCCACGGTCATCCCGTTCCACCGCGCGGTCATCGACGACCCGGCCTTCATCGGTGACGGCCAGAGCTTCGACGTCTACACCAAGTGGATCGAGAACGAGTGGAAGAACACCGTCGAGCCCTACACCGCCGGTGGCGCCGCGGCCGATGACGACGAGGAGCTGCCGCGCCAGAAGGTCGTCGTCGAGGTCGGCGGACGCCGGGTCGAGGTGTCGCTGCCCGGGCAGTTCACCCTCGGTGGCGGTGCGGCCGGTTCGGCAGGCAACGGTGTGGTCCGCAAGAAGCCGAAGCCGCGCAAGCGCGGTGGCGCCGGTGCCGGTGCGGCCTCCGGTGACGCGATCACCGCGCCCATGCAGGGCACCGTCGTGAAGGTGGCCGTCGAAGAGGGCCAGACCGTCGAGGCAGGCGACCTGATCGTGGTGCTCGAGGCCATGAAGATGGAGAACCCGGTCAACGCGCACAAGGCCGGTGTGGTCACCGGGCTGACTGTCGCGGCGGGTTCAGCGATCACTCAGGGCACGGTCCTGGCGGAGATCAAGTAAGAAGTACTCGACAACAAGCGGCCCGATCTTTGCGATCGGGCCGCTTTTGTCGTTCATCGGGTCGGCGTTCGCCGGGGTGAACGAGCGGTGAAGATCACTGCTCGAGCCGTTTCGGCCGTCGCGGATCGTCGTATTGTGGAGCAGATGACCAGTACTGCGACCGCCGCCAAGGGCCCGCTTTCGGCGCCGGATTCCGCCACGGCGGCCGAGGTGATCCGGGCGCGCCACCTGTCCGGGCACCGCGCCGACGGGAACAGGCTGGCCCTGGTGATCGAGGGCGGCGGCAGCCGCGGGGTGTATTCCAGCGGCATGGTGCAGGCGCTCGAGGAGCTCGGCCTGTCGACGATCTTCGACGCCGTCTACGGCACCTCCGCGGGTGCGCTCAACGGCGCGTGGCTGCTGTGCGGGCGCGCCGCGACCGGGATGCGCTCGTGGACCGATCCCACGATCATGCGCCGCGTGGTCGACCCGGTGCGGATCGTGCGCGGACGACCGGTCTTCGACCTGCACTACCTCGTGCACGGGGTCTACGACGGGGTGGAACCGATGGACTTCCCGGCGATCCTGGCCAACCCGACCAGCTTCCACCCGGTGGCCACCGACATCCGGACCGGGCAGGCGGTGGACCTCGCGCCGCACATCGTCGACAAGGCCACCCTGCTCACCGCGTTACGGGCCTCGGCGGGTCTGCCGCTGCTGGCCGGGCCGCCCGTCGTGCTCGCCGGCGCGGGCTACCTCGACGGCGGGCTCGCCGAATCCGTCCCGATCCGCATGGCGGTGCGCGCGGGCGTCACCCACGCCCTGGTGTTGCGCACGCGCCGCACCGACGAGCTGCGGCCACCGGCCTCCCTGCTGCACCGCGTGGTCGGCGGCGGCTACATGCGCACGATCGCGCACGGCGCCTACCGCGCCTGGACCCAGCGCCCCGGACAGCAAGCCCTGGAGGACCGGGCCCTCACCGACCTCGGCGACAAGGTGCTCCAGATCCACCCACCCACCGGCTCCCCCGCTGTCGAGAGCGCCGCCCGCGACACCGATCTGCTCACCCGAGCGCTGGATATCGGCCGAGCCGCTGCCCACACCACCCTCGACGACATCGTGCACCCTGCCTGAAACGACCCGGATGGTCACCACCTGCCGGCCCCTGACCTCGCGGCGTTCGCCAAGTCCTGGACTACCTCCCCACCGATGCCGTCGGCACCCTGGCTGTAGCCGGCGAGGACGACCCGTGTCGAGCTGCACAGCCCGGTCAGCATTTGGCGCAAGCGGGATCCGGGCGTTCCACCGCGACCTGGTTCGTCGCCGACCCGTGGGGCGCACCGGGCGCTCCCATGACGACCTGCCCGGTGAGCTGCCCCGGCTGGCGCCCCGGCCTCAGCGCCACCTCCACGTCCCTGATCCTCGCCGAGTTCCGGGCACGCGATCCCCTGAGCCTTCGCCGAGCGCCGGAGACCGCCCCAGAGCCGACCTCTAAGCTGAGGCCGTGGAACCTATCGAGATCAACGCCGGGTCCTGGTATCTGCGTGCGCTGCGCGCCGACGAACGCATCGACGACCGCCCGGCGCTCGCTGACGGCGGTATCACCGATCCCGACTACGTCCCCACTCGCAGCGCCCAGTGGGCCGACGAATCCCACTTCTCCTGGGCGGTCTGCGTGCCGACGACCGCCGAGCTGGTCGCCGAGATCGGCGTGACCCCGGGTGACGGTGACACCGCCACCGTCACCGGCTGGGCGCGCCCCGGCGAGGACGAGGCGCTCTCGGCCGGTCTGGCTTCGGTCCACCGCTTCGTCGCCGGCGCACTCGGGCTGACTCCGGTACCTGCCTGACAGGCCCCTATCGCATGACACCGGTGTGCCCGGTGGAGTAGCGCCCCGGCTGCGGCCACACCGTCAGCCCGTGCGGGCCTTGCTCCACCGGGATGCGCGCCAGCAGATTCCAGTTCACGATGTCGATCGCGTACACCTCGGCGTCGTGTCGGCCCGACACCCAGAACACCTTCCCGTCCGCCGAGAGGTTGCCCATGTCGGGGCTGCCGCCGCCGGGCAGGAACCACTTGTGTACCAGGGCGTTCGCGGCGAAGTCCCACACCGAGATGCTGCCCTCCTGCCGGTTGGTGATCAGCATCCGGTTGGAGTCGCGGGTGATGTAGAGGCCGTGCGTGCCTTTGCCGGTGGGGATGAAGCCGGTGTTGTCGAAGGTGTGCGCGTCGAAGGTGTAGATGCCGTCGGCGGTCATGTCGGCGACGTAGAACACGTGCCCGTCGGGCGAGAGCTTCACGTCCTGGGGCATCCCGTCGCGGCCGCCGGGCAGGTCGATCATCTCGACGAGGGTGCGCTGCGCGATGTCGATCACCGCCATGCGCCCGATGAATTCGCAACTGGCCAGGGCGAATCGCCCGTCGGCGGTGAAGTCCATGTGGTCGACACCGGCGCAGTCGGGCACCGGCAGGGCGTGCAGCTTCTGCCAGCTCACCGGGTCGTAGAAGTCCAGCGATTTGTCCGCCTCCGCGACGACGAGCGCGAATTCACCGTCGGGCGTGTAATACATGTTGTACGGGTCGCGGACCGGGATGGCCGGACCCGCGGGCGCTCCGGTGCGCGGGTCGATGGGGAGCAGGCTGCCGCCGCCGATCGGCAGGTCGTTGGTGGCGTAGAGGGTCTGCATGTCGTAGGACGGCACCACGTGCTGCGGTTCCTGCCCGCCCGCGGAGAAGGTGTCGAGCACTTCGAAGGTGTGCTGGTCGATCACGGTCACGGTGTTCGATTTGCTGTTGGGCACGTAGACCAGCGGGCGGTGGTCGGCGACCGCGGGGCTCAGTTCCCGGTTGGCGGAATAGATGTCGGTGGGTGAGAGCGGCGGCGGCATCCCCGGCAGCGGGTCGCTCATGTGCGCGGGCATTTCCGGTGGCGCAGGGGTCGGAGCAGGGGTGTCGACGGTACCCGCTTCGCTGGAGGTGCACCCGGCCGTGACGGCGAGCAGCAACGCGGCAGCAATTTGTCCTATTCGCACTGTTCTCTGACTCAGTCGCGGCATGTTCACCGACCCTAGGACCCCGGTCGGCAAAATGCGAGCTAGCCCGCCGCACTCCGCTTTTCGGAGTCCGGCGGGCGGGTCAGCTACGTTCGCGCGTCAGCACGGCATCGAGCGCGTCGACGGCGCGGACGAGCTCGTCTTCGGTGACGGTCAGCGGCGGGCGGAACCGGATACCGCGCTCCCCGGTGCCGAGCAGCAGCACATGCTCGCGTTCGCGCATCGCCGTCACCACTTGGTCCCGCAGCTGCGGCGTGGCCAGCGTGACCGCGCACATCAGCCCGCGACCACGAGCCTCGCTCACCTTGTCCGGATGTGCGGCGGCGAGCTGGTGCAGCTGGTCGAGCAGGAACTTCCCGAGTGGGCCCGCTCGCTGGATCAGCCGGTCCTTCTCCAGCACTTCGAGAATGCGCCGCGCACGCACCATGTCGGTGAGGTTGCCGCCCCAGGTGGAGTTCAGCCGTGAACTCACCCGGAATACGTTGTCGGCCACCTCGTCGACGCGTCCACCGGCCATGATCCCGCAGACCTGGGTCTTCTTGCCGAAGGCCACCACATCGGGGGCGAGCCCGAAATGCTGGTAGGCCCAGGCCGTTCCGGTGAGCCCCGCGCCGGTCTGCACCTCGTCGAGGACGAACAGGGCGTCGTTGTCGTGGCACAGCTGCTGCATGGCGAGCAGGAACTCCGCGCGCAGGTGGCGGTCGCCGCCCTCGCCCTGAATCGGTTCGGCGATGAAGCAGGCGATGTCGTGCGGATACTCGGCGAAGGCGGCGGCGGCCTGGGCGAGCGCGCGCGCTTCGAGTTCGGCGATATCGGGGCCGGCGTAGGTGTGCGGGGTGTCCACGCGCGGCCAGTCGAATTTCGGGAAGCGCGCGACCTTGACCGGGTCGGTGTTGGTGAGCGACATGGTGTAGCCGCTGCGGCCGTGGAACGCCCCGGTCAGGTGCAGCACCTTGGTACCGAGTTCGGGGTCGCGGCCGTGCATTTCGTTGTGCCTGCTCTTCCAGTCGAAAGCGACCTTCAGCGCGTTCTCGACCGCGAGCGCTCCGCCGTCGATGAAGAACAGGTGCGGCAGCCGCGGATCCCCGAGCACGCGGGCGAAGGTCTCGACGAAACGAGCCATCTCCACGGTGTAGATATCGGAATTGCTCGGCTTGTTCAGTGCGGCGGTGGCCAGTTCGGCCCGGAATCGGTCGTCGGCGGCCAGGGCGGGATGGTTCAGTCCGAGGGCATTGGAGGCGAAGAAGCCGAACAGGTCGAGGTAGGCGGTGCCGTCGCGTTCGTCGACGAGCATGCGGCCGTGCGACTTGTGTAGGTCGAGCACAAGATCGAAGCCGTCCGCGAGGATGTGCGAGGACAGGATTTCGTGGACCCGGTTGGCGGGGGTGACCGCCGCGCCGGGGCGCTCCAGTTCGATGGTCACGCCCCCGAGAGTACGCAAATATTTTCGTCAGCTCTATGGAAGCACGGAACAATTACGAAGAATCGTTACCTGTCATAGAATGTCTGCAGGATGATGGTGCTGCGCGTCTGTACGTTGGCGGTGGACCTGATCTCGGCGAGCAACTGTTCGAGATGCCGCGGTGAGGCCACTCGCACCAGCAGGACGTAGCTCTCCTCGCCCGCCACCGAGTGGCACGCCTCGATACCGGGGATGTGCTGCAACAATGCGGGCGCGTCATCGGGCTGGGACGGGTCGAGAGGAGTGATCGCGACGAATGCCGACAACAGATGCCCGAGCGCTTCGGGGTCCACGTGCGCGGCGTACCCGCGGATCACCCCGCGCGCTTCGAGCCTGCGCACCCGCGACTGCACCGCTGAGACCGAGAGGCTGGCCTTCTCCGCCAGGTTCGACAACGTGGCGCGACCGTCGACCATCAGTTCCTTGATCAGCAGTCGGTCGATGTCGTCGAGCTGGGGTCTAGCCGGTGAATCCGCCATCAGCGAAGGCTAACCCAGCGCGGGGGTTGCGCGGAGGAAACTTCTTTCTGTTCTCCTCCGAAATCCAGACAACATTTCCGTGAGTCGTACCAACAGCAGAAGGTGGACAGCGATGACCCACACCGTGACCGAGCACTTCTCCGAGCAGCTGTCGTTGCGCGCCCGAGCCCTGCTGCGCAGCCTCGGCGCCGCCGTGCCCGAGCCCGGCACGCTGGCGGCGCGCACCCCGATCTCCGGCGGCGTACTGCTGCCGTTGACCGCTTCCACCCCCGCCGACGTGGACGCCGCGATCGGCCGGGCCGCGACCGCATTCCGGTCGTGGCGCACCGTGCCCGCCCCCGTGCGCGCCGCGCTGGTGCGCAGGCTGGCCCAGCTGCTGGTGGCGCACCAGGACGAACTGGCCGAGCTGGTCACCCTCGAGGCGGGCAAGATCGGCGCCGAAGCGCTCGGTGAAGTGCAGGAGATGATCGACGTCTGCGAGTTCGCGATCGGGCTGTCGCGCCAGCTCTACGGCGTCACCATGCCCTCGGAACGGCCAGGCCATCGGCTCATGGAGACCTGGCACCCACTCGGGGTGGCCGGGGTGATCTCGGCGTTCAACTTCCCGGTGGCCGTGTGGTCGTGGAACACCGCGATCGCGCTGGTCTGCGGTGACACGGTGGTGTGGAAGCCCTCGGAGACCACCCCGCTCACCGGGCTGGCCTGCCACACACTGCTGCGCCGGGCCGCGCTGGACGTAGGCGCCGACCCCGAAGTGCACCAGCTGGTCCAGGGTGACGCGGCGGTGGGCGAAGCACTGGTCGGCGACACCCGGGTCGCGTTGGTCAGCGCCACCGGGTCGGTGCGGATGGGCGCCACCGTCGCGCCGCGGGTCGCCGCCAGGTTCGGCCGCTGCCTGCTGGAACTGGGCGGCAACAACGCCGCGATCGTCGCGCCCAGCGCGGATGTGGAACTGGCGGTGCGCGGCATCGTCTTCGCGGCGGCGGGCACGGCCGGGCAGCGGTGCACCAGCCTGCGGCGGTTGATCGTGCACCGCTCGCTCGTCGACGAGCTCGTCGAGCGACTCACCACCGCCTACGACCAACTGCACGTGGGCAATCCGCTCGACGACGGGGTGCTGGTCGGCCCGCTGATCAACGAACGCGCCTACATCGCGATGCAGGCGGCGCTGTTGCGCGCCCAGGAGGAGGGCGGTGAGATCGTCTGCGGCGGTTCACGAGTCGAACTCATCGGCGAGCAGGCCTTCTACGTGCGTCCCGCGCTGGCGCGGATGCCGCGGCAGAGCGATCTGGTGTGCGAGGAGACCTTCGCACCCATCCTGTACATCCTCACCTATGACGACCTCGACGAGGCGATCGCACTGAACAACGCCGTGCCCCAGGGGCTTTCCTCGTCGATCTTCACTCTCGACCAGCGCGAGGCCGAACAGTTCATCGCCGGGTCGGACTGCGGCATCACCAATGTCAACATCGGCACCTCCGGTGCGGAGATCGGCGGCGCGTTCGGCGGGGAGAAGCACACCGGTGGCGGCCGCGAATCCGGGTCCGATTCCTGGAAGGCCTACATGCGCCGCGCCACCAACACGGTGAACTACTCCACCGAGCTCCCACTCGCCCAGGGAATCCATTTCGGCTGATCAGAGCACCGATTTCGCCTTCTGCCCATCGGCGTGTAATGTTGTCTTTGCAACGCGGGATGGAGCAGCTCGGTAGCTCGCTGGGCTCATAACCCAGAGGTCGCAGGTTCAAATCCTGTTCCCGCTACTACGAAGAAGGCCCCGGAGTTTCGACTCCGGGGCCTTCTTCGTTATCCGTGGCCCAATCGCAGCGTCCAGTTCCCGCGATGGTGCAGGCGCGTGACGCTGGCCGGCGCGATGTCGATGCGCCAGAACGACTTCGGCGGCGCGTCGAGCACCACCAGCAACGCCGCCCTGATCACCGCCGGATGAGTCACCGCCACGGTGTCGCGACCCGCCGAGGCCGTCTCGGCCAGCCAGAACCGCACCCGCGCCACCAGATCGGTCACCGATTCGCCACCGTGCCCACGGAATTCGGGATCGGTGAGCCAGGAGAACAACTGGTCCTGCGCCAGATTCCCCATCTCACTGCCCCGCCACGAACCGGCATCGAGATCCCGTAATCGCGCGTCCTGCTCACCGGTGAATCCCAATGCCGCCGCGGTCTCCCTGGTCCGGCGCTCCGGCGCCGTGCGCACCTGGGCGTCGGCCAGCGGCGCGCACGCACGCACCGCGGACAGCCCCGACTCGTCCAGGGGTTCGTCAACAGGGAATCGCGCCTTACGTACCGCCTCGGTGAGGCCATGGCCGATCAGGTCGACTCTCAGCACCGTTTGCACGAGTGCCCAGCGTAGCCAGGGGTGCGATCCACGCCACACTCCAGGTGGCCCAGCCGGGTCGCGGCCGCCGTCGCGCACCTGTCCGCGCAGGTCGGCGGGCATGACCTCGGCAAGATTGTCGGTGGCCCGGTGCACACTGGGTGACATGGACCGGTTCTCCCCCGCGACCGCGCAATGGTTCGACGGCGCCTTCCCCAGAGCGACGCCGGCCCAGCGCGGCGCGTGGGCGGCCATCGCCGCCGGGGAGCACACCCTCGTCATCGCACCGACCGGGTCGGGCAAGACGCTGTCGGCGTTTCTGTGGGCCATCGATCAGCTCGCCCAGCGCGAGCCACCGGAACCGGGCAGCCGGCGCGGCACCTCGGTGCTGTACGTGTCGCCGTTGAAGGCCTTGGCCGTCGATGTGGAGCGCAATCTGCGGGCGCCGCTGGTCGGTGTCACCCAGACGGCGAAACGGCTGGGGCTGGATCCGCCCGGCATCACGGTGGGGGTGCGCTCCGGCGACACCACCCCGGCGCAACGGCGAGCCATGCAGCGCACCCCACCCGACATCCTGATCACCACGCCCGAATCGCTGTTCCTGCTGCTCACCTCCGCGGCGCGGGAAACCCTCGCCCAGGTCGACACCGTGATCGTCGACGAGGTGCACGCGATCGCCGGATCCAAGCGGGGCGCGCACCTGGCGTTGTCGCTGGCGCGCCTGGACCAGCTCACCGAACGCCCCGCCCAGCGGATCGGACTGTCGGCGACGGTACGACCGCCCGAGGCAGTGGGCCGGTTCCTGGTGGGCAACGCACCGATCACCATCGTGCGCCCACCGGCACCCAAGACCTTCGACCTGTCGGTGCGCGTCCCGGTGGCCGACATGACCGATCCCGGCGGCGACTCCGACCAGCCCGGCTCGATCTGGCCGCATGTCGACGAGGCCATCGTGGACCTGGTGCTCGAGCACCGTTCCTCGATCGTGTTCGCCAATTCACGGCGGCTCGCCGAACGGCTCACCGCCCGGCTCAACGAGACCTACGCGACGCGACTGGGCACGCCGGTGGACACCGAGCACGCGCCGCCCGCCCAGCTCGGGCCGTCCACCGAGGTGATCCACGGCGCCGAGCAACTGTTGGCACGAGCCCATCACGGGTCGGTCAGCAAGGAGCAGCGCGCGATCATCGAGGACGATCTCAAGACCGGTCGGCTGCGGTGCGTGGTGGCCACCAGCAGTCTGGAACTGGGCATCGACATGGGCGCGGTGGACCTGGTGGTGCAGGTGGAGGCGCCGCCGTCGGTGGCCAGCGGACTGCAACGGGTGGGCCGGGCCGGGCACCAGGTGGGAGAGATCTCGCGGGGTGTGCTGTTCCCCAAGCACCGCACCGATGTCATCCACTGCACGGTCGCGGCCCAGCGGATGCTCTCCGGGCAGATCGAGCTGCTGCAGATCCCCGCGCACCCGCTCGACATCCTCGCCCAGCAGACCGTGGCCGCCTGCGCGCTGGAACCGATCGACGTCGACGCCTGGTTCGACACCGTCCGCGCCACCGGCAGCTACGCCGACCTGCCCCGTTCGGCCTACGAATCGGTGCTGGACCTGCTGGCCGGGCGCTACCCCTCCGACGAGTTCGCCGAGCTGCGCCCGCGCGTGGTGTGGGACCGCGACGCGGGCACCCTCACCGGCCGTCCCGGCGCGCAACGCCTGGCGGTCACCTCCGGCGGCGCGATCCCCGACCGCGGCATGTTCGCGGTGTTCATGGTGGGTGAGAAAGCCTCCCGCGTGGGCGAACTCGATGAGGAGATGGTCTACGAGTCGCGGGTGGGTGATGTGTTCGCGCTCGGGGCGACCAGCTGGCGGATCGAGGAGATCACCTTCGACCGAGTGCTGGTCTCGCCCGCGTTCGGGATGCCGGGCAGGCTGCCGTTCTGGCACGGGGACGGATTGGGCCGGCCCGCTGAATTGGGTGCCGCACTGGGCGAATTCGTGCGCACGGCGGGTCAGGTGCCAGCCGACGAACTCACGCGGATCGTAGCGAACATGGGTTCCGGGGTGAAGTCCACGTCGGCGGGGCAAAATACGCCCGCGCCCCGGGCCGAGGTGGAGTGCACGTCGGCTGGGCTGGGCAAACCTGCGGCCAGGCTCGAGGAACTGGTGCGTACCGCCGGGCTCGATCAGAACGCGACGGCGAATCTGGTGGGTTTGCTCACAGAACAGCGCGGTGCGACCGGGCAATTGCCCACCGACCGCATGCTGGTGGTGGAGCGATTCCGCGACGAACTCGGTGACTGGCGCCTGGTCCTGCACTCCCCCTACGGCACCCCGGTGCACGCGCCGTGGGCACTGGCGGTGGGTGCGCGGCTGCAGGAACAGTTCGGCATCGACGCCGCGCCGGCCGCCTCCGATGACGGGATCGTCGTGCGGCTGCCCGACACCACCGATCAGCCGCCCGGCGCCGAACTGTTCGCCTTCGAACCCGACGAGATCGACGACATCGTCACCGAACAGGTCGGCGGCTCAGCGCTTTTCGCCTCACGCTTTCGCGAATGCGCCGCCCGCGCCCTGCTGCTGCCCCGCCGCGACCCCGGCAAGCGGGCACCGCTGTGGCAGCAACGGCAGCGATCGGCCCAATTGCTGGACGTGGCACGCAAATTCCCGCAGTTCCCGATCCTGCTGGAAACCGTGCGCGAATGCCTGCGCGACGTCTACGACCTGCCCGCCCTGCGCGACCTGCTGAGCCGGGTCGCCCGCCGCGAGATCCGGCTGATCGAGGTCGAAACCGCCAGCCCCTCCCCGTTCGCCAACGCCCTGCTGTTCTCCTACATCGGCCAGTTCCTCTACGACGGCGACAGCCCCCTGGCCGAACGCCGCGCCGCCGCGCTGGCCCTGGATTCCAGCCTGCTCGCCGAACTCCTCGGCCGCGTCGAACTGCGCGAACTGCTCGACCCCGCCGTCATCACGCTCACCGAACAGGAACTCCAGCGCCGCACTCCCGAACGCCGCGCCCGGGACGCGGAGGGCCTCGCCGACCTGTTACGCCTGCTCGGCCCCCTCACTCCCACCGAAGCCGCCGCCCGCTGCGTCCCCACACCACTCGACGGTGGCGGAGAACCGGCTCCGACCGAGGGAACCGCCGCCCACGACTTCGCCGAGCCAGACGTGCTCGCCGATTCCGACGCCCCCGCTTGGTTCGCCGAGTTGCGGGAGTCGCGGCGGGCACTGGAGGTGTCGTTCGCCGGTCGCACCTGGTGGGTGGCGGTGGAGGACGCGGCCCGGTTGCGCGACGCGCTCGGGGTGCCGTTGCCGATCGGGGTGCCCGCGGCGTTCATCGAACCGGTTCCCGACCCACTGGGTGATCTCGTGGGCCGCTATGCCCGCACGCACGCACCGTTCACCACCGCCGCGGTGGCCGAGCGATTCGGCTTGGGTTCGGCCGTCGCCGCCACCGCGCTGCACCGGTTGCTCGCCGAGAAACGGGTGGTCGAAGGGGAATTCACACCGGGTTCCGCAGGCGCCGAATGGTGTGACGCCCAGGTGCTGCGCCGGTTGCGGCGGCGTTCGCTGGCCGCTGCCCGGCACGAGGTCGAACCGGTGTCCACCGCCGCGTTCGGCCGGTTCCTACCCGCCTGGCAGCACGTCGGCTCCGGTGAACTGCGCGGGGTCGACGGGGTGGCAACGGTCGTCGAACAACTCGCGGGCGTGCCGGTTCCGGCCTCGGCATGGGAATCGCTGATCCTGCCGATGCGGGTGCGTGACTACAGCCCGGCCATGCTCGACGAACTGATGGCGACCGGCGAGGTGGTCTGGTCCGGCCACGGCGCCATCACCGCCCGCGACGGCTGGATCGCCCTGCACCTGACCGATCAAGCTCCCTTCACCCTGCCCCCACCCGACGACATCGACCCCACCGACATCCATCTCAACCTCCTGGTCGCCCTCGGCGCCGACCTCGAACCGGTGACCACGACCGATCTCCCCCAGCTCCCACCCACGATCCGCGGTGGTGGCGCGTACTTCTTCCGTCAGCTGTCCGACGCCACCGGCCTGCTCGACGACAAGGCGGTCGGCGACGCGCTGTGGCAACTGGCGTGGGCCGGCTACGTCTCCGGTGACACCTTCGCCCCGGTGCGGGCCCTGCTGTCCGGAACCGCGCGCAGCACCACCGCGCACCGCACTCCGCGCCGCGCCCCGCGTGGTCGCGCCTACCTGCCGCGCCCGGCCATGCCCACCCGCGCGGGCCCGCCCACGCTGGCCGGCCGGTGGTCGATCCTGCCCGAACGCGTGCAGGACAACACCGTTCGCGCACATGCCACCGCCGACCAGCTCATCGAGCGCTACGGTGTCCTCACCCGCGGCTCGGTGCAGAACGAAGGGGTACCCGGCGGGTTCGCCCTGATGTACCGGGTGCTCACCGAGTTCGAGGACCGCGGCCGGTGCAGGCGCGGCTACTTCGTCGACACGCTCGGCGGGGCGCAGTTCTCCACCACCGACACCGTCGACCGCCTGCGCTCCTTCGACACCGACCGCGACACTCCACGCACCGGGGCCGCGCTCGCCCTGGCCGCCTGTGATCCCGCGAACCCCTACGGCGCCGCGCTGGCCTGGCCGAAGGGCGACGCCGAGGGCGGGCACCGGCCGGGACGCAAGGCCGGTGCGCTGGTGGTGCTGGTCGGTGGCGAGCTGGTGCTGTACCTGGAACGCGGCGGCAAGACGCTGCTCAGCTTCACCGAGGACATCGGCCTGCGACGAACGGCCGCGATGGCACTGGCCGGGCTGGTGCGCGAGCGCCGGGTCGAATCACTGGTGATCGACAAGATCAATGGAGACACGGTGCACGGCAACACTTTCGTCGACGTCCTCGTCGAGGCCGGCTTCGCGATGACCCCGCGCGGCCTGCGACTGCGTAGGCAGGTGTAGGCGAATGCCGGAGGGCGACACCGTGTTCCGCACCGCCGAACGGCTGCGTCTGGTATTGGCCGGTAAGACGTTGACACGCAGCGATTTCCGCGTCCCCAGGTACGCGACCGCCGACCTGGTGGGCGAACGGGTCGACGAGGTCGGCAGTTACGGCAAGCACCTGTTCATCCGCACCGGCCGGGTGAGCATCCACACCCACCTGAAGATGGAAGGCGAGTGGCGGGTGTTCCCCTGCGGTCAGCGCTGGACCAAACCGCGGGTCACCGCGCGGCTGGTGCTGGCCACCGACGAGGTCGAAGCGGTCGGCTTCGCTCTGGGCAAGGTACAGCTGCTGGCACGCGCCGAGGAACACACCGTCATCGACCATCTCGGCCCCGACCTGCTCGGCCCGAACTGGGACGCGGCCGAGGCGCTGCGGCGGCTCGAGCGGTATCCGGCCCGGGCCATCGGCCTGGCCCTGCTCGACCAGCGCAACCTCGCGGGTATCGGCAACATCTACCGCAGCGAGATCTGTTTCCTGCGCCGCGTCCATCCGGAAACCCCGGTCGCCGATATCCCCGACCTACCGGCCCTGGTCGAGGAATCCCACCGGGTCCTCGGCAAGGCCGCCCACCAACCGCCGTGGCGACCGATGGTCTACGGCCGCACCCGCCGCCCTTGCCCCCGCTGCGGCACGGCCATCGCCTCGCAGCTCCTCGGCGAAGACGACCCGGCCGACCGCATCACCCAGCGCGAACGCGGGATCTACTTCTGCCCCCGCTGCCAACCGGCCCCCGCCTGACCCCGCACACTGGACCCACCGGCCCCACTGCCCCCGCGCGCCGGACCCACCGGCCCCACTTCGGGCACCCACGTGTCCCTGCGCATCTGCCCGACACAAGCGCGACGATTTCAGCACGGACCGGGTCGACGACACCGGCGATGGCATCGTCGCGGGTGAGCCCCTCGGTGCCGCAGTCGACCGGCCCGAAGATCCCGGCTCGACTGTCGGATCGGGGACCGCCGTGGCTGCGCCCGCGCTCTTCTCCGGGCACGCATTACGTTCCACCGCGTCCGACACGCACCGACACAACTCTGGCGGATCGAACCGAGCAGTGCGCGACCATGCCGGGCTCACTGGTCCTGCGGCACCGGCTCCAGCAGTTGCGGGCGGGGCTCGGGCGCCGCGACCCGCAGGGCATCGGCCGAGGTGTCGTCGGGTTGGGTTTGCGACTCGATCTCCGCGCGCACCCGGGCCCGGTAGGTGGCCACTTCGCGGTCGATGTCATCGGTGTCCCAGCCGAGCACCGGCGCGACCAAGTGGGCGACCTGCTCGGCGCTGTCGGCACCACGGTCGGGGTATTCGATGGAGATGCGGGTGCGCCGGGCCAGGATGTCGTCGAGGTGCAGCGCGCCCTCGGCGGCCGCCGCGTACACCGCCTCCACCTGCAGGTAGGCCGGGGCTTCGGTGATCGGTTGCAGGAGTTCGGGTTTGCCCGCCGCCAGGGCAAGCACCTCGTCGACCACCGAGCCGTAGCGGTCGAGCAGGTGGGTCATGCGGTAGGGGTGGATGCCGTAGTGCTCGGCCAACTGCACCGTCTGGTTCACCAGGGCGAAGTAGCCGTCGGCGCCGAGCAGCGCCACCTTCTCGGTGATCGACGGCGATACCCGGGCCGGAATGTCCTGGGCCGCTTCGTCCATCGCGTCGGCCGCCATCACCCGGTAGGTGGTGTACTTGCCGCCGGCGATGCTCACCAGCCCCGGCGCGACACGGGCGACCGCGTGCTCGCGTGAGAGCTTCGAGGTGTCGTCGTTCTCCCCCGCCAGCAACGGGCGCAGACCCGCGTACACGCCGTCGATGTCGGCGTGGGTGAGGGGCGTGACCAGCACCTCGTTGACCCGCGCGAGCAGATAGTCGATGTCGGCCTTGGTGGCCGCGGGGTGGGCGAGGTCGAGATTCCAATCGGTGTCGGTGGTGCCCACGATCCAGTGCGCACCCCACGGGATGACGAACAGCACGGAGGTGGCGGTGCGCAGAATGATCGCGGCGTCGCTGACGATCCGGTCGCGCGGCACCACGATGTGCACACCCTTGGACGCCCGCACATGGAAGCGTCCCCGCTGATGCGACAAGCTCTGTACTTCGTCGGTCCACACGCCGGTCGCGTTGATCACCACATTCGCGCGCGCCTCACCGGTCCGCCCGTCCTCGGTGTCGCGCAACTTCACGCCGACGACCCGGTCGGCCTCCCGCAGCAACCCGACGACCTGGGTGGAGGTGCGGATGACCGCACCGTAGTGGGCCGCGGTGCGGGCCACGGTCATGGTGTGGCGGGCGTCGTCGACCACGGTGTCGTAATAGGTGACGCCACCGATCAGCGCGTCCCGGCGCAGACCGGGCGCCAACCGCAAGGCGCCGTGCCGGGTCAGGTGATGCTGGCCGGGAACCGATTTCGCGCCGCCCATGCTGTCGTAGAGGGTGAGCCCCGCCGCGACGTAGGGTCGCTCCCACAGCCGGTGGGTCAGTGGGTACAGGAAGCGCAGCGGCTTCACCAGGTGCGGGGCCAGCGTCGACAACGCCAGTTCCCGCTCCTTCAGCGCCTCCCGGACCAGCCCGAACTCGAGCTGCTCCAGGTAGCGCAGGCCGCCGTGGAACATCTTCGACGACCGGCTCGAGGTGCCCGACGCGAGATCGCGGGCCTCGACCAGCGCGACCGACAGCCCGCGGGTGGCCGCGTCCAAGGCGATCCCGGCGCCGACCACGCCGCCGCCGATGACCAGCACATCGAACTGATCCTTGCCCAGGCGCTCCCAGGCGGTGCGCCGGTGCTCGGGACCGAGTTGCCCCGGTCCGAGCCGGTCGCGTTTCCCGCCGGCGACCAACTCACCAGGGTTGAGGAACGGAAACTCCGGTGTCTGCGACATGCTCGACTCCTCGCCGCCGACCGAGAACGGCCGGTCCCAGCCGACAGTGGGAGGCGCACGCCGCAACCGGCGCCGCCGTGTACAGGCTAAACGTAGTGCCCGCACACCCGCAGTGACGTCTCCGGCGGGCCGCGCGCCGGAAATATGGTCGCCACGCCGAACGGGCCGACCTCGGATTGGTCGCCGACGCCAAGGTGGGCCTGTCGCGGGCGATCAGCGACCTGCGCCGGTCCTCGGCGTCGGCGACAAAGCTTGCGACAGTGGCCCCCTCGGCGAGGTGGGGTTGGGTAGCCTGCACCAATGCGTCGCTATGTGGCCGCCATCGACCAAGGCACGACTTCGAGTCGGTGCATCGTCTTCGACCGGCAGGGCCGGATCGTCGGGACCGCGCAGCGGGAACATCGGCAGATCTTCCCCAAGCCCGGGTGGGTGGAGCACGACCCCATCGAGGTGTGGCGCAACACCGAATGGGTGCTGGGCGCGGCCCTGGGCAACAGCGGGTGCTCGGCCGGCGATCTGGCCGCGATCGGCATCACCAATCAGCGCGAGACCACCGTGGTGTGGGATCGGGCCACCGGTGAGCCGGTGTACAACGCCATCGTCTGGCAGGACACCCGCACCGACGCGCTGTGCACCGAACTCGGCGGCGAACAGGGCTCACAGCGTTACGCCGACCGCACGGGGCTGCCGCTGTCGACCTACTTCGCCGGTCCGAAGCTGCGCTGGATCCTCGACAACGTGGACGGCGTGCGCGCTCGCGCCGAAGCGGGCGAGTTGTGTTTCGGCACCATGGACACCTGGGTGCTGTGGAAGTTGACCGGTGAGCACCTCACCGACGTCACCAACGCCTCACGCACCATGCTGATGGATCTGCGGACGCTGCAGTGGGATCGGCAGATCTGCGCCGAGTTCGACGTCCCGATGTCGCTGCTGCCGCAGATCCGCAGCTCCTCGGAGGTCTACGCGCAGATCACCGCCGGGCCCTTCGCGGGCGCACCGGTGGCCGGCATCCTCGGTGATCAGCAGGCGGCCACGTTCGGTCAGGCGTGCCTGCTGCCCGGCGAGGCCAAGAACACTTACGGCACCGGCAATTTCATGCTTCTCAACACCGGAACGACGCCGGTGTTCAGCAAGCACGGTTTACTCACCACGGCCTGCTACCAGCTCGGTGACGAGCCCGCCGTGTACGCCCTGGAGGGCTCGATCGCGGTGACCGGATCACTGGTGCAGTGGTTGCGTGACAATCTCGGCATCATCGCCTCGGCGGCGGAGGTGGAGCCGCTGGCCCGCAGCGTCGACGACAACGGCGGCGCCTACTTCGTCCCCGCCTTCTCCGGTCTGTTCGCGCCCCGCTGGCGCCCCGACGCGCGCGGTGTCATCGCCGGTCTCACCCGGTTCGTCACCAAGGCCCACCTGGCGCGCGCGGCCCTGGAATCCACCGCCTTCCAAACCCGCGAAGTGGTCGACGCCATGCGCGCCGACGCCGCCGCCCAGCACCTCGGCCTGGAACTGACCACCCTGAAGGTCGACGGCGGTATGACCGGCAACGAACTGCTCATGCAATTCCAGGCCGACATCCTCGACGTCCCGGTCGTGCGCCCGGTGGTCCGCGAAACCACCGCCCTCGGCGCCGCCTACGCCGCGGGCCTGGCCGTGGGCTACTGGTCGGGCCCGGACGAACTGCGCGAACACTGGGCCGCCGACCGCACCTGGCAGCCGACCATGCCCGAAGCCGAACGCACCCAGCGCTTCGCCGAATGGAACAAGGCCGTCGAACGCACCTACAACTGGTCGTAGCGAATGGTGCGCGAGTACCCGGCCCACTTCGGGCCATTGCGCTTGCCTCGCAGCACCGGCGGTAAACCAACCGCGGGCGGCACTCCCGGCGTCATCGATACGTGCTCCCAGAATTGCCGCGCAGAGGTCATTCCGACACGGTCGGCAAGCCCTTTCATACATCGACGTACTGCCGGTGCCGGCTGGCACCCGTTCAGCTCGGGTCGGTGGCCTTGGCCAGGCGGGTGATCGCCTCGGTGAGGGTGGGCTCGTCGGAGGTGGTGAAGCACAGGCGCATGGAGTTGCGGTAGGAGTCGGAGACGGCGAAGGCGGCGCCGGGGACGTAGGCGACGCCGGTGGCCAAGGCGGTGGGGAGCAGGGCGGTGGTGTCGGTGCCGTCGGTGAAGTCGGCCCAGACGAACATGCCGCCGGTGGCGTCGGTGCAGTGGACGCGGTCGCCGAAGGTGGTGCGCAGGGCGGTGACCAGAGTTCGGGCCCGCGAGCCGTAGGCGGCGCGCACCGACGCCACGTGGGTGGCGAGCCAGGCGGTGTCGGTGAGCAGGTCGGCGGCTATCTGGTGGGTGAGGGCGGAGCCGCAGAGGTCGGCGCCCTGTTTGAGCAGTTCCACGGCGCGGCAGACGTGGTCGGGGGCGATCATCCAGCCGACACGCAAGGAGGGGGCGAGGATCTTGGAGACGCTGGACAACCGGATCACCTGCGACGAGTGCGCCGCGATCGGGGCGGGCGCGGGCCGATCGAACCAGAGCTCGCCGTAGGGGTCGTCCTCGATGACCCAGAAGCCGTGCGACTCCGCGAGTTCGGCGAGGCGACGGCGACGTTCGTGGGCGAGCGTGACGCCACCGGGGTTGTGGAAACTGGCGACTGTGTGCACCACGACCGGGCGTTCGCCGGCGGCCAGCAGGTCTTCGAGCGCGTCGAGGCGCATACCGTCACGGTCGAGCGGGACGGCGACGATGCGCGCGCCCGCGGCCCGGAACACTTGCAGCGCACCGACATACGCGGGATCTTCCACGATCACCAGCGCACCGGGGTCGAGCAGTACCTCGGCCAGCAGCGACAGCGCCTGCTGGGAGCCATGGGTGATGAACACTTCCGCGGGCGGCACCGCTCGGCCGATCACCGTGGACTCGCGCGCCGCGATCACCTCGCGCAGCGCGGGCCAGCCGGGCGATTCGGTGTACTGCAGCACGGCGGGGTCACGCAGTGCGGTGCCGGCGGCCAGCGCGATCCGCTCGCGTGGCATCAACGCCGCGTCGGGCAGGCCGCCGGCGAGACTGATGATGTCGGCGCGCGCGGTGAGTTTCAGCAGGTCCCGGATCGCCGAACTCTGGAGACCGGCGAGCTTGGCCGCCAATGCTGGACTGGTCAGCGACATGGATACCTCCGGGAACGGCAAGGGACGCGATGCCCCACGATCGCACAGCGCAAACCAGAATATGAAATTGGAATCCCACCATATGGACTACTTGGGTATGGCTATGACCGACTTGACCTGCCACTTCCCGTCGGTGTTGGTGGTGACGATCTCCTGCTTGTAGACCATCTCCGTGCCGTCGGGATGCCATTCGCGCAGTTCCACGTCGAAGTGACCGACACTGGTCTCGCGCATCTTCACACAGTGCTGGGTACCGACAGGGATGTCGTTGTCGATCGCAGCCTGGATCGTCTCGGCGGATGAGATGTTCTCCGCATCGGGCGCCACATACTGGCGCACCTGCGCACCGGATCGTTCGACGTAGAAGGCGTACTGGAGACCCAGAATCGCCTTGGCGCCGGAGGTGGTGTCCCCGGGGCCCGCGCCGACGGTGACGGCTTGCTCGGCGACCGGCTGACACTTTCCGGCCACCGCCGACGACGGGACCGGCGCTGCGGTGACGCCGGGATCGTCGCCCCCACGCTTGACCAGGCCGATGGTGAGGACCAACGCCACCACCAGCAGCACCGCGGCCGCGACCCCGCCGATGATCCAGCGCATCCGCGGGTCGGGTTGCTTCTTCTCGCTCACCGGGGCGACGGGCGTCTTGGGAGCGAGCCTGCGGGCGATCGGGTCGTCAGCCCAGGACAGCCCGGCCTCGCCCGGCGGTTTGGGGACGCCGCCGTCGTCGTCGGGACTGTTCCACCAGGCGCGGTCATCGGCGTCGTCGTCGGCGGGCGGCACTCGCTCGGGCACCCGCACCGTTTCCGGGGCGGCGATCTCGGGCGACTGCGCATCCCGCGAAGCACGCTCGGGTTCGCTGCCCCGCCGGATCACCTCGGTGCGCTCACTGCCGGAGGTCACGGGCACGGCGTCACCGAACACCGCGTCACCGAACACGGATCCACTACCGCGCGGCTTCTCGGGCGAGCGGGTCGGTTGTTCGGCACCGAACCGCACCGTGGGATCGGCGGGCGGCGCGGGACGTCCTCGGGGATCACCGACGAGTGGGGCAGGGGGTGGCGTGGCGACGGCGTCACCGAAGACGGACGTTCGAGGGGCCGGGACGCGAGGCGGCGGAGTGGTCACGGCGTCGCCGAAAACCGAAGTGGGAGCGGCGTTCCCGGGCGCGCGGGGCGGCGTAGAGGAAGGGCCGTGGCCGTGCGGAGGCGCGGAGCCTGGAGGCGCACCGGGCCCAGTGGGGGAAGCGGGGCCACCAGGAGGCACGGAGCCGACAGGCGCACCGGAACCGGTGGGTGTGCCGGGCCCGGTGGGAGACGCAGAGCCGACAGGCGCACCGGAACCAGTGGGCGTACCGGGCCCCGCGGGAGGCACGGCGCCGACAGGCGTACCGGAACCAGTCGCGGGCCCACGCGGCGGCATCGACCCCACCGGCGGACCCGGAGGCGGCGCGAGCGGCGGGTGCGCGCCAACGGGCGCACCGAACGGACCGGCGGCGGGCGCGGCAGCGGGCGGACCGGCGGGTCGCCATCCCCGTTCCGGCAGCGCTCCGGGCGGCGGCGGGGGCGGTGTGGCGAGGGGCCCACCGAAACCGGTGGGCTCGTCATCGACGGGCGGCCCGAAATCGCCTAGGGGAGGACCGAATTCACCGGCCGGCCGTCGTGCGGCGCGGTCGTTCTCGTCATCCTCGGTACCCACAGTCCAATCCTTTCCCCAGGACACACGTGTGGGGCGGTCGTCAGCCGACCGCCCCACACGACATACTGCGCGTCAGTACTGGAGCGAGCCACCCCACTGAGTGGTGACACCTGCGACGTTGATCGTCTGCAGCAGCTCCCCCGGCACGGGCAGTGTAGCTTTCGCGGCCGCTTCCATCGCGGCGGTACCGCCGGGCTGCGCCTTGATCCAGTTCTCGACCGCCGCCTTGGCCAGGTTGGCCTGCGTGGTGTCGAGCACGGTGACCGTGGTGTTGTCGGCGCGGCCGTCGCCACCGTTGAAGGTGGTGACCTTCACGGAGTTCTCGGTGATGTACTCCACCGAGACACCGGCGTCACCGAAGCCGCCGCCCGGCGCCCGGTACCCGATGGTGCCGACGTAGCCGGACTCGTTGTTGTAGTGATGGGTGTTGGCCAGCACACCGGGCAGCAGTGCGCCACCGTCGACGGTGACACCGACTTCCTGACGCGGGCCTTCCATCTCGACCACCGGCGCGGCCGGGGCGTTGGCCAGGCGCGGCGCCTGCCAGCTCGGCTCCTCGGCGGCCTTCGGCTCCTGCAGCAGGGTGTCGGGGCCGTCACCGGCGCCCTGATCGGACGGTGCGGGCTGGGCCTGCGAGGGCTGATCCTGGCCGGGGGTGCTGCCCTGCTCCGGCGCGGACTCTTCCTGACCGGGAGCGGTTTCCTCCTGGCCGGGTGCGGTCTCCTCCTGCGCCCCGGTCCCCGGGTGCACAGCGGGCTGGGGCTCGTTGTCCTGGCCGGGCACCGGCAGCGGCGCCACACGCGGAGTGGTGAGACCCGGCTGGCTCGGCGTCGGCTCGGCCTTCTCCGGCTCGTCCGGAGCGGGAGTGGTGAGGCCCGGCTGGGCCGGGGTCGGCGTGGTCTCGCCCGGCTTGGCCTTCTCCGGGGTTTCCTGCTCGGTCTGCTCGGGAGCGCCGGTCTCCGGCGTCTCGTCGGCAGGCTGCTGCTGGCCCTCGTTCTCGGTGCCCGGCTGCGCAGGTGCCGGAGTGGCGGGTGTGGTCGGCTGGTCGCTGGGGACCGCGCCGGCCGGAGCCGCAAGGAGGGTCGCCACGGCTGCCGCGGCAGCCAGGGGCAACGACGTGCTTGCCATCGCTCGCTGCGCCCGACTCGGCTTACGATGCTTCACTTTTCGCTAATCCCTTTCCCGGAGGGAATCCCCCACAAATCCACCACGCGATCAAGTTCGATCGCGCCTCGGCCGTGAGTCAACCACATGAGCGCGGTACAGGCAACGCGGCAGTAGCATTACCGGCACCGCGAATGTTGGCGATTCGACTCACCTTTCGCCGGCGCGGTTCAGTCCAGATCGTCGTGGCGCATCAGCAGACGAGCGGCTTCGGTGACCGAGCCCGTCAGCGACGGGTACACCGAGAAGGTCTGTGCCAGATCGCCCACCGTGAGATTGTTCTGCACCGCCAGCGCGATCGGCAGGATCAGTTCCGAGGCGATCGGCGCGACCACCACACCGCCGATCACCACACCGGTCGCGGGACGGCAGAAGATCTTGACGAAACCGCGGCGCAGCCCCGACATCTTCGCGCGCGGATTGGTGTTCAACGGCAACATCACCGTGCGCGCGGGCACCTCACCGTTGTCGATGGCGGTCTGGCTCACCCCGACCGTCGCGATCTCGGGCCGGGTGAACACCGCCGAGGCCACCGTCTTGAGCCGGATGGGGCTCACACCCTCACCCAGTGCGTGATACATCGCGATCCGGCCCTGCATGGCGGCCACCGAAGCCAGCGGCAACAGACCGGTGCAGTCGCCCGCGGCGTAGATACCGGGGATCGCGGTGCGCGAGACCCGGTCCACCCGAAGGTAACCGCCGCGATCGAGTTCGATACCGACGGTGTCGAGCCCGAGGTCGGCGGTATTGGGCGTGGACCCGACGGTCATCAGGGCGTGCGTGCCGGTCACGGTGCGACCGTCGGACAGCTTCACCACCACACCATCGGCGGTGCGCTCCACGGCGTCGGCGCGCGCGTGCTTGACCAGTTCCACACCGCGTTCGGCGAGGGCGTCCTCGAGCACGAGCGCCGCGTCGGCGTCCTCACCCGGCAAAACGCGGTCGCGACTCGACACCAGCTTCACCCGCACACCCATCTCGGTGTAGGCGGAGACGAACTCGGCGCCGGTGACACCGGAGCCGACCACCACCAGGGTCTCGGGCAGCTCGTGCAAGTCGTAGAGCTGACGCCAGTTGAGGATGCGCTCACCGTCGGGCTCCGCGCCCGCCAACACGCGCGGGCTCGCACCTGTGGCGATCAACACCACCTCGGCCTCGAAGTCCTCGGCGCTACCGTCGGCCAGCGTGGCCCGCACCCGGTGCGCCAAACCAGTGGCCGGCCCGACCAATTCAGCGCGCCCCGCCAGCAACCGCACACCGGCGGCCTGCAGCTTCGCGCGAATATCGGAGGACTGCGCCAACGCGAGCGCCTTGACGCGGGTGTTCACCTCGGGCAGATGTACCTGCGCCTGACTCGCGTCGAGTGTGATGCCCAGGTCGCGGGCGCGCCGCAGATCGGTGCGCAACCCGGTCGAGGCGATGAAAGTCTTCGACGGCACGCAATCCCAGAGCACACAGGCGCCACCGATGCCGTCGGCGTCGACCAGGGTCACCGAGGCCCCGTGCTGGGCGGCCACCAACGCCGCCTCGTATCCGGCCGGTCCACCGCCGATGATCGCAATCCGTGCCACCAGTCACGCTCCTGTTGCTCGCCTGATCGGGCCTGCCCCTTGTGAGGGTTGCGCCCGTGCTGTCACCCCATCATTTCAGGTGCGCCACGCCACTACCGGTCCGCGTCGATGAACGGCATACGGCGTGTTCGGTGCCGCCGCGAGTGTGACAGTCAGCCGATCTGGGTGGGAGACGGGAATTCCTCGGTGATTATTGGCTACAGTTCCTCAGGTGCCGATCTATGCCGCTTACGGGTCCAACATGGACTCCACGCAGATGCTGGAACGCTGCCCGCATTCGCCCATGTCCGGGACCGGGTGGCTGGAGGGTTGGCGCCTGACCTTCGCCGGTGACGACATCGGCTGGGAAGGGCCGTTGGCCACCATCGTCGAAGATCCGGGCTCCCGGGTGTTCGTCGTGCTGTACGACGTCTCCCCCGAGGACGAGGCCAGCCTGGACCGCTGGGAAGGTTCCGACTTCGGCATCCACAAGAAGATCCGGATCCGCGTCACCGGAACCCAAGGCGAATCCCGCCTGGCCTGGCTGTACGTCCTGGACGCCTACGAAGGCGGCCTGCCGTCGGCCCGCTACCTCGGCGTCATCGCCGACGCCGCCGAAAAAGCAGGCGCTCCCGAGGAATACGTCCACTCCCTGCGAACCCGCAACAGCAAGAACGTAGGCCCCGGCGCCTAACCACCGCCGCGACCGCCGCCAAGCGTCCCGCCTTCCAGCGCACCTCCCGCCCCCGAGCGAGCGCGCCTCGCACCTTCCAGCGCTCAGCCCGCTCAGCCCTGAAGCACGATATTCGTCAACGTCCGAACCCCCACAGCCAGCGCCCGCTCATCGATGTCGAACGTCGGCTGATGCAGATCCAACTGCTCCCCCACACCCGACCACACACCGAGCCGCCCCATCGCCCCCGGCGCCTCCTCCAGGTACCAGGAGAAATCCTCCCCGCCCCCGGACTGCGGAGTGTCGGCCAGCGCGTCAGGCCCGATGGCGAGCACCGCGTTCTCGAACATCACCGTCGAGGTCGCGTCGTTGACCACCGGCGGCACACCGCGCTTGTAGTTGAGCTGGTACCGCACCCCGGTGGGGGCGAGCAGATTGTCGACGATCTCGCGGACCAACGGTTCCAGTAGCGACCAGGTGGCGTGGTCGCCGGTGCGGACGGTGCCGGTGAGCATGCCGGTCTGCGGTATCGCGTTGGGGGCTTTACCCGCGCTCACCGCGCCCCACACCATCACCGTGCTGGTCCGCGGGTCGACGCGCCTGCTCAGCAGTCCGGGCAGCCCGGTGATGACCGTGCCGATCGCGTAGACCAGGTCGCTGGTCAGGTGCGGGCGTGAGGTGTGGCCGCCGGGCGAGTCGAGCACCAGTTCGACGGTATCGGCGGCGGAGGTGATCGCGCCGGTGCGCAGGCCGACTTTGCCCACTTCGAGGCGCGGGTCGCAGTGCAGCGCGAAGATCCGGTCGATGCCGCGCATGCCACCGGCGGCGACCACGTCGAGGGCACCGCCGGGCATCACTTCCTCGGCGGGCTGGAACACCAGGCGCACGCCGACGGGCAGTGTGTGCTCGGCCTCGGCCAGTGCCAGCGCCGTCCCGAGCAGCACTGTGGTGTGGGCGTCGTGGCCGCAGGCGTGCGAGACGCCGGGCACGGTGGAGGCGAAGCTGAGGCCGGTGAATTCCTGCATCGGCAGCGCGTCCATGTCGGCGCGCAGGGCGATCCGCGGGCGGTCGGCCGGTCCGAGATCGCAGATCAGGCCGGTGCCGCCGGGCAGCACCTCCCAGCTCAGCCCGGCTTTGGTGAGCCAGCCCGAGACGAACTCGGTGGTGGCGAACTCCGCGCGCGACAGCTCCGGGTTCGCGTGGATGTGTCTGCGCCACTGCACCAGGTCGGCGGTGTGTTCGGCCAGCCAGGCGTCGACGATCTCGGTTCCCGACATCACAGTTGGTCCGGTGTCCGGCATGGTCGGACGCGCCGCGGTCCCGCGCATCACCGAGTGGGCTGCCACACCCATCGATAGAGCGTCAGCGTCCGCGCGTGCGGTGCCCGGATGGCCGGAAATACTCACCGAATATCCTCCTGTCGTTCGACCAGACGTTGCAACAATCTGTCTCTGTGTACTTCATCGCGGGCCGTCGCGACAGCGGTACGCGCCAGTGCGAGCGCGCCGTCGAGTACGGCCCGATCCGCCGAGGCGTTCACCGCCGCGGCGGCGAAGTCGGGCTGGTGGGTCACCGCGCCGCCGGCGTCGATGCCGATCACCGGGTGGATGCCGGGGATCACGTTGGTGACGTTGCCCATGTCGGTGCTGCCGAGTGGTCGCAGCACCTCGAGCTCGGGCGCGATCGGCACCCGGCCCAATCCGGTGATCTGCGCGCGGTAGGCAGCCGAGAGGTCCGGGTCGGGCGTGAGCTCGGTATAGGTGGGCGCGAGCGTCCGTATGTCGTGGGTGCAGCCGGTCGCCAGGGCGCCCGCCGCGAAACAGTCCTTCGCTCGGCGCATCAGGTCGTCGAGTGACGCGGCATCGGCGGCGCGGAGGTAGTACAGCAACTCCGCGCGCCCGGGCACGATATTGGGGGCTACGCCACCGTCGGACACTATACCGTGCAGTTGCTGGCCGGGGCGCAGATGCTGGCGGAGCAGGCCGACGGCCACCTGGGTGAGCGTCACGGCGTCGCCCGCGTTGCGGCCCGATTCGGGGGCGGCGCTGGCGTGGGCTTCGCGGCCGTGGAAGGTGATCGCCACGTCGGCCAGGGCCAGTGAACGGGCGTCGACGATGTCGGTGGGGCCGGGGTGCACCATCATCGCCATCGCGATGTCGTCGAAGGCGCCCGCCTCGAGCATGAGCACCTTGCCGCCGCCGCTCTCCTCGGCCGGGGTGCCGAGGACCACCACCGTGAGCCCCAGCTCATCGGCCACTTCGGCGAGTCCGATCGCGGCGCCGACCGTGGACGCGGCGATGATGTTGTGTCCGCAGGCGTGCCCGATCTCGGGGAGCGCGTCGTATTCGGCGCACAATCCCACCGTGAGCGGCCCGCTGCCGTAGACAGCGCGAAACGCCGTGGGCAGCCCGGCGACGCCGGTGGTGACCGCGAACCCTCGTTCGGTCAGCGGGGCCAGGACCTTGGCGACACTGCGGGTCTCGGCGAAGGCCAGCTCCGGTTCGGCGTGGATCGCGTGGGACAGCCCGACCAGTTCGTCCGAGGCCGCCAGGATCGCGGTATCGGATGCGGTGGCCGAGAATTCGCCGGTGCGCGAGTGTGCCATACCCTCCAGTCTCGCATCAGTGCCGGACAGGGGCGCACCGGCGAGCCGTCAGCCGCCGAAGGGCAAGTTCTCCGGGGTGACCGGGGTTGCCAGCGCGGCCAGGGTCTCCGCGTGCAACGAGGTCTTGATGATCGGGGCGATCGGCTTGCGCAGGCTGGTCAGCGCGTCGGCGCGCGCGATCGCGGTGGGCAGCACCTGATCGGCGTCGGCCTTGGCGTCGGCGATGCCCGCGGCGATCGCCTCGTCGGCACCGAACCGGTGACCAGTCGTCATGGCCTGCACGCACACCTGGTTGCTGAGACGGCCCGCGAGCAGCCCGTTCATGCCGATGGTGAACGGCATCCCGAGATGCACCTCGGGCAGTGACCAGAAGCCGCGGTCGCCGCGCATCACCCGGAAGTCGTGGGCCGTGGCCAGCATCGCGCCCGCGCCGAAGGCATGACCGTTGATCGCGGCGACCGTCGGCATCGGGAAGGTCAGCAGCCGGGAGTAGAGGGTGTGCACCCGGTCCAGGTAACCGTGGACCTTGTCCAGGTTGGCGAAGACGAAGTCGGTGTCGAGGCCGTTGGTGTAGAACTTGCCGGTCGCGACCGTGACCAGCGCCGCGGGCCCCTCCGACGCCTCGACCTTGTCGAGCTCGGCGTGGAAGGCGTCGATCCAGTCCGGCGAGAAACGGTTCTCGTTGTCGGTCTGCCCCTCGTCACCGAGGTACAGGACGAAAACATCACCAGAGCGCTCCAAATACGGCATGCCGGGAAGAATAATCCCCGCCCGAACGCCCCCTACTCACGGGTAGGCGTCAACCCCGAACCGCCCCGCGACCCACGGTCCGCCGAGAAGCGGCGGTTCGCGGCCGGGCTGCGCGCCAGCTCTCCGACAAACACCTCGCCAACCAATTAAGCTCGCTCGCATGCTTGCCGAACAGGCCGCTCAGGCGATCGCCGAACGTACAGGGGTGCCGCGTCATCGCGTGGCCGTGGTGCTGGGATCGGGGTGGCAGCAGGCCGCGGCCGAGATCGGGGCCCCGCACGCCTCGATAGCCATGCCCGAGTTACCGGGTTTCGGCCGGCCCAGCGCGCAGGGCCACGGCGGCATGGTGCATTCGGTCACCGTGAACGACAGCAACGTGCTGTTGCTGATGGGCCGCCAGCACATGTACGAGGGTTACACGCCCCAGCAGGTGGTGCATCCGGTGTCGGCCGCGATCGCGGCGGGCGCGGAGATCGTGCTGCTCACCAATGCCGCGGGCGGGATCAGGGCGGGCTTGCGGGTGGGCGAGCCGGTGTTGATCGCCGACCATCTCAACCTCACCGCGCGTACCCCGCTGGAAGGGGCACGGTTCGTCGATCTGGTCGACGCCTGGGACCCCGAGCTGCGTGCGGTGGCGCGCGAGCTGGACCCGGACCTCGGCGAGGGCGTGTACGCGGGCTTGCTCGGACCGCAGTACGAGACGCCCGCCGAGATCCGCATGCTGGCCACGCTCGGCGCTGATCTGGTGGGTATGTCGACCGTGCTCGAGGCGATCGAGGCCCGTTCGCTCGGCGCCAAGGTCCTCGGGATCTCACTGGTCACCAATCTGGCCGCCGGTGTGACCGGTGCGCCTCTCTCGCACGCGGAGGTGCTCGCGGAGGGCCGTGCCGCCGCGCCGCGGTTGGGTAAGTTGCTGCGCGGGATTCTGGAGCGCGTGTAGATGCTGCGTTTCGGGACCGCGGGCCTGCGTGGACCGCTGCGCGATGGCCCGGACGGCATGAATGTGACCACGGTGTCGCGGGCCACGGCCGGGTTGGCCGGCTGGTTGCGCGGGCGCTGTCTGGGTGGCGGTCAGGTGGTGGTTGGGCGCGATGCCCGGCACGGTTCGGCCGAGTTCGCGACCGCGACCGCCGAGATCTGCGCGGCGGCGGGCTTTCCGGTGACGTTGCTGCCCGACCCGGTGCCCACCCCGGTGGTGGCCTTCGCGGTGCGCGAACTGGGCGCGGTGGCCGGTGTGCAGATCACGGCCTCGCACAATCCTCCCGCCGACAACGGGTACAAGGTGTATCTCGACGGTGGTTCCCAGCTGCTGGCCCCCGCCGACACCGAGATCGAGCAGTGCATCGAGCAGGTGCTCGAACCGATCGCCCGGCAGGCGGTTTCGCCTTCCGGTGCCGAATTGGTCGACCGTTATCTCGCTCGGATCGCCGAACTGCCCGCCGCGCTCGGTGGCCCGGGTGAGCGGGCGGCCGTGCGGATCGCGCTCACCCCGCTGCACGGTGTCGGTGGTGAGCTCGCGGTGCGCGCGCTGGCCGCGGCGGGGTTCGACGATGTCCATGTGGTGGACGAGCAGTTCGCCCCCGATCCCGACTTCCCCACCGTCGCTTTCCCCAACCCGGAGGAGCCCGGCGCCACCGATCTGCTGCTCGCGCTGGCGCAGCGGGTGGATGCCGATGTGGCGATCGCCCTCGACCCGGACGCCGACCGCTGTGCCGTCGGTCTGCCGGGGCCGCGGGGTTGGCGGATGCTGCGTGGCGACGAGACCGGGGTGCTGCTGGCCGATTACGTGCTGCGCACCGACCCGGCCGATCCCCTGGTCGCCACCACGATCGTGTCGTCGCGCCTGCTCTCGAAGCTGGCCGCGGCGCGTTCGGTGCGTTACGCCGAAACCCTCACCGGCTTCAAATGGCTGGCCAGGGCGGGTGACGGGTTGGTCTACGCCTATGAGGAAGCCATCGGCCACTGCGTCGACCCGTCGACGGTTCGCGACAAGGACGGCATCTCCGCCGCCGTCGCCACCGCCGACCTGGTCGCCCTGCTGAAGTCCCAGGGTCGCACCCTGCTCGACGAACTCGACTCCTACGCAGTCGAATTCGGCCTACATGCCGGTGATCAGGTTTCGTTGCGCCTACCCGATCAGGCCGCCGCCATCGCCCTCGCCGCCGCCCTGCGCGCGGATCCGCCCGACGAAATCGCCGGTACCCGGGTGAAGTTCACCGACCAGTCGCAGGTGCGTGGCCGAATGCGCACCGACGCACTGATCTTCGATGCCGACGACTTCCGCATCGTCATCCGGCCGTCGGGCACCGAACCGAAACTGAAGTGCTACCTGGAGGTCTTCGCCCCGGTGGCCGACCGCGCGGCCCTACCGCAGGCCCGCACCGCCGCCATGGCCCGGCTCGCCGAACTCGCCGATTTCTGTGGAGCGCTCAGTCCGGCCGGCTGAACCGGGATTCGATTCAGCGCGGACCGAATTGGCGGTCGCCCGCGTCGCCGAGGCCGGGGACGATGTAGGCGTTCTCGTCGAGCGCGTCGTCGACGGCCGCGGTGACCAGCCGGACCGGTAGTTTCGAGTCGGCCAGGGCAGCAACACCTTCCGGCGCCGATACCACGCACACCGCGGTGATGTCGGTGGCGCCGCGGGCGACGAGGAGTTCGAGGGTGTGGATCATGGAGCCGCCGGTGGCCAGCATCGGGTCCAGGACGAACACCGGCAGGCCGGTCAAATCTTCGGGCAGCGACTCCAGGTAGGGCACCGGCTGGTGGGTCTGCTCGTCGCGGGCGATGCCGACGAAACCGACCCGCGCCTGGGGCACGAGTTCGGCGGCGGCGTAGACCATCCCGAGACCGGCCCGCAGCACGGGGACCAGCAGCGGCGGGGCGGCCAGGCGCACGCCGTCGGTGACCGCGATCGGCGTGTCGATCGGCTCGCGTACCACCGGCGCGTCGCGTAGAGCCTCGTACATCAGAATGCCCGTGAGGTCGGCCAATGCGTTGCGGAAGGTGGCGTTGTCGGTGCGGGCGTCTCGCATGGTGCTCAGCAGTGTGGCGGCGAGCGGATGGTCGACGGTGTCGGTGCGCATGAAAAAACGATAGGGTCGCCACGGGCTTCCGGTGTGATCGCAGGGGAATTTTTTCGCGGTCGAGGGAACCGAATGCGGAGCCGGTGCGTCGAAACCAGTGAATGACGTACTCTGCCCGAGAACTCGAGGATTGGGGGAAGTTCTATGCCGAAGATGTCGGCCGATGCCGAGGGCATCGTCGCCTACAGTGCGACCGCCGGGGTGATGTCCGCTGAATTCGCCACGGCGGCGGCCGCTTCGGTGGCCTCCGATCCCACCCTGCTCGGCCCGGTCATGGGGCTCATCGGCGGCGACTTCGTCACCGCCTACGCGGCCGCGCAGGCCGGTCACGTGGCCTCCATCGCGCAGCTGTCGGCGGTGATGGCGAGCATGGGTACCGCCACCGCGAGCGCGGCCACCACGCTCGTCGACACCGACGCGAACAACGCGGCCGCGATCACCGCCACTGCCACCGACCTCGGCAGCGACGCATGATCGACCTCAGCGGAGTGGTCCAACCGCTCTATGATCTGCTGTCCAGTTTCGGCAGCGGGGTACTCGCCGCGGGTGGCCCCTCCGACGGGCTGCGCACCACATCCTCGGAACTCGACGGTATCCACGAGCTGGGTCGTACCGGCATCAACGCGGTGAACAACGCCTGGGACGGCAACGCCGTCGACGCGGCCACCGCCAAGGCGTTGCGCGTGCAGACCTCCTCGGCCACCCTGTCCGACAACGGCAACGAGATGGCGACCGTGGTGGATCAAGCCGCCGCCTACGTGCAGACCGGGCAGAAGGAACTCGACGGGATCGTGAACTCGTTCCTCACCGACGTGTCCGCGCTCACGCCGGTCCTGGCCACGCCCGCCGGGCTCACCGCGGTCGTCGCCTCGGCGATCGACCACATCGGTCAGGGCATGGGCGTCGTCGGCCGGGTGCAGGACGAGCTGGGCACCCAGACCGCGGCCATCCACGAACTCACACCCGCTCCGTCGAGCACCGCGCTGGCCGGCGTCTCCAGCGGCGCCACCGGCCTCGCCTCCTCGGCGAGCTCGGGCCTGCTGTCCACGGCCGCGAGCGCAGGCAGTTCACTGCTGGGCACGGTGTCCTCGGCCGTGTCCTCGGCGATGAGCGACACCGGCACCTCGAAGGCGGCGGCCACCGGCTCAGCCAACCCACAGCCCGCCACGGGATCCGCGGAGTCCGGCTCGGCGGACGGCACCGGCGTGAAGATCACCCTGCCCGACGGCAGCACGGTCGAAGCGCCCAACGAGGAGGCCGCGACCGCGGTGCGCTCCGCGATCGGCGCCGTCGGCACCCCGTACGTGTGGGGTGGCAACGATCCCGGCTCGGGTATCGACTGCAGCGGGCTCACCAAGTACGCCTACGGCGAGGCCGGGGTCGAACTGCCCCGCCTCGCGCAGGAACAACACATCGGACACCCGCAGGTGTCACCCGGTGACCTGAAGCCGGGCGATCTGGCCGTCTGGGACGGCCATGTCGCCATGGTGGTCGGCAACGGGCAGCTCGTCGAGGCCGGCGACCCGGTCTCGATCAGTTCCATCCGAACGGAGAACAGTGGCATGGAGTTCTACGGCTACTACAGGCCCACCTCATGACCGGCACGCCGATCCCCGAGGTTCCCAACGTGGAAACCGCGGTCAGCACCAACCGGGCCGGCACCATCTCGGTCCGCGCGACCAGCATGGGCCTGCCGATCGCGCTCAAGTTCGAACGCAGCGAGTACCAGTACGGCGCCCAGGCCCTGGCCGATGAGATCCTGCGCCTGACCCGCCGCTCGACCATCGCCGCCGCCGCGCGCCTGCGCGAGGTCTACCGCGAACAGGCCGACATCCCCGACGCGCTGCTGGACAAGATGAACCTGCCCACCCGGCGGCAAGCCGTCGACGAGCTCGACCGCATCGACGATGCCGACACCGGCCAGACGAGTTGGATGAGGCCACTGTGAGTGCGGAAATGGACGCCCTGGTCGAGGGCGTGAGCGGAAAACTCGAGGCACTCGAGGCCGCGCTGTACGGATTGAAGCAGGTCAACGGCCGTTTCACCACCGAAGACGGACTGGTCACCGCCGAGGTGAACAGCGACGGTGCCCTGGTGGCCCTGTCGCTGGACGAAGCCATCACGACGCTGCCGCCCACCGAGGCCGCCCAGCTCATTCTGTCGGCCTGCAAACAGGCCACCGAGGCCGCCGGCGACGCGCGTTCCAACATCATTGCGACACTGAACGACTCGCTCACCGGCTCCGCTGCACAGGGCTCCGGAGAATTAGCACCCGGGCCGGATAGTGTCCAGCGCTGAAGCTCGATAGGCTTCGCGTCATGGCTTCTGGAGACATCGTCCCGATCGAGCTCGGTCTGACCGATGGCGATCTCGTCACCCTGTGGGCACCGCGCTGGCGCGACGGTGACGACGAGTGGGAGGCGTTCCTAGGACACGAGGACGACCTCTACGGATTCGAGTCCGTTGCGGAACTGGCGGCGTTCATCCGCACCGACACCGACAACGACCTCGTCGACCACCCGTCCTGGGCGGTCATCGCCGGTCTTTCGGCCGCCGAGCTGGAGCCGGAGGACAACTTCAGCTTCGATCTGGTCTCCGTGCCCGAGCTGGCCGCGGGCGACCCCGACGTCGAGGTCGTCGGTGAGCTCGAGGACACCCTGGCGATGGTGCGCAACATCGGTGAGGTGTGCGAGCTCGACCCGGTGACCACGTTCTTCGAGGAGAACCCGGTCCTGGCCACGCTGGCCAGCGGGGCGAGCACCTTCGCCGGCCGCGAGGGCGAAGAGCTGTGGGACCAGGTCGGCGCCGCGATCGTCAAGGGCTGGGACGACGTGCTCGACGCGATCGACAACGTGGTCACCACACCCGATGTCGACGCGGCCGCGCTCGCCGTCGCCGAAGCCGAACTGCTCGCCGCCGAGGAGAACGAGGTCGACGCCGACGACGTCGCCGAGGAGGACGAGGAGTTCGAGAAGGTCGACCTCACCGCCGAGGAAGCCGAAGACGAGTCGTTCTGGGACGAGGTCGGTATCGACCCGGTCAAGATCGTCACCTCCGACGGTGAGCACTTCACCCTGCGCTGCTACCTGGGCGACGAGCCGATCTTCCTCGGCAACGGCCGCACCATCACCGTCTTCGGCTCCGAGCGCGCCCTGGCCCGCTACCTGGCCGACGACCACGAACACGAACTGGCCAAGGTCTCCACCTTCGCCGAGGTGCAGACCGCCGCGGTCGACGGTTCACTCGAGGTCGAGGTGACCGACGAGAACGTCTACGTGCTCACCGGCCTGGCCGACGACCTGGCCGAAGGCCCCGAAGCCGTCGACGTCGAACAGCTCGACCTGGCCGTCGAACTGTTCAGCGATGCCGCCGACTACGCCGACGACGACAGCGTGGATCAGGCGCTGGCCGCGTCGAACCCGCTCGGCTGGTACGTGTCCTACCTGCTCAACCCGGACCCGAACCGGATGGCGCCCAACCCGCCGTATGCCACCGAGGCACAGCAGTTCCGCGAGATGCAGCGGGTGTTCGAAGCCAGACTCGTCAGCGAGTGACGATCAGGGGTGGCACCGATTCGGTGCCACCCCTGGTTTCGGCTCACCCGAGCAGAACCGCGTAACCGGGCTTGATCACCTCGTCGATGATTTTCAGCCGGTCCGGGAACGGGATGAACGCCGACTTCATGGCGTTGATGGTGAAGCGTTCCAGGTCACTCCAGCCGTAGTCGAAGGTGTCGACCAGTTTCAGCATCTCCTCGCTCATCGAGGTGTCACTCATCAGCCGGTTGTCGGTGTTCACCGTGACCCGGAAGCGCAATCGCGCCAGCAGGTCGAAGGGGTGCTTGTCCAGCGAAGGCACCGCACCGGTCTGCACGTTCGACGACGGACACAGCTCCAACGGCACCCGCATATCCCGCACATAGTTGGCGACCATCCCCAGCTGGGCGTCCTCGATGGCACCGGGCACGCTGATGTCGTCGGTGATACGCACACCGTGGCCGAGCCGGTCACAGCCGCAGAAGGCCAGCGCCTCGTGGATCGATGGCAACCCGAACGCCTCGCCCGCGTGAATCGTGAAGTGCGCGTGATTGATTCGCAGGTACTCGAAGGCATCCAGATGCCGGGTGGGCGGGAATCCCGCCTCGGCACCGGCGATGTCGAACCCGCCGACGCCGCTGTCGCGGAACCGCACGGTGAGCTCGGCGATCTCGCGCGACCTCGCCGCATGCCGCATCGCCGTGAGCAGACACGTCACCCGGATGACATCGCCCTGCTCGGCCGCGATCGCCTCCCCCTCCCGGAACCCCGCCAGCGTGTGCTCCACCACCTCGTCGAGGGTGAGCCCCCGTTCGAGGTGCTGCTCCGGCGCGAACCGCACCTCCGCGTACACCACCCCGTCCGCGGCCAGGTCGATGGCGCACTCACGCGCCACCCGCCGCAACCCCTCCGGCGTCTGCATGACCGCCACCGTGTGCGCGAACGTTTCCAGATACCGCTCCAACGACCCACTGTTGGCCGCGTCCCGAAACCACACCCCCAAACTCTCGGCATCGTGAGCCGGCAACTGGTCATATCCGCAGTCCGCGGCAAGCTCTAGCACCGTCGCCGGCCGCAGACCACCATCGAGGTGATCGTGCAGCAAAGCCTTCGGTGCGCGTCGAATCGAAGCAAGGTCAAGATCCGCCGGTCCAGTCATACAAGCACGGTAGCTGTTCCGCCACTCCGCGTCTTGGGGCCGGACTCAGGCCGAGGAGACCCGGAACGCGGCAAGCCTTTTCGTTCATGGTGGCGTCAGCCCGTCCCCGGCGAGTTACCCGTGTACGTGAGAATTCAGTGCACCTGCGCAAAATTCGTGAGGCCGACACGGACCGTCGCACCGCCCATCCCGTGCTCCCCACCATTCAGTAGGGCAGCGTCTCACTCACCGCACTCCCCCAGCACCCAGCCGGGAGAACACCACCCCAACAGCTGATCGGCCCATGACGGCATGCTCGGTGCCGACATCACAGGACCCGGGGACTTTCCGGCCCGATTGCGAGATGACACCGACGCACCACCCAGCACCAGCCGAGAACGCCTTTCCCCCACCCTGACCGGTCGCCCGGCACCACCCGAAGTGCGCCACCCTGCCGCACTCCCAGCCACCCGGCACCACCGAAGTCCGCCACCCTGCCGCACTCCCAGCCACCCGGCACCACCGAAGTCCGCCACCCTGCCGCACTCCCAGCCACCCGGCACCACCGAAGTCCGCCACCCTCCCGCACTCCCAGCCACCCGGCACCACCGAAGTCCGCCACCCTCCCGCACTC
>NZ_JBHSDL010000036.1:0-739 GCF_042650145.1 Nocardia halotolerans | reverse complement strand
CCAGGAAGCCCACCCGGTCGTACACCTGAGCAAGTGTGTTGCCTGCGATCTCACGCGCTCGCTGCGCGCCCGCGGCCAGGATCCGGTCCAGTTCTGCCGGATCCGACAGATACTCCTGCACCTTCTTCTGCACGGGCGTCACGAATTCGACCAGCGCGTCGGCCACCTCGACCTTGAGATCACCGTAACCCTTACCGGCGAAATTCTGTTCGAGGCCCACGATCGGGGTGGCGGTGAGCGCGCTGAGGATCACCAGCAGATTGCTCACACCCGCCTTGTGTTCGGGGTCGTAGCGGATCTCACGCTCGGTGTCGGTGACGGCCGAACGCACCTTCTTGGCGGTCGCCTTCGGGTCGTCGAGCAGGTTGATCAGACCCGCGTCGCTCGAGGCCGACTTGCTCATCTTGGCGGTGGGATCCTGCAGATCGAAGATCTTGGCGGTGCCCTTCACGATGTGCGGCTCGGGCACCACGAACGTCTTCTTGAACCGGGTGTTGAAGCGCTGAGCCAGGTTCCGGGTGAGCTCGAGATGCTGACGTTGGTCCTCGCCCACGGGCACCTGCTGCGGGCGGTAGAGCAGGATGTCGGCGGCCATCAGCACCGGGTAGGTGAACAGGCCGACGGTCGCGTTCTCGGCGCCCTGCTTGACCGACTTGTCCTTGAACTGGGTCATCCGGCTCGCCTCACCGAAACCGGTGATACAGCTCAGCACCCAGGCCAGTTCGGCGTGCTCGGGCAC
>NZ_JBHSDL010000035.1:0-632 GCF_042650145.1 Nocardia halotolerans | reverse complement strand
GGGGCGCTCTACGATCCTGATCCGGATCATCCCGGTACGACTTACACGCGTTCGGGTGGGTTTGTTTCCGGTGCTGCGGATTTCGATGCGGGGTTCTTCGGTATAGGTCCGCGTGAGGCGTTGGCGATGGATCCGCAGCAGCGGTTGTTGTTGGAGGGGGTGTGGGAGGCGTTCGAGGATGCGGGTATCGATCCGGTGTGGTTGCGGGGCAGCGACACCGGCGTCTTCGTCGGCGGATCGACCTCGGATTACGCACACCTCGCGCGCTCGAGTACTACCGACCTCGGCGGCCACTGGGGGATCGGTTCCGCGGCAAGCGTGCTGTCGGGGCGGGTGGCGTATTCATTCGGGCTGATCGGCCCAGCCGTCACGGTCGACACGGCGTGCTCTTCCTCACTGGTGGCGATCCATCTCGCGATGCAGGCGCTGCGGCGCGGCGAGTGCGGACTCGCGGTGGCGGCCGGTGTCGCGGTGAACGCGACTCCCGGTGTGTTCGTGGAGTTTTCGCGGCAGCGTGGGTTGGCGCCTGATGGTCGGTGTAAGTCGTATGGGGAGGGGGCGGATGGGACTGGTTGGTCTGAGGGTTTGGGTGTGTTGGTGTTGGAGCGTTTGTCGGATGCGGTGCGTTGTGG
>NZ_JBHSDL010000033.1:0-1072 GCF_042650145.1 Nocardia halotolerans | reverse complement strand
TGTGGGCGAAGCTGAGAATTTAAGCCCCGGTAAACGGCGGTGGTAACTATAACCATCCTAAGGTAGCGAAATTCCTTGTCGGGTAAGTTCCGACCTGCACGAATGGCGTAACGACTTCTCTGCTGTCTCAACCACAGACTCGGCGAAATTGCATTACGAGTAAAGATGCTCGTTACGCGCGGCAGGACGAAAAGACCCCGGGACCTTCACTATAGCTTGGTATTGGTGTTCGGTACGGTTTGTGTAGGATAGGTGGGAGACTGTGAAGCTCGGACGCTAGTTCGGGTGGAGTCGTCGTTGAAATACCACTCTGATCGTATTGGACTTCTAACCTCGGACCATGATCTGGTTCAGGGACAGTGCCTGGTGGGTAGTTTAACTGGGGCGGTTGCCTCCTAAAATGTAACGGAGGCGCCCAAAGGTTCCCTCAGCCTGGTTGGCAATCAGGTGTTGAGTGCAAGTGCACAAGGGAGCTTGACTGTGAGACTGACAGGTCGAGCAGGGACGAAAGTCGGGACTAGTGATCCGGCACCGGCAAGTGGAAGCGGTGTCGCTCAACGGATAAAAGGTACCCCGGGGATAACAGGCTGATCTTCCCCAAGAGTCCATATCGACGGGATGGTTTGGCACCTCGATGTCGGCTCGTCGCATCCTGGGGCTGGAGTAGGTCCCAAGGGTTGGGCTGTTCGCCCATTAAAGCGGCACGCGAGCTGGGTTTAGAACGTCGTGAGACAGTTCGGTCTCTATCCGCCGCGCGCGTAAGAAACTTGAGGAAGGCTGTCCCTAGTACGAGAGGACCGGGACGGACGAACCTCTGGTGTGCCAGTTGTTCCGCCAGGAGCACTGCTGGTTGGCTACGTTCGGAAGGGATAACCGCTGAAAGCATCTAAGCGGGAAGCCTGTTCCAAGATGAGGTTTCTCTCCCACTTGATGGGTTAAGGCCCCCTACAGACCATGGGGTTGATAGGCCGGAACTGGAAGCCAGGTAACTGGTGTAGGTGACTGGTACTAATAGGCCGAGGGCTTACTATCGAAGGTGTTACGCGTCCACTGTGCGGTATCTGAAACAACA
>NZ_JBHSDL010000032.1:0-622 GCF_042650145.1 Nocardia halotolerans | reverse complement strand
CAGGTGGCTGTTCCAGGATCACATGCGCGTTCGTCCCCGACACCCCGAACGACGACACCCCCGCCCGACGCGGCCGACCAGTCTCAGGCCACACCCTCGACTCCGACAACAACCCAACCCCAGAACCCTCCCACACCACACCCGACGAACCCACACCCACATGCAACGACCTCGGCAACACCCCATACCGCATCGCCATCAACATCTTGATCACACCCGCCACCCCCGCAGCAGCCTGACTATGACCAATATTCGACTTCACCGAACCCAACCACAACGGCTCCCCCACCCGAGAACCCCCATACACCCCCATCAACGCCCCCACCTCCACCGGATCACCCAACACCGTCCCCGTCCCATGACCCTCCACCACATCCACATCCCCCGACACCAACCCCGCATCCACCAACGCCGCACCGATAACCCGCTCCTGCGACGGACCACTCGGCGCCGTCAAACCATTCGACGCACCATCCTGATTCACCGCCGAACCACGCAACACCCCCACCACCGAATGCCCACAACGCACCGCATCCGACAAACGCTCCAACACCAACACACCCAAACCCTCAGACCAACCAGTCCCATCCGCCCCCTCCCCATACGACTTACACCGACCATC
>NZ_JBHSDL010000031.1:0-613 GCF_042650145.1 Nocardia halotolerans | reverse complement strand
AAGCGCAACCCTTCCCCGCCGAACACCCCCTGTTCATCCTCTACACCTCCGGCACCACCGGAAAACCCAAAGGCATCCTCCACACCAGCGGCGGCTACCTCACCCAAACCGCCTACACCCACCACAACGTCTTCGACCACAAACCCGAACAAGACATCTACTGGTGCACCGCCGACATCGGCTGGGTCACCGGACACAGCTACATCGTCTACGGCCCACTCGCCAACCGCACCACCCAAGTCGTCTACGAAGGCACCCCCAACTCCCCCACCGAACACCGCCACTTCGAAATCATCGAAAAATACGGCGTCACCATCTACTACACCGCCCCCACCCTCATCCGCACCTTCATGAAATGGGGCCGCGAAATCCCCGACGCACACAACCTCACCACCCTGCGCCTACTCGGCTCCGTCGGCGAACCCATCAACCCCGAAGCCTGGCGCTGGTACCGACAAGTCATCGGCGCCGACACCACCCCCATCGTCGACACCTGGTGGCAAACCGAAACCGGCGCCATCATGATCTCCCCACTCCCCGGCGTCACCACCACCAAACCCGGCGCCGCGATGGCCCCACTACCGGGCATCTCGGCCAAGGTCGTCGACGACGA
>NZ_JBHSDL010000030.1:460046-582363 GCF_042650145.1 Nocardia halotolerans | reverse complement strand
CACCGGATCGATCGCGGGTCCCGGCCGACTCGGCTCCGACGCGAGCACACCGGATCGATCGCGGGTCCCGGCCGACTCGGCTCCGACGCGAGCACACCGGATCGGTCGCGGGTCCCGGCCGACTCGGCTCCGGCGCGAGCACACCGGATCGGTCGCGGGTCCCGGCCGACTCGGGTGCGTGCGAGCACACGCTCAACGTTCGGTCTGGTGGTTCCGGGTCGACGCGTGATCTTCCCGGCGCGAAGCGGCGGTCGGCGCGTCGGCGGAAGTGCCGACCGGGTGTCCACCGGAGTCGTCGCGATCGACCTGAGTCCCACCGTCGACCGCAGCAGCACCAGCTGTCGACCACTCGGAATCGCCGACCTGATCCTCACCGTCAACGGCCTCGGGGAGGTCGGCATCGCCCCGCGCCCCGGCCTCGGCAGGGTCTGTGCCCGGGTCGAACAGGTCACTCGCGTCGGGTTCGGAGGTGCCGGAGTCGGTGCGTGGCATGACGATCCGCACCTCGGTGCCACGACCGATGGTCGAGTCGATCTCGGCGGTGCCGCCGCGACGTTCGATTCGGGCGCAGATCGATTTCGCCACCCCGCGCCGGTCGGTGGGCACCGCGGACACGTCGAAACCGGCGCCGCGGTCGCGCACGAAGATGCTCACCTGGTGCGGTTCGGTTTCGGCGAACAGGTCGATCTCGGGGACGTCGGCGTGTTTGGCGGCGTTGACCAGCGCTTCGCGGGTGGCGCCGAGCAGTGCGGTGAAATGTTCCTTGGGCAGCCCGGCGCCGGTGTCGCCGGGGTCCATGGCCACATCACCGACGGTGACCGGGGTGACCTTCACACCGTGCTGGTCCTCCACCTCACCGGCGATGGTGCGCAGGGCGGCGGCCAGGCTGGACTGCGCGGGGGCGGTGTCGTCGAAGAGCCATTTGCGTAGTTCACGTTCCTGGCTGCGGGCCAGGCGCACCACTTCCTGTGAGTCCTCGGCTTGGCGCTGGATCAGGGCCAGGGTTTGCAGCACCGAATCGTGCAGGTGGGAGGCGATCTCCTCGCGCTCCTCGTTGCGGATGCGGGCGCCGCGTTCGGCATTGAGCGCGCGGACCATGCGCAACCACAGCGGCACCGTGAGCAGGCCCGCACCGACGAGGGTGACCGCCACCGCGATCAGCGCCGAGCCCAGCGAACTCAGATCGATCCGGGCCAGCACCACCACGCCGAGCCCGACCACGATCAGCGTCACACCGGCCACGATGCGCGACCAGGTGACCACCGACGGGCGCGCGGGCAACCCGAACAGCGCCCGCGGCCCCGGCGCGGCCACATCGTATTCCCGCCACACCAGCGCGGCGCCGACCGCGACCACCACGATCGGCGCGATCACCTTCGCCGCGGTCCCCTGGAACAACCAGCCGACGGTGACCGCGAGGACGACACCCAGCAGTGCGAGCCCGATCGCCTGCCTGCGTTCGTCACCGGTGGGTTCGGCGGCGTCGGAACCCGCCGGGGTGAAGATCCACAGCAGTCCGTAGGCCACCAGGCCGGCACCGACCAGCGCCGACAGCAGCACGAAGGCGATGCGCACCTTGAACACGTCGACGCCGAGATGGTCGGCCAGCCCACCGGCCACGCCGCCGACCACCCGGCCACCGGTGCGCCGGACCATGCGCGGCAACTCGGGCAACGGCCGACCGGCCGGTTCGGGGCTGGAAACGGGGAACATGCCTGGGCGGTACCCAGGTGGCACGCCGTAACCCATCGGCGGGGCCTGGCCGTATCCCGGGGCAGGGCGGTACTGCTGCGGTGGGCCGTACGGCGGGGGTGGCGCGGCGAACCGGCGCGGCGGCGGGGCGAACCGTTGCGGGGACCGCCACCGAGGCTGGTACCCAGCGCGCGGGTAGCTCCCAGCTCCCGGCCAGTTCATCCCCTGCGGCGCCCCAGCACCGCCGGACCCCGGTTGCATCGAATCGGCGCGCGGCCCCGAGTCACCCCGGGCGGCGGACTCGGCAGCACCGGTCGTCGGTGTACCGGGCAGGGATCGGCCGTGGGCCTCATGGGCGGGAGGGTGCGCGGCACCACTGTTCCCGGCGGCGGCTCCGGGCCCGGGCAGGCCCTGGGTGACGGTGCGGGCGGGAACAGACGGATCCATCCTTCGATACTGGCACGCGCGAGCTGGGACGACATCAGGTAAGTCCCTGATCTCCTCCCCAGGTCCGGCGATCCGGCTCTGATCTGTGAATAGAGCTGTCCGGACCGGACAAAACCAGCCTCTGACAGGAGGTATGCCCGAGCGAGATGCCGCAGGGGCCAGGGCGGCAGACCGGACCGGAACCGGTAGTGACGATTCCAGCTGAAATCTTCAGCAAATGCATCGGCGTTTCGAAAGCGCGGGCACAGATGATCTTCCTCGTTGACGGCAGGCCGGGAAGCGCGGCCGCCGCTTAGGGAGGAACAAGTGAACATCATCAGCACCGTGCTGGGGGCGGCCACCATCACACTGAGCACCCTCGCGATGACGCCGGTTGCCGCGGCGACACCGATGGCACCGCACGAGACCACCTACCACGGGCCCGAGGGCTTCACCCTCACGCTCGGCCACACCGAACAGTCCTACCGGCTGGTGCCCCCGCTCAACGCGATGCCGACCAATCGCGAAGTGTTTCTCGACAACACCGCCTACGTCACCGCACCGCCCGGCGCGACCGGCGAGCTCACCTCCGGCTATCTCGTCGCCTGTGCGGTGGACCTGACGCTTTCGGTCGGCCTCGACGGCGGCATCTCGGCCAGTGCGGGGGCGACTGTCGGATTCGGCTCGTCCGGTCCCGACGCGTCCGCCGATATCGGTCCGTCCGTCTCGGCCGGTCTCGAGCTGAGCTTGTCGCTCGCGCCGGGCGAGATCAAGAAGATCGACGTGGGATCCATGCCGCTGAGCTCGGGCACCACTTATCTGGTGAACCGCGACTTCCACCTGATGGTCGGCGACTGCGGCGGGCCGCTCAACATCTACTCCTGGGCAACGGTCACCGCCGCCACCGAGCAGGTCAGTGCGACGAACTCGGTCTTCGGCGACACCATGTTCCTGTAGCGGACGACCCCGCACCCGAACCCGGGCACTTTTCAGGGTTCCCCCCGATGCGCGGAAGGGGTGGCGCGGCACACCATGGAACCCATGAGCAGAACGAGCTTCGCCGACCAGGTCCACCAGATGTGGCGCACGCGGCCCGTCCGGCTGCCCCGGCAGGGCCCGATCGCCGGTGTGTCCGCCGGGTTCGGTTTGCGCTACGGCGTCGACCCGGTGCTGGTGCGGGTGGCGTTCGTGGTCTCCACCATCTTCGGCGGCGCGGGCGTCGTGCTGTATCTGCTGGCGTGGCTGGTGCTCGGGTCGGCGAATGACGGGGCTTCGGCGGCCGAGTCGCTGTCCGCGAACGGGCGCGGCACCCACTCCCAGACGAAGACGATCGTGCTGATCGTCGCGCTCGCCATCGCGGTCTCGACCATGGGACCGATCGGGTTGGGGCTGGGCGGTTCCGGCGTGTTCAGCATGGGCCTGATGCTGGCCGGCTGGTGGATGCTCTACCTGCGTCATCCGGAGCTGCCCGCCGGTTTCGACAGCTATCGGGCCCCGGTCGGCGCCACCGGTTACCCCGGCGCGGGCTACCCGACCAGCGCACACGGGTACCCCTACACACCCGAGGTACCGCCCACCGGGGTGTACACGCCCTACACCAGACTTCCCGACACCTATGCTCCCGACCCGGCGACCACGGTGCTTCCACGGGAGGAAACCCCGGCGGCGGAAACTGGCGGGGCGGCAGCCGAATCCGCACCGCTGCTACGTGTCGATGAAACCGAGACGGTCACCGACGCACCCCGGCTGAGCAAGGCCGATGATTTCCGGCTCGATGACATCGCCGAGCCCGAGGACGCGGGCCGAACGGGTGCCGATGAATCCGATTCGACAGGTGGAGAAGCTGTCTCAGCGGAACAGACCGCTGTCGACGCGGACGCCACCGAAACGATTCGCCTGGAAAAGGGTTCCACCACCGAATCACCGACCGCGCCTTCGGTAACCGCGTCCGTCGATCTCGACAAGCACGAAGCGGATTCCCCGAAGACCGTCGAGGACGACGCCACCGCGATCCTGCGCAAGGATCCCCAGCGCCCTGAAAAGCCCTCCTCCACACCGCGACCCCGCCTCGGCGCGCAGGTACCCAGCGGCTGGGATCCACTCGCCGTGGCACCGCTGGCCTGGGAACTGCCCGACACCGCCCCCAGGTACGCGCCGGTCGCACCCACACAGCCGAAACGTCCCCGCTCCCGGCTGACGCCGATCACCATCGGCCTGGCGATCCTGGCCGCCGCGGTGGCCGGTGCGGTGGCCGCCTCCGGCGCGGAGTGGATGACTCCGGCGCGGATCGGCGCGGTCGCGCTGACCGTGGTCGCACTCGGCCTCATCGTCGGCGCGTTCCTGCGGCGCGGGTACGGCCTGCTGATGCTCACCGCGCCACTGGCCGGATTCGTCCTGCTGGCCTCGCTGATCGGGCCGATCGACTTCGAGGGCAACGCCATGGGCGAACGCACCTGGACGCCGGCCTCGGTCGCCGAACTACAGCCGAACTACACGATGACCATGGGTTCGGCCACCCTGGATCTGCGAGAGCTGGCGCTCACCGAGCCGAAGGCCGTCGAATTGTCGGTGAACATGGCCGAAGGCATCGTCCTACTTCCCGAAGGGATGCGAGTGCACACGACCTGTGACATCAGAGCGGGCGACGCCACCCGGTGCGACGAAGGACTGACCGGGCCGGACAACCCCGATGCACCGGTCCTGGACCTGCGGGTCGTGGTGCGCATGGGCAGTGTGGAGGTGACCCGTGGCTGAATCGACGAACACCGAACGCCGCCCGGCCTTCTCCCTGCTGTGCACCGGTCTGCTCGCCCTGGCGCTGAGCATCTGGGCCCTGCTGGGCGCCCCCACTCCCGACGCCGGTGGCGTCCTGCCGATCGGCTGGGGTGTGGTGATCGCCGCCAGCGTCATCGGCCTGTTGCTGGTGCTGGCACCCGGGCGCAAGCGGAACTGACCGAGGACAATCGAAACGAGAAATGGCCCGTCCGCGTGACGGGCCATTTCTGTTGAAGGGCAACGGCAATGAGCGACCGCGCAGACCGGCAGTCATCGACCCCCGTGGCGAGGGCCCTGCCACCGGCCACCCATCGGCCCTCGGCCGGCGGCTTCCTCCTGGGCAGACTGCTGCTCACCCGGGTGGTGCCGCCGAAACGACCGATCTAACTCATTCCCACTCGATGGTGCCCGGCGGCTTGCTCGTCACATCGAGGACCACACGGTTGACGTCGGCGACCTCGTTGGTGATGCGGGTGGAGATGCGCTCGAGCACGTCGTAGGGCAGGCGAGTCCAGTCCGCGGTCATCGCGTCCTCGCTCGACACCGGACGCAGCACGATGGGGTGACCGTAGGTGCGGCCGTCGCCCTGCACGCCCACCGACCGCACGTCGGCGAGCAGCACCACCGGGCACTGCCAGATCTGCTTGTCCAGACCCGCGGCGGTGAGTTCCTCGCGGGCGATGGCATCGGCCTGACGGAGCAGGTCGAGCCGCTCGGCGGTCACCTCGCCGACGATGCGGATGGCCAGACCGGGGCCCGGGAAGGGCTGACGGCCGACGATCTCCTCGGGCAGGCCGAGTTCGCGGCCGACCGCGCGGACCTCGTCCTTGAACAGCAGCCGCAGCGGTTCGACCAGGTCGAACTCGAGGTCGTCGGGCAGGCCGCCGACGTTGTGGTGGCTCTTGATGTTCGCGGTGCCGGTGCCGCCACCGGATTCGACGACGTCCGGGTAGAGCGTGCCCTGCACCAGGAACTCCACCTTCGGGGTGCTGCCTTCGGTGGTGCCCTCTTCGATGACGATGCCGGCCACCGCGTCCTCGAAGGAGCGGATGAACTCGCGGCCGATGATCTTGCGCTTCTCCTCGGGGTCGGCGACACCCTTCAGTTCACCCAGGAACTTGTCCACCGCGTCGACGGTCACCAGTTTGGCGCCGGTCGCGGCCACGAAGTCCTGCTGCACCTGCTCGCGCTCACCGGCGCGCAGCAGCCCGTGGTCGACGAACACACAGGTGAGCCGGTCACCGATGGCCCGCTGCACCAGGGCTGCGGCGACCGCGGAGTCGACACCGCCGGACAGGCCGCAGATCGCGTGGCCGTCACCGATCTGCTCGCGCACGTTCTCGATCAGTGCCTCGGCGATGTTGGCCGGGGTCCACTGGCCGGGAATGCCCGCGATCTCGTGCAGGAAGCGGCTCAGCACCTGCTGGCCGTGCGGGGAATGCAGCACCTCGGGGTGGTACTGGACCCCGGCCAGGCGGCGCGCGCGATCCTCGAACGCGGCGACGGGGGCGCCCGCGGTGGTGCCGGTGACCTCGAAGCCCTCGGGGGCGTCGGTCACGGCGTCACCGTGGCTCATCCACACCGGCTGGATCGTCGGCAGACCGCCGTGCAGCACGCCGCCGTCGATGTTGAGTTCGGTGCGGCCGTATTCGCGGGTGCCGGTGTGGGCGACGGTGCCGCCGAGGGCCTGGGCCATCGCCTGGAAGCCGTAGCAGATGCCGAACACGGGCACGTTCAGGTCGAACAGCCGCGCGTCGAGTCGCGGTGCGCCCTCGGCGTACACGCTGGACGGGCCGCCGGACAGGATCACCGCCAGTGGCTGCTTGTCGGCGATCTCCTCCACCGTCATGGTGTGTGGAATGACCTCGGAGAACACGCTCGACTCACGCACCCGGCGGGCAATCAGCTGGGCGTACTGTGCGCCGAAGTCGACGACGAGGACCGGTCTCTGAGTTTCTGTCACCGGCACAGTTTAGTGACGCCGTACGAGGGGCGGACAACGGGCTTCGTCGCGGCCCGACTCGCCGTAGTGACCGAGCACGACCCGCCACCATTCCTTGCGCGGAGCGGGGTGTGGCTGGCTATCCTCGTGCACGTGCCATTCGCCCGCGCGATCGATGCCGACATCTACTACGAGGACAGCGGTGGCACCGGGCCGGTGGTGTTGCTCGCCCACGAATTCTTCATGGACCGCACCATGTTCGCCTCGCAGCAGGCGGCCCTGTCCCCCGAATTCCGGATCGTGGCGTGGGACGCGCGCGGGCACGGGCGCACCCGGGATCAGCGACTGCCCTTCACCTACTGGACCGCCGCGCGCGACGCGCTCACGGTGCTGGACGCGATCGGCGTGGAACGCGCCATCGTCGGCGGAACCGCGCAGGGCGGCTTCACCGCGTTGCGCACCGCGCTCGTGGCGCCCGAACGGGTGGCCGCGCTGATCCTGATCAGCACCGAGGCACACGGGCCCACCCGCGAACAATCCATCGCCACCCAGCGCTTCCTCGACGAATGGCACGACCCCGGCTCCCGCGAGTACGCCGCGAGCCAACTCGCCGACTGGCTGATCGGCGACGACGACTGGTACCGCGACATCTGGACCCGCCGCTGGGTCGCCGACGCCCACAACGGCCTCGACGCCGCCGTGGGCTGCCTGCTGGGGCGTGACTCGGTACTCGACCGGCTGCACGAGATCACCTGCCCGGCGCTGATCATCCACGCCACCCACAGCGGCATCGCCGCTGCCCGGGCCCGCACGCTGGCCGACGGGCTCACCGGCTCCACCTTCGCGCAGGTCGACGGCGCCCGCCTGGCCGTCACGATGACCCACCCGGAACCGGTCAACACCGCGATCAGCCGGTTCCTACGCGAGCGGGTCTCCCTCGCGCACGTGCGTTAGCGGACGCTGAGCCCGACCTTCTGGAATTCCTTGAGGTCGGAGTAGCCGGCCTTGGCCATCGACCGGCGCAGGCCGCCGACCAGGTTGAGCGAACCGAACGGGTCGTCGGACGGGCCGTAGAGCACCCGCTCGAGGCTGGGACGGCTGGTGGCGCCGTCGGGGCCGTCGAGCCAGGACTCGTCGACCGGCAGGAACGACCCGCGCGGCACCGAGGGGTGCGCGGTGGCCGAGGGCCAGTACCAGCCACGACCCGGCGCCTCGGCCGCCGCCGACAGCGGCACACCGAGCATCACGGCATCGGCGCCACAGGCGATGGCCTTGGCGAACTGACCGGAGGTGGCCACGTCGCCGTCGGCGATGACGTGCACGTAGCGGCCGCCGGTCTCGTCGAGGTAGTCGCGGCGCGCGGCGGCGGCATCGGCGATCGCGGTCGCCATCGGCACCCCGATGCCGAGCACCTCACCGGTGGTGGTGGCGCCGGGGAAGGAGCCGTAGCCCACGATGACGCCGGCCGCACCGGTGCGCATCAGGTGCAGCGCGGTGCGGTGATCGCTCACGCCACCGGCCACGACCGGCACGTCGAGTTCGGCGATGAAGGTCTTCAGGTTGAGTGGTTCGCCGCCACCGACGTGCTCGGCGGAGATGATGGTGCCCTGCACCACCAGCAGGTCCACGCCGGCCTGCACCAGCGCGGGAGTGAGCGCGCGGGCGTTCTGCGGGCTCACCCGCACCGAGGTGGTGACGCCGGCCGCCCGCACCTGCGCCACGGCCGCGGCCAGCAGATCGGGCTGCATCGGCGCGGCGTGCAGTTCCTGCAGCAGGGAGATCGCGCGTTCGTAACCCCCCTTGTCGACCAGATCGATCAGCTGATCGATCTTGGCCTGCACATCGGCGTGCCGAGCCCACAGCCCTTCACCGTTGATCACTCCGAGGCCGCCACGGCGACCCAGCTCGATCGCGAACTCCGGCGAGACCAGCGCGTCGGTGGGGTGGGCGAGCACCGGGATCTCGAAACGGTAGGCATCGAGCTGCCAGGCCAGCGACACCTCTTTCGACGACCGCGTCCGCCGCGAGGGGACGATGTCGACGTCGTCGAGTTCGTAGGTACGCCGGGCCACCCGGCCCATCCCGATTTCCACCATGTCACGCACGTTCGCTCTGCTTTCTGAGCGCTGGTGCGCTCGAGTTCGCGGCCCGGTCGGACCGCCGGTCAGGTACCGCGGCTTGCTCCTTCGTCGCCTACGCCGCGGCACCGGCGACCCGGCCGCGAACCGGCCACTTCGTGGGCCGCCGCTCCTCGGGGTCGCGGGTGCGTGGCGCGTCGGTGACGATGGTGGCGTGCTGCGAGCCACTGGGTCTTGCACGCGAGTGCGCCGGGAGTGTATCCCCCGGCGCACAAACGTCCCTATTGTACTCAGCCGCGCCCGGTGTAGTTCGGAGCCTCGACGGTCATCGTGATGTCGTGCGGGTGGCTTTCCTTGAGGCCCGCCGCGGTGATCTGCACGAACTGCGCGTTCTGCAGGTGTTCGATGTTCTGCGAACCCGTGTAGCCCATCGCGGCGCGCAGACCACCGACGAGCTGGTGGATCACCTGGTTGACCGGCCCACGGAACGGCACGCGGCCTTCGATGCCCTCGGGGACGAGCTTGTCCTCGGCGAGCACGTCGTCCTGGAAGTAGCGGTCCTTGGAGTAGGACTTGGCCTGACCACGACCCTGCATGGCGCCGAGGGAACCCATGCCGCGGTAGCTCTTGAACTGCTTGCCGTTGACCAGGATCAGCTCGCCCGGCGACTCGGCGGTGCCCGCGAGCAGCGAGCCCAGCATCACCGTCGAAGCGCCCGCTGCGATGGCCTTGGCGACGTCACCGGAGTACTGCACGCCACCGTCGGCGATCACCGGCACACCCGCGGACTTGCAGGCGGCGACGGCCTCGAGGATGGCGGTGATCTGCGGCGCGCCGACACCGGCGACCACGCGGGTGGTGCAGATGGAGCCGGGGCCCACGCCCACCTTCACCGCGTCCACGCCCGCCTCGACCAGCGCGGCGGCCCCCGCGCGGGTGGCGACATTGCCGCCGACGATCTGGATACGGTCGCCCACCTCGGCCTTGACCTTGGTGACCATCTGCAGCACCTGCGCCTGGTGCCCGTGCGCGGTGTCGACGATCAGCACGTCGACGCCGGCGTCGGCCAGCGACATGGCCCGCGACCAGGAGTCGTCGCCGACCCCGATCGCGGCGCCGACCAGCAGGCGGCCGTCGCGGTCCTTGGTGGCGTCGGGGTACTGGTCGGTCTTGACGAAGTCCTTGACCGTGATCAGCCCGCGCAGCCGGCCGTTGCCGTCCACGATGGGCAGCTTCTCGATCTTGTGGCGGCGCAGCAGCCCGAGGGCGGCCTCGGCGGTGACGCCCTCCTTGGCGGTGATCAGCGGCGCGGGGGTCATCACCTCGTCCACGCGGCGGTCCTGGTCCACCTCGAAGCGCATGTCACGGTTGGTGATGATGCCCACCAGCGCACCGGTCTCGTCCACCACGGGCAGACCCGAGATACGGAACCGGGCGCACATCGCGTCGACCTCGGCGAGCGTGTCGGTGGGGCGGCAGGTCACCGGATCGGTCACCATGCCCGCCTCCGACCGCTTCACCGTCTCGACCTGGGCGGCCTGATCGGCACCCGACAGGTTGCGGTGCAGCACGCCCATACCGCCGGCCCGGGCCATGGCGATGGCCATGCGCGCCTCGGTGACGGTGTCCATCGCCGAGCTCACCAGCGGCGTGCGCAGGGTGATGTCCCTGGTCAGCTTGCTGGAGGTCTCAACGGAGCTGGGGATGAGATCCGAGGCGGCAGGCAGCAACAGCACGTCGTCGAACGTGAGGCCGAGCATGGCGATCTTGGTCGGATCGTCGCCACCCGTAGGAGGGCGCACCGCGATTCGTTCGCCCGACACGGGATTACTCATTCGGATCGACCCCTCCTGGTCGTCGGAGCTACCGACGCCGGAGATACATCGCGTCGGTGCTGAGCGGAATGCTTGGATGGTCGGTGAGAACGTGCTCGCCGACGCCTGAGTTCCATGGTATCGGTCGGGCGAGTGCGGCTGTGCAGTGAGCCCTTCGGCAAAACTTGCCCGGTGCATCGCTGGCGCAGACCGCCTAGTACTGCGTACCGTGGGGTTGTGCGTGACCATCTACCACCTGGCCTGCCGCCGGATCCCTTCGCCGGAGACCCCTCCGACCCGTCTGCCGCGCTCGATGCCATCGAGCCCGGTGAGCCGCTGGATCCTCATGAGCGCCTCGCGGTCGAGGAAGATCTCGCCGACCTCGCCGTCTACGAAGCCCTGCTGGCCCATCGCGGAATCCGCGGGCTCGTCGTCAGCTGTGAGGATTGTCGGCAAGATCACTACCACGACTGGGACATGCTGCGGGCAAACCTACTGCAGCTACTCGTCGACGGCACCGTCCGCCCGCACGAGCCCGCCTACGACCCGACGCCCGAGGCGTACGTCACCTGGGACTACTGCCGCGGCTACGCGGATGCCTCGATGAACGAGGCTTTCCACGGCGACGGATTCGACGGCTTCGACAACTGACCGGCTCCCCCGCGCCCGGTCACGCAGGCGCGGCGATGCGCCAGGCCCGATGACAGCGCGAAAGGCCCCGGACCATTGCGGTTCGGGGCCTTCGTTCGAGACGGTGCGATCAGTTGCTCGGCGCGGGGAGGATCGTGATCGTGTTGGTGGACGGCACCGTCGGAGGCACCGTGGGTGGTAACTGCGCCGACGTCGGAACCACCGTCGGCGCGGTGGTCGGCGGTGGATCGGCGATGGTGGATGTCGGCGGCTTGGTCGGATCACCGGTGGCCGGCGGCGGAGTCGTCGGCGGCGCGGTGGTCTCCGGCGGTGTCGTCGGCTCCACCGGCTCGGTCTCCGGGCCGGGGGTCATCATGATCACCGGCGGCTCGGTCGGCTCGACGGTGCCCGGCGCGGTCGGATCCACCGGGGCCGTGGTGGCCGGGTCGCTCGTCGGCGGCACCGGCGCGGGAGCGTTCGGCTTCGTCGGTTCGGGCGAGGTGGACGTCGAGGGCGGAAGCTTCTCGGCGAGTTGCGGCGCGACCTTCAGCAGTTGATCACGCAGCAGATTCCAGCGGGCGATCAGATCATTGCGCTTGTTCTGGTCGTCGACCTGGTTGGCGCTGGCCGAAGCCTTCTCCAACCGGGCTCGTGCCTGTTCCGGATCACCGGCGGTGAGCAGGTTCTGGGCCGCGACCAGATCGTCGTCGGCGCTGGCCACGACGGTGGACTGGGCCTGTTCGCTGAACACGACCTCCTTGACCCGCCACAGCGGATCGCCGGGGGCGGCGCTGTAGGAGAACGCCGTGACACCGCCGAACACCACGGCCAGTGCCGCGGCGGAGCCCAGTAGCGGCCGGACCAACCGGAGACGTCCGCGCGAGGAAGCACCGACTCGAACCTGCCGGGCGCCTATTTCCTGATTGACCGCCGCGAACACGGTGTCCAGATCAGGACCCGCGGGCATCGGCTCGGCCAACAGATCGGCCCGCCAATCCGCGAGCAGTGACGCCAGCTGGAACTCCTCGGGGCTGTCGGTACGCACCGGCCCGTCGCTCGCGATCGCGTCGATGAGCGCGTCGTCGCCGCGCACCGCCGCAATGTCGATCGGTCCAGAGTCGCCCGCATCCTCGGCGGCGTAGGGACCGCTGTCGTTCGACCCACGCCAGACCTTCCGGTCGCCTCGACCGCGCTCGCCATCCCTAGCCATACATTTCACCTGCCCTCGCCACTTGTGACTTCAGTTTTGCGAGCGCCCTGTGCTGGGCTACCCGTATCGCCCCCGCCGTGCTGCCCACGGCGACTGCGGTTTCCTCTGCTGACAGACCCATGACCAAACGCAAGACCAGGATTTCCCGATGTTTCTCGGGGAGCGTGGCCAGCAGACTGTTCATCTGCCTGCTCGTCTCCGAGTCGAGAGCTCGCTGTTCCGGTCCTTGGTCGGTGGATATGACATCTGGTACTTCGGCCATCGCGTCCGCCTTGTTACGGGCGGCATTGCGGTGGGCGTCGGCGACCTTGTGCGAAGCGATCCCGTATACGAAGGCCATGAAGGGCCGCCCCTGATCCTGATAGCGGGGCAGGGCGGTCATCACGGCCATACAGACCTCTTGTGCAACGTCGTCCGCGGAGAGCTGTCCGCGCTCCGCGGCACCGATCCGAGCCCTGCAGTAGCGAACCACCAAGGGCCGGACCAATTCCAGTACCCGGGCTAAAGCGGTCCTGTCGCCCTGCGCAGCCGCAGCGACGGCGAGGTCCAACTCTTCGCCCATATGCGTCATCGTCAGAGATTTTCCTGGCGTTACGAGTGGCGCGGTCGAATGTGACCGAGCTTCCGCGGATATGGCGGAACGGCACTAACAATAGCGACCCTCCGATCGGCCGCCCGGTGGCCCTGGTGCGTTCTCACAGTCCTCTCAGCAAGATCACCGGCGGGCGTCGGCACCCCAGGCCCGCAGACTCGCGCCATGATCAGCGGCTTTGTCCGCGGCCACCCGCGCGTCGGCGGGTTCGGCGATGCCCGCGCGCAGCATCGCGGTGGCCCATCGCAGCGGCAGCAGGCCGTGCTCGGCGCAGTCGGCGTCAACCCGGGTGGCAAGTTTTCTCGCGGCGGGAAGGTCACCGGTGGCGGCGGTGGCGGCCGCGCGCAGCAGGGCCGATTTCACCTGGTGGCGTACCGAGGACAGGGCCGCGGCACGTTCGACGGCGGTGTCGGCATCGAGTAGCGCCGCGGCGGCTTCGCCCCCGGCGAGTGCGGTCTCGGCGCGGACCCAGTGCCAGCGCACCGCGCACCGGGCCGGTGCGTCGACGAGCAGCGGTTCCACCCGGGAGAGCAGCTTGTGGGCCAGGGTGAGCCGGCCGGTGCCGAGCGCGTCGGCGGCCAGTCCGGTGTAGGCGTCGGCCAGTGCCTCGGACCGCGCGGACCCGGTCGCCGACAGCGCCGTCGTGGCGGCACGGCCGTCGAAGGCCGCGGCGGCGGCGTGTCCGCCCATCTGCCGCAGCAGTGAGCCACGGGTGCTGTCGACGAGGGAGGCCAGGCCCGGGTCCAGCCGGGTGCGGGCCAGTATCCGCAGGTCGGAGCGGGCAGCGGCGTAGCGGCCCTGGCCGCCGAGCGCCACCGCGCGGTGCCACCGCGACCGCGGGTCGGCTGGGGTCGGCAACTCCGCAGCGGCCAGGCCCGGCGTCGGCCCGAAAGCTGTCGAAACGAGTATTTCGGAACCGATATCCGCCGATGAGGCCGTTGTCTGCACGTCGAGACTCTAGCCGCCACCGGTTCCGGCGAGTTCTCGTGATATGCCCCGAGGGCACCATCGCAGCAACCGGCCAGCTTTTCTTTCGGGCCCCGATGTTGCCATCAGGTAAATCTCCGCCACCGGCCACTCCGGCCGCAAAGTCTCGAATTCATATGTGTTTCTCGCAATTAACCTGAGGGCCCTGTTTGCGCCCGGAGAGCACCACCCGCGCGAGCGATCCATTGTGACCCAGCACACTCCGACAGGGAGGTGACATGTCACCGAACCCCGCCGCGACCGGCGCTACCAGCGCAAACATCCCATGCTTCGAGCAGCACGCGGCGCTCGATCCATAGCCAACCGAACAGTATGGACGGATCGAGTGTGAAATGTAAACAGATCGCAGGTTAAATTTCAGCGTTGCCGATTTACTGAACGAATGCGTCGAAGTATTGACGTCAATTCCCGCCTGCACCTAACGTAACTCATCGCCGGGGACACCGCTGTGCGAAATCGCAGCGATCATCCGCCCGGCACCGTCAGGCACCGTCGAGCCGGCCACCTCCTGTGAGGTGACACGTTGACCTGCCGCACCACTCGCTCGACAACGCTGACGAGCTCGCACCACAAGGAGTTCACCATGCCCATGCCCACCCACCTCCCCGGACCGAACGCCGATGTCTGGGATTGGCAGATGCGTGGCTCGTGCCGCGGTCAGGACTCCGCCGTCTTCTTCCACCCCGACGGCGAGCGCGGCCGTGCCCGTACCGCGCGCGAGATGCGCGCCAAAGAGATCTGCCGAGCCTGCCCCGTGCTGATGCAGTGCCGGACCCACGCCCTCAAGGTGAGCGAACCGTACGGCATCTGGGGCGGAATGTCGGAGACCGAACGCGAGATGCACGCCCGCCGTAACCGGCGGCGTATGGCCGTCTGACCAGCTCGGCAAATCCGTTCCCATCCGCCCGGCGTGGCGCGCCGAATCTCTAGCAAACAGCTGGCACCCGACAAAGCCACCCCCCGGAAGGCGGGAGGCCATAGCCGCGGGCTACATTCGTGACTGATGACACAGAATGGGTTCCGAAGCGAAGCCTTCCCACCGAGCGTGGATTCTGCGGTTACCGCACGCGCGGCCGAAGGAGTCGAGCTGGCTGCACTGTTACAACGATGCGGCCTTGCCGACCAGCAAGCCTTTGCCGAACTGTACGACCGGACCTCGGCCCGGGTCTTCGGCCTGATCCTGCGGGTTCTCCACGACCCCGGGTACGCGGAGGAGACCACTCAGGAGGTCTATCTCCAGATCTGGCGCACCGCAACGAGTTTCGACCCCGCCAAGGGGTCGGCGGTGACCTGGCTGATGACGCTGGCACACCGGCGGGCGGTCGACCGGGTTCGTGCCGAGCAAGCCCATACCCAGCGCGAAGTCGCGTACGGAATCAGGGTGCTCGGCAACGAATTCGACGAGGTCACCGAGGAGGTGGAACGCAGACTCGAACAGCAGGCCGTCCGGCGCGGACTCTCGACCTTGACCGAGACCCAGCGCGAGGCGATCTCGCTCGCCTACTACGGCGGGCGCACCTACGCGGAGGTAGCTCAGCACCTCGGCATAGGATTACCGACCGTTAAGTCCCGAATTCGGGACGGTTTGACACGACTGAAGAAAAGTTTGGGGGTGCCGTGAGATGAACGAATCCCAGATCGATCTCGCGCACGCCGTCGCGCTCGGATTGATCGACGACGAAGACCATCACACGATCCAGACCATCATCGATACCGAAGACCCCACCCTGTGCACCGAGCTGCGGCGCGAACTGCGCACCACCCGCGCCACCCTCGCACTGCTCTCGGAGATCACCGCCACGCCACCACCCCCATCCCTGCGCACCCGCCTCTTAGCCGCGATAGAAGCCGAAGATCCCCCGGTAGCCAGCTGAAAGACAGGTAGCCGGCCAAGACACAAAGAAGGGCCCCTGACCGCAATCGCGGTCAGGGGCCTTCCCTATGTCACCTACCAGCCCAACTCAATGCGCGTGGCCGTGGCCGTGGTCGTCTTCTTCTTCGACCGGCTTCTCCACGATGGCGCTCTCGGTGGTCAGGATCATCCGCGCGACCGAGGCGGCGTTCACCACGGCGGAGCGGGTCACCTTGACCGGGTCGACGACGCCTTCGGCGAGCAGGTCACCGTAGGTGAGGGTGGCGGCGTTGAAGCCTTCCTTGCCCTCGGCGACCTTGCTGACCACCACAGCGCCGTCGAGGCCCGCGTTGGTGGCGATCCAGAACAGCGGCGCCTCGAGGCCCTTGCGGACCACGTCGACGCCGACGGCCTTGTCGCCGGTCAGCGAGTCACGCAGCTCGATGAGCGCGGCGGCGGCCTGGACCAGTGCCGAACCGCCACCGGGGACGATGCCCTCCTCGACCGCGGCCTTGGCGGCGGCGACCGCGTCGTCGACGCGGTACTTGCGCTCCTTGAGCGCGGTCTCGGTGGCCGCGCCGACCTTGATCACCGCGACGCCACCGGCCAGCTTGGCCAGGCGCTCTTCGAGCTTCTCGCGGTCCCAGTCGGAGTCGCTGGCTTCGATCTCGCGACGCAGCTGCGCACCGCGGGCGGCGATGTCGGCGTCGGTGCCCGCACCGTCGATCAGGACGGTCTCGTCCTTGGTGACGACGACGCGACGCGCCTGACCGAGCTGCTCGATGGTCGCCTCACGCAGGTTGACGCCGAGATCAGGGTTGATCACGGTGCCACCGGTGACCACGGCGAGGTCGTCGAGGAACGCCTTGCGGCGGTCACCGAAGAACGGCGCCTTCACCGCGACGGCCTTGATGGTCTTGCGGATCGAGTTGACCACCAGGGTCGACAGCGCTTCGCCGTCGACGTCCTCGGCCACGATCAGCACGCTCTTGCCGGATTCGGCGATCTTCTCCAGCAGCGGCAGCAGATCGGGCAGCGAGCTGATCTTGTCGCGGTGCAGCAGGACGTAGGCGTCCTCGAGCACGGCCTGCTGGGTTTCGGGGTCGGTCTGGAAGTAGGGCGAGAGGTAGCCCTTGTCGAACTGCACACCTTCGGTGATGACCAGTTCGGTCTGGGTGGTCGAGGATTCCTCGACGGTGACCACGCCGTCCTTGCCGACGGTGGTGAGGGCCTTGCCGACCATCTCACCGATCTCGGCGTCACGCGAGGAGACGGTGGCGACCTGGGCGATGGCCTGGGCGCCCTCGACCGGGGTGGCCGCGGCCAGCAGCACCTCCGAGACCTTCTCCGAGGCCAGCGCGATGCCCTGGCCGAGCGAGATCGGGTTCGCCCCGGCCGCGACGTTCTTCAGGCCCGCGCGCACGAAGGCCTGGGCCAGCACGGTGGCGGTGGTGGTGCCGTCGCCGGCCACGTCGTTGGTCTTGGTGGCGACGCTCTTGACGAGCTGGGCGCCGAGGTTCTCGAAGGGGTCTTCGAGGTCGATGTCACGCGCGATGGTGACACCGTCGTTGGTCACGGTGGGGCCGCCGAAAGCCTTGGCCAGCACCACGTGGCGGCCGCGCGGGCCGAGGGTCACCTTGACGGCGTCGGCCAGCTTGTCGACGCCGCGTTCCAGAGCCCGGCGAGCCTTCTCGTCGAACTCGATCTGCTTGGGCATGTAAAAGCTCCTGAGTCTGATGGCGACATTCCCCGGCCCCTACGTGGTGACGCGAGCTACCGCCACCGGGGCCTGAGCTCATGCCGCGAGTAGTGAACGCGAGCCGCCCCGGGGTCGGATGTACGACGCCGGGGCGGAACGCTGGTGCGGCGTCAGCCTTACTTGGTGACGACGGCCAGGATGTCGCGCGCCGAGAGGATGAGGTATTCCCCACCCTGGTACTTGATCTCGGTGCCGCCGTACTTGCTGTAGATGACGACGTCGCCTTCCTTGACATCGACGGGGATGCGGTCACCCTTTTCGGTGATCCGGCCCTCGCCGACGGCGATGACGGTGCCCTCCTGCGGCTTTTCCTTGGCCGTGTCCGGGATGACCAGGCCGGAGGCCGTCGTCGTCTCGGCCTCGTTGGCCTGGACGAGGATCTTGTCCTCGAGCGGCTTGATGTTCACGCTCGCCACGTTGAGCCCTCCACTTTCAGGGAATTCGGTCGTCCGGAACTGGTTGTTCCGGACCGGGTTCGGTTCAGCATGCGACCCTGCGGCGCAGGCCCCGTCGTCGCGGGTGCCGGGACTCCGAGCCCAGTGGTCGATGGCACAAGCACAGCTACACCGTGCCGACTAGCACTCTATACGTGAGAGTGCCAGCGCTCAAGGCTGGGTTCTGCCAATGTCGCAATTCGACACGCCCGCACGAGGCAATGATCTTCACATCGTGCGACGAAATCTGTAACGTTCGCATAACAGGCTGTGACAGAGTATGCATATCGTTCCATTCGAGATGGTCGACCTGGCGTAGAACCATCCGCTCGAAGGGAGGTGAACATGCGAACATCCCTCGGCATCTCGGCCGGGAACGAGGTGGTGTGCTCAGCACTGGTCGCCACCGGACCCGCCGGTGCGCAGAACTTCGACTACCGGGTCGTCTCCGCCGACGCCGCCCACTCCGATCTCGGTGACCTCGTTTCGTCCTCGATCGAGTTGATGACCACCCAGTTACCCGTCTCCCAGACCGCGGCACTGGCCGGTGAACCACTCGGACGCTACTCCGGCGGCGCCCACCGCCGCACCGAGACGACCCGTTCCCGACCGCCCACCAGCGTGGCCGTCGCCTACCGCGGCAAGGAGCAGGCGCAGGCCATTCGCGCCGCCTGCGCGCACCACCGCGATCTGCGTCTGGTGCCCGAGGGCACCGCCGCCCTCGCCTATCTGCGCGAGACCGGACTGCTCGACCGCTACGCCACCGTGGCGGTGATCGACCTCGGCGCCACCGGGCTCACGGTCAGTGTCGCCGACTACGTCGAGGACACGATCCTGCACTCCGAACGTACGCCGACGCTGAGCGGCAACGCCATCGACGAGCTGATCTATCACCACCTCATCGACCTGCACTACGCCCGCCGCGGTGCCAGGCCCAACCGCACCACCCTCACCAACCGGGGCCGCGCCGCCAAGGAACACCTGTCCATCGCGCCCGCGGTCACCATCGACCACGTCGCCGGGCAACCGCTCAAGCTCACCCGCGCCGATTTCGAGGAGCTGATCAGCGGCCTGCTGCGCAGCATCGCGCTGTTCGCGAAGTCGGTGTTCGACCGGGCGCCGAAGTATCCCGAGGCGGTCGCGGTGATCGGCGGCTGCGCCAACATCCCGTGCGTCATCGACACGCTCGGCGCTCGTCTCGACCTGCCGGTACTCACCGTGCCCGACCCGGAGGCCGTGATCGCCAAGGGCGCGGCGCTGGTCGCCGACGCCGCCGCGCCCTCGGCCCTGCACGGTGCCACGCTCGGTGACGCGCCGAGCGGCACGTTCGCCAAGGTGGTCGGCACCCTGGCCGGTGCGGTGGTGGTGGTCGGCCTGGTCGTCGGTTACGGCGTGCAGGCCGTGACACCCGACGCCACAGACGTCACGCCGGCGGGTACCAGCAGCACCGTGCGCCAGCCGCCGCCCCCGGTGGTGCCCACGCAAGCGCCGACGCCACCGGTGCGCGAGAGCACCGACCGCACCTCGGCCACCTTCGCCCCGCCGCTCACCGAGGCCCCGGCGCCGCCGAGCACTGTCGCCCCCCCCACCGCACCGCCCACCTCGGCACCGACGAGCACGCCTGCCCCGTCCTCGTCCCCCGCGCCGACCTCGCCGACGGCCCCCACGCTGCGCCCGGACCCGAACCTGCCGGAAATCCCGTACCCGGAATCCCCAGTCGGCCCACTGGACAGCGGTTCGGCCGGTGACCGGCAAGCCCGGCCGTCCACCCCGAACACCTCCCCCACCCAGGCTCCGGCCAGCAGCACCCTGCCCATACCGGCAGACCCGGCCGAGCCCACCGAGGAACCCGCTCACGACGGCGTGCCCGAACCAGCCGCCCCGGCGCAGGCACCTGCCCACGGCAGCTTGCCCATCCCCGCACTTACCGAGGATCCGGCACACGCCGAATTCCCCGCAACGGCTGATGCCACCACGACGCCGAACGAGCCACTGCCGAGGTAGCTCCCCGGTATCGTGGGCGGATCCCGCCGACGCGATGCTCCACACTCGGAGCGATCGACGCATCCAGCCAGCACGATATCCAGCGCGCCGCCACCTTGCGCGCCGGCGGCAAACGGACCACAGCGTCACTTCATTCCACGAGATACCGGCGCAATCCGGCCAGCACGATATCCAACCCGGCCAGGAATTCCCGTTCCGGCGACAGCCCGGCCGCATCGGCCGCCGTGCGCGCGAGCAACGGAAACGCGTCGTCGGGGAGTCGTGCGAGTGCCGCGGTACCCGGTCCCGCCAGCGCCGCGTAGTGGTTGTTCTGCAGGAATCCCAGCAGATGACCCATGAGTGTGCGCTGGGCGAGCGCCCGGTCGGTACCGGTGAGGCCGGCGTCGGTGAGCGTGGCGAGCGTGGCCTCCATCAAAGCCAGTGAGCCGCGCGCCGACTGCCGGTGCCGCAGGATCAGAGGTACCGCAGCGGGATGTTCGGCCGCGGCGCGGCGCGTGCGGTCCAGCAGCAACCGGACCCGTTCGAGCCAGTCGGCTGCCGGCGGCAGCGTCAGGTCGATGTCAGCGAAGATCCGTTCCACGACAAGCACTTCGAGCACCGTGCGGTCGGCGACGTAACGGTACAGCGCCATCGTCGACATCCCGAGTTCGGTGGCGACGGCGCGCATCGTCAGTGCCTGCAGTCCGCCGTCGTCGAGCACCGCGAGCGCGGCGTCGGCCAGATCATCGGAGGTCAGCGAACGTGGGCGCGGCACGGGTTGACAGCCTACCGGGAACGCGCATACTGAACGTAAGCGTATGTTGTACACCTACGGAGGCTCCATGGCAGCACCAACCAAGCGGCCGCGGCTCACCCGGGCCGCGGCGCTGCTGTCCAGCGGCCTGCTGGGTGGTTGCTTCCTCTACGGCGGAGCCAATGTGCTCTACGCGTTCCGGGAAGTACCCCTCGATGTCCGGCTCACCTTCCACACCGCACTCATGTCCGCCAACAGCGTTGTCGTGCAGGCACTCATGGCGCTCACCGCCGCCACCTGCCTGCTGCTCGCTGTCCGGGCAGCCGGGGTCGAGCGCCTGCTCGCCGCCGCCGCGACGGTCGCCACGGTCGCGGTGTTCCTGCTCACCCGGCTCGGCAACGTGCCCATCAACCAGGACATCAAGGTATGGGCGGCCACCGGCCCGCCCACCGACTACGCCGAGCTGCTCGCCCGCTGGGAGGCGTTCCATCTCGCCCGCGTGAGCTGCGCCCTACTTGCCTTCGTTTTGATCGTCGCCACCACCGGGTTGTCCACCAAGGAGATTCAGCCATGATCACCGTCGAACTGTTCGTATCCGGGCCCGCGCTCTCCCCCGAAGCCGAGCACGACCTCGCCCAACGACTGCTGATGGCGCTCAGCACCGAAGATGCCGCACCGGCGGAGGTGATGGACGCGGCACGCGAATTCGTCCACGTGGTGATCCAGCAGCCGCAGACCTGGGCTACGGGCGGGCCGGCGCCCGAGTCGGCGCGCCGCTATCTGGCCCGGGTGACAGTGCCGAGCTCCTGGAGCAACGACCGCCGCTTCGGCGCGCACATCGTGCCGCTGGTCACCGATACGATCGCCGCGACCGAACCCGACCCCGACCGGCTGCGACGCGAACCGCACTGCGTGGTGCAGATCGTGGGACTGCGCGAGCACTGCACCGGGCTGCACGGTCGCGCAATCAGTACCACCGACCTCACCAGGCTGATGACGCAGGGTTACCGCGATTCGGGCGTCACGCCCGAGGCGCCAACCGGTGCGGCGATCGACCCGGTCTGCGGCATGCCGGTGGAGCTCGCCGACGCGGAGTTCACCCTCAACGTAGACGGTGTCGACTACGCGTTCTGCGCCCCGTCGTGTCGCAAGGTGTTCGCCGAGGACACCGCGAGCTAGCCGCGCAGGGCGCTCACCGACACCGGCAGACCGGGATCGGTGGCCACCGTCAGCTCGGCGGGCTGCGCCCCGGCCGCGATCACGTGCGCGCCCAGGGCCGCGATCATCACCCCGTTGTCTGTACACAACCGCGGCTTGGGCACGCGCAGAGTCAGTCCCGCTGCGGCGCAACGTTCTTCGGCCAGCGAGCGGATGCGGGTGTTGGCGGTGGCGCCACCGCCGAGCACGATCGTGTCGACGCCGATATCGGTGGCCGCGCGCACCGCTTTCATGGTCAGTACGTCGGCGACCGCCTCCTGGAACGATGCCGCGATATCCGGAATCGGCAACTGCTCGGGCGTGATGCCCTGGCGCTGGGCGGCCTCGACATAGCGGGCGACCGCGGTCTTGAGGCCGGAGAAGGAGAAGTCGTAGCGCGCGTCACGCGGGCCGGTCATGCCGCGCGGGAACGCGATCGCGCGGGGGTCACCGTCGGCGGCGGCCGCGTCGAGGGCGGGGCCACCGGGGTAGCCGAGGCCGAGCAGCCTGGCCACCTTGTCGAAGGCTTCGCCCGCCGCGTCGTCGACGGTGCTGCCGAGCTCGGTGATCGGGGCGCCCAGGTCGGTGACCTGCAGCAGGTGAGTGTGCCCACCGGAGACCAGCAGGGCCACCGCGGGCGGCATCGGCCCGTGCTCGAGGGTGTCCACCGCGACGTGTCCGCCGAGGTGGTTGAGCGCGTAGAACGGCACGTCCCAGGCCGCGGCGTAGGCCTTCGCCGCGGCCACACCCACCAGCAGCGCACCGGCGAGCCCGGGTCCGATGGTGACGGCGAGCGCGTCGGGTTTGCTGATGCCCGCCGCCGCCAGCGCACGGCGCATCGCGGGCACGATCGCCTCCAGATGGGCGCGTGAGGCGATCTCGGGGACCACGCCACCGAAACGGGCGTGCTGGTCGACGCTCGAGGCCACTTCGTCGGCGAGCAGTTCCACCGAACCGTCCGGGTGCCGGCGCACGACGCCGACTCCGGTTTCGTCGCAAGAGCTTTCGATGCCCATGACGATCACGACAATGCCTCGTTCCGCTGGTCGTCGGTGGGTCCGGCGGCGGTCACGGCATCCACCTCGTCGAGCCTGCCACGGGCGGCCCATTCGTCGGCCGCGGCCGTGAGTTCGGGGCGTCGCATCGTGTAGGCGTCGGCACCGCTGGGGTGGTAGTAGTTCTTGCGCAGCCCGATGATGTGGAAGCCGTGCTTGGCGTAGAGCGCGATGGCGGGGGCGTTGTCGGTGCGCACTTCCAGGAACACCGGGCCGCCGCGTTCGGCTGCGGTCGCCAGCAGTGCCTCCAGCAGCAGGGTGCCGATGCCGCCCCGATGACAGGCCGGGTCGACCCCGATCGTGTGCACTTCGGCCTCGGGATGTTCGATGTCGCCGAGCAGCGCGATACCCGCGTACCCCACCATGGCACCGCGCTCGTCGCGGGCGGTGATGTAGCGGTTGTGCGCCCCGGCCAGTTCGGAACGGAACGACACCGCCTGCCACGGGTCGTCTTCGGGGAAGAGCAGGTGTTCGAGTTCTACGCAGCGGTCGATGTCGTGCAACATCATCGGGGCGATGCGGTAGCCGGTCACACTCACACCCCGGTCCGGTCGAGGGTACGGAAACTGTTCTCCACCGCGTCGGGACGGCGCAGGTACAGCGGCACCAGCGCGTCGGGCGCGGCACCCGACAGCAGGGCTCGTGCGGCGACGGTGACCAGGCCGGCGGGCGAAGGGGTTTCACTCGGCAGCACCGGCAGGTCGAAATCGTCGACGTGGGCGGCCGACCCGGCGATCGCCACCGCCTCGCCGACCGGGACGTCGGCGGGCCTGCGCACCTCGGGACCGGCCACGCGCACCCCGTTCAGGTACCGCGCCCAGTACACCTCGCGCCGGCGCGCGTCGGTGACCACGAGCAGCTCACCGGCCTCGCGCTGCTCGCCGGTGGTGTCGGCGGCGATCGCGTCGAGGCTGCACACCCCGTGCACGGGCAGGCCGAGCGCGTCGCCGAACGCGGCGGCGGTGGCCATTCCCACGCGTAGCCCGGTGAACGGGCCCGGCCCGATCCCGACGACGATCGCGTCCAGGTCGGCGCGGTTCACCTCGGCTTCGGCGAGGCATTCCAGGATCTGCGGGGTGAGGACCTCGGCGTGGGCACGGGCGTCGACCTTCACTCGGCTGGCGAGGGTCGCCACAGCGGGCCGGGCGTCCGCATCGGCGGCCGGTGACAGGTGCACCAATCCCGCTGTAACGGCAGGTGTCGCGGTGTCGACTGCTAGTACGAGCATGATTGTCTCAACAATACCGGGTGGTATCGGCGCCCGGCGCGCACCGGTACACCGCGATCGGCGCGTTATCCGATCCATTCCCAGATGGCCGTGCGCACATCGGATTCCGGTTCCCGGGCGAGTTGCACCCGCAGATGCCGCTCGGCGAGGTGTTCCACCACACCCTTGCCCCATTCCACGACCACCACCGCGTGGTGCAGATCGGTGTCGAGGTCGAGCGCGTCGAGTTCGTCCAGGTCGCCGGCGAGGCGGTACGCGTCCACGTGCACCATCGCCACGCCCGGCGAGCCGTCGGGGCGCTGTCCGGCGCGGTGGGCGCGCGCGATGATGAACGTGGGTGAGCTCACCCGCCCCCGCACACCGAGGCCGGCGGCGATTCCCCTGGTCAGCGCGGTTTTTCCGGCGCCGAGCGGGCCGTCGAGGACCACCAGGTCGCCCGCGCGCAGCTGACCCGCGAGTTCCCGGCCGAAGGCCTCGGTGTCCTCGACCGTGTGCAGGATGCGGGTGCGCGACTCAGCCACCGACGGCCTCCCCGCCGCGGGCGTCGAAGCCGGCGCGGGCCAGCAGCCGATCGAGTGCGTCGAGGGTCACCTCGGGGAACTGCAGGTGCGGCATGTGCGCGCCCTCACCCACTTTCACCAGTTCGCTGCCCGGCAGTTCTTCGGCGAGCAGCACCGAATTGTGGAACGGGATCACCATGTCGTGCGCGCCGCCCAGGACCAGCACCGGCAGCGGCGCCAGCACCGGCAACGCGGCCGACTCGTCGTGGAGCTCAATCGTTTTCAGGAACTTCTCGACCGTCGCGACGGGTGTGCGATCGATCATCATGATGGTGAACCGCGCCAGCGTCGGGCTCACCGGCCCGTGGAACGAGCTCACGTGCAGCAACGGTGTCACCAGCTGCTTGCTCGCCGAGCGGCCCATCTGCACCAGCGCCGGCGCCGACCGCACCGCCAACCGGAAGCCGCCCATCGCGGGATGGCGCAACCACTGCAGCAGCCCGGTGGCGGCCACCTCGGCGGCCGCGGTGTTGAGCAGCGCGACCCCGATCACCCGGCGCGCGAACAGTTCGGGGAACTGGGCAGCCGCGGCGAGCACGGCCATCCCACCGAGCGAGTGCCCCACCAGCACCACCGGCCCCTTCGGTACGCACTCGCGCACCACGGTGGCCACATCGCGGCCGAGCTGGGCGACGGTGCAGCTGTCGGTGGCCGGGATGCCGGAGCGGCCGTGCCCGCGCTGGTCGAACAGCACCATCCGCACCCGTGCGCCCCACCGGCGGGCGAGATCGCGGCGCTGGAAATGGAACGACTCCATGCTGTTGCAGAAGCCGTGCACGAACACGATCGTCACCTCGGCGTCGACGTCACCGTAGGTCCGGGTGGCCAGCGACACCCCGTCATCGGTGAGGACCGAACCGGCGTCGTCCTCGTCGATCAGGGCGAAGTTCTCGTCACGGTATTCGTCGCGTTCGGCCGGCCAGCGCACCCGCGCCCCGATCCGGCGCAGCGTGTGCGCCAGCGCGAGCGCGCCCAGCACGCCCGCGGTGGCCAGGCTGCCGCGCATCACCGTGCGCCTGCTCATCGCCCGGTACCCACGTAGCGGCGGACCGCCCGCCCGCGCGGCGAGCACACGATCTCGTAATCGATGGTGTCGAGCAGTCGCGCCCAGTCCAGCGCGTGCGGGTGACCCGCGCCGCCGCCGAACAGCACCGCCCGATCGCCCGCCCGCACGCCGCCCGCGTTGTCGCCTAGGTCAACCATGAACTGGTCCATGCACACACGACCGACATTACGGTGTAATGCCCCGCCCAACCACACTTCGAAACGCCCACTCAGCGAGCGGAACACACCGTCGGCGTAACCCGCGGGCACCAGGGCGACCGTGGTGTCGCGCGGGGCGATCCAACGATGCCCGTAGGACACACCCTCCCCCGCCGACACCCGCTTCACCAGGGTCACCTCGGCCTGCAGCGTCATCGCGGGGCGCAAGCCGAAGTTACCGAGCTCGGGGACGGGTGAGAGCCCGTACACCGAGATGCCCGGACGGACGAGGTCGAAGTGCAGATCGGGCCTGGTCAGCGTGGCCGCCGAGTTCGACAGGTGCACCAGTTCGGGTTCGAGGCCGTACTCCTTGGCCTGCGCGATCGTCTCGAGGAAACGCTCGCGCTGGCGATCGATCACCGGATGCCCCGGCTCGTCGGCATGCGCGAGGTGGGAGAAGATCGCCCGCAATCGCATCCGCCGCTCGTCGACGAGACCGCGCAGCGACCGCAGCACCTGCGGGTATTCCGCCGCCGAGATGCCGTTGCGATTCAGGCCCGTGTCGACCTTGAGCGACACCGTCGCGGCGCGTCCGCCGGCCCGCACCGCCCGCTCCACCATCCGCAACTGCTCGAGCGAGGACACCCCGATCTCCACGTCGGCGGCGATCGCGGCGGCGTAGTCGGCGTCGATGGTGTTGAGCCAGCACAGGATCGGCGCGGTGATTCCCGCGGCGCGCAGCACCAGGGCCTCGGGGACCGTGGTCACTCCGAGTTCACTGGCTCCGGCGTTCAACGCGGCCCTGGCCACCTCGACCGCGCCGTGGTTGTACCCGTCAGCCTTGACCACCACCATCACCGCCGCGCCCCGCGCGAACTCACGCAGAACCCGCACGTTGTGGCTGATGGCATCCAGGTCGATGACGGTTTCCACTTGCGCATTCACCGGTCCGATCCTGCCAGGGCTGCCCGACCCCGCGGAAGCTGGGTCGCGACGCCACGACCTCGGCCGAGCCTGCCTCATCCGCCGCCGAGCTCCCGCAATACCCGCACCGCAGGCCGGATGTGTTCCAGCAACGGCCATGCCGAAACGGGCGCCCCCGCGGCCTGCCCGGCGTGGGCGGCGAGGTCGGCGGCCAGCGCATGCGCCCGTGCCCCCGCAGCCGCGGACCAGGCGGGTGTCCGCCCGGCGGCCAGCAGTGCCGCGATCACCCCCGACAGCACGTCGCCCGAGCCGGCGGTCGCGGCCCACGAACCACCGGCGTCATTGACCAGCGCCGGTCCGCCGGGCGCGGCGACGACGGTGGTGCGGCCCTTCAGCAGCACCGTGACGTTCCATGACGCGGCCAGCTCGCGCACCGCACCCACCCGGTCGGCGCCCACCGGCGTACCGGTGAGCCGGGCGAATTCCCCGGCGTGCGGTGTCAGGACGGTCGGTGCCGCCCGACCGCGTACCAGCTCCGGTTCGTGCGCCAGGATCGTCAGCCCGTCGGCATCGACGAGTACCGGCAGGTCCGTGGCCAACAACATTTCGAGGCGTTCCCGGGCTTGCGCATCGGTCCCGGCGCCCGGCCCGAACACCCACGCCTGCACCCGCCCGGTCTCCGAAATACTCGGTGCGGCCACCACTTCCGGAAACTTCTCCAGCACCTCGGTATCGCTTCCGGCGTAGCGCACCATCCCCGACGTCGCCGCCACCGCCGCACCGGTACACAGCACGCCCGCCCCCGGATACTTCGCGCTGCCCGCGCACACGCCCGTCACGCCCTGGCTGTATTTGTCGTCGAAGGGTCCCGGTACCGGCCACCCGGCCCCCACTTCCGCGGGATCGAGCTGCACCGAACCGGGTTCGGGCAACCGTAATCCGATCGGCACCAGCACGATCCGGCCGCAGCTCGCCGCAGCGAGCGCGTGCACGGGTTTGTACGCTCCGAACGCCACCGTCACCTGCGCCCGCACCGCGGGCCCATCTATGGCGCCGGTGTCCGGGTCCACCCCGCTGGGTAGATCGGCGGCGACGATCGGGGCGTCCACGGCGGCAACCATTTCCGCCGCAGCGGGCCGCAGCGGCCCTTTACCGGAGATTCCGACGATCCCGTCGATCACCACATCCACCGTGCCGAGCCGGTCGACCACCCGACCACCCGCAGCGCGCAGCGCGGCAAGCCCTTCCGCATGCGCCCGTGCGGGATTCAGCAACACGGCGACCACCGCGACACCACGCCGGCGCAGTATCGCCCCCGCCCACAACACATCTCCGCCGTTGTCCCCGGAACCGACGAGCAACCCCACCGTCCGGCCGACGACACCCCCGGTCCGCGAACGCAATTCGTCGACCACCACCGTAGCCAGCCCGAAAGCCGCCCGCCGCATGGGCATTCCCGCAGGCACCCGGGTGAACAGCTCCGCTTCGGCCGCCCGCACCTCATCGGCGGTGTAATAGCCACGCCGACCCGTCATCGTCGCCTCCGCCTCCTCGGCGCGGGCCACGACCGGCCCGCGATCGATGGCAGACTACGCTCCACAACCATGTCGATGGTTCGTCACCGCGCCGCATCCACCCGTGTCGTCGCCGGGCTCGTCGTAACCGCTGCCCTGCTGGCCGCCGGGTGTTCCAGTGGCGAAGACACCGCCACCCCCACCCGCACACCGCGCCCGGTCGCCACGACGACCAGCCCCACCGAGAACAAACCTTCCCAGCTCACAGTCGTCGTCGACGACATGACCTTCTCCCCCGCCGACGCGACCATCAAGGTCGGCGAAACCGTCACCTGGAAGTTCTCCGACAGTGCCCCCCACAACGTGCAGGGCATCGGCGACAAGGCGATGGGCATCAACAGCCCCATCATCGACAAGGGCGAATGGTCATACACCTTCACCCAGCCCGGCACCTACCGCTACCTGTGCTCGCTGCACCCGCAGATGCGCGGCACCGTCACCGTCGAATAGGACAGCGGCCGATCACTCGACCGTGACGGACTTGGCCAGGTTGCGCGGCTTGTCCACGTCGTAGCCGCGCGCCTGGGCCACCTCGGCGGCGAAGATCTGCAACGGCACCGTCGACAGCAGCGGCTGGAACAGCGTCGGCGCGGCCGGGATCTCGATCAGATCGTCGGCGAACGGGCGCACCGTGTCGTCGCCCTCCTCGGCGATGACGATGGTGCGCGCCCCACGCGCCTGGATCTCGCGAATGTTGCTGAGCAACTTGGAATGCAGCACCGCGCGCCCCTTCGGCGACGGCATCACCACGATCACCGGCAGACCCTCTTCGATCAGCGCGATCGGCCCGTGCTTGAGCTCACCGGCGGCGAAACCCTCGGCGTGCATGTAGGCGAGTTCCTTGAGCTTGAGCGCACCTTCGAGCGCCACCGGGTAACCCACGTGGCGTCCCAGGAACAGCACCGTCGGCACGTGCGCCAGCTCGCGCGCGATGGCCCGTACCTGCGGCGCGGTCTCGAGCACGCGCGAGATCAGCTTCGGCATCGCCTCGAGTTCGGCGAACTCGCGCGCCACCTCGTCGGGGTATTTGGTGCCGCGCGCCTGCGCCAGCGCCAGCCCGACCAGGTAGTTGGCCGCCACCTGCGCCAGGAACGCCTTGGTCGAGGCGACACCGATCTCGGGCCCGGTGCGGGTGTAGATCACCGCGTCGGACTCACGCGGGATCTGCGCGCCGTTGGTGTTGCAGATCGCCAGCACCCGCGCCTTCTGATCCTTGGCGTGCCGCACGGCTTCGAGGGTGTCGGCGGTTTCGCCGGACTGCGAGATCGCCACCACCAGCGTGGAACGGTCCAGCACCGGGTCGCGGTAGCGGAACTCGCTGGCCAGCTCCACCTCCACCGGCACCCTGGTCCAGTGCTCGATGGCGTACTTGGCCAGCAGACCCGCGTGATAGGAGCTGCCGCACGCCACCACGAAAACCTTGTCGAACTCGCGCAGTTCCTGGTCGGCGAGGCGTTGCTCGTCGAGCACGATCCGGCCGCCGTTCTCGTCGACCACGAAATGCCCGATCAGGGTGTCGGCGACCGCGGTCGGCTGCTCCTCGATCTCCTTGAGCATGAAGTAGTCGTGGCCGCCCTTCTCGGCGGCGGCGAGGTCCCAGTCGATGGTGAACGGCCGGCTCACCACGCCCTCGGTCTCACCGGCGAAATCGGTGACGGTGTAACCGTCGGCGGTGATCACGACCGCCTGGTTCTGCCCGAGCTCGACCGCCTCCCGGGTGTGCTCGATGAACGCGGTGACATCCGAGGCGATGAACATCTCGCCCTGCCCGACCCCGACGACCAGCGGCGTCGACTGCCGCGCGGCCACGATCGTGCCCGGATGATCGGCATGAGTGAACACCAAGGTGAACGCACCCTCGAGCCGGCGCAGCACGGCCAGCGCGCTGGCGGTGAAGTCGCCCGCGGTGGGCCCGTCGGCGTAGGCGCGCGACACCAGATGCACCGCCACCTCGGTATCGGTGTCGCTGAGCAACTCCACACCCGCGTCCTCGAGCTCGCGGCGCAGCGGCGCGAAGTTCTCGATGATGCCGTTGTGGACCACGGCGAGCTTGCCGGAGATGTCGCGATGAGGGTGCGCGTTGCGGTCGGTCGGGGCGCCGTGTGTGGCCCAGCGGGTGTGCCCCATGCCGGTCGACCCCGCGAAGCGCTGCGCGCCCGTCTCGTCCAGTTCGGCTTCCAGATTGGCCAGCCGACCGGCCTTCCGTTCGACCGCGATGCCGCCGTTCCCGTCGAGGATCGCCACGCCCGCCGAGTCGTATCCGCGATACTCCATGCGTCGCAGCGCGTCGACGACAACGCCGAGCGCATCCCGGTACCCGACGTAGCCCACGATTCCGCACATGGTCCACCACCCTACTGATCGGCTACGCTTCTGGCCGTGTCGGCGTCTGTGAAATCGCTCCTGAGCACCCTGTCCATCCGCGGCCCCCACCGGGTGCTGCGTGGAAACCTGGGCATCGCGGGCCAGCCGGGCGTGGTGTACACGCCCGAATCCGGGTTGAACCTGCCCGCTGTCGCGTTCGCGCACGGCTGGCTGACCAGCGCCGACAACTACAAGGGCCTACTCGAACACGTCGCATCATGGGGTTTCGTGGTCGCCGCCCCCGACACCGAACGCGGCCCGATCCCGTCACATCTGGACCTCGCCGGCGACCTGCTCACCACGCTCGACATCGTCAGCCAGGTACGCCTGGGCGACGGCACCATCAGCGTGCACCCCGACCGCCTCGCCCTGGCCGGTCACGGCATGGGCGCCGGCGCCGCCGTCATCGCCGCAGCTCAACGCCGCGTAGCCGCCGTCACCGCCCTGTTCCCCTCACCCACGTCCCCCTCGGCCGAACAGATCGCCGCCGACCTCGACACGCCCGGACTGATCCTGGCGGGCGATGACCTCGACTCGGTCAACTCCAACGCCCGCCCCCTCGCCGCCGCCTGGTCGGGCCCCGCCCTGCTGCGCCGCGTCGACGGCGCCTCCCTCACCGGCCTCGCCGAAGGCCGCCGCCTCTTCGCCGCCCTCGGCGCCGGCCGCTACGAACACAAAACCGACAAGACCACCCGCGCCCTGGTCACCGGCTACCTCCTCACCACCCTGCTGAACGAGAAGAAGTACGCACCGTTCGCCGACCCGGAAGCCGAAATCCCGCACACCACAGTCATCGACCCGACCGCCGAAGTGGAAGTCGAGGCACCGAAGCTGTCCATCGGCACGGTCGCCAAACTGATCCGCGGCTAGAGCCGCCCCGCACCCCGACGGCTCCCCTCACTCAGCCGGTTGTCGTACTACCGGGGCCACTTCTTCCTTTTGAACAGCGGTAGTAAATCGTCGGGCATCAGCTGCCGAGGAAGAAGCAAACCGTTGTTGCGCACGTTGATGTAGACAGCATGCCGGTACACCTCCACGCTGCGTACGTCCGTGTAGGCCAGTGTGTTCCACGCTGCCGGCGTGTGCACATCCATCGAAGAGTGGCCATACCGGATCGACAGGTGCGCCTCGGGGTACACGGTGGTCTTGCTGGTTTCGTCTCCCCTGATCGCGAGGACGCAACATCCAATGAAAAACCCGACCAGACACGGCACCAAGAGAACCAGATAGGCCCCGAAAACTACCGACCAATCAGTTTCTTCCGATCCTGTGAGTTCCCGGATGATGCCCGAAGCCATGACGAACAGCGGAAAGGCGAGCGTGAACGCCCAAAACGCGCGAGACAGGGCCAATCTGCGGGCGACGGTCCGTCGCAAATTTTTCGCGGTATCAGCCTCGGCGATGAACTCGACATACCGCGGCAGCATCACGTATCGATAGCCGTACTCAGCTGGCGGAAACTGCTGCCATCCCGGCTGCGGACCATGGCCCTGCCAGTACGGCCCTCCTGGATACTGCTGCTGCACCAGTCACCCCCTCCTCAACTCGCCGGGCCGTAGCCCCACCGTGACGGTACTGGCTGCAAACTATATGGAACCAATCGGCGCCTGCCCCCGTCTAATCAACGTGAAGGCCCGCTTGACCCACTACCCAGAGGATCGAATGAGCACACACGACATCGACGGTATGCGCGCCCGCAACGAAGCGCTGCGCGACCAGGTCGATTCGCTGATGAGGAGCTATACGGAGCAGCGGGACAAGCTGGCCGAGGTGCACAGGCAGCAGGCTGCGGAGCGGGTATCCGCGTGGTCCGGCGACAACCTGGTCGAGGTGGTCACCAACGCGGCGGGGATCCCGATCGAAGTGCGTGTCGAGCCCGAGGCTTTCAAGCGGTCGACCCCTGCCAAACTCGCCCAGTCGATGCTGGAGGCATCCCAGATCTGCGCCCGACTGGCCGCCGAACGTTCCCAGCAGACTCTTGCGCCCTTCCTCAACACGGGCTCCGACCTTCCAGACCTGTCCGACCTCGTCCCCGGCGCCCCGAGCATTCGCGGTCTGGTCGAGTCCATGATCCCGAAGCCGCCGGAGCAGGCGCCGCAACCACAAGCGCCGTCAGATGGATCGCATGATGACGAGGAGGAAGACGACTACTTCCGTAACCAGCGGTACCTGGGAGGCCGCTGATGAGCATCAACTTCTATGCCGATCCCGACAAACTGCGCCAGACCATTTTCGGCATGCGCACACCCACCGACAACGCACATCAACTTCTGCAGAACCTGCAAGCATCTGTTGCAGCCGAAGGCGTGTGCTGGGGCACCGATGATCCAGGCACTACATTCGCGAGCAAATACGTTGAACCCGCAGCGGACGCGTCGGAGCTCCTGGCGAAGGTGGGCCCCGTGCTTGATTACATCATGCAGACTGTCGTTCAGGCCGCCGACACCATCGAAGCGCAGGATACAACGTCTAGCGCCGCCATCCGCGGGGTTGAATCAGGTCTCGGGGGGAACTGATGGGAATCGAACTACCGGGGGTACTGAGATGGGTTGCCGACATGGCCCTGGGGCAGGACTGGCCTGAGGGTGATGAAACGGCGATGCGCCGCCTCGGCGACTCATGGACCACCACCAGCACAAATCTCGACGACATCACCGAAGCCGCTGCCAAGATTGTGCACGATGCGTTGACGAGCATCGAAGGAGACACACATGTTGCGTTGGAAGAGTTCTGGCGCCAGATAGAGGACGCGTTCGTTCAGGTCTCCGCATTGGCCACACAGCTCGGGGAGACCCTGGATGCCGATGCCTTGAATATCGAGTACACCAAGCTGAGCATCATCGCCGCACTCATCATTCTGGCTGCGGAGGTTTCAGCCGCTCTTATTGCCTCGTGTGTCACCTTTGGCGCAGCCACTCCAGGAATAGTGCTAGCGCAAGTTGCAACAAAGGCTGCCATAAAGATGTTACTCAGGCAGCTGCTAGCCAAGATATTGCAGGGAGCAATTGTCGGGGCAGCCGAAGGTGTATTGAAGGGATATTTGACCGATCTTGCAGTGCAGTCGATCCAGATCAATCGCGGCGACCGTACCACGATGGACCTCGGCCTGACGCAGACGGCCGTTACCACGGGTGGTGTGGAAGGGTTATTCGCCGGTGCAATCGGCGGGAGCGTTACCGGAAGTGTCGGGAAAGGCGATGGCTTGGCGGGCGCCCTAAACCCTGGAAGTACCGTCTCCCGTGCAGCGGGAGTCGCCGGCATTGTGAACGACGTGGTTCTCGGCCTGGAAGGCCGAAGACTTGGCAATGAGGTCAACGATGCGACAAAGATGAACGAGGCTTTCCTACCGGACGATACAAAAGATGCCCCAGCCAATGGCGCTAAAACTTCCAGCCTCGACCTGCCCTGACTTCTCAGGCCCGTCGGCAGCTTGGATGGCGAGTATGAACCTCATAGTCGTATCTCCGAAACACAACCAGGTGGTGCTCTACGACAACAGTAGTTCCGATAGCGGACAACTGACGGTCGTCAGAATGGCGCAACTGGCCAGCAACCGGATCGCAGGTGGCCGCCAGCGCGTTGACGCGGCAGTGAATGCTGACTGGCCTGGCTCCCCGAAATGTCTCCGTGTCGCCCGACTACATATGCGGGCAGCCCTGGCTGTCATCGCCCTGATCGCGACCACGTTCGCCGCGACAGCGGTGACGTGGCTCGGGCACCTTGATGAGCAGTTGTTCAGGACACTCACGCTGACTGCGGTTCTCGGCGGGGGTCCCCGCCGGGGCCGTGATCATGATCCTGCTGAGCCGAGGCGAGACCTTCGTCCGCGCCGATCTACCGTATGCAGTGGTATGCGCACACCGAACCTTCGCCGCGGCTATGGACGACAGAGCTGTTCAGCCCCGGGAACTTTGACGCCGACCGCACTGGAAACAGCCGCACTGCAACGCCTACCATGTTGCCGAAGCCAGACCGTACAGCGATAGAGGGAGGGGATGCACGGTGGGGAGCCAGGTAAGGGTCGATCCGACGCAGCTACGCAAGCTCGGGGGGAACCTGATCAGTTCCGGGAGCGCGATCAAGACCTTGAACACGGACATCAGTGGTTGGTCGTTCACCGCGGCGCAGGCGGGGCGGGCGTACGGAGACGAGGGTGCGAAGTTCGGTGCTGAGATCGTGAGCATCGGCGCATGGTTGACGCATTGGGAGACTGCAATAGCCAAGTCGGGCAATGCATACACCACCAGCGCGAATACGTATTCAGCGGTAGATGATGCCAACGTAACCAAGATCACGGCCGCTGGAGTGAGTCTCTGATGAGCTGGAAATCGGACGACACGGGCACTGTCACCGACGGTGAAATAAACTCCGACTGGGAGCACGTGGTTTCAGGCTCCGCCGGAAATGCCGACGCGATCCTCGACGAGGGTGCCGAAGGCCTCAAATATTTTGAGTACTATCTCCCCCTGTACCGACAATGCCTCGAAAAGTACGGACACGGCAACGCGGCGATAGCTGGCCGCGAATACTACACCTTATGTGGACTGTATGATGCTGAGCGAGGCATGGATATCGAGGCGCTCGAGCGAATGTCGAAAACGCTGACGAGCACACTTCCCAAACTATCTACCGAATTGCAGACCCAGCAGACGCAACGCACGTCAATACAAAGCGTTTGGCAAGGCGATGCGGGCGATGCGGCATTCACCATGCTGAATGAACAAGTTCGGCGAGCGGACGCCGATTATAATAATGCCATTGTAGCCGGTCGTGAACTGGGCGAGCTGGCGAATGCGCTACGAAACATCATCGCAGAGAAGGCGACCGATGTCAGGGGATACTGGCGCCCCGCTGGTACCGCGGACTTCGAACTGAAAGGCCGCGACGAACCATTCCTGATCGGAACAATTGAGAACTGCATCGAGTACGCAGACACTGTCGATTACCAGATGACCTTCCTTCGAGATGTATTCGCACCACAGGTCGAATCCACGGTCTTACACTTCGAAGAAGTATGCAAGGAAACTTCGAGGGTGGTCAGAGAGGTATTCAACCAAGCAACGACCGCACTAGCCGCCGTCGAAGCGGCCCCATACCCGGCACCGGAGGACGCACCGACACCGGACACTTCCCAGAAGGGCGATCCGACCACGGATACCTCTTCTGGTGGTGGAACTCCATCTAGCGGTGGTACTACCACTGGCGGCGGTGACTCGGCGGGGGAGACTCCCGAAACGGCAGCCGCTGGAGCGACCAAGACGGCGACTACCGACGACGGCTCGTCGACGAACTCGTCGACGGACCTGAGCGGTTTGCTGTCGACCGTTTCGAGCGGGCTGACGACGTTGAGCTCTGTTGTCAGCGAGTTGTCCAGCCTGACTTCGGGTTCCACCTCGTCGGCCGAAAGCATCGCCGCATCCATCGGCACCGGCCTCAGTTCACTCGGAGCGTCGATCACCAACGGTGTCGAACAGTTGAACGGCCTGTTCAGTGGAAACGGTGCCACCGAGGTCACTATCGCGGGCACCACGCTCAGCTTGGCAACCGACGACAACGGTCAGCTCACCCTCACCACGACCGACTCGGCAGGCACCGCACACGAATACGGTCTCACCCTGAACGAGAACGGCATCCCGGTCATCAGCGATAGCGCCGCAACCCCCGAGCCGGCCCCCGCTGCACCTGGTGGTGCCAACGCCGCTCCGGAACCGGACCCTGCTACGCCCAGCGAGTCCACCACCGAAGTAGTGACCGGCGAGGAAACCGTCGCACCCGAGGTCTCCGCCGTTCAGCCTGGAACTCCGGTCACCAACCACAGCCAGACTCCCGACTCCGAGCACCGGCCGACCACTCCTGAACCGGAGGCGCCGAGCGACACCGGTGCGGAGTTGGCGGAAGCAGGTCCGCTGTGACCCACTCCCCCATCGAAGATCTGGTTGCCGACCACCTCCGTAGAGTGCGCATGCTTCGGGTCGAGTTCGAAGACGAGCGAGCTCGGCTGCAAGCCAAAGGTGACGAACTGCTGGCTGCGGCCCGTGCCGCCGAAGAACGTGCTGCTGCGGAACGTGCTGCCGGGCAGCTTGCCGCCGAGCAGCTTGCGGCCGAGCAGCTTGCGGCCGAGCAGCTTGCGGCCGAGCAGCGTGGATCTGCCGCCGGCCCACAACCTTTCGTCGACATCGACGCCGCCCGTCGTGAAGAACAACTGCGCGAAGCGACTACACGTGCAGCGGCCGAGCAGGCTCGCGCGGTGGCTGCGGAAAACGCGCAGTGGGCTGCAGCCCGCGCCGCGGAGCAGCCGCCTGTTGCTGAGCATGCCGTGGCCGGCTGGCGACCTGTCGGTGACCCGACAGCGCTCCAGGAAGATGAACTGCGTGCAGCTCGCGAGGCGATCGCCCGCTCAGCCGCTGCCCGCCGAGCCGCCGAGCGCGTCGAACCAGTCGACTACGACGGCTATGACCAGGAAAGTGAGTACTTTCGCCGCAAGGATTGGTTCAGTTAGCCATAGTCAATCGCTCACTCGCGGCTCGATGTTGGCATGACCTGCTGCTCACGCGGCGTGTAAGTTCCCCGATGGGGCGGGAGCGGACCGGCCTGTTACCGGTACCGGAACTAGGAGTTGATCGATGGAACGCGCGGCAGTCGCACGGATACTGGTTGTCGGCGGGGCGATCTCGACCTTCCTCGGGGGGTGTAGCGCGGGGAGCCAAGGGGAAGCGCAGCCCAGTTCCTCGGCTACGAGTACGGCCGAGGAATCGGTGTTGCCCACCGGGTTCGACGGGTGTGCTCTGCCGCAGTTCGTGATCGACGCGGAGGAGCTGAAAAACCCGGAGAAGGACGACGGGTGGACGGCCGGTCGGAACAAATGGTTGGGATGTGGCTGGATCCAGCCACGCGGCTACGGCGCGACAATTACTGTCTCAACAATTTCGGTTGAACAAGTAAGGACGAACACAGAACACGTGGTTGGCGAGGAGCTGGAAATCTCCGGGCGGGCGGCTATTACTTCCTATCCGTCAGCCCAGGCCGGAAAATGGTGCACTACCAATGTTGAGATGAAGAACGGAAGCATGGAGATCGCGATTAACGTGCAGCCGAAACCGGAGAGGTCGGTCGGGCGGCACCCATGTGATATTTCGAAAGACCTTGCATCCATGCTAGCGCCAACCATTCAGTCTGGAAGCTGACTGGCCTAACATTCGTAGGGGGGCCGAGTGGCAACACCGCTAGAAAATATCATTCAAGAAGCTAAAAATGGCGCACTAAGTGTGTCATTCAGCACCGATGTACGTGTGAATGCCGACGAATTCGTGTACATGGAGCGAGATTGTGAAGCATTCCTCGATGAGATCGAGAGCCTACAGCGGCGGGCTGCCACCGTTGCCGCTCGCGAGAAATGGGGCTTGGGCGAGGGAACCGAAGGTTTGACGTCAGCGTCTACACTGGTGGACTGGTTTCGCAGCAAGGCAGGGAATGCTGGCATAGCTGCAGACTCTGACAATAATCTCCATGACATACTCCAGCAGCACCACGATATCGTTGTCGATATCCGAAACCTACACCGCGAGATCGCGAACCGCTACATGACTCAGGATCAAGAATTCGCCGCTCGCTACAACGAACTGTCGGCGAATGTCCCACCGTCGGCGATCGGGTCCGTGGAGGGGAAAGCTTGATGACTGGTACCGAAGACCCTCGGATCGGCGAACCGGAGAAGCCCAACAGCTGGGAGCATTGGACGATCTTCAACGCGTTCAATCCGCTCGATACCACCGAAGCCAGCAACGCGAAGTCCGAGTACACGAAGCTGGCATCGGATTGGTCAGCTGCTGTCGAGACATTCGCCGCCCGAATCCGTCGCTCGAGCACCTCCGCGTGGGAGGGCCCGGCGGCGACGGCGTCACAGAACGCCATTGCCGACTATGCGACGAGAGCACTGGCCCTGACTCCTGCGTTGAATGCCTTGGCGCAGCGGGTATCCACCACCGTCGACGGCGTGAACAATACCCGGACCGGCGTGGATGAGCCGCAGAACAGACCCGACAGCATGTGGAACCTGGACGGCTACGATTTCTTCTTCGCCGAGCCGGGAAGCCGCTCGATGACCGCCATCAACAATGCCCGCGATGCTGCACGTGAGGCAATGCAGACGCACTATGTCGACAATTTCGTGGCCGCCGAAAAAGAGATTCCCGTACTGCCGCGACCGGAGAACCCGACCTCGCCGCTCACTACTTGGCAGCCGACAGGGGGCGGCCCAGGGACCAATGGCGGGGCCAACGGCGACGGCTCGAATCCGGCAGGCGTGACCAGCGAGCAACCGGGCTCCGAGGACGGGACAGGTCCCGAGGTTTCGGAGGCTACCGAGGAGCCCACCTCAACCGACGGCACCAGTGACGGCGATACCACCGACGACACCAGCCCGTCGTCGACCCCGGAAGAATCGCCCGACTCGACATCACCTGCGTCCACCCCGACGACGGCCCCGGCTGGACTCGGCCCATCAGGGACTCCGGGTGCCGGCTCTCCTGGTGCTGGTGTACCCGGCGGCGGCGGTCCGGGAAGCAACCTCGGTGGCGGTGCCTCCGGTGGCGGAGTGCCCGGTGCCGGCGTGCCGGGCGCTGCCACACCCGGATCGCCGAGTGCGGCGGCGAAACTTCCGACCGGAGGCGCGGCCGCCGCAGCGGGCGGAAGTGGCACTGGTCGAGCGGGAACCCCTGGTATGGGCGGTGGGCGAGGCGGAGGCCAAGCCAATGACGATGAGAATCATCAGATCCCAGACTGGCTGAAGAACATGGAGAACACCGAGGAGCTGCTCGGTGAGATGCCGCGCGTCATTCAGGGTGGCGTGATCGGCGGCGATATCGATGAGTGAATGGACTTGGGAGCCTGATGATTTCGCTGCCCTCTGGTTGAATGACGCGCACGATCGGTTTCCGAGCCCACTCGGCTATACCAGTGCCATCCCCACCATCAGCGAGGAACGAGCACACCGAGCCGCGGTCCACGCGCGCTATGACGATGATGAGATCGAGCTGATCCAACTCGCCTTCCATACCTTGAGCAACTGCGACTTGCAGATCAGGATCGTGGGCGAGTCCACCCGACTGGGCGGTAATCGACGAAGAACGTACCGCCTGCTCGCCGCCCAGACCGCCCACCATGCGGTCCTGCTGTCGCAGACTGTCACCGACAATGTGGAGGAGCGCATCCGGTGCCGGCTGTTCCGGCCGGACAACCTCCCGGGCCGGATCGCCAAGCTGGTGCCCGAGTTCTCAGCAGGTCGTTCATCGAACCAAACGTTCCACCTCGACGACATCGCACCAGCGCGTCGGGGTGGCCACGTCAGCTATGGAGAATCGCCCGGCAAGCAGTTCGAGCGCTTTCTCGCGCAGTCACGCGACGGCATCGGGATAGCCGAACTCCTACCCGGCCCGTTCGGCACCCGTTCCGGACCCTGGTACAGCGCACAGTGGTTCGACTTCAGCGACGATGGCCGCTACGTGCTGCGGCGCAACCGAGAACAGGTACAGGTCCGTCCGGCCACCGGCGACGACCTGCGAACGCTCTTCGCGAACTGGATCGACCGAACCCTCAGCAGACTCCGCGAGAACGCCAACGAACCTGCTTGGTAGTGAGGGCACCAATCAGGCTCCACCGAGGGGGATCAATGGATGAACTGGCCGCAGGCGGCTTGTATTTCCAAGAGCGGCAACACGGATGGCTCACGTGAGCGACCTACCGGGCCATCTTCAAGTGATCGCACAGCTTGAGCTTCGGAGTCGTCGGCTGGCACATTCTGTCCGCCGCCGTTTTCCTCACCGGCCCGAGGTGCTGGTCAGGACCGAGTACGCTCCGCCGACCGGGATTGCTTTCGACCACCGATTCTCGCGATTCGTGATCGCTGATGAGTTGCCGCCGCTGTGTCTGCAGCACGGCCGGCCGGCTATCGGTACCTACGAGGCATCGATCGGCTTCAGCGGGTCGCACCGATACACCACGGCATACAGCCTGGGAGAAAGGTATCTCGGGGAAGATGGCTTGCTGACCAATGGCATTCAATTGCATCGAGCGCGAATGCCCGACCGGGACTCGGTGCTACACGCCGACTTGCCGGTCTGCCGATTGGTGTCGCCTGCGAACTGCGCTCTACACCTACGGTTTCCTTTCGGTGTGTTCACGGCCATCTGCAATGTGATCGCAGTCCTCGCGTTCTCACAAGCCGACAGAATAGACATTGCCAGACCCTTGGTGATCACCATATTCCCCGGGTGGATTCCACTCGGGATCATAAATCTGGTCACGCTGTTCAACCGGGCCCAGCCGATGACAGCTGCCCGACTCACTCGCGATCACCACGTCGCCATTCGCACCCATCGGCGCTTCGCAGATAGGTTCGCTTCAAAGTGAGCTACCAAAGACAATACACCGCCCAAGGTGACGTAAAAGTAGAAGTTCGTCGGTGCAGGAAACCTCTGCCGTTCACTAAACTTCTCTACATTAAAGATGATAGGCGAACGGTTGAGCCTCTGGAGTTGGAGATTGCCGAGAAACTCCCGGACGTCTGCAGCAAACATGGACGTCCAGCGATATCGCGAAAGCCGGTCAGAGTCGTATTCTATGATACGAAACGCCATGCCCGTTCACCTCACGTAACCTCGGAGGGTCGCCCGCCACGTCCCGCGCCGATTTCTACAATCGTTGCCGGCGAGTGGCCCATCTGTGAGCGGTGCGCAATATCGGGCCGAAGGAGTCGTCAGGTCGGCAAATTTCTCCTGATTGCGATGATTGCGAATTTCGCCGTTCTAGCAGTGTTGATCGCAGCCGCTTGGGCAGGATTCAAGGCTGATTTTTCATTGGTGCAACCGATGATATGGGCCTTCTTTCCGGGCTCGCTTCCACTCGGCATGTTACTGACCGCGTGGCTGTATAAACGAACCTCAGAGCCGGTGAAGTTCCGTCCCATCGACAGCGATGCGTTCGCCTTCGCCTATGCCCACCCCGGATTTCATGCAGCTCTGAACACAGTACGAGCTTCGAATTCTGATAGGTGAATAGCGGCGGATCAGCTGAAGCGCACCTCGCGTACGTCGAGCCCTGGTATCCGTTTGAAGTGGCGTGTGTTCGCGGTGGCCACCTCCCAACAGATGCTCATCGCGGTCGCGGCGATGAGCGCATCGTGGGCGCCGATCTCCTGACCTCGATTGGCCCGGTCTGCCCATACCCCCGCGTGAATACGCGCTGCGAGGAGGTCGAATGGTTGCGGTGGGAACGCAGCGATGGCCACCTCTACGAATGCCTCACGTCGGGCACGGAACTCGGGCCTCGCTCGATGGACGCCATGGAGAAGTGCCGATGCTGTGACCGACGACATCGCCACGCCTTCATCGAAACCGAGCTGCGCCCCGAGTTCGTTGGCGGCTCACCCAACCAGTCTTCGTTCAGTATTGAGCGCCCTACTTGTAGGCCCCGGCCCGTTCCCATGGTCAATGTATCCATACCGACCGGCGGTAGTACTCGGATTCCGGATCGACGTCGCCGTCGGATGGGGTGACGGTCGAGTGGGCTCGCCGGGCGGCTCTGGCGCGGGCTACCGCCGCATGGATCTCAGTTTGCTGCGGCGTCCGATTGGGGTCGATCATCAGTGGAGGCGGTGTCGCCTGCGGGCATGGTGCAGGCTCGTGCCAGTTCTCGCGGATCGGTTGTGCTACCGCAGGTTCGGGTTCTTTCGCTTCCTTCTCGGTGTGCTGCTGTTCGGTCGCCTGCCGGAGTAGTAGTTCCGTGTCGGCGGCGAACCGTTCTGCCCGGTAGGCGGTCTGAAGGTTGATCGCTTGGATTTCGTCTATCAGCAATGCCGTGCGTCGGTGCGCTTCGGCGGTGATCTGTTCGATCTCTGCCACGTAGTTCATGATCGGTCACTCTCCTGTGGTCAGGGGCGATCTGGGATCAGAGTGGGCCTGCCTCGGCGAGGATCGCGCCGGAGTCAGCTGGGTCACTCGCCGGATGGTCTTCGGTGGTCGGTGTGTGTTCACCGTCGTGTTCAGGCTTGGATGGACGTGGTCCGGCCGGGATGCGGCCAGTCGGAGTACCGGAGGTCGAGTTACCGGTGTCGGGCCCGCCGGCGAGCGGCGGGGTGGTCGGCTCTTGGGCTGGAGTTGCTGTAGCTGCACCCGGCTCGGCGGCAGCCGGTCCCGGCACGCCGTTCTCGCTCGCGGAGTCCGGACCCAACGCGTTGTCGCGATCTTCGGGTCCGGGACCGGGATCAGCACTGGGACCGGCACCAACGCCGCAACCAGCGTCAGCACCGCAACCAGCGTCAGCACCACAACCAGCGCCACAACCAGCGTCAGCACCACAACCAGCGCCACAACCAGCGTCAGCACCACAACCAGCGCCACAACCAGCGTCAGCACCACAACCAGCGCCGCACCTGGCTTCAGCACCATCACCAGTGCCGACACCAGCACCTATACCGGCATCTGCATCTGCATCGCCCGGCCCGTGCTCGATGACCGGCAAACCGTTCTCGTCCAGGACCAACCGATACACCTGGGTTTCACCGTTGGCATCCGTAGTCGTCAAGGACAGCCCGTGCTCACCGCTCTCGATGCTCACCTCGGTATCACCGAGCTGAAAGGATGCCTCGTGCTCGCCCGACAGCAGACCATCCGCCTGCTCGGTCATCTGCTCGATGCCGTTACCGATGGCGGTACCCACCGATTCGACTGCCGATGTGAGCGCGTCCCCGAGACCACCTGCCAACGCAGTCGCCACGGCGGTGCCGAACCCGTCGAGTGACGTCGAGAGCGAGCTCAATGCGGCGCTGGTGTCGGTGTCTGCTGCGCCGGCGCCGTTGTCGGGGAAGCCGTCCTGCGACCCAGGCTCCACTCTCCCGGGTGCCGTACCTGAATCCGTAAGCTCGCCGTTCCGAGCGCCGGAAGCAGAACTGCCGCCCCCACTGTCTTGCTCCTGGTTGCCGCCACTGCCTTGCACCTGCCCGCCGCTACTCTGCGATCGGTCACCGCTGCCCGGCACCTGGCCACCACTGCCCTGCACATGGTCACCACTGCCCTGCGCATGGCCACAAATCTCCGGCACCTGACCACTACCGCTCTGCGCGTGCTCACCAGTTCCTGGCACCTGGCCACCACTCACCGGCACCTGACCACCGCCCTGCGCGGGCTCACCAATCTCTGGTACCTGGCCAACACTGGCCTGCACGTGCCCGCCAATCCCCGGCACCTGGCCACCAGTGCCCGGCATCTGGCCACCACGCTGCTCCACCTGGCCGCCGCCCGGCATCTGGCCACTGCCCGGCGCCACCTGGCCACCGCCCGGCATCTGGCCACCGCCCGGCACCTGACCATCACTGCCCAGCTGGTAACCACTCACCGCCGCTTCGCCACCGCGCACCGCAGATGGCCCAACCCCCGTCCCCTCGACCAGCACCTCACCCGACATCTGACAACCGGTACTTGTCCCCAGAGCCTTCGCACCGCTGTAGGACGTGTCCCCCACCGCATTCAGAGCACTGACAATCAGGTCGTATTGCCCTTCGATGGCACTGCGCGCAACCGAACACGCGGAGGTGAAGACCGCAAGCATCTCGCCGTACTTGTACGCGAAGGTCTGCTGCAACCATCCTGAGCAAGCGGCCCTGATCTGTTCGGGGCGTGTCTCCGAAAGGAGAGCCCCGGGAATCATTTTCTGCCATACAGCCTCGTCGAGATCTCCCGTGGCTCGGCTGCCGATCACCTGATCGATCTCTTCCGGCGTCAAGCCCGCGACTTCCACTTCGCCATCCACCGTGATGTCGTCGATGGTTCTCACCTTGTCCTGAACCGTTTGCAGGATTGCGGTGCTCGCGGTGTTCAAAGCGTCGAGGACCTGCCGCACAGCGGTGCAATCGGTGGCCGCGCGACTCGCCAGATTCGCCACCGCCTCGATACCGCTGGTCGCCGCAGCCCCCTGCCAGGCCGTCGGCAGCACCTTGCCGATCTGATGTTGCCGGTCGGACTGTGCTTGTGCCGTGGTCAGCACGAGTTGCAGGCCGACCGCGGTCTGCGCGAGTGTCCGCAGGTCGAGTCCGCGCTCGGCGTCGTAGGTGGCGTAGATGGACTGCAGCGTCGGCGTCGGCGCGGTCGGGAAGGCCCGGAGATACCTGGGTGTCAGGTCTGTGAAGAATTTGAGCCCACGTACCGCGCCGTCATCGAGTACAGCGTCGACTGTCTCAGCCATGAGTGGTCTCACCGCGTCGGCAGCTGTGCTGCCAGCTTGTTCTGGTCGTGCGCGGCGCAGTTGTCGATTCCGGCGAGTTCGATGGTGGCGGCACCGATCGACCCGGCGGTGTATTCGGTGGCGGTGGTCCACCGGTTCAGCCAGCCGCTCACCCGTTCGAAGCCGGTGGCGATCCGCTGCCCCCGATCGACGTAGGCGCGCCCGGCCTCGACACCGCCGCCCCACGCATCGACGTTCGCTGCCGCATTGCGCAGTTCGCGGACAGTGTCTTCCAGTTCGTTCACCGACTGGTCGATCGCGGCCTGGTTCACCACGATCCCGTTCGAGACCGTCGTACTCATCCCCCACCTCCAGTGCTCGACGCGCACCACAGCGGCGCGCTATCTACTTCGACGCACCGAAGTGCCCGCCGGTTCCCTCATCGGCGGGCGGAGTTCACTTCTCCAGATTCCCCTGATCGGTTCGCCGCCACTCCGAGGTCCCGTCGGGGAACCGGTGGTACTCCCAGGCGGCGTAATCGCCGTCGTTCTCGATCACGGTGACGTGGTCGGCCAGGCCGTCGGCGTCGTAGTCGGACCAGATGGTGGTCGAGTCGACGTCGTTGTCGGTGATGGAATCGACCACTCCGTTGCCGTCGAGATCTTGGGACGGGTGCTGCAGTTCGACGGGGCCCAGGCCGCCCAGGGATGACTGGGCGTCGATGTCGGGTAGGCCGAGGCCGGGAATCTCGCCCGAAGTGACCATGACTGCTCCTCACACGGAAAACTCGCGGATGACGGCGCGGCGGGTTGACCACCATCCTGTCATCCGCGAGCGGGTGCGGGGAAGTTCGGGGCTTACTTCTTGGGCATGATCAGCCAGAGCACCAAGTAGAGCAGGAACTGGGGACCGGGCAGCAGGCAGGAGACGACGAAGGCCAGACGCACGAGGTTGGCATTCCAACCGAAGTAGTCGGCGATGCCGCCACAGACGCCTGCGATCCATTTGTCGCTGGTCGAGCGGGTGAAGCGGCGGGCGGGGGCAGTCATGGTGTGTTGCCTTCCTGTCGAGCGGTGATAACTCCACTGTGCCGATCCGCGGCGCCGCCCGCATCGGTCCCCAGACCTATCCGCACCCTGATTTGTGCTGGGCCCGATCTCAGGGTCGCACCCCGAGACAGGCAGACTCTTCCAGGTGAGCACGACATTGCACGCCAGCGGCTTGTCCGCCGGGCACGCCGAACGGACCCTGTTCGCCGACCTCGACTTCACCCTCGCCCCGGGTGACGTGATCGGCCTGGTCGGGGTGAACGGCGCGGGCAAGTCGACGCTGCTGCGGATGCTGGCCGACCGTGACCCGGGGGCGGGGACGATCGCGCTGAGCCCGCCGGATGCCACCGTCGGCTATCTGGCGCAGGAACCCGAGCGCGTCGAGGGCGAGACGGTGCTCGACTTCCTGTCGCGCCGGACCGGTGTCGGGCACGCACAGCGGGTGATGGATGCCGCGGCCGAACGGTTGGGTTCCGGCGGCGAGGACGATTACTCACCGGCACTGGAGCATTGGCTGGCGCTTGGTGGCGCCGATCTGGATCAGCGCGCTGAGGAGGTGGCGGCCGACCTCGGGCTCACCGATGGTCTGGCCGGTGGCCTCGACACCCCGATGACGGGCCTGTCGGGCGGGCAGGCCGCGCGCGCCGGTCTGGCGTCGGTGTTGTTGTCGCGCTTCGACATTCTGCTGCTCGACGAGCCGACCAATGACCTCGACCTCGACGGCCTGGCCCGGCTGGAGCGCTTCGTCACCGGCGTGCGGGTGCCGCTGATGGTGATCAGCCATGATCGGGAGTTCCTGGCGCGCACGGTGAATCGGGTGCTGGAACTGGATCTGGCCCAGCAGCAGTTCGCACTCTACGACGGCGGTTACGACGCCTACCTGGCCGAACGCGAGATCGCTCGCAAGCACGCGCGCGAGGCCTTCGACGAGTTCGCCGACACCAAGGCGGGTTTGGAGGCGCGCGCGCAGATGCAGCGCAACTGGCTCGAGCACGGGGTGCGCAATGCCCGCCGCAAGGGCAAGAACGATTCGGACAAGATGGGCCGCAAGACCCGCGCCGAGTCCACCGAGAAGCAGGCGGCGAAGGCCCGCCAGACCCAGCGGCGCATCGAACGCCTCGATGTGGTGGAGGAACCGCGCAAGGAGTGGGAGTTGCGGATGGAGATCGCGGCCGCCCCACGCAGCGGTGCGGTGGTGGCGACGGCGGTGAACGCGGTGGTGCGTCGCGGCGAGTTCACGCTGGGCCCGGTGACCACCCAGATCGACTGGGCGGACCGGATCGTGCTCACCGGCGCCAACGGGTCGGGCAAATCCACGCTGCTGGCCCTGTTGCTCGGCAAGATCGCTGCCGATTCCGGTTCCGCCGCACTGGGTTCGGGGGTCGAGGTCGGTGAGGTGGACCAAGCGCGCGGGTTGTTCCGTGGGGCGGACCGGCTGGTCGACACCTTCGGCGCGGCCATGCCCGACTGGCCCGATGCCGAGGTCCGCACGTTGCTGGCCAAGTTCGGGCTGCGCGGGCCGCACGTGACCCGCGGCTGCGACACTCTCTCCCCCGGTGAACGCACCCGCGCCGCGCTGGCCCTGTTGCAGGCGCGCGGGGTGAACCTGCTGGTCCTGGACGAACCGACCAACCACCTCGACCTGCCCGCCATCGAACAGCTCGAGCAGGCCGTCGAATCGTTCACCGGCACGATGATTCTGGTGACCCACGACCGGCGGATGCTGGATTCTGTTCGGGCCACCCGCCGTTGGCACCTGGCCGGCGGCCTGCTCACCGAAGAATAGGACGACCCATGGATCTCGCACTGGGGATCGACACCCGCGTCACGCTGCTGATCACCGGGCTGATCTTTCTCGGCGCCCTGCTGCTCGGGGTGTGGAAGTACCACGGCATCCGTACCTCGGCCGAGGGCGCCGCCCACGTCTACGTCGACATCGCCCACCGCGCCGCCCTGATGTACGCGTTCGCGGGTGTGCTGCTGGCGGTGTTCACCGAGCTCAGCGCGTGGCCGACGGTCGTGAATCTGGTCGCCGACCTGGTGGTGCTCGCGTTCTTCGTCGGCGCGATCGGCACCTACGCGCTGCACGGTCTGCGCCGCGACACCACCAATCAGTTCGCCGGCCGGATCCCCGCCGAGCTGCGCCTCACGATGTACGCGCTGATCGCGGGCGAAGTGGGTGGATTCCTGGTGTTGTTCAGCGGTTTCGTCGCCGGTCAGTTCTGATCAGAAGCTCTGCTGCGCAACCTGTTCCGCCGCACCGAACAGATCGATATCGGAGCCGAGTTTGGCACCGATGAGCCCGGCCAGCAAGGTAGCGAGCAGCACGGCGACCACCGCGATCAGCCCACGCGAACGCGGTGGTACCTGCGGCACAGCCACCGCTGCGACTCGTCGCCGTTCGGGTTCGTAGCTCTCGGCACGCTGACCGTAGCCTTCGTCGCGGATCGGCACCGTGTGCGAATACCCCTGCGGCACTTCATAGCAGCCCGGCCGGCCACACGCACCACCACAGCGGTGCGGCTGCTCGGGCTCGCCGTACTCGTAGTACTGATCCTGGTAGTTCCGGGCGGGCAACGGCGGCACCATCATCGACCCCCTTCGAATCGTGCTGCGCGCCAACGTATCCGCCTGCGCCGAGCAGCACACGCGCCACGGGCACAGGTCCTTACGGCGTAGGCCGATAGTAGTGGGGCCGAGCCCGGCCCGCCAAGGGAACTAGACCGCGGCGACCTGTTTGGCCAGATCGTCGGCCAGCTCCCGGGCCTGGACGAGATCGGTGGCCTCCACCATCACCCGCACCAACTGCTCGGTTCCGCTGGGCCGCAACAGCACCCGGCCGGATTCGCCCAGCACACGCTCGGCTTCGGCGACGGCTTCGCGCACCTCGGGGGCGGCGGCGACAGCAGCTTTGTCCGACACCGCGACATTGATCAGCACCTGCGGCACCGTGCTCATCACCGCGGCCAGCTCACCCAGTGAGCGCCCGGTCCGGGCCATCCTGGCCATCAGGCGCAGACCCGTGAGCACGCCGTCGCCGGTGGTGCCGAAGCGCGGGAACACCACATGCCCGGACTGCTCGCCGCCGAGGCTGTAACCACCGCGGCGCAGTTCCTCGAGTACGTAACGGTCGCCGACCGCGGCGGTGAGTACCCGGATCCCGGCCGCGCGCATCGCGATGTGCAGGCCGAGGTTGCTCATCACCGTCGCGACCAGGGTGTCGGCGACCAGTTCGCCCGCATCGCGCATGGCCAGTGCGAGCACGGCCATGATCGCGTCACCGTCGACCACCTCGCCCGCGGCATCCACGGCCAGGCAGCGGTCGGCGTCACCGTCGAGGGCCACGCCCAGGTCGGCGCCGTGTTCGAGGACCGCGCGGCGGACCGCGTCCAGATGCGTCGATCCGCAGCCGTCGTTGATGTTGAGACCGTTGGGTTCGGCGTTGATCGCGATCACCGTGGCGCCCGCCTCCCGGTACACCTGCGGGGCCACCTCGGCGGCCGCGCCGTGCGCGCAGTCGACGACAACAGTGAGCCCCGAAAGGTCCTCACCGGTGGATTCGAGCAGGTGCTCGACATAGCGTTCGTGGGTGCCCTCGACGCTGTAGTCGCCGCGCACGCGGCCGATGCCCGCACCGGTCGGACGCACGGTGACGCCCTCGGTGATCAGGGCTTCGATGCGCTGTTCCACCGCGTCGTCGAGCTTGTGCCCGCCGGCGGCGAAGATCTTGATGCCGTTGTCGGGCATCGGGTTGTGCGAGGCGGAGATCATCACGCCGAAGCACGCGTCGTAGAGACCGGTCAGATAGGCCACGGCGGGGGTGGGCAGCACGCCGACGGAGAGCACATCGACACCGGTCGCTGTCAGACCCGCGGTCACCGCCGCTTCCAGCATCTCACCGCTGGCCCGGGGATCTCGGCCGACGACAGCCACCGCGCGCTTCTTCCCGCGACTGAGCACCTGTGCTGCCGCGGCGGCGACCCGCATCGCCAGTTCTGGACTCAAAGACTCGTTGGCGAGCCCGCGAACGCCGTCTGTCCCGAAAAGCCGTCCCATAAAACCCTCTGCCGGTAGTAGGTCCCCGATACAGCACGAGAGCAGGCGACCAGCCGTGCTGGAAGCCTGCTCTCGCACACGTGCTCCGCCGACCGGGCTCAGCCCCGCTCTCGCGGGGAGCATACCCAGTGGATGCGAGAGGTGGTCGACAGAACGTAAATCAGCGCTTCGAGTACTGCGGCGCCTTACGGGCCTTCTTGAGGCCGTACTTCTTACGCTCGGTGGCACGCGGGTCACGAGTCAGGAAGCCGGCACGCTTGAGGGCGGGACGGTCTTCCGGGGTGACCTCGATCAGCGCGCGAGCGATGGCCAGACGCAGTGCGCCGGCCTGACCCGAGGGGCCGCCGCCGTGCAGCAGGGCGACGATGTCGAAGGACTCGGTCCGCTCGACGGTCACCAGCGGGGACTTCACCAGCTGCTGGTGCACCTTGTTCGGGAAGTAATCCTCGATGGTGCGGCCGTTGAGGGTGAAGTTGCCGGAGCCCGGAACCAGTCGCACGCGGACGACGGCTTCCTTACGGCGGCCGACGGTCTGCACGGGACGATCGATCACGATCGCCGCGAACTCGGTCTCTTCGACGTACTCGGGCTCGTAGCCTTCGCCGTCTTCGACGACCTCGACCACGGTCTCGTCGACCGCGTCGAACTCTTCGGGGGTGAACTCTTCAGGAGCGGTCACTGGGCCACCTGCTTGATCTCGAACGGAACCGGCTGCTGCGCGGCGTGGGGGTGGTTCGGGCCTGCGTAGACCTTCAGCTTGCCCGCGATCGCGTTACCCAGCTTGTTCTTCGGGATCATGCCCTTGACGGCCTTCTCCACGAGACGATCGGGACGGGTCGCCAACACCTCGCCGACAGTGCGCGACTTGAGGCCGCCCGGGTGTCCGCTGTGGTGGTGGATGAGCTTGTCCTGCTTCTTGTTGCCGGAGATGGCAACCTTGTCCGCGTTGATGATGATGACGAAGTCGCCACCATCGACGTGCGGTGCGTAGGTCGGCTTGCCCTTGCCGCGCAGCAGGCCAGCGGCCTGCACGGCAAGACGGCCGAGGACTACGTCAGTGGCGTCGATGACGTACCACTTACGGGTTACGTCACCCGCCTTGGGGCTGTACGTAGGCACAGTCGTTCCCTGTCTGTCGTCGGTGTTGCCGGCCAACGGTCTGGATCTCAGTTGTGGGTAGAGATTGTCCCGGCGGCCGGTGGAGACCCGGGACATCGAGGAAACACCGATCCGCGAACGGTTCGACGTTCCATACGCCAGCGGCCCACGATACCAGCCGCACCGGTGTCCACCACCATCGGGCGAGCGGCTAGATCACCACCGGCGGCCCGGGGTCGGTCGCGCGCGTGGCACCCGGGCTCAGGTAGCGCAGGGTGTCGATGCCCGGGGTGACGCAGCCGTGCTCGTCGATCAGCGTGGTGCGCGCGGTCGCGAGGCCCTCGGGCGGGACGGTGTTCGCGTACGGGGTGAACGCGCAGTGCCCCGGCTCGGCCGTCACGACCGCCTCCGAGGACCACCCGGTCGCGGCCAGCGCCAGCGCGCCGACGAGGGCCGGTGCGCCGAAGAAGCCCTTCTTCACCTTGCCGAGCAGTTTGCCGCCACGCTCGTCCTCGGCGTCGTCGCGGTCGAGTGCGTGCCGGCCCGAACCGCCCGTCTGGGCGGGCGGGCCCGCCACGAAACCGGCCGGTCCCGGCGGCTGCGCGGCGGGTGGGGCGGCAGGGGCCGCACCCCAGCCCACCTGGGCGGCGTAGACCTGTCCGGGATGCTGGGCGTCGGGGTAGTCGTCTTCGTCGAGATCGGGTTCGGTGACCAGCAGGTGCGCGGCGCCGAGCACCAGCGCGTGCATCGGGTGATCGGCCACCTGCAGTCGCTGGCCGAGGTGGTTCTGGAACGCGAACCGCAGGGCGTCGTTGAAGCAGACATTGCCCGCCAGCAGCACCGTGGAGGTGTCGGCGCCGATCGAGCGGGCCGCGGCCATCGCCTCGATCACCACATTGTCGGCGGTGCGGGCATCGCGCAGCGCCTCGGCGCTCACCCCTACCTCCACCGATTCGGTCGGCTGTTCATCGTCACCGTGCACCGCGACCACCAGCAACGTGCGGCCGTCGGAGTAGATGCCGGTGGCGCCGATCCCGGTGCGATGACGCTCGCTCGGCGGCGAGACCAGGCCGAGCGCGCGCAGATAACCCGACAGCGCGACGCTCTCGGGCAGTGGTTCGACGACCACGTCGAGCTGTTCGACCAGCGCGGCGTAGATGTCGACCTTGTCCTCGGGCCAGCTGTCCGGATACGGCAACGCCACCAACTGCGGTTTACCGCGCAGGTACTTGCCGACCGCGGCCAGCGGGTTGTAGAGCCGGGCCCGGAACACCAGCTCAGCGGGCCAGGTCGCCCCGGCGATCACGATCTGCGGATGCCCGAGGATGTCGCGCACATCGGCGATCGCCATCCCCAGGTCGGGTCGTTGTCGGTCGACACCGGCGGTGTGCAACCTGCCCGCCGCATCGGCGAGCAGGTAGGCGGGCGGGGTGTAGGTGCCCTCCACCTGAACCGGGCGGATCGGGGTGTCACCACCACCCGCGGCGACGGACACCACATCCCACCCCAGATGCAGGGCGCCAACTCGAACGGTCACAGGCTCAAGTGTGCCCGGTCGACCGACGACACGCGCAGCGTGCCCTTCGAGATCGCTGTGACCTGCCCGATCATGCCTGGGACTTCTTCAGCCGCAGGCGTGTCCAGGTGAGGAAAGCGAGCACCGAGGTGATCACGACGACCATCACGATGTCGAGAATCCAGATACCCACCGAATGGGCCCAGATGGCGTCGTCCTGCGCGCCCCAGAAGATCTTGGTCAGATCCACCGTCGACGCGCCCGCCGCGTAACCCCAGCGGGCCGGGAACAGATACGACACCTGCTCGAGGCCCACCCGGTCGGTCACCGGGATCAGGCCACCCGCCATCACCAGCTGCACCATGATCATCACCACCAGCATCGGCATGACCTGCTCGTTGGACTTGGCCAGGCTCGACATCAGCAGGCCGAACACCACACAGCACACCGCGGTCATCGCGATGTCGAAATAGAGCTCGATGCTGCCGTTGGGGATCACCGAACCGGCACCGGGCGGGTTCTTGCCGAGTAGGGTGATGCCGATCAGCACCGCCGACTGCAGGAACGCGACCACGCTGAACACCGCGATCTTGGCCAGCAGATACGCCCACGGCAACAGCCCCACCGCGCGTTCGCGATAGAAGATCGACCGCTCCCCCACCAGGTCGCGCACGCTCAGGGTGGCGCCCATGAAGCAGGCGCCCAGAATCAGCACCACCAGCAGCTGCTGGGTCTCACTGCCGCCGGAATTGGCGAACGACCCGTCCGGCTGGGCGACCAGCGGTCCGGCCGCGAACCCGTTGTCACCGGGCACCACCAGCGACAACGCGCCGAGAATGAACGGCAGCACCAGCAGGAACACCAGATAGCCGCGGTCGGCGAAGATCAGCCGCAACTGTCTGCGCACCAGGGTGCTGAACTGCCGCGTGCCGTTGGACTGCGGCGGTGCGCCCATGTTCCCGCGATTCACCGGCGCGGGCGGCGGTGGCGGTGGCACATACGCCTGCCTGGACCGATACGCCGCGAACGCCCGATCCGGGTTGGCCGCGACATCGGCGAAGATCTCGGCCCAGTCGCTCGTGCCCATCGCCGCGCCCACGCCACCGGGATGACCCGCGAAGGCCGTCTTGCCGCCGGGCGCGAGCAGCACCACCTGATCGCACATGTCCAGACAGGCCACCGAGTGCGTCACCACGATCACCACGCGACCGGCGTCGGCCAGTTCGCGCAGCATCTGCATGACCTGCCGGTCCAGCGCCGGGTCCAGGCCGGAGGTCGGTTCGTCCAGGATCAGCAACGAGGGACCGGTGAGCAGCTCCATCGCCACCGATGCGCGCTTGCGCTGACCACCGGAGAGCCGGTCGACGCGGGTATCGGCGTGCTGGGTCAGCGAAAGCTCTTCCAGCACACCGTCGATCACCTGCTGGCGGTCGGCCTTGGTGGTATCGGGCGGCAGTCGCAGTTCGGCGGCGAAACCGAGCGCCTGACGCACGGTGAGCTGCCGGTGCAACACGTCGTCCTGCGGGACCATGCCGATACGGGACCGCAGCGCCTCGTACTCGGCGTGCAAGTTGCGGCCCTCGAAGGTGACCACACCGCCCGAGGGCTGAGTGTTACCCGCGACCAGCTTCGACAACGTCGACTTACCCGCACCCGACGGTCCGATCAGCGCGGTGAGCGTGCCGCGCCCGGCCTGCATGTTCACATCGACGAGCAGTTGCTTGTTGCCCTCGACGGTGAAGCCCACCCCGTGCACCGACAGCCCCAGCTCGGCGACCGGCTTCTGCCGGTGCACCAGCGCGCCCTGGGCCACGACGAAGTCGATGTTGCCGATGGTGACGATGTCGCGTTCGCGCAGCACCGTGCGCTGCTGCCGGTGCCCGTTGACGAAGGTGCCGTTGGCCGACCCGAGGTCCTCGACGACCAACCCCTCCGACGAGGACACCAACCGCGCGTGCTTGCGCGAGGCCAGCGGGTCGTTCACCACGATCTGGTTGTCGGAGGTTCGGCCGATGCTCAGCCCACCGGGCGGAATGCGATCTCCACGCGCGACCGGCTCGGTCGAGGCCGCCTTGCGCACCGGCGGCAGCATCGAGGAATCGGCGCGGCGGGTCATGTTGATGTTGTCCTGCGGCGCCATCGGTTGCGACGGCAGCTGCGAGGTGGGCACGTACTGGGGTTGCGACGGCGCTTGCTGGGCCTGCGGCGGCGTGTGCTGAGCCGGTTGCGGCGCGTGCGGCGCCGGCCGGGACGACGGCGGGAACTGCGGACGTTGCCCAGGGTGCTGTTGCGGTTGGGGCTGCTGGGGCTGGGAGGGCGGTGCGAGCATCGTCGCGGCATGGCGCGAGCCGAGGGCCGAGGGCACCAGGTGCAGCAGCGGGCCGGTGATCGCGTCACCGAGGCGCACTTGGGTGGGCCGATCGATCGACACGGGCTGGTTCAGCCTGCGCGCGTCGACGAAAACACCGTTGGTGCTGCCGTTGTCGGCGAGTATCCAAGCACCGTTGCCGAAACGCAGAGTGGCGTGCACACGCGAGACCAGCGGGCTGTCCACGAACAGCGTCACCTCGGGCGCACGGCCCATGGTGATCTGCTGACTCGCTTCGAAGACTCGTTCGGATCCATCATGGCGCACGGTGATGGTCTGCGCCCCCGGTGAAGACATGGAGCGGATACTATGCCATCGCCCGGACATCGGCGGTGCCCCCGATACGGCTCGAGGCCCGATCCGGCGACCGACCCGCACGTGTATCCGGCCGACCAGGGGGGCCAATGCCGAAAGCCCAAGTGCTCGTTGCGATCACCGTCGTGCTATGCGCCCTGCTCAGCATGGGGTGCACGCGGTCGATCGATGGTCACGGCGTCTCCATCTACCACGATCCCTTCCAGGTGGCAGGTTTGCCGACCACCGGCGGGCCGAACGGTCCACGTTCCGGCGTCGCCGATTCCACCCTCACCGCGACCAACGGCGACGGCGGCGAGGTCGACACCCTGGCCCTCAACGCGATCGACGACATCCAGACCTACTGGCAGGCCGTGTTCGGCGCCGAGTTCAGCGACCAGACCTTCGAGCCGGTACAGAAACTGATCTCCTGGAACGCGCGCGCCTCGCGCAGCTCGGCGATCGACTTCTGTAAGGAAACCACCTACCACCTGGTCAATGCCGCCTACTGCCGCAGCGACAACTCCATCGGCTGGGACCGCGCGATGCTGCTGCCCACGATGAGCGAGACCTTCGGCCCGATGTCGGTGGTGATGGTGCTGGCCCACGAATACGGGCACGCCATCCAGAACATGGCCGGGATGGTCACCAGGAAGACCCCCGTCCTGGTGAAGGAACAGCAGGCCGACTGCTTCGCCGGCGCCTTCATGCGCCACGTCGCCGAGGGCAAGTCGAAACACTTCACCATCAACACCTCCGACGGCCTGAATTCCGTTCTCGCCGCCACGGTCGCGATTCGCGACTCCGACCCCGACGACCCCGAGAGCGTGCACGGTTCGGCCTTCGAACGGGTCACCGCCGTGCAGATCGGCTTCACCGATGGCCCACGCGGCTGCAAGGGCATCGACGAGGACGAGATCGACTCGCGCCGGGGCAACCTCCCGCAGAGCTTCGCCGGCGACAGCGGCCGCGGCGAATACCCCGTCTCCCAGGCCAACCTCGAGGAACTGAGCAAGGCCCTGCAGGCGATCCTGCCAGTCGAGCAGGCCCCGACCTACGACTACGCGGGCTCGGGCATCGACTGCGCGGACGGCGCCGTCACCGGCCCCGTCACCTACTGCCCCGCCAAGAACACCATCGCCACCGACGTGCCCGGCCTGGCCGAACGCGGCGCCATCGACACCGGCGACGACGGCCCGCTGCCGGTGAAGGTCAGCGGCGACTACAACGGCTACGTGGTGTTCATCTCCCGCTACACCCTCGCCGTGCAGCGCAGCCAGGGCAGGCAGCTGACCGGCGCGAAGACCGGTCTGCGCGCGGCCTGCCTGTCCGGGGTGGTCACCGGCCAGCTCGCCCGCACCGACCGCCCCGTCGACCAGGGCGACATCCAACTGGCCGCCGGCGACCTCGACGAAGCGGTCTCCGGCCTGCTCACCGACGGATTGGCCGCCAGCGACACCGAGGGCAACACGGTGCCGAGCGGGTTCTCCCGCGTCGACGCCTTCCGCGCGGGGGTGCTCAACGGCGAGACGACCTGCATGTCGCGCTACAGCTGATCAGCGTATTCGTGCAGTTCGACGTCCTTCGGCCAGATTTCTGCTTCGACAACGGCGGACCGCACCAACACGCCGGTGCGCGTTCAGCTGCGATGCCCGCGCAGGCACGTCGGCGCTCATCGAAACGATTCCGGCACGCGGGTCTCGCGGCTCAGCCGAACGGGGGCGGTGCCGCCGGTTCGTAGCGAAACACCCGGTTCCCGATCATCACCTCGGTGCCCGGAACGAGCACGAGTGGCTGGTTCGGGGTGAGCCTGATCCAGTCGCGATAGCCCGGCGGACGGCTGCGGGTGCCGTTCGTGGAACCGCGATCGATGAGCTGCACATCCCAATTCACCAGGTGCACTTCGGCGTGCGCGCGCGACATCCCGCCGGAGGTGTCGTCGATGCGCAGCGGGATGAGGCCGCGCTGGGCCGCCTCGGAATTCTCCGGGTCGCGCCCGATCACCGCGTCGGCGGCCATCAGGAAGGTCATACCGTCGTCGAGCACCAGCATGCCGAGGGGCGGTCGCACCACTTCGGCCAGCGCCTGGGTCTGATCGACCGGCATCCCGCACACCGTGCAGAACGCCGCCCGTGGATCGCTGGGATGTGCACGCGCGCACTTGAATCCCATCACCTTCACCGTGAGCACGGTCGACCTGGCCGTGGCCTCCAACCTGCGCTGCAGGTCAGGATCGGGTTCGGGCGCGGGATCTGTGCTGCCGCGTGGGTTTTCAACATGAGCGTAGGACTGCTGGTCGGCCGTGCCGTGCGCCGGTCCGGTAGCGCTGGTGACAGCGTCCATCATCGAAGTCGCCGGTTGCATCCCGGTGGCCGGCGGCTCGACCGGGCGCGAATCGGCTTGCGGCGCCTGCGGTTCCCGATCGATTCGCGCGGTGGGCGGTGGCAGCCGGCGCGCCGCCGGATCCGCGGTCCGCACATGGCTGCGCACATCGTTGGACCACACCACGGCCCCACCTGCCTGCGCGATCCCTTCCACCAGCCACCCGACACCCCGTGCGGGCGGCAGATCGGGAATGCGCCCCTTGGCGTCGTCGACGAACAACGCCACCGCCTTCGCCGGCTCGGAAGCCACCCGATCCACGGTGAACGCCGCATCACTGCCCCGGTAGTACTCCGAACCCTGCTCACCGGCGAGCACAGCCGTCACCGCACCGTGCAGGAAGATCGCCACCCCACCATTGTCGGCGGCCGAGAGCACCCCGAAATCGATCGGCACCCCCGGCGAGATCTGCTCGGCGTGCTTCATCAGCCACCGAGTCGCCTGCCGCGCCACCGCGGCCCCCGGCCCCGCAGGCGCCTCCTCGACGGCCGAACACACCAGCTCGGCCAACGATTCCAGCGCCACCGCCGCGGTGTCATCAGGCGTGATCCGCCCGGGCCCACGATGGGCCACCACGATCACAGCCCCCGCGACATGCGCCACCGCATGACCACCCAGCACAACTTCGACCTGCCGATCCCTCACAGGTATCGGCCTCCACCGGAACCGCGCAGCAGGGTCGTCGCCATACCATCCAGACTATGGCAAACCGGCCCGGATAGGTTCCCCTGGGCGGACTTCCGCCGGCAACCTCACAGCCGCGGCGAGACCACTGAGAGAAATCGCTACTGCCACTTGCTCGCCCGACATCGGAACGAGTGGGCATCGACCGCAGCGGACGTGATACAGCGAGCAGATGCGTCGATCCGAATGCTATCTTCTCTCCAGCGCTTGGGGAGCAGGAGCTGTGCGCGCCCGAGACGTTGCGGCCATCAGGCAGGACGCGGGTCGCCTCACCACGGAGGGGAATCACATGAGGAGCACGAGTTCGGCGCTGTTCGCCGTCGGTCTCGCTACGGTAGTCGCGGCGACCGCCGGATGCGGATCCGCATCCGAGGAGGCGCCGACTGCGCAGACAGTCGATCTGAGCAAACTCGATGTGGGCAATCTCCCCACTGAGCCCAAAGTCTACGATAAGCCGACCAGCCCTGACATGGCCGCCATGGTTGAGGCAATGCGTATCGGAAACAATATTCCACTGCCCATGGAAATCGAACCCGAAGCCACGCACGCACCGCCGGCCATGAGTGGCGCGGTTCGAATTTTTATCGACTTCAGCTCAGCTGCCATCAAATCGCGCATGAGCGCCGATCCCGTCAAGCTCAACGAACGCGCACAGGGATTCATTTCCGGATTTGTATCGACGGCGCGATCCAATAGCGAGCCCAGCCTGTCGTACGAGCTCGACAACGTTGTGATGCTGTTCGATACGGAGCAGAATGCGACTGCGGCAGCTGAAGTTCTTGCCACTGAGGAAGCTGCCGCTGCCCCGGGAACGTTCCCGGTTCAGGTCGGGGACGGAACGGGAAATCTGATCGATGTGCACGCTCAAATGCACCCAGAATGGCCGGGCCAGATCAGATCGTGGAAAGCTGTCGGCAAGTTCGTGATCTTCACCTACGTGTACGACAGCGTGATGGGTGTATTGAAGGAATCGGACGAACAGAAGCTGGTCGCCAGGGTGCAGAACAGCATCAACAAGATCGCGCCGGCCCTCCAGCGGTACACACCAACTGCGCCCGACAAAATGATGGACCTCGATGTCGACCCAGATGGCATGCTCGGTCGTGCAATGCACACGATATCCTTGGATTCGAACCAGCGCGGCATTCCCGGAGTTTACGACCGACACGGCGGTCTTCAGCTGATGGGCAATACCGAAAAAATGTCTGAACTATTCGAGGACACCGGTGTCGACCGAGTAGCATGGCAAGGAAATTTCGTATTTCGGGCGAAAGATGATGCGTCGGCCGCAAAGGTCGCGGACTATTTCGGTGACCCGAGCAAGCACTTCCGTTCCGCGCCTGCGCCCGAGCACCTTCCGATGGCACAGTGCCTCGAATACGTCGGCCCCGAAACATTCGCGACAAAATACTACTGCAGTGTGTCGTACTCTCGATACGCCACCCAGGTCGCCGCAACACAGTTGACCGACGTACATCAGCGCATCTCGGCCCAGTACACAATCCTCGCAAAGGCCAAGTGATGCAGAACAGCTTTCACCCGTCGATGTCCTACGCACGAACGCGAGTGCTGGGTTGCCTGGCGATTGCGGCCACGGCGGTTCTGACCGTCTCGGGATGTGGTACCACGAACGGAAGCCCGGTTCCAGGCGAACCAGATGTCCGCACGCTCGACGTCGGTTCGTATGCGAAAGCCACGGCCCCATTGGACATGCGGTACGACTATCACAACGACCTCTCGGGCGCGATGAACCTAGCAGTGGTGCGCCTCTCCGAGCATGTCGTCACCGGAATCGACATCGATCCGAAGATCGAGTTCGGCACCGGCTCGATTGCCATCCTGGATGCGGACAAGGCCACGGAAGCTCTCGCGAATGCGAACAAACCGACACTCGAGCGCAATCAAATGATGTTCGGCTTCGCCAGCAGCTCCACCGACAAAGAGCCTGATGAGCCCGGCAAGGTTCCGCCTGGAGCCACCTTCGCCACCGTCACAGTGATGCAATTCCCTGATGACGAGACAGCGAAACGCGCCGCTGCCGAGATCGAGGAAACCGACTTCGCCGTTGCCGCCGACCAGAACGAGCGCGTATCCGTACCGAAGTATTCTGCGGCACATTCGCATTGGCGACCGGGCGTCGCGACCATCGGGTCAACACTCGCGTACGGCCAGTACGTCGTCAACCTCTACCTGGGCACGCCGGAGGCGGAACTCGGGGCTCTCACCGCACTGGCGGAGAAGGCCTATGACGCGCAGCTACCCCTCCTGGATCGGATACCTGCCCTCAGTCCAGCCGAGATGCTGTTCCTGCCGAACGACCCGGACGAGATGTTGCGCCGCACACTCAATCCTGATGGCCTCGGTGCGCCCGACCTCGGCCGGCAAGCTTCGATGACTCTACGAGGGTTTCTGCACAAGGTCCGGCCGAGGGGCTACTGGGACTCGGTGATGACCGAAGCAGGGGTGGACCGGTTTTCGCTGTCCATGTCGATGTCCAGCGCGACCATGTTGTTCCGCTCTCGTGACGACGAGTCAGCAGAAAAACTCCTGTCGCAGATTCTCGAACGCGTCTACCCCACCGAGGCTCCCCCGCCCTCCGGCTTGCCCGGCGCACGATGCGGCGAAGATCCCGACGACGACTATAAGACCGACCGTTTTCGGTGTGCTGTCATGTATCGCCAGTACGTCGCCACCGTCGAAAGCGACCAGCTCACCGACGCACATCAGCGCGCTGCGGCGCAGTACGCGCTGCTCGCGAACAGCCAGTAGCACATTCCGGACTGCGACATGAACGAGAAGACCTCACCGATGCGTGACAGGAGACGATCAGGGTGGCAATGACTCCCGGAACCGTCATCGGCGGTTACCGAATCGAGCGGATCCTCGGTGCCGGCGGAATGGGTTCGGTCTACCTGGCTAAGCACCCGAGCCTGCCGCGTATGGATGCGATCAAAGTCCTGAGCCCCGAACTGTCCCGCGACGCCGAGTTTCGGGCCCGATTCGAGCGCGAAGCCAATCTTGCGGCGGGCCTGGATCATCCAAACATCGTCTCGGTCTACAACCGCGGCGAAGAGGCCGGTCGGCTGTGGATCGCAATGCAGTACGTCGACGGCACAGATGCCTCCGCGGAGATGGCTCGTGACCCATACGCGGTGAATCCACTTCGAGCACTCCGCATTGTCAGCGAAGTCGGTAAAGGTCTGGACTATGCGCACAGGAAGGGTCTGCTCCACCGCGACGTCAAGCCGGCCAACTTCCTGCTCTCCAACGTCGATGGCGAGGACGAGCGCATTCTGCTCACGGATTTCGGTGTTGCCAAGTCGAATGACGACGCTTCCGAACTCACGCAGACCGGAAGCTTCTTGGCGACAATTGCTTACGCGCCGCCCGAGCAACTGGCCGGTGGCGCACTGGATCATCGCGCGGACATCTACAGCCTGGCCTGCTCGTTCTTCAAGCTCTTGACGGGCCGCAACCCTTACCCGGCGACGCAACCGGCAATGGTCATGATGGGCCATCTGCACGAGCCGCCGCCCAGCGCGACCTCGGTCAACCCAGGTCTCCCTCCGGCCATCGATGGTGTCTTCGCCCGCGCCATGGCGAAGAACTCCGCGGAACGGTTCGCCACCTGCCGCGAATTCACCGATGCCGCAGCCTCGGTACTGGTCCCGGGACACAACCCGATTTCCACGAACACATCGCCCACCTATCCCATCCAGGTGTTCGATCAAGCACCACAAAACCGGTTCCACCCCGTCGCCACAACGGGGCCAGTGCCTCCCATGCCGGTCCAGCAGGCTCCTGGGACGCATGCCCCCGCACCGCGTGGTCGGTCCCGGCTTCTCGTCTCAGGTGCCGCCATCGCAGCGGTAGCGGTGGCAGCCGCTGTCGGGATATTCGCACTGTCGGGTGGCGACGAGGCAACCGGCGGCTCGGCCAATTCCAGCGCCACGGCAGCCGATGGCGTCAAATCTGTGGAAAGCGCCCGCGCAGCCAACCCGGCGTTCGCCGGAAAAGCTGTTGTCATGGTCGACATCACCGACAGCGGCCAACTCGACCCGGGCATCTCGGTGTACTTGTCGCCCACTCTCCAGACAACCTTCTTGAGCGACTTGGGTCTCGCCTACAATCCCTCGTTCGAGAAAGCGGCTGACGAACCCTCGCCCCGTGCCGTTTCGAGTGATGAACGGTACACAGTGTTTTCGAGATTCAAGAGCAGCGACTACATCCTCGCTGTTCGAAGCGACAAGAAAGCCGGCGGCGGTGGGCTCCTCGGCCTACCAGGTGCCATCTCGTCCTCCGAGGCCACTGTTATCGTCGTCGACGATCCTGCGACGGTGAATGCGATCAGGAATTGGACCGACAAGTCCGAACAGGCACTGGTGAGCAAACTGGTTCCACTGCTCAGCGAACGGATCAAGTAGTCCTGAGCTTCGTCGTCACCATAAATTGCTGACGCGCCGGAAACAGCGTGCTGATCAGCTCCTGGAAACGTCGAAAGCCGGTGTCGGGCCTCCGCATTCAAAGGCCTGACACCGGCTCCGACACATCATACGAGCCGACTCGACGGCTCAGCCGCCAATATCCGCGGCCAGCTTCCTGTCGAGAGCACGGAAGTCCGTGTGGCATTCCTTCGCCATCTGCGTGGCTTGCTGCAAGATGGCGGTGATCTCGTTGGAAAGAGCAGACCACTCCGCCTGACGGGCGATTGCCGCGCCCGACATGTCGCCGTCCTGGGTGTTGAAGAAGCCGTCGAAGTCGGCCTTGAAGTCGATGAGATCAGCTTCGATAGCCCTGGCTTTGTTCAAAATCTGGTCGGATGAATCGTCCGCACCCGGCAGAACCTTTTTTACGCTCATATCGATACCTCCTAAGTCGTTGAGTTATTGCGCGTCAGGGCAGGTCCAGCGAACTACCAACCGACGAAAGCTTGGAAGAACCGTCTTCGTCATTCGCGCTGAACTGCTTCGACGACGAGTTCAACAGCCCCGAAGCCTCCATCAGCAGCGCCTGCTGACGTGCTGCCTTCTCCTGGTACCGACCCATCAGTCCGACAAAGGCGTTCGCGGCATCACCTTCCCACAGGGAGGGAACCAGCGTACGGACCTCGTCATCGATGTTATTGATCGCAGCCTGCAGAACGCCGTGCACCTGCTCGAAGTTCTGGGACTGCTTATCGATTCCAAGGACATCGATGTTTGTTCCGGTCACCTACGTCTCCTCACGTTCCCACGAGGACGCGCTCTGCGTCCTCCTACTTACTTAGACGTCGCCCATGCCGAATCGGTTCCATTGGACTGCAATGATCTTTCGATCAACAAGAACAAGCGGGACCAGTCCAGATCAGCAGACAAACTCGAGTCGCAACACAGCGTCACCCCCCGTGTGCGGCTGGACTGCCTCAACTGCGGTCGATGCCAACCCCTTCCCCCGCCCCTCCCCAGCCGTCCACCGCGGCATGAGCTAACGCCTTGGAGGATACCGAACCCCCATCAGTTCCGCCAGCCTCGGTGTTTCCACTGGCCTGATTGCTTTCGTATGGTGTTATGGTCGCAGGTTCCCGGAACACCGGAGAGTCCTTCAATTTGTGAAACCGTCGAAATCAGCGGTCGGCACCAGGATGGTGAGCCGACCACAGCGGGGCACTGCGCGTCTCAGTATCCGATCCGGGCCGCTCCGACCACCTGTTCACACGCGGACAGCACACTCTCCCAACCACCTTCGACGTACTGACACCCCACGCTCATCTGCACTCCTCGCTCGACGAGCACCTGCCAGCGGACAGTTGAGCCGTCGGCGGGGTGTTCTTCGTAGGACAGCCCTGGGCGGCCCGCGAAAGTGACGTCCCGGCGTACTTGTGACACGGTTCCGGTCGGTTTGCTCTCGATCTGTGCTTCGAGATCGGCGGCTACCTCGTCGTAGCCGGCGCCTGCGGAAAGGAGCTTCTGGATAACGGTGATGCGTTGCCGGGCACCGCCGTCGGGGACCAGAACGGCTCGGGTCGTGGGGTCGGTGGCGGCGGCGCGGCTCCAGCCGACCGGAACCGCCAGGACGACGCTGCCAACGGTTTCCTGAGTGGGAAGAGGTGCGCGTATCGAGGTCGAGGGCGGCGGCGTTGCGGGGCTGAGCGGTGCGATGGAAGTGGTGGGGGCCGAAGTCGCGGCAGCTTGTTGATCGCCGGAGGCCCCGACCAGGAAGAAGCCGCCGATGGACGCTGCCGCGACGACGGCGGCCAGCGCCGCTGCGCCGAGGTACAGCGGGCGGTGGTCGACCGGGTTGGTGGCGGCGGCTCGCGCGCGCAGCGGCTGCATCCACTCGGCGGCCGGATCCGGCGGGATCGACGGGGTGTAGGTGGGTCCGGTCGCGGGCGGCCGAGCCAGATCGGCGCCCGACAACGGACTGACGGCTACCCCTGTGCCACAAGCTCTTTCGGCCGCCAGAGCAACAGCCTCGAGCAGCGCTGGGTCGGCGGTGCCGAAGACTTGGACGACGTCGGCCGGGCGGTCGTCGAGCAACCGGGTGAGCAGGTCGGTGAGCAGGCGACAACCGCTGTCGTTGCCGAGTTCGGCCGCGGCGAGGCCGGGTTCGGCCTCTACCGCTTCGACGTGGGTGCCGTACGCGTCGTAGACCACCGATGAGGCTGTGGTGGAGAGCATTCCGAACTCGACCACCACGGTCCGGCGGCTGCGCCGGGTTGCGTCATCGACCGCCGAGGCTCGCACGGCGCAGGCTTCGAACACCACCTCGTGGGTGAATTGTTGTGCAGCGGTCGCGAACAACTCGAGTGGGCGTGCACCCCACGCGGTGGGGTGCACGACGACGATCCGCTCGCAGGGCACCGCGACGCCCAATGTGTCGATGATCGCGGTGAGCACCGCCGACAGCGCCTGCCCGGCCGTCGGCACGCGTGGTGGCAGTGCGATCCGGTCGCAGGCGAGGTACTGCACCGCTGACACCACCTGGGTGGGTGGAGTCAGTGGCTCTCCGACGACGAGATCGGAACCGTTGCTGCCCAGCACGACCGAGGGCACCACGTCCCAGTGTGTGGTGGCACCGCGCGCCCAGATCTTGGCTTCACTGACGACGAGCTCGACGATGCTCATTCCGGCTGCGGCATCCAGGCGGTCTGGATCAGCCCCTCGCTGTTGCGGGTGACGTACATGCCACGGCCCGGCGGCTTGGGGCCGGGGCGAGTGGTGCCAACCAACACACCCTCGTCGCGGCTGCAGCTCATCACCAGGGCGGCCGAACCGAGGTCCTTCATCCGCGCCAGGGTCGCCTCGTACATGGCCCGGCCGGCACCACCGGAGCGGCGAGCGATGATCAGATGGAACCCGAGATCGCGCGCGTGCGGCAGGTGTTCGACGAGCGCGGATACAGGGTTGCCCTGCGAGGTGGCCACCAGGTCGTAGTCGTCGATGAGTACATACAGTTCCGGGCCCGTCCACCACGACCGCTCGCGCAACTGCTGCGGTGTCACGTCGGGGCCGGGAGTGCGCTTGGCGACGTAGGCGGCGAGGTCGGCCATGTTCTTGGTGAATTGTGGTGCGGTGGAACCGTATCCGGCCTGGTAGCCCTCGGGAATCAGACCGAGCAGCGAGCGGCGGTAGTCACCGACGATGAACCGGGCCTCGTTGGGCGTGTTCGATGCGGCGATGCCATCGATGATCGACCGCAGCAGCGTGGTCTTGCCGGACTCGGAGTCACCGATGATGACGAAGTGCGGGCTCTCGGCGAAATCGATGTAGACCGGGGCGAGCTCGGCCTCGTTGATACCGATCGGGATGCGCATGCACTTGGTCGACGGGTCGACGCGAGAGGGCCAGTTGCCTGCCAGGTACAGCAGCTGGTCGCGAGGCAGTTCCTCGGGCAGCATGCGAACCTGCGGCGCCGGACGGCCCGGGGTCGCTCGGGCGATCGACTCGACCGCCGCGGAGACCGCCTGGCCGAGGTCCGACGGGTCGGTTGACCCGTCGATGCGAGGCAGGGCGGTGAGCATGTGCAGGCATTCGGCGGTCATACCGCGACCGGGACGCCCCTGCGGAACGAGCGAGGCGAACTTGCGGCCGAGGTCGGAATCCATTGGGTCACCGAGGCGGAGCTCGATGCGGGTGCCGATCTGGTCCTTGAGCGCGGGCCGGGCTTCGGCCCAGCGCGCGAGCGCGATCACCACGTGCACGCCGTACGAAAGGCCCTGCACCGCAAGGTTCATGATGGTCTGCTCGAGCGCGTCGAAGTCCTGGCGGATCGAACCGTAGCCATCGATCACCAGGAACACATCGCCGAACGGATCCTCGTGTGCGCCCGCGGCGGCGGGGCTGGACGCGGGGTCCATCGAACGCAGTCGACGGAATTCGACCATTGATTCGATGCCCAGCTGCCGGAACTTGGCTTCACGGGTGCGCACGATCGTGGTCATCTCGGAGACGGTGCGGCGCACCATGTTCTCGTCGAGGCGGCTGGCCACCGAACCGACGTGCGGCAGCCCCTGCAGGCTCGACATCGTGCCGCCACCGAAGTCGAGGCAATAGAACTGCACCTGCTCGGCGGTGTGGGTCAGGGCCATCGCCATGATCATCGAACGCAGTGCGGTCGACTTGCCCGACTGCGGACCGCCGACGATCGCGACGTTACCTCGCGAACCCGACAGGTCGACGACGAACGGGTCGCGGCGCTGGTCGTAGGGGCGGTCGACGAGGCCCATGGGGGCGCGCAGTGGGGCGATCGCGGAGTATTCGCCGGTGAGGATCGAGCGCGGGACCAACTGGTCCATGGTCGGCGCTTCGTCCAACGGCGGCAACCAGATCTCATGGGCGGGCCGGCCGTAACCCTGGATGCGCGAGACCAGCATGTTCAGGTCCGACATCTGCTCGTTCTCGTCGCTGACCGGTTCCGGTTCGAGCGCGGCTTCCACCGGGAGCGGAACCCGGTCGGAGGTGCGGAAGTCGACGTGGGTGGCGTTGAACGGGCGGGCGTTGACGTCGATCTCGCCGCCGACGATGCCCGCGCTGGTGACCTCGCGGGCCGCACCACCGCCGACGTAGGGGCCCGAGACGTAGGAGGCCTGGAAACGCTGGATCTCGCCCGAATCGGACTTGAGGTAGCCGCCACCGGGGGTGCTCGGCAGGTTGTAGGCGTCGGGGACGCCGAGGACCTGACGGGATTCGTTGGCGGAGAAGGTTTTCAGGCCGATGCGGTAGGACAGGTGCGATTCCAGGCCCTTGAGCTTGCCCTCTTCCAGACGCTGGGAGGCGAGCAGCAGGTGGACCTGCAGTGAGCGGCCGAGGCGGCCGATCATCACGAACAGTTCGGCGAAGTCGGGGTGCTGGGTGAGCAGTTCGGAGAACTCGTCGAGCACCACGAACAGGGCGGGCAACGGGTCGAGGTCGGCGCCTGCCGCGCGGGCCTTCTCGTATTCGGAGACGTTGGCGAAGTTGCCCGCCTGGCGCAGGACTTCCTGGCGGCGGTTCATCTCGCCGGCCAGGGCGTCTTTCATACGGTCGACGAGGTCGGCTTCGTCTTCGAGGTTGGTGATGACCGCGGCGACATGCGGGACGCCGTCGAGGCCGAGGAAGGTGGCACCACCCTTGAAGTCGACCAGCACCAGGTTGAGCTGGTCGGGCGAGTGGGTGGCCAGCAGGCTGAGCACCAGGGTGCGCAGGAATTCCGATTTACCGGAGCCGGTGGCGCCGATGCACAGGCCGTGCGGGCCCATGCCGTTCTCGGCGGCTTCCTTGATGTCGAGTTCGACGGGGGCGCCGTCGGCGCCGATGCCGAACGGGACCCGCAGGCGCTCACGGCCGTAGCGGGGGCGCCACGCGCTGGCGGGGTTGAAGTGGCCGATGTCGCCGAGACTCATCAACTGCGACCAGGTGGAGATCACTTCGGAGTCGTCGGTCTCGATGTCGCTGCTGCGCTGGGTGGCGGCCCGATAGGGCGCGAGGCGCCGCGCCAGCTGCTGGGCCTGCTCGGCGCTGACGCGGTCGATGGTGGCGAAGCGTTCCTGGTTGCCCGTCGCGCCGCGGCCGAGGCATTCGCCGTCTTCGACGATCATCTTGATGCCGCGCGAAACAGCAAGGCGGGGTGCGTAATTGCACAGGTCGATGATGGTGACGCCTTCGAAGCCGGACTCGCGCAGCTGGTCGTCCTCGGCCTCGAGCAAGCCACCGTCGACGACGATGACCACGTGCACCATGTTGGGGTTGTTCGGCTGGTTACGCGAGTAGCGGACCCGGTTGCCCAGCAGGGGGTGCAGGCCGGTCATTGCCTCACGGATGGAGCCGTAGAACATGCGCTGGGTGCCGACGCCGTCGGTCACCTCCGGGTGCTGGGTGTGGGGCAGCCACTTGGTCCACTCCCATTCGCGGGCGGTGTCGGGGCCGCACACCACCGCGACCAGCACCTGGTCGGGAGCCTGGAACATGCACAGCTGCAACAGCATTGCGCGCGTCATGTCACGGGCCTGCACACGGTCGCCCTCCAGGGCGACAGTGCCGAAGCCCTTCACCGCGATGGCGGTGGGCAGGTCGGGAACGGTGGAGTGGGCGCGGACGAAGCGGCGCAGCGAGACGGCGGCGATCGGCTCGAGTTCTTCGACCGGACCGGTTTCGGGGGCGACCAGCCTGGTGGCCAGGCGCTGCCCGCCCAGGCCGATGCGGGCGTGGCAGAAGTCCTTGTCGCCGGAGCGGCGTTCCCACATGCGGCTGGTGCCGGCGAGCATCCAGATCAGGCCGGGCTCGGGGTGGCTCCACTCGACGGCCGCGCGCTGCTGCGCGGCGGTCTCGTCGACGTCTTTGCGGACCTGATCGAGGTAGCGCAAGTAGTCTTTACGGTCTTCGTTGGTCTCGGCGGCCTTGGCGCCCTTGCCACCACCCTGTCCGAACATGGTGACCATCGACATGATCATCATCATCGGGAACATCATCGACATCGGGTTCGACATCATGTTCTTGCCGCCCGTGGTGAACATCAGCGCCATCATGCCGACCATGCCGACCACCATGACCACGGGCATCAGCTTCATCAGCAGACTGCCCGGGGTGACGCGTGGGATCTCCGGCGGCGGCTGCAGGGTGACTTCGCCACCGGGGGTGCGCGGCATCTCGCGCCGGGCACGGCGCTGGAACCGTACTGTGCTCATGGTCGAAGACTCCCCCTGCTTGACTACTTGCTGTCCGCCCTCGCGACGGGCTCAGTGTAGAGGTCGCGGCCGACATGTCGTATGGTTCGTCAGGCATTCTGCTGTCCGAGCGGTGGGTTCCGCAAACTGTCGACCATCTCCAGGGGTCGAGCGGAAACACGAGGTAGAGACGGAGTTGGGGGAGTTTTGACGCACGCGCGACTCGATCATGTGGAAGAAGATTCCGCGCGCGGAATCGTTCGCGCACCGGACCTTGCCCGGGTGACGATTCTGGCCAAGCACACGCAGGTCGACATGGCGATTCCGGTGGATGTGCCGGTGGCGCTGGTCATTCCGAGTGTGGTCGACATGGTCGCCCAGCACAGCCGGTCCAATGATTTCGACAACGACGGTGAGCGCTACGAGCCCGCCGAGTGGGTGCTCGCGCGCATCGGCCATCCCCCGTTCTCGAATTCCCTCAGCCTGGGCGAACACGGTGTGCGCGACGGCGAACTGCTGATGCTCGAGAGCGCGTCGAACACCGCGCCGACTCCGCTGTTCGACGACATCATGTACAACGTCGCGATCGCCGACGCCGAGCATTACCGCAGCTGGACGCCGAAGACCGCCCGCATCACCGGTTCGGTGCTCGCCGCGATCACCATGCTGGTGGGCTGCTTCGGTCTGCTGTCCGCGCCCGACGCGGTGCCGTTCTGGGTGAGCGGCTCGCTGGCGATGTTCGTCGCGATTCTGTGCGTGGTGGCGGGCACCGTACTCAGCCGCATGTACGGCGACACCTCCGCCGCGCTGGTGCTGGGCGGCTGCGCGCTGCCGACCTCGTTCACCGCGGGCATGCTGCTGGTTCCCGATCACTACAGCTGGGCGCACCTGCTTCTCGGCGCCGCACTGACCGGGGCGATAGCGGTGCTGGCCTGGCGCGTCACCGGGGTGGGGCTGGCCCTGTTCATCGGGGCCGCGACGGTCTCGGTGTTCGTGGTGCCCGCCGCGCTGGTCGGGCTGCTCACCGAGCAGCCGGTGAAGGCCATCGGCGCGGTCGTCGCCGCGGCCGGTCTCGCGGCACTGTCGCTGTCGCCGCGTATCTCGATGCTGCTGGCCAAGCTGCCGCTGCCCCCGGTCCCCTCCCCCGGCACGCCGATCGACCCGACCGAGGACGACCCGGACGATCACCGCGCCCTGCCCACCCTCGACGCCCTGCGCGCCAGGTCGGAGCGGGCCCGCAACTACCTCGCCGGGCTGGTCACCGCCACCACGCTGGTCGCCGTGGTCGGGGCGCTGCTCGCCACCGATGCGGGCGCCGACGACCCGTACTGGCCCGGTATCGCGCTGGCGCTGGTGTGCGCGGCGGTGCTGATGTTCCGCAGCCGCACCTACGCCGGCGCCGAGCAGGCCATCGTGCTCATCGCGGGCGGTTCGGCGATCGTGCTGCTCATGCTGATCGGGGTGGCCGTCGAAATGCGCCAGCCCCTGGTGGTTTTCGGGGTCGCGCTGGCGATCTTGGTGGCCGCCTTGGTGATCGGCCTGATCGTGCCCAACCAGTCGGCCACCCCGCCGATGCGCCGGGCCGCCGAACTGATCGAATACGCGTTCGTCGCCGCGGTGCTGCCGCTGGTGTTCTGGGTCGCCGGTCTCTACTCGCTGGTCCGCGGGCTGTGAGGCTCGGCTTTCGTCTGACGGCAGTCGCGTTGGCCGTCAGCCTGAACGCCGGATTCGGTCTCTGCGGCACCGCCTACGGTGAGCGGCCGCCACCGATCAACCCGGGGCTGTTGCCAGCGGGTGATCCGGCGGCGCCGCCGGACAAGACCGAGCGTGGCAGTGGTGTGAACGGCTTGTGCTTCCGCACGCAGGCGAGTTCCGAGGTGGCCGTGCCGACCAGCCAGCGTTCGCTCGATCTCGAGCGGGCGTGGGAGTTCTCCCGGGGCGCGGGGCAACTCGTGGCCGTCATCGACACCGGTGTGCAACCGCATCCGCGCCTGCCCGATCTGTGGGCCGCCGGTGACTATGTGGCCGCCGGTGGTGACGGTACCGAGGACTGCGATGTGCACGGCACCGTCGTCGCGGGCATCATCGCCGCGACCAAGGTCGAGGGCCAGGGCTTCGCCGGTGTCGCACCGGAGGCCCGGATCCTCACCATTCGGCAGACCAGTTCGCTCTACCAGGCCGAAGGCGCGGGGCAGAACAAGTCGCCGGAGGACTTCCCCGACGGCTACGGCAAGGTGTCCTCGCTCGCCTCGGCGATTCGACGGGCCGCCGACATGGGCGCGCGCGTCATCAACATCTCCCTGGTCGCCTGCAACCCCAGCTCGCCTGCCGCCGAAGTCGCGTTCGGCGCGCTCGGTGCGGCGGTGCGGTACGCGGCCGTGGAGAAGGACGTGGTGATCGTCAGTTCGGCGGGCAATGCCGACAACAACTGCAAGTCCGGTAACCCGAGTCCCGATCCACTGAAGCCGGCCCAGAGCCTGTGGGACACGGTCCGCACCTATGTGAATCCCGCCTGGTACGACGAGTACGTGCTCTCGGTCGGCTCGGTGGACAGCAACGGCGCGCCCTCGTCGTTCACCGTGCCCGGTCCCTGGGTGGGCATCGCCGCACCGGGTGAGGGCATCACCTCGCTCGACGCGCGCACCACGGGCATCTCCGACGGAAAGTACGACAACCAGGGCAAATACATGCCCTACAGCGGTACCAGTTTCGCCGCACCCTACGTCTCCGGCGTGGCCGCACTGGTTCGATCCAGGTTCCCCGAACTGTCGTCGAAGCAGGTCATCGAGCGGCTCCAGGCCACCGCGCACGCACCGGCCGAGGGCTGGAATCCCTACATCGGTTACGGCGCGGTGGACCCGATCGCGGCACTGACCAACGAGGTGCCCGACGAACTGCCGCCCAAGGAGTCCTCACCGGCGCGCAGTCAGCAACTCGCGGTGCCCGCCGCGGCTCCCCCGCCGGACAACACCGCCCGCAATGTCGCGCTGATCGGCACGGGTGCGATCGCGCTCATCCTCACGTTGGGACTGCTCGCCTCGTTCCCGATCCGCCGTAAGTTCGGGATGTCCGAAGACGACATCTGAGTCGCCGCTGTCATCGGCGACGGCGGTGCGGCCCGTACCGTGCGGCACGGTACGGTCGGTCCCTGACCCGTCACCGTCGATCCAGGTTGCAGCATGAATTCGACCATCGCCCGCCCGAGAACACGCAGACAGCGCTGGGAGCGCGTCACCAACCTGCCGTTGATGGTGCTCGCGGTGCTGTTCGTGATCCTGTACGCCTGGCGCGTGCTCGACACCGCGCCCTCCCCGCGCCTCGACGCCAGCCTGTTGTGGGCCGACGTCGCGATCTGGGTGCTGTTCGCCGGCGACTTCGCGGTGCGGCTGTGGTTGTCCACCGATCGCCGTGGATTCGTCCGCAAGCACCCACTCGACCTGCTGGTTGTGCTGGTGCCGCCGTTTCGGCCGTTGCGGTTGCTGCGTGCGGCGCTGCTGATGCTCGATGCCCTCAACCGCGCGACACGGCCGCGCACCCGCCTGGTCACCCTCGTGTTCACCAGCTCACTGCTGATCCTGCTGCTGTCGAGTCTGGCCTTCTTCGACGCCGAATACGGGGTCGAAGACAGCAAGATCACGAACTTCGCCGACGCGCTGTGGTGGGCGACGGTCACGGTGACCACGGTCGGCTACGGCGACGTCTACCCGGTGACCCCCGAGGGCCGGTTGGTGTCGCTGGTCCTGATGACACTGGGGATCGGCCTGATCTCCTTCGCCATCGGCACCATGACGAGCTGGATCGTCGAGAAGCTCAAGACCGTCGACGAAGCCGCCGACCGCACCGAACGGCTGCTGCTCGAACTGGTCGAGGAAGTGGCGGCCTTGCGGACGCAGGTGAACGACCTGACCGCCGCGCGCGAAGCCCCGCCCGGCGACCGGTGATCGAACTCAGTTGGCCGCGGCCACCGGTTCTTTGGCGGGCGAGGGGTCCGGTGCGATGCCGTCATGGGCGACCATGGCGTCCTCGCGGCTGAGTCCGGGCCCGCCGGCCAGCAGCCCGATGATCGGCCACGGCGCCGGCTCGGCCTTCGCGCTGTCGAGCCCGAGGGCCTTGACCGCATCAGCGTTCTCGATGCCGAAGCGCACACCGGTGTCGGCGATGTAGAACAGGCTGTCCTTGCGGCGGCTGTCCGGTTCGATGCCGGTGGCCTGCACGTAGGCGCCGGTGGCGGGCGGAATGTGCACCGAGTCGACGTTGGGGCCCGCGCCGTCGGCCTGGGCGAGGTCGACGAGCTTGCCGTCGTCCGCGAGGGGCAGGTCGATACCGCTGAGCAGCGACAGTTCGGCGCGCGCCACGCTGTCGGCGGCTTCGGCGGCCTCGGCGATCGGCTGCCACGACATACAGCTCACCGGCTGTTCCCCGGCAGTGATCAAGGTCGGCCGCTCAGCCGGGTAGTCCTGCACCTTCAGCGTCTGCACGTGCGGGGCGTAGGTGGAGTCGGTCGACTGAATGGTGGTGCCGTTCATGACCGTCGGGTAGAAGTTGCGGATGATCCGCGCGGTGAGCACCGAGATCGCTTGCAGCCCGTCCTGGAGCACCACGTAGTTCTGATTGGGCTCGTTGAAGACCTGGACCACGTCGCCGATCCGGTGGCCGCTCACCTTGTACGGCGGCGTGCCACCGGGGTTGTCGATCACCGGCGTGATGATCGGCAGCACCTCGGGAATCGCGTTGAGCAGGCCCTCCCCGATCGGGCGCGGAGTCGCACCGCCCACGCCGAGCGCCATGGTCACCGCGGGGTCGTCCATGTTCACGCGGGCACGCTTGTTGTCGTACACCAGGTAGACCGCGTCCTTGCCCTGCACGAGCAATGCCTTGCCGGGATCCACCTTGGTGGCCTTCGCCCCGAGTTCAGGTGCACCGGCCAGCACCGAGGTGGTCAGCGCGGAGCTGCCGTCGGCCTTGAGCCGATCGCACACCGTCCACGGCCTGCCCTTGCCGTCCTTGTCATAGAGCAGCGATGAAGGAGCACCCGGAATGCCGATCAGCTGACCACGCGGCCGCTTGCCGAGCTCGGATTCCTTGACGATCGACGCCTTGGACGCCTCACCGGCCGCCAGCCGGGCCGAGGCCAGGTTCAGCGCGGGGTGCACCACATTGTCGAGCACCACGTAGACGCCACCGGACTCCTTGGCGATCAGGATCTTGCTGTCGCCGATCTTGTCCTGCGGCTTGAGCAGCGCCAGGACACCACAACCGGCCAGCACGACGATGCCGAGCACCAATCCGACCACGTAGGCGCGGGTCTGAGCGCGCATGGGGTCGTGCAGCATGCGCACGTCCCGGCGCACCAGGGCGTGCTCCATTCGCCGCACCAGGAAGCGGTAGCCGCTGACCTGCCAGCGCGTAGTGGGTTTTGAAGGCATGGTTCCTCCCCCGAACAGTGCTCTCGTCCGGGCAACACAGTACAGTTCCCGGCAGCACTTGTTCGCATTCGGCCATCGGCCGATCGACAATCGGGTACTTGGGGGAGGAACGAATGGCCGAGTTCACCGGTACGGGACCGCGTCCGCTGTTCGGTCGGATTTCGTTGCAGCACCTGCTGATCGCGCAGGTCCTCGGCCTGATCGCGGGGCTCGCCGCGCTGGTCTTCGGACTGGCCGCACTGCCGTCGCTCGGCATCGCGGTCGCGGTGGTGCTGATCCCGCTGATCCCGATCGGGAAGCGCACCCTGCTCGACTGGGTCGCCACCGGCCGTGGCTTCTTCGCCAAGCGGGAGTACACCCTCGGCGACACCGTAGATTTCCGTGGCGCCGACGGTCGTTCGCTCGGCCTGTACTGGGACGGCAGCCGAGTGGTCACCGTGGTCGAGGTGCTCGCGCCCAAGGGCGGGCTCACCCGGATCGCCCGTACCGCCGTGCACGCCTCCCACCTGCTGCCCCTGCCCGAGCTGGCCGCCTGCCTCAACCAGCACGACATCCTGCTCAACGGCATCGACATCATCAGCCACGGCCACCGAAGCCGCTCCGGCACACCGGCCGGCGCGATCTACGAGTCGCTGCTGGGTCCGCTGCCCGCCACCGCGCACCGCACGGTGTGGCTGGCGATCAGCTTCGACGCGGTGCGGTGCCCGGACGCGGCGGCGCGACGCGGCGGCGGCACCGAAGGCGCCTCGCGCGCGGTCACCGTCGCCACCCAGCGGATCATGCGCACCCTCGAGGACGCCGACTGCAACGCACGCATCCTGACCGCGCCCGAGATCCGGAAAGCCGTGCAGCAGATCACCTCCGGCATCGATCCGCGCGCGCTCACCCAGCGCTGGAAGTACGCCGAGATCGGCAATGCGGTGAACATCGGCAGCGCGGTCGACCCCAAACAGCTCGGTTCCGATCTGCTCGCACAGCTGTGGGTGGCGCCCTCGCGCGGCACCACGGTGGCCGTGCGGCTGCGGCCGGGCAGTGACGCCGAATCGGTGCACGTCGGTGCCGCCTGGCGGCTCACCGCGCGTGAGCTGCCGGAGAAGGCCAAGACCAAGGGCATGGTGTCGATGAACGGACGCCACCGCGACGCCCTGCTGGCGCACCTGCCGATCGCGGTACCCGGCGTGGACGACACCGTCCCGACCAGCGAGTACCCGATCGAGGTCATCGGGGCGCTGCACCTGCCCTCGGCCGGGTGCGGGCAGTTGCTCGGCTCCGACGACGAGGGCAACGGTGTCGCCACCAGGATCATCGGTGCCGGTATCTCCACCGTCTACGTCGCCGGTGAGCTGTATCTGGCCCAGCAGTTGGTGTTCCGCGCACTCGCCGTCGGTGAGCGTGTGCTGATCCGCACCGACCGGGCCCACGCCTGGGAGCAGTTGGTGACCACCGTCGGTAACCCGGAGCGCCTCACCATCGCGGTCGAAACCCACCAGTCCGACGCGGCTTTCACAGCCACCGTCGTCGACGGGGTCCTCGCGCCCGCCCCGCACGCGGGTGTCACCACGATCTATCTCACCGCCGACCCGAACGGCTGGCCCGCCTCACGCCCCGACCTGGAGATCTTCCAGCCGGGCGCGCTCGGCAACCGGGTCGTGCTGCGCACCGGAACCACCAGGGTGAACCTGACCCTGGTGTCGATTCCGCGCGAGTCCACCTACATCGGTCAGCCGCGCGGGCAGCGCGCGATGGCGTCTCAGCCGGGATAGGGATCGACCGCGCGCGCGGTCCGTAGAGTCCGTCCCCACCAGGCCAATTGGTTCAGCATCCGTTCGCATGCGTCGATCGCGGCGCCGTCGGTGGTGGCACCGCTCGCCTCGAACCGGCGTTTGGCCTGCGCGAAACTCACCGATTCACGCACCGAGACCATGTGCAGTTCGGCGACCACCTGACGCAGCTGCTCGACCGCGCGCAATCCGCCCGACAGGCCACCGTAGGAGACGAAACCGATCGGCTTGGCCCGCCATTCGTGTTTGGCGCTGTCGAGCGCGGTCTTCAGCGACGCCGGGTAGCCGTGGTTGTACTCGGAGGTGATCACCGCGAACGCGTCGGCGGCGGCCAGTCTGGTACGGAAGGCGTCGACCTGCGGTGTTTCGGTGAGCTCCACGGGCAGCGGGAGCTCGCGCAGGTCCAGTACGCCGGTGTCGAACTCCGGCCGGGACGCGAGGGCCCCGAGAAACCAGTCGGCCACCACGGGCGCGAACCGCTCGGGGCGGGTACTGGCGACGATGACCTCCAACCGCAACGGTGTGTCCATGCGTCGAGCCTATCGACGCACCCCCGACACGGGCGCGGCCCGGCGGATCGGGCACGATAGACACAGTCATGTTCGTTCAGGCCTGGGGCGAGGGGAACACATGATCATCGGCCGCTGGCAACTCGTGGAGACTCTCGGCAGTGCGAATACCTGGTCGATGCTGACCGCGGGCACCACCCCGCGGGAGTGGACCTCGTATCAGCGTGCGATCCCGGCCCGGCTGCAGCCGCTGATCAGCAGAGCCTACGAGTCGGGCAACACGGTGGAGACAAACCTGCCGCGGTCGCGGAACCCGTGGTCGGAATTGCGTTTCCGAGCGGTGCCGGTGGTATGGCCCGATGGGCGTACGCACGCGGTGAAGGTGTGGGTGGGCGATCACGCACCGAGCGAGGAGTTGCCGGTGGCGACCTTCCGGGTGGACGCGCGCACCAGGCTGGTGCACTCGCGCCCCCAGGGACTCGGCCCGCATTTCGGTTCCGAGCCGGTCGAATTCCGGGGAGCCGAATCGTTCCAGCGCGTCGACCGGTTCGATGGTGCGCTGGAAATCGTTGCCACCCTGAGTCGTTCGGATCCGCAAAGCCGGTGGTCGGGCATCGCCACCGTGCCCTCGGCGATCGGACCACGATCGCTGCTGGTGGCCGCCCGCAACGACGCCGAGCGACGGCTCGACTGGCGCGGAGTGTCCGTGGACGTCACCGAAAGCGTCCCGCCGCAACCGAAGTCGTTCGAGGCCACCACCTTGGAACTGCTGCGCGACACTCAGCCGGGTCTGTATCTGGCGATCATCGACACCGCGCAGGTGCGGGCGGTGCGGTGGGTGTCGGAACCGGTGCCCGGATTGCGCTGGCGCGGGGTCGACGAACGCACCGTTCCGCACCCGGACGACCGGGCCCGGATCGGTGCGGCGCGGGCGCGGATCCTGGCCGGAGCCGCCGGTGTGGCACTCACCGGGCTGCGCTTGGCCGCCGAGGCGGGCGGCTGGCTGGTGGTCGACGTCGAAGTGTCACCGCTGCCCGGAGGTACCGGTGCGCCCGCGTTCGTGCTGGCGCAGTTACAGCTGTCAGGGCAGTTCGAACGGCAGTGACACCCCGGCGTGCACGCGGCAGCTCTCGCAGGTGTCGGTGCCGCCGACGGCCGTGACGGCCCGGCGCATGAGTTCCTTGAAGGGGCCCAGATTCTTCTTGAACTCGGCGAACACGTCCACCGCGTGCACACCCGCGCCCTCCTCGAGGCCCGCGTCCAGGTCGGTGACCAGAGCCACTGCGGCGTAGCACATCTCGAGTTCGCGGGCGAGCACAGCTTCGGGGTGGCCGGTCATGTTGACCAGGTCCCAGCCCTGCCCGGCGAACCAGCGGCTCTCGGCACGGGTGGAGAAGCGCGGGCCCTGCACCACGACCATCGTGCCCGAATCCTCGAGTCGCAGGTCCTCGGCCGAGGACGCCACTCCCCCGCGCACGTCATCGGCCGAGGGCGCAGCGGCGTCAGCCCCGGCTGTCCCGGCGCGCACCGCGGTGGTGCGCAGGTCGTCGCAGTAGGGGTCGGCGAAGGAGACGTGGATGCCGCCGCCGTCGAAGTAGGTCTGTGGACGCCCCGAGGTTCGATCCACGAGCTGATCGGGCACGACGACAGTGCCCGGCCCCCAGTCCGCGCGCAGACTACCGACCGCGCACGGTGCGAAGACCCGCCGTACGCCGAGCGAGCGCAGCGCCCACATATTGGCCCGGTAGGGCAAGGTGTGCGGCGCGAATTCGTGCTGCTTGCCGTGGCGCGGCAGGAACGCGACGGGCCGGCCGTCGACCTCGCCGATCGCGACGGGCGCACTGGGTGCGCCGTAGGGTGTGTCGACCTCGACGTGGACGGCAGCGCTGTCGAAGAAGTCGTAGAAGCCGCTGCCGCCGATGACGGCGAGTGCGGGCCGGGGAAGCGAACTCATACCGGTGATTGTCCCGTCCGGGACGGTCGAAACCGTCACCGGGACCTGCTCGACCGGCGTATCTGACATTTCCGGCCGGAAACTGTACCCTAGGGGGGTATTAGCTCGCCAGTTGCGAGCCACCCGCCACGCGAGGAGAACTTCGGTGACCACACCCACCCCTGACACCGCGACCGGCGACGAGCACACCGGCCACGCCGGTCACACCGGCCACGGCTACATCACCGCCAAAGAGGACTACCTCAAGCGCCTGCGCCGCATCGAAGGCCAGTCGCGCGGCCTGCAGCGCATGGTCGAAGAGGAAAAGTACTGCATCGACATCCTCACCCAGGTCTCGGCGATGACCAAAGCACTGCAAGCCGTGGCCATGGGTTTGCTCGAGGACCACATCTCGCACTGCGTGGTGGACGCCGCCGTGGCCGGCGGCCCCGATGCCGAAGCGAAGATCAAAGAGGCCACCGACGCGATCGCCCGCCTCGTCCGTTCCTGAACGTCCCTCGCCGATCAGCAGCGGTCGGCCACCGAGGGTCGGGCGATGTCGCGGGTCGAGGTCAGTCGCCGCAGCAACCGCCCTCGGCCCGGGCAGGAACCGTGCGGGTCTCCCGGGTCTGCACGTTGCGGGCAGCCAGCTCGGCATCGGGCGGGTAGTCGACGGCGATCAGGCTCAGGCCGTGCGCCGGGGCGACCGCCACGGAGCTGGCACGTTCGGTCTCGGCCAGCAGACCCGCCACCCAGTCCGGTGTGCGGCGGCCCTCACCGACGGCGAGCACCGCGCCGACCAGGCTGCGCACCATCGACCAGCAGAACGCGTCGGCACTGACGTACGCGGTGAGCAGATCACCCTCGCGGACCCAGTCGAAACGCTGTAGTTCGCGCACGGTGGTTGCGCCTTCACGACGGCGGCAGAAGGCGGCGAAGTTGTGCAGGCCCAACAGGTTTCGGGAAGCGGCGCGCATGGCCTCGACATCCACGCCGGGTTTGCACGCCACCACACTGCGCGCCTGCAACGGCTCCGCACCGTAGGGCGCGGTGGTGAGGCGGTAGGCGTAGTGGCGGCGCATCGCGGAGAAACGGGCGTCGAACTCCGGTGGGGCCGTGCGTATGCCGGTGATCCGCACATCCTTGGGGAGGAAGCGGGCCATCCGGTGCATCAGCTTGTCCGGCTCGAGTTCACCTGCGGTGTCGAAGTGCGCGACCTGCCCCTCGGCGTGCACGCCCGCGTCGGTGCGCCCGGCGACCGTGAGCTGGATCGGCGCACGGAACACCTTCGACAGCGACTCCTCGAGCACACCCTGCACGGTCCGCAACCCCGGCTGACGTGCCCAGCCGGTGAAGTCGGTGCCGTCGTAGCTGACTCCGAGCCGCACCCGGGTCAGCTCGGGCGACGGCATGGGGTGCGCCGGATCCGCGGCGGCGTCCTCCGGTGCCTGGGCGGTGTCGTCCATCGAATCCTCCACGCTCGTGCGTTCGGCAAAACAACGAGCCCGTCACCCACGAAGGGTGACGGGCTCGCGGGACGCCTGAGATCAGGCTTCCTTCTTGTCCTCGGTGGCCTCGTCGGCGGCCGGGGCGTCAGCCACGGTCTCCTCGGCAGCCGGGGCCGCTTCGGTCTTCTGCGAAGCGGCGACGCGACGGGCACGATCGGCCTCGTTGCTCACGGTCTTCTCGCGAACGAGCTCGATGATGGCCATCGGCGCGTTGTCACCCTTGCGCGGCAGCGCCTTGGTGATGCGGGTGTAGCCACCCTCGCGACCCTCGAACGAGGGACCGATCTCCGCGAACAGGGCATGCACGATGTCCTTGTTGCGGATGTCCTTCATCACCTCGCGACGGTCGGCGAGAGTGCCGCCCTTCGCCTTGGTGATGATCTTCTCGGCGTAGGGGCGAACCGCCTTGGCCTTGGACTCGGTGGTCGTGATGCGACCGTGCTCGAAAAGCGCCGTGGCCAGATTGGCGAAGATCGCCTTCTGGTGCGACGCCGAGCCGCCGAACCGGCGGCCCTTCTTGGGCTTGGGCATTGGATTCTCCTTGTGAAAGGCGACCGGGTCAGTCCGGCGACCTTAAAGCTGTTCGGTCTCGGCGTAGTCCTGCTCGCCGCCGTCGGTATCACTGAAGGTGCCGGAATCGCTCCAGGTGCCGGTGCTCGCGTCGTAACCCACCACGGAGGACGGGTCGAACGAGGCGGGCGAGTCCTTCAGCGAGAGGCCCAGCGCGTGCAGCTTGACCTTCACCTCGTCGATGGACTTCTGGCCGAAGTTACGAATGTCGAGCAGGTCCGACTCGGTGCGGGCGACGAGCTCGCCCACCGTGTGCACACCCTCGCGCTTGAGGCAGTTGTAGGACCGGACGGTGAGGTCCAGATCCTCGATCGGCAGCCCGAAGGAGGCGATGTGATCCGCCTCGGCCGGGCTGGGGCCGATCTCGATGCCCTCGGCTTCGACGTTGAGCTCACGGGCCAGCCCGAAGAGCTCGACCAGGGTCTTACCGGCCGAAGCCAGCGCGTCCCGGGCCGTGATGGAGTTCTTGGTCTCCACGTCGAGGATGAGACGGTCGAAGTCGGTGCGCTGCTCGACACGGGTGGCCTCGACCTTGTAGGTCACCTTGAGCACCGGGGAGTAGATCGAATCCACCGGGATCCGGCCGATTTCCGCGCCGGTCGCCTTGTTCTGCACGGCGGGCACGTAACCGCGGCCCCGCTCGACGACGAGCTCGATCTCGAGCTTGCCCTTGTCGTTCAGGGTGGCGATGTGCATGTCCGGGTTGTGCACGACCACGCCGGCAGGCGGGACGATGTCACCGGCGGTGACGGTGCCCGGGCCCTGCTTGCGCACGTACATGGTGACCGGCTCGTCCTCTTCGGAGGACACGACCAGGCCCTTGAGGTTCAGGATGATGTCGGTGACATCTTCCTTCACGCCGGGAACGGTGGTGAACTCGTGCAGAACGCCGTCGATGCGGATGCTCGTGACCGCGGCCCCCGGGATGGAGGACAGCAGGGTACGCCGCAGCGAGTTGCCGAGGGTGTAACCGAAGCCCGGCTCGAGGGGTTCGATGGTGAACTTCGAGCGGTTCTCCGCCACAACCTCTTCGGTCAGTGTCGGACGCTGGGAAATCAGCATGTGGATCTACTTCCTGTTCAGGGCGTCCGCTATTTGACGCCTAATCAGTGATTGCGGGGGCCGCCATCCGAGCGGCCCCCACCAAGCGCTTACTTCGAGTAGTACTCGACGATGAGCTGTTCGTTCAGCGGCACATCGATCTGGGCACGCTCGGGGAGCTGGTGCACCAGGATGCGCAGGCGGCCGGGGACGACCTGCAGCCAGCCCGGAACCTGACGATCGCCGACGGTCTCCCGTGCGACCTGGAACGGCAGGGTCGGCAGCGACTTCTCCTTGACATCGATGATGTCGTACTGAGAAACCTGGTAGCTGGGCACGTTCACCTTGACACCGTTGACGATGAAGTGACCGTGGCTGACCAGCTGGCGAGCCTGACGACGGGTACGAGCCAGACCGGCGCGGTACACGACGTTGTCCAGCCGCGACTCGAGCAGACGGAGCAGGTTGTCGCCCGTCTTGCCCTTGAGGCGGTTGGCCTCTTCGTAGTAACGACGGAACTGCTTTTCCATGACGCCGTAGGAGAAGCGAGCCTTCTGCTTCTCCTGCAGCTGCATGAGGTACTCGGATTCCTTGATCCGCGCGCGGCCGTGCTGGCCGGGCGGGTAAGGACGACGCTCGAACGCCTGGTCGCCTCCGACGAGGTCAACGCGCAGACGACGCGACTTGCGGGTGATGGGGCCTGTATAACGTGCCATTTCAGCTGTTCCTTTCCCGCTTAGACGCGACGCCGCTTGGGCGGACGGCAGCCGTTGTGCGGCTGCGGGGTGACATCGGAGATCGAGCCCACTTCCAGGCCGGCGGCCTGCAGCGAACGGATCGCGGTCTCGCGGCCCGAACCCGGGCCCTTCACGAACACGTCGACCTTCTTGACACCGTTCTCCTGCGCCTTGCGGGCAGCATTCTCGGCGGCGAGCTGCGCGGCGAACGGGGTGCTCTTACGCGAACCCTTGAAGCCGACGTGGCCCGACGACGCCCACGAGATGACATTGCCCTCGGGGTCGGTGATCGAGACGATGGTGTTGTTGAACGTGGACTTGATGTGGGCGTGGCCGTGCGGGATGTTCTTCTTATCCCGGCGACGCGCTTTCTGAGACTTCTTCGGGCCAGCGGCCCGGCTCTTCGGAGGCATACGCTATCCCTACTTCTTCTTGCCGGCGACGGTCTTCTTCGGACCCTTGCGCGTACGCGCGTTGGTCTTGGTGCGCTGACCACGAACAGGCAGGCCACGACGGTGGCGGATGCCCTGGTAGCAGCCGATCTCGATCTTGCGGCGAATATCGGCCTGGACCTCGCGGCGCAGGTCACCTTCGACCTTGTAGTCCGTGCCCTCGATGAAGTCGCGGAGCTTCGACAGGTCGTCGTCGCTGAGATCCTTCGAGCGCAGGTCCGGGCTGACGCCGGTCTGAGCCAGGATCTCCGAGGCGCGGGTGCGCCCGATTCCGAAAATGTAGGTCAGCGCGATCTCCATGCGCTTTTCGCGCGGGAGATCAACGCCCATCAGACGTGCCATGTGGCAGGTTCCTTAATGGTTGCGGAGGTCTGCTCCCTGTCCGTCCCCCCGTCTTTGCAGTGGGGGCACCGGCCTCCGTACCGGTGGTTGGTTCGCGCGAATCCTCGTGCGCGAACTGGAGCTGGGAGTTCTTCTTTTCGGTCAGTCCGATCAGACGATCGGTGCCCGGTGGTGAGGCTCGATCAGCCCTGACGCTGCTTGTGGCGCAGGTTGTCGCAGATCACCATGACCCGACCGTTACGGCGGATCACCTTGCACTTCTCGCAGATCTTCTTGACGCTCGGCTGAACCTTCACGTCCGTCCAATCTTTTGTGGGTTCACAAGGGTCTGTGAACACAGTTTTTCCCCAGCCGACGACTGGGGAAGTCTTGTTGCGCGCTCCGGCCGGGGCCGGAACACCGTGCGACGCCGCGTGCCGGTGCGGGCTCGCGGCGTCAGGCAGGCATCACTTGTAGCGGTAGACAATCCGGCCGCGAGACAGGTCGTACGGCGAGAGCTCGACGACCACGCGGTCTTCCGGAAGGATGCGAATGTAGTGCTGCCGCATCTTTCCGCTGATGTGCGCGAGAACCTTGTGCCCGTTCTCGAGCTCGATCCGGAACATCGCATTGGGCAGCGGCTCGACAACTCGACCCTCGACCTCGATGGCCCCGTCTTTCTTCGCCATATCCTCCGCGATCCCGGTTATGCTCAACCTGAGTTGGAATACCTCGTAGCTGCTCACCTACAGGGCACCGACGTTACGTCGGCATGCATGCGAACAGTCGGCGCCTAGGTGCACCGCCGCTCAAGACTACCGGTACGGGTGCCCGGAGGCAAAAACGCCCCGAACCGTACACCCCGAACGGGCGCCACGCCGCACCAACCGCCGGGCGCTCATCGGCCGATCGAGGCGCCCGTCACGTCGCCGGGGTTGTCGCGTAAACTCTGCGACGTCGCAAGTAGTGGGTCGATCAGATCGGGGGACCCTGGTGAGCGGAGCGCACCGGTGAGCCGCAACAACGACAGCCTCCCCATGTTGCCGCCGTGGCTGTCGGAAAGCGAAGTCACCCAGGTCGGATACGAGGCGCCGGTAGAGAACCTGCCGCAGGCGGACCTGATCGACGAAGCACCCAAGCGCCGCCGCTTCATGAGCCGGGGCGAGGACGGCCCGCGCAAAGAGAAGAAGGGCGGGCGCCGGCGTAAGGACCGCGAGTCCGCCGAACCCGATCACGCCGCGAACGAACAGCCGAGTCCGCAGCCGCCCACCGACGCGCCCCGTCGGCCCGCGCCCGAGTCGTCGAGCCCACTGGGCCCCGGCCACCAGCAGGCCGAACGCCCGAGCAGCGGATGGCAGGCCACGCCCGAAAATCAGGGCGGCGGATGGCAGAGCTCCGGCCGACCGCCTGCACCCAACGATGCCGCACCGTGGAACACCGGTAGCAACGATGCCGCGCCGTGGAACGCCGGTAGCGGAGCGTCGCCGGTCGGATACGCGTCCACACCGGCCGGCCCGGGGCCATCGAGCGGCACGGCCGCGCCGTGGCCCATGAACCCGGGCCCGTCGCCGAGCAACCCGGCCCCGCCGACCGGTGGTCATGGCCCATCGCAGTCGGCTCCGGCGCCCTCGACCGGTGGACAGCATTCGGGTCCCGGTGCGGCACCACACACCGGCTCACCCACCGCGCAGGCCGGTCCGCCCGCGCAGGCTCCGAACAGCGCGGAGTCGACCGGTACGGCACTTCCGGTACGCACTCCCGGCCCCCCGTCGAACGGTTTCACGCCCCTGCGTCCCACGCAGCAGCGCCCCGACCTACCTCCCCCGCCGCCCCTCCCGGACCCGCCTGCCCCGAGCGAGGCTCCACCCGCTCCGCCCGCTCCCCCGCGCCAGGCCCCGCCCCGCCTGTCCACGCCGCCGGCCACCGCCCCGCAGTCGAGCAGCGAGGCGCGGCCACATGCGAATCCGGCCGGGCAGTCCGCCGCTGTGGACCGGGAACCGGGAGCAGTGCGCGACGGTTCCGAACCCGCTGCCGGTGCTCCGCAATCGGCTCGGCTCGAGGCGGAACAGGCAACCCCCGGTGAGCCGCCGCTGCGCGACCAGGGCGCGGGACTTTCACACGACGCGTCGGCAGCGGACCCGTCGGTCGGCGCAGCGGAGCTGCCCGACGCTCAGTCGCGCCATTCGGCCCCCTGGTCGATGCCGAGCGAGGCGAACACTTCTGGTGACGCGGCCGTGGCGTCCGACTCGTCCGCGCCTGCCCCGATCCGCCCTCCACACGCGGCGCCGGACGACGGCTCCGCGCCGACTCCCCCTGCGACCGACCCGGCTCCGAACGCGCAGCCGGTCGCAGGCGCGGCGGGCTCCGGCGCCACGCACGGCACCGGCGAATCCACCGCACAGCCGGTCGCAGACGCGGCGGGCTCCGGCGCCACGCACGGGACCGGCGAATCCACCGCACAGCCGGTCGCCGCGCAGGTTCCGCCGAGCCCGTCGGATCGCAGTGGACCGGCCACCGGGCCGCAAGGACCGGCGCGCCCTGCCGAGGGAATCGCGTCGCGCACCGGGCAGAGGTCGCCGTACAGCTCCGGTGAGTTCGTTGCTCCGCAGAGTGCCCCCGGGCCGGACCAGCGTTCGCCGTACGCGTCCGACGCGATCGCCCAGGCTCCGGTTCACCCCACGTCGCAATACGATTCGATGCCGGGCGACCCGACGCACGGCGCGGCTTCGCATGCCCCCGATGCGCAGACGGAGATTTCGCGAACCGATGACCCGCGGCTCGCGGGCGGCGCGAACCCAGCGCACAGTGCGGATCACGCGCTCCCGGGTCGCCACAGTGGCGCGCATCCGGTCAGCGGTGCACCGATGCAGGCTCCGCGAACTGGTTACGGCTCAGGGGAATTCGATTACGCTCCCGCGCCGCAGTATCTGCGCTCGGAAGGCACCCACGCGCAGCATCATCAGCTGCCGGATGATGCGTCACAAGCGAATCTCGGCTCCAGCGCACCACAGCGTCAACAAGCCGACGGGTCCAGCGCACCGCTACATCAGCAAGCCGGCGGCGCCAGCGCACCGCAAAATCAGCAAGCCGGCGGCGCCAGCGCGCAGCAAACTCACCAGGCCGGCGGCACGAGTGCACAGCAGTATCAGCAGGCCGGTGGCACCGACGCGCAACCGTACCCGGGACCCAACAGCGGTTACCCACAACAGCCCCCGCAGGTGGGCGGACCTCCGGCCCAGCAATACCTGGGTCCGGACGGGCTCCCGGTGCGTCAGCAGTTCGATGGTGCCGCGCCGCAGCAGTTCCATCCCGACGGCACCCCGCAGCACGCGCAGTTCAACAGCGCACCTGCCGCACAGCCACCCAACGGCACCGCGCCGCAACACCTACAGCAGCCCGATGGTCCGCAGGCGCCGCAGTTCCAACAGCCCGGCGGCCAGGCACCACACTTCCAGCCGCCCGATGGCCCGCTAGCGCCGCAGTTCCAGCAGCCCGGTGTGCCGCCCGCCCAGTTCCAGCAGCCCGCACCCGCCTACGGGCAACCGGGTTGGGGTGGGCAGGGGTACCAGCCGCCCTCGTTGGACAACGTTCCGGTCAAGCGGGCCAAGAAGGCGCCGGGTAGTGGTTGGCGCAAGGCCGTGCACCATGTTTCGGGTGGGGCGATCAATCCGGGGATGTCCGCGGAGGAGCGGCGCCTGCAGGAGCTGGTGGCGCGGATCCGGCAGCCGGTGCGCGGTGACTACCGGATCGCGGTGCTCTCGCTCAAGGGCGGGGTCGGCAAGACGACCACCACCACCGGGCTGGGTTCGATCTTCGCCTCGATCCGTGGCGACCGGGTGATCGCGGTCGACGCCAATCCCGACTTCGGCACCCTGTCGCAGCGTGTCGCGATCCAAACCCGTTCGACGGTGCGTGACCTGCTGCTCGACCCATCGATCGAGCGCTACTCCGATGTGCGCAGGCACACCTCGCAGAGTTCGAGCCGGCTGGAAGTGCTTGCCAGCGAACGCGATCCGGCGGCCTCCGAGTCGTTCAACGACGAGGAGTACCGAGCGGTCGCCCGGATCCTGCAGCGGTTCTACAACATCATCCTCACCGACTGCGGTACCGGCCTGATGCATTCGGCGATGAGCGGTGTGCTGGATCTGGCGCACTCGCTGGTGCTGATCTCCTCGGCCGCGATCGACGGCGCCCGCAGCGCCGCGGCCACCCTGGACTGGTTGTCGCTGCACGGCCACGATCACCTGGTCCGCAATGCGGTGGTGGTGATCAACCTGCCGCGGGAGGGCTCACCGAACGTGGGTGTCCAGCAGTTGCGTGAGTACTTCCTGTCGCGCTGTCGCGCCGTGCACATCATCCCGTTCGACGAGCACCTGTCCGAGGGTGCCGAGATCGACCTGCACCGCCTGCACAAGACCACCAAGCGCGCCTACGTGGAGTTGGCGGCCACGGTCGCCGACGAGTTCGGGGCCGAGCACCAGCGTTTCCGCTGAGCGCCGATTCCCGCTGAACGCCGGAGACGCCACGCCCGCACGGACAGTGCGGGCGTGGCGCGTTCACCACTCCGGCAGCCGACGCCGGCCCGCGAGTACGTCACGCACCAGATCGTCGTAGGCGTCGGCCAGTTCGGCCAGGTGGTGCCAGGCGCAGTGCAGCATTTCGTCGTGGGCCGCCAGGGTCATCAGCGCGTGGTGTGCGCGCACCGACGACTCGGCGAGCCGGTCGATGATGGCGCCGATGGTCTCGGTGTGCAGGGTGGCGCCGATGCGGTGCTGGGGCACCCCGCGCAGCACCCAGTCGTCGATGGCCAGCACCAATTCGCTTCGGCGGCTGTCGATCTCGCGGAGTACCACCGGGTCGGTGTCGACGCGGCCGCCGCGCCCGACCACCCGTTTCTCATGCAGGACCGCCAGGTCACGGGCGAACCACAGCAGCGGCCCGCCGACCACCCGATGTCCGCGACACGCCCGGACGAGTAGATCGGAGTAGGGCAGCAGACCGGTACTCGCCGGCGGCCCGGCAGGGTCGACACACCGCAATGTGTCGGGGAAGGCCATTACGACCGTAGAACTCTCCGAACCAGCCACGTTGCCTCGCCGTCGTCGCCGCACAGCACCGGATCAGGACGTTCATTACAATAAACCTCGCAAGCTCTCTGTCAAGCATTACTCGGCCGTAGGTAACCCAGACGAGTACACTTCGTTACCTGCACGACCTACCGAGGAGCATGATGGCGGACGGTCCGACCTATCTGCGGATCGCGAACCTTCTCCGCGAGGAGATCCGCGCGGGCACGTGGAAACCAGGCGACCGGCTGCCCAGCCATTCCGAGCTGGCCGAGCAGATGCAGGTCTCGATCACGACCGCACGCAACGCCATCCAGGTGCTGGTGGCCGAAAATCTGGTCTACACAGCGACTTCCCGCGGGACCATCGTCCGAAACCAGGAAGTGCTGGAATCGGTGGTCACCGATCACATCCGCCGGGACCGACCGAAATCGGCGCACGACATCTTCGAAGAGATCGCGCGCGCCGCCAACCGGGAACCGTCGAAGGAATTCAGCGCCAGAATGGAACCCGCCGACGATCGAGTGGCCCAGTGGCTCGGCGTTCCGGTGGACTCGTGGGTGCTGGCCCGCACCGTGGTGCAGTACCTGGACAACGAACCGTGGTCGTGGGAGGTGAGCTTCTACCCCCGTGACCTCGCCGAGGCGGCGGGCATCGACTCACCCCACGACATTCCCGAAGGCACCACCCGCCGGCTGGCCGATCGCGGTTACGGCGAGACCGCGCACCGCGACACCGTGCTCGCCCGCGCCGCCACCGCGGCCGAGGCCGAAGTGCTCGGCGTGGCCACCGGCACCGTGCTGCTCGACCACCTGCGCATCGGCGCCAATCACGAGCGGGTCACCCGAGCCACCCGGCACCGATCCCTCGCGGGCCGTAACCGGCTGGCCTACCAATTCGGCGACGCGACGGGCACCGACGTCATCGCCCGCACCCTCGGCATCTCACCCGGGCCTGCCGTACCCCTGCCATGACAGTGGGCATGCGCCCGGCGACCCTGGGCGATCTGCCGCTGATCTGCCGTCTGCGTGTGCAGCGCACCGCCTGGCTCACCGCCCGTGGCTCCGACCAGTGGTCCGTCGCCGGCCAGGGCCGCCCGATCGAGGTCTTCGCCGGTGCGGTCGGACGTGCGCTGGACCGTGGCGAGACCTGGATCGCCGAAGTGGAGGGCGAGCCGGCGGGCACCATCACCGTCAACCATCGCTCCGATCCCGGGCTGTGGACACCACGGGAACTGTCGGAATCGATGATCGTGCACTTCATGATCGTCGACCTGCATTTCGCGGGCTTGCGGATCGGCGACCGGATGCTCGCCCACGCCGCCCGCCTCGCCGACCAGAATCACCGCGACTGGGTGCGCCTCGACGCCTGGACCGCCAACCGCCATCTGCACGACTACTACCGTCGCGCGGGCTTCGTTCTCGCCCGCATCGCGGCTCCGCGGGCGGCCGGCCCGTCCTGCGCGCTGTTCGAACGTCGTACCGACAGCTGGTTCGGCCCGGCCGTGCGCAGGCAGACCCATCGCCGTTCCGGCACACCAGCGCTGCCCTGAGCTGTGCGTGGCCTTCGCCTACAGCGGTGGCAGTTCGGCGATGTGGACCAGTTCGATGCCCTTGCTGCGCGAGACCAGCGTGCCCCGACCGGGTGGCATCTTGCTCGGGCGGACATCGCCGATCAGCTTTCCTTCGTCACGGGAGCCGCTCATGATCAGCGTCTGCACCGACAGGTTCTTCATCGCGCCGAGAATCGGGTCGTAGAGCGCGCGCGAGACACCGCCGATGCGGCGGGTGACGACCAGGTGCAGACCGATGTCGCGAGCCTGCGGCAGGTACTCCAGCAGCGGGGCGAACGGGTTTCCCGAACCGGTGACCACCATGTCGTAGTCGTCGACGACGACATAGATCTCCGGACCCGACCACCAGCTGCGTTCCCGCAACTGCTGCTGGGTGATGTCGGAGCCGGGGATCCGTTTGGCGAGGTAAGCGGCAACTTCCTGGATCATCGGCGCGCAGGTCTGCGACGACGTCGAATACCCGGCCAGCTGGTCGCCTTCGAGCACGCCGAGCATGGTGCGCCGGTAGTCGATCAGAATCACCCTGGCCTCGTCGGCGGTGGACTGTTCGGCGATGCTCATCACGATGTTGCGCAACACCGTGGTCTTGCCGCATTCCACGTCGGCGAAGGCCATGAAGTGCGGTTCGACACCGAAATCCAGAACCAGCGGCTGCAATTCGGACTCACCGAGCCCGACCACGACCTTGGTCCGGTCGAGCGTGACGCCCTGTTCCCTGGCGGTGGCGATCACCGGTTCGCGCGGGAAGCTCAACGGCAACATGCGTACCTCGGGCGCCCGGCGGCCCGGGTAGAGCGCGACGAGTTCCTCCCGTGCCCGGGTGACGCCGTCGGCGACGGTTTCCGGATTCGAGTCCGAGTCCAGGCGTGGCAACGCGATCAGCATGTGTAGTTGTTCGCGGGTGAGACCGCGGCCCGGCCTGCCGACCGGAACCTGATGGGCGGTGCGGCGATTCATCTCCGAATCGCCGGGGTCGCCGAGTCGCAGCTCGAGCCTGGTGCCGATCTGGTCCTTGACCACCGGCCGGATCTCGGCCCAGCGGGATGCGCCGATCATCAGGTGGACGCCGAAGGAAAGACCCTGGGTGGCGATGGCGTTGATCAACGGCTCGAGCAGATCGAACTCCTCGCGGATGGCGCCCCAGCCATCGATCACCAGGAACACGTCACCGAACTGGTCGGCGGCCAACGGGTCGCCGGGTGCGGCGGTGGTGCCGTTGATCTGGCGCGCTTCCAGCGCGGAGAACTTGCGCCTGCGGAACTCGGCCATCGACTCGATGCCGAGTTCGGCGAACCGTTCCTCGCGCTGTCGCATCAGGCTGGTGAGTTCGGCGATGGTGCGCCGCACCCGGTCGCCGTCCAACCGGCCCGCGACCGAGCCGACATGCGGGATGCCGACCAGACCGGCCATGCTGCCGCCACCGAAGTCCAGGCAGTAGAACTGCACCTGTTCGGGGGTGTGGGTGGCGGCCGCGGCCAGGATGATCGTGCGCAACGTGGTGGATTTACCCGACTGTGGGCCGCCGACCACGGCGACATTGCCCTGTGCGCCCGCGAGATTGATGGTGAGCACATCGCGGCGCTGCTCGTAGGGCTTGTCGATCACGCCGATCGGCATCCACAGTTGTCCGTGCCGGTTCACCGGCGAACGCCAGTCCGGGTCGGGCAGCAACATGTCGGCGGTCGGTGATTCGTCCAGCGGCGGGAGCCACACCTCATGGGCGGGTCGGCCGTGCCCGGTCAGCCGTTTGACCACCACGTCGAGTAGCGAGTCCGGGATGCCTTCCTCTGCGACGGGACCGCTCGGCGGTGGCGGCGGCAATTCGGGCCTGCCGCGCAGGATCGGGTCGTCGTCGGCCTGTTCGCGCTGCGGCTCGGCGTCGATCTCGACCGGCGCGGCGGTGAACACCACCGGGCGCTGTCCGCCCATCGGCGCACCGTCGTCGTCGACGACCGTGCCGACCGGTGCCACATAGGAACCGGAGACGTAGCTGGCGTTGAATCGAAGTGGCTCGGAAGCATCGCTTTTCAGGTAGCCGGCACCCGGCACGCTGGGCAGGTGGTAGGCGTCGGTGATGCCGAGCACCGCGCGCGACTCGTTGGCCGAGAAGGTGCGTAGACCGATCCGGTAGGACAGGTGCGATTCCAGGCCGCGCAGCTTGTTCTCCTCGAGGCGCTGGGAGGCCAGCAGCAGGTGCACGTGCAACGAGCGGCCCAGGCGCCCGATCATCACGAACAACTCGGCGAAGTCGGGCTTCTGCGAGAGCAATTCGGAGAACTCGTCGACGACCACGAACAGCGCGGGCAGCGGATCCAGTGGTACGCCTGCCGCCCTGGCCTTCTCGTAGTCGTTGACGTTGGCGTAGTTGCCCGCCGAGCGCAACAGCTCCTGGCGGCGGTTCATCTCACCGGCCAGCGCGTCCTTCATGCGGTCTACCAGCGAGAGCTCGTCTTCGAGGTTGGTGATCACGGCCGCGACGTGCGGCAGCGAGTCGAGTCCGAGGAAGGTCGCGCCGCCCTTGAAGTCGACGAGCACCAGGTTGAGTGCGTCCGGTGAGTGCGTGGTGACCAGCGAAAGCACCAGCGTGCGCAAGAATTCCGACTTGCCGGAGCCGGTGGCGCCGATGCACAGCCCGTGCGGGCCCATGCCGTTCTCGGCCGATTCCTTGATGTCGATCTCGACCGGCGTGCCGTCGGGGGTGACCCCGATCGGCACACGTAGCCGCTCGCGCGCGGTACGGGGCCGCCACACTCTCGCCGGGTCGATCTGGGCCGCGTCGGAGATGCGCAGCAACGCCATCAGGCCGGGGTCGCTGGCAGTCCCCTCCCCCAGGCTCACGATCTGCGCGGCGGTGGCGAGCCGGTAACGGGCCAGGGCACGGGCGAAGGCCTCCGCCTCGGCGACGCTGACCTCGTCGGCGGTCGCGAACCGTTCCACCCCGGCCGCGCTGCGCGCCGATACCGCGCCGTCACCGACGACGAGCTGTAAGCCGCGCCTGGCCGCGAGCCCGTTCTCGGGCGCGGTCAGGTCGAGCACGGTCACCGAGTCGAGACCGGATTCGCTGATGGTGCGTTCGTTGCCGCTGATGTAGCCGTCATCGATCACCACCACCAGGTGCAATCTGCCCTGGGTGGGTTGCGGGTTGCGCATGAACCGGCCGCGTTCCATCAGCTCGGCCTGCAGCGCGGATTCGAGCTCGCCGAGCGAGGTGTAGAGCATCCGGGCCGAGCCCAGGCCGTCGCGTACCGAGGGATGCTGGACGTGCGGAAGCCATTTCGCCCAGGCCCAGTGCGTGTCCGGGTCGGCGCAGACGATGGCGATCACGAGGTTGTCGGGGCCGTGGAAGGTGGTGAGCTCCATCAGCATGGCCCGCACCAGCTCGCGGCCCTCATCGACGTCGCCACCGATATTGATCGCCGGGAAGGCCCGCAGCGAGACCGCGGTCGGCAGTTCGTGCACCACCGAATGGGTGCGCACGAAACGGCGCAGCGCGACCGTCGAGACCGGTTCGAGGTCTTCGAGCGGACCGGTCTCGGGCCGGGCCAGTTTGGTGGCGAGGCGATGGCTGCCGACGCCCACGCGCACGTGCCCGAAATCGGGGTCGTTGGGCCGGCGTTCCCACATCCGCCTGCTGCCGATCAGCGAGGGCAGATCGGCTGGTTCGGGATGGCTCCAGCCGAGTGTCTCCAGCTGTTTGACGCCGGTGCCGCGCACGTCTTTGCGCACCTGGTCGAGGTAGCGGAAGTAGTCCTTGCGTTCCTCGTTGAGCTCGACGGCGCGTTTGGGGCCGCCGCCACGCATGCCCGCCATCATGCCGACCATCGACATGAGCATCATCATCGGGAACATCATCATCATCGGATTGGCCAGCAGATTGCGGCCCATCGAGACCATCATCGCGATCATGCCGACCACCGCCACCACCATGATGACGGGCATCAGCTTCATCATCAGCGGCGACGGGATGGCGCGCTGGATCTCCGGCGGCGGGGTGAGCGCGACTTCACCGCCCGGTGCGCGCGGTGGCGCGATCCGGGGGCGACGGACGAAACCTTCGGTAGCCATCGATCCCTCTTACTCGAATTCCTGATTGAGGTCGGCCTTGCGCCTGCGGAACGGAAAACCGAACGCGGCACCGATCCCCAACGCGGCCAACAGGGTCAGTGCGCCCGCGATCGCGATCCGGCGCGGCCGCGGATCCGGCTCCGGCGCCACGTACGGTGCCGCGATGGCGTGGCCGGCATCGGCGCCCGCGCTGGGCGGTTCGGCAGCCAGTGGGGCGGTGAGCGCGGCCAGCGGGTCGATCAGACCCGCGCCGATGGCGTCGTCGCGACCGCGGCCCGGCGCGTGCGCGGTGCGGGTGATGCGTTCGATCACCTGCTGCGCCGACAGCTCCGGATAGCGCGACCGGATCAGCGCGGCCAGCCCGGACACATATGGTGCGGCGAAGCTGGTCCCGTTGACGGGCTGGATCCCCTGCATGGTCTGCACACCGTCGACGAGCCCGGTGCCGCCGGGCTTGCTGTCCAGCGACACGATATTGCGGCCGATCGCCGCGGCTCCGACCCATGGTCCGCGCAGTGACAGCGCCGAGGGCTGCCCGTCGGCGTCGACCGAGGCGACCGAGAGCACGTACGGGGTGAACCACGCCGGGGACGGGACGGTGGTGACCGAACCCCATCCCGAGCCTTCGTTCTGGTTCTCACACGGCCCGCCCTGTTCCACATTGCCCGCCGCCGCGACGACCACCACATTGCGGTCGTAGGCGTACTTCACGGCCGCACCGAGCGAACCGTCGGCGGTATCGGAGCCCGCTGCGGTGCAGGCCACTTCGGAGATGTTGATCACGGTCGCGCCCATGTCGACCGCGCGGACGACGGCGGCGGCGAGGGTGAGCACACTGCCGTAGCCGTCACTGCGCAGCGCGCCCGGCGGCTTGTCCGCGCCCTGGCGGTCCTTGGGTTCGTAGGCGAGGCTGAGCTGGCGGATGCTGAGGATCTCCGCGTCGGGTGCGACCCCGGCGAACGCGTCGTCGGGAGAAGGCCGGGCGGCGATGATGCCCGCCACCAGGGTGCCGTGCCCGTCGCAGTCGACAGTGCCGTCGGAATCGCTCACGTAGTCGCCGCCGGCCTGGAGCGCGGGCAACCGAGGGTGCCTGTTCACCCCGGTGTCGATCACCGCCACCTTCTGCCCGGCGCCGCGGCTGAACTGCCAGGCCGACGGCAGGTCGAGCACGCGCTGTGACATCGGGGGCTCGCTCGGCGCGCTGCCACGCAACACCGGTTCGGCGCACAGTTCTCGCTGTTCGGTAGGTTCCAGCGGGGCCGGCCTGCCGCTGAGCGCGAGCGCCGCGCCGAGCGCACCCTCGTCGATGCTCGGCGGCGAGATGGCACCGGCCGGTGCCGGGAACCCGGCGACCGCGCCGAGCACGGTCACCGCGCAGGTGAGCCGCAGCAGAGTGCGCCGCACCGGTGCGCGGGTCATCGGTTTCGGGCGGTCGAGTACACGTCCATGACCCACAGTGCGAGCGGGACCATCGAGATGATCAGCAGGTACTCGAATATCTCGATCATCCGCCTGGTCACCGGAGTCACCTCCACATGCGGACCGACGACGCCGAAACCGATCGCGCCGCCCGCGGTCACCAACAGCAATGCCACCGCGGCGAATTCGAACGAGTCGTGGCCGAGGCCGAGGCCGGCGAACAGCCCGAGCACGATGAGCGCGCCCGCGGTGATGAGTGTGGCGGCTTGAACAAGATCAGCGTAGGAACGGCCACGCAGGCACAACACGATCGCCGTGACCACGGCGAGGGCGACTCCGCCGGAATGGAAAGGGCCGAACGGGTCGGCCGCACCGACGCCGCCGAGCAGCGCGGCCACCGCACAGGCGACGACGAGTCCGGTCTGGACCTGGTTGGCGACCCGGGCGCGTTCACCCAGACCGGCCGCCGAGGGCAGCGCGATCGCGCCGACCGCGCCGATGCCCTCGATGGTCGGACGCTGTTCGTGATCGGCCGGGTCGATCGCCCCGCCCGCGGTGGGCACCGGTGGGATCGGGAGCCGGGCCGTCAGCGCGGCCAGGCGCGGCACCGACGACAGCAGGATCACGGCCGCGACGAGCACCCCGGCGAACAGCTTGGCCAGCCCCGGATGCCAGAGCAGATAGATGATCCCGGCCACCGCGCCGAACACGCTCATGGTGATCGCGGCGGCGAACAATCCGGCCCCGGCACCAGTGACCCGGTAGCCGATCACCGCGGCGACGAGCAGCACGACGCTGCCGAGCAACACTTGTCCCGCGCCGAGCGGGCCGGGCACCACCAGGGCGCCGCCGCCGAACAGCAGCAGCAGTGCGTGCAGTGAAAGCCCATGGGCGGTCACCGGATCCGCGAACTTGCGGGCGGCGATACCGGCCGCCGCCGACGCCGCGATACCGGTGCCGAGCAGCGCTAACGCGGGGATCAGTGGATCGCTGCCGGCACGCGAGACAGCCAGCAGACCGAGCGCGGCGATGATCGCGATCGTGGCGATCACCAGTCCCGCCCAGCGCGCCGCCACACCGGACCAACCACGGAATTCGCCTGCGGTGAGGCGGGATACAGCGTCGATGACGTCGTCGAACAGCGCCGGCGACTCCTTGCGGGTGACCGGGCTCAGTACCAGCAGTTCGCCGTCGTAGACCTCGGCCTCGGTGAGAGTGCGGCTGGGGGCGAGCGGGTCCTGACCCAACCGGGCCAGCGTCCAATGCTGGGCACGGACCGGGGCGGCGTCCTCGTCGCCGTCGGGCAGACGCGGATTCCGCGAACGGATCAGGGCCACCAGGTCGCCGATGAATCCGGCGATCGGCACTGTCGCAGGCAGTCCGATGTCGAGCTGCGTATCACCCCCGATCACTGAAACTCGGCATAGTTCGGGCTCATTGCCTAACAACGTCGACACCAGTGATGAACTCTCAGTCGTAGCTGACTACTTCCGTTGCGACCACACGGCAGCGTTACCTAATCTAACGGACAGGGCAAACCGGCGCGATCGATGTTGTGCCGCCGGATTGAACACCAGCTGTCCACCAGACGAAGATTTCGGGGTTCGACACCATATGCCAGACATCCGCCAGGCTCAGCGCGCCTTCGACGCGGGCGTTCTCTCGCTCGGTCTGTCCATCGACGGTCAAGAGTCCGTGCGCGACGACGAGTACGCGAAGCTGGCCTTCCAGCGCGCGACCGAATGGGATTCGTCGATGTGTGACGCGTGGCTCGGCCGGGCCGCCGCGGGCGAGGTGACCAAAGAGGTTCTGTTCAATCTGCACCGCACCAGCCTGGATTCACTCGGTCGCGAGCAGCGCCGGATCGGCCTCGCGCCGCGGACGATGGCGGGCCGCTTCCTGCCCGGCCTGTACATCGACTACCCGCTGGCGGGGCTCACCGAGATCTGGCTGGCGTGGGCGTCTCAGTTGATCGCCGACAAGGACTACGACCAGGCCGAGCAGGTACTCGACCAGCTCGCCGAACTACGCGCCCACCGCGCCGACGACCCGGACAAGCAGATCGATGACCGGATCAGCGCCTACATCCGCGGCATCCTGCACTACAACACCCAGCGCTGGTCCGACGTGATGACCGTGCTGGCCGGCTCAGCGGAGTGGAAGGACCCCTACCTCGCTACCGGGGCGAATGTGATGGTCGGGACCGCCTGCGCGCAGCTGGGTCTGTTCGGTGAGGCGATCCGGCGGATGGAACAGGCCGAGGCCGGCCCGATCCCGTCGGCCAAGTTCACCGCCATGTACAACCGGGGCCTGTGCCTGCGGGAATCGGGTGAGGAGGCCGAGGCCCAGAAGCTTTTCGAGCAGGTCTATTCGCAGCTGCCCGACTTCACCGCCAACACCACCGCCATGCGCGACCGCACCTTCCGGATCGTGATCACCAGCCGCGAGGTGATCGACGCGCGCACCGACAAGTGGGATCCCGCCTCGGCGCCGTCGCTGGCCGCGATGAACGATGCCGCCGCCGAAGACCGCGCCAAGACCGTGCTCGCCGAGGCAAGGGCACAGCTCGACAAGCAGGTCGGGCTGGCATCGGTGAAGAATCAGGTGGCCAAGCTGCAGTCCTCGGCGCAGCTGGCCAAGATCCGGGCGAACAAGGGCCTGTCGAGCCAATCCAGGGGCCAGCACCTGGCTTTCACGGGCCCGCCCGGCACCGGCAAGACCACCATCGCGCGCGTTGTCGCCAAGATCTACTGCGGTGTGGGCTTGTTGAAGACCGACAAGGTGGTCGAGGCCAAGCGCGTCGATTTCGTCAGCCAGAACCTCGGTGGCACCGCTATCAAGACCGAGAAGCTGATCGACAGCGCGATGGACGGTGTGCTGTTCATCGATGAGGCCTACACCCTGATCCAGACCGGGCTCTCCGGCGGTGACGCGTTCGGCCGGGAAGCGGTGGACACGCTGCTGGCGCGCATGGAGAACGACCGGGACCGGCTGGTGGTGATCATCGCCGGCTACGACGGCGAGATCGACCGGTTGCTGGCCGCCAACGACGGTCTGGCCTCCCGCTTCGCCAAGCGCCTGCAATTCCCGTCCTACACCGCCGAGGAACTGGGGCGCATCGGTGAGATCGTCGCGGGCGGACGTGATTCGCAGTTGTCGCCGGAGGCACTGGCCGCGCTGATCGAGACCTGCCGGCACCTCTACGAACTGGAGAGCACCGACCAGAGCGGGCAGCCGCGCCGCGGCGTCGACCTGGCCGGTAACGGCCGCTTCATCCGCAACGTGATCGAGGCGGCCGAGGAGGAACGCGAGTTCCGGCTGGCCAACACCGAGGGGATCGACCTGTCCGAGCTCGACGACGATGTGCTGATGCGCATCGAGGAGCCGGATATGCGCACCGCGCTGGCCGCGATCGTCGCCACCCTCAACGTGGGTCACATTCCGAATCTCGACTGAACCCGGACGAGCCGTGGCGCGCTGCGCACATCGCGCCCGGTTCGGCTATCCGGTCGCCGACGGCAACGAATCGTAGCTGGTGAGCGCATCTTTCGCGGACAGGGTCGGGCCGGGCACGAGCTGGCCGATGATCGACCACGGCGCCAGGCGCGGCTTGCCACCGAGACCGAGCACCCCGGCGGTGGCGGCGTCGGGGATGCCGTAGCGAATCCCGTTGTCGGCCACATAGAACAACGATTCGCGCCGCATACTGCCCGGCTCGGCACCGGTGACCTGCACGAACTCACCGGTGTTCGGTGGCAGGTACACCGCGTCCATCCGGTCGCCGGTGCCGTCGGCGGTGGCGAGCTGCACCGGCTCGGCCGACTCGGCCAGCGGTAGTTCGGTTCCGGCGAGCAGGGTCACAGTGGCTCGCTCGCTCGGCCCGTCGACCGATGCGCCCTGTGGTGTGGCCGCGCCCGGGTCCTTGGCCCAGTTCACGCAGGCGACGGGGGCATCCTCAGCGGACAGGATCCGTGGCTTGCGTTCCGGGAAACCGTCCACCGGCAGGGTGTGCAGCATCGGCATCCGGTCGAGCACATCGGGCGCCAGGACGGCGATTTCGCGCATACCCCGCGAATCGGCGTTACGCAGCAGGGCGGCGGTGAATTCCGAGACCTGCTGCACACCGTCGGCCAGCACCACGTACAGTGTCTCCTGGTCTTCGGTCTGTACCCCGGTGACCGAGATGATGCCGCCCACCGGCACATCCGACAGTTTGCCCGGACCCGGTTCGCCTGCGCGATCGATGGCCGGGACCGACAGCGGCGGGGCCTGCGTGGTCGCGCCGAGCACGGCGCTGCCGATCGGGCGGATCTGCTCGGCGCTCATGCCGAGCGTGCGGGTGACCACCGAGTCGTTCGGGTCGACCTCGGCTCTGGTCCCCCGGTACACCAGATAGGTTTTGTCGTCACGGCGCGCGAGCAGGGCGTCGTCGGGGTCGGTGGCACCGATCCGGTCACCGGTTCGGGGTGTGCCGACGATCGCGGTGGTGCGGCCACCGGTGGCGCCGGAGGCGCTACCCGAGGCCGAGAGCTGCGTGGTTTCGCACAGCGTCCAGTTCGAGCTCGACCCCTGGCCGGAGCCGGGCAGTGCCGTCGGCGCGCCGGGGATGCCGAGCAGCGGCCCGCGCGGTAGCGCACCGAGTTTGTCGTCCTTCACCGACTTCGGCTCCTGCGCGTCGCCCGCGATGAGCCGGGCCGAGGCGAGATTGAGCACCGGGTGCAGGGTCTGCCCGGCGCCTTCGGTCTCCACGACCACGTACATGGCGCCGCTCTGCTTGCCGGTCACGATCAGCGCGTCACCGATCGAGCCCTGCGGTTTGAGGAAACTGAGGATCGCCGCGCCCGCCACGATGATCAGGCCGAGGACCACCCCGACAATCATCGATCGGCTCTGCGAGCGCATCGGATCGTGCAGCATGCGCACGTCACGCCGGACAAGGGCGTGGTCCAGCCTGCGCAGCAGAAAACGATAACCATTGACCTGGGCTTTGGTTGTCAGCTGGGCCGGCACAGAGACTCCATCGCTGCGTTGATCACCATCTCGTCGGACACGGTACCGTAAATCCGGAATTGTCCTTCACCATGATTCGACGTATGCCAAGCAGGGACAACGATTTTGAACCACAATGTGAACGCCGGGCGAACCGGCGGCGACAACGCCTACGACACCCTGCGTGATCCGGAGTTCTGGTTGTTCCGGATGTATCCGCTGCGGGCGTGTGTACCGGTCGCGGTCCTCGCGGCGCTCGCGGCCTGGGTGATCCTGGCCACGTCGAATTCGGGTTATGGGGCGATCGGCGGGGCCGCGGTGGTGCTGTTGATCGGACTGGCGCCGATCCGGCGGCGGCCGCCCGCCGTGCGATTCGGTGACTGGTTGGAGCGGCGTCTGCGTGCTCGCACCGACACCCTCGAACGGGCACCCGCGTTCGATGTGCCGTTGGCGGAGGGCGGTGCGTGCGGCGTTCGCTGGGACGGCGATCTGCTGCTGACCATGCTGCGCATCGATCCGCCGCCGGACACCCTCACCCTGCTGCGCGGCGGCAGCCTCAGCGCCGACCAACTGCTGCCGCTCACCGAGGTCGCGCGCTGCCTGGACCAGTTCGACGTGGAGCTGGTGAGCATCGACGTGATCGCCACCGGCGCGCGCACCGCGGGCACCGGTGCGGCCGCGCATCTCTACGACCGAATCCTCGGACCGCTGCCCGCCATCGCGCATCGCACCTGCTGGCTGGTGTTGCGGCTGGACCCGGTGGCCAACGCGGCGGCGGTGGACAAACGCGGCGGCGGTGCCACCGGCGCCCTGCGCACCATGATCATCGCCACCCGCCGGGTCGCCAATCGTTTCGCCACCCAGGGCATCGATGCCGCGGTACTCACCGCCACCGAGATGAACAGCGCGGTCCGCGAACTGTCGCACGGTTTCGACCCGCTGCGTCTCACCGAGTCGGCGCACGGCCTCGAGTCCGAGTTCGGCAGGCACCTGACCCACTACCAGCTCACCGCGCCGATGATCGGCACCAACGGCCTCGCCGAGATCTGGTCGCTACCGACCCTGTCGACCACCGTCACCCTGCGCTTGCATCCCGGCGCTCGCCGTGTCGGGCGCGCGGACGACAGGGCCGGCACCGTCGTGCTCAACGCGGTCGTGCGATTCGACTCGGCGGCTCCCTACGAGCAGGCGCCGATCGCCGGTCTGCGCGAGCTGCCCGGCAGCCAGCGCCGAATTCTGCTGGACACCTTGCCGATCGGTGCCGCCGATGCCCTCGGCGGCCGCGACGGTTACCGCGGCACCCTCACCGCCCTGACCGACATCGCCGTGCCCACCACCGGCTGCGGCCAGTTGATCGGCGCCGACGAACGCGGCCAGGGCATCGCGGTCCCCCTGATCGGTGCGGGGACCCGCCATGTGGACGTGATCGGCAACCTCGACCTCGCCCAGCAGGTCATCCTGCGCGCCACCGCGCTCGGCGCCCACGCCGTCGTGCACACCACCCGCCCCCAGGCGTGGCATTCGATGGTCGCCAACCTGGCCACCCCGCAACTGCTTTCGATCGCGCCACGCGCCGCGGGCGCGACCCCGCAAACCCCACCGGGCCCGCCGCCGGTGCCCGCCGCCCCCTACCCCACCACGACAGTGCTGGTGTTCGACGGCATGGCCCCCACCACCCACCTGGGCGGCGCCACCATCGTCGAAGTCCGCACCGCCGAACGCGACCCCGAAGCGGTGCCCCCCGATGTCACCCTCGTCCAGAACCCGCACGCCCCCAACCGGATTACCGTACGCACCAGCACCGGCAGCGCCACCGTCTCGATGGTGACCACCCCCGACGAAATGCACTACATCGGCGAATCACTGGCAGCCCGCTGATCAACAAGAGGCAACGCGGCCACTGAAACTCCCGCTACCGCAGCGGCCCCCACCGCTCCCGCATCACTGCATCCCCGACCCCGCACGGGCCGACCTCGAGGAGGCCCCGCCCGCGCAGCGGGCGTAGCGGCCCGGCCCGACGAAAAGCGGGGCGAGACAAAGTGCCGAAGGCACCAGTCTCGCCCCGCTTTTCGTCGGGCCCCACAGGGGCCGCGCTCGAGCGCGCCAGCGCTCCGACAACTCAGAAGTCGGCGAACCCGTCGCCGACTTTGCCGTCGGCCTCGAGCGCCCGGTTCAGCGCGGACTCGACCTGGGCGGCGAGCCGGTCGAGCTTGTCGAGGGTGTCGGTCAGCTCGGTGGTGACGTTCTTGTGCGCGGTGTCGAAGTTCCCGATCGCCTGCTCACCCTGCAGGTTCGCCCGGAAGTCCGTGGCGGCGCCTTCGAGTTCGTCGATCTCGCCCTTCATTTTCCCGCCGTAGGTCTGCAGGTCGCTGAACAGCTCGTTCATCGCCGCGGGATCGTAAAGAATGGTCATGAGCTCAGTTCCTGTTCGTTGCTGATGCGCGGTCAGAGGTTGGTGAGGCCGCCGCCACCGGTGCTGCCACCGCCGGACAGGCCGCCCTGGTCCATGTTCACCAGGGTGGACTTGCCACCGTTGACGGCTTCGGTGAGCCGGTCGAACTTCTTGTTCAGGGCGTCGGCCTCTTCGTGCCAGGCCTGGGCGACCTTGACGAATTCGGAGGAGGCGTCACCTTTCCAGCCGCGCAGGACGGCCTGGGCCGCGTCGTCGATCTGGCCGACCGATGTGCGCAGGTTGTTGATCGTGCCTTCGAGCTTGGAGACGACGCCGTCTACGCCGCCGGCTTCTACACCTACTGGTCCCTGAGGGGGCATGTGCCGAACCTTTCCTAACTTGATGGTTGAAACAAGGGATGGCTAATCGGGCCGCCACCCCCCACCGGGGAGCCCCTCGAGGAGCGCACCGACCGCCTGTGTGAGGCGATGGTCGGTGCCCGGCGTGATGGTCGACCACACCTGCCCGTCGGGCGCCGTCATCGGCGCGACGACGATCCGGCCGCGCGCGGTGTCGTACACCGCGACCGCGCCAGGGGCTCGGGTGGTCAGCCCGTTGTGGTGGACGGCGGCCACGATCTCGGTGTAGCCATGGCAGGTGCCGAAGGCCGCGCCGAGAACGGTTGCCTGGTGCGCGTCGATGCCGAGCGCGTACATCGCGTCCACGTATTGGGAGGTTGTTTCGGCGGCGTCCAGCCGCGCGGCCAGGTCGTCGGCCGCGACGCTCACCGCGGCTACCTCGGCGGGCGCGCAGGTGGGCAGCGCGGCGAGGAGCAGGCGGGCGAGTTCACGGTCGGAGCCGTCGATGGCGGTGGTGCTGATGTCGAAGGTGGTTCCGGTACGCACGGCACCCGCGTGGGCCGCGCCGCGGCGCGCCAAGCAGATTCGCCGTCGGTCGTCGTCACCGTAGCTGCGGGCGACGAGTTCGGCGTCGGGCTGGGTGAGGATGTGCAGTGCGCCCGCCAGGTCGGGCTCGACGTCACCGTAGGCGTCGAAGACGCCGGTGGCGGTGAGTTCGGCGACGGCGGCGTCTCTGGCCGCTCGCCACGCGTCGAAATCGTCCTGTTGGGGACCCACGCCCAGAACCAGGGGCAGAGTTTGCACGCCGAGCCGGTCGGCGACGGCGAGCAACGAGTCGTTGGTGAGGGTGGTCATCGGCTCCCCTCCGTGGTGGCGGCACCGGTCTGCGGGGCGGCGCGTTCGGCCACGCCGAGCACGGCGGGCGCTGCCCGGATTTCACCTTCGGTGACCAGTTGGTCGGATTCCTCGTAGGCGATTCCGGCGCGGGGGAAGCGGGCTGCGGAGTCCTGGGCGCCCGCACCGGCGGCCATGGCGCCGGGGACGAGCGGTGCGTGACCGGTGGGGGTGCTGACCTGCGTCGGCTGTGGCGTGGTGGAGGTGACCGCTGCGGTGGACTGCGCGAACGTCGGTGCGCGGTAGGCCGTTTGCACCGGCGCGGGCATCGGCATCGCACCGAGTCCGGCCGCGCCGACGCGCGGCACGGCCGCGATCCCGGGTGTGGCAGGGTTGGCGCTCGGCCTCGCCGACTGTTCGCCCGACAGCGCGGTTTCCGGTGCGATCGGCGGTGGTGGCGGGTGCACCCACGGTGTCGCCAACGGCTCGGTGGCGGCCTCGTAGCTGCGCATCACCCGCGAGGCGACAGCCTTGGCGACATCGGCGTCGGCGTCGGTCTGCGCCGCGATAGCTTTGACCGGCGCCCCGAGCGCCGAGCCGACTTGTTCCAGCGCCTGCTGCATCGCGGTGATGGCGGCGATGTCGGCGGTGTTGGGCATGGCCATGGCGGCCACTTCGTAGGCGAGGACCTGGGCTTGCCAGCGGGCCGCGTTGGCGCTCGCGGCCGTTGCGGTGTCGAGCAGCCATTCGCGCAGAGTCGAGATCCGTTGCCAGACTTGCTCGCTGGCCCCGGACGTCCAGGATGCGCGCAAGGTGTGCAGCACCTGCTCGTAGTCGAGCACGGCCGCGCCGAAGGCCGCGGCGAGCCGCGTCCAGGCGGCGGCCGCGTCGGCCATCGGCATCGGTCCGGCACCGGTGGTGAGATCGGTGGCGAGCTTGTGTGGCTCGCGCGCCTCCCACACCACACCGGTGAAGCCGGGCTGCGGTGGTTCGATCATCGCTGACGGATGCCTTACGCCGCGGGCCCGTGGAAGCCGCTGGTGTTGTCGGTTTCCATCTGATCGAACTCGGCGACTTGCGCGCGCAGCGTGGCGGCGAGCTTGCTCATCTCGTGCGCGCCCGCCTCGGCGCCGGCCAGGTAGTCCCCGGCCACGTCGTTGGCGGTCGTCGCGGCGCGCGCGGAGACCTCGTCCGCGCCCGCGGGCGCCACCCGCAGCATCGGGGCGACGGCGGTCAGCTCGGTGGTGAGCCGCTCGGCGATACCGTCCAGCGCCGCCGCGGCTCTGCTCGCCGCGGCCTCATCGAATTCGAAGGTGTTGCTCATCTGCCACTCCTGTCGTCGTGCCCCGTCACAGTGAGAGTTCTTTGTCCGGCGGTGTTTCGGTGGACACCGGCTCGGCGGCACCGACTACCGGGGTCGCCACTCCCTCGATCCGGCCGACGACTTCGTCGCCGTGATTTCCGGTCACCAGTTGCGAGTGCACGGCCTCGTTGCCGCCGCCCTCCGCCGCGCGTGCCATGCCCATGCCCGCACCGCCCGCGGCGCCGCCCATCGGCATGTATCCCGGCGCGGCACCGCTTGCCGCCGCGGTCGTGTGCGTGCCACCGGAGGTGGTGGCGCCGGAGCCGCCGACAGCACCGGCGCTGCCGAGGCCCGACAACCCACCGGCCCGACTGCCCTGCCAGGGACTCAGCGGCGAGGCCGCCGCCGCGGCGCCGCCGATCATGGCGCCACCACCGATCGCGCCACCGCCACCGCCCGCGCCGGTCAGGCCGTCGCCGGTTTCCGCGCCGGTCCCGGTGATCTCGGTGCCGCCGGTCGTGTCGGTACCGGCGGTGGCGGTGGACAGCGAGTGCGCTTGTTCGGCCAGCGAACCGATCGACGACATCGCGGTGCCCGCGGTGCTGATCAGCGGCGTGATCAGACTCATCAGCTGGCTCAGCGACTCGCTGCCGGCGTCGACGCCGGTCGGAGCGTTGGTCACCGCGACCTTCTGCCCCGCCTGGGTCATCTCGCCGCTGCGCGCCATCATCTCGGCTTTCGTCTCCGCCGTGATGGCGAGGCCCTCGGCCATCGCTTCCATGGTCGCCGCGATGAGCACCGCTTGCCCGCCCGGTGTCGCGGCGTAGAGCGGGGCCAGCGCCAAAGTGGCCGAGTAGCGCGCGATCACCGCGGCCAGTTTGGCGCCACCGACGGCGACATTGCCCGCCGCGTGGGTGAGCACCGCCTTCTCCTGAGTGCTCTGCGCGGCGAGCTCGGCGCCGTCGGCCTGGGCGGCGGTCGCCTTGTTCGTCGCCTCGGTCGCCGCGGCGCTCTGCCACAGCTGCATCACCGTCTGCAACGCGGTCGAACCGAGCGACATCGCGGTCTCGAGCACCGAACTGATGTTGGACAACGCGTCGACCGGATTGGCCGGTGGGCCGGACTCGGACGCGGGACCGCCCGCGCCGAGCGCGCCGGTGCCGAACGCGGCGGCCAGCTCGGTGAGCGGTTGCATCAGCGCGGTCAGGTCGATCGTTGGCAGCGCGGGCATCTCCGGCAGCTGGATGAACTCCGGCAGGGGTGGCAACTGCGGCAGCCCCATCGAGCTGAGCACCTGGCTCACCGGCTGGTCGAGCATCGGCGCCAGGGAACTACCGCGCAACAGATCCAGCACGGTCGGGTCCACCGGCACCGCCGCGCCGTTCACACTTCCCCCGGGGTAGGTCATGGCTACTGATCGACCGACGCGATGCCCAGTTTGGCCGCACCGTCGGCACCCTCGTAGGTGGCGGCCGCTTGGGCGGCGGTCAGCGCGGTGCCCGCGTGGACCGCGGCCAATTCGGTTACCGAGGTGAGGTGATTGGCCTGCGCGTAGGCGAACGACAGCAGGAATTCCTGCCCGATCAGGCCGAATACCGGCACCGCGACGGCCATCGTGGCAGCTTGGTCGACCGCGCCGGCCTGAGCGACCCCCGCCGCCATGGTGGCCGAAGCACCCGCGTACGCACGAACTGCCTCGGGAACTACCGCAACATGATTCATCGCTCTCGTCCAATCTCGAAACAGCCCAAAGTGTTTCGCTACTTTATCTACTCGCTGGAAACTTGCGCCAGGCATACCGGCGGTGAAGAACAGTTGAACCTCACATACCGGTTCGGTTGTAGGCGCTCACCAGCTCGCCACGCTCCCCGAAAGCGCGGTGGGCCGCGGCTCGCGCGGTCTGCACCAGCGTGCGCTCGAAGTCGGCGGGCGAGAGCTTGCCGATCGCCGCGGTGAACTCCAGCCCCACCAGGGCGCCCGCACCGTCGACGGTCACCGTCACCGCACCGTCGGGCGAGGTCTCCTGCGCCCTGATGCCGTTGGTCGCCTCGTTCAGGTCCTGCAGCCGATAGAGCTGGCCCTGTACCTTCGCGATCAGCTCGTCCATGGTTTCGACCATCGCCGGTCCTCTCTCCGCTTCGCCGAACCGATATCCCCGCTAGACCGATCGCAGCCAGCTCGACGGCTCGTTCTCGTATTCCTGTTCCTCGACGATCTCCGCCGCCGCCACCTCGGCTTCGGTCGGCAGCCCGGTCGCCGCGAGCAAGGCCGGGTCGAATCCCGCCTCCGCCAGCTGGTTTCGCCGTGCCAGCCCCGCGCGCTTCGCCGACTTCTGACACAGCCGCAAGATCTCGGCGGCCAGATCCGCCGGATCACGGCGCAACTGGTCGGCGTCGACGGTCACTCCCACCGGCAGCCCCTGCTCGGTGGTACGCACCGCGATCGCACCCGTCAATGATGCCGCGGTGAACTCGGCCGGAAATTCCTCCATCAGCCCTCCCTAGACCCGATCGTCCTTGATGGCTCTGACAACTTCGGCGATCTGGGTGTTGATCAGCTGCGCCAAGCGCTTGCGGTCGGCGGGCACGGCCCGCATCGGCGACCCGGGGACGATGACGTACCGGCCGTCGTCGACCACGTCCCGCCACACCAGATACAGCCGCAGCACCCCGCGCGGACCGAATCGCGACCAGCCCTGCTCGATCTCGATGGTGCCGGTCAGGTCTTCGGGCTCGGCCAGAAATTCCTTGCCGAGCGTGCTCGACCGGTCGCCGTCGTCGTGCACGAGGGAACGCTCGAAGGTGAAGTCGAGATCGGCGCGCGCGGTGTCGATGATCTCGAACTCGCGTCGGCTGCCCGCTGCCGCCACGGGGAACACCGAGGCGACAGCGTCGCCGAGCGAGAGCGCGTCGTGTGCGGTCACCGTGAAACCGGCCGCTTCACCCATCGTTTCGCCGGGTCGCTGTGTGACGACATAGCCGATGTCGCCTCTGCGCACCGCCAGTACACGCAAGGAGCGCGCGGCGTTCGACGGATCGCGACCGTCGATCCCGCGCACCACCACCCGGATGTCGGGCCGGGTCAATGCGGCGGTGACCGCGTCGAGATCCGGGCCGCTACGTTGCCTGAGTGCCTGCCAGGCTTGTCTTTTGACGCGGACGCTCTCGGCGTAGGTCCGTGGCTCGGCACGATAGGTGAGCGGCTCCGGGAGTCCTTCTTCCTTCAGCTCGTCCCACATGGCGGCGAACTCCACGGTCGTGAATTCCATCGTCGCCGGGGTCATTGTTCGACCACCGGTCTCGCCACGATCGGTGCGTCACCGAGCGCCTCGTCGAGATGTTCCACGGAATCGAGGTAGTCGGCGCGCTTGTGTTCCTTCTGCTGCTGTCCGCCCGCGCCCGCGCCCGCGCCGCCCATCGGCATTCCACCCATCGGCATCCCGCCCATCGGCATTCCGGCACCCGAGGCGGCGATACCGGTCCGGAACCCCGCCTCGGCCCCCGTCGCGATCGAAGCACGCGGGAACAGTCTCGACGAGCTGTCCAAGGCCTGCGGTAGTCCGGCGCCGCTGCCACCGGCCCCGGCGCCGCCTCCGCCACTACCGCCGCCACCCTGAGACGCCGCGCTCATCGCCTTCTTCGCCTGATCCAGCGCGGAATTCATCCCGGCCAGCCCGGGAACAGCGGACAGCGCGCTCTGCTCGGCGGCCGCCTGCTGCAGTGCCGACTCAGCAGCCGAGCTCGCCTGTTCCAGACCTGATTGCAGTGCGGAGCCCGCCTGCTCGAGTCCCGATTGGGCGGCCGAATTCGCCTGCTCGGCCGGGGCTGCGGCCCGCTCGGCCGCGGCCTGCTCGGCCGCTCGAGCAGCGGTTTGCGCGGCTTTGCTCGCCGCGACCTGCGCGGCGTTCTGGGCCGCGGTCTGCAAACCGGCCATCCCGCTCTGGAACGCCGAGGACAACCCCGCGCTCTGCGAACCGGACCCCGAACCCGAACCCGAGCCCGAACCGGAACCGCCGCCGGGACCGACCTCGCCCGGCGGTCTACCGGTGGTCGGCGGAATCGGATCGGGCAGCACTGCGATCACACCCGCGGTGTGATCCACACCCGGCACGTACACGTTGTTCATCGCGCGGACGTAGGCCTTCTGGTACACGTCTTCCTTGCGGGCCTCATAGGCGGCGATCGACTCCGGTGGGCGTAGCGGCACCTCGTTGGCACGTACGTTGAGCAACTCGACGCCGGTGGTGTAGAGCCACTCCGAGACGTATTCGAGGGCGTCCCCCACGGCGTTCATGCCGGCGACGAGATTGTCGTTGCCCGTGCCGTAGGCGGTGATCGCGGTGCGGGCTCTGTCCGCACCGCCGGCCGCGCCCGGACTGCGCCAGCTGTCGGCACTGGAAACCATCTTGTTCGACAGCGCGTTGAAGGCCGTTTTCAATTCGCCGGCCAGCCAACGCCAATCCGCGGCGGCCTGTGCGACCTTGATCGGCATCGCGGGGCTGCCGATCACGATCGAGCGAAGGATCTGTTGATACTGGGAGTAACTGAACTGCGCGGGGTCCTCGGAATGCACGATCATCGGATCGAATTCCAGCCCGGCGGGATTGACCAAGCTGGCGGGCAGACCCCAGTTCTGCTCACCCAGCGTGCCAACTTCTTTCCAGTCGGGTTGCGCTGTCTTGCTGCCCTGCGGACTGTGGAAGTCGTTGCTGACATCGAGCCCGGCCGGTTCAGGACGCGGGCTGAGCGAATCGGACAGATTCTCGTGGAACTCGATCTTCGATCGCAGCGTCTCCAGATCGACCCGGCCACCCTCGTCGGTTCCGGTGTAGGCCTTGCCCGCTGCGAGGAAGGTGTCGCCCATGTCATCGAGGATGGTGCCGTGATCGTCGAGAATGCCACGCAGATCGCGGCCCTTCGCCGAGAATCGGCTCGCCAGCGCCTCGGCGGACGGGACAACCACGGCGAACGGGTCGAGCTGGTCGACCTTGCCGAGTTCCTTCTTCACCGCGTTCACCCGGACGCGCACGTCGATCGCCGCGTTGACCAGCCCTTCGATCACGCCCGGCTGCAACTCCAGTGCGCCGCTGAGCGAGTCGCTTCGCAGCCCACTCCACGGATTGGGTGTGTCACCCATACGCGACGTCCCTCCTCATCCTCACCGCATGTTCACACCCCGCGGCGAGATCTCCCTGCGATCGATCTTTCGGCGTAGCAACGATTCTAATGGCGCGGGCATGAATCGCGCATGTACAGAACCGATCCCGCCGATGGCGAGACGTCGACCATCCGTCACCGCTTCCCGCAGGTGGGCAACATGTTCGGCCCTGTGCCGACCGACACCTGCGTGGCTCGACCGTCACCCGGGGGTATGACGCCGAGCGTCACCGCCCCGTGGTGATCACCAACTGGAATCGGTCGCGGTGCGCGAACGGCTACCGTCCGGCTCGGCCTCGGCGGGCGCGTTCGGCTCCCGCTCCGGAGAGTTGGGTGGGGCCAGAGAGGCTTCCACCGGTTCCGGGATGGCGAAATCGTCCATCCCGTCGACCAATTCGGTGATCTTCGGTAGGCGGGCGCGTTCGCTTTGGATCGGCGCCATCAATTCCTGCGTCTTGCGGGCGACCTCGGTCGCGGCGTTCTGCGCGGCCTCGGTGACGGCCTTGGCGATCTCGGTGTAGGTGAGGTCATCGATGTCGGGGGTGAACTTGGTCTCGATCACCTTGTAGTCGGCGTTGACGGTGACGGTGACCCGTTTGCGCACGGTGGCGCTTGCGGTGATCTGCGCGCGGTCCTGCTGCACCTGCGCGATCGCGCGCATCTGGGATTGGACCGTCTCGAGAATGTCCGCCATCTGCGCCTTGGCATGCTCGTTGGTCATACCCGATTCCCTCCAGCTCCGGGGCCGACCCGAGCAGCCCGTCGGTGCGCGAGCACATCACACCTACCCCGCTCCCGCAACAGCACGAGCCGACTCCTCACGGCGCCGATCCGGCGGTGTGGGCCCCGACGAGTCCGGCCAGATTCAGCTGGAACCAGGCGGAATCGACATCGTGCGCATCGGCGGGGAAGACACGTGTGAACGTTTCCTTGGCGAGGGCCGCCCGCTCGGCGGCCGCGACGAGGCCGGCCACCGCAGCTCCGCGCGACTCGGTGGCCTCCTTGCCGAGCAGGCCGGTCACGACCTCGACGACGGTCCTGGTGTCCCACATGCCGGGGACCGCCGGGGCCAGCGCGTCGGCGCCCGCGGAGGCGCCGCGATACCAGCGGCCACCCTCCCACCAGTAGCAGAACGTCAGCAGTCCGTTCTCGGCGCGACGGTTGATCACCGGGTCGGCGACCCAGTCCGGGGCACCCTGGTAGAACTCGGGCATGGGCAGGTCTTTGTTGTAGACGGCGTCGAGTTCGGGTGCGTCCCAAACTCCGCCGGACAGCACCGCCCGGTCGCCCGGTAGCAGGCACAGGGTGGAACCGCTGTGCTTGGCGCCCTCGAAGACAAGCGAGGCCGGGGTCACTCGCGGACCCCACTTCGAACCGACCGCGACGAACGCGGCGGCGATCAGCGCCCAGCGACGGGCCATGAGGTCGAGGGCGGGGAATTCCACGTCCGGTGCCGAACCACGGGCGTTGCGGCCTGCCGCGGCGTCGGCACGGGCCTGCTCGGCGGCGGCCACCGGACCGCGGATCTGCCGGTTGCCGTGACCGAGGTAGGCGGCCAGCCAGATCGGCAGCCGGTTACGCGGATAGATCTCGATGTCGGTGCGGTACACCGTCGGCGGGAAGAGCTGGTCGTCGGGGAACGGGTCGTCTCCGTAGTCGTAATCGACATCCATGCGGCCCGTGTTGGTCAATGTGACCAGGTAACGCCACCACGGCCCGTCCCCCATGGACGCGGACAGATGCCGGTGCTCACGGAGCAAGCCCAGCAGCTCCGGGCTCGGGAACACCCGGGCGAACCGCTCCTGATCGTCGCGGAAGACCACCATCGACACCTCGGCCGCCGCTGTCATCGCGAAGGAAGCCTCGACCTCGGTCCAGCCCGGCGGGCCCAGTGCCGCGAGGGTTTTCGCGATCTTGTGGCTCAACTCGGCGGCTCGTTCCGGTGTCGAGCCGTCCTCGGCGACCACTGTGGTGAGGGTGAATCCGACATCGGGATTCCCGGTCAGCTCGTCAGCCACTGCGTACTCCTTCTGCCTGATTCCGGCTGCCTAATCCCGGTGCTCGCCGTATCGCGCGATCACGGCCCCGGTTTCGTCCCATACCGTTCGGGACAGCAGCGCGCCATCGTCGCCGAACACGGTTTCTTCTTCGAGCGTTCCGGCCGGGAACCATCGACGCCACCGGCCCACTTCGTGCCGGTGGGCGTATTCGCCGGTGTAGCGCGGGGTTCCGTCGAGGTACCAGCCGCGCGTCGGTCCGTCCCGGTAGCCGTCGACGTAGGTGGACAGGTCGGTGATCGGGCTCCTGGTGGCCGGTCGACGGAACTGCTGGCCGGTGAACGGCTCCGCACGGTAGTACATGCGGTTCTGCTCGTCGTCCCAGCGCAATTCGGGGTCCTCGGAGGGGACCGCGTCGGCGGCGACGCCCTTACGGGTGCGCTCGTCCTCGAACTCGATCAGCTCGCCCGCCTCGTTCCAGCGCGAGTGGGTGAGCAGGGCGCCCTCGATGTCGTAGGTGTCCTCGAGCCGCCGGGAGCCGTCGGGATACCACTCCTGCCACGTGCCGACCGGCCGGTTGCGGTAGAACTCGCCGTTGTAGCGCATGGTGCCGTCGGGATACCAGCCCGTCCAGTCACCCTCGCGGTCGCCCGCGTCGTAACTCCAGTACTCGCGCCACGTGCCGTCGGGGCGCGTCTGGGTCACCGCCCCGCTGTAGGGCTCGCCCCGATACGACAACCTGCCGGTCGCCGCGTCGAGCACCACATCCGGATCGTTCAGTTCGATCGGATCCTCGATCACCTGGAAACCTCTCCGATCGGTCAGGCTCTGTCGCTGAAGATTGTCATCCGGCCCGCCGGATCGGCAACCACGTTACGGATCAGCAGGCCGAGGTCCATTTCCGGTGGGAGCGCACGGTAGATCAGCTCGGTCATCGGCCGACCGTCGACGGCGATGCTGAACCTTGTCATGCGCTGCGGTGAACGCTCCCAGCTCACGTGCGCACCGTCGGTCAGGTCGATCGACCCGTTGCCCACCTGCACCATCAGCCGGCCGGCGAGCCGGTAGAAGACCACCGTCACCCCGCCGAGGTCCGCATACAACCCGTCGGCACCGAGTTGTCCCGGCGCCGCGGGCCGCAACGACCCCGACCGCGGATCGAACTGCGCGGGCACACCACTGGCATACGGACGCACGAGCAACACGACGTGTTCGACCGGCGCCTGATACGCCGGGCGATACGGCGCGCGGTCACCACCCTGCCCACCGGTGGGCGGCGTCACCGGTGGCGGATACATCGGACCACCCGCCGGATAGCCGGTGCCCGGGGGCTGCCCACCGGGTTGCGGAGTGCCCGGTGTGGTGTTCCCAGGTGCGTACGACGGGTTGTGGCCCGGCGGGTAGTACGGGTTGCCGTTGCTCGGCGGATACGGCTGACCGCTGCCCGGCGGATACGAATCACCGCTCCCCGGCGGATACAGCTGGCCGCTCCCCGGCGGATACGACTCACCGCTGCCCGGCGCGTACGGCTGACCACCGATCGGAGGGATGGGTCGGCCCGTTGGCTCGGTTCCCCACGGTGGGAGCGGTGGCATGTTGGGGGCGCCGGCCGGCGGTGTCGGCTGTACCGGCCACGACGGCACTGTTGGCTCGGTCGGCGACGGTGGCGTCACCAGCTCCGGCGGCGACGGCGACGGCGGCGACGGCGTAGGCGTCGGAACCGGCTCCGACGGCACCGGCGGCTGCGGCTGGTCCGGCGAGACAGGCGGAAGAGGCAGCACAGGCGGTTCCGACGGCTGCGGCTGACCTGGCGGAGTCGACGGCTGCGGCGGCACCGGGGGCTGCGACGGTACCGGGGGCTGCGGCGGCACTGGCGGCACCGGGGACACCGGGGGCTCAGGCGGGAGCGGCGGCAGCACAGGCGGTTCCGGGGGTTGCGGCTGACCTGGCGGAGTCGACGGCTGCGGCGGCACCGGGGGTTGCGGCGGGACCGGGGGCACCGGGGGTACCGGGGGCTGCGACGGTACCGGGGGCTGCGACGGTACCGGGGGCTGCGACGGTACCGGGGGCTCGGGCGGAAGCGGGGGCTCGGGCGGAAGCGGCGGCAGCACAGGCGGTTCCGACGGCTGCGGCTGACCTGGCGGAGTCGACGGCTGCGGCGGCACCGGGGGCTGCGGCGGCACTGGCGGCACCGGGGACGCCGGGGGCACCGAGGGCTCAGGCGGAAGCGGCGGCAGCACAGGCGGTTCCGACGGCTGCGGCGGCACCGGGGGTGGCGGCTGCCGCGGTTGGTCCGGCGGGCACGGCGGTTCCTGAATGCCGGGCGGGTCTGTCTGATCCGGCGGGGTCGGCGGCTGTGGGTCCGTGGGGCCCGGAGTCGATTCCAGTGGGGGCACCGGCCATTCGACAGGATCGAACACCGGCACCTCCAGCTCTACCTCGTACTCATGCGGTGGATGCGGGATATGCGACCGCAATGCCGATCCCGGCAACGGCCGCCCGTCACCCGGCCGCTCCTCCTCCGGCGTCCGCCGCTGCGGCCCTTCTCCATCCGGATCGAAGCCCTTGTCCGGATCCGCATCCGAGTCGACACGCTTGCTCGGATCCGCACTATCGGCACCCGCCTCCGCATCATCACGCCGACCCGAAACACCACCATCGGCACCCGCCTCCGAGTCGCCGGTCGGGGGTAGCGTGCCTCGCCGTGATCGGGCGTCATCGCGTCGGCCGTGTGCGTCGGGCTCGCGCGGGTCACTCTCACCGATGACCGCATCAGGTTCAGCGGAATCGCGAGCTCGTGATCCGGGCTCCGAGTCCTTCGGCTCGGAGGAGCCGGTTCCGTCGGCGGCGAGTTCGGTCGGGGGCCGGCGGGCCGTGTCGTTCTTCAGGCCGGGGTCGCCGGGGTCGGTGACCGGGCCGAGCGACGAGGGTCCGGGCTGGTCACCGACAGGCGTCGGGGAGGCGTCGGGTCGGTGTGGTGCGCGCGGGTCGGCTTCGGCAGCGGAATCGTCCGGGCGGCCGGGGGAAGAGTTCGCTGCCGGCGGAGTTTCATTGTTGCCGTTCGTTTCCGGGCCGGAGGGCAACTGCGGGCGCGGCGGCGTGTCGGCGCCGGACGGCAGACCGGGTGGTGAACGGTGTGGGTCGGCCCCGGGCAAGCCCTCGGGCGAACGGTGCGGGCCCGGCCCGGGCAAGCCCTCGGGCGAACGGTGCGGGCCCGGCCCGGGCGTGCCATCGGCGGGCCCACTGTCGAGCGCGGAAGCGTCCGAACCGCCGATCTCGGGATCGGTGACGAACGGTTCATCGAGCAAATCTCGCAGGCGGGCGATATCGGCAGCCCGCTGCCGGATCTCGTCCCTGATCTGCTCGTGCACCTCGGCGAGCTTGTCCAGGGCGAGGCGCTCGTGTTTGTCGATGCGACCGTCACGGAACCATTCGTAGACCTGGGCGACCTTCTCGTCGTCGGCGTCGGTCAGGTCGACGCCGAGCAGACGGGCGTGGTCGCGACTGGGTGCGGGAACAGCGTCTTCCGGGTCGGCGGGCATCGGCGAGCGGTCACCGAGGTCGTCGGCGCCCACTTCGCGCAGGAAGTCGAGACCGTCACGCGGATGCACCGGCGGGTCGTCGCCGACCGCGCGCGGGTCGGTGGCCGGGTCGTAGACGAGGTCGTCGGCGTACGGGTCGGCCTTCGCCAAGGCTCGCACGTAGTCGGTGAGCGGACCAGTGAGGTCGTCGAGACGCCCGCGTGCGATCCGATTCGACAGCGCTTCGGCCAGCGCGGTGGCGTCCAGTGGCAACCCGCCGCGTGGCAGTCCGAGGTGCGGGGCGAGCGCGTCGCGGGCGGCGTCGACAGCGGCCGAGTCGAAGGCGCGTAGCAGCTTCGCGTATTCGGTGAGGTTCTTGGCGCGCTGGCGATGCAGTTCCACGCGGGTCGAGGGATCGGCGAGTCGATCGGCGACGAGCCGTGGGCTGAGATCGTCGGCGTCGACACCGAAGCGCAGCGCCAGCGCACTGCGCACATTGTGCAACGCGTTGAAATTGTCGATCGCGTCGACGCTGCGCGCGTAGTCGACCAGACCCTCCACCTGCCTGGCCCGCACGATGTTGGCCCGTTCCGACTCAGCGGCGAGATCGGCGAGCCGCTCCCCCGACAGGTTCGACACATCACCGAACCCGAGCCGGCCCGCCACCTCCGCGATATCGGCCCTGACCGCACCGAACGAACGCGGCTGCGAGACCGGTCGATGCACCTCATCGGCGACGACAGGCAGGTTCGGCTCCGGCTCCGATGCGGTGTGCCTGGCGGGTACCTCGACCATCCGCCACGGGCCCGTTTCGTCGCGAATCATGGTCGCGTCGACGGTGCGCCCGTCCAGTTCGCCACGCAGGTGCCGGATCTCCGGCGCGTCGACTTCCGCGACACGTACCCGGCCCTGCTCGTCGACCCCTACGATCCTGATCTGGATGTCGACCTCGCCGCGCTCGAGCCGATCGAGGAAGTCCGGATCGGCGTCGGCGAGAGCACGCGCCAGCGCCGTTTCGTGCCCGGCCCCGGTATCGACGATCGCGATCGTGGCGTTCTCGATATCGACGACGAGCCGGTCCCCGGTATCGCTGTCGTTGAAATCGGCTACGCGCCGGGCCAAGTCGCCGAGTACGCCGATATCGGTGTCGAGCTGCGTGCGCAATCGCGTGATCTCGGCATCGAGGTTGCCGACCAGCGATTCCAGGTCGGCTCCGGCCAGATGCGCCCAGGTGGAGCGCTCGTCACGCAATCCGGCGCGGCGCAGGGCGTCATCGAAGATCTTGCGCGCGTCCTCGGCGTGAATGGTCTGCGAGCCGCCGTCGTCGCTCAGCACGGGCCAGATGTCGACCCATTCGCCACCGTTGTTCACCCCGCGCCAGTTCAGCATGTCGAAGCCGAACGCATCGCCCCTGGCCGCGACGACTTCCTTGAGGTAGGCGCCCAGCGGGTCCTTGCTGAAAATGTTGGCGGGCCGGAACGGGATGTCGGCGTTTTCGATGTTGAAGAACCGTGCGGCGGCCTGCAGCGCCTGGATCACCCCGTCGCGGCGCAGCAACCGGTATTCCGCCTCGGCGAGCGCATCACGCAGCCCGGCTTCGGTGAAGTCGGTGATCCGCACTCCGAGTTCCCCCGCGAGCCCATCGAGCACGGTGGCGGCGGCAAGGCGCTGGTCGACCGCGTCGACCACCTCCCGCAGCCACGGCGGCAGCGGTTCAGTCGGCTCGGGCATCTGTCCCGGTGCGGCCGGGAGCTGTTGTGGGTCCGCGTTTTCCGGGACACCCTCGGCCTGGCGCGCAGACAGTTCCTCGGGTGTCAGGCTTTCCGGTTCGAGCAGATGCTCGAGCCCCGCGTCACGCAGTTCCTGCTCGATCTGACGACGCAGCACCGGGTCGGCGTCGGAAATCCACGGCTTGTACTCGCTGCCGTCCAGATTGCGCAGCGGCAGGAACTCACCGGCCTGATCGGCGATGCGCGAGGACAGGTGCCGCAGAATCGGCACCAGCTCGCGCTTACGCCACATCTCGATGCTCTCCTTGAGGATGCGCACCGGGCTGAACTTGGTCTGGAGCTGGTCGTATTCCCCACCGGGCACGCCGGGCGTCGAATCCTTCACCGAGGTCAACGGCAACCCAGCACTGTGCCCGAGCATCGACTGACCGGCACTGTCGATACTCGACCCCGACGGATACTTCGGATTCTCGCCGTAATAGCCACGGTTGACGATCCGGTCCCAGAGCCTGCGCAACCAGTTCTTCGTCGGCTTCTCGACTGCTTTCTCGGGCACCGGTGCCCGGGCCGGCGGTTCGGGGCGTGCCACCGGTTCCAGATGCCAGGCGTCGGGCCCGTCCTCGACCCGACGCACCAGCGTCTTGTCCCCGTCGACCTCGACCGACAGCATCCGGTCGTCGAGCTCGGTGCGTGCCAGTCGGTCCAGATAGGCGAGGTCGGTGGCGTCGCGGGCCAGCGAGGCGCGCAACCGGTCGACGTCGTCGGCGGCACGGGCGAAGCCGGGATCAGGGGCAAGTCCCAGCCGGGCAGCCCACCGGCGCGCGACGGCCGCACGCACCGCCCGCTGCTGTGGCTCGGTGGCGGCCTCGGCATGGCGAACCGCCGAGGCGAACGCCTCCACCGCGCCCGCCCGCAACAGCTGACGGTAACGAGCGGCATCGAGAGAACCCGAATCGGCCGGATCGACCCCGAACTTGGCCGCCAACCGGTCCAGTGCCCGCTGTGCGGGTTCCATCCGCGGGCCACCCGGCGATGTCCCGTCGTCCGACGGCAACACCGCGGACGGGCGAAGCGGGCGCGCCGGCGAATCCGGCTCGGGCTCGGTGCCGAGCGCGGGCCGCGAGCCGTCATCCAGACCGGCCCGGCGCAGGTCTTCGGCGATGCCGGCGCGTGTCTCGGGGTCGCCTTCGACCCGCCACTGATCGAGCCCGTCCTGTAGCTGGTCGAGATCGAGCGGCCCGTAATCGTCCGGATACCGCATGGGCGCGCCCAGTTCGGCGTCGGGATCCAGGGCGCTGTCGAGGAATCCACGGGCCCGAGCCATATCGGCGATCTCGGCCAACGCACCCAGCGGATCGCGCTGCCCCGTGAGCGCGTCACCGAGACCGAGCGCCTCGGCGAGCCCGCCGAGCTGCTCGGCCTGCTGGGAGGTCAGCGGCGGCGCGTCGGCATGCGCCGAGGGTGGAAGGTCGGCGAGGTCGTGCAGGAAACGGCGCACATCGTCGATGGGGGCGCGGCGTTGCTGGGTGCGGGCCGATGCGTCATCGGGTCCGTCGCTGTCCGGCTGATCCAGGTCGACGTCGCGGGCCGGGATCGAATCGACCGACGATTCACCGGTGCCCTGGTCCCGTGGCGCCGGACTCTTCGACGGCTCTTCGGGTTCGGGGCTGATCGCAGTCGGCGGCCGCCCGGGCGGCTCGGAAGGCGGACCACCGGGCGCGGCGCTCAGGGCGGGTGGCTCGCCCGAATCGTCGGCATCGCCGATCTCGGGATCGGTGACGAACGGTTCGTCGAGCAAATCGCGCAGGCGGGCGATATCGGCGGCCCGCTGCCGGATCTCGTCCCTGATCTGCTGGTGGACCTGCGCGAGCTGTTCGAGGGTGAGGCGTTCGTGTTTGTCGATGCGACCGTCGCGGAACCATTCGTAGACCTGGGCGACGCGCTGGTCGTCGGCGTCGGTCAGGTCGACGCCGAGCAGGCGGGCGTGGTCGCGACTCGGTGCGGGCACAGCGTCTGCTGGGTCGGCGGGCATCGGCGAGCGGTCGCTGAGGTCATCGGCGCCGATGTCGCGCAGGAAGTCGAGGGCGTCGCGCTGGTGCACCGGCGGGTCGTCACCGAGTGCGCGCGGGTCGGTCTCCGGTTTGTAGACGAGGCCATCGGTGTACGGGTCGATCTTCGCCAAGGCTCGCACGTAGTCGGTGAGCGGACCGGTGAGGTCGGCGAGATCGACGCGTGCGGCCCGATTCGACACGGCTTCGGCCAGCGCGGTGGCGTCGAGTGGCAACCCGCCGCGTGGCAGTCCGAGGTGCGGGGCGAGCGCGTCGCGCGCGGCGTCGACAGCGACCGGGCGGAGGGCGTGCAGGAGCTTCGCGTACTCGGTGAGGTTCGTCGAACGCTGCCGATGCAGTTCCACCCGGGTCGAGGGATCGGCGAGCCCGCGGGCGATCACCGCCGGTGTGAGGTTTTCCGGGGTGACGCCGAACCGCAGGGCCAGCGCACTGCGCACATTGTGCAACGCGTTGAAATTGTCGATCGCGTCAGCGCTGCGCGCGTAGTCGACCAAACCCTCCACCTGCCTGGCCCGGACCTGATTTGCCCGGTCCAGCTCAGCGGCGAGTTCAGCGAGCCGCTCCCCCGACAGGTTCGACACATCACCGAACCCGAGCCGGCTCGCCACCTCCGCGATATCGGCCCTGACCGCACCGAAGGAACGCGGCTGCGAGACCGGTCGATGCACCTCATCGGCGACAACGGGCAGGTTCGGCTCCGCAGCGGCGGGCGTGGGCGGCACCTCGAGCAGCCGCCACGGCCCCACGCCGTCGCGCACCATCGTCGCGTCAACGATGCGCCCGTCCACCTCGGTGCGCAACTGCCGTACCTCCGGCGGGTCGACCTCGAGAATGTGCACCCGGCCGTTCTCATCGATGCCGACCATCCGGATCTCGATGTCGACCTCGCCGCGCTCGAGCCGATCGAGGAACCCTTGATCGGCTTCAGCGAGGGCGCGGGCGAGGGCGGTTTCGTACCCGGCCCCGGTGTCGACGATCGTGATCGTGCCGCGCTCGGTGTCGACGACGAGCCGGTCGCCGGTATCGCCGCGGGCGAAGTCGGCTATCCGCTCACCGAATTCGCCGAGCAGCCCGATGTTGTCGTCGAGTCGGCCGCGCAGCGTCGAGATCTCGGCATCGAGGTCGGCGACCAGCGACTCCAGGTCGGCCCCGGCCAGGTGCGCCCAGGTCGACCGTTCGTCACGCAACCCCGCCCGGCGCAGGGCGTCGTCGAAGATCTTACGGGCGTCCTCGGCGTGGACGGTCGGATCGTTGCCGTCGTCGGCGAGGTCGACCCACAGATTGACCGGCTCGCCGCCGTTGTTCACCCCGCGCCAGTTCAGCAACTGGAAGCTGAACTCGTCGCCCCTGGCCGCGACGACTTCCTTCAGATAAGCGCCGAGCGGGTCCTTGCTGTGGAAATTGGCCGGCCGGAACGGGATGTTGGCGTGTTCTTCGTTGAAGAACCGGGCGGCCGCCTCCAGTGCCTGGATCACACCGTCGCGACGCAGCAACCGGTATTCGGCCTCGGCGAGAGCGTCACGCAGCCCTTGTGCACTGAAATCGGTGAGCCGCACACCGAGTTCACGGGCCAGCGCCTCGAGGACGGTGGCGTCGGCGATGCGGCTGTTGACGGCGTCGGCCACCTCACGCAGCCAGGGCGGCAGCGGCTCGGCGGTCTCGGGAGACTGTGCGCCCTTGTTCGAGATCTGCACCGGCTCACCGGAATCCGGCAGCTCTCTCGGATTCGCCGCATCCAGTTCGGCAGGGGTGC
>NZ_JBHSDL010000030.1:278180-459877 GCF_042650145.1 Nocardia halotolerans | reverse complement strand
CACGGCTTGTACTCGCTGCCGTCCAGATTGCGCAGCGGCAGGAACTCACCGGCCTGATCGGCGATGCGCGAGGACAGGTGCCGCAGAATCGGCACCAGCTCGCGGTTCTGCCACATGAGCAGACCCTCTTTGAGAATTCGTGCCGGGTTGAACTTGACCTGGAGCTGGTCGTATTCCCCACCGGGCACGCCAGGGGTCGAGTCCTTCGCCGAGGTCAACGGCAACCCAGCGCTGTGCCCGAGCATCGACTGACCGGCACTGTCGATACTCGATCCCGAGGGGTACTTCGGGTTGTCACCGTAGTAGCCACGATTGGCGATCCGGTCCCAGAGCCTGCGCAGCCAGCCCTTCTTCGGCGCCACCTCGGCAGCCTTCTCGGTGGTCGGGGCGTAAGGCGCCGGTGCGGGCCGCTCGATCGGTTCGAGCTGCCAGGTGTCGGGCCCGTCGGCCACCAGCCGCGCCAGCATCTTGTCGCCGTCGACGTCGAGTGAGAGCAGGCGGTCGTCGAGTTCGGTGCGCAGGAGGTGGTCCAGGTGCGCCAGATCACCGGCATCGCGGCTCACCGAGGCGCGCAACCGGTTGATGTCGTCGAGGGCGCGGGTGAGGCCCGGATCAGCGGGCAGTCCCAGCCGGGCAGCCCACCGGCGCGCGACGGCCGCACGCACCGCCCGCTGCTGTGGCTCGGTGGCGGCCTCGGCATGGCGAACCGCCGAGGCGAACGCCTCCACCGCGCCCGCCCGCAACAGCTGACGGTAACGAGCGGCATCGAGAGAACCCGGATCGGCGGGGTCCACTCCGAATCTGGTGGCGAGCCGGTCCTGTACCCGCTGGGCGGGCTCGACCCGCGAGCCGCCGGGCTGCTGTGTGCCGTCGTCGGGTGGCAGCACCGCGGAGGGCCGTAGCGGCTGCGCTCGAGTGTCGGGCTCCGGTTCGGTGCCGAGCGGAGGCCGTGAGTCGTCTTCGAGGCCCGCTCGGCGCAGATCGTCGGCGATGCCGGCGCGTGTCTCGGGATCACCTTCGACCCGCCACTGATCGAGCCCGTCCTGCAGCTCGTCGGCGTCGAGCGGCTTGTAGTCGTCGGGGTACCGCATGGGGGCACCCAGCTCGGCGTCGGGATCCAGGGCACTGTCGAGGAATCCGCGCGCACGGGCCATGTCGGCGATCTCGGCCAACGCGCCGAGCGGATCACGTTGCCTGCTCAGCGAGTCACCGAGACCGAGCGCTTCGGCCAGGCGGCGGACCTGCTCGGCCTGCTGGGAGGTCAGCGGCGGCGCGTCGGCGTGCGCCGAGGGCGGGAGGTCACTGAGCTCCCGTAGGAACCGGTGCACGTCGTCGAGGGAGGCACTGCGTTGCCGCGTGCCGGTGGACGGGTCGCCGGGGTCGGCGCCCGGCCGGTCGAGCGCGGCGTCACCGGGAACCGCGAGGCCGGCGGGCGACTCGGGCAGGCCGCGGGACGGCGACGACGAATTGCGCGCAGGCGGCTCGGGTTCCGGACTCGACGCGGTGGGCGGCCGGGCAGGCGGCTCGGCATCCTTGTCCATGTAGTCGATCGTGTCGTCGTCGGCGCTGCGGTCCAGTGCGTCCGGATCGGCGCCGAACGGCAGCGGGACATCGGCGAGCACGTCCACGCCGTCGCGTCGGAGCAGCAGCTCGGTGACGGTGACCTTCCCGTCGGCGGCGGTGTGCACCAGTCGGTACTCGACCTGCAGCGTGCCGTCTGCCATCGCCGCACGCAGATCGGCAACAGCCGCGGTCAACGCGCGACCCTCTGAGCCCTCGGGGTCGATGCCCCGTGCCCGCATCTGGTCGGGCGTCTCGTTGAGAATCCGCGCGAGGTTGCGATCCATGTTCAGGGTGCGCCGCAGGTACTCCGGCGAGCCCTGCTCCGCCTGGGCGGTTTTGGAGCCACCGAGGACCGAGCCGACGCCTTTGGCCTCCACGATGACGAGTTTCGGCGCCGAGTCGTCGTCGGCGCGCGGAACGTAGGCGGCGATATCGACCACACCGGCACCGTCGAATGCCCCTTCGAACGGCGACAGCAGCAACGCGCCCGGCCTGGCGTCCGGGTCGAGCGCGAAGTCGATACCGGCTACCTCGCCGAGCGTTTTGGACGCCTGGATCATCTTTCGACCGTCGTCGTTGTAGTCGCGGGCGGTGTCTTCCAGCTCGTCGACCCGAATTTGCCTGCGGGTCTGTTCGTCCGGGCTCAACGAGGTATCGGTCTGGATTTCCCTGCGCAGGCTCTCGATCACGTTGGTGAGGCGCTTGGGCGCGAGTTCCTTGGTCTCCTTGATGCCGAACTCGGCCATGAGCGGCTCGAGCTTCACGCGCACGCCGTCACGTTTGGTCTGCAGCGCGAGGCGCTGCTTCGATGCCTCGGCCAACTCGGCGGCCCGAGCGGGGTCCTTGATCTGATGTGTCTCCGAAGCCCCTTTCAGCGCGTCGTACAGGTAATCGGCGTTGCTGAGGTGGTCCTTGACGAACGAACCGTCGGTTCCGTGCAAACCGAAGCTGACATTGCGCTTGGTGCCCGCCGGATCGTCGACGTGATGCCAGGTCCCATCCGGGTCCCGGTAACTGTCCAGCCGATCCCCCGGTCGGCGCAACAACCCGTCGTCGCCACGAACCATGCCGGGCGGCACCGGGTCAGCGGCGGCACCGGCTGGGACGACGTCGTCGTCATCGCCCATGAAGTCGGTCTTCGGGTACTCGGTCGAGACCAGCCGCGGTGCGGCGGAATCGCCGTCATCGCCGACCTGTTCGAGGTCGGCATGCCGCAGTGGCGGGACCCGGTCGGCGCCTTCGTCGATGATGTGGCCCGCGGTGCTCTCGGTGCCCTGCAGCACGCGGGTGCAGTTCGCGCAGCACGGCGCTTCGACCCCGCGACTCGGGACGAAGGGCGAGTTGAGGATCGACGACAGACCATCGTGGTCGGTCGGCAGTCGATCCTCGGGCCCTCGTTGCTGGTTGAGCAGTTCCCGGTCGCGCATCGCCGCGTTGGTGCCCCGCACTTCGGCGTGGCCGAGCGGGTTGTCCGTGTGCGGGAACCGGGTGAGGTCGTGGTTGGTGTAGACGTCGTCGGGGTTCTGGTATCGGGCGATGTTGTCGCGGACCGTGCTGTGCAGGTCCGACGGGTGGATGCGCTGCGTGGACGGGCCGTTGGCCGCTTCGTAGACACGGCCGGTCAGGCGGTCGATCGTGACCGAGCTGCAGTTGCCGCGCCTGGCCGCGGACAGTGTGTCGGCCACCGCCCGGTCGAGCTGCTGCTTGGCCGAATCCCCGGTCTCGGCGGCCGCTCTGTCGGCCGCTAGGAACTGGTCGAGCTCGATCTTGGCCTGCTTGGCCCGGTCCTTGGCTTCGGTGGCGGACTGCTCGGCCTCGCGCAGCCGGTCCGCGGCACCCGCCTCGGCATTGTTCAGCGCGTCGCGGGCCTGCTTGAGCCGCTGCATGGCGTCGCGAACATCCTTGCCCGCCTGACTTTTCTGGACCTCCAGCGCTTCCTGTCGCGCCTTGTGGTCGTCATAGGCGGCGACCGCCTCGGGGTCGACCCTGGCCGCGTCGACGAACGCTTGGCCGCGTTCGGCGCTGAGCCGCCGGGAGAAGTCGTCGATCGGCTCGCCGTCGACGTGCGTGATCCGGCGGGGATCCCCGCCGGTCTGTACCCGCGGATCGTTCATGTCCAGGGCACCGAGCAGGTGCGGCTCGATCCCCGGTGTCCGGTCCGCGGGCGCGTGTACCGTTCCGGTTCCGGGATCGAGGAAGGTCATCGCGGCCGGGCGGGTCGGCGGCGGGTCCTGATCGCTCATGAAGTCGACCAGTTCGCGATCCGGTGGTGGGCGATCACCGTCGAGGGTGTCGAGGTCGCGAGTATCCGGCGGATCGGAATCCACCCGGGGCGTGGGAGTCTCGCTGGTAGTGCTCGCCGTCTCGGGACTGAACGTGCGCCACTTGCCACCGCGGTCGATCACCGGGTCCGAATCCGGTTCCCGCCGCACACCGACCCGGTCGGTCGGCGCGGTGACATCGACACCGAGCTGATCGGCGATGTACTGAGCCCAGCCCTTGCTGTTGCCGGAATGGCAGGCCAGCAACCGGACAGGGGTGCCCGGCACGTAATCCGGGTTGCTGCGGATCGCGTCGACGATGTGGCGCGGGTGGACCGCGTCAGCGTTGCTGGGGGTGAGCGAACCATCTCGGCGCCCGTGCACGACCACATCGTGGGCACCGTCGTTGCGGACGTTCTGGCTCACGCGATGCGTGCGGGCGTCCTCGCCGATGGCGGTTCCGGTCGGATGATGCACCACGCCTTGGCCGTTGGGCAGCCGGGTGTCGTAGGCAGGCTGATCGGCGTTCTCGTCCGGGCTCGGCTGCTTGCGGTCCTGCCCCGCGTCCGCGCGGTCACGCGGCGACGCGGGGTCGTCGGCCCCGGCGCGCCCGGGTCGGGCCGTATCCGGCCCCGGCCGTGCCGGGCCGGCTCCCGGATCGGCCCCGACGATCGGCACCACCGGTGGAATCGCCGCCGACGGATCGGGCTCGGGCCGGACTTCGGAATCTTCGGCACGAACCTGTTCGCCGGTGACCTCGGACCGGCTGGTGCGCGTCGGCGGCGCTTCGCCGGGAGCGGCCTGCAATCCCTGCGCGGGCGTGTCCACCACGCGCGCGCCGGGCTGTTCGCTGACACCCGCCCGGCTTTCGCTCGCAGGCCGGCTCGTCGGCGCACCGGAGTCCTCGGCTGCGCCACGCGCATCCGCCGGCTCCGGCGTGCCGACCGAGGTACGGTCGGCCACTTCCGGTGCGCTGGAGCGGATATCGGAGCCGGGTTGCGCCCGGTCCGGGAGCCCGGACCGCACGTCCGGTCCAGCTGGACGTGCCGCGGGCTGCGAACCCTGATTCGACGTCGACTGCTGACCGGCACTCGTCTGCTGACCCGGGTTCGATTGCGTCGGCGCGCTGGGTGATTGGCTCGGCGCCGTGGACGCGCCGGCCGTGGGTGTCGCCGCCTGGCCGGTCGCGGGCACCGGAGGGGCTGCCGCCGCGGGACCAGTGCCGACCACACCGGCACCGACGGGTGCCCCCGTCACCTGCGTCGTGTTCCGGTCGGCCGACTGGGTGTGGTCGGCTCGGTCGGCGGGCCGGTCGCTCGACTGCGCGTCGGTACGCGTCCCCTCGCCCGCGCTCGCACCGTCGGCCTGCTCGGCCTCGCCTGCGCGCGCTCGGTCCTGACCCGATTCCGCCTGGGCCGCAGGGCTTTCCCCGCCAGCCCTGGCGCCGGCCTCCTGACGACCGCCGTCACCCGCTTGCGTTTGGCCGTTCTGCGCTTCGGGCTTGGACTCCTGTCGGCCCACACCGGCTTCGCCACCGGTGGTCTGACGATCGTCACCGGCTGACGAATCAGCCCTGCCCCCATCGTTGTTCGTGGAACCTTGTGCGGCGCCTTCGGGCGACTGCGAGCTACCGGCCGGACGGATCGACTGGCTGTCACCACCGGCACCGGCCCGGGATTCATCGGTGCCCGCACCGCCCATGGTGTCTTTGCCCGCACCGGCGCGCACCCCGTCGTCGCCGCCGGCACCGGTCGCGTCGTCGCCCGCTCCCGCCCGGCCGTCACCCGCTCCGGGCCGGGTGGCCGACCCGTCGTTACCCGCGCCCGAACCGTCGCTCAGGCCGAAGTTCCCGAGGTCGTAACCAGGTCCCATCGCTTCGCGAATCTGCGAACTGAAGCTGGGCCGGTTGAACAGGCCGGGAGCCATATTCGACAGCGCGGTGTTCGCCCCGGCCTTGTTCAGACCCGAGATTCCGCCGTTGCTGGCACCCGCGCTCCACATGAGCGGATCAGAGGCCGCGGTCTGCAAGTTGTCCCAGGCCTTGTCCCAGCCCTGCGTGAAGCCCTCGTAGCCGAACTGGCCGAGCATGCCGCCACCAGCGCCGACCAGGCCCGCGCCGGTGCCGGTGATCGCGCCCTTGAGCCACGGTGCCATCCCGTCGCCGAGTTTTCTGCCGAGAAAGTTGCCGAACGGGCCAGCCGCGACACCACCGGCGGCGGAGCTGACCGCGGCCGCCTTGACCTGATTCCAGTCCACCTCCTTGCGGTGTCCCTGCTCCACCTGCCACTGCTGGGCCCCGAGTTCCTGCAACGTGCCGAGCGCGGTGTCGATCGCCACGTGCTGACCCACGAACTTCAGCACCCGCGTGATCACGGCTTTGGCCCCGTGCCGCAGGATCGCCGCCAGCACCCGCCCGAAGATGGTGCGTGCCACCACGCGCGTGACGGCCACAGCGGCCGCCTGCACCGCGGGCGCTGTGGGCGGAAACACCCATGCCGCAGCGATTTCCAGCGCCAGCAGAGCCAGCGACGACAGAAACATGATCTTGGTGTATTCGATCTCGGTGCCGGTCTGATAGACCGAGTCGCCGAGGATGTCGAACAGCTCGCCCAGCTTGGTCACCGACTGGTCGCCGCGGGCCATCCCCTCGAAGGCCGCGAGCATGTCATCGACACCCTCGCCGAACGGATATGCCTTGAACGCAGCAGCTTTGGCGTCATCGATGTCGTCGACGAGGCCACGCAGACTGTCGGCGGCCGCGCGCCAGTCCTCGGCCATGGCCCACATCTCGTCTTCATTGCCCTCCGGCCACTCCATGCCGGCAAGAATCGAGAGCCAATGCAGCCCGGATGGCAGATCGATCATGGAGGGCTAGGTCACCAGCTCGAGTCCGTGAACGTCGCCATCGCCCCTCATCCCTCCACCAGTGATGCCCGGTCGAGCACACCACAACTCTTTCGCCTGCGCAACAGAGTCTCAGGCACCGGCGAATCCACGGTGACGACAGAATGAACGCCGGGCAGCCGGTACGAACCATGCGCGGATGAACTTGACGACCAGCCGGAGCGCGCGAAGGATCGAGGTCTGCGGCGCACCGAGGGCAGGCGCGAGCGGTCGTCCGTCCCGACGAGCACCGCAGCTGGGCACATACTTCATGCTATCGAGAACGGGACGCACACAATGGAATTGACGCCGGTGGCGATGTACCGCGAGATGTATGAGGGCACGCACGACGAGCTGCCCTCGGTACACGACGCCCCCACCGGTGCCGTCGAGGACGACCGCGATCAGATCCTGGACTACATGCGCGGTGTCCGCGCCGTCTTCGATGTCATGGGCGAAGCCCAAGACCTGTTCACCGAAGGCGCCGACATCGAGGGCGGCCCGTCCCTCTATTCCGACGGTGTCTGGATCTGGCGCGAGGATTCCATCAAGTATCTCGCCGAACAGCCCCTCACCCTGCCCGCCGAATTCATCGAGCGGGTGCGTTCCTTCGACTATGTTCCCCAGCCGTTCGACACCCGCGATCCCGACTTCGACGCGGCATTCCTGTCGTACTTCTGAGTACGGTCCACCGCAAGGACCGCACCCGCGCACCGCTCCACAGATCAGGGAAGGCAAGCGAATGAGCACTTGGCCGACGATGCCCACAGAGCAGGCAGCCGACCTCGCCGGCGAGCTACGAGCACTCGATTGGTCATGGACCATGGACGACGCCCCAGCGGTCGTCGAACGATTCGGCTGGCACGCCGTCTCCAGCCGACCGCGGCGGATCATGCTCGACATCGGATTCGGTCCTGGCAGTGGCACGATCCAGGCGAGCGACGGCGAAGTCAACCGCATCGAGATCCAACTCACCGCCTACGCCGAAACGGCCGGAACGCCGGAACTGAAATCGGCTTTCACTGATTTCGCCCAGGCGATCCGTACGAAACTCGGTGAGCCGACCGCCTACGTCGAGGCCCCGTCCCCGCAGTACCGCTGGGCGGGGGCACAGGCCACCCTGGTGCTCGTCCTGTCCGCCACCTCGATCTGGTTGCACCTGGTCACCAACGCCCGCCTCGCCGACGACGACCGCAACCTCGAGCTCGACGAGCAGGGCCTGCTGTGACCGACTGGGCAGAGTTCGCCCGCGTGCTGGCCGATGAGTTGGCCGCCGCCCCCGACACCACGATCCTGGTGATCGGGGAGGCGGCACCGGCTGGTTCGCGGCGCTTCGCGCAGTTCCGCAAGGACAGCGATTCCGTACTGACCGAGCTGACCGGGAACGAATGGCTCGACCCGGCATCCCGCCCCGGCGACGCGGGCCGGCAGGCAATCACCCGAGCCGGCTGGAACGAACCGAACCAGGACCACTGCGACAACTGGTGGGCCGAATTCGCCACACCCGTCGGCACCGACCAGTACCGGCACATCGCCGCCATCACCGTCACCGGCCTACGCGACGGCTTCGGCATCACCACCCCCGCCGCGTTGTCCTACAAGGGGTGGGTGGAGACCTCCGGCAACAACCTGCACCTGCCGAGCCTGGGGATCCCCGACGCCGTGTGAGCCCGCCACCGGTCGCGGACCCGCGTAGCGGGTTGCGCGCCCGGGGCGCAGGTGATTCCCGAGGGACGAGTCGCCCGCGCGGATTCGGCTAGGTCAGCCCGTTGCGGTTGCCGTCTTCCATCCGGTCGATGTAGTCGGCGCTTTCGGTCTGACCGTCGGCGAAGTCCTTCATGGACGTGGCCATGGTCTTCACGTTGTTGCTGGTGTTGGTCCAGGAGGAGTTGTAGCCGTCGTTGCCGCCCGGGCCGTCGTGGAAGCTCTGACCGAGTTTGTCGTTGCCCCAGACGTTTCCGCGACCGTTCAGTGAGACATTGAGTGTGTTGATGATGTTGGTGAGTTGATTGCCGACGTTGCGCGACTTACCCGCCGCGGTCCGGAAGTCGTCGGCGTCGTACTCGAACTTGCCCATCGCCCTCATCCCTCCACGAGTGGTCGCTTCGAAGCACACCACAACTGGTTCGCGTGCGCAACAGCCTGACAGGGTGGAGCGAACCACCGATGACATCACTGTGAACGGCCGGCACCGCTAAGCGGTTGCCTCCCAGTGTGACTCCACGCGCGACATCATCCGCTCGATGGAGGCGTCGATCTTGCCGGTGAGATCGGCCCGGGACATGGGTGTGGCCAGCGGGTTCTCACTGGGCAATTCGATGACATAGCGACCGTCGGCGGGCAGGTCACGCCACACCAGGATGTCGCGGTGCATGCCACGGGATCCGAACATCGATTGGTTCTGCAGGATATTGATGGTGCCGGTGCGATCGGCGGCCCGGTCGAAGAATTCGGTGCTGCGCTCGACGATCGAGGTGTCGGCTTCCTCGAAGAACATCGAAGGTCGCTGTTCGTAGCCATTTTCCGTGCTGCCCGTGGCACCGACCAGGGGGATCACACCCCCGACAGCGGCACCGACTCCGGGCATCAGGTCGACGACCGCATCGGACAGACCGTGCGGACCGATGTCGATGACCGTGTAACCACCACTGTGCGTGGGTGTTTCGCCCGGCAACTGGTAGATCAGATAGCCGTTGGCGCCGGCGCGGGCAGCCCTGGCCTTGAGCCAGTACTGGGCGTCATCGCGTGCACGATCGTTCCAACCTCGCAGCCGCACATAGACTTCCGGCCGCTCCAGCACGTCGAAGACCGATCGGAGCGCCGGATCCGCGGTGTGCTGAAGGCGCTGCCAGGTCTGATATTTCTCCTGCTCGTAGTCCTCGTGCAGGCGAGTTCTGGTCTGGAAGGTGAGCGGACGCGGCAGGTCGGTGCCAACGAATCGCTGCCACAGCACCCGGAATTCGATATCGGTGAGTTCCCACTTCTGCCTCACGCCGTGGCCTCCGGTTGCGCGTGCGCGAGCGATGCGGAGCTGTCGATTCCGACCGTGTCGATCGGCGCTTCGATGACCGGAGTAGGCGCTTGGGCCGCCGACGACTCCGCGACAAGCCCGGTCAGTGGTGTGACGACCTCCTCCACGCTCGCCGGCAAGTTGGAGAAGTCGGGCAGCGAGGCGCGCGGGAAGGCTTCGGCCGCCTCGCTGGGCTGCTCGCCCGGTACCGACGCACCATCGGTGTTCGTCGTCGCGGTGTCGATGCCGAGTAGTTCGGCCAGGGGCGACAAGGCGGGGTTGTCCGCGATCAGCTGATTGATCTCCGGCGACTGCGACAGCACCCCGGCGAGGTCTGGGAATTGCTCGAGCAGCCCACCGATCTGGGTGAAGTCGGGCAGGCCGGAGCTCACCTCCGTGGCGGCCGGACTCGTCATCACCTGCTGCAGGGCGGTGGCCAGCGATGGCAGCGCCTGGGTGAGCGAGGAGACCGCGGAGGTGACCGCCGACATCACCGAGGACAGGATGCCGGACATGTCGCCCGACCCGGAACCCGCCGAACCCGACGCCGAACCGGTCGAGCCGCCTGAACCGGTCGAGCCGGAGACCAGACCACCGACCGCGCCTTGCTGTGCACCGTTCTCGCCCAGCTGTGCGCCGTTCAACTCCGCCGCGGCCTGCTGGGCGGCCTGCTGGGCAGCTTGCTGAGCGGCCACATTCGCGGGTGACACCGCCGGACTTCCATCTGCGGAGCCGCTGCCACCGGAACCGCTTCCTCCGGAGCTTCCACTGCCACCGGAGCTACCAGCACCGCCGGAGTTGTTGCTGCCGCCCGAATTGTTGCTGCCGCCGGAATTGTTGTTGTTGTTGTTGTTATTACCGTTGTTACCGTCCTGAGGCGTCGTCACCGGGCCCGCGGGCGCGGCGGGCTCGGCCGCCGCCGGGAACAATGTCTCGGTCCCCCGTACACCGTTGACGTAGTGGCGCTCGTAGCGATCCCGGTTCTCCTGCAGGTCGTCGTCGCACTTGTCCTCGGTGTCGACCGGCATACACACCTTCGTCGCGTACAACCAGTTCGCCGTGTACTCGAGATTCTCCTTCATCATGGTGAACGAGTCGCTCGCGGTCATCGCCGATTTCCCGAAAGTAGCGATCGCGGTGAACGCCGCATCACCACCCTGGCTCTCCCAGCGATCGCTGGTGATCTCGCCCAGCTTCTGCTCGAGGTTGTAGGCGGCGCCGTGTACCGCCTGCGCCATCGCTTCCCAGATCGGCGCGTCGTCGGCCACCTCTTGCCAGCCGATGCGCTGCCCGAGGTCGTACATGTCACGCCAGGACATGTTGTCGGCCGCCCGCACCGGGATGCGCACCCCGACCGGCTCCACCGTCGCGGCGCCCGTGTGCTGGGGCACCGTCGCGGTACCTATGTCGTAGTCGTGATCACCGTCGTCGTAGTTCGCCGGTTGGTAGTCGCCCGCCCGATCGACATGGCTACCGAGGTCCTTGGCGCCGGGCGCGGAATTCACACCTTCGAGCTCACTCTTGAGCGCGGCGATATTGTCACCGGATCCCGTATCGGTCTCGGTGTAGGACTCCCCGGCCGCCTTGAACAGCGAGACCAGGTCCTGCAGCGAGTCGATATAGCGGCCGAGCAGGTCCTTGGCCTGAGTCGCCTCGGCGACGAACTTGTTGCGCAACGGCGGGCCCGCGTCGACCTGACTGCCGCCGAGCTTGGCCTCGTCGTAGTTGTTGAGGTCGTGGTCGCGGAACAGGCCCTGGCAACCTTTGAATATCTCGATCGCCTCGCTGCACGCCTTGGCGGCCTCGAGCGCAGCCCCTGTCTCGACCTTGACTTTTGCCCTGCCGGCCAACCCTGACCAGGGAGAATCGCCCACGCTTACCGCTCCTCGAAGCACCCCACCGACGACCCTCGCGGTCGGCTCGATCGTTTCGCATTCTAGTGAGCGGTGCGAAATATGCACAGCCGCAAGGAAAATCCCCGCCCGCTTGTGGGTGAACACTCGGTTCGGCGGACGATCCGACAGCCGCTGAGGATCTGTGACAAACTCGATCGAAGCAGCGACGGCCGTTCGACGGCCTGGTACTACGATTGATGGGGCACGATTTGACGTCGCGAAGGAACTGCTCATGACCGACCTGAGCGGCCTCGAACGGCGCGTTGCGGCAGATCGTGCCAACACCAGGAGTCAGGCGCCCGCCGACTTCCTGCGTTTGGCCGGTTCACTGACCGAACTCGCCCAGGGGTTACTCGCCACCCGCGAGGATCCGTCGGGGCGCGACCGCACCGCCGAGGCACTCGAACCCGCGCAGGAAGCGGTGGCGATCCGGCTGCACTGGCTCGTCGGCGGGTACGTCAGCTACGAGTACGCGGGCGCGTTGCAGGATTCGCTGCGGTTGTTCGAGCAGGCGACACGGCTGGTCGGACACCGTCAGCTCGCCACCAACACCATTCGCAGTGCCTGCCAGGCTTACCGGCAGGTCGCCCAGGATTATCCCGATGTGTCGCCGATGTGTGCCGACGGGTTGTCCAAGTGCGGTGTCTGGTTGATGCGCCTGGACCACGATGCCGCCGTGGCCGCCACCGAGGACGCCGTGCGGATCAGGGCCGCGCGCTACGCCGCCGACCCGGAACAGCCGGGCAAGTATCTGGCCAGCTTGAGCACGCTGTTGCGCACGATGATGGTGGGGCGTTCCCGCAAGCAGGCCATCGCCAGTTACCGCGCGCTGTACTCGGAGGTCACCTCACCCGCGAACACCGCGCGGCTGCGGGAAACGCGCATCGAGGACCTCGACCTCACCGTCAAGACCACCCAGGCGCTGAACAAGCTCGGCGCCCAGACACTGGAACGCGCGGGCAGGCTCACCCAACAGCAGATCCTGTACCAGTCCGGTGGCGACCTGGCGACCATCGACGAGATCAACTGGCGGCTGGCCCTGGTCGGTCTCAAGCCGCTCGCGGCCGGTGCGATGCCCGAGCCGCCCTCGCGACCGGTGGAGATCACCGCCACCTACGGTGCGCTGGCCGTGCGCTGTTCGGCGCCCGACGGGCTCGCCCAGGTGCGGGCGGCGATCATCGCCGCCTACGCGGCCGACGGCGCCGAACCCGTCGACGCGGGCCGCTTCGCCGGGGTGCACGAAAAGCACTGGGGCGTCAAAGCACCCAAGATCAACCTCGGCACCCAGCTCGGCACCGACGTGGTGCTGGTCGAAAAGGCTTCGGGTAGCTGGATTTCGGTGAAGAGCTTGAACTGGGAGATCGGCGCACTGGGCAAACACCCGATCGCCGTGGCCCTTTCGGCGAAATGGCCGGTGCTCACGGTGGCCACCATCGAGAACATCTCCTACGAGCTGTGCCTCTACGACAACGGTGTCGCCACCCAGTACGCCGCACTGGGCCGACCGGCCGGACAGGCGCCCCTCGACACTCCGCTCGCCCCACTGGATTTCGCCACCCTGGCCGACTACGGGGCCGACTACGCCTCCGAAACCCAGGTCCGGGCGGCCTTCGGCAACGCCGCGATGTTCGCCAAGGTCACCGAACTGCCCGGCAGCGGTATTCGCCAGGCCGCGGAGAAGGGCCCGCTCACCGACTTCGGTTCCGACATCCTGTTCTTCGGCCGGGACTGACCCGACCGGCGGCACCGCCCGGCCACCCGGCATGATCGGGGCTGTGCGAGTCCTTCTGCAGCGGGTGACCAGCGCTCAGGTGAGCGTCGACGACGAAGTGGTGGGCCGGATCGACCCGGCCGCGGCCGGCGCGCCACACGGGCTGCTCGCGCTCGTCGGCGCCACCCACACAGACACCGACGCGACGGCGAAAGCCTTGGCCGACAAGGCCTGGCGCTTGCGCGTCCTCGACGGTGAACGCAGCGCCGCCGACCTGAACGCCCCCATCCTGGTGGTCAGCCAGTTCACCCTCTACGCCAACACCGCCAAGGGCCGGCGCCCCTCCTGGAACGCGGCCGCACCCGGCTCTGTCGCCGAACCCCTGGTCGACACGTTCGCGAACACGTTGCGTGAACTCGGTGCCACCGTGGCCACGGGCCGCTTCGGCGCGCACATGCAGATCCAGCTGACGAACGACGGCCCGGTCACCGTCCTGCTGGAGGGCTGACCGGGCCGTCGGCTGACGAACTATTCGGGGCGCAGCGTGAGGATGCGCGGCCCGTCCTCGGTGACGGCGACGCTGTGCTCCCAGTGCGCGGCACGGGTGCCGTCGGTGGTGACCACGGTCCAGTCGTCGTCGAGGGTCTTGGTGTCGGTGGTGCCGAGGGTGAGCATCGGCTCGATCGCCAGCACCGAACCGACCACCAGGCGCGGCCCCTTACCGGGTGCGCCCTCGTTGGGCAGGAACGGGTCCATGTGCATCTCACGCCCGATCGCGTGGCCACCGTAACCGTCGACGATGCCGTATCGGCGCCCGTGCGCCTGTTCGGCGGCGCGGGTGCCGAGCTCGATGGCGTGCGAAACATCGGTGAGGCGGTTGTCGGGCAGCATCGCCGCGATCCCGGCCTCCATCGACAGCTTCGTGGCCTCGCTCAGCAACTGGTCGGCCTCGATGATGTCGCCGACACCGAAGGTCCAGGCCGAATCGCCGTGCCAGCCGTCGAGGATGGCACCGCAGTCGATGGACACCAGATCGCCCTCGACGAGCAGCTCGTCCGCCGAGGGGATCCCGTGCACCACACGGTCGTTCACCGAAGAGCAGATCGAGCCGGGGAACCCGTGATAACCCTTGAACGACGGGACAGCGCCCGCGTCGCGGATGGTCGCCTCGGCGACCTCGTCGAGTTCCAGCGTGGACACGCCGGGCTTTGCCGCCGCCCGCACGGCCACCAGTGTCGCGCCGACGATCGCGCCCGCTGCCGCCATGGCATCGAGCTCGCCCGCCGAACGGAACGGCACGACCTTCTTCTTACGGTTGAAGACCATCCGGCCTCAGTTCTCCGATCCGGGAGTGCCGAGCGCGGACAACGCGCGCGCGTTGACTTCCTCGACCTCACCGATACCGTCGACGGTCACGACCAGGCCGTCGTAGTACTCGAGCAGCGGCTCGGTCTCCTCGCGGTAGACCCGCAGCCGGTTGCGGATGACGTCCTCGGTGTCGTCGGCGCGGCCACGGGCGAGCATGCGCTCGACCACGGTGTCCTCGGCGACCACGAAGCACAGCACCGCGTCGAGCGAAGTGCCGTTGTGCTCGAGGATCTTCTTCAGCGCATCGGCCTGGTCGACCGTGCGCGGGTAGCCGTCGAGCACGAAGCCGTTGACGGCGTCGGGCTCGGCCACCCGGGCCTCGACCATGCGATTGGTGACGTCGCTGGGGACCAGGTCACCGGCGTCCATGTATTTCTGCGCCTCGCGACCGAGAGCGGTCTGCTGACTGATGTTCGCGCGGAAGAGGTCACCGGTGGAGATGTGCGGAACGCCCAGCTTCTCCGACAGCAGGACAGCCTGAGTACCTTTGCCGGCACCCGGCGGACCGAGCAGAACAACTCTCACTTGAGGAACCCTTCGTAATTTCGATTCATCAGCTGGCTCTCGATCTGCTTGACCGTGTCGAGACCCACACTGACCATGATGAGCACCGCGGTACCGCCGAACGGCAGGTTCGCAACCGCACCCGAATTGCCCATGTCGAGGAACACGTTCGGGAGCACGGCGACCGTACCGAGGTAGATCGAGCCGGGCAGGGTGATGCGGCTCAGAACGTAATTGAGATAGTCGGCGGTCGGCTTGCCCGGACGATAACCCGGAATGAAGCCGCCGAACTTCTTCATCTCGTCGGCGCGTTCCTCCGGATTGAAGGTGATCGCGACGTAGAAGTAGGTGAAGAACACGATCATCGCGAAGTACACGGCGATGTACACCGGGTTGGACGGGTTCACCAGGTACGTCTGGATGATCTCCTGCCACCAGCTCGGCTCGGTGGCCGTTGCCGACCCGGTGAGCTGCGAGATCAGGTTGGGCAGGTACAGCAGCGAGGACGCGAAGATCACCGGGATGACACCGGCCTGGTTGACCTTCAGCGGCAGGTAGGTCGACGACCCGCCGTACATCTTGCGACCCACGACGCGCTTGGCGTACTGCACCGGGATCCGGCGCTGACCCTGCTCGACGAAGACCACGGCCACGATGATTCCCAGCACGGCCACACAGACCACACTGAAGACGAGGCCACCGCGGGTGTCGAGGATCGACTTGCCGTCGATCGGGATGCGCGCGGCGATACCGGCGAAGATCAGCAGCGACATGCCGTTACCGACACCACGCTCGGTGATCTGCTCACCGAACCACATCACCAGCGCCGCACCGGCGGTCATCACCAGCACGATGATGACCATGCCGAAGATGCTGGTGTCGGCCAGGATGTCCTGCTGACAGCCCTGCAACAGCTGACCACGCGCGGCCAGTGCGACCAGACCCGTGGACTGCAGCACCGCCAGCGCGATGGACAGATACCGGGTGTACTGCGTCATCTTGGTCTGGCCGGCTTGGCCTTCCTTGCGCAACTCCTCGAAGCGCGGGATGACGACGGTCAGCAGCTGAACGATGATGCTCGCGGTGATGTAGGGCATGATGCCGATCGCGAACACCGAAAGCTGCAGTAGCGCACCACCGGAGAAAAGATTGATGAGCTGGTAGATACCGGCGGACTCGCCACCGGAAACCAGATCGACACAGTCCTGGACCGCGCGGTAGTCGACGCCGGGGGACGGCAGCGCGGCACCCAACCGGTACAGCGCGATCAACCCCAGCGTGAAGAGGATCTTCCGCCGTAAGTCCGGAGTCCGGAAGGCCGATACGAAGGCGGAAAGCACAGATCCTCCTGGCGAACGACATGGTCATGCCATGCGACTTCGGTTCTTGCGGGAAACGTCAGCCGATGACGAGCTTGGCAGACAACACTTGTTGAGACTCTAACAGTGACACCGGACGAGTACGCGACTCGTCCGGTGTCAGCTGTCGACTACACAGTACCGTCAGGCCAGTTCGGTGACGGTGCCACCGGCGGCGGCGATCTTCTCCTTGGCGGAGCCGGTCACCTTGTCGGCGGTCACCTGGACCGCCACACCGATCTCACCATCGCCGAGAACCTTCACCAGCTCGTTCTTGCGAACGGCGCCGGCGGCGACGAGCTCGGCCTTACCGACCGTGCCGCCCTCGGGGAACAGCTCCGCGATCCGGCCGACGTTGACGACCTGGTACTCCACCCGGAAACGGTTGGTGAAACCACGAAGCTTCGGCAGTCGCATCTGCAGCGGCATCTGGCCACCCTCGAACGCCGCGGGGACGTTCTTGCGTGCCTTGGTGCCCTTGGTACCGCGACCAGCGGTCTTGCCCTTGGAACCCTCACCGCGACCCACACGGGTCTTCTCGGTCTTGGAACCCGGCGCAGGACGCAGGTGGTGCAATTTGATGGTCATGTCAGACCTCCTCAACTGTTACGAGGTGGCGCACGACATTGATCAGACCGCGGTTCTGAGCGTTGTCCTCACGAACCACCGACTGGCGGATCTTCCGCAGGCCGAGGGTCCGCAGGCTGTCGCGCTGGTTCGCCTTGGCGCCGATCGTGCTCTTGATCTGGGTCACCTTGAGATCAGCCATGGTCAGGCTCCCTGTCCCGCACGCGCACGCAGCATGCCCGCCGGAGCGACGTCCTCGAGCGGCAGACCGCGACGCGCGGCAACCTCTTCGGGACGCTGGAGCATCTTGAGCGCGGCGACCGTCGCGTGAACGACGTTGATCGCATTGTCGCTACCGAGCGACTTGGCCAGAATGTCGTGAATGCCGGCGCATTCGAGCACGGCACGCGCCGCGCCACCGGCGATCACACCGGTACCGGGCGAAGCCGGACGCAGCATGACCACACCGGCCGCCGCCTCACCCTGAACCGGGTGGACGATGGTCGAGCCGATCATCGGGACGCGGAAGAAGCTCTTACGAGCCTCCTCGACACCCTTCTGGATGGCCGCGGGAACTTCCTTGGCCTTGCCGTAGCCGACGCCGACCAGACCGTTGCCGTCACCGACGATCACGAGGGCGGTGAAGCTGAAGCGACGACCACCCTTCACGACCTTGGAGACGCGGTTGATCGCGACTACGCGCTCGAGCTGGTTCTTCTCGGCCGCGTTGTCCCGGCGGTCGCCGCCACCGCGACGATCGCCGCCGCCGCCACGACGGTTGCCCTCGGGGCCACCGCTGGTGTTGTTGTTGGGTCCGGCGGGTCCGCTGCCGCCGTCACGCCGCTGACGTCCCGGCATCAGACGTTCCTTCCGTTCGAAATATCAGTCATCAGAACTTCAACCCACCTTCACGAGCGGCATCGGCCAGCGCCGCGATGCGGCCGTGGTAGTCGTGACCACCACGGTCGAACACGACGGTGTCGATACCGGCTGCCTTGGCACGCTCGGCGATCAGCTGACCGACCCGGGCACCCTTGGCGGACTTGTCGCCGTCGAGCGCACGCACATCGGCCTCGATCGAGGACGCGGCGGCGATGGTCTTGCCGACCGAGTCGTCGATGAGCTGAGCGTGCAGGTGCCGCGAGGAGCGGTTGACCACCAGGCGCGGACGCGTGGTGGTGCCTTCGACCTTCTTACGCAGACGGAAGTGACGGCGAGTCTTCGACAGACGACGCTTCGTCGAGACGTCCTTGCCCAGCGGAATCCGCTTGGCCTTCTGGTTAGCAGTTTGCGCCATGATCACTTACCCGTCTTTCCGACCTTGCGGCGAATGACCTCGCCGGCGTAGCGGATGCCCTTGCCCTTGTACGGGTCGGGCTTACGCAGTCCGTGGATGACAGCGGAGATCTGACCGACCGCCTGCTTGTCGATGCCGGACACCGAGAACTTGGTGGGCGATTCCACCGCGAAGGTGATGCCCGACGGCGCCTCGATCGGCACCGGGTGGCTGTAGCCGAGGGCGAACTCGAGGTTCGCGCCCTTGGCCTGCACGCGGTAACCGACGCCGAAGATTTCCATCTTCTTCTCGTAGCCCTTGGTGACGCCCTCGACCATGTTGGCGATCAGGGTGCGGCTCAGGCCGTGCAGCGAACGGTTGGCGCGCTCGTCGTTGGGACGGGCCACCAGGATCTGGTTGCCTTCGCCCTGCGAAACGGTGATCGGCTCGGCGACGGTGTGCGACAGGGTGCCCTTGGGCCCCTTCACCGTGACGACCTGGCCGTCGATGCTGACGTCGACGCCGGCCGGAATATCGATGGGGTGTTTACCAATACGCGACATTAGTCCAGACCTCCCTTACCAGACGTAGGCGAGGACTTCGCCCCCGACGCCCTGTTTGGCCGCTTGCCGGTCGGTGAGCAGGCCGGTCGACGTGGAGATGATCGCCACGCCGAGGCCACCGAGGACCTTGGGCAGGTTGGTGGACTTCGCGTACACACGCAGACCCGGCTTCGACACGCGGCGCAGGCCCTGCAGGCTGCGCTCACGGCTCGGGCCGTACTTCAGATCGACGACGAGGGACTGGCCCACGGTCGCGTCTTCGGTGCGGTAATCGGCGATGTAACCCTCGCGCTTCAGGATCTCGGCGATGTTCGCCTTGAGCTTGGAGTGCGGAGCCTTCACCTGATCGTGGTACGCCGAGTTGGCGTTGCGCAGACGTGTCAAGAAGTCTGCGATCGGATCAGTCATGGTCATGGTTTGACCTCGACACCTTTCTCGCTGCGGTTCCCATGCAGCACCGTCCGCGCTCGCGCGCGCCGGCCGTGGGCCTACAACAATTCGGCTGGTCCGGGCGGCACTTGCCGACCGGATGAGTTCTCTTACGAGCTCTCGGCGCCTGGCACGGATCCGCCCACGACCAGCGTGTAGCGGACACAATTCTGCCCAGGCAACCGGTCTAGTGTAGGCAATGCCGTGGTCAGGACAAAATCCGGGTTCCGCGCACCGGAGCGCGCCGGGCGCCGGTGCGGTCCCGGAACGTGATCAAGATCGCCGAGGCCGAGACGCCGGTGGCCACGATCAGCATCATCTCACCGCCGACCAACATGCTCAGCAAGCCACCGAGGAAGGCGCCGAGCGCGAAAGCCGCGTACTGCAGGCCGTACCCGAGCCAATCGCGCGAACTACCGCCGCTGACATGACTTTCGACGCCTTGACTCAGTTTCACGACGGTGCCGGTCACATAACTGAGCGGGACGCTCACCTCACCGTTCTTCACGAACGCGGTGTTCAGCGCGCCCACCGCGAAAGCGACGAACGCGATGGGGATGAACCCCACCTCCTGTCCGCCGGTGCGGTCGAGTACATGGTCGACGACGGCGGCCACAGCCAGGGCCACGGTGGTCACCACCGAGGCGCCGTAGTGCCCACTGCGCCACAGGCGCCTGCGCAGCCACGAGGCCACGAACACCCCGAGCCCGAAGGACAACAGCAGGGTGATGGCACCGGTGGCCAGCAGCCGGTCATTGTCGAACCAGCCCAGGACGGCCCGCTCGGTATTTCCGGTCATGAATGTGACGAAATATCCGGCGGAATGCGTATAAGCGGCGGCGCCGATGAAACCGGCCAAAATCGAAAGAAACGCGACCATCGGCAGCGCACCGGACGGTATGCCCCGCAAGGGCTCTCGGTGGGCCACGTCACGCGACTCGTTCTCTGTGGTCACAGTCACAATCCCACATCCTTCGAATTCGCTCGAATCAGGGATCGACTCTGACACCCACTACCTGCTGCATTTATGCGCAACGACTTCGACAGTAGCGACGGAACAAATGGGTTTCCAGCACGAAGATCACATTCGGCGGAAATGACACAGAGTCCTCAGCCGCAGGTAATCCCGTAGTAACCGAACAATTCGAACAAAATGGTGCACGACCTGGAACGGGCCGCCGTCACCGCTGTCCGCTGGTGCGAATCTCGTTCGGCAACAACCAATTTCCCGAGCACGTGTGGTAGCTTCGCGAAGTTCGTCGGATCTGTGCAGGAGGCTCGGCAGGTGTTTTCGCGCTCCGCGCGCCGTGGAACTCGCCGAGGCAGGTTCTACGCGCTGGCCGTACTGCTCGGCGTCGGCACACTCACCATTTCCACGCCCGCGCAAGCCGCCGATCCCTACGTCGACCCGCTCGCCGAAGCCGCCGCTACACCCGCGTTGAGCTGGTCCGATTGCGAAGACGGCTTCGAATGCGGATGGGCGCGGGTGCCATTGAACTATCACGACCCGCACGGCGCGCAGATCGACCTCGCGACCATCCGGCTCCCCGCCACCGACCCCGCCCGCCGCATCGGCACGCTGTTCGTGAACTTCGGTGGGCCAGGCCCCTCCGGCGTCGACCGGCTACGCGAGCGCGCCCACTGGCCGTGGCTGTTCTCGGCGGAACTGCGCGCCCGATTCGACCTGGTGTCCTGGGATCCGCGCGGGGTCGCCCGCAGCGCACCCGCGCATTGCTTCGCCACGATCGAAGAGCGAACCGAGTACTTCGCGACCTTCCCCGGCACACCCACCGGCCCCGCTGACGAGGCCGAGTTCTTCGCCAGGTCAGCTGATATCGCCGAGCGCTGCGGTCGAACGGCGGGACCGATCCTCGAACACGCCTCCACCACCAACACCGCCCGCGACCTGGACCTGTTGCGGCGCGCGGTCGGCGATGCGGCACTGACCTATCACGGCATCTCCTACGGCACCCAGGTCGGCGCGGTCTACGCCAACATGTTCCCGGGCCGGGTGCGGGCGATGGCGCTGGACGGGTCGCTCGACTTCGCGGGCAACGTGGGTGGCGCGAACCTGCCGCTCGACACCAGACAGGGCGTGGCCGACGCGATCGCCGAAACCTTCGACGCCTTCCTGCGCGACTGCGCGGCCGCCGGTACGCGCTGCGCGTTCGCCGCCGGCGACCCGAAACTGAAGTGGATCGCGCTGGCCGAACGAGCCCGGCTCGCCCCGATCGTGGTCGAGGGCGCCCCGTGGACCTACGGGCAGATCGTGGCCGCCGCGGGCAGTCTGGCCCGCCCCGACACCTACTCCGAGCTGGCGACCCTGCTGCAACAGCTGTTCGACGCGGGCACCGGGATCCCGCCGGCAGTCACCCACGATGCGGTCTTCGAGAAAGAACACCCCGGCAACCGGATCGAGGCGTTCTATTCGATCCAGTGCACCGACAGCGCGGTACCCACCGACCCCGCCGTCTATAGCCGCGTGGGCGCCGCCGAAGACCTGCGCGTGCCCTACTTCGGGCGCACCGCGGTCTTCAACGCCACCCCGTGCGCCTTCTGGCCCGTGCACGACACCGACCGCTACACCGGCCCGTGGAACCGCGAGACTGCCGCGCCCATCCTGATCCTGAACAGCAGGTTCGACCCGGCGACCCCGCTGCACGGCGCCTACGCGGGCGCCGGCCAACTGGCCGACGCCCGGGTGGTGGTCGTAGAAGGCGCGGGCCACAGCAGCATGTACGTGCCCAGCACCTGCGCCGAACGCGTCAAGCGCGACTACCTGTTCAGCAGCCGGCTCCCACCCGAAGGCTTGCGCTGCGGCATCGACCGCTCACCCTTCAGCTGAGCCGGATCATTTGAACAGGCACAGGAAATCGTAGAGCGGCGGCTTCTCCACACTGCCGGTGGCGAACAGCGCCTGCGCGATCGGCGAACAGATCAGGGCCGTCTCCGACGAGCCCGATCCGCCCGACGACCCGGAACCCCCGGACCCCGAATCGGCGATCGGAACCGTCTGGACAGGAGCGGCGGAGGCAGTCACGGGAGCCATCGAGAGCAGACCCGCCACAGCAACGGCGGTCACGATTTTCTTCATCCGCCCAGCGAACACCACCACACCGCCCCGCGGAGTGAAATGGCCGTATTCCATTCGCATCGCCCTGCCTTCGAGCCATGACGAACGGACCGCAGCGCCACGACCGCAGGCCGGTCGAGCGATGCCGGTCAGCGCGGGTTCGTAGAATCCGGCCGGGCGCACAGTGATACGCATGGTAGAGCGATAAGAGGAGATCGGTCTTGTCTGAGAGAATCGCGGGAAAGACTTTTCGATCGGAGGCCGAGGCGGCGGCAGACGACGGCAAGCCGATGATGACCGAAGCCGAACGCGTGGAATACCTGCGGCAGTTCGATGCGTTCGACGACGCTCTTCGTGCGGCTCCTTCCGGGTGGGCGCCGGTCGGCGGAAAGTTCTCCGACGATGTCGGCGAGTCGTGCCACCCCGACGGCCATGGCCATGACGAGCAGGGCCGGTGACTGTTCCAGACGTGTCATTTCGTCACCAAGAACCACGCCGCCACATGAGGTCGACTACCGCCTCCGCTGGCACTTCGGCCCTACATGACCGTCCGAGATCCTGATCCGTATTCCATTCCCGATCCGAACCGCCTGACCGGCCGGAAACGCGCGAAGGCACGGACTCTCACGCTGAGAGTCCGTGCCTTCGTTCAGTATTCGCCTAGTTGGCAGTGCTCACGAGGAGCACAGACAAACCAGGTGCTCTTGCGCACGCCCGGGAACTCACCGCAGTGCGCCAGCTCGCGATTTCGCGCACGCAGATGCGGCACAGGCCGAACTTGGTGGCCTTGCGGATGGTTGAACCTCACCTGTTGCAGCTCCACGCTGCCGTGGCTAGGCTGGCTCCGACGGCCTGAGGGGGGCACGTGGCAGGTGAAAACGATACGTCTGGAACAGCTTTCGCGATGGTACCGGGCGAGGTGACCGATGCCGGTGTCTATATCCAGCAGGTTGCGGAGTCCCTGGTCAACGGGCTCGGCACGCTCGACCGCGAAGTATCGACTGTCCTGGACAATTGGAGCGGTGCAGCGGCGGAAGCGTTCGGGGACGGCTGGACCGAAACCAAGAAGGGTGCCGCAGACGTACTGAACGCCCTCACGACGATGGGCGAACTTCTGGGCATCGCAAGCAAAGCCGTTGCCAGTCAAGACATCTCGAACTCCAACACTTTGAGCTCGCTCGACCTGCCACAGTTGAACATGTGATGGACGACTCCCGCGACTTCACCTTCGACCTCGATGAGTTGGACCAGCTCATCAGCCGCGCCAATGGATTCATCGGCTTCCTCACCGAAAGCCTCGATGGCATCAACAACCGAATCGCATCCATCCAGCAAAACTGGCAGGGGGCCGCTGCCGACGCCCAAGAGCAAGCCTACCGAGAATGGGCTACCGGGGCTGCCACGGTAATTGAAGGACTAACCCAGATGTACAACGCCGCCATCATCGCCCGCGACGCCTACAGCGCGGCACAGGAAGCCAACTTGAGAATGAGCGGTGGCTGACTTCTATGGCCGCAGTCTCGCCGCAGTCCTACGAAAGCGCGGCCACGGCATGCTACGACTTGTCGAATAAATTCCAAACCGTCTACGAAACGCCCCAAACCGTACTCTTAGAAACAAGCGCGATGGCCGGCGGCTACGAAGCAGTCAAGTCGTGGTCGAAATCCCACGACGACCGTGCCGCCGCTTTGACAATGGTCGCAACCAACTTCGCGCGAGCCCTGCAACGCTACGGGGACATACTGACTGCATCCAGTCACAACTGGAAGTCCGCAGAATACACAGCCAACCGGGGCCCCAACAAAGGCAACCCACCATCATTGCCCACCGGAATCCCGTCCGAGCTGCCCTACGGCGCGGGCGCAGTAGTCGGTATCGCGTCGTCAGGAGCCTATACCAACGGACTTCGGACAGACTGGACCGAACTGCAGGACAAGGTCACCACGCTTGTCACCGGCGGCCAAGTCCCCGATGGAGATACCGACAAACTCGCACGCGCAGCAAAAATGTGGAAGACCTTCGCCAATTCAGATCCTCTCGAATACGGCGTGGCACAACTACTAACCGTCGCTTCCGGGCTGGAACAAGGCTTCGGAACCGAAGTCCCGAAAGACATCCCGAACCATGTAGCCAACCTTCGCAAGCTCGCTGGCAAACTCCGCGAAATCCGCACCACCGCCCACGACATCGCTGACGCAGTCGAAGCCCACAACGCAGCCTTGACGAAAATGCGGGCGGACATCAGTACTCAGTTCGCAGCAGTAGTTGTCGTCACCGCGATATCGATCGGGCGTTCGATGGTAAATGTCAAAGAGCCACCGACGAAGGGAAAGACACCGAGCAAGCAACAGTCGCCCAGCGACGAAAAAGCTGAGATCGACATCGACTTCCTCAACGACGCCGCGTGGGCCATAGCCGGCCCCGCCAACACATTCCTCGCCACCCTCAGCGGCCTCTCCTTCACCACCGCTGCGCTGACAAACGGCGACCTCCTGGCTATCGTCGCACTGCCTGTATTTATCGCCACGAACGACCCCGGCAAAGACGTTACGTTCAATGATCCACGCCGGCCACAACTTGGTAGCGACGGAAAATACCACGTGAAAGAAGGGGACACAGAGATAAAGATCGAGGATCCGAATAATCTCGCCAGAACGATCACAGATATCGACAGAGTCGAGAACGGCGTCCTCTGGGAGGAGAAATCCGCTGTGAACGCGTACGACATCGACAAATGGGTTGAAAAGCAGGTGGAAAAGAAGATGACGTCCTACGTCGACGCCCGTCAGCACATAGATGGTTACGAGCAGGCTCCCATTGGGCTTCGGTTCACGACCCCAGGCGCCGACCCAGCGTTTCGGTCTGCGGTCGAAGCCGCAGTTGAGAGGACGCGCGCCAAGAATCCCGGCGTTCAAATTCTGCTAGAGTGGGCATGATGAGCTACGCATTCGAGGTCGGCGACCAAACGGTCTGGAGTCCAGCGTTACGAGTTGGCGACCTTTTCGTACGCATACATAGTGACGTTTGCTCGGTAGTGGATGTGGCTACGGGACTCACAGCGGTCGCCAACGACATGTACGAGATAGATATAGAAGTATTCAAAGAGTCCACGCAGGCCATCTTTGACGAATATTTCAGATCCAACCACCCAGAATTCAGGGCTATGGTTGGCCCAACACTGAGCCTAGGTGTGAACATCCTCAACTACTGTCAGCAGCCACTGACGCCAAGGTCCCAAGAACAGAGTGACTTTATCTCGTGGGCAAACAGCCTTAGCATGCCGAGATAAAACAGATCTCCAACTGCTCGAAAGCCGAAGCCGCAGCGCCCGCATTATTTTCGCATCAAGAAGGCCACCCGGAGGTCAGGATGCTTGCAAAGTCGTTGCTGGCGTTACTCCGGCACGCACTGGAGGTACGGGTATCAGCAGAGAAGTGTGCTGGCTGGACTCGATTCCTCTGCGGGCGATACGGACACCGATTCCTCGATCACGCACCCATCCCCGCAGTTCCTGATGGTCATAGGCCTTGTCCTCGTGCAACTTTCCGGGCTTGCGACGCCTCAGGCCACGCCGCGAGCAGACGGCGGGGATTGCTCACACCGGCGGGCGCAGAGCTTCGGCGCCGGGTGTGTTCGCGGCCGAGACCGCGACCGCGACCGGTATGCCCGAACGGTCGGACAACATGCTGGCGGCGAGTACCGCTGGATGCTGGATCCGATTGACGGCACGTCGAACTTCGTCCACGGCATCGGCGACTATGCGGTCGGGCGGAGGCGGCAAGCAAGAACGCCGAACGTCTCAGAGTCACTGCGGCCCTTACTGGTCGAGCTGAACGTATTCGGATGCTCGGCTCGGCCTCGTTGGACCTTGCTTGGCTCGCACAGGGGCGGACCGGTGTCTGCGTGATCCTGGGCGAACAAGCCGTGGGATACGGCCGCGGGTGTCCTCCTGGCGCGGGAAGCCGGGGCTGTCGTGAACGACGTTCAGGGCGAAGCTCATAGCCTGACTTCGAAAACGACTATTGGATGTGCCTTCCGGTTTCTGCCCGCCGACCTGTGAACGCGCGAAGGCACGGACTTCCCTTGGAAGTCCGTGCCTTCGTTCAGTATTCGCCTAGTTGGCAGTGCTCACGAGGAGCACTGATTCACCAGGAGCTCTTGTGCACGCCCGGGAGCTCACCGCGGTGCGCCATTTCGCGGACGCAGATGCGGCACAGGCCGAACTTGCGGTAGACCGCGTGCGGGCGACCGCAACGCTGGCAGCGGGTGTAGGCGCGGACGGCGAACTTCGGCTTGGCCTCCGCCTTGATGCGCAGTGCTTTCTTAGCCATGTGCTCAGTTCTCCTTGAACGGGAAGCCGAGGTGCTTCAGCAGCGCGCGGCCTTCTTCGTTGTTGGTCGCGGTGGTGACCACGGTGATGTCCATACCGCGCGGGCGGTCGATGGAGTCCACGTCGATCTCGTGGAACATCGACTGCTCGCTGAGGCCGAACGTGTAGTTGCCGTTGCCGTCGAACTGCTTCGGCGACAGGCCGCGGAAGTCGCGGATACGGGGCAGCGCGATGGACACGAGGCGGTCCAGGAACTCCCACATACGGTCGCCACGGAGGGTGACCTTCGCGCCGATCGGCATGCCCTCACGCAGCTTGAACTGCGCGATCGACTTGGTGGCCTTGCGGATCTCCGGCTTCTGACCGGTGATCAGCTCGAGGTCCTTGACAGCGCCGTTGATCAGCTTCGCGTCGCGGGCGGCGTCGCCGACACCCATGTTGACGACGACCTTGACCACGCCGGGGATCTGCATCACGTTGGCGTAGTCGAACTCGCTGTTGAGCGCGTCCTTGATCTCGGCGCGGTAGCGCGCCTTCAGCCGGGGCTGAGTCTGCTCAGAAGTAGTCATGTTCAGATGTCCTTCCCGTTTTTACGGGAGATCCGGACGCGCTTGCCGGACTCTTCGTCGGTGCGGTAGCCGACGCGAGTCGGGTTACCGTCGGAATCGACGACCATCACGTTGGAAACCTGGATGGGGGCTTCCTGAGTGACGATGCCACCCGAGGAGGCGCCACGCTGGTTCGCGGAATCAGCGACGTGCTTCTTGATCCGGTTCACGCCTTCGACGAGAACCTTGCCGGTCGCGGGGAAAGCCTGAATGACCTTGCCCTTCGCGCCCTTGTCCTTGCCCGAGATGACGAGCACGGTGTCACCCTTGTGCACCTTCATAGTCAGAGCACCTCCGGGGCCAGCGAAACGATCTTCATGAAGCGCTTGTCACGCAGCTCGCGGCCGACGGGGCCGAAGATGCGGGTGCCACGAGGGTCGTTGTCGGGCTTGATCAGCACGGCAGCGTTCTCGTCGAACTTGATGTAGGAACCGTCCGGACGACGGCGCTCCTTGACGGTGCGCACGATGACGGCCTTGACGACGTCACCCTTCTTCACGTTCGCGCCGGGGATGGCGTCCTTCACGGTGGCGACAATGATGTCACCGATACCGGCATAGCGACGCGACGAGCCACCGAGCACGCGGATGCAAAGGATTTCCTTCGCCCCGGTGTTGTCGGCGACGCGCAGTCGCGACTCCTGCTGAATCACTTCAGCACCTCCTGGACCTGGATGTATACGTACGCCGGATTGCCGACCCGACGTACATGGTCAGTCACCCTCCGAACGCGCGCCTGCCAGCGGTTTCGACAACCACTGGGGGTTCACGGCCGGATTGCGGGCGCAGAGCTCCCGCAGGCAACCGGTCTAGTGTAGGTGAACCCCCAGGTCGACCCAAATCGGGGGGCCGTCCAGATATTTGAAGCATATATGTTTCAAACTGCCGTGCGGGCGGGCTCCTCGTTGCTACGGTCCCCCTGCCCGTCGCGGGTACGGGCTGATGAGGAGCCACCCATGAAGTTCACACGTCGCCTCGCGACCACCGCCACCGCCTTCGCCGCCGCACTCACGGTACTCGCGCCCCAGGCCGCCGCCGGCCCGGTGATCGACATGCTCACCGACACCCTCACCGTCGGCTGCACCGCCAAGATCGACGTCGTCGGCCTCGACGACTACGTCGGCGCCCAGGTCGACTTCCTCGCCAACGGCAAGTTCTTCGCCAGCGACACCGTCGACCTGGAGGTGAACGTGGCAGGCGTGACCGTGGCCAAGGCCACCGCCTTCTACCACGTGGAAACCGAGGTCGAAGTACAACTGTCCCTGCTCCTGCACGCCACCGGCACACCGCTGGTCACCAAGCGGGTCCCGACGGTCATGAAACTCGTGAACGCGGGCAGTGGCCTGGCGTGCGACCTGGCGACCGGCAGCTCCGGAATCTCGTCCTGACCGACCGTTCGCCACTCAGCTCCCGAGCAGGTCATCATCTTCTGACCCGAGGAGCACCTCGTGATCGACGAGCACACCGATACGAACACCACTGTCACCGGCGCCGCACCATCGGTCGCCGTTGCGCTGAAGCGCGCGGCGGCCATCGCCGCGACCAACGGCAGGGACTGGTTCGGCGTCGAAGATCTACTGGCCGCACTGCTCACCAGCGCAACCATCACACCGCTGGAATTGCACTGGCAGCAGCGTGACCTCGGCGCCCTGACCTTCCCGGAGCTTCGGGAGCTGGCGGCTGCACTGGTTCCGAGCGAAACGCCACGGAACGACGGGCCGAAGGAACCCGCCACTGTGACATTTCGCGCGACAGGACCGCTGGCCGGCGAATACACCGCACTGGTGAACAACTCCTGAGAAAACCTGTCAGGTAGCGACGCGCCCGCTTGTAGTGCAGGCTCCGTCGTAGCAGCTCCATGGATCGTCCACGAACAGCTGTGCGCAGTAATCGAACCGCTATTGTCGGTCAAGGCGCCAGGAACGCCGGACCAGCGCGGATGAACGACCGGCTTGTCCTGCAACGAATTTTGTTCGTGTTGATCACCGGCATCGGATGGGAGAACCTGCGCTAGGAGTTGGCTTCGGCTCTGGCATGACCTACTGTCGCCGGCCACGCGGCTGGCAGACCGCCGGGGTGTTCGAGTTCATGCATTGTGCGTGAAGACCACAACCCTGACCCGGTCTCTCCATGAGATCGGCTATCAGAGCTTCACAGTATGGCCGGATACTATTCAGGTGGTTCAATACCCGGCGACGGCTTCAGCTTGGCATTTTTCTCGTCCACCCACCAATTCCACGTTTCATACATCAGCGACTTCGCCGTGTCCGCCGGCGCATTGTGGTAGAGGATATCGTAGCCCGTAAATCGAAGTCCCTTATATGCGACATTCACCCGGGCGACCGCTTCTTCTTCTGAGACGCCGAAAGAATCACACATAAAATCGATCACCTCGTCGAAATATGCACAACCCTCGCTATCGGCCTCGAAGGAATATGCGAGCCATTCCTCGCCGCCCCCATCCTCGTAGGCAATATCAGATTCATCCATTTGAACTCCCCAACCGACCCGATTTTCGACACGATACCCGACTCCTCGATGAGCACAAGGTGATCCGGACTGGCGAACCCGACGTAGGCCAGCTCGTACCAGGTCGGCGGATCGGTCGGTCGGTGGCGGACAAGATGGCTCAGGCCGGCGCGAATCGCGTCACCTACGGACAGGCGCGTCGGTTCTGGTCGTTCACTTGGCCGCTTCTGAACGAGTTTCGGCGACCACTCCGGGCGGGGGCCGTCCATTGCCAGGGGCATAGATCGGCTCCGGACGATCGCCGAACAGATAGTCGTAGAACGCTGTCAGATACTCGTCCAGCTCATCTTGGTCAAAGAACTCTGTATCGGTGCACCGGGCCCATTCGACCGGGTTCGTCCCGCGGCCGATGATATAGTCCAGCGCTTCGCGCACCATGCGCCGATAGACCGGATCCTCGTCGAGTTCAGTGCGCAGGATCGGCGCGAATCGCCACATCTCCGCGCCGCACTCCTGGCCGTGCATGCCCACGATCGGCCACTCCACGTGATGGAGATTCGGGATGCTACGCCACCATTCCATCATCGATTGCTTGCCTTCCTTCGAGTCCTCGACTCAGAGGGCCCAACTATTTTCAACCCGTCGACACATCCATTCAACATTCTTGGACACCTTTGGTCATGGTCCATCAACTCTCTGGCACGCCATAGAGGAATCACCCGGCCCGGACCGCGACTTGCAGACAAATTCGGAGGCCTTTGAACTCGATTTCAACGAGCCAGGTACCGAGGACCATACCGATTAGGATGGCCACGCCAAACACTCACAGACCAGCCATGGAATCTCCGTGGTGCACCACAAACCGGCCTGAAATCAGATCCTCACCACGACCAGGCGAGCTAGCTGTCATTAGCCCATGGATGCGCTAGGTTCGCCGACAAAGCGCCGGCACTGTCGACAGGCCCACCGACGCCGTCCGACACCTGCCAATCCACACTCGAAGGGCGACTAAATTTCGCCTCAGCCCGTGATCGGAGCCAGCTGCCACGGGCCGGACCCGCCGAGCTCGAGACGCTGGGTGTGATGCTGATCGACGGTGCTGCGATGCGCGACGCTGACCAGCATGGTGTCGGAGACCTCTGTGCGGACCAACGCGTACAGCGAGTACTCGAGACCCTCGTCGACAGCCGATGTCGCCTCGTCGAGGAAGACGACCTTCGGCCGGATCAACAGAATCCGCGCGAACGCGATGCGCTGCTGTTCACCTGGTGAAAGGATCGCCGACCAGTCGGCTTCCTCGTCGAGGCGCTGCACCAAGTGGCCGAGGTGCACCTTGTGCAAGGTTTCACGCAGCAGGTCATCGGTGAACTCGTCCGGCCGGGCCGGATAAGCGATCGTGGTGCGCAGATCACCCAGCGGGAGATACGGGATCTGGGACAGGAACAGCGTGTCGTTGCCTTCGGGACGCTCGATCATGCCGTCGGCATAGGGCCACATCTGGGCGAGCGCCCGCAGCAGGGTGGTCTTGCCGCTACCCGAAGGACCCTTGACGACCAGTGCGTCACCGGGTTGCAGGCCGAAATCGAGTTCGTCGATGAGCACGGTGCCATCGGGCTTGCGCACATTCACCTTGTCCAGACGTACCGCGTCGGACAGCTTCTGCATCGCCAGCGCGGGCAACTCGCGAGAGTCGTCGGCGGCGATCACCAGGCCATCGAGGCGCACGAGCGAGGCGCGCAGAGCCGCGAACTGGTCGTAGGCCTCGCGGAAGAACGAGAGCGAATCATGGATCTCGCTGAACGCGCGCGAGGATTGTGTCAGCCCACCGAGGCTGACCTGCCCGGCGAAGAAGCGCGGAGCCTGGATTATCAGCGGGAAGACGACCGCGGTCTGATTCACGGTGAGGTTCCAGCCGCTGAACTTCAGCATCCGGATGACGATCGCCCAGTACACCCGGATCACCTCGGCGAAACGTCCGAGCAGACCGCGTCGCTCCACGCCTTCGCCCTGGTAGAAGGCGACGTTCTCGGCGTTGTCACGCAGCCGGACGAGGGCATAGCGGAAGTTGGCGGTGACTTTCTCGTACAAGAAGTTCAGCCTGATCAGCGGGCGGCCGATCCAGAACGCGATCACGGTGGTCAGCAGGACGTAGATCAGGACGAGGAACACCATCGCCCGCGGGATCTCGACGTCGAACAGCGTCAACGGCCCGGACAGGTCCCACAGGATCTTCGTGAACGACACGACGGTCACCACCGAGCTCACCGCACCGAGGGCGAGAGTCCTCGCGTACAAGACGAAATCGGTGATGTCCTGCTGGATACGCTGGTCCGGGTTGTCGATGGTGTTGTCGATGAACCGCGCCCGATAGAACGCTCGTTCCCGGAGCCAATCTGTGGTGACGTGTTCGGTGAGCCACTCCCGCCAGCGGATCTCGAAGGCTTGACCGAGGTAATAGTCGACCAGGGCTCGGGTCACGTGGATCGTCGCGAGCACCGCGAACACGACGATCGAGCTCCAGAATGCGGCCTTCGCGGCATCGAGCCCGGCAGCGTTGCCGCCGCTCATGGCGGCGACCCCATTCTGCAGGGCGGTGAACATGTCATTGCCCTGATAGGAGAACAGGACGGCCATCCGGACGGAGAACACCGTCATGAACAGCAGCAACGCGGCGAAAGCGATGGTTTTCCATGCCTCCGGCCCGCGAAAGAATCCGCCGGTCAGGTGCCAGAATTGCCGGCCCCACTTGGTGAGGGCCAGCATCAGCGCGACCACTACCGTGAACACGACCGCGGTGACCGAGAAGGCGATCGCCAACCACTGCACCGTTGCCAGAAGCTCGTTGCCCCAGTCCCTAGATGTTTCCACCGAGCTCCCAATTCCCTACCGACATGCCGAAAGTCGGCGAAGTCTAACCCGGCGTGTACATGTTCGCCGCTCGTACGGCACCCCGTCGATTGACACCACCAAAAGAAGGTAGGTTAGCCTTGGCTGACTTATGCTGGAACCCGGCTCACGTGGCCGATCGAGGAACAACTCCTCGATGAAGGAGGGACGCAACGATGACTGCTCGCACTTCACTCCGGTGGCGACGCACGGTGGTGGCCGTCCTCGCGGGCGCGCTCGCCTTCGGCGGCACCGCCTGTGGTTCCACCGAGCCCGAAGCCGGTTCGGGCGAGGCGGTGACCATCACCCACGCCCGTGGCGAAACCACCGTCACCGGCACCCCGAAGAAGATCGTCGCCCTCGGTAACCAGTGGCTCGACACCTCGCTGGCGCTCGACGTGGTCCCGGTCGGCTACATCGACAATGTTTCCGCGCTCTCCAAGAGCACCCCGCCGTGGACTCCGGAGAGCTTGCAGTCGGCGAAGTCGCTCAGCAGTACGGGCAGTGTGGCCGAGCAGGTCGCCGCGCTGGAGCCGGATCTGATCCTGGCCGACGCGTTCATCGCCGACCAGAAGACCTACGACGACCTGTCCAAGATCGCCCCGACCCTGCCCGCGCTGGGCGCCGACGCCGTCACCCCGTGGCAGGACCAGGTCACCGCGCTGGGCAAGGTGCTGCACAAGGAGTCCGACGCGAACGCGGTCATCCAGCGGGTCGACGACAAGATCGCCGCGATCACCGCCGCCAACCCCGGGCTGGCGGGCAAGACCTTCGCCAGCACCTGGCTGGCGAGCCCCGCGCAGCTGATGGTGCTCACCGACCCCGAAGACGGTTCGGCCAAGGTGTTCACCCAGCTCGGCATGAGCATCCCGGAAAACCTCACGACGATGCCGGCCAATCAGGGCCGCCTCGCACTGTCGCCGGAACGGGTCGACGAGCTGACCGCCGACCTGCTGCTGGCCGGCTACTCCCCCGGTCTCGACGAGAAGTACCGCGAGCTGCCCGGTTATGCCGAACTGCCTTCGGTGCGCAAGGGTTCGGTGGTGTTCCTGACCACCCAGGAGATCAGCGCGATCAACCAACCCAGCGCGCTGTCGGTGCCGTACATGCTGGACAAGCTCGAGCCCGCGTTCGCCGCAGCGGCGAAATAGGCTCTGCCCCAGCCCAGTTCTACCCCGAGGATTCACCGTGCTCGCCTCCACGTACCCCGCCCAGACCCGATTCGCCCTCCGTGCAGGCGTCACCTGCCTGACGACCCCCGCCGGCGCGGTACTGCTGAATCCGCCGCGCAACGAGAAGCTGACGGGTCTGGGCGCGGGGGCGTTGCAGGCGTTGAAAACCCTCAACCAAGGTCCGGCGACGGCCGCGGAAATGGCGACCGCCGCGGCCGGCGACGACATCACCGCCCTGATGCGCAAGCTCACCGACGGCGGTTGGCTGGCGGTGACGGTGCGCGACGGCGGCCGCGACCTCTACAGCATCCGCCCGTTCACCCAACCCGCCCCCCGCCCGGAAACCGCGCTGCCCACCTGGTCGGCGACCCTGTCGAAGTTCGCTGTCCTGCACCGTGATGCGCAGGGCTTCGTGCTGGAACATCCGCGCGGCTGGTGCGATCTGCGCATCCACGACCCCCGTCTGCTCGCCCTGCTGGACGGCCCGCTCGCCGCCGACTCCCCCGTGTCGGCCGCGGTGAAAACACAGTTCGTGGCCGATCTGCAGTGGTGCGGTTTCCTGGTCGACGGCGAGGAAGAAGAACGCGAGTTCACCACCCGCTCCTGGAACACCCCCGACCTGTGGTTCCACCGCCGCAGCACCCTCGGCGCCCGCACGGTCACCTGGGACGACTTCGGCCCCACCCGCTGGGCCGAGGGCCAGTTCCCCGAATTGCCCGCGCGCCGTCCCGCTTTCGCCGGTGCGCCGATCGCTCTCGCCGAGCCCGACCTCGTCGCGCTGCGCGTGTCGGACCCGAGCCTGTCGGCCACCATCGAAGACCGCGTCTCCACTCGCGCCTTCGACGAGGCCACCCCGATCACCTCGGTTCAGCTGGGCGAGCTGCTGTTCCGCACCGCCCGCACCCGCGAGGACGGCTCCCGCCCCTACCCCTCCGGTGGCGAAGCCTACGAGCTCGAGGTCTACCCCGTGGTGCGCAATGTCGCCGGCCTGGAAAACGGGATGTATCACTATGATTCGGCCGACCACACGCTGCGCCCCGTCGCGCCCGCCGAGTCCCCCGCGGTCCGCAAACTCCTGAAGTCCACCTCCGCCACTCTCGCCGGCGGCGCGGAACCCCAAGTGCTGCTGCTGGTCTCCGCCCGCGCGGGCCGCGTCATGTGGTCCTACGAGCAGGTCGCCTACGCCAACATCCTCAAACACGTCGGCGTCTTCATGCAGACCGTCTACCTGAGCGCCACCGCGATGAACCTGGGCGTAGTAGCCCAGGGCTACTCCGACACCGCCGCCTTCGCCGAAGCCACCGCCCTCCACGAACTCGAAGAGTGCAACGTAGGCAGCATCATCATCGGCACCCCCACCCCCTGACCACCTGGACGTTCGTTCATCAGGCTCTCACGTGAACATCGCCCGAGTAGCTTTCTGCACCAGAGCCTGATGATCTTGATCCGCACCGGGTTCCGGTGACGTTCGCGGGTGGCGACGGGTGAAGCTACCGGTTCAGGCTGTCGGCGAGGGTGTTGACGGACTGGGTCCAGAGGTCGGCGAGGCGGGCTGCTTCGGGCTCGGTGAACAGGGCGGTGCTCCAGCGGAAGTTGGTGGTGAGGGCGGGGCCTTCGGGGGTAGTGCCGATGCCGGCGATGACGTCGACGGCGTAGCGCAGGGGGAGATCGGGTTCCGGATCGAGAGGTAGGGCGGTGTCGTGGGCGCCTACCAGCAGGGACCAGGGGTCGTTGTTGTTGCCGCTCAAGTCGATTCGGCCGAGGTAGTTGAACTCCACTTGGGGTTCTGCGGTGCGGAGTTCGGGGACTCGGTTCACGTAGCGGAGCAGGCCGTAGTCGAGGCCCTGGTTGGGGATTTCGCGTAGGTGGGTGGTGACGGAGTCGAGTAGTGCGCGGGTGGCGGTCGGATCCGCTTGGGCGCGGCCGACGTCCACGGCTCGGTCGCCGGTGCCGAGGCGCACCGGGAACACGCTGGTGAACCAGCCGAGGGTGTTGGCGGTGTCGGTGCCGAGTTCGGTGTCGGCGCGGCCGTGGCCTTCCAGCGCGATCAAAGCGCCTGCGGCCGGGTCGTTTCCGTTGGCAGCGTGCAGGGACGCCAGGGTCATGGTGAGGGCGGTGAGGAGGAGTTCGCGGACGCCCTCCTCCTTGCCGACGTGGTTCAGCAGGCGTTCGGTGACCGCTACCGGGGTCGCGACCGTGCTCACGCGCAGGGTGGACCAGGTGTCGGTGGCCGGGTCGGGGTGACGGGAGCCGAGGGCCGCGTCGGGTTCGCTGACCTGTGTGGCCCAGTATTCGCGTTGGGCGAGCACCTCCGGTTCGAGGGCGCGCTGCCACATCGCCTCGGACCACTGCCGGTAGGAGGTGAACTCGGGCAGCATCTTCGGCGTCGCGCCTGCGCTGACCTGCTGCCAGGCGGCGGCCAGGCCGTCGAGCATGATGTGCCAGGACACGACGTCGACGGCGAGGTGGTGCACCGCGAGCAGCAGGATGTCGCCGGTTGCGGCGGCGGCGGACGCATCGAACTGCGTGGCCGGGAACCACACGGCGCGCACCATCTCGCCTGCGCGCGGATCGATGGCATCGTTGGCTGTGCGCGCGAATTCGGTGATCGCCGAGTCCAATTCGGCGGTTTCGAGACCACGCGGCGCCTCGATGACCAGGTCGGCCGCGTTCACCACGCCGGGGGCCCTGGTGACCAGGCGCGGCCCGTCGGCGGTGTCGGTGAGCACCGCACGCAGGGTGTCGTGTGCGTCGATCAGCGCTTGCAGCGTGGACGTCAGTGCGGCGCGGTCGATTCCGCTCGGCAGCCGCAACAGGGCGGCCTGAGTGAAGCGACGGTAGTTGCCGTACTCGTACATCCACGAGACCACCGGTAGCGGCGCGACCTCACCGTAGGCGTCGGCACCGGACCGGTCGGCGGCGACCGGGGCATCGTCGACGGCGGCAGCGAGTTCGCGAATGGTCGGGCAGGCCAGCACCATGCGCGGGTTGAGGGCGATGCCGCGGCGGCGGGCCTTGTTGACCAGGGAGATCGCCACGATGGAGTCGACGCCGAGTTCGTAGAAGTCGGCGTCGATGCCGGGGGCACGGCCGTCGAAGAGTTCGGCGAAGACCTCGCTCAGCGCGACCTCGGTGGGGGTCTCGGCGGCCGCGTTGTTGTCGGCGGACGACAGTGCCTGTTCGGCGAGTTGATTCAGGGCCGGGGCGTCGAGTTTGCCGTTCACGTTCACCGGCAGCTGGTCGAGCACGATGATGCGGGCGGGAATCATGTACGTGGGCAGGCGTTGCGCGAGATCGGTGCGTACCCGGCTGACGACCACCGCGCGACCGGACTTACCGACGACGAATCCGACCAGCGACGCACCACCGGCGCGACGCACCACCGTCACCGCGGCGGTGTCGATGTCGGCGGAACGCCGCAACGCGGTCTCGATCTCGCCGACCTCGATGCGGTAACCACGCACCTTCACCTGGGCGTCGGCCCGGCCGAGGTAACCGAAGCGGCCGCCGGGGAGCCTGCGCACGAGGTCGCCGGTGCGGTACATGCGTTCGCCGGTGCGGTTCGGGTCGGCGACGAAACGGTCGGCGGTGACGGCGGGTTTGCCCAGGTAGCCGCGGGCCAGCTGCACACCGGACAGGTACAGCTCGCCCACGATGCCCGGGGGCACCGGCCGCAGCCGCGAATCGAGCACGTAGCCGACCATGCCACCGTTGGCGGTGCCGATCGTGGGAATGCCGGAGGTGGCGACGGGCGCGACCACGGCTTCGACGGTGGTCTCGGTGGGGCCGTAGCAGTTGTACACAGCTGTCCCCGGTAGCGCACGCAGTCGCGACCACAAGGCGGTGTCGATGGCCTCGCCGCCGAGCGCCAGCACCGGCAGTTCGCGGTCGAGCAGACCGGCCGCGGCCAGCTGGGCGAGCATCGACGGCGTGGTGTCGATCATGTCGATGTCGAATTCGGCCATGCTGGAGACGATTCGGTGCGCGTCGCGCATTTCGTCGGCGTCGAACAGGTGCAGGGCTTGGCCGGCGAACAAGCCGACCATGGGCTGCCAGGAGGCGTCGAAACCGAGCGACCAGGCGTGCGCGATACGCAGCGGGCGGCCGAGTTTCGCCATCGCGGGGCGGTAGAAACGTTCGAGGTGATCGGCGAAGTACCCGGCGAGCGCGGCGTTGGTGCCGACGACGCCCTTGGGCTCGCCGGTCGAGCCGGAGGTGAAGATGATGTAGGCGCTGTGGTCGGGTTCGCGGCGCACGGCGGGGGCCTGCGCCGGGCGGGTGGCGATTCGCTCGACGACTGCGGGATCGTCGAGCGCAACGGTCGCCACGCTGTCCAGCAGGCTCTGATCGGACTCACGCACGACGGCCAGTACCGGATTCGACTGCCGCAGAATGGTTGCGACGCGCTCCTTCGGCAACGTGACGTCGACCGGGACGTAGGCGGCGCCCGTGGCGAATGTCGCCAGGATCGCCACGATCGAAGCGGTACCGCGCGGAAGCGCCAGGGCGACAACGGTTTCCGGTACGACACCGTTGGCCGCGAACTCATCCGCCAGGCGGCAAGCTTCATCGTGCAGCGCGCGGTAGGTGAACACCTCGCCCGCGGTGGTGGTGAGGGCGATCGCGTCCGGGGTGGCGACAGCTTGATGCTCGAACAGCTCCCAGGGGGTGAGCGTCGGTGCTGCGACGACATCTCTTGCGGCACTGCGTAGTTCGTCGTGTTCGGCGACGGTGAGCAGGTCGATCGCGTCGATGGTCGCGGTGGCGTCGAGGGTGGGCAGGGTGCGCAGGATGGTGAGCATGCGCGCGCCGAGGTCGGCGGGGTCGAGGTGGCCGAGCAGGGCCGGGATCGCTTCCACGAGCACGAGGAGTTCGCCGTCGCTCAGGTGGGACACGACCGTGAGCGGGTAGTGGGCGAGGCTTTCCATCTCGACCGGGCGGAACTGGGCGCCGTCAGGGGCGGTCACCGTCTGGATGGCGTCGTCGATGGGGGCGTTCTCGAAGACGAACAGGGTGTCGAACAGGGCGCCGTGGCCGGCGGCGCGTTGCAGGGTCGACAGGCTGAGGTAGCCGATGTCGCGCATGGTGGCCGAATCACGTTGCAGGCGCGCGCATTGTGCGACAACGGGTTCGGCGGGGTCGAGACGGTGCACGACCGGGACGGTGTTGATGAACAGCCCGACCATGCCTTCGACGCCCGTCAGCTTCTCGGGGCGACCGGAGATGGTGGTGCCGTAGACGACGTCGCGGCGGTCGGTGATCCGGCCCAGCAGCAGCGTCCAGGCGAACTGGACGGCGGTATTGAGCGTCATGCCGTTGGTGCGTGCCCACTGCTGTAGCTGCTCGGTTTCGGCCGCCGACAACCGGAGTCGCGTGGTTCGGGGCACGGTGGAGCCGCGCTCACCGGCGCCGTCGGCCAGCACCAGCGGCGCGCTGACCTGCTGCAAGTACTCCGCCCAGCGCTCGGCGGCGGCCTGGTGGTCCTGGCTGCCGAGCCAGCCGATGTAGTCGCGGTAGGGGCGCGGGGCGGGCAGGTTCTCGACAGCGCCGCCCGCGCGGTAGACGTCGAGGAGTTCTTTGAAGAACACCGCGACCGCCCAGCCGTCCATCAGGATGTGGTGTGCGGTGAGGATCATCCGCTTGCGCGGCTGCGGTGCGTCGGTGACGTCGAGCAGCAGCACCCGCAGGGCGGGGCCACGGCTGAGCGCGAACGGGACGCGCCGTTCGGATTCGGCGATCGAGTCGAATTCGGTGGACCGCGCGGCCCGTTCGGACCATGGCAGTTCGGCGTGCGAGGGGATGATCTGCACCGGTTTGGGCACGTCGGTGTCCCAGAACGCGGCGCGTAGGTTCGGGTGCCGGTCCAGCATGGCCCCGGCGCTGCGCCGCAGCAGGTCGGTGTCGAGCGGACCTTCGATGTCGACCACGAATTGCATGGTGTAGAGATCGATTTCGGCACCCGCCAGCCGCGACAGGGAGAACAGGCCCTCTTGCAGCGGGCTCAGCGCGAGTACGTCTACGATCTGCGGCGCACTCATGCTGCGTCCCTTCCTAACTGCTGTTCGTGCCGCGCGGGTCGGCACGGTGTGCGATGGGTCATGTCTGGGCGGACCAGGCGGCGGTGAGCGCGGACAAGGCGTCGGCTTCCAGCCCGGACGCGCTCATCGGCGCGTGCGAGATCTGTTCGGCCGCCGCGGCTTGCGCGGCGTCGACGGCAGCCGCCAGTTCGGTGATGGTGGCGCACTCGAACACCATCTGGGGGGTGAGTGCCAGGCCGAGCGCGTCGGCGCGGGCCGACCACTGGATGGAGATCACGCTGTCGCCGCCGAGCGCGAAGAAGTTGTCCTCGCCGGTGACCTCGTCGATCTCGAGCAGCTCCTCGATCAGGGTGATGAGGATGCGTTCGGTGTCCGAATCCGCGGTACCGCCGGCCGTCGCGGTGGCGGCCGGCGGTTCCGGTACCGCGAGCAGCCGGTCGAGGTCGGCCTGCGGCAGTACCCGCAGGTCGTCGACCGGCAGGTCCGGTGTTTCGGCGAAGGCGCGCAGGGTGGCGGCCAGGGCATCGGCGATGAGCGCGGCGGTGGCCGGGTCGTAGAGGTCGGCATTGACCACCACGCGCACGTCCATACCGCCCTCGGTGGTGACGTTCAGGCTCAGGTTCAGATCCAGGAACGACACGTCGAAATCGGCGGGCACCACGGTGACGGTGCTCTCCCCCGAGGAGGCGAACGGCAGGACCGCGGGTGCCCAGTCGGCGCCCCGGAAGTGGATCATGCTCTGGAACAGCGGGTTCCGCGAACGCGAACGGCGCGGATTGAGCGCCTCGACCAGACGCTCGATCGGGAGCTCCTGGTGGGCGTTGGCGTCGAGAACCACGTCGCGGGCCCGAACCACGGTGTCGCGCAGCGTCGGTGCGTTCGACAGGTCGTTGCGCAGCACCACCATGTTGGCGAACAGGCCGATCAGGTTCGTGGTCGCCGGATCGGTACGCGCCGCGACGGGCGTGCCGAGGGTGATGTCGGTACCACCGCCGAGGGTGTGCAGCAACGTCGCCACAGCAGCCTGGCAGACCATGAATTCGGTGGCGCCGCTACGCTTCGCGAGTGAATCGAGCCCCGCGCGCACGGTGGGCGGCAACGAGAAGGTGACCACCTCACCACGCTTGCCGAGCACCGGCGGACGCGCACGATCGTGGGCGACCGAGATCTCGTCGGGAACATCGGCGAGCTGCGCACGCCAGTAGTCGATCTGGGACAGCGCGAATTCGCTCGGCGCGGCCTGGTCGAACAGCTCACGCTGCCACAGGGCGTAGTCGGCGAACTGGATGGGCAGCGGATCCCAGCCCGGTGCCGCACCCTGCTCGCTGCGGGCCCGGTACGCAGTGGTGAGGTCGTCGAGCAGCACACCGAAGGACGCGTGATCGGCGACGATGTGGTGCACCAGCAGGGACAGCACGTGGGTGTTCGTGTCGAGTACCAGCAGTTCGGCGCGGACCAGCGGTTCGCCGTCGAGGGTGAAGTGGTAGTCGGCGATCTCGGCCAGTTCGGCGGTGAGCCGGCCGGCGGGGACCTCGCGGATCGGCAGCGGCACTTCGGTGGCGGGGTGGACAACCTGGTAGGGCTTGCCCTCGTGCTCGGGGAAAGTGCTGCGCAGCGACTCGTGGCGAGCCACCACATCGGTGAGCGCCGCGCGCAGGGCGGCGATATCGAGGACGCCGTCGAAGCGCATGGCCAAGGGCAGGTTGCCGACCGCACCCGCGCCGTCCATGCGGTACTGGAACCACATGGCCAGCTGGGAGTAGGACAGCGGGATGCGTTCACCCCGCGCACGGCCACCGATCGCGGGTCGAGCCGGCTTCTGTGCCGAGGTTGCCCGGCCAGCGTGCGCCTTCGCGGTTTCGGCGCGCGAATCAGCACCGCTGCCGCCCGAGACAGCGGCGGACACGGAGTCGGCGGCTACCGAGGCGGCGGGCGCGGGCGCCGGGTCCTGCGTCAACACCGGCGCGTCCTCGACATCGTTGTCCACCGCGTCCAGGTCGATGTCGAACTCCGCCAGGAAGCGGGCGACCAGGTTGGCGGCCAGCGCCGCCGGGGTGGGGCTGTCGAAGACCACGCGCACGTCGAGTTCCACACCGAACTCCGCACGCACCTGGGCGACCAGGCGGGCCGCGAGCAGGGAGTGCCCGCCGAGCTCGAAGAACGAATCCTCGGCGCCGACCTCGTCGAGGTCGAACAGCGCGCCGAACAGGGCGCAGACCTTGCGCTCGGTGGCGGTGGCCGGGGCACGGTGGGTGCGTACCACGGCGGGAGTGGCGGTTGGCAGCGCACGCTTGTCGAGCTTGCCGTTGACGGTGAGCGGAATCTCCGGGATCACCGCGAACGCGCTGGGCACCATGAATTCCGGCAACCCGCTCGCCGCGAAGGCCCGGACCTGTTCCAGGTCGACGGTCGTTTCGGCGGGCACGACGTAGCCGGTGAGCATGGCCCCGATGGCCGGGTCCTCGGTCACCACCACCACACAGTGCGCGACGGCGGGGTGCGCGGTGATCGCGGCCTCGACTTCGCCGAGCTCGATGCGGAAACCGCGCACCTTCACCTGTTCGTCGGCGCGACCGATGAACTCGAGTTCACCGAAGTTGTTGCGGCGCACCAGGTCGCCGGAACGGTAGAGGCGGGCGCCAGGGTTGAACGGGTCGGCGACGAAACGCTGGGCGCTCAGGGCGGGCCGGTCCAGGTAGCCGCGCGCGAGCTGGTCACCGCCCAGGTAGAGCTCACCGACCACACCGTCGGGCACCAGTTGCAGCGCCTCGTCGAGGACGTAGGTGTAGACGTTGCGGTTGGGGATGCCGATCGGCACCACACCGGTGCCCTGCGGTCCGGCCACCGGCATATGGGTGGAACAGACCACGGCTTCGGTGGGGCCGTAGTGGTTGCGCAGTTCGGCGTCGAGGGTGGCGGCGAGCCGGTCGGCCACCTCACCGGGCAGCGCTTCGCCGCCTACGGGGATCTTGCGCAGCGACTGCCATTCGCTGATCTCGGGCAGCAGCAGGAAGGTGCTCAGCATCGACGGCACCATGTGCAGCACGGTCACCTGGCGGCGGCTGATGAGATCGGCGACGTAGCGGACGTCGCGGAAAGCGTTGGGCTTGGGCACGATCAGCTGCGCGCCAACGGTGAGGGTGAGGCCGATATCGGCCAGCGAGGCATCGAAACTCACCGACGAGGACTGCATCAGCCGGTCGGCGTCGGTCATGTTCCAGTCGGCGGTGAAGCAGATGATGTGCTCGGCGATCGCGTTGTGCGGCACCGGAACACCCTTGGGTTTACCGGTGGACCCGGAGGTGTAGATGACGTAGGCGAGGTTGGCGGGCAGCAGCGGGCGCAACCGCTCGGCATCGGTGGGCGCGGTCGCGGGCAGCTCGGCCGCCGCTTCCTCGGCCGCAGCCAATTCGACTGCGCCGAGCAGTAATCGGGGGTCGGCGTCGTCGACGAGGTATTCGATCCGGTCGTCGGGGTAGACCGGGTCGATCGGCAGGTAGGCGCCGCCGGCCTTCAGCACGGCGAGCACGGCGACGATGAATTCCACCGAGGTGCCCAGGCGCAGGCCGACGATGTCCTCGGTGCCGATGCCCTGGCCGATCAGCCAGTGTGCCAGCCGGTTCGCGCGGGCGTGCAGGGCGGCGTAGGTGAGTTCGGTGTCGTCGGAGACCAGCGCGAGCGCGTCGGGAGCCGCGTCGGCGGCCGACTCCAGCAGGGCGACCAGGGTGGTCGCGGGCTCGTCGACGAGCAGCCCGTGTGAACGCTGCAGCAACGCGACACGGTCGGCTGCGCCGAGCATGTCGAGGTCGCCGAGCCGGCGCCGCGGGTCGCGCAGCGCGCTGTCGAGCAGCTGACCGAAGTGCACCAGCAGCTGGTCCACGAGTGCCTCGGACAGCACGTCGGTCTGGTATTCGGCTTCGACCACCGCGGTGCCGTCGTTGTCGAGCACCACGGCGAAGGCGAGCGGAACCTGCGCGCCGGCCGCACCCAGTTCGAGCTGAGTGGAGGTGATGCCGTCGATGGCGAAACCGTCGGCGCTCTTGCGCACACTGAAGCCCAGGCGCACCAGCTGATCGAGGCCGTCACGTCCGGCGACCCGGTCCGGGTTCGCCTCACGGACCACCCGGTCGATGCCGACGCCGCGACGGGCGAACGCCGCGGTGCAGGTGTCACGCACGGCGGCGACGAGGGCGGCGAAGTCGTCGCGGTCGCCGATGCCCGCGCGCAGCAGCAGCGTGTTGCCGAAGTAGCCGATGAGCGCTTCGGTGCCCGCGGGGCGATCGGTGACCGGGATGGAGACCAGGAAGTCGTCGGCGGCGGTGTAGCGGTGCACGAGTGCGTCGAAACCGGCGAGCAGCACCATGAACGGGGTGGCGGCCTGTTCGCGCGCGAATTGTTCGGTGCGGGTGACGATGTCGGCGGGGAGGCGGTGCGTACGGCGTTCGGCGTGCCTGCGCGGGTTCGCGGCGGCCGAACCCGGCAGCTCCAGGGGCTCGGGTAGCGGGCGCAGGGCTTCGCGCCAATAGGCGACGTCGTCTTCGGCGGGTTCGGCGGTGGGTGCGAGTGCGGCGAACTGCACGGTGTCGGCGGCCGCGGCGGTGCCACCGCGGTAGGCGGCGTTGAGTTCGGTGAAGAACACCGCCCACGAGTCGTCGTCCCAGCAGATGTGGTGGATGGTGAACAGCACGACGTGTTCGTCGGCGCCGGTGCGGATCAGCGACGCGCGCAGCGGCAGGTCGGCTCCCAGGTCGAACGGGCGGGCGAACTGACGTTGAGCCAGCACCTCCACCCGCAGTTCACGGGCTGATTCGGCCAGCTCGGCGAGGTCGTGGGCCGACCATTCGGCGCGGGTGTCGGTGGTGAACACCTGGAACGGCGTGCCGTCGGTGTCGGCGCCGTAGGTGGTGCGCAGGATGTCGTGGCGGGCCACCACCGTGTCGAAGGCGGCGTGCAGGCGATCGGCGTCGAGTGGGCCGGTGAGGCGGTAGGCGACGCAGATATTGAGGGCGGTGTCGTCGGTGTCGCGGGTCTGCAGGAACCACATGCGTCGCTGACCGGGAGTGAGCGGGCGCCGCTCCCCCGCCGGAATGCGCGGTACGGCAGCGGGTTCGGCGGTGGTGGCGGCCATGCCGCGTTCCCGCAGCTTCTGTTGCAGCAGCAGCTTGCGGCGTTGCGCGACGGACAGGGTGGCTTCAGTGTCTGACATGTTCTTTCGGCCCCTCAGCCCTGGTTGGTGTTCTGTGCCATCAGCAGCACGACATCGTCGAGTGACGCGCCGCCGAGGATCGCCGCGACCGGCAGGTCGCGATCCAGTTCCGCCTTGACGCGCTTACGGAAGTCCAAGGCCTGCAGCGAGTCCAGGCCCAGCGCGACCAACGGCATGGTGGCGTCGATGGTTTCGGCACTGTCACCGCCGATTACCTTCAGCAGCTCGGTGCGCACGCGCGAGTCGAGCGCCACGTTGTCGTGTGCGGCCGGGGCGCCCGGATCCGCGGAAACGGGTGGGTCCTGTGCTTCGACGGGCCCGGCGGCCGCCGGGATCGCACGCTGTTGCTGTGGGCGGACGCTCGACTCGAGGCCGGCGATCACCGTGTCCTGTCCGAACGCGCCGAGGATCTCCCGCAGGAAGTCCCAGTCCGCGGCGATGATCATGCCGTCACGGACCGGTTCGGCCAGGCCGGCCTCGATCGCGTCGGCGGGCACCATCGGGAACACCCCGGCTTCTTCCACCCGCGCGAATCCGGCGTCGTCGAGCGGGCCGGCCACACTCCACAGGCCCCACTGCAGGCTCGCCGCGGCGACCCCGCGCGCACGCAGACCGCGAGCGACCACGTCGAGCATCCGGTTGGTCACCGCGTACAGGATCTGTCCGCGCCCGCCGAGGGTCGCCGCCATCGACGAGCACAGCAGCACCCGGCAGTTCTCGGTGCGGGCGACGGCCGCGAGCAGGTTGTCCAGGCCGCGCAATTTGGCGCTCGCGGCGGTGTGCACGGCAGCGGCGGTGACCTCGTCGAGTTCGGCGTCCACGTAGTTCACGGCGGCGTGGATCACCAGGTCGACGGGACGGTCGGCGATCTCGGTACCGAAGGCCGCCGCGGCGTCGGCGTCGCTGACATCGCAGGACCGCACGATGATCTCGGTGGCCCCCAGACCGCGCAGCCGCGCCAGTTCCGGGGCCAGCGCCTCGGTTTCGCCGCTGCGGCTCAGCAGGGTGACGCGGCTCGCGCCGGTGCGCGCCAAGTGGTCGGCGAATCGCAGGCCCAACTGGCCGGTGCCGCCGATGATGACCACATGGCCGAGACCCGTTCCGATCGAACCGGTTTCGGTTGTCGAATCGACAACCAGGCGCTTCGCGAACAGCTTGCCCGCGCGCAGAGCCAACTCGGCTTCACCATTCGAGTGCACCGCGGTGACGATCCGGGCGGCCTGGGCGGTCGCGTCTTCGCTCACGGCGAGGTCCAGGTGCCGGAAGCGGATGCCGGGGTGCTCGATACCGACGCTGCGGAACCCGGCGGCCACACCCGACTGGAACAGGCCCGGGATCGGGTCGCTGTCGTGCACGACCTCACCACCGGCGGTCAGCAGCCAGCACTCGCCACCGGGACGCAGCGCGGCCAATACTGGGGCCCAGGCGCGCTCGGCGTAGAACTTCGTGAGCGCGTCGATCGCGGTGGCGGTGTCATCGACGGTGGTGGTGGGGAGCAGGATGACCACGGTGTCCACGGCGACGGCGCCGGGCACGGCACGAGCGTCGGCGAGTTCCACCGGGCCCAGCACGCGGGCTTCGGCACCGTGGCGGTCCGCTGCGGTGACCAGCGCGGCGGCCAGATCGGCGCATTCGCCCGTGTGATCCACGATCACCAGGTTGCGCGGTGCGGTGAGCGTGCGCCGCTGCAGTGGCGTCCACTGTTCCACCAGCCGTTGCGGTTTCGGCGTGGTGACTGCGAGCTCGGCGGGGGTTTCGTGGGTGCCGAGCGAGGCCCAGAGCCGCTTGGGGGCGGTGACGGTGTGCGGGAAGTCGCGCAGTGGCAGGGTGACGCTGTCGTCGACCCGCAGTGCGTCCCAGCGATAGTCGGCGTCGAGAACCGCCACCTGAGCCAGATTGCGGGTGAACTCGGACAGGCCGGCCGCCGTGCGCAGCGAGGTACCCAGCACGCGGAAGTCGCGAGGCGGCAGGCCGGGACGGTTCGGGACCAGACCGAGGTTCTCCTGCAGCGCCAGTTGCAGCACAGGGTGTTCGGCGACCTCGATCAGCAGGTCCACGCCGTCACTACCCGCGGCGATCACGGCGCGGTCGAACCGGACGCGGTTACGCAGGTTCCAGTACCAATAGTCCTGGTGTTCCAGGTCAGTGGTGATTGCGGTGCCCAAAGTCGCACCGTAGCAGGGGATTTCGGACTCGGCGAAGTGCGCGCCGCTCATCTCGTCACCGAGCATGTCCTCGAAATCGGCGCGCAGCTCTGCCACGATCGAGGTGTGCGCCGGGTAGGCCACACGGATCTCACGCGCGAACTGGCCGCGTTCGGTGGCGGTGGCGACCAGGTCGAGGATGGTCTCGCGGTCACCGGAGATGGCGAGGATGTGCGGGGAGTTGATCACCGACAGCTCGGCCCAGCCCGAATGGCGGGCCAGCAGCGCCTCCACACTGTCGCGGTCCATGCCGAGCACGGCCATCGAGTATCCGCGCGGGGAGATGCGCTCGACGAGGTGTGCGCGGTGGGTGACGGCGAGGACCGCGTCGCGCAAGGTCATCACGCCCGAGACCGCGCCCGCGGCGAGCTCACCCTGGCTGTGGCCGATGGTCGCGTGCGGGTCCACTCCGGCGCCACGCCACAGGGCGGCCAGGCCGGTCATGTGGAACATCAACGCGGGCTGCACTTCCCACACCGTGTCCTCGAACTGCCCCTCGTTGCCGAGTAGGTAGTGCAGCGGCTGGGAGTGCCCGAAGCGTTCGGCGTGGATGGCGGCGCACTCGTCGACGACATCACGGTAAGCCTGGGACTGCGCGTAGAACAGTGCGCCCATGCCGGGGCGCTGACTGCCCTGACCGGGGAAGACGAAACCGATCCGGCGTGCGGTCGCCGGGGCGTCACCCGCCACGACCAGGTCGTGGTCGGCACCGTTCGCGATGGCATCGAGAGCCGCCCGCAACCCTTCGGTCGCCGACACGTTCTCGTCGAGGCCCGTCGGGGATCCGTTGCCCGCGGGCTGCCGCGAACCCATCGCTGTCGGCCGAGCGAGGATCAGCGCCCTTCGCCGGCGCGGCACGCGGGTACGGAAGAGCATGTCCGCCAACCGCTCCGGTGTCACACCGGGGTGGGCATCGAGGTAGTCGCGCAGGGCGGCGGCCTCCGCGCGCAGTCCGTCGGCGCTGTCGGAGGACAGCAGGACGGGAACGGTCCCGTCGGGCATCCGGTACTCAGCCATGGTTGGTCTCCTCCAGCACCGGCAGGCCGACAATGGCGTGCGCGTTGGTTCCCGCGACACCGAAGGACGACACCGCGGCACAGCGCAGCCCGTTCGCACGCGGCGCCCAGGCAGTGGGTTCGACCGCGAGCCGCAGACTCGTGGCCGCCCAGTCGATATCGGTGGTCGGGGTGTCGGCCCACAGGCTCGGTGCGATCGTGTCGTGCGCACCGCACAGCAGCACCTTGATCAGGCCGAGCATCCCCGAAGCCGCTTGGGCATGGCCCACATTGGATTTCACCGAGCCGAGCAGTGCACCGGTGTCACGGTCCGGGTTGCCGTAAGTGGCTGCCAGGGCGCGCAATTCGAGGGGGTCACCGACCGCGGTGCCGGTGCCGTGCCCTTCGATGAGGTCGATGTCGTCGGCGTCGACCCCGGCCGCGGCGACGGTCGACTCGATCAGCCGCTGCTGGGCGGCCGCGCTCGGGACCGCCAGCGCCGCACCGGCGCCGTTGTGGTTCACCCGCGAACCCAGCAGCTGCCCGTAGATCCGGTGCCCGAGCGCCTTCGCGCGCGATTCCCGTTCCAGCACGATGACGCCCGCGCCCTCACCCCACAGGGTGCCGGTCGGGTCGGCCGCGTACGAACGGCAGTGACCGTCGGTGGCGAGCGCGTTGTTCTTGGAGAACTCGTAGAACGCGCCGGGTGAGCCCATCACGCACACCCCACCGGCCAGCGCCCAGTCGCACTCGCCCGCCCGGATCGCCGAGGCCGCCTGGTGCACCGCGGTCAGCGAGGACGCGCACGCGGTGTCCACGCTGATCGACGGGCCGACCAGGCCCAGTCCGTGCGAGATCCGGCCGGCCACCGCACCGAGCGCGGTGCCGGTGGCCCGGTAGCCGCTGTACTCGCTGACTCCCGTCGCCCGCGGCCCGTACTCGATCACCGAGACACCCATCCACACCCCGGCCGCATCGCCGTCGAGTGCACCGGGATTGATACCGGCGTGCTCGAGCGCGCGCCAGGCCACCCGCATGCCCACTCGCTGTTGCGGGTCCATCGCCACGGCCTCACGCGGGGTGATGCCGAAGAACTGGGCGTCGAATTCGGCGGCGCCGTCGAGAAAGCCACCCGCGTCGCGCACCGGCGCCCAGCCGTCGAGTCTGCCGAGGGCGAAGATTTCGGCCAGTGGCCAGTCCCGGTCGCGCGGGAACGGGCCGATCAGCTCGCGGCCACCGGCCAGTGCGGACCAATACGCGGGCAGGGTATCGATACCGCCGGGGGCTTCGATCCCCATGCCGACGATGACGATGGGGTCGGCGCTCATCGGTTGATCGCCTGTCCGGCCAGTACCTCGGCGATGCCGTCGATGTTCTCGTCGATGTAGAAGTGACCGCCCGCGAACAGGTTCACCTCGAACTCGGCGGTGCTGCTGTGTTCCCAGCCGTAGAGGTCGCGGGGCCCGACGAACGGGTCGTCGTCGCCGCCCAGTACCAGCACGGGCGCGTCGATGCGCACGTCGGCGCCGCAGGAGTAGGCGTCGAAGGCGCGGTAGTCGGCCTTGAGGACCGGCAGGGCCATCCGCATCACTTCGCGGCTCGACATCACGTCGGCGCCGGTGCCGTTGAGGGCGGCCATGTGGTCGAGCAGCTCTTCGTCCTCGGTGGGATGGCCGGGCAGTTCAGCGATCCGGTGCGGCGCGGCCGCAGCGGAGACCACCAGCAAACGCACGGTCAACCCCGCGGCCTCGGCCAGCCGGGCGAATTCGAACGCCACGATCGAGCCCATGCTGTGGCCGAACACGGTGAGCGGGGCGCCGATGTCGTGCGCGGAAGCGCGGAAGGCTTCGAAGGCGCCCGCGGCCAGCTCGGGCAGGGTTTGCGCGACGGGCTCACGCAGCCGGTCCTGGCGGCCCGGATACTGCACGATCATCGTGTCGAAGTCCTGGGCCATCCGCTTGGCGAAGACCCGGTAAGCGGAAGCGCCCGCACCCGCGTGCGGGAAGACGATCAGTGGTGGGAGGGAATCGGTCCGGGGGGCCTGGAATTGCCTGATCCAGCCGAGTTCTCTTGCCATGTTGCTCTCCCTCACCGGCCGCACAACACTGCGCTACCGTTAGCACTATCTCACCGTGGCAGGCACGGGTCAGCCCGGCACAGCTCGTCCGGGCTGGGGCGAATCCTGTTGTTCCCGAACATCACCGGTTCGGGCAACATCCCGGCAACTACCGGGCGATCGGTCGGGTAACAGTAACACCCGGCCGTTAGTATAGGCTAGCCTTACAAACTGAGGTGACCAAGGTAACGATCGAAACGGAGCACCGAGCAGATGAACCCCGCCGGGACCCCAACCGCACTACCTCGTGAGCGGACCGACGCGCCCACCGAAGTAGCCGCCGCCCCCGCGCCCGTCCTGCCGGTGTTCGCCGCCCCTTTCACCCTGCGCATCGCCGACCCCGACGGCACCGACCCCGAACTCATGGCCGAATGGATGGCCCGCCCGCACCTGCTCGAGTCCTGGGAACAGAACTGGGACGCCGAGCGGCGACGCGCCAACTTCCGCGCCCAGCTGGCCGGAACCTATTCCCGTCCCTGCATTCTCAGCCTGGACTTCGCCGTGCTCGGCCAGCCGGAACTGGGCGTTCGCGATATCGCCTACCTCGAGTTCTACCGGGCCGCCAAGGACGAGATCGGCGGTTTCTACGACAGCGATCCCGGCGACATCGGCTTCCACATCGCCACCGCCGACCCCGCGGTGATCGGCAAGGGCATCATGTCGGCCTGGATCTCCACCATGACCACCGCCGTCTTCGCCGCCGACGCCGCCTGCCGCCGGATCATGGGCGACCCCGACCACCGCAACGTCGCCATCGCGCGCAGCCTGGCCAAGGCCGGATTCCAGCGGATCGCCGAGATCGACGTCCGCCCGGACCGGCGGATCTCCCTGCACGCACTGCCCCGCACGCCCGCGGATCTGCCGGTCGTCTGATCGACCAGACGTAATCGTGCGATCGGCCTTCGCCCGGTCAGCTATCTGACTGCCGACCGCATGATTACGCCGAACTCAACGAGCAGCGACCCGCCCCGCCCCGGCGCGTGCCCGCGCCGGCTCGCTCTGCAGCACCCGATCCGAAAGCTCGCCCAGGCAACTGAGGTTCGGGAAGCCGGGCCCCTGCGACATCGCGGCCATATTGGGCAGGTACAGCTTTCCGGCGAGACCGGTGACCGCCAGGTCGTAGCCGATCGACGATTCGATCCGGCGCTGCGTCAGCGATCCGCCGACCGCGAGCTCGAGCAGATCGGCGGTCTGCTGGTCGAACATGTCGAGGAACCACAGCGGCTGACCGCCCGTCGCGTCCACCACCAGGTCGAAGTTGTGCACCTGGTCGGCGCGTAGCTCGTTGCTCAGCGTCAGAGCCAGCGACTCACCCTGAGGCGCGATCTTGGTGACCCGGCCCTGTAAGTGGTGCACCCGGTTGTCGCCCAGCAGGCTTTCCTGCACCCGCACCGAGAAGACGCCGCGGTCGGTGCGCCGGATGACGTCGCGACGCTCTTGGATGCTCAGCGCCGCCCACTTCACCGGGTCGCTGAACAGGGAGTTCTCGAAGTAGCTCTCGCCACGGGTGTAGAGGGTGGCCAGCGGCGAGATCACCGAGATGGTGAGCATCTCGTGCCGGACCAGTTCGTCGAGGGCCGATCCGCCGGTCTCGCCGCCGCCGATCACCGCGGCGCGGGAGGCGGCGGGCAGGGCTCGCCTGCCCGCCCGGTCCCAGAATTCGGCGATGCTGAGCACGCGCGGGTGGTCGAGCAGAGCGCGGGTGCTGCGGCCGGGGCCGGTGATCATCAGACCGTCGGCGGTGAGCTCGGTGCGGGCACCGTCGGCGTCGACCACCTCGACCTGCCACTGGTCACCGATGCTGTTGCCGCCGTGGCCGATGCGTTCCACGCGGCCCAGTACCAGCTCCAGGTCGATGGATCTGGCGACCCACTGCAGGTACTTTGCCCACACGTGGTGCTGCGGGCTCGGTCGGCCGCGGTCGATCCACTCGGCGTAGGTACCGTGTTCGATCAGGAAGGTGTTCCAGCTGAAGGCGGCCATCGCGTGGTCGATGTCGCGGTTGCGGCCGCGCGCCCAGGTGGAGTGGTACGGAAAGCCGATGTCCTTCTCGGGACTGGTGCCGAGGCGATGCTGCCCGTCGGTCCAGCCGCCGGTGGGCAACCAGTTGCCGCCGACGGCGTGCGCCTCGACCACGATCACGCGCGGCGCTGCCATGCCGAGAGAACGCAGAACATGCGATTTCGCCGCCACGGCAAGAGCCTTCGGTCCCGCGCCGACTACCAGGAGGGTTTCCACCGGTTCGTTCTCCACTCTCTCACGCACTGCCCTATATTTGCATAGGCTTACCTTAATCAGCCACCGGGGGCAGACAAGCAAGTTCCGTTAGGCTAACCTAATGTCATGGGTAAGGGACTGAACGGCCTGATGGTCAAAGCATGGGGCGGCGCGGATTACCGGCTGACAGTGACCGCCAACGAGCAGATCACCGACAAGTTCGTGCGGATCAGCTTCACCGCGGGTGGACTGCTCGCCGATCACCCGGTGCATCCCACGCAGTGGATCCGCCTGTGGATCCCCGACGCCGACAGCGACAAGCTGCACCACCGCGGTTACACACTGGTCAACCAGAACCCGCTCGACGACACGGTGAGCATCGATTTCGCCCTGCACGACGGCCCCGCCGCCGACTGGGCCCGCCGCGCCGCACCGGGCGACCCGCTCGACGCGACAGTCCTCGGCTCGGACTTCCAGCTGCCCGAACCCGCACCCTGCGAATACGTCCTCTTCGGTGACACCGCCTCGCTGCCTGCCATCAACTCGCTGCTCGACGCCATCGGCGACACCCCGGCGCGTGTCTGGCTGGAGTGGCAGTACGAGTCCGACATGACCATCCCGGTCCACAACAAGCCCCACCACACCGTGACCTGGGTGCAGCGCATCGACGACGGGCGCCTGCTCCGCGAAGCCGCCCAGGAAATGACCTGCCCCGCCGAGGCCTTCGCCTGGGTCGCCTGCGACGGCCACACCACCCGCTCGATCGTGAAGACCCTCAAGCATCAGCACGTGCTGCCCAAGACGTCGATCAAGTCGCAGGCGTACTGGAAGTGAACTCACCCCCTGAGCCCCGGCACCGCGCAGCGGTGGTCCGGGGCTCAGTGCTGTGGCCCCGGACCACCCTGGCTCACACCGTGGCCGGTTCCAGGCGCCAACCGGTGGCCCGCTCGCGCTCGTTCCAGAAGGCCGCGTAGCGACCGTCGCGGGCGAGGAGTTCGGCGTGGGTGCCACGTTCGGTGATGCGCCCACCGTCCAGGAACAGGATCTGGTCGGCGTGGGCGATGGTGGTGAGCCGATGGGCCACCACTAGGACAGTTTTGCCCCTGGTGAGTTCATGGATACCGCGCACCACCACCGCTTCGCTGTGCGGGTCCAAGGCGCTGGTGGCCTCGTCGAGCAACACGATGGGCGCGTCCTTCAGCAGCGCGCGAGCGATCGAAACCCGCTGACGTTCACCGCCGGACAGGGAAGCGCCGCCCTCGCCGACCGTGGTGTCGAAGCCGTCCGGCAGGCGCTCCACGATCTCGTCGACCCGGGCCGCGACGGCGGCGCGGGTGAGTTCGGCGTCGGTGGCGCCGGGCTTGCCGATACGGATGTTGTCGGCGACCGAGCGATTGAAAAGGTAGACGTTCTGGAAGACCAGGGCGAGCTGATCGAGCAGAGTGTCCGACGGCTGGTCGCGCACATCGTGTTCGCCCACACTGACGACGCCGGAGTCGACGTCGTAGAAGCGGGCGGCGAGCCGGAGCAGGGTCGTCTTGCCCGCGCCGCTTGGTCCGACGATGGCGGTGGTGGTGCCCGCCGGAACCGTGAAGTTCAGGTCGGTGAGCACGGATTCGCCGGGGCGGTAACCGAAGCTGACGGCGTCGAACACCACCGCGGGCGCGCCGGGGGTGACCGGCTCGGTGGCAACGGGCAGCGTGGGTTCGGCCAGTAGTTCGGTGATGCGATCGGCGGCCGCGGCGGCCGAGCGCAACGCGGCGCCGAGCTGGGCCGCCTGATTCACCGGTTCGATGAAACGCGAGCTCACCGCGATCAGGGCGATCGCGGCGGCGGCCGAGATCGAACCGCCGGTCACCTGCACCACCGCGATGTAGGCGAGCACCAGGAACACCGCTTGCACGAACAGGGCGAACACGATCAGGCCCGGCACGGTGGCGATCATCATCTTCCGCACCGCCGCGCGCTGGCGGACCAGCGCCGACTCCAACGCCTTGTTCCCGGCCCCGACCGCGCCGAACGCCCGCAACACCGGCTGGGCCTGGGCGAACTCGACCACCCGCGAATCGGCTTCGGCCGCGGCGGCGTGCAAGCGCGCATCGGCGCCGGTGTAGGCGCGATTGGCGAGCTGGTTCACCAGGTACAGCACGGGCGCGGCCGCCAGCATCGCCACACCGATGCGCCAGTCGATGAACAGCATGCCCACCGCGACCACCACCGGCACGATCACACCGGTGAGGACCTTGGTGAGCAGATAGGCGATCAAGCCCTGGGTCTCACGCACCTGCTCGACCACCACCCGCGAGAGCGGGCCGGCGTCACGACCCTCGAACCAGCCCAGCGGCAGCGCGTTCAGCTGATCACCGAGCCGGGTCTGCAGTCCGCGCTGCATCCCGAGGCCGATACGCAGCCCGATGACGGACTGCAGATAACCGAAGACGACCACGCCGAGAACCGCCGCGCTCATGCCCAGCGCCCACAGCCACGCGCCGCGCAAATCGTCATCGAAGACAGCTTCGAGCACCGGGACCAACAGCAGATAGGCGATGGCCTGACACAGCGCCTGCAGCACGATGGCCGCGAGCAGGCGCGGGATCAGCGGGGCGAACTCGTCGGGGACGAGGCGGAAAACCTTGCGAATCATCGTGCTTCCTCCACCAGGGCCAGGGTGCCGAGCGCGGCCTCGTTGATTTCCCACAGTCGCTGATACAGCCCACCGGCGGCACACAACTGCGCGTGCGTGCCCTGTTCTACGAGGACTCCGTCGTCGAGCACCAGGATTCGGTCGACACCGGTGATGGTGTGCAGACGGTGTGCGATCACCAGGACGGTGCGACCGGCCACCAGGGCGGCCAGCGCGTCCTGCACAGCCGCCTCGGATTCGGGATCGGCGAAGGCGGTGGCCTCGTCGAGGACGAGTACCGGAGTGTCGGCCAGCAGCGCCCGAGCGATCGACAGACGTTGCGCCTCACCGCCGGACAGGGTGGCGTCGGCGCCGATCTCGGATTCGTAGCCGCGCGGCAGCGCCATGATCCGGTCGTGGATCTGGGCGGCACGGGTCGCGCGCTCGATGTCGGCCTGCTCGGCACCGGGGCGGGCCAGCAGCAGGTTCTCACGGATCGACCCGCGGATCAGCCGCACATCCTGGAAGACGAAACCCACTGTGCGATAGAGCTCCTCGCTGCTGAACTCGCGAATGTCGCGACCGTCGATGGTGATTCGGCCCGCGCCGACGTCGTAGAAGCGTGGCAGCAGCTTGGCCAGGGTCGACTTGCCCGAGCCACTCGGACCGACCAGGGCGGTGATGGTGCCCGGTGTGAGTTCGAGGTCGATGCCGCGCAACACGTCATGGCCCGCGCGATAGGCGAATTCGACACCCTCGAAGCGGACGACTCCCTGCTGAACGGGGATCGGTGCGGTCGATTCGGCGAGGTCGAGTTCCGGGGTCTGCTGCAACTCGTGCAACCGCAGCGCGGCGGCGCCACCGGCGCGCAACGCCTGCGAGCCGTAACCGAGGCCGAGCAGCGAACTACCGATACCCAGGCCCACCAGCAGGAACGGCAGCAGATCCAGGGGCTGCACCCAGCCGAGGCCGATGAAGCCGAGCCCACCGAGAACAACCACCAGCATCACGAACACCGGGGCGACCACGATGTCGGAAGCCGACTGCACCCGGATGATCGGCATCTTCATCCGGTGCGCGGCGTTCACCTGACCGTCGACGGCATGCTGGAACTCGGTGTGCGCCTTGCCCGCCTGGCCGAAGGCCCGCACCACCTGGATGCCGTCGACGAACTCGATGGTGGCCTCGGCGGTGCGGCGCTCCCAGCGGGTGTAGACCGCGAGCCGGTCGCGACCGTCGCGGTCCATGATCTTGCCGAACAGCACGAAGTAGGCGATCAGCGGAATCAGCAGCACCAGGGTGAGCCGCCAGTCGACAGTGCACAGGTAGCCGAGGGTCACCAGCGGGACCACCAGCGCGCCGACGAACTCGAGCCGGGCATGGGCCACCAGGTAGTGCAGCGCCTCCACGTCGTCGCGCAGATAGGTCTTCACCGCACCAGAACTGCGCTCACCGAACCAGCCGAGCGGCACCCGGGTGAGTTTGGCCGCCAGCAGCCGGCGCAGCGTGAGCTGGTAGCCGGCGTCGACGGTGTGCGACCAGGTCAACGCCACCGCCTGCAACAACGCGCGCACGACGAGCACCACCACGGCCGCGCCGAACAGCCACCAGACCCGGTCGGTGTCGACCGGGGTGGCGAGCAGTTCCCGGCAGGCCTGCACGATCAGCAGGAACGGCACCACGGTGCACACCGAGGCCACCGCCACGAGCAGGCTCGCCAGAGTGAGCATGCCCGACACCGGGGCCAGAATTTCCTTGCGCGCCAGCGCTTCTCGTTGCTTCTGCGCTTTCGCGGCCGCCTTGGTCGGCCGGTTGCCCGACTCCACCCCCGGCGGCGGCGCTACCTGCACCGTCATACGTTCTCGCCCTCTCGACCTGTTCACGGCAACTCGCCTAGGGTAGGTTAACCTAAGTTACCTGGTGGTGGTCGGGTGGAAACGTTGCTCGCGCCGACGATTGACTGACGATATTTCGGGAATGCCCCACTCGTGTTCACTCCACTGCCTACCTCAGCCGCCTGGGTACACCGCGAGGCGCGCACCGGATTCGAAGTGACGTACTTCCGCGACGGTGATCGTGGAGTGCTCGTCGAAGGGTGCGCGACCGGAGTCGAGGACGGAGCCACCTGGGCCATCGACTATCGACTACGACTCGATGGCAGCTGGCACACCCGCTCGGCCCAGATCACCGGCCGCTACCCCGACGGCAGGCGCACACTCACCGTGCACTGCGACGGGCTCGGCCGCTGGCAAGTCGACGGTGAGTCCACACCCGAACTCGACGGCTGCCTCGACATCGACCTCGAAGCCTCGGCGTTCACCAACGCGCTGCCGGTGCACCGCCTCGGCCTGTCGGTGGGCGACTCGGCCGACGCCCCGGCGGCCTACGTGCGCACCGGCGACCTCACGGTGACCCGGCTGCCGCAGCACTACCGCCGCATCGTCGACGACACCGACACCGGCCCGCGCTACGACTACAGCGCGCCCGACTCCGACTACCGGGCCACCTTGAACTACGACGAGTCGGGCCTGATCGTCGATTACCCGGGCCTCGCCACGCGCGCTTCCTGAGCGGCCCGGTCACCGCGGGCCCGACCAGCCGGTTCCCAGGGGCACTGTGCCCGTGGCGCGGGCCACCGACCACACTTGTCGGTATGCGACGCAGGCAGCAGCCGCCGCTGCCCAAGCGGCACGGCCTCGACCCGGCCCGGCTCCGGCTGCCCGAAGATGGGCACTGGGCCACCGTGCGCGCGCACCTGGTGGATCGGTTGCCGCGGGTGGACCCGGCGCGGATCGACGAGATGCTGCTGGCCGGAGAAATCGTCGACCTCGACGGGCCGCTCGCGCCGGACGCGGCGTATGTGCCCGGTGGCGCAGTGTGGTTCCACCGCGACCTGCCCGTCGAGAAAGAAGTACCTTTCGACATCGGCATCGTGCACCGCGACGAGGACATTCTGGTGGTGGACAAACCGCATTTCCTGGCGACCATCCCGCGCGGGCAGCACATTCTGCAGACCGCCCTCGTACGGCTGCGCCGCGAACTCGACCTGGCCGAGCTCATTCCCGCGCACCGACTGGACCGGGTCACCGCCGGCCTGATCCTGTTCGTGGTGAACCCGGCGCGGCGCGGCGCCTATCAGACGATGTTCGGGCACCGGACCGTGCGCAAGGAATACGAGGCGATCGCCCCCTATGATCCGGCGCTGGAGCTGCCGCGGGTCGTGCGCAGCCGGATCGTCAAGGAGAAGCAGGTGCTCGCCGCCTACGAGGTCGCGGGGGAACCCAATGCCGAGACCGAGGTGGAACTGCTCGAGCACCGCGACGGGCTCGGGCGGTACCGGTTGCGCCCGCACACCGGGCGAACCCATCAGCTGCGGTTGCACATGAACGGGCTCGGTGTGCCGATTCTCGGTGACGATTTCTATCCGGTGATCACCGATAAATCGGTCGACGACTACTCGCGGCCGCTGCAACTGCTCGCGGCCTCGCTCGAATTCACCGACCCCGTGAGCGGTGCGCCGCGACGTTTCGAGACGCGGCGCAGTTTGCAAGCATGGACCGATTTGCCCGGATGGTCGGAATCGATTGTCGAGTAGCTCACTGCCGGGATGAACCTTGTCGATCTTTCCGACCGTTCGAACAGCCTGCTAGCCGTGGAGAATCGGGTGGTCGAGCGGCGTTCACCGGGCCGTTTCCATTCCGTGATATTTCCGTAGACTCGTGCAGGTGCCCGTACCCGCCGCCGAATCCCGGCCGAAGCTGCATGCCTACCTCGATCTGGTCGTGGTCGTCGCCGTGCTCGCGGGCACGAATCTGATCGTCCATTTCACCACCGCGTGGGCCAATATCGTCACCGTGCCCGTCGCGGCGATCGCCCTGCTGGCACTGATGCGCAAGCGCGGACTCGGCTGGTACGAACTGGGCCTGTCGCCCCGGCACTGGCGACGTGGCACCGGCTACGCGCTCGGCGCGGTCGCGATCGTGCTCACCGCGGTCGCGATCGGCGCGCTACTACCGGTGACCAGGCCGTTCTTCCTCGCCGACCGATACGCGACGATCTCCGGCGCACTCATCGCATCGATGATCGTCATCCCCTTGCAGACGGTGATCCCAGAAGAACTCGCCTTCCGCGGAGTGCTGCACGGCACCCTCGACCGGGTCCTCGGGGTACGCGGGTTGTTCGCGGCGGGATCGCTGCTGTTCGGCCTCTGGCACATCGCGTCGTCGATGGGTTTGACCAGCGGCAACCAAGGACTCACCGGCATCGTCGGCGGCGGAGTGCTCGGCCAGGTCATCGGTATCACCCTCGCGGTAGCGGCCACCGCGGCGGCGGGCGTGGTCTTCACCTGGCTGCGGCGGCGCAGCGGCAGCCTGCTCGCGCCGATCGCGCTGCACTGGTCGCTCAACGGCGCGGGCGCGCTCGCGGCGGCCATCGTCTGGCATACCGCGATGAGTTGAGCCCGCTTACGCGCGTGCTCGCTGAGTTGAGTCCGCTTACGCGCGTGCCCGCGGGCGCGGACCCTCGGTCGGCCTCCTCGGCCCGGCGGCCCCCTCGGGTGGCAGGTCCTCGGGTGGCAGGTCCTCGGGCGGCAGGTCCTCGGGCGACAGATCCTCGGCCGACAGATCCTCGGCCGACAGATCCTCGGCCGGCAGGTCCTCGGGCGACAGTTCCTCGGCCGACAGGTCCTCGGGCGACAGATCCTCGGGCGGCGGATCCTCGGCCGGCGGAACCCGGCCCCGCGCACGATTCTGACCTACGATCAGTTCGGAATTTGGACGTGGTTATCGAAAGGCCATTGCGCGTGAAACGTACGCCCGTCGGGTTGGTCGTCGCTGTCACAGGTGGGGCCGCAGGGATCGGCAAGGAGATCGCGCGACAGCTCGCCGAGGCGGGGGCGCGGGTCTGCATCGGTGATCTGTCGGGAAAGGCGGCGCGGGAGGCCGCGGCGCAGTTGCCCGGGACGGTGCACGGCTGCGAACTCGACGTGACCGACGCCCGGTCGTTCCACGACTTCCTGGCCACCACCGAAGCGCTACTCGGCCCGGTCGACGTACTGGTCAACAACGCGGGCGTGATGTGGGTGGGTCCGTTCGACCTCGAACCCGAAGCCGCGACCGCCCGGATGCTCGCGGTGAACCTGCACGGCGTGATACGCGGGGTGCGGCTGGCCGCGCCGGCGATGCGGGCGCGCGGCAACGGGCACATCATCACCATCGCCTCGCTCGCGGCGAAGCTGTCGCCGGCCGGCGAAGCCACCTACGCGGCCACCAAGCACGGCGTGCTCGGCTACCTGACCGGCGTGCGCGAAGAACTACGCGGCAGCGGGGTCCGGTTGACGGCGATCATGCCGGGAGTTGTCGATACCGAACTCGCCGCGGGCACCGCCACCGGTTCGGCGCCGCTGTTGCAGCCCGCTGATGTCGCGCGGGCCGTGCTCGACGCGATCGAGCGGCCTCGTTTCGAGGTGACACTGCCCGCCCAGGTCGGGTTGCTGTTGCGGTTGGCCGGGGTGCTGCCGCAGCGGCTCCGCGATGCGGTGCTGCGGCGGACGGTGCCGAATCAAGTCGCGGCCGTCGCCGGTTCGCCCGTACGCCGGGAGTACGAAAAACGGGCACTCGGTGACGCCGGCTCCTGACTCCGCGAGCGCAACGGGCACCCGCGGCACCGCCACACCGCGATCGTGGCACTGCTCGAGCCGTTGTCGTTGACCGGGGCACGGTCGGCGTTTACGCTCTCTGGCAATCACACATATGTTCGATAGTCCATATGTTCGAGTGACGCGGAAGGCGCGAGATGTCCGACGATCGGTCGATCGACCCTGCCGACACCGAGATCACCGCCCTCGCCCAACAGGTCGCCACCGCCCGCGGCAAACTGCCACTGCAACACGACACCGCGCTCTACGACGCCCTCTCCGACGCCGAAATCCGCGCCGAACGCGAACTGGCCGAATGGATTCGCGAGCAACGCCGTAAACAGCGGCGGCGCGCGGTGGCCGATGAACTCGCCGCCGAGCAGCGAGACCGGCGCACCGGGGCACTGATCCGGCGCACCGATGAGGCCGACGCCCGCTGGCATCGCAAGGCGCTGGCCGCACGACGCCGGGTGTCGAGCGCCGACGCGCGCCTGGCCCAGCTGTACCGGCGCGCCGAATGGTCCTCGCGCGCACTGATCGGGGTGGTCGTCCTCGGAATGGTGTGGGCCGGGGTCAATGTGCAACGGAACCTGGTGCCCAGCGGGGACATGAGCGACCCGCTCTACTGGCTCAGCTACGGCATCGAGGCGATGATCTCGATCCCCATCATCGTCATCATGGTCACCGCCACCACTGCCGCCCGCTGGGGCCGTGAACTCGAACGCGGGAAGGTGATCCTCTTCGAGGTCGCCCTGCTCGGCACCACGGTCGCCCTGAACGCGGGCCCTCACCTCGCCACCGGATCATTCGGCCGCGCAGCCGAATACGCGATCGCACCGGTGATGGTAGGAGTGGTGATCTGGTTACACGCCTGGGTCGCGGCACGGTATGCGCTGTTGATCGAGAGCGCGTCGGTGCAGGTGCCCGGGGACGCGAGCTACTCCCCCGCCGACCGGGTGGATTCCGTTGCGGCGCCGGTCCAGCAGAACGATGCTCCGGCCGTGATGGGTTCAGATGAGACCGCTTCGGGGCCGGATCAGCGTAGTGGTGCCCTGAACGCTGGTGAGAGCTCGCCGGTGCGGCCGACAGCCCGGGAACAGAACGGTGCGCGGGACGAGGAACCGCTGCTCGCCGTGCACCGTCCGACCACCACCGCAGCCGATGAGCGCGGCCACTCGCGCCGCCCGTCCACCGACAAGATGACCGCCCCCGGCACGCTCGGACTGCTCCACAAAACACCCGCCGACCAGCACCGCAACGGCAGCACCAACGGGGTGAACCCGGCGTCGCGGCGAATACCGGTCACAGCCGCCGCGCAGGCCACTGCGGGCGAGGCCACCGGTACCGACCCGGTTCCCGAGGCGACGGTGCACGCCGACACCGTCGCCCGTGACCTCAACGGCGACACGTTTGCCCCCACCCCGGTGGTCGCGCACAACGAACCACAGCCTCTGGCCGACGAACCGGAACAACTCACCCTCACCGCGCACACAGCTGAGCAACTGTCCTTGCCCGAAGAGCCGGACCCCACACCCACCACCCCGAAGGCGACGGCGCTTCCCCCGGAGCCGGCCACCCCGGAACCCGATTCGGATGCCCTCACCGACGAGCCGTCGAATCCCGAACCCGAACCCGAGCCGGACACTCCCGTCGACGAATTCGACTACGAGGACACCGAAGTCCGCGCCCTGGCCCGCCAGATCGCCGCAGGCAGCCCCCTACGCCTCACCCTCGACCAGATCGAACAGATCCTCGAACTCACCGACCAGTCATTGTCGGCCCGCAGCGTCGGCGCCGAGGTGGGCGTCTCCGGCCCCACCGTCACCAACATCGTCGACTACGCCCGAAAACTGCGCCACCCCTACGCCTTCACTGGTTGAGAACTCGAGCCCTTTCCGCCCAGAGCTCCAGGCTCCTCGCTATCTCCGAGATGTCCACATCGCCGACGGCGATGCGGTTCATCATCTCCTCCTGCTCATCGGACAGTGGGCGAACCCGGTATCCGTTCAGTCGGAGCATGGCGACACTCGAGACGAATGCGGGTCGCTTGTTGCCGTCGATCAGGGCGTGGTTTCGCGCGATCGAATGCAGGAGAGCAGCGGCCTCGAGGAACAGCCGGGGTACACCTCCTGGCCGAATACGGTCGCCTTCGGCCGCTCGACAGCGCCCGCCAGCAATCCGATGTCGGCCACGGCATGCGGGGTCTTGTTCACCGCACGGGCAATGGCGACGACCTCAGCGAGATCGAGGTAGATCACGCAAGACGTCGCATCAGCTCGGCGTGCTCGTCCATGATCGAGTCGATCATCGACCCGAACGCCTCTGGGACCAAGTCCTGTTCACGCCGGCCGAGCCACTCAGCCAGCTCAGTCAGCCGCCGGTCATCGTCCCCATCGAGCCGCAAAGTCATCGCCATGACTTCATGGTACGAGCCAGGTATCAGCTGGCCGGCGTCACGACGAAGGCCCGCTTCCCAAAGGGAAACGGGCCTTCGTAGCAACGATCTCGATGGATCGAGGAGAAACCTTACTTGGCCTTCTCCAGGACCTCGACCAGACGCCAGCGCTTGGTGGCCGACAGCGGGCGGGTCTCCATCAGCTGAACGTGGTCGCCGACACCGGCGATCTCGTTCTCGTCATGCGCCTTCACCTTGGAGGTGGTGCGAATGATCTTGCCGTAGAGCTTGTGCCGGTGACGGTCTTCCAGCTCGACGACAATCGTCTTGCTCATCTTGTCCGAGACGACGTAGCCGCTGCGTACCTTGCGGCTGTTGCGCTCTTCTGCCTTCTTTGTGGGCTCGCTCATGCCGCATCTCCCTTGCCAGCGGGTGCCGTGGCCAGGCCGAGCTCGCGCTCACGCATGACCGTGTAGATGCGCGCGATCTCGTGACGGACGACGCGCAGACGGCGGTTGTTGTCGAGCTGACCCGTCGCCATCTGGAAGCGCAGGTTGAACAGCTCTTCCTTCGACTCGCGCAGTTTGGCCACGAGCTCTTCTTCGTTGAGCTCGCGGAGCTCTGCGGCCGGTGTTCCGGTAGCCATCAGAACTGCTCCTCCCTGGTCACGATCCTGCACTTCATGGGGAGCTTGTGCATCGCGCGGCGCAGGGCCTCACGAGCGGTCTCCTCGTTGGGGTAAGACATCTCGAACATGACCCGTCCGGGCTTCACGTTCGCGACCCACCACTCCGGCGAACCCTTACCGGAACCCATGCGGGTTTCGGCCGGCTTCTTGGTGAGCGGGCGGTCGGGGTAGATGTTGATCCAGATCTTGCCGCCACGCTTGATGTGGCGGGTCATCGCGATACGCGCCGACTCGATCTGACGGTTGGTGACGTAGGCGGGCTCGAGAGCCTGGATGCCGTACTCACCGAACGCCACCGCGGTGCCGCCCTTGGACATGCCGGAGCGACTGGGGTGGTGCTGCTTGCGGTGCTTGACCCTACGGGGCATCAGCATGCGTCAGCCCTCCTGCTTTTCTGCCGGAGCCTCCGCCACTGCGGTGGCGGCGCGCCCGACCTCGGTGCTGGTCGCGGTGGTGCCGGTGGACCCGGAACGACGCGGACGGCTCGGACGCTCGCGGCGCGGGCGCTCCGGAGCGGTGGTGGCGGCGGTCAGTTCACGACGACCACCGACGATGTCGCCCTTGTAGATCCAGACCTTCACGCCGATGCGACCGAAGGTGGTCTTGGCCTCGTAGAGGCCGTAGTCGATGTCGGCACGCAGCGTGTGCAGCGGAACGCGACCCTCACGGTAGAACTCCGAGCGCGACATTTCGGCGCCACCGAGGCGGCCCGAGCACTGCACGCGGATGCCCTTGACGTTCGGCGAACGCATGGCCGACTGGATGGCCTTACGCATCGCACGACGGAACGCCACACGGTTGGACAGCTGCTCGGCCACACCCTGGGCAACCAGCTGCGCATCCGACTCGGGGTTCTTGACCTCGAGGATGTTCAGCTGAACCTGCTTCTTGGTGAGCTTCTCCAGCTCGGCGCGGATGCGATCGGCTTCCGCGCCACGGCGACCGATCACGATGCCGGGACGCGCGGTGTGGATATCCACACGGACGCGATCACGGGTGCGCTCGATCTCGACCTTCGAGATGCCGGCCCGCTCCATGCCAGTGGCGAGGAGCTTGCGGATCTGAACGTCTTCCTTCACGTATTCCGCGTACTGCTTGTCCGCGTACCAACGCGACTTCCAGTCGGTGGTGATACCGAGGCGGAAGCCATGGGGGTTGATTTTCTGTCCCATTTACTTTGCCCCTCCCTTCCGGCGGCTACGAGTGGCAGCGCCGGCAGTGGGCACGCTCTCGACCTCGATGGTGATGTGGCTGGTGCGCTTGCGAATCCGGAACGCACGACCCTGGGCCCGCGGCTGGAAACGCTTCATGGTGGCACCCTCGTCGACAAAAGCAGTCGAGATGACCAGGGTGGCCGGGTTGAGGCCGAGGTTGTTCTCGGCGTTCGCCGCGGCCGAAGCCACGACCTTGGCCACCGGTTCGCTGGCAGCCTGCGGGGCGAACCGCAGGATCGCCAGCGCGTCCTCGACACGCTTGCCGCGGACCAGGTCCACGACGCGACGCGCCTTCATCGGGGTGACCCGCACGTGCTTAGCGGTAGCGCGGGCAGTCGGGTTCTGAACCGTTTCGGTGTTGGTTTCAGTCATCGCCGCTTGCTCTTCCGGTCGTCCTTGACGTGGCTCTTGAACGTCCTGGTCGGCGCGAACTCACCGAGCTTGTGGCCGACCATGTTGTCCGAGACGAACACCGGGACGTGCTTGCGACCGTCGTGGACGGCGAAAGTGTGACCGATGAAGTCGGGAATGATGGTCGAGCGACGCGACCAGGTCTTGATGACCTGCTTGGTGCCCTTTTCGTTCTGGACGTCCACCTTCGCGAGGAGGTGGTCGTCGACGAACGGGCCCTTCTTGAGGCTGCGTGGCATTTCTTACCTCCTCCTTTAGCGCTTCTTGCCGGTCTTGCGACGGCGGACGATGAGCTTGTCGCTCGGGCGGTTGGGCTTGCGGGTACGGCCTTCGGGCTGGCCCCACGGGGAGACCGGGTGGCGACCACCGGAGGTCTTACCCTCACCACCACCGTGCGGGTGGTCGACCGGGTTCATCACGACACCACGGACGGTAGGACGACGGCCCTTCCAGCGCATACGGCCGGCCTTGCCCCAGTTGATGTTCGACTGCTCGGCGTTGCCGACCTCGCCGACGGTGGCGCGGCAGCGCACGTCGACTCGGCGGATTTCACCGGAGGGCATACGCAGGGTCGCGTACGGCCCTTCCTTGCCCAGCAGCTGAATGCTCATGCCTGCGGCACGGGCCATCTTGGCGCCACCGCCCGGACGCAGTTCCACGTTGTGAATCGTGGTACCGGTCGGGATGTTGCGCAGGGGCAGGTTGTTACCCGGCTTGATGTCGGCCGTGGGGCCGGACTCGATCGGGCTGCCCTGCTTGATGCCCTTCGGCGCGAGGATGTAGCGCTTCTCGCCGTCGGCAAAGTGCAGCAGTGCGATGTTGGCGGTGCGGTTGGGGTCGTACTCGATGTGAGCGACCTTGGCCGGGATGCCGTCCTTGTCCAGTCGACGGAAGTCGATGACGCGGTAGGCACGCTTGTGACCGCCACCACGGTGACGAGTGGTGATGCGACCGTGCGCGTTACGACCACCGGACTTGGTGAGCGGGCGCAGCAGCGACTTCTCCGGCGTCGACCGGGTGATCTCGGCGAAGTCCGAGACACTCGAGCCACGACGGCCCGGTGTTGTCGGCTTGTACTTACGGATTGCCATGAGTTCTTCTCTGCTTTCTGGATCGCCAGTCGCTTACGCGACCGGTCCTCCGAAGATCTCGATGGGCTTGCTGTCGGCCGAGAGGGTCACGAGCGCGCGCTTGGTGTCCTTGCGCTTGCCGTAACCGAAGCGGGTCCGCTTGCGCTTGCCCTGACGGTTGGCGGTGTTGACGCTGGTCACCTTCACGCCGAAAACCTTCTCGACGGCGATCTTGATCTGCGTCTTGTTCGAATCCGGGTGCACCAGGAAGGTGTAGGTGCCTTCCTCGATCAGCCCGTAGGACTTCTCCGAGATGACCGGTGCGAGCAGGATGTCGCGGGGGTCGGCGATGGTGGTCACTTGCTCTCCTCCTGGGCCGACTCGGCGGGACCGTGAACGAAGGCGTTCAGGGCCTCGACGCTGAACACCACTTCGTCGCTGTTGAGCACGTCGTAGGTGTTGAGCTGATCCGGGGCGATCGGCAGCACGTTCTGCAGGTTCGCCACGCTCTTCCACGCGGCGAGGTCCTCGCGGCCGACAACGACGAGGAACTTCTTGCGGTCCGAGAGCTCGGCCAGGAAGTCCTTGGCGTTCTTGGTCGACGGGTTCTGACCCGAGACCAGTTCGGTGATCACGTGGATACGCTCGTTGCGGGCCCGGTCGGACAGGGCACCGCGCAGGGCGGCGGCCTTCATCTTCTTGGGGGTCCGCTGGCTGTAGTCGCGCGGCTGCGGGCCGTGGACGGTGCCACCACCGGCGAACTGCGGTGCACGGGTCGAGCCCTGACGGGCGCGGCCGGTGCCCTTCTGCCGGTACGGCTTCTTGCCACCACCGGAGACCTCGCCACGAGTCTTCGTGGAGTGGGTGCCCTGGCGAGCGGCGGCCAGCTGCGCGATGACGACCTGGTGCATCAGCGCGACGTTGGCGGTCACGTCGAAGATCTCCGAGGGGAGTTCGACGGTGCCTTCGGTCTTGCCGCCTGCGGCCTTGACGCTCAACGTGAGGTTGGCGGACTTCTTCTCCGTGTTCACTGCGGAGCTGGTCATGCGTGCGCACCACCCTTCACGGCGCTCTTGACGATCACGACGTTGCCCTTGCGGCCGGGGATCGCACCCTTGACCAGGAGCAGGCCGTTCTCGGCGTCGATCTTGTGAACCGAGAGGTTCTGCGTGGTCACGCGGTCGTTACCCATACGGCCCGACATGCGCATGCCCTTGAACACGCGGCCGGGAGTGGCGCAACCACCGATGGAACCCGGGCGACGGTGCACAGCCTGCGCACCGTGCGAGGCGCCCTGACCGGCGAAGCCGTGACGCTTCATGGTGCCGGCGAAGCCCTTGCCCTTGCTGATTCCGGTCACGTCGACGTAGGTGCCTTCTTCGAAGACGTCGGCGGAGAGCTCCTGGCCGACCTCGAAGGTGGAGGCATCCGCGACGCGGATCTCGGTGACGTGGCGGCGCGGGGTGACACCGGCCTTGGCGAACTGACCGGAAGTCGGCTTGTTCACCTTGCGCGGGTCGATGGCGCCGAAAGCGATCTGAACGGCCGAGTAGCCGTCGCGCTCCACGGTGCGGATCTGGGTGACCACGTTCGGGCCCGCCTTGATGACGGTGACCGGGACGACGCGGTTCTTCTCGTCGAAGACCTGGGTCATACCGAGTTTGGTGCCCAGGATGCCGGCTGCGGGCCGGTTCTTGTTGTCAGTCATATCTCGAGTCCCCGTCACTGAATGTTGACGTCGACGCTGGCCGGCAGGTCGATACGCATGAGCGCGTCAACCGTCTTCGGCGTCGGGTCGAGGATGTCGATGAGGCGCTTGTGTGTACGCATCTCGAAGTGTTCGCGCGAGTCCTTGTACTTGTGCGGCGAACGGATGACGCAGTACACGTTCTTCTCTGTGGGCAACGGCACAGGCCCGACCACACGGGCGCCGGTGCGGGTCACCGTCTCCACGATCTTGCGCGCAGACGCGTCGATCGCCTCGTGGTCATAGGCCTTGAGCCTGATGCGGATCTTTTGTCCCGCCACGCTAAGTGTCCTTTTCTCCGCTTTCCTTCGTGGTCACAGGAGCTAGCTCCCGCACCACCCTTTTTTGCACAGCCCGAACACATGTTGTTGAGATTCTCAGTCGAGACCGCGACCGCGCACCAGAAGGCACTGCCCGTCTTCGCCGCTGTTCATCTGTCATGGTTCTCCGGTCCACGCGGTCGGGCGTGTCGCCTTTTCGCTCATTCTCCAGCCCTGGTCACGTACTCACCAACGGCCGGGAACTGTGGTCCCGAACGTATCCACGCCGGCGAACCGGCGGGATACAAACTACTGCTCGCCTCGCTCGACCCGCTCGCTCCGAAGAGAGAACTGTCCTGCGCAAGGCAACCCGAACAGTATGCACCATGCCGACGACGCTCTTCAAATCGGGGGCCGTGAGGTATGGGACACGCTGCGGGCTGTACTCGGTAATGGTAGCTGGCGCGACGCCCGCGCTGGTCGGGGGTGGGTTCCGCACTACCTTACTTTTCAGTAAGATACGGGGATGACACAGGAGACCGCGACCTACCGTGGCTGGAAGAAGCTGCCCGACAATCGCATCGGCCACACGCTGTTCTCACTCGGCATGGTCGCCCGAGTGCCCTACTTCGGCACAGTGCTGCCCCGAGTGGTGCGCCTCGAGCCCGGCCGCTGCGAGGTGACCTCGCCCAAGTGGTTCGGCATCCACAACCATCTGGGCACCTTCCACGCCATCGCGGCCTGCAATCTCGCCGAGGTGGCGATGGGCATGCTCAGCGAGGCCACCGTCCCGACCACCCACCGCTGGATCCCCAAGTCGATGAACGTGCAGTACCTGGCCAAGGCCGAATCCGGATTGCGGGCGGTGGCGGAACTGGCCGAGATCCCGGATTTCGCCGCCCTCACCGAGGGGCGCGAGCTTGTTGTGCCCGTCGCGGTCTACGACCGCGACGGCGTGGAAGTGGTGCACGCCGAGATCACCACCTGGGTCACTCCCCGCTGACCACTGGCGGGGACGCCGCGAATCGGTACGGTTGTGGGCGAGCTCACGACAGATGGGGAATCCGATGCTGGAAGTCGCGCACCTGGTCCGCCGCTTCGGCGACAACGTGGCCGTCGACGACGTGTCCTTCGGGGTGGCGCCGGGAACCCTGACCGGATTCGTCGGCGGGAACGGGGCGGGCAAGACCACCACCATGCGAATGATCATGGGAGTCTTGGCCGTCCACGCCGGCGAGGTCCGCTGGGATGGCCGGGCGGTGACCGCGCAGGACCGGCGCTCGTTCGGGTACATGCCCGAGGAGCGCGGGTTGTATCCGAAACAGCCGGTGCTCGATCAGCTGGTGTATCTGGCCCGGTTGCGCGGAATGACGGCGGACACAGCCCGATCGCGAGCCCAGGACCTGCTCGAACGGTTCGGGTTGGCGCAGCGGGGCAAGGACAAACTGGAGTCGCTGTCGCTGGGTAACCAGCAGCGCGTCCAGATCGCGGCGGCGGTGATCGCCCAGCCCTCGGCCCTGATTCTGGACGAACCGTTCTCCGGGCTCGATCCGGTGGCGGTCGACTCGATGGCGGAACTGTTGCGCGAGTACGCCGATCAGGGCGTGCCGGTGCTGTTCTCCTCGCACCAGCTGGATCTGGTGGAGCGGCTGTGCGACCGGCTGGTGATCCTCGCCGGCGGGCACGTGGTCGGACAGGGTTCGGTCGAAGAGCTGCGTTCGGGCGGGGGGTCGCGGTACCGGCTGGTGCTCGACGGTGATCCGGCGTGGTTGCGGGAGTATCCGGGGGTTCGCGCGATCGACATCGACGACGGGCGCGCGCTGTTCGAGATCGACGGTGCCGACACCGACGGGGTGTTGAAGGAAGCGCTCTCGCGCGGGTCGGTGCGGGAGTTCACCGAAGTACGGCCCACCGTGGCCGAGATCTACCGGGAGGTCACGGCATGAGAGGGTCAGCGCCTGGCGGCGGCAGCTCACGTCACCACGGAGGGCGCCCGATCATGCCGAGAAGGTGCAGCATGAGAGGTCGGGGCGGTAGCCCGCACCACCACGCAGTGCACTCGATCGTGTCGAGTAGCTGCAGTGTGAGAAGTCAGCGTCTGGCGGCCATAGCTCGAGTAGGTGTCGCGTGAGCGGGGTGTGGCGGATCGTCGCCGCCCGCGAGATCGCGGTGAAGCTGCGTGACCGTAACTTCGTGATCTCGACGGTGGTGACGATCGTCGTGATCGTCGCGTCGCTGGCCGTGAGCGGGTTCCTCAGCAGCCGACCGGACAAAGTGGAGGTCGCCGTCGCCGGTCCCGAGACCATGATGGTGCTCGACACAGCGAACAGCCTGGCCGCCACCGCCGATACCGACCTCACCTTCGAGGGCCGCGCGGTGGCCGACCGTGGCACGGTCGAGCAGCAGGTGCGCGACGAGGTGGTGGAGGTGGGTCTGGTGCCCGCCGAACCCGATGGCTGGCAGCTCATCGGGAAATCCGCGGAGAACGACGAGGCCACCACCTACATCTCCGCGGCCGCGCAGCAGATCGCGTTGCAGCGCAATGCCGCCGCGGCGGGAGTGTCGCTGGAGGAGCTGGCGCGCGGGGCGGCCGTGGATTACGAACTGCTGGAGAAGGGTGCCGTCGATCCCGGACTGAGCAAGATCGTGGCGTTCGTGTTCGCGTTCCTGTTCTATCTGGCCTCGGTGCTGTTCGGGATGTCGATCGCGCAGAGTGTGGTGGAGGAGAAGCAGAATCGCATCGTCGAGATCCTGGCCAGCGCGATGCCGTTGCGACAGTTGCTGATCGGGAAGGTGGTCGGCAACGCGGTGCTCGCGTTCGTGCAGCTGGCGCTGTTCGTCGGGGCCGGCCTGATCGGGTTGGCGGTGATCGACAAGGGCGCGCAACTGGGCCAGATCGCCGGGGCCGCCGGATGGTTCATCGTGTTCTTCCTCGTCGGTTTCCTGGCGCTGGCCAGCCTGTGGGCGGTCGCCGGATCGCTGGCCACCCGCAGTGAAGACCTGCAGTCCACCGCCACTCCCCTGTCGATGCTCATCATGGTGGTGCTGTTCGCCGGCATCTTCCTCACCGGCACCGGCCGCGTGATCGCCTCCTACATCCCGATCACCTCCATCGTCGCCATGCCGAGCCGCCTCGCCGAAGGCACCGCCGCCTGGTGGGAGCCGTTCGTGGCGCTGGCGTTGATGGGTGTGGTCACCTACGGCATCGTGATCGTCGCCGAGAAGATCTACCGCCGTTCGCTGATGCAGACCCAGGGCCGGCTCACGATGCGCCAGGCCCTGGCCCTGGAGGAATGACCCCGGCGCTTGCGCGGTGGTGAGTGCAGCCGATTGAATGCGGACGTGAGCGTTACGCGGGAATTCGATGTGTGCGTGGTCGGGCTGGGGCCGACGGGGCGTGGGCTGGCGCATCGGGCCGCGGTGGCCGGGTTGCGGGTGGCCGCGGTGGATCCGCGTCCGGACCGGTTGTTTCCGCCGACCTTCTCGTGCTGGGTCGACGAGCTGCCCGCCTGGTTGCCCGACAGCGCGATCGCCCAGCGGATCGCGGCCCCGACGGTGTGGACCACCGGTGAGCTCCGGATTCAGCGGCCCTACTGCGTGCTGTCGAAACCGGGGCTGCACGCGGCGCTGGCCCTCGACGACGCCACGGTGTTCGCCGACCGGGCCCGCCGCGTCGACGCGCACGAGGTGGAGCTCACCGACGGCACGGTACTGCGGGCGGGGACCGTGTTCGATACGCGCGGCCTACCCGGTCCGGGCCGGCGCCGGACGGCCTCGGCGCACGGCATCTTCGTCGACGAGAAGACCGCCGCGCCGATGATCGCCGACGGCGAAGGGCTGCTACTGGACTGGCGGCCCGAGAACGGCGCCGGACCCGACGAGCCCCCATCGTTCCTCTACGCGGTGCCGCTGGGCGACGGGACCGTGATCTTCGAGGAGACCAGCCTCGGTCTGCGCGGTGGGATGCCACAGCACGAACTGCGCAAGCGGACGCTGAGCCGGCTGGCGGCGCACGGCATCCGGCTCACCGGCGACGAACCGCACGAAGCGGCGCACTACCCGCTGGACCAGTCGCCACCGAAGCCGGGCACCGGCGGCGCGGTGCCGTTCGGGTCACGCGGCGGGATGATGCACCCGTGCACCGGGTACTCCGTGGCCGATTCGCTGGCCCTGGCCGACACCGCCGTCACCGCGGTGCGACAGGGCCGGGACCCGGTCGCGGCGCTGTGGCCGTGGCAGGCCCGCGCGGTGTACTGGATGCGGATGCGCGGGCTGTGGGGGCTGGGCCGGCTCACCACCGACCAGTCGATCGCGATGTTCGAGGCCTTCTTCACCGAATCCGAGCGCGGTCAGCGGGCGCTGCTGTCATCGCACGACGACTACCCCGCACTCGGTGCGGTGCTGTTCAACACCGTCGCCCACACCTGGCCGTTTCGCTGGCGCTACGACCTGGTCGGCTGGACCAACCGCGACCGCTGGCTGGACTACCCGTTCGCCCCGGCCGCCGAGACCGACGAACAGCCGGTCTGACGCGGTCAGCCGAATTCGTTCGTTTCCAGGGTGAACGCGAACGGCGACGGCAACTCGATCGACTTGCCGAACGGAACGCGGGTCGACGCGCGGTAGTCGATCAGGTCACCGGAGCCGCCGGGCTCGCCGAAGAGGGTCGCGGACTGTTCGCCCTGATCGATCAGCAGATACAGCGGCACATTGCCGCGTGCGTACGCGCGACGCTTCGCCCCGCGATCGCGATCGGCTTTGTAGCTCGTGACCTCCGCAACCATCAGCACGTGGTCCGGGGGCATCCACGATCCCTGGCCCGCAAACGCACCGACCGGTACGAATACCGCATCCGGGATCACGTGGTCGTCCACTTTGTCCGGCCCGCCGCCGATCGACAGGCCTTTATTGCCCGAAGCATCAGTTTCCAGCTTCGACCGCTTCATCACCTGACGCACAAGAGACGCGATCGCACTTTCGTGGGACCCATCAGGCGGCGGCGTCACAACGATTTCCCCCTCGATCAGTTCGGCGCGAAATCCATCCGGTGTTTCGAACGCGTGAAATCCATCGAGCAGTACCTCCGACGGGCTCCGCGCCGCCGACCGATCCTCTGGCGGCTCATACCGCGCAGCTGTGGTCACCCTGATCGCCTCCTCCGCTCCTGGTCACAGGATACGTACTGCTAGGCCGTCTCAGCTGCCCTCTTGTACCCGCGGATCGCCGGGTAGGCGAAGACCGCGATCAGGCCGACCGTCCAGAACACCGTCTTCAGCAGCGGCTCGGCGACCGGGCCACCGTAGGACAGCCCCTTCATCGCATCGATCGCACAGCTCATGGGCTGATTGGCGACCACGTCCTGCAACCAGGTGGGGTAAGCGACGATGGGCACGAATCCGGTGTTGAAGAACATCAGCAGCGTGTTGAGGATGCCGATGAGGCTGATCAGCATCACGCCTTCGGTGATGGTCGCCAGCGCCGTGATCATCACCGCGAAGCCGAGACCGAACAGCACCGGCACGCTGATCAGCGCGATGTTGGTGAGCGGGTCCTCCATGAACAGGAAGCCCAGTGGTACGGCGACGAGCAGCACGATGACCGTGGTGAGCAGGATGCGCATCGCCTCGGCGAGCAGGCGTCCGGCGAGCAGCGAACCCTTGTTGATCGGCATGGTGTAGAACCGGCTGAGCAGCCCCGACGCCTTCTCGCGTTTGAAGCCCAGCGCACTCACCACCGCACCGGTCATCGCGGCGATCAGGGTGAGCAGTGCGGCCTGGCCGTAGATGCTCGGGATGCCGGTGGCCGCGGTGATCGAGTCGCCGAGCACGATGCGGAACATCACCAGCGTCACGGCCGGGTAGGCGATGGTCTGGATGGTGGTCGACGGGTCGCGCAACCATACGGTCAGGATCCGTTTGCACTGGATGAGGCTGTGGAGGAACCACACCGACACCGAGTTCTCCGGCTTGGCATGGACCACCGGCAGCTGCGTGGCGGTTTCGGTTGCTGTGGTCATGATCGCCTCACACTCGCCCACACTGCCAGTGGGAGGAACAGAACTGCCGCACCGCAGAGCCACACCAGCGAAACCCAGGTGCCCGCCCACGACAGGTGTCCGGCGGCCATATCGCTGAGTGTCTGGGCGAACTGGGAGATCGGCTGGTTGCGCGCGAACGGGCGCGCCCAGGACGGGAAGCTGCTTTCCGGCACGAAGCCGGTGGACATCATGCCGAAGATCAGAATCGGCAGGGTGAGCGCCTGACTGAGCGCCTCGGGGTTCTTGGTCAGGCTGCCGAGCGCATCGGCGCCCAGGGTGAGCACCACGCCGACGGCGAGGGCGAACCCACAGAACGCCAGGGCCTGCGCCCAGCCGCCACTGAACTCGAAACCGATCAGGTAGCCGTAGACCATGGTCGCGATCAGCGAAACCACCGAGCGAACCAGGCCCGCGCAGATCCGTGACATCAGTGGAACGAGCGAACCGATCGGCATCGTCTGTAACCGGGTGCTCAACCCGGTGAGCGACTCGAACGCGGCCAGCTGGGCGTTCGACATCATCGTCAACGCCATCGTCTGCAGCACGATGATGGGCATGACGTACTGGGCGTAATCGATGCCCTGCGCCTCCATCACATAGCGCAGCGGCAGGTAGAACGCGAGAGTCATCACCAGCGGGGTGAGCACGGCGACGATCAGCTCGCCCTTGAGCGCCATGGTGCGCACGATGCGACCGGTCAGCGCGCGCCACTGCGCGAAACTGCTGTGCCGCACGTCGTACCGGTCGCCGAACAGCTCCTTCGCCGAGGGGGTGGAAACACTCACTAGTGGCCGCCCGAGTGACCGGTGATCGAGAGGAACACGTCGTCGAGCGACGGGCGGCGCAGCGCGATGTCGGCCAGTTCGATGCCCGCGTTGTCGAGCCTGCGCAGCGCCTCGGCCAGGGTGCTCGCACCGTCGGGGGCCGGTATGGACAGGTTGTCGGCGCCCGAGATCTCGGCGGCGACGGCAGCCGGGACCAGGTTACCGAGGGCCTGCACGGCCGCCGAGATGCGGCTCAGATCGAGCGGCACGATCTCGCAGTAGCTGCCGCCGGTCTTGGCCTTGAGCTGGTCGGCGGTGCCTTCGGCGATGACGGTGCCCTTGTCGATGACGATGATGTTGTCACTGAGCACGTCGGCTTCTTCGAGATACTGCGTGGTGAGCAGCACCGTGATGCCCTGGTTCTTCAGCGCGGTCACCAGGTCCCACACGCCCTGGCGGCTGCGCGGGTCCAGACCGGTGGTCGGCTCGTCGAGGAACACCACCTCGGGCCGCACCACCAGCCCGCAGGCGATGTCGACGCGGCGGCGCATGCCTCCGGAGTAATTGCGTACGGCGCGTTTGCCCGCGCTGACCAGGTCGAACTCCTCGAGCAGCAGTTCGGCGCGCTTGCGTGCGGCCGACTTGGTCAGGCCCATCAGGCGGCCGAACAGTTCGAGGTTCTCGCGGCCGGTGAGGTTCTCGTCGAGCGCGGCGTACTGCCCGGTCATCATGATCGAACGGCGCACGCCCGCGGCGTCGGTGCGCACGTCGTGCCCGGCGACCACGGCGGTGCCGGAATCGGGGCGCAAGAGCGTGGACAGGATCTTGACCGTGGTGGTCTTGCCCGCGCCGTTGGGGCCGAGGATGCCGAGCACGCTGGCCTTCTCCGCCTGAAAACTGATGCCTTGCAACGCGTGCACATCGCCGAAGGACTTGCGCACGTCGGACACGAGCACCGCGGGCTCACCGCCGTGCGATGCGACGCCACCTACGGGCGAATCCACTGAGATCGAACTCGGCATCAACTCTCCACCATCGGCCGGGCGCGGCGTCTCTGCGTCGAGACGAACGCACCGCGGAATTTACTTCCCGGTAAGTGATCCATACCGTTCGGCGCGATGTTACCGCTCCGGTGTTTTTCGGGGTGGGTACTGGGCCGAGGCGGTCCGGATTCACGCGGTGGCCGACCCATCGTCCCCAGGGCAGTGCAAGGGCAGTGCGCTGACCTTGTCGGCGCGGTCGCGCACCCATACGCTGACCTTCGGGGAAACACTTGTCTCGCCGGCCCGCGTGCGGGTGTGTTCGAACTCGTGGGAGGTGACCATGGCCGAGTCGGCAGCCGCCGCGCCGATGGGGCGATCCGATGTGCTCACATCGTTCGACCCGCGTACCGGCGAGCAACTCGACCGGTACCCGGTGCAGGGTCACGCCGAGGTGACCCGCGCGGTACGCACCGCACACGCCTCCCAGAACTGGTGGGGCGAGCTGACTTTCGCCGACCGCAAGCGCTTGTTGCTCGATTGGCGCCGCCGGATCGCCCGCAATGCGGGTGAACTGGTGGAGATCCTGCGCAACGAGACCGGCAAGCCAGAGGCCGACGCCGCGCTGGAAGTGATGCTGGCCGTGGAGAATCTGGACTGGGCGGCGCGCAACGCCGAGCGCACCCTGGGTCGGCGGCGCCTGGGCACCGGGTGGTTCACCCGCAATCAGTACGCCTCGGTCGGTTACCTGCCGCTCGGGGTGATCGGTGTGCTCGGCGCGTGGAACAACCCGGTTTTCACCCCGATGGGGTCGATCGCCTACGCGATGGCGGCGGGCAACGCCGTGGTGTTCAACCCGCACGAACTCACCACCGGTGTCGGCGTCTGGCTGGCGGCGAGCTGGGCCGCGGTCTGTCCTGATCAGCCGGTGTTGCAGGCGGTCACCGGGGACGCGCGCACCGCCACCGCGCTGTGCAAGGCAGAGGTCGACAAGATCGCCTACGCCGGACCGCAGGCGCGGGGCCGCGAGGTGATCGCGCTGTGTGCGCAGACGCTCACGCCCGTGGTGGTGGAGAACAGCGGCAAGGGCAGCATGATCGTGCACGTCGACGCGGTGCTCGACGGGGCGGCCGAGGCCGCGGTGTTCGGGGCGATGGCCAACGCCGGCCAGAACGCCTCGGGAATCCAGCGCTGTTATGTCGCCGACTCGGTCTTCGACGACTTCTTGGCCCGGGTGGCCGACCGGGCGGCGAAGCTGCGCCCCGGCGCCGACAATCGCGCCGCCTACGGCCCGATGATCAACGGCGATCAGGTGGACGTGGTGCGCAGACAGGTGCGCGACGCGATCGCCCGCGGCGGGCACGCGGTCCTGGGTGGGCTCGACTCGTTCCGCGACCCCTATGTGGAGCCGATCGTGCTGGCCGACGTGCCCGAGGAGAGCATCGCGATCACCGGCGAAGGGATCGGACCGGTGCTGGTGGTGAACCGGGTGGCCGATCTGGCCGACGCGGTGACCCGGGTCAACGCGGCGGGCAACGGGATCGCCGTCACCGTGTTCACCCGCGACATCGCCAGTGCCGAGTTCATCGCCGAGCAGCTCAAAGTGGGTGTGGTGACAGTTAATTCGTCCACGGCGTTCACCGGGATCCCGGCTCTGCCCTTCGGCGGGGTCGGCGAATACGGTCAGGGCCACAGCCACGGGCAGCAGGGCCTGCACGAGTACAGCCGCACCATGTCGATCGCCCGTAAGCGCTATCAGGCACCGATCCGGCTGTCGACGTTCGACCGTCGGCCCGGGCATCTGCAGTCGGCGAAGGCGCTGTTCCGGTTACGTCACGGCCGCGGCTGACCCGCGGCCGTTCAGTCGCCGGCCGAATCGCCGATCAGCACCGCCCCGGTGAGCGCGCCGAGCCGGGCCAGCTGCTCGGGGCGGGAATCGAAACGCAGCAGCCGGCCGACGTCGATGATCTGACCGATCGCGGCGTGTACGCGAAAACGCGACTCGATCGGGTCGTCGTCGAGCAGGTTGGCCCATTCGAGGATGTTCTGGCGCTGAAGAGTGCGCAGACGGTGCTGTTCGGCCTGCGGCAGGTTGCTGAACTCCGCGTAGTAGACCGGCATGATCTCCGGGGTCGCGAAGGTGAGGCGGGCGTGCTGATCGGCGATGCGGCGGGCGGCGTCGGCCCGGTTGTCGGCCTCGGCCAGCGCTTCGCCGATCGCGACGGCCAGGCGCTCGCCGGTGCGGTGGAAGGCCGCCGCGAGCAGATCGGCTTTGCTGTCGAAGTGGCGGTACACGCTCGAGGCGTTGATGCCGACGGCGGCGCCGATCTCCTCGATGCCCGACTCGTGGTAGCCGTTGCGGCCGAAGATCCGGATCGCCTCGGTGAGCAGCTGTTCGCGTTTCGAGATGACCGGCAGACCGCGATTCTGTTTGTCCGGTTCGGCCGCGGGGGGCGCGGGCGGCAGTTCGGCCCGCACGATCGCCCAGGCCATTTCGCGTTGCACGGCGAGCATGCGCGCGTGCGAGAGCGTGGTGCGGTGCGCGGCGATGCTGGCCAGCGCGCTCAGCGCGGCGACGGCCAGCAAAGTGACGTCGGCTTCGTCGGCCTCGGGGCGCAGTTCGGCGATCGGTGCGGCCACCAGCGCCTCGAGTTCGCGGTAGAACGCGCGGATGCGCACCCGGTCCTCGCGCTCGAGGTAGCGGCGTTCCCAGCGGTAGAGCCCGGCCTCGCGGCGGATCCCGATGTTGTGTTCGGCCACGGCGGTGAGCAGCGCGTCGAGCCGGTCTCGCGGAGCCAGCTCCGGGTCGTCGGCCGCGCGGGCGACGTCACGCAGGCCGCGTGCGCCTTCTTCGGCGGCGGCCACGAGCAGGGCGTACTTGTTGGCGAAATGGCGGTACAGGGCGGGGCCGGAGATCCCCACTTCGGCGGCGATCTCGTCGACGCCCACCGGGTAGTAGCCACGGGTGCTGAAGGCACGCGCGGCGGCCCGCATGATCTGTATCTTGCGGTCTTTCGGCCTGCGGCGCACCACCTTGGCCTGCGTGGCAGCCGGGTCGCAGGCACGTTCGGCCTCACTGCGATCGGCGACCATGTGCTCACTTTCCGTTCCACGAACCGGGTTGGACCAGTCAACCTAAGTTAACCACAATTCGCAAACGTCGACAGGTAGGTCGGCAAAACGAAACCCGCCCCGGCGGCGACTGGTCGCTACCGGGACGGGCTGTCGAGCGCGGAGAACTACAGGCCGAGACCGCGGGCCAGGGTCGGCCACGACAGCTTCAGTTCGTCCTTCCAGTAGCCCCACGAGTGGGTGCCGTTGGGACGGAAGTTGAACGTCGCCGGGATGCCGAGTTCGTTGAGCCGGTTGGACAGGTTGTGCGTGCAGAAGTTGGTGCCCGCCTCGATGATGCCGCCGATCACGATCTGGTTGGCCAGACCGTAGGCGCCGGGCAGCGCGTAGGGGCCGTTGAGGGTGTCGTACGGGCCGGGCAGGCCGTTGCCGGTGGAGACGTAGAGCTCCACACCGCGCAGACCCTCGGCATTCACGTACGGGTCGTTCTCCACCCATTCCGCCGAGCCCTGCGGGCCCCACATGTTCATGGTGTCGCCGCCGCCCCAGGTCTCGACCGTGACCTTGACGAACTCGGAACCGATCGGATCGGAGGTCTGCGCGCAGCCACTGTAGGCCGCGGCCGCCTGGTAGAGGCCGGGCTTGGCGATCGGCAGCGCCAGCACCGTGGTGCCCGAGGTGGACAGGCCGGCGATGGCGTTCACACCGTTGGTGCCCAGCGCGCCGTCGACCAGCGGGGGCAGCTCTTCGGTGAAGAAGGTCTTCCACTTGTTGCGGCCCAGGACCGGGTCGTCCTTGATCCAGTCGGTGTAGTAGCTCCAGGCGCCACCGATCGGCTGGACGACGTTCACGTTCTTGTCGCCGAGGAATTCCAGCGCATCGGTCTTGGCGACCCAGGACGCCGAATCCTCGCCGCCGCCCGCACCGTTGAGCAGGTACAGGGTGGGGCGCGGCACCGAGGCGTCGGCCGGGCGCTGCACGTCGACGATGATGTTCTGATCCATGGCCGCGGAGAAGACGTGCAACCGCAGGCTGCGCGAATCCTTCACCTCGGCCTTGACGATCTTGGAACCGTCGGGGGACACGGGGTTGGCGAGCAGGCTCTGGGAATCGATGATCGGGTCAGCCGAAGCGGGTGCCGTTCCGATGCCGGACATCAGTCCGGCGGCCACTGCCGTTGCCGCGATCATCGCCGCGGCTCGGGAGCCACGACGCCGGGTGTGCCGACGAATCAATTTCGCACCTTCGCTTCGTCTCGAATTCCGACTCGGTCGCACCCGTATTCCGGGCGCGCAGTTGCACCTCGGCAGAACCATACGGGTTGTGCGCTGGTTACAACAGTAGTAATCGTTACAACAGCGCGGTCACATCATGCCTCACCAGCCACAGTGTTGTCACCGTGACCCAACGGCCCGGTCACCGGCGTCCAACAGCTCGGCCAGGCGTGGCCCGATCTCGGCCAGCGCCTGCGGTGCGGTCATCTGATCATGCACCGCCGCGACCGGCCGATCGCGGATTTCGCCGTCGACATACGGGGCCCAATTTCGCGCGGCGTGCTCATGACCGAGCGCGCTGAAATACTCCAGCCTGCCCCGGAACACCGCGGGCCGGTGCTCGGCGATCAGTTCGGCCGAACGCACCGCGCTGCGATAGATACGGCGTACCCGTTCGGGGGTGAGCACGGCCATGTTGGCGGGGATGATCGCGTGCAGCGCGGCCAGCGCGTCATCGCTGAGATCCCGTACGCCCGCCGCGGGCAACGCCGCCCGCAGGTCCACGCCCAGTTCGGCCAGCGCGTCGCGTACCGCGGTGTGGAAGTCGGGAACGTCGATATCGGGGTGCGAGTCGAGCATCGCCAGCAGCGACACCTGCGCACCGGCGGCCTGAAGTTCGGTCGCGACAGCGTGGGCCAGCACCCCACCGAGCGACCAGCCCATCAGCCGGTACGGGCCCTCCGGCTGTTCGGTGCGGATCTCGGCGGCGTAGCGGCGCGCCATCTCGGCGAGAGTACCGGGCAGGTAGCCGGCTTCGCTCAGGGCGGGTGACTGCAGACCGAAGATCGGCCGCCGTGCCGGAATGTACTGGGCCAGCCCGGCGTAACACCACGACAACCCGTACATGGGGTGGATACAGAACAGCGGCCCGCCCGCTTCGGTGCCGTGCGGAACGCGGTTGCGGATGGGCAGCAGTACGCCGAGGGCGTCGTCGGATTCCAGGTCGTAGTCGCCGGTGCCGGATTGGGTGGCGTCGATGCGCGCGGCCAGTGCGGCGACGGTGGCGTCGGTGAAGAACCACTGCACCCGCACTTCGGCGCCGACCCGGGTGCGCAACCGGCTGATCGCCTTCGTCGCCACCAGCGAATTGCCGCCGAGTTCGAAGAAGTCGTCGTCGAGGCCGACCTTGCCCGCGCCGAGGACTTCGGCGTAGACCTCGGCCACCGCCCGCTGCAACGGTGTGGTCGGTGGCCGGTAGGGCCGGTTGGTGAAGGCCGGAACCGGGAGCGCCTTGCGGTCGAGTTTGCCGCTCGGGTTGAGCGGCAGGGACGGCAGGACCACCAGCGTGGACGGAACCATGTAGGCGGGCAGGGCGCCGCGCGCGTGGGCGAGCAGGGCCGCCTCGTCGAAGCCCGCCACCTGCGCACCGCTCTCGATCGAATAGCCGGCGGGCGGGGTGGGTGTGCTCGGCTGTCCGGCCGGCGCCGCCGTCGGCACGACGTAGCCGACGAGCCGATCGCCGGTCGGACCGTGTGCCAGCGCGACCGCGGCGCGACGCACCGAGGCGTGCCCACCCAGCACCGCCTCGATCTCGCCGAGCTCGATCCGCTGACCACGCAACTTCACCTGGAAGTCGCTGCGACCGAGGTATTCCAGTTGATCACCCAGCCACCGGACCACGTCGCCGGTGCGGTAGAGCCGGCCACCGCCGGGTCGGGCGACGAACCGCTCGGCGGTGAGCGCCGCGGCGCCCAGGTAACCGCGGGCCAGCTGGACACCTTCGATGTAGAGCTCCCCCGCCGTGCCCGGTGGTACCGGATTCAGCTGACGATCGAGCACACGCACACCGGTGTTGGCGACCGGAGCGCCGATCGCGATACTCACGGCGGCACCAGGTTTCGCCGACGCGGCGGTGACCACGGTGGCCTCGGCCGGGCCGTACCAGTTGATCAGCTCCACCTCGGGCAGCACCTGCGCGCAGCGGCGCGCGATCACCGACGACAGCACCTCACCGGCGGCGAAGATCCGTCGCAACGCGGGGAACTCGGCGAGGCCGGGTTCGGCGAGGAATGCGTCGAGCATGGACGGCACGAAATGCACGGTGGTGACGGCGCGTTCGGCGATCACCCGCGCAAGATAGGCGGGGTCGCGGTGGCCGTCGGGCTCGGCGATCACCACGGTGGCACCGGTCTGCAACGGCCACAACAGTTCCCAGGTGGAGATGTCGAAGGTGACCGGCGTCTTGTGCAGCACCACATCGCCGGGTCCGTGTGGGTAGGTGCGCTGCGCCCAGCGGAACTGGGCGACCAACTGCCGGTGAGTCAGCATCACGCCCTTGGGGGCGCCGGTCGAACCGGAGGTGTGGATGACGTAGGCGAGGTTGTCGGCCTGGGCGTGCTCGAGGTTGTCGGTGGTCGAGGAGCGCGGGCCGAGCGCGTCGATGTCGACGACGGGAATCTCCGTGCCGGTGCTGAATCCGGTGGCCGCGGTGGTGAGTACGCACACCGGCGCGGCGGCGGCCAGCACCCGTTCGGTGCGTTCGACCGGATGATCCGGGTCGACCGGCACGTAAGCGGCCCCGGTGCGCAGTACGGCGTAGACGGCGGCCACCAGGTCGACGCCGCGCCGCATCGCCACCGCGACCAGCTTCTCGGACCCGGCGCCGTGCTCGCGCAGGGCCACCGCGAGGGCCCGCACCCGCTCGTCGAATTCGCTGTAGGTGAGCGTGGTTTCGCCGTCGACGAGGGCGGTGGCGTGCGGGGTGCGCGCCACTTGGGCATCGAACAGCGACAGCAGGGTGGCCTCGTCGAGCAGTTCCGGCGCGTCGGTCGCGTTGGCCGCCGCCAGGGTCGCGTGTTCCTCGGCCAGCAGCACGTCGATGCCGGCGATCCGGGCCTGCGGGTCGGCGGTGAAGCGGGCCAGCAGCATCGACAGGCGCTGCGCCAGCGCCGTCGCGGTGTCGGCACCGAACACGTCACGCAGGTATTTGACCGAGACCCGCAGCTTCTCGTCGGCCACCACCTGCACGGTGATCGGGTAGTGGGTGCCGTTGGCGGCGTCCATCCCGGTGACCGCGGCCGCGCCGGACGCGGCCTGCGCCAGCCCGGCCCGGTCGACCGGGAACGACTCGAAGACCACCAGCGAATCGAACAGCGCGTCGATGCCGGCGATCTCTTGGATCTCCCCCAGGCCCAGGTAGTGATGGTCGAGCAGCGCGGCCTGCTCGCCCTGCAGGGTGCGCAGCAGTTCGGCCACGGTGTCGCCGGGACGCAACCGCACCCGCACCGGGATGGCGTTGAGGAACAGCCCGACCATGCGTTCCACACCGGGCAGCGCGGCGGGCCTACCGGACACGGTGGCGCCGAACACCACGTCGTCGCGGTCGACCAGGCGCGCGATCAGCAGGCCCCAGGCCGCCTGCACCACGGTGTTCACCGTGACCCCGAGCTCGGCGGCGAGCGCACTCAGCGCGGCGGTGTCCGGTGCCGACAGCTCGAAACCGGTTTCGCCGGTACCCGTGGCGATTTCGCGGCCCTGATCGACCGGTGCCAACGGAGTCGGTTCGGCCAGGCCGGTGAGCGCGGTGCGCCAGGCCTGCCGGGCGGCGTCGAGATCCTGGGCGACCAGCCAGGCCAGGTAGTCGCGGTAGGGCACCGGTTTGGGCAGGCGCCTGCTGCGCCCGCCGATCGTGTAGGCGGTGAGCAGTTCCTGCAACAGCAGCGGTGTCGACCAGCCGTCGATCAGAATGTGATGGCTGGTGACGAGCAGATGCGCACCATCGGGTGTGCGCACCAGTGTGAAGCGCAGCAGCGGTGCGGTACCCATGTCGAAATGCTTTGCCAGATCGGCGTTTCTGACCCGCTGATAGGTGTCGGCGTCGGTGTCGAGCACCTGCCACGGCACGTCGATGTCGTCGAGCACCACCTGCATCGGGGTGCCCGCGGCGTCGGTGGCGAAGGCGACCCGCAGGTTGTCGTGCCGGTCGAGCACGGCCTGGGCGGCGGCGTGCAGGCGCTTGTCGTCGACGGCGGGATCCAGATCCAGCACGAACTGGGTGATGTAGGGGTCTACCGAATGCTCGGCGAGCAGGGCGTGGAACAGCATGCCCGACTGCAGCGGGGTCACCGGCCACACATCGCTGAGCCGTGGGTAACGCCGCGTCAGGCGGGTCACTTCGGTCTGGCCCAGCCGCACCAGTGGGAAATCCGATGGGGTGAAACCACCCGCGTCGGGGCGCAAGCCGTGTTCGGCGAGACCGCCGAGGGCGCGGATCCAGTGTTCGGCGAAGGTCTTCACCGCGTCGGCGTCGAGCACGGCGGTGGCGTAGTCGAAACGGGCGACCATCCCGTCGTCGGTGGCGTCGACGGTGAGGACCAGGACCAGGTCCTCGGCGGCGACATCGGTGTGTACGCGGGCCGGTCGCAGGTCACGCAGGCGCACCGCGAACCGGCCGCGGTCCAGGGCCCGCACGCTCTCGGCGGTCTCGGTGTCGAGGTAGCGCAGCAGGGCGAAACCCGCACCGTGGGCGGGGACGGCCCGGCACAGTTCCTTGATCTGCGACAGGGCCGCCCCGGCGGCCGGTCCCCCGATCAGCGCGTCGGCGACGTCGACACCGTCGAGTCGCAGGGCCAGCGGATAGTCGGTGGTGAAGCCGCCGACCACGTTCTCCGCGTCGGGCCGGCCGAGCACCCGCTGATCGGCCCGCAACCGGACCACCGTGCCGATCGCCCTGGCCACGGCGGTGTCGGCCGCGGTGTGCAGGGCGAGGGCGGCGGCGGTGAGCAGCACCTCGTCGATGGTCGCGCGGTACGCCTCGGCGACCGTGCCGACGGCGGCGGTGCCCTCACCGGTGATGCTGAGCGAGACCCGGCTGCGCTGCCGCAGGTCAGCGGAATCTCCTGCACGGGAACGGATCACGCGATGCCAGTACGCACGCTCGGTGCGCGCCCGCGGCGAGGACGGGTAATCGGCGAGCCGGTGCACGAGATCGCCGAGGCCGGCGTCGGGACCGGTGGGCGCGGCGTGGCGACCACGGCTCCACGCGGTGGTCAGCTGGTCGACCACCGCGCGCCACGACACCTCGTCCAGGACCAGGGCATTGGCCACCACAACGAGCGTGGCGGGATTTTCGCCGTCGCCGGTGAGGATGAAGTGGATATTGCGGCCCTCGTCCGGATCGAGAGCCGCGACGGCCGCGGCGACGATGTCGTCGACCGGCAGCAGGGCCGACCCGTCATCGGCGCCGAGCCTGCGGAAGGCCCGGCCGGTGCGTTGCTCCTGTGCGGGTATGCGCAGCACCGGGGTGTCACCGGTGCGATCGAGCCGCGCCCACAGCATCGGATGCTGGCGCATCACCGCGGCCGCCACCGCGGCCACGGCATCATCGGGGCAGGTAGCGGGCACATCGAGCAGCACGGCGCGCGGTTCCACCGCTCGCTCACCGGCTTCGAGCAACTGGGCCGCGGTGGCGGTCAGTGGCAGGACATCGGAGGGCAGTGTGGTCGCCGAGGTGTCGGCGGTGAGCTGGGCGCGGGCCGCGAGCGCGGCGACGGTGCGGGCGTCGAACAGGTCGCGCGGGCGCAGGGTCACCCCGGCCGCCGCGGCCCGCGAGACCACCTGGATGGCGGTGATGCTGTCGCCGCCGAGGGCGAAGAAGTCGTCGTCGAGGCCCACCCGGTCGTGACCGAGGACCTCCGCGATCACTGCCGCGACGGCGCGTTCGGCTTCGGTGCGCGGGGGGCGGTGAGCGCCGCGCACTGCGGCCGGAGTGGGCAGAGCGCGCCGGTCCAGTTTGCCGGTGGGGGTGAGTGGGAGTTCGTCGAGGACGATGATCGCGGCGGGCACCATGTAGTCGGGCAGCTTCCGCGCGGCCAGGGCGGTCAGCTCGGCGGCGAGTCCGGTGTCGGTCCCAGCAGGGGTGTTCGCGGCGGGAACGGGCGCCGCGTCCTGCTCCCCCGGTTCGGCCAGCACGTAGGACACCAGCATGGTGGTACCGGTTCCGGTTTCGCGGCCGATCGTGGTGGCCCAGTTGACGCCGGGGGCGGCGGTCAGGACGGCATCGATTTCGCCGAGCTCGATCCGCAGCCCACGAATCTTCACCTGGAAGTCGTTGCGGCCCACGAACTCCAGGGTCTCGCCACGGCGGCGGACGAGGTCACCGGTGCGGTAGAGGCGTTCACCCGGGGTGTAGGGGTCGGCGATGAAGCGGGCGGCGGTGAGCGCGTGGCGGTCGTGGTAGCCGCGGGCCAGCTGGATGCCGCCCAGGTACAGCTCACCGGTGACGCCGTCCGGGACCGGGTGCAGCCGCGTATCCAGGACGAGCGCGCGGACGCCACGGAGCGGACCACCCATGTGCACGGCGTCGCCGGGGCGCAGCGGCGGGCTGATGGCGGTCATGATGGTGGTTTCCGTCGGTCCGTAACCGTTGTGGAAGTGCCGTTGCGCCACGGAGTTCCAGCGGGCGGCGAGATCGTCCGGTACGTGTTCGCCGCCGACGATCAGCGTGCGCAGGCCCGGCACACCATCGGGGTCGAGGGTGGCCAGCACCGTCGGGGTGAGGAAGGCATGGGTCACCTCTTCGGCCCGGATCAGTTCGGCGAGTTCGGTACCGCCGACGGAACCGGCCGGTGCCACCACGAGGGTGCCCGCGCCGCCGAGGGCCAGCAGCAGTTCCAGCACCGACGCGTCGAATGCGGGTGAGGCGAACGCCAGTGCGCGCGTGCCGGTGCCGAGTGCGTAGCGGTCGACCTGCTCGGCACAGAAGTTGGCCAGCCCGGCATGGGTGACGACGACGCCCTTGGGTCGCCCGGTCGAACCGGAGGTGTAGATCATGTACGCGGCGTCGCCGGTGCGCGGCCGCGCAGGCAGGTCGGTGTCGAGCACGGCCCCGGTGGCGCAGGCGGCGACTTCGGCGGTGAAGGCGCTGTCGTCGAGGGCGAGCCAGCTGCCTTCCCCGGGCAGGGCGGGCAGGTCGGACAGCTCGGCCGCGACGGTGAGACCGAAGACGGCGCCCGAGTCGGCGATCATGTGACTGATCCGGTCGGCGGGGTAGCCGGGGTCGATCGGGACGATCACAGCACCGGTGCGCGCGACGGCCCACACCGCGAGAACCGACTCCAACGAGCGCCGCATGGCCACAGCCACAGCGACTTCCGGCCCCGCACCACGGGCGGTGAGCGCCCGCGCCAGCTGGTTGGCGGCCGCGTCGAGTTCGGTGTAGGTGAAGCCGCGCCCGTCGCCGCGCACCGCGACGCCGGTCGGGTTGGCCCGCACCGCGTCGGCCATGAGCTGAGCGAGGGTACGTTCCGGTTCGGCGGGTGGACCGGCGAAGGTGAGCTGTGCGGTGCGCTCGGTGGGGCTGAGCAGGTCGATGTCGTCGACCGCGGCGGCGGGCGCGGCGACCACGGCTTTCAGCAGCCGGACGAAGCGGGTACCGAAGCCCGCGACCGTGCCGTGGTCGAACAAGTCGGTGGTATAGGTGAATTCGGCCCGCATACCACCGTTGTCCGCCAGCTCGCGCAGGGTGAGCAGCAGGTCGAACTTGGCTTCGGCGGTGCGGGCATCGAGCGCGCTCACCGCCAGGCCGGGCAGCTCGACGGTCAGCGGGGCCAGGTTCTCGAACGACAGCGCCACCTGGAACAGCGGATGCCTGCCCGCGGACCTGGCCGGCTGCACCACGTCGACGACCCGCTCGAAGGGGATCTCGGCGTGCGCGAAGGCACGCAGGTCGGTGTCACGGGTCCGGGCCAGCAGCGCGGTGAACGGCTCGTCGCCGTCGACGCGGCTGCGCAGCACCAAGGTGTTGACGAACATGCCGACGAGGTCGTCGAGTTCCCGGGCACCACGGCCGGCGATGGGCGTGCCGATGGCGATGTCGCCGGTGCCGCTGAGCCGCGCCAGCAGCACCGCCAGCGCCGCCTGCACCACCATGAACACGGTGACACCCTGGGTGCGCGCCAGCGCGGCCAGTTCGGCGTGCAGTTCGGCGTCGATCTCGAAAACGCTGCTCGCGCCGGCGAACGACTGCACCGGGGGGCGCGGGCGGTCGGTGGGCAGCGCGATTTCCTCCGGCAGCCCGGCGAGTTCTTCGGTCCAGTAGGCCAACTGGGTCGCGGCCGGCGAAGCGGGGTCGGCTTCATCACCGAGCGAATCACCTTGCCACAGTGCGTAATCGGCGTACTGAAGCGGCAACGGGGACCAAGCGGGCGGAGCACCGGCAGCCCGTGCGGTGTAGGCGAGGACCAGATCACGGGTGAGCGGACCCATGGAGAATCCATCGGCACTGATGTGATGGGCGACGAAGACCAGCACGTGCTCCTCGGCACCGACCCGCAGCAGGCGCAGACGCACCGGCGGTCGCGCGGTGACATCGAACCCGTCCCCGACCGTCCGAAGGACTTCGGCGAGCAACTCGTCCTCGGTCACCGGAACCGGTGTCAGATCAACGCGCACCGCGTCCGGTGCCAGCACTTCTTGCACCGGGGCGTCGACCGCGCCGCGACCCGCCATGGGGGCGCGGTCAGCCGAGGCGCTGGCCTGGGCGGTAGCCGAGCCACTGGGTGACGCCGGGTAGCGGGTGCGCAGGATTTCGTGGCGGGTGAACAGGTCGCGGATGGCGGCTTCGAGGGCGGGGAGGTCGAGGGTGCCGGTGAGGCGGATGGCGGCGGGGATGTTGTAGACGGTGGCGTCGGGGTCGAGCTGATTGAGCAGCCACATGCGGTGCTGGGCCGGCGAGAGCGGGATCCGCTCGGGTCGCGGGCCCGCGACCAAGGGAAGGATGGCTTGGGCGCCGGAGCGGTGTACGCGCACGGCGAGGTCGGTGACGGTGGGCGCTTCGAACAGCAGCCGGACGCCGACCGACCGGTCGAGGGCGGCACCGATCCGGGCGGCGGCTCTGGTGGCGAGCAGTGAGTTGCCGCCCAGGGCGAAGAAGTCGTCGTCGGCGCCGACGGTGCCCACACCCAGGATCTCGGCGTACACACCGGCGATCAGCTGCTCGGTCGGCGTGGTGGGCGCGCGGAAGGCGGCGGCCTCGAACACCGGGGCGGGCAGGGCGTTCCGGTCCAGTTTGCCGTTGACGGTGCGCGGCAGTTCGTCGAGTACGACGAAGGCTTCCGGCACCAGGTAAGCAGGCAGCTTCGCCCGCAGTGCCGACTCGGCCTGGGCGACAATCAGCTGTTGAGCTGCCTCGGTCGCGGAGTGCGAGGTGGCGGAGTCGGCTGTTCCGCTGCGCAAGGTGGCGGAGTCCGCTGTTCCGGCGCGCGAGGTCGCGGAGTCTGCTGATGCAGCGTGCGAGGTCGCGGAGGCGGAGTCCGCTGATGCGGTAGCTCGAATCGCCGGATCTGCAGGGGCGGGGTTCAGCGCACCAGCCGAATCCGGTGCTGGGTCGCCCTGCACGACGAGGTAGGCGACCAGCCGATCGCCGAAGTGCGCGTCGGTGCGGGCGAGCACTGCGGCCTGGGCGATGCCGGGCAGCCCGAGCAGCACGGCTTCGACTTCACCCGGCTCCACCCGGAACCCGCGAATCTTCACCTGGAAGTCGCTGCGCCCCAAGTAGACCAGTTCACCGCCGGAGGTACGACCACGCACGACACCGTCGGCCGCGGACCTACTCACGGAACTACTCTGTGGTCCACCACGACCTGCACCGGGCTGCTCCACGCCAGTACCTGGCTGCACCGCACCAGCACCCGGCTGCACCACGCCGACACCGGGCTGCTCCACGCCAGTACCCGGCTGCACCACGCCGATACCGGGCTGCTCCGCGTCGGTACCCGGCTGCACCACGCCGATACCGGGCTGCTCCGCGTCGGTACCGGGCTGCACCACGCCGATACCCGGCTGCACCACACCAGCACCCGGCTGCACCACGCTGGTAGCGGGCTCCTCCGCGCCAGTACCGGGCGGCCGCAAGTCCGCGCCGGTCGCGGGCCCGCCTCGCACACCACCATCAGCGAGCGCGACACGGTCGTCCGGGTGGCGCCCGCCGACAGGCTGTCCGCTCGGACCGGCGGCGGGAGTGCGGGCCACCAGGTCGCCGGTGCGGTACATGCGGGCGCCCGGCTCGAAGGGGTCGGGGACGAACCGTTCTGCGGTGAGGGCGGCTTTGCGGAGGTATCCGCGGGCCAGTTGGATGCCGCCGAGGTACAGCTCGCCCCGGACACCGGGCGGGACTGGGCGCAGGCGCTCGTCGAGGACGTAGGCGCGGGTGTTCCATTCGGGGGTGCCGATGGGGACGGTGAGCGTATCGGCTTCGGTGACACGGTGATCGGTGACCGACACGGCGGCTTCGGTGGGGCCGTAGAGATTGTCGATCCTGGTGTCGGGCAGCGCGCGCAGCAGTCGCTGCGCGAGCGGCGCGGGCAGCGCTTCGCCGATGGCGAGGATGCGGGTCAACGGCTGCGGGCGGGTTTCCCAGTAGCCGGTCAGGGCGTCGAGCAACGACGGGACGGCGGTCAGGGTGGTGACACCGGCCTCGGCGATGAGGGTGTCGAGGTAGGCGGGATCGCGGTGGCCGTCGGGCGCGGCGATCACCAAGCGGCCACCGCACACGGCGGCGGACCAGAATTCCCAGACCGACAGGTCGAAGGTGGCGGGGGTCTTCAGCAGGAACACATCGGACTCGGTGGTACCGAATTCGCCGCGCAGCCACTGCAATTGGTTGACGGCGGCCACGTGCGGCACCGCGACACCCTTGGGGCGCCCGGTGGAACCGGAGGTGAAGATGACGTAGGCGGTGTTGTGCGGGCGCAGCGGTGCGCGACGGTCGGCGTCGGTGATCGGCGACGGGTCGGCGGACTGCACCGCCGGGTGATCCACCCGGACCACCGGTGCCGCATCGGTGCGGAAACCGTTGCTGAGCACACAGATCGGGGCGGCGGTGTGCAGGATGTAGTCGGTGCGTTCGGCGGGCTGATCGGGGTCGATCGGCACGTAGGCACCGCCGGACCGGCTCACCGCGAACATCGCGACGACGAGGTCGATCGAGCGGGGCAGGGCCAGCGCGATCAGCGATTCCGGACCGACACCGAGCGAAATGAGGTGGCGGGCCAGGCGGTTCACGCGCGCTTCGAACTCGGCGTAGGTCAGTTCCAGCCGGCCTTCGGGCAGGTCGGCGACGAGCGCGACGGCTTGGGGACGCGCCCGCAGCGGCAGCTCGGCCAGTGTGCCGACCGGCACGGACAGGTCAGCGGCACCGCTGACAATCTCGGCGTCCCGTTCGGCGGGTGTGCGCAGGTCGACATCACCGGCGACCACGCCGGGTTCGCGCACGATCGCGTCGAGCAGCAGTGTCAGCCGATCGGCGAACGCGCGCACGGTGGCGGCGTCGAACAGCTCCGTGGCATAGGTGAAGAAGCCTTCGATGCCGGTGGGGGCACCGTTTGCGTCGTACCCGTCACCGACGATCAGGTGCAGATCGAACTGGGACACAGCCAGTTCCGTCGATACCGGTGCGATCCGCAGCCCGGGCAGCTCCAGCGCCGCACGGTCGATGTTCTGGAAGGACAGGCCCACCTGGAACAGCGGGTGCCGGGCGGTGGAGCGCGGTGGGTCGAGCACCTCGACGAGCCGTTCGAACGGCACGTCGGCGGCGGCGAAGGCGGCCAGGTCGCGGTCACGCTGGGTGGTGAGCAGTGCGGTGAACGGCGCGCCACCGTCGTAGCGGGTGCGCAGCACGACGGTGTTGACGAACATGCCGATCAGGTCGTCGAGCTCGCGTTCCCCGCGTCCGGCGACGGGGGTGCCGACCGCGACGTCGGTGGTGCCGGCCAACCGGGCCAGCAGCACGGCGAACGCGGTGTGCAGCACCATGAACACGGTCGCGCCACTGTCCTGCGCGATCCGGGTGAGCCCGGCGTGGGTGGTGGCGTCGATCCGTACCGGCACCCGGTCTCCCGCCAGGGCGGCGACCGCCGGACGTGGGCGGTCGGTGGGGAGTTCGAGCAGGTCCGGCAGATCGGACAGTTCGTCGCGCCAGAACTCGATCTGCTGGGCGGCGGCGGATTCCGTGTCGTCCTCGGAGCCGAGCCGATCCAGCTGCCGCACCGCGTAGTCGGCGTACTGCACGGGCAGCGGCGCCCAGTCGGGAGCCCGGCCCGCCACCCGTGCGAGGTAGGCGGTGGTCATGTCCCGCACCAGCGGCGCCATCGATGACGCGTCCGCGGCGATATGGTGCACGACCACGGCGAGCACGTGCTCGGTCGGCGCGTCGGGGCCGTCACCGGTGATGTCGAACAAGCGCACGCGCAACGGCACCTCGGTGGTCACGTCGAAGGCCGTCGTGGCGAGCCCGGTGATCTGCTCGCGCAGTTCGTCTTCGGCGTTACCGGCTGCCGTGGCCGACCGTGCGGTATCGCAGGCAGGAGCGTGCCACCCGGCTGCGGGATCCGTCGGCTCGACATCCGCGAGAGGCACGGCTTCTGCATCGGCTCCCGGCCGGTTGAGCGGCGCAGAAGGGCCCGTCCGACCAGGTGTTGTGCGGTGGATCGCGAAGTCGAGGTCGACCTGGTCGACCGGCAGGATCTGCTGGATCGGCCCGTTGCCCGTGTCGGGGTAGACGGTGCGCAGTACCTCGTGGCGGGCCAGCACGTCGTGTAGGGCCGCGGTGAGAGCCGCGGTGTCGAGGGTGCCGGTGAGGCGCAGGGCGAAGGGGAGGTTGTAGGCGGCGGTGCCGGCGCCGGTGGCGCCCTGGTCGAAGCGGTTGAGGAACCACATGCGGCGCTGGGCGGGCGAGAGCGGCAGTTCGGTGGGGCGTGGCAGGGGGGCGTGGGTGGTCGGGGTGGTGCCGGCGCCCAGGGTCGCTGCCAGGGCCGCGACGGTGGGGTGCTCGAACAGGGTGCGCACGGCGACGCGAGCACCGGTGGCGGCGGCGAGGCGGGCGACCAGGCGGGTGGCGATCAGGGAGTTGCCACCGAGGGTGAAGAAGTTGTCGTCGGCACCGATATCGGTGCGGCCCAGCATTTCACCGAACAGGTCGGCGACGAGCAGCTCCTGTTCGGTGGTGGGTGCGCGGAAGGCGCGCGCGGTGAAACGTGGTGCGGGCAGGGCGCGGCGGTCGAGTTTGCCGCTGGGGTTGAGCGGCAGCTCGTCGAGCACGGTGATCGAGGCCGGAACCATGTACGCCGGAAGGGTTTTCGATACCGCCGATTGGAGACGGTCGGGTTCGGCGGCGTGGCCGTGCGTGGGCACGACATAGGCGACGAGCTGGTCGCCCAGTTCGGTCGCGGCGACCACCGCGACGGCCTGGCTCACCGAAGCGTGGGTCAGCAACGCGGATTCGATCTCCCCGAGTTCCACGCGCTGACCACGGAACTTCACCTGGAAATCGATGCGGCCCAGGTAATCCAGCCGATGCGGCGCGGTGGCGGTGGGGCGGCGCCACACCACCAGGTCGCCGGTGCGGTACATGCGGGCACCCACGCCGACCGCACGCCCGGGGTTACCGTTGAACGCGGTGTTGCCCGCGAACGGGTCGGCTACGAACCGATCCGCCGTCAAGCCGGGCCGTGCGGCGTAGCCGCGCGCGAGCTGATCGCCCGCGAGGTAGAGCTCGCCCGCCACACCGGGCGGTACCGGCCGCAACCGCTCGTCGAGCACGTACACCCGGGAGTTCCACTGCGGCAAGCCGATCGGTACCGGCTGCTCCCCCGACCGAGCCGGCCAGTAGGTCACCGACACGGCGGCTTCGGTCGGCCCGTACAGATTGTGCAACCGGGCCGAGCACACGGCCGCCATCGCCTCGACGGTCGTCGGCGGCAGCGCCTCACCGATGACGAACACATCACGCAGCGAGGCGACCGGCCTCGGCGACTCGACCGCCGCGAGCTGTTCGGCGAACACGGTCAACATCGAAGGCACGAAGTCGGTGACGGTGACGCTGTGCCGTTCGATCAGCTCGATCAGATAGGCCGGTTCACGGTGCCCGTCCGGGGTGGCCAGCACCAGTGTGGCGCCGACGCGCAGCGGCATGAAGTATCCCCACAGCGACACATCGAAGGTGGTCGCGGTCTTCTGCAGGTACACATCGCCCAGAGCCAGTGGGTATTTCGCCAGCATCCACACCAGCTGGTTGTGGATCGCGGCGTGCGAGATCACCACGCCCTTGGGTTTGCCGGTGGAGCCGGAGGTGAAGATGACGTAGGCGGGGTGCTGCGGGAGCAGCGGCGCGGTGAGTTCGTCCGGGCGTACCGGATCGACGGGCACTGCGCTGGTGTCGAGTTCGTCGAGCAGCAGCAGCTCGGTACCGGCGGGCACCCCGACCGCGTCGGCCCGGGTGCTCAGGACACAGGCGGGCTGGGCGGTGTCGAGGATGTAGGCGATGCGTTCGGCGGGGTGGTCGGGGTCGAGCGGCACATAGGCGCCGCCGGCGGTCAGGACCGCGTACATGCCGATCACCAGTTCCGGCGAGCGCCGGATGGCCAGCCCCACCAGCGCTTCGGGGCCCACGCCGGCGCGGATCAGCAGCCGGGCCACGGCATTGACCCGTTCGTCGAACTGCCGGTAGGTCAGGACCGTGCCCTCGTAGACGAGCGCGGTGGCCGACGGATGCGCGCGCACCGCACGGCGGTACGCGTCGAGCATCAGTTCCGGCGCCACCGGGTGGGTGGTGTCGTTCCAGGTCAGTACGGCTTGTTCGCGTTCGACCGGGGTGAGCAGGTCGACATCGGCGACCGCCAGGTCGGCGTCGGCGCTCACCACGTCGAGCAGGCGCACGAAGCGCGCGGCCAGCATCGCGACCGACGCGGCGTCGAACAGGTCGGTGGCGTAGGTGAACGACGCTGCCATCGGCTCGGTGGGGTCGTGGCCGGGCACGATGGTGAGTTGCAGATCGAACCGGGCCACCTTGCCCTCGAACTCGATGGGCGCGACGTCGAGGCCGGGCAGGCGCAGGTTCGGCAGGTCGAGATTCTGGAAGAACAGCGCCACTTGGAACAGCGGATGGTGAGCTTGGGAACGAACCGGATCGAGCAGCTCCACCAGGCGCTCGAACGGCAGGTCGGCATGGGCGAACGCGGCCAGGTCGACGCGCTTGGTCGCACGCAGCAGTTCGGCGAAACTCGCCCGCGCATCGACGCGGGTGCGCAACACCAGGGTGTTGACGAACATGCCGATCAGGTCGTCGAGTTCGCGCGCGCCGCGCCCGGCCACGGGGGTGCCGATGGCGATGTCGTCGGTGTGGGCGACCCGGCTCAGCAGCGCCGCCAGCGCGGCGTGGACCACCATGAACTCCGAGGCACCGCTGCGCTGGGCCAGCGCGGCCAGTGCGGTGTGCACGTTCGCGGGAATCCGGAAACCGAATTCGGCGCCGCGGCCGGTGAACACGGGTGGGCGTGGACGGTCGGTGGGCAGATCGAGGCGGTCGGGCAGCCCGGCCAGTGCGCGGCGCCAGTGCGCGAGCTGGGTGGCGGCGACCGAATCGGGGTCGTCCTCGGCGCCGAGCAGTTCGCGGTGCCACAGCGTGTAGTCGGCGTACTGCACCGGCAGCGGCTGCCAGGTGGGCCGCGAGCGGTTGCGCCGGGCCAGGTAGGCGCCGAGCAGGTCGCGCAGCAGCGGCGCGATCGAGGCGCCGTCGGCGGCGATGTGGTGCAGCGCCACGGCCAGCACGTGTTCCTGCGGCCCGAGTTCGCCCACTGCCACCCGCAACGGCACACCGGCGGCGACGTCGAAGCCGGTGGCGGCGAATTCCGACAGCCACAGCGGCACCTGGTCTTCGTCGAGCGTGTCGAGCAGCACATCGGGCACGGCCTCGGCCATCGGCAGCACCACCTGGTGGCCGACGCCGTCGTGCACCGGATACCAGGTGCGCAGCGATTCGTGGCGGCCCACCAGATCCGACAGCGCCGCGTGCAGGGCTCGTGGGTCGAACGGCCCGGACAGGCGCAGCGCGAACGGGATCGTCTCGGCGGTGGAGTCGGGATCGAACTGGTTGAGGAACCACATCCGCTGCTGCGCGGGCGAGAGCGGGATCAGCTCCGGGCGGCCGCGGCGGGTGGGCGGGTTGTGGCCGCCGGTGCCCTTCAGCGGTTCGAGCAGCGTGGCCAGCCCGGCGACAGTGGGACTTTCGAAGACGTGTCCGGCGGGCACGCGGGTGGCCAGTTCGGCGCCGAGCCGGGCCGCGGCCTGGGTGGCCAGCAGCGAATTGCCGCCGAGGGCGAAGAAGTCGTCGTCGGCGCCGATCGGGTCGGCCGGGCGGAGCAGCTCGGTGAAGATCTGGGCGACCAGTTCCTCCATCGCGCCGGAGGGGGCCCGGAATTCCTGGGCGCGCAGGGCCGGCGCGGGCAATGCGGTGCGGTCGAGCTTGCCGACGGGTGTCAGCGGGATGGTGTCGAGCACCGTCAGGGCGGTGGGCACCATGTGGGCGGGCAGGCCCGCCGCGGCGTGGGCGATGAGCTCGTCGACATCGATGCGCGCGCCGGCGCCGGCGTGCACGTAGGCGGCCAGAATCGTGGTGCCGTTGTCGAGTTCGTGTCCCACGGTGACCGCGAAATCGACGCTGGGATGTGCGGTGAGCACGGTATCTATCTCACCGAGTTCGATCCGGAACCCGCGCACCTTCACCTGGAAGTCGTTGCGGCCGACGAACTCGATGGCGCCGTCGGCCCGCCTGCGCACGAGGTCACCGGTGCGATACAGCCGGCCGGGGGCCGCTTCGGTCGCGCGCGGTCCGGCCTCGGATACGACGAACGGGTCGGCCACGAAACGCGCGGCGGTGAGCGCGGGCTGCCGGTGGTAGCCGCGGGCCAGCCCGTTTCCGGCGATGTAGAGCTCGCCGATCATGCCGTCGGGCACTCGCACCAGCCGCTCGTCGAGCACGTATTCGGTGACCCCGCGCAGCGGTGCACCGATGTTCACGGTGTCGCCGACGGTCAGGGGCGCGCTGATATTGGTGACGATGGTGGTCTCGGTGGGCCCGTAGCAGTCGTGGAAGCGCCGGGGACCCGATGGCAGTTCGGTGGCCCAGCGGCGGATCAGATCCGGCGGGCAGGACTCGCCGCCGGTGGTGACCACGGCCAGCTCGTCGAGGCCGGCCGGGTCGAGTGCGGCCAGCGCGGCGGTGGTGATGAACAGGTGGGTCACCGATTCACGGCGCAGCACTTCGGCCAGCTCGGGTCCGCCGAGCACACCGGCGGGCACGATCACCATCGTGGCTGCCGCACCCACGGCCATCAGCAGTTCCAGCACGGCGCCGTCGAACGACGGTGAGGCGAAATGCGCGGTGCGCGAGGCCGCTTCGATGCCGTAGTGCGCGCGCTGCTCGGCGCAGTAGCCGGCCAGCCCGGCGTGGGTCACCACGACGCCCTTGGGCAGCCCGGTCGAGCCGGAGGTGTACACCACGTAGGCGGGGTGCTGTAGCCGCAGCGGTCGCACCCGGTCGGCGAAAGTGACCGGCTCCCCGGACAGTCCCTCGATGTCCTGCGCCACGGCGGGGTCGTCCAGGCACAACCAGTCGATGGTGCCGGGCAACCGGTCGGCCGCCGCGGCGACCGAAAGTCCTACCACCGCACCGGAATCGGCCAGCATGTGCCGCACACGGGCGGGCGGATAGTTCGGGTCGACGGGCAGGAAAGCCGCACCGGCCTTGGTGATCGCCCACATCGCCAGCACCGAAGCCGGGGAGCGGCCGATGCCCAGCGCCACCACGTCCTCGGGGCCCACCCCGCGGTCGATCAGCAGGCGGGCCAGCCGGTTGGCGCGTTCGTCCAGCTCGGCGTAAGTCCAGCGCACCGGCGCCGACATCCCGTCGGACCACGACAGCGCGAGCGCACCCGGATCCGACTCCACCGCCACCGACAACAGTTGCGGCAGCGACTTTCCGCGCTGCCTGGCACGGGCACCGGACGCCCGAGACGCCCGTGTCACGACAGTTCCGTCCGATCGACGGAACCGATTCGCCGTTGCCCGGTCATGCACACCTCGTACCGATCTCGACGCGCACCGCCCGGTCTGCGCAACCCGCGCGGACCGGCCGGCGTTCGTTCCACCTATCCATCCAACCCAGCTACCGCCGACCGCTGTCGCGGCTGCCCGGCGCTGCCGATCATCTCACTGAGCGCGACGATCGTCGCACCGGCACCATCCCCCGGCTCGGCCACCGCTACCGCCGACTCGGTGAACACATGGCTCACCTCATCGGCTCCACCGTCTTCGTCGCTCAGCACCAGGGTCGCGCCCGCGATGCCGGCGGACACGATCTCGAGCACCCCGGCCACCGAATCGGGCCTGCCCGCCGCGCGCGTGCGGGATTCGAAGTTCAGTCCGGTGCGCTGGGCCACCCGCTCGGCGGCCCCGGCCAGCTGGTCGTAGCTGAGCTTGCGGCCACCGCCGAGGAAGGCCGGGTCGTCACCGCGCAGGGCCCGGGTGCGGTGCGCGTATCCGATCGGGCGCGGCGATTCGGCGGCCAGTTCGGCGCGCAACGCGGGGTCGGACAGGTCGTACCAGTCCAGGCCGTCGGGCGGGTCGTCGATGTCGAGGCTCAGGCCCAGCTTCACCTCGAGCCCGTCGGGCAGTGGTGCGCCGATGGTGGCCAGCGGCACCACTGTCGCGCCGGCCTTGAGCACCGCCCAGGTGGCGATCGCGGCGTGCATCCCCCGGTCCAGGCGCACGGCCACCCCCGTGCCCGGCCCGGCCCCACGGGCGATCAGCGAACGCGCCAACTGCGAGGAGCGCGCGTCGAACTGGTGGTAGTCGAGCTCGGATTCGCCGAGGTCGAGCGCGGGCGCCTCCGGGTCCTCCTCGACCGCGGCGGCCAGCTCCTGCGCCAGCGCGGCGCCGTTGGCCGACGGCGCGGGCGCGTACACCGCCGCGGTCAGTGCGCGTTCGCGTTCCCTGGCATCGCGCAGGTCGATGTCGCCGATGCGCACAGCGGGGTCGGCGGCGACCGCGGTGAGGATCTCACCGAAGCCGTGTGCGAACGCGGTGACGGTGTGCTCGTCGAAAAGGTCGGTGGCATAGGTGAACACGACCGCGAGCTCGGCAAGGTCGCCGGCCGGGGTGTGGCATGGCTCCACGTTCACCTGCAGGTCGAACTTCGCGGGCCGCGCGGCTTGATCCAGCGCTTCGATGGTGAGTCCGGGCAGGCGCAGCACCGGGGTTTCGGTGTTGTGGAACGAGAGCACCACTCCGAACAGCGGGTTGTGCGAGACGGTGCCGGTGGGGGCCACTTCCTCGACGATCCGCTCGAAGGGCAGGTCGGCGTGGGCGAAGGCGGCCAGATCCACTTCGCGGGTGGTGTCGACCAGTTCGGCGAAGTCGCGCTGCGGCACCACCTCGGTGCGCAGGGCGAGCGTGTTGACGAACATGCCGACGAGGTCGTCGAGTTCGGGTGCGCCGCGACCGGCGATGGGGGTGCCGATCACGACGTCGGTGCTGCCGCCGATCCGGGCCAGCAGGGCCGCGAGCGCGGCGTGCACCACCATGAACAGCGAGGCATTGTGTTCGCGGGCGAGTTCGGCCAGGCCGGCGTGCACCTCGGCGGGCAGGGTGGTGCTCACATCGGCGCCGCGCAGTGAGGCCTGCGGGGGGCGGGGGTGATCGTGGGGCAGTTCCACGATGCCGGACCGGTCGGCCAGGGTGCGGCGCCAGAATTCGAGTTGCCTTGCCGCGATGGAGTTCTCGTCGTGCTCGTCACCCAGTACCGCACGCTGCCACAGCGCGTAGTCGGCGTACTGCACCGGCAGCGGCGGCCAACCGGGCGAACGGCCCTCCACCCGCGCCCGGTACGCGATCACCAGGTCGCGGGCCAGCGGGGCGAGCGAGGCGCCGTCGGCGATGATGTGCTGCACCACCACGGCCAGCACATGATCTTCCTCGGCCAGCGGATCGGTATCGGGCACCGTGAACAGCGCGGCCCGCAACGGAACCCGCTCGGCGACATCGAAACCACCCGCCAGCAGACGCGTCACCCGTTCGCGGGGGTCTTCGCAGGTCTCGATCGGCAGCCCGTTGGGCAGGACCGCGCTCACCGGCAGGATCTCCTGATACGGGAGCGCGCCGGGCCCGTCGGCCGGGAACCGGGTGCGCAGAGCCTCGTGGCGTTCGAGTACGTCGGCGACCGCGTAGCGCAGCGCCGAGGTGTCCAGCGCGCCACGCAACCGCAGCACCAGGGGGATGTTGTAGGCCGGGGAGTCCGGGTCGATCCGGTTGAGCACCCACATCCGGTGCTGGGCGGGCGAGAGCGGCACCACTCCGCGTTCAGCCGCCGGGATCAGCGGTGGCCGCGGGGTGGCGACCACGCCGGGACGGACTCGGGTGGCCAGCGTGGCGACGGTGGACGCCTCGAACAGGTCGCGCACCACCAGATCGGCGCCGAGGGCGGCGTTGATGCGGGCGACGGCTCTGGTGGCCAGCAGCGAGTTGCCGCCGAGGTCGAAGAAGTCGTCGTCGAGGCCCACCTCGGGCACCCCGAGCAGGGTCGCGAAGACCTCGGCCGAGCTCTGTTCGATCGGTGTCGTGGGCGCCCGGAACGCGGCTGTGGCGGTGAACTCGGGGGCGGGCAGCGCCGCCCGGTCGAGTTTGCCGTTCGCGGTGAGCGGCAGGCCCGCGATCACCACGACGGCGTCGGGAACCATGTGACCGGCCAGGAAGTCGGCCACGGTGGTGCGGATCGCGACCGGATCGAGGTCGGCGCCCGCGTCCGGGACGACATAGCCGACCAGCCGGTCACCGGCCTGCTCGTCGGCGCGCACGATCGCGGCCGCCTGCCCGACACCGGGCACACCGAGCAGTGCCGCCTCGATCTCGCCGGGTTCGATACGGAAGCCGCGCAGCTGCACCTGCTCGTCACCGCGACCGCCGTATTCCAGCGTGGGGGTGCCGCGGAAACCGATCCAGCGGCCGAGATCGCCGGAACGGTAGCGGCGCGCGCCGGGCGGGCCGAACGGGTCGGCGACGAAGCGGGTGGCGGTCAGGCCCGGCTTCCCGAGGTAGCCGCGCGCGAGCTGGTTGCCCGCGACGTAGAGCTCACCGGCGACACCGAAGGGCACCGGCCGCAGCCGGTCGTCGAGCACGGCCACCGACAGACCCGGCAGTGCCCGGCCGATCAGGCTGCCCGGCAGCTCGGTGACACTCGCGGTGGCACTGTCGGCCGCCCGCCGCGGCAGCGCCAGCTGCGAGACGTGCACGGTGGTTTCGGTGATGCCGTACATGTTCACCAGTTGCGGTGCGTCCGGATGATTTCCGTAGCGGTCGTACCAGCGGTTGAGCTTGCGCGGGTCCAGCGCCTCCCCGCCGAAGATCACGTAGCGCAGCGGCAGTGCCGGCGCACCCGCGGCCTGGGCGGCCCGGTCGGCCTCGTCGAGCTGGGCGAAGGCGGTGGGTGTCTGGCTCAGCACCGTCACCTGCTCGCGCGCCAGCAGTTCCCGGAACTGGATCGGCGAGCGCGAAGTGAAGTGGTCCACCACGACGACCGAGGCGCCACCGGCGAGCGCGCACCACAGTTCCCACACCGAGAAGTCGAAGGCGAAGGAGTGGAACATCGTCCACACGTCGCGCTCGTCGATGTCGAACAGCACCTGGGTGTTGGCGAACAGTTCGAGCACATTGCGGTGGCTCACGCCGACGCCCTTGGGCTGGCCGGTGGAGCCGGAGGTGTAGATGACGTAGGCGAGGTGGTCGGGCCGCAGCGGTGCGCGCCGCTCGGCGGGACGCAACGGGGTGCTGGGGTGGGCGGATTGCTCGTCGAGCAGCACCACCGGCAGTTCGGTGCGCGGGATGCGCGACGACTCGGCGGTCGTCGTCAGCAGCACAGTGGGTTTCGCGTCATCGATGACGTATTCCAGGCGCTGGGCGGGGTAGCCGGAATCGATCGGCAGATATCCCGCGCCCGAGAGCAGCACCGCAAGCAACGCCACCGGCAACTCCGCGGAGCGCGGCACCGCGACGGCCACCAGGGTTTCCGGGCCCGCACCGTGCGCGATGAGCGCGCGGGCCAGCGCCGAGGCGCACCCGAGCAGTTCACCGAAGGTCAGCGATGACGCCCCCGCGCGGACGGCGATCGCGTCGGGTCGCTGCTGGGCCTGCGCGCTGATCACCTCCACCAGGGTCACCTCGGGCACCGCGATGCCGGGCGAATCTCCTTCGCGCAGCACGAGTTCGCGCTCACCGGGGGCGAGGACATCGATATCGCCGACCGGCACCGACGGGTCGGCGACCACCGCGGCCAGCACGCGCGACCAGCGGCCGGCGAGATCGGCGACAGTGGCGCGATCGAACAGGTCGGTGGCGTAGCCGAAGGACACCGCCATGCCCTGTGGTGCGCCGTCGACGCCGATGTGCTCGGCCAGTTCCACCTGCAGATCGAACTTCGACAGCGGCACACTGAACTCGGCGGGCGACACGGTGAGCCCCGGCAGCGCCAGGTTCGTGCGAGCCAGGTTCTGGAAGGTCAGCATCACCTGGAACAGCGGGTGACGCGCGGTCGAACGCACCGGCTCGAGCAGTTCCACCAGGCGTTCGAAGGGCACGTCGGCGTGTCCGAAAGCGGCCAGATCGCGGGCCCTGACCTCGGTGAGCAGGTCGGTGAACGGCACAGCCGGATCGACGTCGGTGCGCAGGACCAGGGTGTTGACGAACATGCCGATCAGCTCGTCGAGGGCCTGCTCACCGCGACCGGCGACCGGGGTGCCGATCGCGATGTCGCGGGTGCCCGAGAGCCGGGCCAGCAGCAGCGCCAACGCGGTGTGCACCACCATGAACAGGGTGGCGTTGTGTTCGCGGGCCAATGTGGTCAGCCCGGCGTGCACCGAAGCGGGCACCTGGATCTCGAGGATGTCGCCCGCTCGGCTCGCCACCGGGGGGCGGGGCCGGTCGGCGGGCAGTTCCAGCTGTTCGGGCAGCCCGGCCAGGGTCTGGCGCCAGAAGTCCACCTGCGCCGACATCAGCGACTGCGGGTTCTCCTCGGAGCCGAGCAGTTCGCGCTGCCACAGCGTGTAGTCGGCGTATTGCACCGGCAGCGGCGGCCAGTGCGGAGTGCCACCGCCGCGGCGTTCGGTGTAGGCGGTGAGCAGATCCCTGGTGAGCGGGGCGAAGGAGAAACCGTCGGCGGCGATGTGGTGGATCACGCACACCACCACGTGCTCGGTCTCGTTCAGCGCGAACACCCGCACCCGCACCGGCGGGGCCGCGGTGACGTCGAAGCCGGTGAGTACCACCGCGCGGATCGCGTCGAGGAGCGCGGCTTCCTCGATGTCGACCACGTCGAAGGCCGGGGCGGCCGCGGGGTCGCCCGGTGCGAGCACCACCTGCTGCCCTTGCCCGTCGAGCACCGCGTCGCGGCCCGCGCGCCGCCATTGGTCCGCGTCCACGCCCTCGACCACTGGATACACCGTTCGCAGCACTTCGTGCCGGGTGATCAGGTCGGTGATCGCGGTGTGCAGGGCGGCCAGGTCGAGCCGACCGGACAGGCGAACCGCGATGGGGATGTTGTCGACGGCCGAGCCCGGATCGAACCGGTTGAGGAACCACATCCGCTGCTGGGCGTAGGACAGCGGGATGTGTTCGGGACGCTGCCGCACCGTCAACGCCACCGTGGGCGCCGCGTTGCGCTGCTGTTCGGCGCGCTGCGCGAGACCGGCCACGGTCGAAGTCTCGAAGACCGTCTGCACCGGCACCCGCACGTCGAGCGCGGCACCGATGCGGGCGACGGCCTGCGCGGCGAGCAGCGAGTCACCGCCCAGTTCGAAGAAGTCGTCGTCGGCGCCGACCCGGCCCGCGCCGCCGCGCAGCAACAGCGCGGCGAACACGTCGGCGACCACCTGTTCGGCCGGGGTGGCCGGGGCACGGAAGCCGCGCACGGTGAACACCGGCGTCGGCAGCGCGGCCCGATCGAGCTTGCCCACCGTGGTGAGCGGCAGCTTGTCGAGCACCATGATCACGGCCGGAATCATGTAGGCGGGCAGGGATTCGGCCAGGAAATCGGTGAGTGCCCCGGTGTCGACCGAGCGTCCCACCCGTGGCAGCACGTAGGACACCAGCGCCGTCGCGCCCGAGGGCATGGTTTTGCCCAGCGTCACCGCGTAGTCGAGATCAGGATGGTCGGTGAGCGCGTTGTCGATCTCGCCGAGCTCGATCCGGAAGCCGCGTACCTTCACCTGGAAGTCGGTGCGACCCAGGTACTCCAGGGTGCCGTCGGCCTCGAGCCGGCGGACCAGGTCACCGGTGCGGTACAGCCTGCCCGCACCGAACGGCGAAGCGACGAACCGTTCGGCGGTGAGCCCCGGCCGGCCCAGATACCCCTGTGCCAGTGCCGGACCGGACAGGTACAGCTCGCCGACGACACCGGCGGGCACCGGTCGCAACCGCGCGTCGAGGACGTACAACCCCATGCCCGGCACGGCGTTGCCGAGGGTGATCGGCGCGTGCGGGTGCAGCGGTGCGGTGCTGCTGGCCAGGATGGTGGCCTCGGTGGGCCCGTACGCGTTGTGGAACGCGCGACCTTCGGTGGCCCAGCGACTCACCAGTTCCGGGCCGAACCGGTCCCCCGCCACGACAACGGTTCCCAGCTCGGGCAGCCCGTTCGGGTCCACCGATTCCAGTGCGCCCGGGGTGATGAGCAGGTGGGTGACGCGTTCGTGGCGCAACAGGTCGGACAGTTCGAAACCGCCGAACACCTGCGGCGGGGCGATCACGAGCGTCGCCCCGGCGGCGAAGGTCAGCAGCAACTCCAGCACCGACACGTCGAAGTTGGGTGAGCAAACATGCAGCACCCGTGAATCGCGCTGCACCCCATAGTGTTCGCGCTCGGCAGTCACCAGCGCGGCCAGACCGGCATGAGTCACCACCACACCCTTGGGCTTGCCGGTGGAGCCGGAGGTGTAGATGACATAGGCCGGATGACGTTCGTCGATCCGACGCACCCGGTCGGCGTAACTCACCGAGTGCGCCGGCCTGGCGGACACCCGCTCCGCGACCACGGGGTCGTCGAGTTCGAACCAGTACAGGCTGGTGCCCAGACCCGCGCGGTGCGCCGCGGTGGTGAGCCCCAGGACCGCACCGGAATCGGCGACGATGTGCGCGATCCGGTCGCTGGGAAAGGCCGGGTCGACGGGCACGTAGGCGGCGCCGGTCTTGGCGACCGCCCAGACGGCGAGCACCGACTCGATCGACCGGGCGATCGCGACGGCTACGACGTCGCCCGCGCCGATGCCACGGTGGATGAGTTCACGCGCCAGGCGCGAGGACTCCTCGTCCAGTTCCCGATAGGTGAGCTCCCGCTCCGCACCACCCCAGCTGTAGCGGACAGCTATCGACTCGGCCGCGGATTCGACCGCGGCCGTGAGCAACTGGCCGAACAGCGGCGAGCCGACTGATCGCCGCCGATCAGCACGGCCAGTGCGACGGGGGGCTTCCACAGACCAATACACCTCTCGCGTCCGACGGCCGAACCGGACACAGCATAGCCACCTCTACAGTGCTACCGACGACCGTCGCCGAGGTGTGCGCCACAACACACCATCTCTCTGGCAACAAAATCGTAAACCCCGGGACCTTCGTTACGCGGACATATGCCCAGAATCGGAAAACCTGGCGATGACCTGCGTAATTACCGGACCGATGACAGCCGGGGCGGAGGTTGAGAGCAGCTGTTGATGGGTGGTGTCGACAGGGTGATCGGCAATGACTGCGCTGACATGGGGCCGCCAGCGCGAGGCGCCACCGCGGTCGGACCCGGTGGTGCGCAGCGCCGTGAAGTAGGTGAGCTCACCCTCGAATCGTTGCGGCACCAACTCGGTAACGAGTCCCACGGTGTGCAGCGCCCCGCGATACATCCCGATGAACTCCGCCGGTGAGATCGGGATCTCACCGGCCAGCATCGAGTGCAGCGCCGCGACGGTGTCGTCATCCAATTCGGTGAGCCGGTCGGCGCCGGGCAGTTGCTGCTCGGGGATACCGAGTTCGATGAAGGCGTGGCGCAGTTCGTCCCGGAAGTCGGTGAGATCGGCGCCGGGCACGCTGTCGAGCATGGTCAGCGAGGCCACCGTTTCGCCCGCGGCCTGCAGCCGGGTGGCCACCGCGTGGGCCAGCACGCCGCCCAGCGACCAGCCGAGCAGGTGGTACGGCCCGTGCGGCTGCACGGCCACAATCTCGGCCAGGTAGCGATCCACCAGGTCTTGGGGCGTGGCGGGCCGGAAGCTGGGGTCGCTCAGCGCGGGCGACTGGATGCCGATGACCGGCCGGTCCTCGGGCAGGTGCGGCACCAGGCTCGCGTATGCCCAGGCCAGTCCCGAGACCGGGTGCAGGCACAACACCGGCTCCCGGCTGCCACGGGTGCTCAGCGGCAGGACCGTCGACAGGGCGGCGGTCAGGTCGGCGGCGCCGGTACCGGGGGCGCTGATCCGGGCGGCGAGCCCGGCCACGGTGGGGTCGGCGAAGAAGGCGGCGACGGTGAGCGCGGTGCCGGTGCGCTCGTGCAGCTGGTGCACCACCCGGGTGGCCAGCAGCGAATTGCCGCCGAGGGCGAAGAAGTCGTCGTCGAGGCCGGGATGTTCGGCACCGAGGACTTCGGCGACCACCTCGGCCACCGCGATCTCCTCGCGGCTGCCCGGGGCTCGGTACGGGCGCGGTTCCAGCACCGGTTCCGGGAGCGCGGCGCGGTCGAGTTTGCCGTTGGCGTTGAGCGGGAGCCGGTCGAGGACCACGAAGGCCGACGGCACCATGTAGGACGGAAGCACCTGCGCTACAGCGCTTTTAGCGATATCTGCGGTGAGCTCGGCGCCCGGTGCGGCCACCACGTAGGCCACCAGCCGGTCGCCCAGTTGCTGATCGGTCTTGGCCAGCACGGCGGCCTGGGCCACCTGCGGAGCCGCCAGCAGCGCCGCCTCGATCTCGCCGAGCTCGATGCGGAAACCGCGGATCTTCACCTGGAAGTCGGTGCGCCCCCGGTAGTCGAGTTCGCCGCGCACTGTGCCGGAGGCATCCGACACCGCCTTCCAGGCGACCAGGTCACCCGTGCGATACATCCGGGCGCCCGGCTCGAAGGGGTTGGCCACGAAGCGGTCGGCGGTGAGGTCGGGGCGGGCGAAGTAGCCGCGGGCGAGCTGAGCACCGGCCAGGTAGAGCTCCCCCGCCACGCCGGGCGGTACCGGTTGCAGGCGGGCGTCGAGGACATAGACCCGGCTGTTCCACTCCGGTGCGCCGATCGGCACCGTGGTGCGGTCGGCGGCGGTGACGCGGTGGTCGGTGACCGAGACCGCGGCCTCGGTCGGCCCGTACAGGTTGTGCAGGGCGGCGCTCGACGTGGCGAGGAAACGCTGTGCGGTCGCGGCGGGCAACGCCTCACCGATCGCGAGTACTCGGCGCAACGACGGCGCAGGCCTGCCGTCGGCTTCGGTGAGCAGCGCGTCGAGCATGGACGGGACCACGTGCAAGGTGGTCACGGCCTGCTCCGTGATCGTGCGAAGCAGGTAGGCGGGGTCGCGATGCCCGTCGGGGTCGGTGATCACCAGGCGGCCGCCGCAGACGGCGGTCGTCCAGAATTCCCACACCGACAGGTCGAAGGTGGCGGCGGTCTTCAGCAGCACCGAATCGTGCGGGCCCAGCCCGAAGCGTTCGGCCTTCCAGCGCAACTGGTTGACGACGGCACCGTGGGAGACCGAGACACCCTTGGGTTTGCCGGTCGAGCCGGAGGTGAAGATGACGTAGGCGGTGTTCTCCGGGCGCAGCACACCGTTGCGCTCGTCCGGCCGGATCGGCGCGGGTGCATGGTCGGTCGAGTCGAGGGTGTCCACGGTGAGCACCATCGGCCGGCCCGTCGACGCGGCGACAGCTGGATCGAGGCTGAAACCGTCACGCGCAGTGGTCAATACGCACACCGGTGCGGCGGTTTCGAGGACGTGACGCACCCGTTCGCCGGGCTGGTCGGGGTCGACCGGTACGTACGCGGCGCCGGTCTGGGCCACCGCGTACATGGCGACCACCAGGTCGGTGCAGCGCCGGATCGCCAGCACCACCCGGTCCTCCACCCGAACGCCCTGCGTGATCAGGTGCCGCGCGAGCCGATTCACCCGCGCGGAGAACTCGCCGAAGGTGAGTTCGGCACCGCCGGCATCGACCAGCGCCACCCCATCGGGGCGCGCGGCGACGGTGGCGGCGAACAGCGAGGCCAGCGTGCCGGGCGGGCACGGCTGCTCGGTGTCGTTCCAGTCGCGCAGGATTCGCGTCCGCTCGGCCGCCGCGAGCAGGTCGAGCTCGTCGACCGGCTGCCCCGGCGCGGTGGCGACAGCAGCCAGCACCCGCCCGAACCGATCGGCGTAGGCGGCCGCCGTTCCAGGGTCGAAAAGGTCGGTGGCATAGGTGAACACGCCGCTGATGCCCTGCGCCGTACCGTCGGCGTCGTAGGTGTCGGCGACGATGGCGTGCAGATCGAACTGCGAGACCGCGAGGTCCACATCGACGCCTTCGACGGCGGTCTCGCCCAGCTCGAGCCCTGAGTGACCCAGGTTCTGGAACGACAACCCCACCTGGAACAGGGGATGCCGCGCGGTGGAACGAGCCGGGTTGATCGCCTCGACCAGCCGCTCGAACGGCAGGTCGGCATTGGCGAAGACCTGTAGATCGATGTCGCGCTGCCGGGCCAGCAGGCCGGTGAAGGATTCGCCGGGAGTCAAGGTGGTGCGGAAGACGAGAGTGTTGACGAACATGCCGATCAGGTCGTCGAGCGCGGCCTCGCCACGTCCGGCGATGGGCGTTCCGATGGCGAGGTCGTCGGTGCCCGCGAGCCGAGCGAGGGTGACCGCGAGCGCGGTGTGCACGACCATGAACAGCGTCGCGCCCTGCGCGCGGGCCACTGCCAGCAGCGCGCGGTGGGTCTCGGCGTCGATCTCGATCGGCACCCGGCCACCGGCCAAGGACTGCACGGCCGGCCGGGGCCGGTCGGCGGGCAGGTCGAGCTGATCGGGCAGCCCGGCCAGCGCGCCGCGCCAGTAGGCCAGTTGGGCCGAGGCCAGCGATTCGGGGTCGTCCTCGCTGCCGAGCAGCTCACGCTGCCACAACGCGTAGTCGGCGTATTGCACCGGCAGCGGCGCCCAGTCCGGGTCGGTGCCCGCCGCACGCGCCGCGTAGGCCGCCATCAGATCCCTGGTCAGCGGGGCCAGCGAAGCGCCGTCACCGGCGATGTGGTGCACGACCACGGCAAGCACAGATTCTTCGGCGCCGAGCTGCAACAGCGCGACGCGCAACGGCACCTGGCCGCGCACATCGAAGCCGGCGGAGCCGAGCTCACGCACGGCCGCGGTCAGTTCGTCGGGCGCGATCGTGCGCACCTCGAGCCGGGGTGTCGCCGTCGAGGGGTCGAGTACCCGCTGGATCGGACCGTCGTCGGTCTCGGGGTAGATCGTGCGCAGGGTCTCGTGCCGGGCCACCAGGTCGGCGACCGCCGCACCCAGTGCCGCCACATCGATGGCGCCGGTGAGCCGCACCGCCGTCGAAATGTTGTAGGCCGCCGACTGCGGGTCGAACTGGTTGAGAAACCACATCCGCTGCTGGGCCAGCGACAGCGGTATCCGCTCGGGCCGCTCCCCCGCCACCAGCGCCGGACGGGCACCGGCACCGGCGGTATCGGCCAGCTGCTCGGCCAGCGTCTCGACCGTCGGCGCCTCGAACAGCAGCCGCACCGGGAACTCGGTGTCGAGCGCCGCGCCGAGCCGGGCGGCGACCTGGGTGGCCAGCAGCGAGTTGCCGCCGAGGGCGAAGAAGTCGTCGTCGAGGCCGAGCTGGGCATCGTCGCCGACGTCGAGGACCTGAGCGAAGGTCGCGGCCACGATCTGTTCCACCGGGGAGGCGGGCGCACGGAAAGCGGCGTGCTCGAGCACCGGCTCGGGCAGTGCCCGCCGGTCCAGCTTGCCGACCGGGGTCAGCGGGATGCTGTCGAGTTCCATCAGCACGGTCGGCACCATGTGCGCGGGCAGGCTGGCTTCGGCGAAGGTGACGAGTGCGCCGGTGTCGACCGCGGCACCGGGAACGGCGTGCACGTACGACACCAGAATCGTGGCGCCACTGTCGAGTTCGTGTCCGACCGTGACAGCGAAATCGAGGCTCTCGTGCGCGGACAGGACGGCGTCGATCTCCCCGAGTTCGATCCGGAAACCACGGATCTTCACCTGGAAGTCGTTGCGGCCCACGTATTCCAATGCGCCCAGCGCGCCGTTGCCTGTGAGCACGGAGGCGGGGTCCGAGTCCGACCACGCGGTGTCGCCGGCCGCGGCGCCATCGGGAACACCGGTCCAGCGCACCAGGTCACCGGTGCGATAGAGCCGGGAGCCGGCCGGGTCGAACGGGTTGGCGACGAAGCGCGAGGCGGTGAGTCCGGGGCGGGCGTGGTAACCGCGGGTCAGCTGGGGGCCGGTGATGTACAGCTCACCCGTGACACCGGGCGGTACCGGGCCGAGCCGGTCGTCGAGAACGTATTCGGCGACGCCGCGCAGCGGTCCGCCGATGGTGAGCGGATCGCCGGGTTCGAGCGGCACGCTGATATTGGTGACGATCGTGGTCTCGGTGGGCCCGTACACGTTGTGGAACTGCCGCAGGGTGCCGTCGGCCAAAGGTACGGCCCAGCGCCGCAGCAGCTCCGGCGGGCACGCCTCACCGCCGACGGCCACCACCCGGAAGTCGTCGAGGCCGGCCGGGTCGATCGAGGCCAGCGCGGCGGGGGTGATGAACGCGTGACTTACTCGCTCCCGGCGCAGCAGCGCGGCCAGATCGGCACCGCCGTACACGCTCGGATCGACGATCACCATGGTCGCCCCGGCGCCGACGGCCAGGAGCAGTTCGAGCACCGAGGCATCGAACGAAGGCGAGGCGAAATGCAAAGTACGCGAATGTGACTCGACGCCGTAGTGCAACCGCTGCTCCGCGCAGAATCCGGCGAGCCCGGCCTGGGTCACCGCGACGCCCTTGGGCAGGCCGGTCGATCCCGAGGTGTAGATGACGTAGGCCAGGTCCTCGGCACGGATCTGGCGCACCCGGTCGGAGTTGGTGACCGGCACCCCGGAGAACTCGTCGAGCCGTGCCACCGTCGCCGCGTCGTCGACGGTCAGCCATTGCACCCGCTCGGGTAGCCGTTCGACCGACCCGGCGACGCTCAAGCCGAGGACCGCACCGGAATCGGTGACCATGTGCGCCACCCGATCCGGCGGATAATTCGGGTCGACCGGCACGAAACCGGCCCCGGTCTTCGCGACCGCCCACACCGCGAGCACCGACTCGATCGAGCGCGGGATCCCGATCGCCACCAGGTCGCCCGCACCGATACCACGCGCGATGAGCAGGCGCGCGATCCGGTTCGATCGCTCGTCGAGTTCGGCGTAGGTGGCGTCGGCGATGGTGCGGGTGGCGTCGGCGAGTACCACCGCGACACCGTCGGGACCGGTTTCCACGGCCGTTGCCAGCAACTGCGGCAGTGCGGTCACCCGGGCCCGGCGCGTGCGCACCGGACGGGTCCGTACCGGTCGTGTCATCGCGATTCCACCTCATCCATCGCCGAAACTCGTTGTGCTGCCACGCCGGTCACGGTTCAGACGGCCGAGGCACCCAGGTCCGCGAGCACCATAACCACCTCGGCCGAGCCGCAATCGTTCGGTGCCGCGTCATCGACGATCAGCGCCCGCAGATCATCGAGCCGACCGGTGTCGATGGCCTCCAGGCCGGTGCGGTCACCGAACATGTGACTCACCCATTCCTCGGCGAGGGCATCCGACAGCTCCGCTGCGGCCGGGACCAGCACCATCGAGGCACCGGCCACACCGGCCGCGACCGTCTCGACCAGGGCGGCGAAGCTGCCGGGCGCGCTGTGGGCGAACGTGCGTGACTCGAAGGTCAGCTCGGCACCGGCCCGGACCCGCGCACCCACGGTGGCGAGTTCGTCGTAGCTGCGCACACCGTCGGCGCCGACGAAAGCCGGGTCACCGCCGCGCAAGGCCCTGGTCCGGTCGGCGTAGGTCACCGGGCGGGCCGACTGGGTGGACAGTTCGGTACGGATCGCCGGGTCGTCGAGCAGCAACCATTCGAGGCCGCTGGAAGAGGCCGCGCCGGTGGTGATCCCGATCTTGGCCGTCGGCTCGCCGGGCAGCTCGTCCAGGACCGGCACGACCGCCGCACCCGACTTGAGCACCGCCCACACCGCGGCCGCCCGGTCGACGCCGCGCGCGAGATCCACCGCGACCCCGGCTCCCGGGCCGAAACCGCGGCCGATCAGCAACCGCGCCAGGCGCGAGGAGCGGGCGTCGAGCTGTTCGAAGGTGACCGAGTCGTCGCCCCAGACCAGCGCGGGGCCGTCCGGGTCGTCCTCGGCGGCCGCGGTGAACGCCTGGGTCAGCGTCGTGCCGCCGGTCGGCGTGGTGGGCGCGGGCGTCTGGGCGGCACCGGCGAGCAGCTTGGCCCGCTCCTGCTCGTCGAGGATGTCGATATCGCCCACCCGCAACTGCGGGTCGGCGGCGACCGCGGTCAGGATGCGGGCGAAGCGCTCACCGATGGTGCGCACCGTCGACTCGTCGAACAGATCGGTGGCGTAGTTGAACAGGGTGACGAGATCGTCCGGCTCACCCGCCGCGGTGAACCGTGGCTCCACATCGACCTGCAGGTCGAACTTGGCCGACACCCCGGTGTCCAGCGCCGCCACGGTGAGACCGGGCAGCTCGAGCGCGGCGGTCTCGTTGTTGCTGAAGGTCAGGGCCACCTGGAACAGCGGATTGTGCGCGTTTCCCTTGCCCGGTGCCACCTCGTCGACGATCCGCTCGAACGGCAGGTCGGCGTTGGCGAAGGCACCGAGATCAGCCTCGCGGGCCAGGTCGACCGCCTCGTCGAAGGAGCCGGCCGGATCCAGTGCCGTGCGCAGTGTCAGCGTGTTGACGAACATGCCGACCAACTCGTCGAGCGCACGCTGACCACGCCCGGCCACGGCGGTACCGATGGCGATATCGGTGCTACCCGAGAGCCGGGCGAGCAGTACGGCCAGCGCGGCGTGCACGACCATGAACAGCGACGACTTGTGCTCTCGCGCAAGCGCGTCGAGCTGGGCGTGGACCTCGGCGGGCAACCGGAGTTCGGTGGTGGCACCGCGCAGGGTCGGCACCGCCGGACGGGGCCGGTCCTGCGGCAGTTCGAGCAGCGGGGGTATCCCGGCCAGCTGGGTGCGCCAGTAGTCGAGCTGGGCGGCGGCGACCGAATCCGCCTCGTCGTCGGTGCCGACGACCGCACGCTGCCACAGGGCGAAGTCCGCGTACTGCACCGGCAGCGGCGCCCACGCCGGGCTCGTGCCACCGGAGCGGGCGACGTAGGCGGTGATCAGGTCGCGGGCCAGCGGGGCGAGCGAGGCGCCGTCGGCGGAGATGTGGTGCACCACGAAGACCAGCAGCCACTCCGCCGACGAACCGTCGGTGAGCAACCGCGCCCGCACGGGCACCTCACGGGTCACGTCGAAACCGGCACCGGCCAGTTCGGCCACCCGGGCGACCACGTCGCGGGTTGTCTCCACTTCGAGGCCGTTCGGCAGCACTTCGGCCACCGGCAGGATCTCCTGCATCGGCGAGCCCTCGCTCACCGTCGCATCGACGGGCCGATCGGCCGTGCTGGTCGTCGCATCGACGGGCCAACCGACCGTGCCGGACGCCGGATCGACGGGCCGACCGACCGTGCCGGACGCCGCAGCGCCGGATCGGCTACTCGTGCCGGACGTCGTCGCGGCCGGTCCTGCCACCGGGAAACGGGTGCGCAGCGACTCGTGCCTGCCGAGCACATCGCGCACCGCGGCGTCGAGGGCGGCGACATCGAGATCACCGGTGAGCCGCAGGGCGAAGGGCAGGTTGTAGGAACCGGAGGCCGGATCGAGCTGGTTGAGCACCCACATCCGCTGCTGAGCCAGCGACAACGGAATGCGTTGCGGCCGTTCGGCGGCGGCCAGGGCGGGCCGGGCAGGCACACCGCCGCCGACACCGATCCGAGCCGCCAGCGCGGTCACCGTGGGCGCCTCGAACAGATCGCGAATGGTGATGTCGGCGTCGAGCGCCTCGTTGATCCGGGCGATCGCGCGGGTGGCGAGCAGCGAGTTGCCGCCGAGGGCGAAGTAGTCGTCATCGGCGCCGACGCGGGCCATGCCGAGCAGTTCGGCGTAGACACCCGCCACGATCTCCTCGGTCGGCGTAGCCGGTGCGCGGAACTCGCCCGCGGTGAAGGTGGGAGCGGGCAGCGCCTTGCGGTCGAGCTTGCCGCTGGGATTGAGCGGGAACTCGGCCAGCGGAACCAGCGCGGCGGGAATCATGTACTTGGGCAAGGTGGCACCGATGGCGGCGAGCAGTGCCGCCTGCTCGATCTCGGCACCGGGCTTGGGCACCACGTACGCGACGAGCTGCTCCCCGGCGGGCGAGTCGGCGACAATCGCCACGGCCTGGCTGACAGAGGGCTGGGCGAGCAGCGCGGTCTCGATCTCACCGAGTTCGATGCGCTGACCACGGAACTTCACCTGGAAGTCGGTGCGGCCCAGGTATTCCAGCGCGGCGTGACCGTCGGGCTGGGTCTGCCAGCGGACCAGGTCGCCGGTGCGGTACATCCGCGCGCCACCGGCCGCGGCGAAGGGGTTGGCGACGAAACGGTCGGCGGTGAGGTCGGGCCTGGCCTCGTACCCGCGAGCGAGCTGGTCACCGGCCAGATACAACTCACCGACCACACCGGTGGGAACCGGGCGCAACCGCGAATCCAGCACGTACACCTGGGTGTTCCACTGCGGCACACCGATCGCGACCGTGCCGCCCGACGCATCGGCGGGCCAGTAGGTCACCGACACCGCCGCCTCGGTCGGCCCGTACAGGTTGTGCACCGTGGCGTTCGACACCGCGTTCATCGCCGCCACCGTCTCCGGCGGCAACGCCTCACCGATGGCGAACACGTCACGCAGCGTCGGCACCGCGCCGGGCCCGGTGTGCGCGGCGAACACGGTGAGCATCGACGGCACGAAGTCCGTCACCGTCACACCCTGGGCGGCAATGGTTTCGGCGATGTAGGCCGGGTCGCGGTGCCCGTCGTGGGTGGCGACGACCAGCTTCGCACCGGCACGCAACGGCATGAAATAGCCCCACAGCGACACGTCGAATGTGGTCGCGGTCTTCTGCAGGTACACATCACCGAGGCCCATCGGGTATTCCGCGAGCATCCAGCTGATCTGGTTGTCGATCGCCGCGTGCGACACCACAACACCCTTGGGCTTTCCGGTGGAGCCGGAGGTGAAGATGACATAGGCGGGATGCGCGGGCAGCAGCGGCCGAACCAGCTCGGTCGCGGCGAGCGGCTCGCCCGAAACATTCTGCAGCGCAACAGCATCGATCAGGACAACGGGTATGTCCGCAGGCACCTCGACCGCGTCGGCGGCGGTGGTGAGCACGCACACCGGGGCCGCGGTGTCGAGGATGTGGGCGATGCGCTCGGCCGGGTGATCCGGATCCAACGGCACATACGCACCACCGGCGGTGACGATCGCGTACATCCCGACCACCAGATCGAGCGAACGGCGCACCGCGAGACCGACATACGACTCGGGACCGACGCCGTCGGCGATCAGCCGCCGCGCCAACCGGTTGACGCGATCGTCGAACTCCCGGTACGTGAGTTCGGTGCCCTCGTAGGCCAGCGCGACAGCATCCGGATGCGCCGCGACCGCACGGCGGTAGCCGTCGAGCAGCGCAGCGGGCGCCAGCTCGTGCTGGGTGTCGTTGCGCTGCACCAGGATTCGATCGAGCTCGGCGCGCTCCATCAGCTCGTGCGCGCCGATCGGCGCCGACGGGGCGGCGACGATCTCACCGAGCAAACGCACGAAGCGCGCGGCGATGGACTCGACGGTGCCCGCGTCGAACAGGTCGGTCGAGTAGGTGAGGCCCACCGCGATACCGTGCGGCACACCGTGGCGGTCGGTGTCCTCGACCATCTCGAACTGCAGGTCGAACTTCGCGAACGGAATACTCAGATCCACGCCGCTCACGGTCATGCCGGGTAGTTCGAGGGCGGTGCGCGCCATGTTCTGGAACGCGAGCAGCACCTGGAACAGCGGATGCCTGGCGGTGGAGCGGGCCGGGTCGAGCAGCTCGACCAACCGCTCGAACGGCACATCGGCATGGCCGAACGCGGCGATATCGGTGCCGCGGGTGTGCGCCAGCAGCTCGTCGAAACCGGCCGCCGGGTCCACCTCGGTGCGCAGCACCAGCGTGTTGACGAACATGCCGATCAGGTTGTCGAGGGCGGCGTCACCACGGCCGGCGACCGGCGTGCCGATCGCGATATCGGTGCTGCCGGACAGTCGCGCCAGCAGGGCCGACAGCGCCGCGTGCACCACCATGAACAGCGTCGAGTTGTTGGCGTGCGCGAGCTTGTCGAGTCCGGCGTGCACCTCGGCGGGGATGCGGAAATCGTAGGTCGCGCCGCGATAGGTGGCCACCGCCGGGCGGGGCCGGTCAGCGGGCAGGGCGAGCTGATCGGGCAGCCCGGCGAGCTGGGTGCGCCAGTAGCCGATCTGCTGGGACAGCACCGAATCCGGGTCGTCCTCGGAGCCGAGCACCGCGCGCTGCCAGAGCGTGAAATCGGCGTACTGCACGGCCAGTTCGGGCAGCTGGGGTTCCTGACCCGCGCTGCGCTGGACGTAGGCGCCCATGAGGTCGCGGGTGAACGGCCCCATCGACACACCGTCGCCCGCGATGTGGTGCACCACGCACACCAGCACGTGCTCGTCGGCGCTCAGGCGCAGCAGGCGCAACCGGATCGGCGGGGCCAGCGTCACGTCGAAGCCGACGCCGACCGTCTCGGCGACGAGCGCGGGCACCTCGGCCTCGGTCACCGGCTCGCAGTCCAGGGCCGGCACGGCACGCGGATCGGTGATCGGCAGGATCAATTGCTGACCGGCGCCGTCGACCTGGGGGTACATGGTGCGCAGCACCTCGTGGCGGGTCACCAGGTCGCGTACCGCCGCCCGCAGCGCGTCGACGTCGAGCGCACCCGACAACCGCACGGCCATCGGCATGTTGTTGACCGCGCTGGCCGGGTCGAACCGGTTGAGGAACCACATCCGCTGCTGGGCGAACGACAGCGGGATGATCTCCGGGCGCTGCTGCGGGAGCAGTTCCTGCCCGGAACCGGTGCCGATGTGGCGCTCCACCCGCTCGGCCAGCGCGGCGACGGTGCTCGCCTCGAACAGTGTCTGCACCGGCACCCGGGTGTCGAGCGCGGCGCCGATCCGGGTGGTGGCCTGCGCGGCGAGCAACGAGTTGCCGCCGAGCTCGAAGAAGTCGTCGTCGGCGCCGACCCGGATCTCCTCGGCGCCACCCACGGTCAGCAGGGCGGCGAAGACCTCGGCGATGATCTCCTCGACCGGCGTCGACGGCGCGCGGAACTCCCGCGCCGCGAACACCGGTTCGGGCAGCGCGTTGCGGTCCAGCTTGCCGACCGGGGTCAGCGGGATGCGGTCGAGCACCATGATCGCGGCCGGAATCATGTAGCCCGGCAACGATCGGGCCAGGAACGCGTCGAGGGCCGCGACATCGATGGTGGCGGCCGCGCGGGGCAGCACGTACGAGACCAGCGCGGTCACGCCCGAGGGCAGGGTTTTGCCGAGTGTGGCGGCGAAGTCGATGTCGGAGTGCGTGGTGAGGGCATTGTCGATCTCGCCGAGCTCGATCCGGAAACCACGGATCTTCACCTGGAAGTCCGAACGGCCCATGTACTCGATGACGCCGTCCCCGGCTTCATTACGGCGCACCAGGTCGCCGGTGCGGTACAGCCGGGCGTTGGGGTCCCCGGCCTGCGCGCCGAACGGGCTGGCGACGAACCGCTCCGCGGTCAGACCCGGCCGGTTCAGATAGCCCTGGGCCAGCGCGGGCCCGGACAGGTAGAGCTCACCGATCACCCCGGCGGGCACCGGGCGCAGGCGCGAATCCAGGACGAAGGCGCCCACGCCGGCAATGGCGGAACCGATCGTCACCGGTGCGGCCGGATCCATCGGCGCGGTGCTGGTGGCGAGGATGGTGGCTTCGGTGGGGCCGTAGCCGTTGTAGAACCGGCGCTGCCCCACGGCCCAGCGACCGACCAGTTCCGGCCCGAACTTGTCCCCGGCGACCACGACGACGCGCAGGTCGTCCAGGTCGGTCGCCTCCACCGATTCCAGCGCACCCGGCGTGATCAGCATGTGCGTGACCTGCTCCCGGCGCAGCAGGTCGGCCAGTTCGAACCCGCCGAACACCTGCGGTGGCGCGATCACGAGGGTGGCGCCAGCGGAGAACGCGAGCAGCAGCTCGAGCACCGAGACGTCGAAGTTCGGGGAGCACACGTGCAGCACCCGCGCGTCGGCGGTGACGCCGTAGTGCTCGCGTTCGGCGGCGACCAGCGGCGCGAGACCGGTGTGGGTCACCACGACGCCCTTGGGCTTGCCGGTGGAGCCGGAGGTGTAGATGACGTAGGCGGGGTGGCGCTCGTCGAGGGTGCGGACGCGGTCGGCGTAGGAGACCGGGTGGGCGGGGTGGGCGGCGATCCGCGCGGCCGTCGCCGCGTCGTCGAGTTCCAGCCAGGGCACGGTGGTGCCGAGGACTTCGCGGTGCGCGGTGGTGGTGAGGCCCAGTACCGCGCCGGAGTCGGACAGGATGTGGGCGATGCGGTCGGCCGGATAGTTCGGGTCCACCGGCACGTAGGCGGCGCCGGTCTTGGCGACGGCCCACACGGCGAGCACCGATTCGATGCTGCGGGCGATGCCGATGGCGACCACGTCGCCGGGGCCGATACCGCGCGCGATCAGCTCACGGGCCAGCTGCGCGGACCGCTGGTCGAACTCGGAATAGGTGAGTTCACGCTGATCGGCGGATTCACCGGTGGGGTTGAACCGGACCGCGATCCGATCGGCCGATGACTCGACCGCCCCTGTCAGCAACTGCCCGAAAGTCGGACTGCTCGACCGGCGACGGCGGTTACCGCGGGCAGAACGACGGGCAGTTTCCATTCGAGTTCATTCACCTCTCATCGAGCCTGACGCGCGGCGAGACCGCACCGTGCAGATCGAGCCATCATATCGACCGGTGCGACGGGGCCGCTCGCGCGCCGGTTGCCCCCGGAACTCAGGGCCCTGAGGAGTATCGACGCGGCGCCCGGTCGTGTTGCCGGTTCAACAGCAAAGTGACGGGGTTCATAACGAACACCGTCACTTCTTGTGTGCTGTCGGGGGCGGGAGCGATCCCGCGCGCGCTCAGTGCGCGGAGGGGCCCCACTCCATCGGCACGCCCTTGGCGGCGAGGTAGGGCACCGGGTCGATCTTGTTGCCGCCCTGATCCCAGATCTCGAGGTGCAGGTGCGGGCCGGTGGACTGGCCGCGGTTGCCGACGGTGGCGATCACATCGCCCGCGTTCACTCGCTGCCCCTGGGTGACGTACATGTCGTTGACGTGGCCGTAGACCGCGGTGGTGCCGTCGTCCTGCAGCACGCGCACCCACAGGCCGAAGCCCGAGGCCGGGCCCGCCTCGACGACGGTGCCGCTCATGACCGAGTGGATCGGGGCGCCGATCGAGTCGGCGAAGTCGATGCCGTTGTGCATGGCACCCCAGCGGGCGCCGAAGCCGGAGCTGATCGGGCCGGCGACCGGACGGGCGGCCTGCGGCGGCGCGACCTGGTGCTGGATGCCCTGAATGAAGTCTTCGACCTGCGCCAAGGGCGCGGAGATCTCCGGCGGCAGGTTGCCGATGCCGAACGGCGCGGCCACGGGGGCCGCGATCGGGGCGGCGACCGCGTCGACCGGAGCCGGAGCGGGCACGTGCGAGGAGACTTCCTGCGCGGCGACCAGGTTCACGTCCTGCTTGGCCGACTCGGGGGCCACCGACTCCTCGACGTCGTCCTGCGTCGACGGCAGCAGGGGGGAGGCGTAGGCGATGGCGGGCACGATCTGCGCGGCGGTGCCGACCAGGGCGCCCGCGGCGACCGCGGCACTGGCGGCGACCCGCACGCGATCGGTGCGCGAGGCTCCGGCGCGGTGCCGGCTCGGGCGCCCGGCGGCTCCGTCACCCAGCAGGGCCTGCACGGAGATGGATTCGGGGCCCACACGGTGCTGCGACAAAGTTTCGTCCTAGCGTCCGACAACAAGGAGTAACGATGCCGACCTCGCGATCGGCCCGGGGGCCACCTGGGTGTTCCCCGATGCCGAATCATGTGTAACGGTTCGGCATACGTTGTGATGGGAACTGTACATCGCCGTGACCATTCCGCAACCTTCTGTCGAGAATTCCCAGGTAGATCGCGTTTCCTCGGCGTTACAAAGCCGTCGGTGAGCGGGGTCCGGGTGTCAGCGGGGCTGGACACGGTGAGGACGGGCCACACTCTTGGCATGGTGATCGAAAGTTTGCGTGTCCCCATCGTCGCCGCGCCCATGGCCGGCGGGCCGTCCACACCGGAGCTGGTGGTCGCCGTCTCGGCGGCGGGCGGGTTCGGTCAGCTCGCCGCCGGATACCTCGGCACCGACGCCGTCGCGGCGCAGATCGCGGCGACCAGAGCGGCGACCGCGGCCCCGTTCGGAGTGAACCTGTTCGCGCCCGGCGCGGTGGCCGACCCGTCCGTCTACGCGGCCTACCTCGCCGAACTGGGGGTCGACCATCAGCTCGGCACCCCGAAACACGACACCGACGGCTGGGCCGACAAGCTCGACCTGCTGGTGGCCGACCCGGTGGCGGTGGTGTCGGTGACCTTCGGTTGCCCCACCGCGGTGGAGGTCGACCGGTTGCACGCGGTGGGCACGCAGGTCTGGGTGACGGTGACCACCCCGGCCGAAGCGCTGATCGCGGTCGACGCGGGCGCCGACGCCCTGATCGCCCAGGGCGCCGAGGCGGGCGGGCACCGCGCGTGTTTCCTCGACGACCCGGCCGACGACCCGATCGACCCGCTCGGCCTGCTGCCGCTGCTGCAACTGCTCACCGCCACCACCGATCGCCCGCTGATCGCGGCGGGCGGCATCGCCACCGGCGCCGCGGTCGCCGGGGTGCTCGCCGCGGGCGCCCGCGCGGCCCAGATCGGTACCGCGCTGCTGGGGTGCGCGGAGGCGGGCACCAACCCGGTACATCGCGGTGCGATCGGCTCGACGGAACCGACCATGCTCACCCGCGCCTTCACCGGACGACGTGCGCGCGGCATCCGCAACCGCTTCCTCGAAGAACACACCGCCGACGCGCCCGCCGCGTATCCCGAAATTCATTACGCCACAGGGCCTCTGCGTGCGGCCGCACGCGCCGCCGGCAACCGTGACGAAGTGAATCTGTGGGCGGGCCAAGCACATTCGCTGAGCACCGGGCAATCGGCAAGCGAACTGGTCGGCGACCTCGCCGCCGACGCCAAAGCCGCTCTCCATAAAGCGCTTTCGCTATGAATCCAGGGTTATTGACAACGAATTTCGTTTAGACTCGGACAGGCATCACGTCCCGCCGAACACCCCAAGCAGGAGGAGAGCGACATGTCCCTCGATGTTCCCGCAGCACTGCTCGAGCGCGCCGAACAGGGCGATATCGACGACGCAGAATTCGTCGAATGTGTCCGCACATCGTTGCCCTACGCCTGGGAGGTCGTGAGCCGGGTGGCCGGTGACCTACGGTCCGGCACCGATGAGTACGCCGACAACCGGGTGCCGCCGCCGGACGAGGTGGCCCGCGGTCAGCTCCTGCGCGCCCTGGCCTCCGACGCCATCCGCGGCGGCCTGGAACGGCACTTCGGGGTGAAACTGGCCTTCCAGAACTGCCACCGGGTGGCGGCCTTCCCGCTCTCGGCGGTCGGCGGGGAAACCTACAGCCGCTACATCAGCCCGCGCGCCCAGCTGCTGAACCAGAGCCCCGAACTCCGAAACTGCTGAACAACGAAAAGGGCGGGCGTGGAAGCAATTCCACGCCCGCCCTTTTGTACGCCCGCCGCTCCGGCTACACCGTGACGACTTCCAGCTCGCCCTCGGCGTACTGGGCGCGCAGCCGCTTCTTGTCGAACTTGCCGACGCTGGTCTTGGGCACCTCGGGAATGAAGGTCCACCGCTCGGGCAGCTGCCACTTGGCGAACTTGTCGACCAGGAATTCCTTGAGCTCGGCGGCCTCGGCGGCGAGCCCCTCGGCGAGCACGATGGCGACCAGCGGGCGCTCGTCCCACTTCTCGTCGGGCACCCCGATCACGGCGGCCTCGGCGACCGACGGGTGGGCCATCACCGCGTTCTCCAGGTCCACCGAGGAGATCCACTCGCCACCGGACTTGATCACGTCCTTGGAGCGGTCGACCAGGGTGAGGTAACCGTTGGGGCTGATCTTGCCGACGTCGCCGGTGCGCAGCCAGCCGTCGTCGAACTTCTCCGGGTCGATCTCGGCACCGGTGGGCGAATAGTAGGAGCCGGTGATCCAGGCGCCGCGCACCTCGAGCTCACCGAGCGACTCACCGTCGTTGGGAACGACCTTGCCGTCGTCACCGACCAGCCGGGCCTCCACATTGGCCGGGAATCGGCCCTGCGTGTACCGGTAGGCCCACGCCTCTTCACCCTCCGTGCCCGCCGGCGCGTGCGCGACGCTGCCCAGCGGGGAGGTCTCGGTCATGCCCCAGGCGTGCAGGATGCGCACGCCGTGCTTGTCCTCGAACGCGCGCATCATCGACGGCGGCACCGCCGAACCACCGACGACGGCGGTGCGCAGGTGCGAGATGTCCTGCGGCGCGGCGGCCAGCGCGGCCAGCACACCGCCCCAGATGGTGGGCACGGCGGCGGCGAAGCTCGGCTTCTCGGCGGCCATCATCTCCAGCAGCGGCGCGGGCTGCAGGAAACGGTCCGGCATCAGGATGTTGGCGCCCGACATCAGCGCCGCGTACGGCAGGCCCCAGGCGTTGGCGTGGAACAGCGGCACGATGGCCAGCACGTAGTCGCCGCCGTGGAAACCCATGCCGTTGGGCGAGTTCACCTGCATGGCGTGCAGCCAGTTGGAGCGGTGCGAGTAGACGACGCCCTTGGGGTCGCCGGTGGTGCCGGAGGTGTAGCACATCGCGGCGGCGGAGCGTTCGTCGAGGACCGGGAAGTCGAACTCGGCGGACTGGCCGTCGAGCAGCTCGCGGTAGGAGTGCACGGTGACCCCCTCGGGGGCGGTCAGCGCGGCGGCGTCACCGTTGGCGACGATCACGTGCCGCACCGTCTTCAGGTTCGGCAGGTACTGGGCGAACATCGGCAGCAGCGTGCCGTCTACGATCACCACCTTGTCCTCGGCGTGGTTGGCGACGAACACCAACTGCTCGGGGAACAGCCGGATGTTGAGCGCGTGCAGCACCGCGCCCATCGCGGGCACCGCGATGTAGGCGGTCATGTGCTCGTTGTTGTTCCACATGAAGGTGCCGACGCGGTCGCCCTCGCCGATGCCCAGTCCGCGCAGCGCGTTGGCCAGCCGGGCCGAATCGGCGCCGAGTTCGCGGTAGGTCATGGTGCGCACACCGTCACCGGTCCAGGTCGACACGGTGGAATCGCCCTGGAAAGTGGCGGCGTAGTTGAGCAGTGTGGCCAGCGAGAGCTGGTCTTCCTGCATGGTGCTCAGCATCGGTGCTCCTTCAAGTCCCTGCCGTGGCATGAGCCACGTCACACCGGATGTTACCGAAAGGTTTGCGCCCCGCAATCGTTTCTGCCGCTAACTTTCCTGCCGCGAGCTGGGCGTGGAGCACCGGTGCGCTATTCGTGCGGCGGCTGGGCATCGGGTCCGCTGTGATGCGGGGGAACGCCCGGACCAGCGTGTTCGGCGTTGTGCACGGCGTCGACGACCAGCCTGCGGACATGGTCGTTGTCGAGGCTGTAATAGATCGTGGTGCCCTCCCGGCGGGTGCGCACCAGTCGCGCCATCCGCAGCTTCGCCAGATGCTGCGACACCGACGGCCCGGGCTTGCCGACCAGCTCGGCCAGCTCGTTCACCGACAGTTCCCGATCGGCCAGCGCCCACAGCACCTGGACCCGGGTGGGGTCGGCGAGCATGCGGAACACCTCCACCACCAGGCCGAGATGATCCTCGGCCAGAGGTGCGCGCGCCGATCGGTCATCTGCGTTCATGCGCGGATAGTAAGTCACCGGTGTGACGAGTGGCGTCGACCACTCACGGCCGCGCGATTCGGCCGCCGCCGTACTGTGACGGGCATGGCTGTTGACCGCATGCTGCCCACCGACGAGGCGCGCGACCTGATCGAACTGACCCGCGACATCGCCGACAAGGTGCTCGAACCGCGCGCCGCCGAGAGCGAGAAGACCGGCACCTTCCCCGACGGCGTGTTCGGCGCACTGGGCGCGGCCGGGCTGCTCAGCCTGCCGTACCCGGAGGAGTTCGGTGGTGGCGCGCAGCCCTACGAGGTGTATCTGCAGGTGCTCGAGGAGCTCGCGAGCCGCTGGGCGGCGGTGGCCGTGGCGGTGAGCGTGCACGGTCTGTCGTGCCATCCGCTGTTCACCTACGGCACCGGCGAGCAGCAGCGGCAGTGGCTCGAAACCATGCTTTCGGGCGAAACCATCGGCGCCTACAGCCTTTCCGAGGCGCACGCCGGTTCCGACGCGGCCGCCCTGCGCTGCCGCGCCACCCCCGTCGACGGCGGCTATCGGCTCAACGGCACCAAGGCCTGGATCACCAACGGCGGCCGCGCCGACTTCTACACCCTGTTCGCCCGTACCGGCGAGGGATCACGCGGCATCTCCTGCTTCCTGGTCCCCGCCGACACCGCGGGCTTGAGCTTCGGCAAGCCCGAGGAGAAGATGGGCCTGCGCGGCATCCCCACCACCACCGCCGCCTACGACGACGCCTTCCTGCCCGCCGACCGCCTCATCGGCGAACAGGGACAAGGACTTTCGATCGCCTTCAGCGCACTGGATGCGGGCCGCCTCGGCATCTCCGCCGTCGCCACCGGAGTGGCCCAGCGCGCCCTCGACGAGGCCGTGGCCTACGCCAAGGAACGAGAAGCCTTCGGCCGCAAGATCATCGATCACCAAGGCCTCGGTTTCGTGCTGGCCGACATGGCCGCGGCCGTCGACACCGCCCGCGCCACCTACCTCGACGCAGCCCGCCGCCGCGACGCCGGGCTGCCCTATTCGCGCCAGGCCAGTGTCGCCAAACTCGTCGCCACCGATGCCGCGATGAAGGTGACCACCGACGCGGTCCAGGTCTTCGGCGGCGCCGGCTACACCCAGGACTTCCCGGTGGAGCGCTACATGCGCGAGGCCAAGGTCATGCAGATCTTCGAGGGCACCAACCAGATCCAGCGACTGGTGATCGCCCGCCATCTCGCCGGCTGAGCTATCCGGCAACGCGCTGATCATCGCCGGTCGACGCCGCAGGGCAACCTGCCAGTAAACTGAATAGCATCTCGAGACCTCGACGAAATGAGGCGCGCGATGCTGTGGTGGCTGATCTTGATCGTGATCGTGTCGGTGGGCGCGCTGCTGTACCTGCGTGCCGAACAGAACAAGCGCGCCGCGCGTGACCTCGACGACGCCCGCGCCGCAGCCAGGGTGCGTATCGAACGGCTCGGCGGGCAGGTCTACGCGCTCAACCCGCGCAACGAAGCCGCCCGCCAAGCCCTGGCCGACGCCTCCGAGCGCTACAACGCCGCGGGCGGCCAGATGGACCGCGCCGCCACCACCACCCAGGCCCGCCTGGCCGAGGACACCGCCCTCGAGGGCCTCTACTACGTCCGCGCCGCCCGCACCGCGATGGACATGGACCCCGGCCCGCCCATCCCCGCCCTGGACGGCCAGGACACCGCGGGCCGCGTCGAGCAGAAACGCGTCGTCGAACACAACGGCCGCCGCATCGTCGCCTCCCCCGTCCCGTCCGCGGGCACCGCGAACTACTTCCCCGGCGGCCGGGTGGCCGGACGCCCCGTTCCGGCCGGCTGGTACTCCGAACCGTGGTGGAAACCCGCCCTCGTCGCCGGAGCCTGGGGCGCGGGTTCGGTCCTGCTGTTCAGCGCCCTGTTCGCCGGGATGGCCGGGGTCGACTACGACGCGCAGGCGTTCGAGGACGGCACCGGCGAGGCGTCCATCCCACCGGAGCAGACCTGGGACGCCGACCCCGATCCCGGATTCGACGGCGGTTTCGACGGCTTCTGAAGCCTTCGCCGCCGGCGCCCGCTCAGCTGATCCGTGCCCGCAACAGCGCGGTCACCAGCGAGCCGCCTCGCAATACCGCCGCGTTCGCCTCGGCGGGCCGCCGGCTGTCGGTGGTCACCACCATGGACTCCGGCCGCGGATCACCCACACAGAACGGTGCGAGCGCACCGAAGAACGCGTCGGGCTCGAACACCGCCTCGGGCGGGTACACACCGGGACGATCCACCGCGAGCAACGCACCCACCGCGAGCGGAACCCCCGTGGCCTCGGCCATGTTGAGACCGGGAACCTGCCCCAGGGCGCACGCGATCGTCGCGGCCGCACCGTCGACGGTGCCCGTCGCCATCGCGAACAGCGGCGGCAGGGTGCCGCTGTCCAATGCCGCGACCGGCGAACTCGGCAGCACGTTCTCCACGACCGCCGCGAGCCGCGCGGCTCGTTCCCGGGACAACAGCCCCGACCGGACCGCCGCACCCAGCGCTGTCAACGCCGCGATGACGTAGCGCGGGGCGACCGCCACGTTCACACAGTCGACGAGCTCCGGGAAGGTCCGCCCGAGCGTGACCGGTTCCGGGTGCCCGAAGGTCCATCCAGTGCCCGCACCGATCCCCGGGTAGTCGACGGTCGTTTCCCGCAGCGGCCTTTCCCGCACCCGCTCGTTCCCACGGATCACCGGGATCGGCGCGCTCACCTGCTCGATACCGTGCACGATCGCCGCACTCGGCCGCCACGACCGCTTCGCCGGCTGCGCCATCAGCAGGTTCCACCCGGTGACCACCGTCGCGGCCCGATCCAGCGAGTCGATCGCCTTGCGCGCCAACAGGTTCGCCACACCGGGGCTGGCACCCATGCCGATCACCGCGGTCACCCCGGCCGACACGGCCTGCTCGTGCATGTCCAGCATGGTCGCGGTCGGCGCCGGATCGTCACAGACGTCGACATAGTTGCGTCCCGCCTCGATCGCCGCGGACAGAATCCCCGGCCCGAACCGGAAGTACGGCCCCACCGTGTTCACCACCACATCGCACTCCCGCATGAGCGCCACGAGACGCACCCGATCGGTGACATCGACCTGGCAAGCGACCGCACCGCACCCGACCTCCTCGGCAACCGCCCCGGCATTCACCCCGACCAGATCAGCGATCACAACCTGCTCGACGACACTTTGCGCGGCAAGCACTTTCGCCGCCACCCGGCCGATCTCACCGGCTCCACCCAAAACCAGAACACGCATCACAACTCCCTCCCCCGCCGACGCTACACTCCGCCGAATCCGCCACCCGCCGCCTCACCACCCCACGGGTATCGCGACCACCCACCACCGCCACGCTATACTCGGCCTCGGCCAGTCGAGGCTGGTCCCCCGCCTTCGTAGCTCAGGGGATAGAGCACCGCTCTCCTAAAGCGGGTGTCGCAGGTTCGAATCCTGCCGAGGGCACCAACCTGCGACAGCAGATTTCAGCAGGTCAGCACGTTTTCCGAGTCAGCACGCTCCCTCGCGAGGCAACTGCTGGGCGCAAAAGCCCAGGTGAGGTGTTGCAGGTTCGATTCCTGGGGTCACGAACCTGCGACCGGAGATTTCCCTGGTCAGCGAATCTCGGTCCGGTCTACCGGGAGAGCGGCGTCTACCCACTCGCCAGACGTGAACTCGTCGGAGATGCCCCGCCAGCGCGGGCCTGTCAATTATGGTGTGGCGACCTCGCGCCAGAGTCGGCGTCCGGCGGTTGCCTGTAGAGCCCAGGATCTCCCAACGAGGCTTCGCGCCAAAACCACGGCCGGCAGTCGGTTACGCGGCCACGAGTGCCGGGCCAGGTACTGGGGTGAGCCAGCCGTGGGAGGAGGGGGCGGGCACGTAGCCGCAACCCACCGAGCCACCCAGTGTTATCGCGCTGACAATTCACCTTCCGCCGGGCGGGAATGTGCTGTCTGATCGATGGAGAGCCGAAACCAGGAGGTCAGTGGGCTGATGAAGCGCGCAGTATGGAACGGCGTGGTGCTCGCGGAGACACCACGAACCGTCCGGATCGAAGGTAACGACTACTTCCCGCCGGAGTCGCTGAACCGGGAGCACTTCTCCGACAGCCCCACGAGAACACTGTGCCCATGGAAGGGCATGGCCAGCTACTACAACGTCACGGCCAACGACGAGATCAATCCGAACGCGGCGTGGTATTACCCGCGGCCGAGTCCGTTGGCCCGCTCGATCAAGGGGCATGTCGCGTTCTGGAACGGTGTGCAGGTCGTCGGCGAATCCGAGAAGCCGACAGGCCGTGGCGGTCGAAGGTGGCTCGCTCGCTTCCGAAAGGAAGCGAACTCGGCGAACTCGGCGATCACGCCGATTCCGGTGTGGCGCATCGGAATTACTGGTGGGCTGGTCGGCATCGCGTGTTGTGTCGGCCCCACCGTGCTGGCATTGGTCGGAATCGTCAGCGGGGCGACCGCGCTGAGCTGGGCGACCGATCTCTACGACGACTACGCGTGGTGGTTCCGGCTGGGCGGCCTCGCGACTCTGGGCGGGTTGCTGTGGTGGTCTCTGCGTCGGCGTGACCAGTGCAGTATCGACGGCGCCCGGAAGCTGAAGTGGCGGCTACTGACCGTGCTCGCGATCGCGGTCGGCACCTATGTCGCGCTGTACGCGCTCACCACCTGGCTGGGCACTTTGGCTTGATCGCCCGTGTCGCGACACCAAGCCGGCTTGCCCGGTCATAGTGTCAGCGAGGGCACAGTGTTGCCGACGGACGCCGATTCGATCGACTGGGGTGGGACCACAAGCGACACAGATCGCCCATCGTCTGGTGGGCCGAAGCGGAGGTAGCGCGTGACATCGACCAGACAGGACCGCGACGAGGTCTTCCTCGAATACACCAAGAGCATCTGCCCGGTATGCAAGGTCGTCGTCGACGCCCAGGTCAATATCCGTGAGGGAAAGGTGTTCTTGCGCAAGCACTGCCGGGAGCACGGCCGGTTCGAGGCGCTGGTCTATTCCGATGCCGAGGCATACGTCGACTCCGCCCGCTTCAACAAACCGGGCACTTTGCCGCTGACCACCCAGACCGAGGTCCGTGACGGTTGCCCGTCGGACTGCGGTCTGTGCCCGGAGCACAAGCAACATGCCTGTCTGGGCCTGATCGAAGTGAATACCAACTGCAACCTCGACTGCCCGATCTGCTTCGCCGACTCCGGCCACCAACCCGACAGCTACTCCATCACCGTCGAGCAATGCCAGACAATGCTGGACGCGTTCGTCGCCGCCGAAGGCGAACCGGAAGTGGTGATGTTCTCCGGCGGCGAACCCACCATCCACAAGAACATCCTCGACTTCGTCGACCTCGCCCAGGCGACACCGATCCAGAACATCAACATCAACACCAACGGGATCCGCCTCGCCTCGGACCGCCGATTCGTCGCCGCACTGGGCGAACGAAATGGCCGCAACGGCAAGGCAGTCAACATCTATCTCCAGTTCGACGGGCTCGACGAACAGACCCATCGCAGCATCAGGAACCGGGATCTACGCGAAATCAAACAACGCGCTCTGGACAACTGTGCCGATGCCGGATTGACAGTGACGCTGGTCGCGGCGATCGAACGCGATGTCAACACCCACGAGATCGGCCCGATCGTGGCGTTCGGGCTCGAACACCCCGCCGTCCGCTCAGTGGCGTTCCAGCCCGTCACGCACTCAGGGCGCCACCTGGAATTCGATCCGCTGACCAGACTCACCAACCCCGACGTGATCGGTTTCCTCACCGAACAACTCCCCGACTGGTTCGTGGCCTCGGACTTCTTCCCGGTGCCGTGCTGTTTCCCGACGTGCCGCTCGGTCACCTACCTGATCACCGACGGCACCCCGGGTAGCTGGGACTTCAGCGTCATCCCGATCCCCCGGCTCGTGCAGGTCGACGAGTATCTGGACTACGTCACCAACCGGGTGGTACCCGACTACCGCATTCGTGAGTCGCTGGAAAAACTGTGGAGCGCATCGGCGTTCATGGGGACCGCGACGGTCGGCGAGAAGCTCACCCGCACCGCGGAGATCTTCGACTGCGGGCCCGGCGACGCGTGTGGTATCGACTTGCCCAAGGCGGCAAAGGAATTGGCTGATCGCGCATTCATGATCGTGGTCCAGGACTTCCAGGACCCCTACACACTCAACGTCAAACAGCTGATGAAATGCTGCGTCGAGCAGATCACCCCCGACGGCCGCCTCATCCCGTTCTGCGCCTACAACAGTGTCGGCTACCGCGAGCAAGTCCGCGCCCAGATGACCGGCGTTCCCGTCGCTGACATCGTCCCCAATGCCACCGAACTCGCCGGGGTGGTCACCGATTCACCCCATGGTTCCAAACAAGCAGCGAACGGACCGGGCCGAGAAAGTCGCGATGCGACCAACGTCGGTACACGAGCGGTGCCGCGATGACCGGACCCAATGATGCGCTCAAAGCGTGTTGCGCACAGGCCTATTCGCGTGACGCGGTAGCGCTGCTGCTCGGAGACTCCTACCGCCCCGGCGGGGTAGGGCTGACGCGTCATCTCGCCGGCGCGCTCGGTATCGAGGCGGGCGACCAGGTCGCCGACATCGCGTGCGGGCCCGGCCGGACCGCCCGCCTGCTCGCCGCGGAGTACGCCGCGCAGGTCGAGGCGATCGATCTGTCCGCCGAGACCGTCACCACAGCGCGTGCCACCGCCGAAGCAGCAGGACTGAAGCACCGGATCAGGTTTCAGGTCGGTGATGCGGAGTCGATCCCGTTGCCTGACAACAGTATCGACACGGTCCTTTCTGAATGCGCTTTCTGTCTGTTTCCCGACAAGCACGCCGCAGCAGCCGAGTTCGCCAGAGTCCTGCGACCGGGTGGGCGGGTCGGGATCACCGATGTCACCGTCGCCGACGCCGGATTGCCCCCGCAGTGGCACACGCTGACCGGCTGGGTGTCCTGCGTCGCCGATGCCCGCACCCTCGACGACTACACCCATATCCTCACCGAATCGGGTCTACGAGTATCTCTGGTCGAAACACACGATCACGTCGTCGCCGACATGCTCGGCCAGATCCGCGCCAGAGTCGGCCTGCTGGCGATCACGAGCACAGACCAACTCGCTGCCGCCGGCATCGACCTCGCCCTCGTCCGCGGCTACCTCGACATGGCTTGGCAGGCCCACCGCGACGGACTGCTGGGCTACGCCCTGCTCATCGCCGAAAAGGCAACCACTACCCACCGATGAACTTCCGTGACGTTGTCGCGTGGAGGCGCCTGCCATCTGAGGAGGCTGCTACGGATTGTTGGACATCTCTATCGCCCGGTGTAGGGCCGCCATCACCCGGTCCTGGGTCGGCAGGTCGAGACGGCACGCCGACACCGAAGACGCGGGTGCGGCCATGACGTCGAGGCCGTCGACGAGGACCGTCGGTGATGGAAAGTCGCCGATCCGGTGCACAATGTCGACGTCGAGGCCGAGCCGGGCCGAACAACGTCGCACCAGGTCCTCGGCGGCGGTCACATTGGGACAATCGGCGACGCTGCGAATTTCGACGACAACCATGGTCTCTCCTCACAACCGATCGCTGGTCACGCTCGGAATCTTGTCGCTCTTTCGTCGGCGACGGAGTCCGGCCGCACCGACCACGAGCACCACCAATGCGGCGGCCACGGCCAGCAACGTCACCGCGCCCATACGCTCGACCGCATCGGCCAGAATCTCCTGGATCCAGGCCGCGCCCTCGATGACCGGATCGTCGGCATCAGTGGCACCGGCGAACAGTCGCAGTTCGTACACGCCGCAATAGGCGACATACACACCGGCGACCACCATCAAGACTCCGCTGAGGCGCGACACATACGGCAGCACCTTGCGCATCCTCGTCACCGCCGCAGCACCCGCGAGGGCTACCACGAGCGCCAGAGTGCCCACGAGCAGCGCCATTCCGGCGGCATAGGCCAGATAGGCCGTGATGCCGCCGAGGACCGAGCCACTACGGAAGGTCGAACTCGTCACCGCGAGGAACGGGCCGATGGTGCACGACAGCGAAGCGATCGCATACGCGATGCCGTAGCCCAGCATCGACCCCAGCCGCGCGGTGGGGGCGCCGCGACCCGACTTGGGCAGCAGCACCACCAGTTCCCGCCCCGTCAGCAACCAGACACCGAGCCCGACCAGGGCTGCCCCGATCAGCACGGTGACCGCGGGCAGATACCGTTGCACCGTCGAGGTCAATGGTGCGATGAGCAAGCCGAATGTTCCGAAGACGAGCAGGAATCCCGTGGCCATCGCGGCGGTCGCGGTCACTGCCCGACCGAGGGCGGACACACGACTACGCTCGCCTTCGGTGCCGAACACCACCAGCGTCAGGTAACCGGGCAGCAGCGCGAATCCGCAAGGGTTCAGCGCCGCGACCAGACCGGCCGCGAACGCGAATCCCACTGTCTGACTGTTCATCTCATCCGTTCAGCCGCGATCGAGCTGCTGGATCCAGGTGGCCAGCTCCGACTCCGAGAGGCTGCCACGGAGCACGTCGACCTGACCATCTGCGCCGATGAACGCATAGGCGGGCTGTTGGGTGACGCCGAAGCGCTGCCACACCGTGCCATCGACATCGGCGAGATTCGGGAAGGACCCGAGATCGTATTTCGCGACGAAGTCGCGCATCGCGGGTTCGGAGTCCAACGCCGCCACCCCGACGAACCGCACATCGGAGTGCGCTTTCGCCGCATCGGCGATCCCCGGCGCTTCCCGCTGACAGGTCGGGCACCACGGCGCCCAGAACCACAACACCGCGGCCTCACCCGCCAACGACCCCCCCGAGAACTCACCACCGTCGACGGTGCGCGCGGTGAAGCGCAACTGCTCGGGAACCGCTGCACTCTGCGGCGCACTCGCCGACCCCGCTGGATCCGAGGCAGACACCGGCGGTGCCGGAGACTCGTTGCCGCCCGCCCCGCAACCCACCGTGAGCATCGCGGCGACCAACAGTCCCGCAGCCATCCGTCCGACCTTCACGAATCAACCTCCTCATCGTCGATCGACGCGCACGCCGACACCTCACACCGAGCATTGCAGCAACCCGCCCCGCTCGACGAGCACAGGCGAGTTGCCGCGATAGACGCAAGCTCAGCGGGTACCCGGACGGGCCGCGAGCAACAGACCCAAGGCACCACCGAAGAGCAGGTGCTCACCAAGGAAGGTCGGATAGCCGACCATGCTCGCCATGTCGGCGATCGGATCACCACCGCCGAAGATCGCCGCCGCCAGCGGCAAACCGATCCAGGCACTCACCGCGAAAACGACCGCACCCCACACCACCGCCGAGACGATCAGGGCCACGCCGTGCAAGCGCGCCATCCGGGCGATCACCGCGAACATCGCGCCGTACATCGCGCCGACCATCATGTGGATCACCGCGCCGAGCACGGCCGGACCGAACTCGAAGGTGAAAGTGGACCCGGAACCTGCTGCCATCATCGAGCTCATCATCGCGTCGGGCGCGATGAACGTCGAGGCGATGTGATAGAGCGGGGTGAAGAACCCGGTGTGCTGGTACGTAGCCGCCGCGATCATCGCGTACATTGCCATCACCAGCGACGCCACGACACCGGCGACAGCGCCGCGCAGGGCTGCGGTACCGATCGCGTGCACGCCGAGGCTTGAAGAAATCGGACTGCTCGAAGCCGAAGTTGCCATGACAGAACCCTCTCGATACGAAAACACGGTTGTGTAGTTCTCAGCCAATCGCGTTCGGTCGTCGAGGCGAGGACAATTGTCAGCGGGATGACAGGTTCACCCGCGAACCGACCAGGAGCCAGCGATGACCCCCGTCAACCGGACCTTCGACCATCTGATCCGCGCGATCGGCGGCGAGTCGTTCACCGACGACCAACTGCGCCACGCCGCCTGGGTCGCACGGTGCGTCGGCCGTGGGGCCGCCGCGCCACTGCACCCCAGCGACCTCACCGCGCTCGCCGACCGAATCGAACTCAAGACGATGGCCGCCGGGACCTCGGTGTTCGCGGCAGGCGCTCCACCGACCGGGGTGTGGATCGTGCGCCAAGGGCAAATGGAGTTGTCCGTCGGTTCGGGCAGACGACGAGCCGTCGTCGACGTGTTGCGCCCCGGCGACGTCGACGGCGACATCGCTCTGTTGCTCGACATGCCGCTGGCCTACACCGCGCGCACACTCACCGAATCGAGTTGCCTGTTCCTGTCGAACTCCGCATTCGAAGCATTGCTCGCCAGCCACCCCGCGATCGCGCGCCGATGGCTGTCCAGCGTCGCGCAACGCGTTTCAGCCAGCCAGGCACGGCTGATCAGCATTCTGGGTCGGCCTCTGCCTACCCAGGTCGCCCAGCTGCTACTCGACGAAGCCGTGGACGGATCGGTGCAGCTGGCCCAGCGCACCCTGGCCGCCATGCTCGGCGTGCAACGGCCGTCGTTGAACAAGATCCTCAAAGAATTCGAGCGAGACGGCCTGATCCGCCTGGGTTACGGAGCCATCGACATCGTCGATGCCGATCGACTCCGCGAGGCCTACCGAGCGCAATGACCCCGTCGTAAGGTCATTCGTCCCGTCCAGCGCCTCAGTGCGCACGACACCACGGGTGACACGGCCCTTCGGCGATGGCTCAGCAGCCCCGTCGATGCCACCAACGAGGCACTGAGGCGCCGTCACCGTGCACAGTCCGCAATACCTCGAGCGCACTCGGATTGACCATCGCCACCTCGCCGACGAACACCGTTGGTACCGTCTCGTTGCCGTCGGCGACCGATCGAACTCGTGCCGCGGCCTCGGGATCCGCCCAGATATTCACCTCCTCCAGCCGCAGATCGGTGCGCCGCAGCTGCCGCAGCAAGACCCTGCAGTACGGGCATCCCGGGCGCCAATACACCCGCACTACCTGCCGCGACGCACGCACATCGGTCATCGCTGCCTCCTTTCACTGCTCAGCCCTGGGCGGGCGACACTTCAGCACAACTGTCCGAGCAGGAATGCACACAGGATCTGTCGGCGCGCTGACACTTGTCGTGTGACGTCGGGACGCACGGTGGTTCACTGCGGATCGGCACAACGAACAGACCGATGGCAAGGAGCACGATGAAGCAACTGACCGGAATCGGTGACCGGATCGGCGAACTCGACTTGCGCGACGCCGATGGCGTACCCGTCGACCTCGACAGTCTGCTCACTTCCCCTGTGGTCATCCCCATGGTCCGCTACTACGGATGCATGCCGTGCCGGGACTATCTGCACCAACTCGAACGCCTGCACCCCGAGTTCGAAGCCGCCGGTGTAAGCCTTGTCGGGGTCGGCGGCGCCGCCGACTATCAAGCCCGCCACCTCATGGACAACGGCATCGGCTACCCACTGCTACTCGACCCGAACCACACCCTCTACCAAGCCGTCGACGTCCATCACATCGCCTGGTGGCAGATGCTGTCCCCACGAACCTGGTGGAAATACCTGTCCGCCGCCCGCCGGGCCCGCCAAGGCCGCATCACCGACCATCCGTTGCAGGCGCCCGGGCTGGTGATCGTCGGCCAGGACCGAACCGTGCAGATGCTGTACCGAGGGCGAACCCTTGGCGACTACCCGCCCGCCGCGGACGTGCTCGCGACGGCCCGACGAGTTGGCCAGCCCCGTCGCCCTGACTCACCGCCGAGCAACTAGTCGAGGTGCGTGGTTCTTCGACCCCGGAGGGAGGCTTACGCCGGGAGCGTTGTTGAAGGCACGAGCGCGAGTTTTCCCACTGTGGTGCGCGCTTCGAGGTCCTGGAGTGCTTGCGGGCCTTCCGACAATTCGCGCGCTGTAGGAGTGCCTGGGCCGAGGACCCCGCTCGCGATCAGGCCGAACATCTCTGCCATCACCTGGCCGAAGATGTGCGGTGCGGACTGGATCAGAATCCCGATGTTCAGCCCGATGAGGTGGACCTGGTGCTTGTAGACGAGGTCCCAGTTGGTGATCGAAGCCTGGCCGCTGGCGAGGCCGAACACGACGACGCGGCCAGTGATCGGCTTGGTGGCGTCCAGGCTCGCCTCGAAGGTGTCGCCGCCGACCGACTCCAGCACGAGGTCGACGCCCGCGCCGTCGGTCAGGCCAAGGACCTCGGTCGCAAGTTCGCTGCTGCGTGAGTCCAGGAAATAGTCGGCGCCCAGCTTCTTGACTACCTCGTGCTTGTCAGAGGACGCCACGGCGATCACCGTCGCGCCATAGTGCTTGGCCAGCCTCACGGCCACCTGGCCGGTTCCTCCAGCGGCCGCGTGGATCAGAACCGTCTGCCCCGACTCGAGCTGCCCCAACGGTTTCAGCGCGGCCAATGCAGTCGGCCAGGACACGACCAGCCCCAACGCCTGCTCGTCGGTCCAACCTGGTGGCAACGACAGTGTCCCAGCCGCCATCAGCACGGCGTACTCCGCGAAGGCCCCTCCCATGATGGTGATGCCGATGACGTGGGTGCCGAGTTCGACGCCGGAGACGCCTTCGCCGAGCGCGACCACCTCGCCGGCCGCCTCGATGCCTGCCACGTAGGGAGGTTGTGGGCCACCGGCGAACACGCCATGGGACTGCGAGATGTCGACGAAGTTGACGCCCGCCGCGCCGACCCGGATCAGCACCTCGCCCGGGCCGGGAGTCGGAACCTGCGCATCAGGTATCAGGCGAAGACTCTTGGGCCCGTCCAGGGACGACTGCTGTAGGGCGCGCATCGTTGCAGGAATACTCATGACCATCCGATCAGGTTTGTTTAGTGATTGACAAACAAACCTTGTCACGGAGGTTCAGAGCTGGTCAAGCTAATGTGGATCGAACGACAAACAAAGTTGGAGGCGCACTGATATGGCCAGTCGCGGGAGACCGCTCACATTCGACCCTGACACCGCCCTGCAGCGGGCGCTCGAGGTGTTCTGGGAGCGCGGCTACGAGAGCACCTCACTCAGCGACCTGACCCGGGCGATGGGGATCGCCTCGGCGAGCATCTACTCCTACTTCGGCAGCAAAGAGAGCCTCTTCCGCCAGGTCATGGACCGCTACGGCGCGACCGCCGGGGCACAGCCCCGCAACGCACTCGACGAGCACTCGGCCGTAAGAGAGGCGATCCAGGCCATGCTGCGCGCGACAGTCGACCAGATAACGCGGTCCGACGCTCCGCACTACTGCATGCTCATTCTGGCCGCACCTACGGGCGCGATCGAGAACGAGCCCATCCGCGAGTTCCTGGCTGACATCCGGCGGTCACAGTTCACGGCGATAAGGGATCGGCTGCAACGCGGAATCGACGAGGGCGAGCTCGACGCGAGTGGGGTCGACACCGACGCGGTCGCACGCTATTACGCCACTATCGTGCAGGGCCTGTCGATTCAAGCTCGCGATGGTGCGACGCGCGCCGAACTGGAAGACGTCCTCACAGGCGCGATGGCCGGATGGCCAGCGCTCACCAGAACCCCGTAGACACCCGTCCTGCGCGCGCTTGGGTGCCGACCGCTCCGTCGAGGCTCCCGACACCATCCGATCATCTGCCAGCTCCCAACCGGCGGCGGCCCGGCATAGTCATATCGAGTAAGAATCCGCGATGACCAGGCGTTTCCCGGTTGCCCATGTTTTGCGTGTCCTGCCGAGGGCACCAACCTCCGACAACGATTGTCGCAGGTCAGCAGGTTTTTGGGTCAACATGCCCCAGCGCGAGGCCGCCGCTTGACGCAAAACCTCAGGTCAGGGGCCGCAGGTTCGATTCCTGGGGTCACGAGCCTGCGACCGGAGTTTCCCCTGGTCAACAGAACGCTCAATACGGGGAGTCGGCGTGGGCGGTGTTGCGGGGGTGCGACGACACCACCGCGAAAATGCCCTCACGGCGCGGTCACAACCCCAAGCGGTGCACCCACACCCATTGCGGCAGAAGCGGACCTGCGACGGCACAGATAAAGTCGGGCATGACCCGGAAGGCAGGTATGACGCCCCTCACCCTCGAGCTCGCCGGACACCGCGTGCACCGCCTCGGCCTCGGCGCGATGCGATTGCCCACCGAACCGACCGATGCCCGTGCTACCTCGATCACCCTGTTACGCAAGGCCGTCGACCTCGGTGTCACTCTCGTAGACACCGCGCACCTCTACGGCTGGGGTGCCAACGAGGAACTCGTCGCCGAGGCCCTGTACCCCTATCCGGACGGCCTGCTGGTCGCGACCAAACTCGGCGTCGAGCGCCGCCCCGCCGCCGCCGACGGCGCGGTCTACAACGGCAGCGAGGCGTTCCTGCGCAGCCAGGTCGACGACGCCCTACGCCGATTGCGGGTCGAGCGGATCGATCTCATGCAACTGCACCGCGTCGACCCGGCCGTCCCGCTCGCCGACCAGGTCGGCGTCCTGCGCGATCTACGCGCGGAAGGCAAGATCGGCCACATCGGCCTGTCCGAGGTATCCGCAACGCAATTGGCCGAGGCCCGCGCGACCGTGGAGATCGCGAGCGTGCAGAACCGCTACAACATCCTCGACCGCGAATACGACCCCGTGGTCGACGCCTGCGAAGCGGCGGGCATCGCCTTCCTGCCCTGGCGCCCGGTGGTCGCGGGCGGTGCGGACGCGACCGCCGTGATCGCCGCGCTCGCCCGCGAACTCGACGTCACCGCCACCCAGCTCGCCCTCGCCTGGCTGCTGCGCCGCTCGCCCGTCATCGTGCCCATTCCGGGCACCGCCTCCACTGCCCACCTCGCCGAGAACCTCGCGGCGGCGCGGCTGGAACTCACCGACGACCAGTACGAACTCCTCAACCGCGCCGCTCGGGCGGATCGATGACAGACGGCTCCGCGAGGTCGCGGGTGCGCGCTCAGCTGGTGCCGTCGTGCACCGGGTAGTCGATGACGACCACACCGCCGGTGGCGTAGTTGACGACATCGGCGGCCAGCCGCTGGCCTTGCGGCGACGCCCGCGCCGCGGCCAAGGCGGCGGCGTCGGCGAAGTCGCCTTCGAAGACCGCGAAATACGGCGCTTCTCCCTCGGCTGCCGCCACGTCGAAGCTGTAGCGCCACGCAAGCAGGCCGGGCCACTTCCTGACCAGCGGCAGGTGGTTGGTCACGTAGTAGTCGCGGAAGTGGTCAGGGTCGGCGGGCTGGGGGTATAGGACCACCGTTTTATGCATGACTGCCTCCTGCACATACCGCGGTCGGGTGAATCGTCATATGCGCAGGTTAGGGCTTGATGTGTGGTCGAGGAAAAGACCAGTACGCGATAGACTCAGAACGGATCGTTATCAATCGAGGAGGGCACGTGGCGCCCGATACGGTGAGCCTGCGGTACTTCCTGGTGCTGGCGCAGGAGTTGAACTTCACCCGCGCGGCCGCACGGATCGGTATCGCGCAGCCCGCGCTCAGTGCCCGGATGCGCCGTTTGGAGTCGGAACTCGGTACGAGCCTGCTGGTTCGCAACACACGTAGCGTCGTATTGACCACGGCTGGTACGGCTTTGGCGGAGTCCGCGCCGCCCGCGCTGGCGGCGCTGGACCGGGCATGGGACACCGCCCGGAATGCGGGGGCCGGCGAACTGGGCACGCTGCGCATCGGATACAGCCTCAGCACGGGGGCCGAGACGGCACCGGCCCTGGTGGACAGGCTCATTCGCAGCAGCCCGGGACTCGTGGTCGGCGCGGTACCGATGGCGACACCGGAGATCTCCCCCACGGTCGCCGACGGCCGCATCGATGCGGGGATCACCCGTGGTGAACAGCCGGGTCGTGGCGTGCGCCGGTTCCTGCTTCGGCGTATGCGCGTCGGGGTCCTGTTGGCACAGCATCATCCGCTGGCCGAACACCCGGAGATCGAGATCGCCGATGCGGCCACGTATCCGCTGCGACTTCCCGACCGTGCGGCCAACCCCGTGGTCCACGATCAGCTGTCCGCACTGTTCCACGACACCCGGCCGAGCCCCAGATTCCACACGCCCGCAGTCTCTTTCGACATGTTTCAGCGCGACCTACGCGACGGGCTCACCCTCGCCCCGGCCGGTGAAGCCGCGGTCACGGCACTAGCGGCCGGCCTCACGTGGCGACCGCTGCAGGGCGCACCCGGCCTGACCATCCACCTGGTCCTCCCACGCGAGCAGTCGCCACTACACCGCCGCATCCGTACCATCGCCAAAACCCTGGCACACGAGCTGCACTGGCTGCCGGACCAAGCGCCCGAGCACTGGACGGCGGGGTCCCGGCCCGGTGGCTGACCGCGGACGGAAGCCTACGGTTGCGACTACAAGTTCCGGACCTGGCCCGAAACACGCCACATCGGGTACGTGGTGGCGGTGCCACGCAGCCAGAACATCCCAGCCGAGTGTCAGTTGCTCTTCGCCTCCCAGTCGAAGAAGACGGATTCGCGTGCGGGCTTCCACGGCAGGAATATCGCCACCGCCACCGCCACCGCCAGTGAAGCCGACACCGTCACATACGACGCGAGCTCGAACCCTTCCAGCGCCGCGGACTTCATCGTGTAGATCAGATCGGCCTTCTGCTGCGCGAAGGCCGGATCCGTCGGCCGTTTGACCATTTCGATCACCGCGATCACGCTTTCGCGGGCAAAGCCCTTCTCGCTCTGGGTCATCAGGAAGTCCGGGATGGCGTCGATACGCGGGCCGACCTCGGTCGTGTACACCGAGGCCATGACGGACCCGAGCACTGCGACGCCGAGCGTGCCGCCGGCCTCGCGCGTGGTGTCGTTGACCGCCGAACCGGCGCCCGCCTCGTCGAGTGCGACCGACGACATGATCGATTCGGTGGCCGGTCCCTGCACGATCGCCATTCCCAGCCCCATGAGCACCATCGAGATCAGGACCGGGCCCAGGTATGGCGTCTCCACCTTCACTTGACCCGCGATGAGCATGCCCGCGCTCATCACCACCAAACCGAACACGATGACCGCGGTGGTTCCGACCTTCTGGGCGATCATCGTCGACAGGGGTGCGCCGATCGCGATCGAGATGGCGAAGGGTAGTGAATGCAGACCGAACTGCAGTGGTGAAAGCTCCATCACCCCCTGGAAGTACTGGGTGATCATGAACAGGAAGCCGAACATGGAGAAGTAGCCGACCGTGATCGACAACGCTGGCAACGAGAACCGCCGGATCCGGAACAGGCTCATGTTCAGCACCGGTACGGGTGTGCGCTGCTCCCACCGGATGAATGCCGCGAAGCACAGAACCGCGAAGGCGAAGCCGACCAGGCTGGTCACCGAGAGCCAGCCGCGGTGCGGCGCCTCGATGACCGTCCACACCAATACCGTGACGCTCACCAGCGACAGCGCGATGCCGACGATGTCGAGCTTGCCGGTGTGCGACGCTTTGGACTCGGGAACGAACAGGTAGGCCAACCCCAGCACAATCACCGCGACCGGGATGTTCGCCCAGAACACCGCGTGCCAGGAGAAGTGCTCGAGCAGCCAGCCGCCCGCGGTCGGGCCGATCGCGATGGCGAAACCGGCCATCGCCGTCCACGCGGCGATCGCCATGGCTCGTTCCCTGGCGTCGGTGAAGATATTGATGATCATCGCCAGGGTCGCCGGGAACACGGCCGCGGCGAAGACACCCATCGCCGCGCGGGCGGCGATCACCTGTCCGAGGTCGGTAGCCAGTGCGCCGCCCAGCGACATCACGGCCACGCCCGCCAATCCGAGCATCATCACCTTGCGCCGCCCGTAGCGGTCACCCAGGTGACCGAATGCGAGCAGCAGACCAGCGAAGGTCAGCGTGTAGGCGTCGACGACCCACTGCAATCCGGCGAAGCCGGCCTGCAGTTGCACACCCATCGACGGCAACGCGACATTGACGACGGTGTTGTCGAGGACGACGAGCAATTCCGCGGCGCAGATGACGGCCAGCGCCAACCATCGCCCTGGTGAGCTCGAAACGGGCGGACTCGCCGCCCTCGCGGCGGATTTCGAGACAGCTGAATTGGACATGAGAGTTCACTTCTCCTCGTTGCGATGTGGACGAACCAGGCAGCGGCGGGACGTCGCGCAGAGCAATGGCAATGGGCTTCGGGGGATCACCGGACATGGCGGTGGGTGCGGTAACTAGCCTGGAACCTGCAGAGAGACGGGAGTGACAATGGCGGCAGACGCACGGGGACGCCTGATAACGAGCGCCATCGCGCTGATCCGACGGCGCGGGGTCGCCGGCACGGCAGTTTCCGACCTCCTCGAGCACAGCGGCACCGCGCGACAGTCGATCTACAAGCACTTCCCCGACGGCAAGTCCGAATTGATCGAGGAGTCCGTCCGAGTCGCGGGCACGATGATCGAGCAGATGATCGAGCAGATGACGGAGACGCTCGCCCCGACGGAGATGTTGCGCGCACTCGTCGATTACTGGAAATGGGTGCTGACAGACAGCGACTTCCAGGCCGGCTGCCCGATCGCGGCCGCCGCGTACGCCGGCACCGATGCCCCTGGCGCTCGCGATGTTGCCAGTCGGACATTCCATCGATGGGAAGACCGCCTGGCCGAGAATGCCATCGCCCAGGGCATAGCCGCCGACCGAGCACACACACTCGCGACCACCGTGATCGCCTCGATCGAAGGGGCCATCATGATGTCAGTCGCAGACCGCAGTTGCGTGCCCCTCGACCGAACACACGATCAACTTCACGACCTACTCGACATGTATCTCGGAGCCGGTTCCACGCCGGCACAGCCGGCGCTGCGGCGAATGGCCATGGGCTCGGGAGATCTCAGCGGCGGTGCGCCGAGCGTGCATCCGACGCCGAGCCCTTCGCCCGCACCTGGGCGAAAGCAGTCCTGATCAAGCCCTGGCTCGCCGATGCGGTTCGAGACGGTAGCGGGTGGCCGGACCAGCGATGCTGAACAATCTGTCGATGTCGCGATGGGGATCGCAGCGTTGATGGACCGATCCTTGACGCAAGTAGCGCCACCGTGTCGGCACAACCCTGGTCATCGGTGACGTCGAGCCCGGAACGGGCCCGGCTGGACTGGATCGCCATTGATCTCTCCTCCGCAGTGTGCGTTACTGGACGTAACAGCTACAGTCACGTTAGTAGAACGTACGGTCTATAGCAAGCTTTTCGTATGAGGACGCAGCACCACAGGGTTCACGCCGAGATCCCCGTAATCAGTCGGCCGACGGCAGATATCGCTCGGCCAGCTCGATTCCCACCCGCCTGAACACAGCCGCATCCCTGGCGTCGCGAGACGCTCCAGCACCTGGGGACAGGAAGTGATCCTCAATGCCAACACGATCGAATACATGACAAAGCTGCGGGTGGTGGTCCCGCAGCTTTGTTGTGCGATCAGAGCGAAACGTCGGCAGGGCGGCCGAGCGTTTCGAGGACGCGAACTCGTTTAACCGCTGGCGGAGTCGAGGAGGTCCAGGATCGGGTTGGACTCGGTGACCTCGACTTGGCCGTTGAAGGCCTCGATCCCGTGCGGGTTGATCAGGCAGTGCTCACCCTCGGCGACTTGCAAGACCACCATGACATGGTGGCTGCCGGGTGCGACATCGGTGATGACGAATTCGGGATTGTCGGCTTGAGCCAGTGGCTTCTGCAGTTCACCGTCGATCAGGGCGTACGCGCTCCAGCACGGGAAGTCGGACTCCGCCGACACGGTGATTTTTCCGGGGCCCCCGGTAACATTCGCGGTATCGGCGGCGGCAGCGGTGGCAGGTACCGCGAACATCATCGTCGCGGCGGCGAAACCTGTTACAGCAGTGGCGATCTTGGAATTTCTCATACACATCTTTAGCACAACGAACATCATCCGAGAAACGCGCTCACCTCGGTGACACGTAAACAATGTCCAACCGAATAGAAGTAACGAGTGCTCGACTGTGAGCGAAGATCAATGTGACAACGGAGGAGATCCCATGAAAAAGGCAATTGTTGCCGCAGCTCGTGTCGCAGCCGCTGGTGTTTCGGGTCTGGCCGCTGTCGCGGTCATCGGGACGGGGGCCGCTCAAGCGGCGCCGCAGGACTGCGTGGTTCAACGAGATCTCTTCGGGGCTTCGGCCGTCTGCCAGCCCGACGGGGGCAGCAACTACGTACTCAAGGTCGAATGTGTGGGCCTCTACGCCAGTGGGCCCTTCCCGATGTACGCGGTCGGGCCATACCACACCCTGAGCTACCCGTTCACCCCGGAAGGCCAGCATATTTCCGCGGGCTGCACCGGCATGGGGCCGGGCATCGTCGCCGTCACCACCAACGCTTACGTCGAGGTCTACCCCGGCTGACCCCTTTAGAATCGGGGTGTGGGATTGGTGTTCGGGGGCCGGGGGTCGGACTCGCCGTGGGTGTCCACGGTGTGGACCTGCCGCAGTGAAGAGGTCACACAGATGACCTCGGTGGCCGCCGAGACCTGGGGATTGGTGTTCTGGGAACAGGACGGAGTACGCGGGGCAGCCGTGACGGGACCGGAGAGCCGGGCAGGAACGGCACCGGTCCCGGAGGGAGCCGGCTTCGTGGGGATCCAGTTCGCGGTGGGAACCTCGCTACGAACGGTGGCGACGCCGACGCTTCTGGACGGCGGGATCGCGCTGCCGGATGTCACCGAGCGCGGCTTCTGGCTCGACGGAACACGCTGGGAGACACCACATCCCGACGACGCCGAAGCGCTCATCGAACGGCTGGTGGCAACCGGGACAGTCGACCGCGACCCGCTGGTCGCCGACGCCCTGCGCGGTGGGCGGCCCGCGGTCGCCGAACGAACTCTCGAACGCCGGTTCCGGGCCGCGACCGGGCTCACCCAGGGTGCGGTCCGCCAGATCGAGCGGGTACGTACCGCGGCCATGCTGCTGAGCGCGGGCGAGACCGCGGGTGACGTGGTCGTGAAACTCGACTACTACGACGAACCCCACCTCGCCCGCGCGCTGCGCCGCTATGTCGGACGCACGGCGCGGCAGTTGCGAGAAGGCTCGGGCGGCGCGATCGCGCTCGGTCAGCGCACCACGTCGTAGACGAGTTTGGCGACACCGTTGCGGTAGGTGTCGGACTCCCGAAGACGCAGTTGCCGCTTGGGCCGGTCGCTGTGACTGAACAGGCTTTTGCCCGCACCCAGCAGAATCGGGAAAACCAGCAGGTTGTAGCGGTCGATCAGGTCGGCGTCGCCGAGGGTACGGGCCAGTTCGGCGCTGCCGTGGACGAAGATGGCGCCGCCGTCGGACTGCTTGAGCTTCTCGACGCCGGCGATGTCGCGCACGATGGTGATCTCACCCCAGCCGTCGATCAGGTCCGATTCCGAAAGCGTCGAGGAGACAACATATTTGGGAATGTCCTTGTAGGCGGCATGGTCCTCGGAATCGCGCCAGATCGGGGCGAACGCCTCGTAGCTGCGGCGGCCGAACATCAACGCCGTGGTGTCGGCCAGCTCCTCACTCTTGAGTGAGTACGCCTCGGGGACGAACTCCGTCTGCATCACCCAACCCCCGCTGCGGTGCCCCTCGGCGGTACCGCCGGGCGAGTCGAGCACACCGTCGAGCGACATGAAACCCGTGTAGACCAGTTCGCGTGCCATCCGAATCCTCCTGTAGGTGCGGTTTGAAACTGCACTCAGCCTAGAAGGCACTCAGGGCGCGTGTCTTGGACGAAACCGGCACGCTCATGGGCCAAGACCGGCGGCGGTCGTGGCGCAGGATGATCGAAGCACGCGTTAGGCGCACTGCGATCCGAATCGGAGCGCGGCCACGAGCCGCGAGGTCGGCGATCTCGTTCAACGTGGCATCGACATACAGCAGCCGCTGATCGGTCCTCGAATCGTTCATGCGGCGAAGGCGTGCAGCTTCGGACCGCGATCGACACCCCGGCGCAGCAGCTCGTTCGACTCCAGGTCAGTCGTGGTCACGACGTCGACAGGGCAGCCCAAGACCTGAGCGAGCTCCTCGTCCAACTCGAGAATGTCGATGATCGAGGCATCCGGCATCAGTTCGACCAGGAGGTCCAGATCCGAATCAGGCCGGTCGTCGCCGCTGGCGACCGACCCGAAAAGCCACACGTTCGCGATCGGGTAGCGCGCGAGTACAGCCGCGAACTCCGCCTGATTCTCTGCCAACAGCAGACTGGGACGAACGGCATTCATCAATGTCGTGCTCAGTCTGAATCCGGCAGCCGCCAGCAATTGCTCCACCATCGCGAAAGACGGCTGCCGCCGACCGGCTTCGATCGTGGCCACTGTCGACTGCGCAACACCCGCCCGCTTGGCCAGCTCACGCTGCGACAACCGCCTACGATGCCGGGCATCGTGGACCAACCGCCCGGCAGCTGATCGCGGAGCCCCAAGGGCCTCATCCATATACCCATGATAGCGGATTCGCTATCACCAATGGGGCTCGACGCCCGACTAACCGGACTGTGGACCGAGTATGCGGTTGAGGTCGCCGGCGAGCTGTCGCATCTGTTCGCCCGCCTCGAGCACGACCGTTGCGCAGGCCGTCCAGTTGCCGTCCGCATACCGCCACGGCGCTACTGTCCAGGTCAGGCTCACATAGCCCCGGGACTCGAAGACCGCCTCGACACGCAGGTCGCGGTCCATACTTTCCCAGACACGGGAACCTTCCCAGCCAGTGAATCTGCCGGTCAGATCATCGAAGTAGGTGAGCAGATCACAGTCACCCATGACTGACAACGTCACTTGGTGCACAACCGCCAGTAGCCCAGGAGCACCGAGCTGGACGCAGGCTTCGATCGAATTGTCGCCCCAAGGGTCGACCCGGTTCCGGATACTGACCCACGCCCCGTCACCTGGAGCACCGAGGGATACCGCAATGTCCGGGTCCGCGATCATCCGGTCACAGTCACAGGCCATCGCCGAATGTTATCTACAATTCATACGTCCAGGATTGTGGCGATCTGCTCTGCGGCGATGGCCGCTTTGCTGTCGCCGAAGGCGATCAAAGCCCGACAGGCCGGGGGTGCGCAGCGCCGCAGGGAACGGCATTCGATCGAGGACATGCGTCGGGCGCCTCGGCATGTCGGCGGTCAGTGACAGAACGTGCGTGGCACGTCGACCCACGGCCTTGCGGGGCGACGCACCGACACGATGGATCTACATGTGCTGGTCAGACCGGCACCAGTGTCAGGATCGGGTCGAGGCCCGCGAAGTCATCGATGTTGGCCGTGTAGAGCGGGAGATCGTTCGCTGAGGCGATCGCCGCGATCATGAGATCCATCTTGCGCGGCTTGGGGTTTCGGCCGCCTGCTACGACCAGCTTGGACATGGTCGTGAATCTGCGCGCAGCGGCTGAGCACATCGGCAGCGCGTCGAAAGCGTGCTCCACCTCCAGCAGGCGCTCCGTTCGCAGGGCGAGTGTTTTCGGATCGGCGGCCAAGGCGATGCCGAGCCCCAATTCAGCCAGCGTGATCGTGCTGATGCGCGAACGCACCGGGAGCTTGGCATCGTCGATACGCGCAATATCGATGAGAACGCACGTGTCGAGCAACCCGATGGGATGCCGCTCGGTCAGTGCCTCAGTCATCGAGGCGGTCCGCACCGAACGCCGCATCCAGTTCCGCACGCTCCTGCTCCGCACTGCCGGCAGCCAAGAATCGTGCGAGTCGCGCCTTCAGGTCGGCTGTGGCGACATCACGCTCGGCGCGGATCGGGCGCAGTTCGCCAACCGGGCGCCCATTTCGGGTGATGATGAAATCGTCGCCCGCTTCGAGCGCGTCCATCACTCCCGCGCTGCCATTTCGCAGCTCGGCCTGCGTAATCGTCCTACTCATACGCCAAGGATAGCAACCAGTGCTATGCGTTGCTAGTAGGCCGGTATCAGTCGGTCCGACCCATTGGCGAGCATGTCCCGGAGCGAATCGGCTGCTCAGCGCCCTCCAGTACGGTGGAGGGCGAGCGACTCAGGTGGAGGACTTCATGCGGATCGGTGAGCTGGCGGCGGCCAGCGGTGTCACGGCGAAGACGATCCGGTTCTATGAGCAGGAGGGGCTGATCGCGGAGCCCGCGCGCACCTCCGCCGGCTATCGGGACTACGACACCGACCACATCGCCCGGTTGCGATTCATTCGGCAAGCGCAAGCGGCGGGGCTGACCCTTGCCCATGCTCGCCAGATCCTCGGCATCGTCGATCGCGGCGATCTGCCGTGCGGGCATGTCGAATCAGTACTGGCAGCCCGGCTGGCCGATATCCGCGCGAAGATCGTTGAACTGACCGCCCTGGAAACCCGGCTCGCGGACTTGCTCGACACCGCGCACCGGGGTTCGGATTCCGTTGCTCACGAAGAGGCGGAAATCTGCTGGATCCTGGAATCGAGTCCGCCGCGCTGACCCGGTGTGTGACAGGGCTGGAGCCCGGGTCGGGACGACGTAGCAAAGCGCCGACCCGACCCGGACGCTACCTACATCATCGGGCAGGACCCCATCATGCTGCACAACCATTCGCAGATCATCATCATCGGATTCATGGAAATCACCTCCTTCCGCAGAGTGCCGTGGCCGACCGGCGGACCGGGCTACTCGTCGCGCACCGCGCGATAGCCGAGCTCGCCGATCGCGAGGATCACCTGGTCGGGGCTGGTCACCGCGGGATCGATGTCGACGGTGGTACGAGCCTTGCGCATCGAGGTCCGGGTGCTGCGCACGCCGGGAAGGTCCTCGAGAGTGTCGTCGATGAGCAGCGCGCAACTGCCGCAGTGCATGCCCTCGATCCGGAACACCTGTGTGGTCATCGGAGTCTCCTTGCTGGTCAGATGATGGTGATGCGGCCGGAGTACATGCCCATGCCGCACGTGTAGTCGAGGTGGCCGGGCGCCAGTACACCGAGGTCGATGCGTACCCGGCCACTGGTCGGCAGGATCTTCTGGACATTGAGGCTGGGGACGACCAGCGATCGGACGCAGCCCTGAGTGCGGTCGGTTTCGACGACCAGGGTGGTCGGGACGCCCGACCGGGCTTCGATATTGGCGGGCAGGTAGGCGCCGGTGCGGGCGGTGACGGTTACCGTCTGCACGCCGTCGGCCATCGTCGAGGCCGAGGCATCGGCCGGTGGCGTGCCCGCACCGAGTGCCGCGGCGATGCGTCCGGCCGACAGGGGTGAGCCGGCCAGCTCCAGTCCCCCGTTCAGGGTGTAGAGCCCCATGCCGACCACCACCAGGCCGGTCGCCATGGCCAGGCGACCACGCCATGCGGTGGCCGCGAGCCTGGCCGCGTACCCCAGCACGGCGAACATCGGCCCGGTGCCGAGGACGAAGACCGCCATGATCGCCGCGCCCTCGACCGGGGAGCCGGTGGCCAGCGCCAGCGCCGCCACCGACAACGTCACCCCGCAGGGCAGCAGGACCGTGGCGATGCCGAGGATGCCCGGTGCCAGTGCCGTGCGCAGGCGGGCGCCCGTGCGGACCGTGCGCAACCACGAAGCGGGCGGCTCGATCACGATGCCGCGAAATCCTGGCACGCCGAGCTGGGCCAGGCCGAACACGATGATCAGCACACCGGCGCCGATCTGCAGCCAGGTGCGCAACCCGATCGACAAGGCGAAGACACCACCTAGCACACCCAGCAAGGCACCGAGGATGGTGTGCGACAAGAGCTTTCCGGCGAGAAAGCCACCGACCGGCGCGAGGTCGCTACCGAGCCGGGACAGACCTCGCGGCGCCGACACCGCCGCTCGCTGACGGGTGATCACACCCGTCAGCAGCCCGCCTTGGACTGCGGCACACGAGATACCACCGGCGAACAGGCCGGTGACGAGGACAGGGACAAGGTTCACGAAACGAGCTCCTGCGTGGGAGGTACGGACATGCGGATGCGATTCCCTGTGGCGAGCGCGCACGACAGGGTCGGGCCCGGTCGCGAGGACCGGCCCGTGACATCAGCGGTTTATGTCCGCAGCACGCAGAGTTCGGCGAGGCTGGGTGGTCGCGGCGGCGCCGACCGCGGCCGCGAGCGCTCGGCGGTGACGGGGCGGCGGCCGCGCCACCCGGAACCGGGTCGCCGCAACAGTGCGACGGCAGCCGAGAGCGCGAGGAACATCGCCAGACAGGCCATCATGATCCCGGCGGGTGCGGCCGGTCGATCGCTGTCGACCGGTTGCTCGACCGCGCTGTCCATCGCGACGGCCGGCGCCGTGCTCACGGCGGGTGATGATTGTTCGGAAGCATGATCGGAATCAGTGGCGGCCATGACCGGCGACGCCATCGACATGTTCATCATCGGGCCCGCCTGGCAATGCCCGGTCTGCATCAGCGCGAACCCGACCAGCGCCGCCAGAACGAGCATGAGCCGTAGGAGCCCACCTCGCTGCGAAGCCGTCGAAGCGCTGATCACGGCGACGATTCTACTTCCCGTGCGCATGCCGGCAGGTCACCCGGTCCAGGGGCTGGTCAGCAGAGCCGCATGCGCCTGCTGGTTGATCGCGAGCACCACCAGGACGCGCAGAACGATCCGGGTCACCGGCGTTCCGCCTTGCGCACCCAGTGCTCGACCGCCCGTTCCAGTACATCGCGTTCTTCGGTGAGTGCCGAGACTTCGCTGCGCAGGCGCAGGAGTTCGGCGTCGTCGGCCTGATCGGTGCGCGCGGCAGCGGGTGCCGAGGCGAGGGCCACGGCGCCTTCGCTCGCAGTCGCGCGGAAACCACGCAGCCGCAGGCTGTTCGACACGACGAACACGCTCGACAATGCCATCGCCGCACCGGCGATCATCGGATTCAGCAAGCCGAGTGCCGCGATCGGCAACGCCGCGACGTTGTAGGCGAACGCCCAGAACAGGTTTCCCTTGATCGTGCGCAAGGTGGTGCGCGCCAAGCGGATCGCGTCGACCGCGGCCAGCAGATCACCGCGAACCAGGGTCAGATCGGCGGCTTCGATGGCGACATCGGTGCCGGTGCCCATGGCCAGCCCGAGATCGGCCGAGGCCAACGCGGCCGCGTCGTTGACGCCGTCACCGACCATCGCCACCACCCGGCCCTCCCGCTGCAACCGGGCCACGACGTCGGCCTTGTCGGCGGGCAAGACCTCGGCGATCACGGTGTCGATGCCGACTTCGGCGGCGACCGCCCGCGCCACTGTTTCGTTGTCACCGGTCAGCAGCACCGGACGCAACCCGAGCGCGCGCAGGTGCGTGACCGCTTGCGCGGACGTGGCTCTGACGGTGTCGGCCACCACCAGTACCGCCTGGGCAACACCGTCGACGGCGAGAATCACCGCGGTCCGGCCGAGTGCTTCGGCCCGGTGCTGATCGGCGGTCAGCGCGACGGGCAGGTCGATACCGTGCCGTTCCATCAGCGCGGACCTGCCGACGAGCACGACCCGGCCGTCGATGACGCCCCGCACGCCGAGCCCTTCGAGGTTGGTGAACTCCGATACCGGCGCGAGCTCACCGACGCGCTCGGCGGAACCGGCGGCGATCGCCCGCGCGATCGGGTGCTCGGAAGCATCCTCGAGGGCCCCGGCCAGGCGCAACGCCTCCGATTCCGGGACATCGGCCGCGGTGTGGACCCCGGTCAGCGTCATCTTTCCGGTGGTGACGGTGCCGGTCTTGTCCAAGACAACAGTGTCGACGCGCCGGGTCGACTCCAGTACCTGTGGGCCTTTGATCAGGATCCCGAGTTGCGCACCGCGGCCCGTCCCGACCAGCAACGCGGTCGGTGTGGCCAGCCCGAGCCCACACGGGCAAGCGATGATCAACACCGCCACCGCGGTGCTGAACGCGACCGAAGCGCCGGCTCCGATACCGAGCCACACCAGCAGCGTGCCGAGCGCGAACGCGATCACCACGGGCACGAACACCGCCGACACCCGGTCCGCGAGCCGTTGTACTTCGGCCTTCCCGGATTGGGCTTGTTCCACCAGCTGCGCCATCTGGGCGAGCTGTGTATCGGCGCCGATCCTGGTGGCCCGCACGACCAACCGACCGCCCGCGTTGACCGTGGCGCCGACCACTGTGTCGCCGGGACCGACTTCCACGGGGATCGATTCACCGGTGAGCATGCTGGCGTCGACCGCGGAACTGCCCTCCGACACGACTCCGTCGGTGGCGATCTTCTCGCCGGGGCGCACCACGAACAGGTCATCGACCCGCAGTCGGTCGATCGGAATTCGCTCTTCTCGGCCCGCCCGCAGCACCGCGACCTCTTTGGCACCGAGTTCGAGCAGCGCGCGCAGTGCCGCGCCCGCCCGGCGTTTGGCGCGGGCTTCGAAGTACCGACCGGCCAGGATCGCCGTGGTCAGCACGGCGGCGACCTCGAGGTAGATGTTGGCCGAGGCCGTCCCGGACCGCACGGCCAGCGAGAACTCGTGGCGCAGACCGGGCTGCCCGGCCGCACCGAGGAACAGCGCATACAGCGACCATCCGAAGGCGGCCAGCACACCGACCGAGATCAGGGTGTCCATGGTGGCCGCACGGCGCCGCAGGTTCTGCCACGCGGCGCGGTGGAACGGCCACGCGCCCCAGACCGCCACGGGAGCGGCGAGCGTCAGCGACAACCACTGCCAGTGTTCGAACTGCCACGGCGGCACCATGGCCAGTAACACCACCGGGATCGCGAGCCCCGCCGACACCAGCATGCGCCGGCGCAGTGCCGCGGTGTGCTCGTCGAATTCTGCGGTGGGCTCGTCGGTGTCGGGCGTGGGCGGGCGGACGACGGTGTATCCCGCATCCGCTATCGCCGCGACGATCGTCTCGTCGGCGATGTCGGCCGGCAGCTCGAGCACGGCCTTTTCGGTCGCGTAGTTCACTGTCGCCACGACGCCGTCGATCTTGTTCAGGCGGCGTTCGATCCGCGCGGCACAGGACGCGCACGTCATACCGCCGATCGCGAACTCCCACCGCCGCATGGCGCGGACCTGCCCGTCATCGACGCTCATCTCGCTCACTCCGACCTCCGTGTCCCACGCGGTCCGCGTGCTGGGGTCAGCATCAACCTTCCAGTGGGGTGGAAGGTCAAGTCGGCACGGATGACGGTCAGGGCCCGGCCGGGAGGGCGCGCGCGGTTCGGTGCGGAGGAGATGTCACAGGATCGGTGCGGGCGGCGTCTCATGGGCGCACACGTATAGAAGGAGAAAGCCGTGAATCTCGCACTGTGGATCTGCGCAAGCCTGCTGGCTGCTGTTCTGCTGCTCGCCGGGCTCGGGAAGCTGATCGTGCGGAAGGAGAAGATGGTCACCCTGCCGAATGCGGGGTGGACCGGACATGTGAGTGTCGGGGTCTACAAAACGCTCGGCGCGCTCGAGGTGGCCGGCGCCGCGGGGTTGGTTCTGCCCGCCGTCACCGGCATCGCCCCGGTGCTGGTCCCGATCGCCGCGGTGTGCACCGCGCTGCTGATGGTCGGTGCGGCCATCACTCACTCGCGGTTGCACGAGCCCAAGGCCGTACTGGCGAATCTGGTCTACCTGGGGCTGGCGGTGTTCGTGGCGTGGGGCCGGTTCGGACCCGAGGCGTTCCTCAGTTGAGGTCGCGTCCGGAGTCGCGGCGCCGGCGGGCGGTCACGCACAGGGCGGCGCCCGCCGAAATCGACACGACGACGGCGATGACCAGCAGGGTCAGCGACATGGTGGAGACGGTTTCGGTGGGGCCCGCGCCGCTGTGGCGGATCAGCAGGGCCGCGACGAGGGGTCCGATCATGGCGAGGCCCACCGCGATCATCAGCAATCCACCGGTGATCAGGTCCACGGCATCCAGGCGCATCGTCGCCAGTGCACGCGCAGGTCTGGCATGTACGGACATGACCTCCCCTTTCGTCGGTACTCAAAACGTACCGTGTCGAGCCGGAAAACTTGCTCGCGTGAGGTCCGACTCTCTGAGGACGGTCTCAGCAATCCCATGGCGACCGGTTTGCCACTGCCTCCATCACGTAAAGGACACTCTCGCGACACTCAGCTGCGGGCATGCCCACTTCCGCGCCGGCTACGCGGGCCGGATGAGCTCTACTCGGCGTGGGCCCGGCGGTCGAAGCGGATACGCGCCCGGTCGTGCGCTGTTCGGAGCAGCTCGCGGACGGTGCCGGTGGTGCGTTCGCCCGGGTTCACCACGGCGAGCCAGTGCGCGGCGGCGTAGGTCGGGTGGGCGATGAGAGTGTCGTCGGCGGGTGCCCGGCCCGCCCAGGTGGCGAAGGCATCTTTGCCCGCCGCGATGTTGACCCGGAAGGCACCGGGGCGGTCCAGGCCGGCGGCGGGTTCGCCGGGGTAGTTCTTGGTGGTGATGGTGGCGAAGGGCTGGGTCTTGGGTACGACACCGTCGGGCGCGTAGTAGAAGAAGGTGTCGCCCCAGCTGATCGGCGGCCATTCGCTGCCCGCCTCCGGGGTCACGGTCAGCACTGCGCCGAGTGTGCTCACGTATTCGGTGATTTCCGCTATCGTCATGATTCGAGCGTCCCATTGAAGTGCTTGTGTGGACTTTTGCCGCGATGACGAGGAGTTCTGGGTGGTGAACCTCCACTCCCCGGTCGGCCGGACGGTCGACATCGCGCGGGCCGCGGGGTACTCGGCGCAGCAGGTGCGCAACCTCGAACGCGACGGTGTGCTGCCGCCCGCGGATCGCACGCCGGGCGGTCACCGGGTGTACCGGGAGGCCCACCGGCGTTCGGCACTGGCCTACCGCGCCCTCGCGGCGGGCGCCGGACCCGTCGAGGCCAAGCGAATACTGCGGTCTGTGCACGCCGGCGACCCGGGCCGTGCCTCGGCTCTGCTCGACGAGGCGCACGCCCGCCTGCACACCGAACGCGTAGACCTGGCGTTGGCGGCGCGCGCGGCGCAGGCCATCTCGACCGAGCCGATCGGCGATGTGCGCGGTGCCGACGCCATGAGCATCACCGAACTCGCCGGCGCACTGGGGGTGCGCACCTCCACCCTGCGCCATTGGCACGCAACAGGTTTGGTACTGCCCGGACGCACTCCCCGTGGTGCGCGGCAGTATTCACCCGAGCAGGTGCGCGATGCCCGGCTGGTCCATCAACTGCGTCTGGCCGGATATCCGGTTACGCAGGTGCGCAAGGTATTACCGCGATTGCGACACACCCCGGACCTGCGAACAGTGCTCGCCGCCCGGGAGGCCGATATCGTCACCCGCTCGCTGGCACTGCTCGACGGCGCGGCAGCCCTGGCCGACCTGATTCAGCCGCGCAGTCGCGCCAGCGCGGAGTCGGTGGGCGAACCCGGTGTCACCGTGTAGACCACCAGCAACTGGTCCTGGTCGCCGGGCAATTCCAGTGCCTCGTAACCGAATTCGAGCCGACCCGCCGCCGGGTGCTGGATCAGCCGTGCGCCGTGGGGTTGCGCGGGACGTGACTGCGCCGACCAGATCCGATGGAACTCGGGGTTTTCGGCGGTGAGTTCCTTGATGAAAGTGGTGAGCCCGCGGTCACGCGGGTAGCGCGACACCTGGCGGCGCAGGTAGGCGGCGGCCTCCGTGGCGACCGGCTCCCAGTCGGGGTAGAAGGTGGGCGCGGCGGGATCGAGCACCGTGAAGCGGGCCAGATTGCGTTCGGATTCGGTCATCGCGGCGAAGCCGGAGACCGAGTCACCCAGGGCGTTCCAAGCCAGCACTTCCATGCGCCGGCCGAGCACGAAGGCCGGGGTGGCGATCGAGTCGAGCAGCAGCCGGGCGCCGGGGCGGACGGTGGGGGTGTAGTTGTCGTCGGGGTCGGCCGGGCGGACCAGGGTGTAGAAGTGGTCGCGTTCGGCGGCGTCGAGGCGCAGCGCCCGGGCTACCGAGTCGAGCACCGAATCGGAGAAGTCCGCCCCGCGCCCCCGCTCCAGCCGGGTGTAGTAGTCCACACTCATCCCGGCCAGCCGGGCGACTTCCTCACGGCGCAGACCGACCATCCGGCGGCGTCCGTATTCGTTCAGGCCGACGGCGGCCGGCTGGATACGGGCACGCCGGGTACGCAAGAACTCGCCGAGAGCGGGAGACGACATGGTAATAAGCGTAGAAGTCCGCGAATTGCGTGGTACTTCGGGACCCACACAACCCCGCTACCGGGCGGTTCTCAACAGCTCGAACAGCGCCGTGACGCTCTGCTCACCGCGCCCCTCGGCCATCGCGCGGCCCAGCAACTCGTGCATCGGGGCGTGCCAGGACAGGTCGACCCCGGTTTCGGCGGCCAGCTGCGCGTCGTCGGTGGCGGCGGTGTGGAACAGCTCGATCGAAGAGCCGAGCCGGGTGTAGTCCTTTCCGTCGATCTCGGTGGCCAGGATCGGTAGCAGCGACTCGATCATCTGCAGCCACTTCACCGAGTACGGGACCATCGTGTGCGCGGGCAGACCGCGGGAGGCCAGGATCGCCGCGCCTTCGAAGAAGCCGAGCAGGGCCGGCAGCAGCGTCGCGCCGACAGCGGACTCGTACAGCGCGGCGAGATCTGGTTCCGCGCCGAGGAATCGGCGGTCGCCGCCCAGCACGCGCAGGGCGTCGGCGTGCGTGTCGAAGACCTGACGGTCGCCGCCGAAGTAGAGCAATGTGTCCGGATCGCCCACGGCGGCCGGGACGTTCTTGATCGCACCACCGAGGTAACGCGCCCGCAGGCAGTGCGCGAACTCCGCGAATTCTCTTGCCTGGACCGGGGTTCCGCTGTTGAGCGTGATGAGATCGCGGCCGGCGAGTTCTTCGACGCCGACCAGGGTGTCGCGGGTGGCGGCGAAGGTGGTCAGGGTGGAGATGATCACCGGGCTCGCGGCCACGGACTCGGCTACCGCGCGGTGCGCGAGGGCGCCCGCCTCAACCAGTGGGACGGTGCGTTCGGGACTGCGGTTCCAGACGTGCGTGCGGTAGCCGGCGGCCAGGAACGCGGCAGCCACCGCGGTGCCCATGGACCCGGTGCCTAGCACGGTTATCGACTGTTCAGTCATCTTCATGCCTCCGATCAGGGAATCTCTACCCGAGTGTCGGCGCGGGCCGGGCCGGTGAACAAGTACCCACTTTCACCATCCGTTGCGCACCTGTGGGTAACCGTCCAGGTCATCGGCACCGACGCGCAGGACACTGAGCCACGCGTCACGCCGTGCGGATTGTGATCGAAGACAAGGCCGCGAAGAGGTCCCCTCGGGCGCCGGGCAGCGTCGTAGAGTTTCGGGTATGTCCGACGCCGAGATAACCGAATTGGTGCAGCGCAATGTCGACGAGGCACTGCTCGGTGGTCCGCGGCGATATACCAGGCACCAGGTGGCCGAGCAGTCGGGCGTACCCGAGTACGAGTCGCGACGGCTGTGGACAGCCCTGGGCTTTCCGGCCAATGACGACGACGAGGTCGACTACGCGCAGGTCGACATCACCGCCGTGAGCAACTTCCGCAGCATGAAAGTTGTCGCCGCCTCCGATATCCGGCAGCAGGCCGCCGCGGCAAGGACCATCGGTCAGGGGATGGCGCGGCTGGCCGAATGGCAGGCCGACCTGGTGCTGGCCGAGATCAAGGCGCGCGCCGCGGCCGGCGACCCGGCTGTTCCGGTGGCCGAACGGGTGCGGGCCGCGACCGAATCCACGATGGCGAGCATCGACCAGTTGCAGTCCTATGTGTGGCGCAGGCACCTGGCGGCCGCGGTCGCCCGGTCCATCGACGACACCACCACCGGTGGCGGGTCGACGCGGACCCTGGCCGTCGGGTTCGCCGACATGGTCGGCTTCACCCGCCTCACCCGGCACCTGCACCCCGACGAATTGTCCACGCTGCTGGAGGCTTTCGAGTCGACGACCACCTCGGCCATCACCGACAACGGCGGCTGGGTGATCAAGAACGTCGGCGACGAAGTGATGTTCGCCGCCGAGACAGCGGCCGACGGCGCCCGGATCGCCCTGGCCATCCAGGAGTCGACCATGCTCGTCGGCGGCACCCCGGAACTGCGCGTCGCGTTCGCCTACGGTGAGGTGCTGCAACGCTTCGGTGACCTCTACGGTTCGGTCGTCAACATCGCCGCCCGCCTCACCGGTGTGGCGCGGCCCGGCAACATCCTGATCGACGACGCCGCCGCCGAAGCCCTCGCCGACCATGCGGATTTCGGTATCCGCCACCTGCGCAGTGTCCGGGTGCGCGGATTCAACCGGCTGCGACCACACCGCCTGCGCCGCGCCTGACCGCGAGCCGGACTGGCCGTGCGGGCACGGGACACCGTTCTCTAGGGTGTCGACGTGGAGATGGACTGGCAGAGCGTACTGGCCGAGTGCACGGTGTTCGCCGACGACGCGGTGGTGGCACTGAACAAACCGTCCGGGATTTCGGTGACCGGGGAACGCCACGACACCGATCTGGTGGAGTTGGCGCAGGCCGCGGGCACGCAGGTGTATCCGGTGCACCGGATCGACAAGGTGACCTCGGGGCTGGTGTTGCTGGCCACCGACCTGGCCGCGCACGGACAACTCACCCGCCAGTTCAACCAGCAGACCGCGCGCAAGTCCTATCTGGCGATCGTGTCCGGCGCGGAACTGCCCGAGCACGGGGAGATCGATCTGCCGTTGAGTGTGGGCCGCAAGAACCGGGTGCGGATCGCGGCACCGCGCGAGGCGATCCAGCGCACCGGCGACCGGTGGTTCGTCGAGGAAGCCGAGTTGCTGCCCGCCAAGAACTATCCGTCGCTCACCAGGTTCGTCACCGTCGCGCGCCGCGGTGAGCACACGCTGCTCGCCCTGCGCCCGGTGACCGGGCGACGCCACCAGATCCGGGTGCAACTGGCCTGGATCGGTCAGCCGATCCTGGGCGACCCACTCTTCGACCGCACCGGCACCCACCCCCGCACCCACCTGCACTCCTGGCAGCTGCGGCTGACCGCCGATTGGCTCACCCCACCGGTCCTGGAGCCGACGGCCACACCCGGCGCGGACTTCTGGACGCCGTTCACCGATGACACCGAGGAGAGTGCGCAACTTCTCCACACCGCTACACAGCTGATTTCCACGTTGCCGCAGAACTGACGATCCGGCTCGCTGAGATACCGCTCAACTCTCGAGCCCGCTCAGCCCAACGCTTCGGCCGCCCCGCTAGCCCGACAGTTCAGCCGCCGCAGTCAGCCCTACAGGTCTGCCGCCCGCTGAGCCCTATGTCCCAGGCAGCCCCGCTCAGCGCGACCGCCCGGTCGACTCGACGGACCGCTCAGCACCATGACGTGCTCAGCAGGGCGGCCCGCTCAGCGCGACGGCCAGGTCAGCACGACGGCCAGGTCAGCACGACGGCCGGGCCAGCAGGTCGATTCGACAGCTCGGTTCAGCTCGGCAGCCATTCCGGTGAGCGGCCCAGCAGCCGCAGGATGCGGTCCAGCGTCGTCGGTTCGCCGGAGGGTTCCAACGCCGGACCGAACGCGGCACCGGGCTGTTCGCGCGATTCGCCGCTCGGCACCGCTTCGGCGATGGCCAGCGCGGTCTCTGCCAGGCCGGGCTCGAGTTCGATGTGGTGACCGACGGAGCGGGCCACGTCCCAGGCGTGGACGACACTGTCGATGAGGTGGAACCCGAGGGCCATCGGTGCGGGGAAGCGACCGGGCGGCAGTTCGGGGAGCGCCAGGGTGCCGACTCGGGGAGCGGCGAAGGCGGACACGACCTCTTCGGCCGAGGCCAGGTAGTCCGCGATCGGGTCGGTGGCGGGGCGGACCTCCCAGACAGCCGGGTCTTCCTCGCCGCGCGCGGCCGCCGCGAAACCACGGTTCTGGGTGCCCATGTGTTCCAGTAGGTCGCGCAGATCCCAGCCCGCGCAAGGGGTTTGGATGGTGAGTGGCGAATCGGCCGCCGCGTGGACAGCGTCGGAGCTGAGCCGGACGGCGCTTTCGTGGTGCTCGCGCATCAGCGCAATAGTAAGCATGCTCAGATAGTATGTGCTTGCTTATCATCTGCCAAGGGTTACCGATCGCCGTGCTGGTGGCAGTAGATTCCGACCATGCCGAAAGCAACCCGCCCCGACCTCGCGGCCATGCTCGTGCCGCTCGGCCGCGCCCTGACCGAGGCGGAGCGGCCCGTACTCGACCGGCACGGACTCACCATGTGGGCCTACGTGGTGCTGCTCGGTCTCGACGAAGAACCCGTGCACACCCAGGCCGCGCTCGCCAAAGCGATACGGGCCGACAAAACGCGCATCATCCCCGTCCTCGACGACCTGCAACAGCGCGGCCTGATCCGCCGCGAACCCGACCCGGCCGACCGCAGAGTGAACCTCGTCCAGCTCACCGCCGCGGGCGCGCACCTGCGTGACCGCGCCCAGCACGACATCCAGCAGCAGGAACAACAACTGCTCGCCGACCTCCCCACCGCCGACCGCAACACGTTCCTGCGGGTACTACAACTGCTCGCCGAGCGCACCGGAACCGCCGAAACGCAAGCGTGAACAGTGACACAGACCACTGCGCAGGTTTTCACCGGTGGTACGCCTCATGCAGACGGATAAGCGCAGGTCTTCTAGCCTTGAGAGGGTGTCGATGAGTCATCCCGGCACACTCTGACGCAACGGAGCGATCCCAGAGAGAAAGCGACTGCCGATGATCCTGGCGGCTCAGCTCAGCGACACCCACTTCGACCTCAGCGCGCGCAACACCGAACGAGTCGAGGCGGTGATGGGTTACCTGGCCGATCTTCCCCGCCGCCCCGATGTCATCCTCGTCACCGGTGACATCACCGACTCCGGCCGGCCCGAACAGTACGTCGAGGCGCGCGCGGCTCTGGCCGCCGACCTGCCCGTGTACCTGCTGCCCGGCAACCACGACGACCGTGCCGCCTTCCGCACCGAACTACTGGGCGAACCCGCCTCCACCGCCCCCATCAACAGCGTGCACCGCGTGGGCACACTCACCGTGATCATGCTCGATTCCAGCATCCCCGGCGAACCCAGCGGCCGGCTCTCCGAGGAAACCTACGCCTGGTTCCGCAGCGCCCTGGCCGGAGCCGCACCCGAAGGCCCCATCCTCGTAGCCCTGCACCACCCACCGAAACCCCTGTTCAGCCCCGTGGTCGACGTGATCGCACTGGCCGACCCCGGCCGCCTCGCCGCCGTGATCGCCGGCGACCCCCGCATCATCGGCGTCCTCACCGGCCACGCCCACTCCCCCATCGCCACCACCTTCGCGGGCAAACCCCTGATCACCGGCCCCAGCACCGCCTCGGTCCTCGGCGGCACCTGGGAAGTAACCCCACCCCACCGCGTAATGGACTACGCCCCCGACCCGGCCATAGCCCTACACGTCATCGACTCCCACACCCTCACCACCCACTTCCGCACCGTGCCAATGGGCGGCTGGCTAGCCGAACCCCCATCCTGAAGCCGGCCCGGCCGCCCACCACTTCCCAGCCCGATCACGGCCTTCCCACCCCGGACGTAATCGTGCAATCCACCGCCGCCAAATCAGAAAACTGACTGCCAACAGCCCGATTGCACGATTGCACGATTGCACGATTGCACCGACGGACCCCCCACACCCGCCGCCTACCGCGCTTTCAACCACCCGGCGCAACTCGAGTGCGCCGCCCTCCCGCACACCCAGCCACCCGGCACCCCGAAGTACGCCACCGCGCCGCACACCCAGCCACCACTCGAGTGCGCCACCTTGCCGCACTCCCAGCCACTGCGCCCCCAGAAGTCCGCCGCCCCGCCGCACTTCCAGCCCCCGGCATCGCCGAAGAGCGCCACCCTCCCGCACTTCCAGCCGCGCCCGGCACCCCCCGCAGTCCGCACCTGCCGCACGCCCAGCCGCCCGGCACCCCCACAGTCCGCACCTGCCGCACACCCAGCCGCCCGGCACCCCCACAGTCCGCCACCTACCGCCCGCCCAGCCACACGGCACCCCCACAGTCCGCACCTACCGCACGCCCAGCCACACGGCGTCCCACACTCCCAGCCACACGGCATCCCCCGTGGACGCCGGCTCCCGCACTCCCAGCCCCGCACGACCCGACCTCGAGGAGGGTCCGCCGCGAAGCGGCGTAGCGGCCCGGCCGCGAGTTAGCCGCCGTTGCGTCCGCGGCGCAGCCGCCAGCAACGGCGGCTAACTCGCGGCCCTCGGGGGCCGCGCTCGAGCGCGCCAGCGCTCCAAAAACACAGCCCACACCGTTTCCCCACACCACACACCAGAAGTCCCTCATCCACGGCCCAGCCCTACGGTCACCCGATCCGCCCCAAAACCAACTCCCCCGGCTTCCCCTCAGGCGCACCCTCTACCCCCACAGCCCCGGCCAAAGCCTCGATCGCCCGCGAAAACGCCTCCGGCGTATCCGTGTGCAACGTAAACAACGGCTGCCCCGCCACCACCGAATCCCCCGGTTTGGCATGCATCTCGACCCCAGCCCCCGCCTGCACCCGCTCCCCTTGCCGAGCCCGCCCGGCCCCGAGGCTCCATGCGGCGATCCCCACCCCCATCGCGTCGAGCCGAGTGAGCACCCCACTGGTTTCAGCACGCACGATCTCGGTGTGCCGCGCGACCGGCAGCGCAGCGTCCGGCTCACCGCCTTGGGCGGAGATCATGGCCCGCCAGTGGTCCATCGCCCGTCCGTCGGCGAGGGCGTCGGCGGGGTCGGTGTGCAGCCCGGCTTGGGCGACCATTTCGCGGGCGAGGGTCAGCGTCAGTTCCACCACGTCGGCCGGGCCGCCACCGGCGAGCACTTCGACCGATTCGGCCACCTCGAGCGCATTACCGGCGGTTCGCCCGAGCGGGGTGTCCATCGCGGTCAGCAGCGCGACGGTCTGCACTCCGGCGTCGCGGCCCAGTTCGACCATGGCGGTCGCCAGTTCGCGGGCTCCGTCGAGGGTTTTGAGGAACGCCCCGGAGCCGACCTTGACGTCCAGTACCAGCGCGGCGGTCCCTTCGGCGATTTTCTTGCTCATGATCGAGCTGGCGATCAGTGGGATCGATTCGACGGTGCCGGTCACATCGCGCAGGGCGTAGAGGCGTTTGTCGGCCGGGGCGAGGTCGGCGCCCGCCGCGCAGACCACCGCGCCGATGGCGGGGTCGGTGAGGATTTCGCGCATGCGTGTCACGGTGAGGTCGGCTTGCCAGCCGGGGATGGCTTCGAGTTTGTCCAGTGTGCCGCCGGTGTGGCCGAGCCCGCGCCCGGACAGTTGTGGCACCGCCGCCCCGCAGGCCGCGACCAGGGGTGCCAGTGGCAGGGTGATCTTGTCGCCGACTCCGCCGGTCGAGTGCTTGTCGACGGTCGGCCGGGGTAGGTCGGTGAAGTCCATCCGGCTGCCGGAGGCGATCATCGCGGCGGTCCACCGGGCGGTTTCGCGCCTGCTCATGCCCCGCCACAGGATCGCCATGGCCAGTGCCGACATCTGCTCGTCGGCCACGTTTCCTTTGGTGAATGCGTCGACCACCCAGTCGATCTGCGCGTCGGACAGCTCCCCGCCATCCCGCTTGACCGTAATGACCGAAACCGCGTCCAGTGCCGTCATTCGGCCAGTTTGGCACGGGATGTTCGCTACGGCACCCGACGCTGTGGCGTGGCATCGCACAAACGCACACGTGTTGGGCTCTGGAGCACTACGTCGGCTCGATGAGCCGGTCGGCGCACTCGTCGGTGCCACCCTGGCACACACCATCAGGCCGGTATCGGACCGTGCCCGCCACTGTCCCGGACGCGCGAGCGGCCCGAGCGGCTACCTCACCGCTGTCCGGCCGCCAGGTCTTCGGGCCCGAACGCGTAGGGCAGGAGTTCACTCAACGCCTTGGGCCCGGCGGCGTGGGCGACGAGTAGCTCGCCGCCGCCGTGCTCGAACAGGAGCTGACGGCACCGCCCGCACGGCATCAGGATTTCGCCCCGGGAATCGGTCACCGACACCGCAATGAGACGCCCGCCACCGCCGGTGAATAAGTTACCGACGAGTACGCATTCAGCACACAGGGTTAACCCATATGAGACATTTTCCACATTGCAGCCGCTCACAATTCGACCGTCCGCCGTGAGAGCCGCCGCGCCGACCGCGAACCCCGAGTATGGCGCATACGCCGCCCCCATTGCGCGAATCGCCATGTCGTGCAACATATTCCAGTCGATTTCGGGCATCGCAAACCTCCGGCCGATCACGCCGAACACGTCGATTCAAGGGCTCGCGCACCAGTATCCGGCATCGAGAAAGGCAAACCTAACTCGGCTCTTTTGCACGCAACGCACGGCACGCCGAATTAGTTCCGCGAAACAGAGAGGATTAGAGTTCACCGAAGATCGGTTCAGGTTCCCGGCGGCGGGCCAGCGCTCGAGAACACAGCGCAGCCACCTGGGCATTTGCCTCTCCACGCAGCCGGCGTCGGATCTGTGACCGGGTCCATCAACGACGTTGGAGGCACCGCACTCTATGACCACGATAGAAGCTCCGGCTCCGGCCCAGCCGAAGCGCAAGACGCTGTACCGCGGCGACCCCGGCATGTGGTCCTGGGCACTGCACCGGATCACCGGCGTCACGATCTTCTTCTTCCTCTTCGTGCACGTGCTGGACACGGCACTGGTCCGGGTCAACCCGGTCACCTACAACCAGATCATCGAGACCTACAAGAGCCCTCTGGTGGCGCTGCTGGAGATGGGTCTCGTGGTGTGCGTGCTGTACCACGCGCTCAACGGCGTCCGCGTGATCCTCATCGACTTCTGGTCGCAGGGTCCGCGCTTCCAGAAGCAGATGCTGTGGATCGTGCTGGCCATCTGGGTTCTGGTCTCCGCCGCCGGCGTCGGCCGCCAGTTCTACTACCTGCTGACGGAGCACTGATCATGACTGCACCCATCCTCGGCAAGTCCTACGACCGCCCGGCGAGCCTCGACGCACCCCGCGCCCCGCGCGGCGGCGCGAACAGCAACTTCGAGAAGTACGCGTGGCTGTTCATGCGCTTCTCCGGCCTGCTGTTGATCGCCTTGGTGCTCGGCCACCTGTTCATCATGCTGATGATCGACGGCGGCGTGAAGCGCCTGAACTTCGGCTTCGTGGCCGGCCGGTGGGCCAGCCCGTTCTGGCAGCTCTGGGACCTGTCCATGCTGTGGCTGGCCCAGCTGCACGGCGGCAACGGCCTGCGCACCGTCATCGACGACTACTCCCGCAAGGACTCCACCCGGTTCTGGCTCAAGACCATCCTCGCGGTCTCGGTGATCCTGGTGACGGTCGTCGGCACGTACGTCATCTTCACCTTCGACCCCAACATCACCGGTTAGGAACAGGCCACCTCGCATGAGTGAAACCCGTCCGATTCAGGAACATCGCTACGACGTGGTCATCGTCGGCGCCGGTGGCGCGGGCATGCGCGCGGCGATCGAGGCCGGTCCCCGCGCGCGTACCGCGGTCCTGACCAAGCTCTACCCCACGCGCAGCCACACCGGCGCGGCCCAGGGCGGCATGTGCGCCGCACTGGCCAACGTCGAAGAAGACAACTGGGAATGGCACACCTTCGACACCGTCAAGGGTGGTGACTACCTGGTCGACCAGGACGCCGCGGAGATCATGGCCAAAGAGGCCATCGACGCGGTCATGGACCTGGAGAAGATGGGCCTGCCGTTCAACCGCACGCCCGAGGGCAAGATCGACCAGCGTCGTTTCGGTGGCCACACCCGGGACCACGGCAAGGCGCCCGTGCGTCGCGCGTGCTACGCCGCCGACCGCACCGGTCACATGATCCTGCAGACGCTCTACCAGAACTGCGTCAAGCACGACGTCGAGTTCTACAACGAGTTCTACGTGCTGGACCTGGTGATGACCGAGTCCGACCGGGGCCCCGTCGCCACCGGCGTCGTCGCCTACGAGCTGGCCACCGGCGAGATCCACGTCTTCCACGCGAAGTCGATCGTGTTCGCCACCGGCGGCTCGGGCCGCATGTACAAGACCACCTCGAACGCGCACACGCTGACCGGCGACGGCATGGCGATCGTGTTCCGCAAGGGCCTGCCGCTCGAGGACATGGAGTTCCACCAGTTCCACCCGACGGGCCTCGCGGGCCTGGGCATCCTCATCTCCGAGGCCGTCCGTGGTGAAGGTGGCATCCTGCGCAACGCCTCCGGTGAGCGCTTCATGGAGCGCTACGCCCCCACCATCAAGGACCTCGCGCCGCGTGACATCGTCGCCCGCTCGATGGTGCTCGAGGTGCTCGAGGGCCGTGGCGCCGGGCCGAACAAGGACTACGTCTACATCGACGTGACCCACCTCGGCGAGGACGTGCTCGAGGAGAAGCTGCCCGACATCACCGAGTTCGCGCGCACCTACCTGGGTGTGGACCCGGTCAAGGAGCTCGTGCCGGTCATGCCGACCTGCCACTACGTGATGGGCGGTATCCCCACCCGCATCCGTGGCGAGGTGCTGCGCAACAACACCGATGTGGTCCCCGGCCTCTACGCGGCCGGTGAATGCGCCTGTGTGTCCGTGCACGGCGCGAACCGTCTCGGCACCAACTCACTGCTCGACATCAACGTGTTCGGTCGTCGCGCCGGTATCGCCGCCGCCGAGTACGCCCAGCGCAGCGAGTTCGTCGAGATGCCGGAGAACCCGGCGCAGATGGTGCAGGACTGGCTGACGCTGATCCTGTCCGACCACGGCAACGAGCGCGTGGCCGACATCCGCACCGAACTGCAGTACACGATGGACATGAACGCCGCCGTGTTCCGCACCGAGGACACCCTCAAGCAGGCCCTCACCGACATCCACGCGCTCAAGGAGCGCTACACCCGGATCACGGTGCAGGACAAGGGCAAGCGCTACAACAGCGACCTGCTCGAGGCCGTCGAGCTGGGCTTCCTGCTCGAGCTGGCCGAGGTCACTGTCGTCGGCGCGCTCAACCGCAAGGAGTCGCGTGGCGGCCACGCCCGCGAGGACTACCCGGATCGCGACGACGTGAACTTCATGCGGCACACCATGGCTTACAAGGAGGGCCCGGAACTCATCTCCGAGATCCGTCTCGACTTCAAGCCGGTGGTGCAGACCCGCTACGAGCCGATGGAGCGTAAGTACTGATGACTGCCGTAGTCGAAACCACCAAGCAGAAGCCGGCTCCGGTCCCCGAGGGCTCGGTCATGGTCACCGTCCGGGTGGCCCGGTTCAGCACCGAGAACGACAAGGGCGCGTACTGGGATTCGTTCCAGGTGCCGGTCCTGCCGACCGACCGCTTCCTCAATGTGCTGATCTACATCAAGTCCTACCTCGACGGCACCCTCACCTTCCGGCGTTCCTGCGCCCACGGTGTGTGCGGCTCCGACGCCATGCGGATCAACGGTGTGAACCGGCTGGCCTGCAAGGTGCTGATGAAGGACATGCTGCCCAAGGGCGACAAGACCCTCACCATGAGCGTCGAGCCCATCCGCGGCCTGCCCGTGGAGAAGGACCTCGTCGTCGACATGGAACCGTTCTTCGACGCGTTCCGTGCCGTGAAGCCGTACCTGATCACCTCGGGTAACGAGCCCACCCGCGAGCGCATCCAGTCCCAGCACGACCGCGCCCGCTTCGACGACACCACCAAGTGCATCCTGTGCGCCTGCTGCACCACCTCCTGCCCCGTGTACTGGAGCGACGGCAGCTACTTCGGCCCGGCCGCGATCGTGAACGCCCACCGCTTCATCTTCGACAGCCGTGACGAAGCCGCCCGCGAGCGCCTCGACATCCTCAACGATGTCGAGGGTGTGTGGCGTTGCCGCACCACGTTCAACTGCACCGACGCGTGCCCCCGTGGCATCGAGGTCACCAAGGCGATCCAGGAAGTCAAGCGCGCCCTGCTGTTCGCCCGCTGATCTCCCCCCGGTCACCGAAGGCCGTCTTCATCGAAGGATGAAGACGGCCTTCGTCGTATGCGGACCTACGCGAAAACCTCCGCCAACGAGTCAGCGGTCAGCACCCGCCTGACCCACACGTGAAGTTCGTCGGCATCGGCCGCCCGAACCCGCTCGGACACAGTGCTCGGCAACGGACCGAATTTCACAGTCAACTGCTCGACCAGCGTCTCACACATCATCGAGCAGGAACTCGAACCGCCCGCTGATCGCCCCTTTCCGCAAAAGGCCGCCCGCATCGAAACGTGCGGGCAGTCAACAAGCCGCAGGTGGTCTCCGCAGCGCCTGGCTCGAACGGCAGTTACCTTCTAGCGCAACAGCTTCCATTGCAGTGCGGGATTGTTGTGGGTAACGTTCCACAGTTGCACCGGAGGACGAGAGTCGCGCCGCGGCTCGCTGGCGGTGCTCGAAGGATGTTGTTCTCGTGCAGAAATCTCCTAGCAATGTGTGGCAGCGACCGGACGGTCGGGCGGCTATCGCGTGGGCCCTGGCCATGTTCGGTGGACCGTTCACGATCGTGGTGGCGGTTCCGCTCGCCGGGCAGGCACTCACAGTGTTGAACAAGGACGATCAGAACGGACGCGACCTGGCCATCGGTGCGCTCATCGCCGCGCTGGCGTGGGCGATCGTGCTCGGCTTCTACCTGATCAACCTGGGCTGAACGACTTTCAGCTGACGGTAGTGCGCTGCGGCGTCCAGGACGGCGCAGCCGAACATGACTGCGGAGGCCAGCAGTATGTGTAGTTGATGGAGTGGGATCCGGGATCGCCACTCCGGCGCCAAGGGGTAGATGTCGTTGTAGGCGGCGATGATTCGAGGTAGATAAAGGGGGCTGCCGAAGAGGCAGGGTGTGGCGAGGTCGGTTTTCGCGGTGGCTGCCCTGCTCCGCGGGGTCGATCCCGGTCGACGAAGGCCAGTTTCCTCGAAAGATGAAGGTGGCCTTCGTCGTTCCCACACACTGTGATTGCCCTTTCTGGCTACTCTTCCTGCGCGAGGTGGGCTTTCGCTTCCTCGTATGACCCGCTCGGCGCGGCGTCGTCCTTGGTGTAGACCGAGTGCAGCACCCCGGTCCCGAATGCCTCCGATGACAGCAGGCGCAGCGGAATCGTCGTCCCCTCCTCGAACAGCCGCTCGCCCTTGCCGACCACGATCGGGTGCACCAGCAGGTGCAGTTCGTCCAGCAGTCCCGCGACCAGCAGCTGACGCACCACCGACACCGAACCACTGATGGCGATATCCCCGCCCGGCTCTTCCTTCAGAGCGGCCGCGGCAACGGTCAGCTCACCGTCGAGCCGCTCGGAGTTGCGCCACGAGAGGTCCCGGTCCTGGTGGGTGACCACCAGCTTTCGCGCGTCGCCGAGCTTCTTCGCGAACGCGGCGTCCGCCCCGCCCTCGGCTTCCCGGCCGGGCCACGCGTCGGCGAAGCCGTCGTAGGTCACGCGGCCGAGCAGCAGCGTGTCGGTGCTGCCGAGCTGGGCGTCGACGGCGGCGCCCATGGCGTCGTCGAAGTAGGGGAAATGCCAGTCCTGCGGGTCGGCGACCACGCCGTCGAGGGACATGAACAGGCCGGCGGTGATCTTCCTCATCGATACTTCTCCTCCGTGGGCGGCGAGTATTTCGATTGTTAGGACGGTGCGTGGCCGCCGAACTAATCGCAGCAACGAACCCTGGGCTCCCATGGGCACTTCGTGTGCTCGCCGACTTGACGAACTGATGGATAGCGATACTATCCATAGTAGACAGTGCCACTATCTACTATGGAGTCGCCGTGATCGTCATCGTTCTTCTCGTCTCACTCCTCGGATTCCGGGCATTGGGTGCGTTCGGCGTCGGCCGGTTCGCCTCCTGGCCCGCATCCGCCGCGCACGCGCTGGCCGTCATGCTGATGATGACGGGGACCGCGCACTTCATGCCCGGAAGCGTCACCGTGATGCCGAACTACGACGACCTGGTGGCGATGGTGCCACCGTTCGTCCCGTTCCCCGGGCTCATGGTGCTGGCCACCGGCGTTCTGGAACTGCTCGCGGCGATCGGCTTGATCGTCACCCGCACGCGGTGGATCACCGGGTTGGCGCTCGTCCCGCTGTTCGTACTCTTGTTGCCCGCCAACATCTACGCCGCGATCAACGACGTGCCCTTCGCAGGCGAACCAGCGTCACCGCTGTGGCAGCGGATTCCCGAACAGGTGTTGTACATCGGTTTCGCGCTCTGGGCGACGCGATCGGTGGTCCGCCCCGCGGTGCGGCGGCACGAATCGTCGGCTGCTTGAGCGCGATTCCAAACCTCTAGTGCGCCATCAGCTTTGCGCGCCGAATAGGCTCATCGGGTATCGGCCTCTTGGATGACCTCGCCGCGCCGGAAGAAGCACTCCGACCTGGGGCTACTGGCGCGTCGCAGCCGATGACGACAAGTAGCCGGCCGAACCAGCAGGGCCCGCCCGGGATCGCTGCGTTCAACTCGCTCGGGCTAGCGGTAGTGAGCGGCGGCGTCGAGTACCGCGGAGCGGTAGGTGCGGCCGAAGAGGACGGCGTGGACCAGGAGGATGGGGAGTTGGTGGAGGGGGACGCGGGAGCGCCAGTCGTGGGCGAGGGGGTGGGTTTCGTTGTAGGTGGCGAGGATTCGGGGGAGGTGGGGCGCGGCGCCGAAGAGGGCGAGGGTGGCGAGGTCGGTTTCGCGGTGGCCGCCGTGGGCGGAGGCGGGGTCGATCAGCCAGGGGGTGTCGGCGATACCCCAGAGGACGTTGCCGGGCCAGAGGTCGCCGTGGATGCGAGCGGGAGGTTCGGCGGGGGCTTCGATGTGGATGGATTCGACGGCGGTGGCGTCGGCGGGGTCCAGGGCGCCCGCGTCGACGGCGAGCTTCACGTAGGGGTGGATGCGGCGGTCGCGGAACCAGGTGCGCCAGTCGTCGCCGGGGGTGTTGTCCTGCGGGAGGCTGCCGAAGTAGCCGTCGGCGGGGGCGCCGAAAGCGGGAGCGCCCGCGCGGTGCGTCAACGCGAGACCGCGGCCGAAGCGCTCGGCGGCGGCGGGGGTCGGTTCGCCGTGGCCGACCCATTCCATGAGCAGCAGTTCGTCGGAGGCGGCGTACACCCGCGGCACCGCGACACCGTCCGCATCGCGTAACCAGCGCAGCCCCTCGGCCTCGGCGGTGAAGAATCCCGGCGGTGCGGCGGCGGGGGCGCCGTCGGTCGGGGCCGCGGAGACGCCGCCCGGCCAGGTCTTGAGGAACAACTGCGTGCCGTCGTCGAGCCCGACGCGTTCGGTCACCGCGATCGACCCGCCGCCGACGGGCGTGGTGCGCAACCGCTGGTGCGCGAGGAAGGTCGGCAGCAGGTGCGGGTTCGCGCGCAGGTACGGCAGGTCCACGTCGCCATTGTGCCCATCGACGTCGGCGGCCGCGACGAATCGGCTCATCTGCCGCAACAGTGCCTTTTCTGAACAGGTATTACTAAATGCTGTTCATAAATCGTCGGCGCGTGTTCTCATCGATTCGAGCGTGTCCCACATCACGTTGTGGCGTCCCGCGCACCGGACCGAAGGAGACAAGCCGTGACCAGCACAAACATCCCAGCAGGGTTCGATTTCACCGACCCGGACCTGCTCGCCGAACGCCTGCCGATCGAGGAGTTCGCGCAACTGCGGCGCACGGCGCCGGTCTGGTGGTGCGCGCAATCGGACCGAGCCAGCGGCTTCGACGACGGCGGCTACTGGGTGGTGTCCAAGCTCGCCGACATCAAGGAGATCTCGAAGAACCCCGAAGACTTCTCCTCGCACGACAACACCGCGATCATCCGGTTCAACGAGGAGACCACCCGCGAGCAGATCGACATGCTCGGCAATATGCTCATGCTGAACCTGGATCCGCCACAGCACACCAAGATCCGGCGGATCGTGTCGAAGGGATTCACCCCGCGCGCGGTGGAGAACCTGCGCGCCGCGCTCACCGACCGGGCCGAGCGGATCGTCTGGGAAGCCAAGAAGTCCGGACGGGGCGATTTCGTGCAACAGGTCGCGTGCGAACTGCCGCTGCAAGCCATCGCCGAGCTGCTCGGCGTGCCGCAGGAAGATCGCATGAAGCTGTTCGACTGGACCAACCAGATGATCTCCTACGACGACCCCGACTTCGAGGGCGATCATCACACCGCTACCGCCGAGGTGATGAGCTACGCCTGGCACCTGGCCGAGCAGCGGCGCGGCTGCCCGGCCGCCGACATCGTCACCCAACTGGTCAACGCCGACATCGACGGCGAGCACCTCGGCTCCGACGAGTTCGCGTTCTTCGTCATCCTGCTCGCGGTGGCGGGCAACGAGACCACCCGCAACTCGATCACACACGGCATGAAGGCATTCGTCGACAACCCCGAACAGTGGGAGCTCTACAAACAGCAGCGCCCGCGTACCGCGCCCGACGAGATCGTGCGCTGGGCCACGCCGGTGCACGCGTTCCAGCGCACCGCCACGCGCGACCTCGAACTCGGTGGGCAGCAGATCGAACAGGGCCAGCGCGTCGGATTGTTCTACAGCTCGGCCAATTTCGACGAAGACGCCTTCACCGACCCGTTCGGCTTCGACGTGCTGCGCAACCCCAACCCGCACGTCGGCTTCGGCGGCACCGGCACGCACTTCTGCGTGGGCGCCAATCTCGCCCGCCTCGAGATCGACCTGATGTTCAACGCGATCGCCGACGCCATGCCGAACCTGCGCCAGGTCGCCGAACCGGTACGGCTGCGCAGCGGCTGGCTCAACGGCATCAAGCGCTGGGAGGTCGAATACGCTTGAGCCGACACATCATCGAGGGGGTGGCGGGGTGACGGGTAAGCCGCGCGGGCGGACACCGGTGGTGACCGATGCCGACATCCGGCGAGTCGCGCGGGAGTTGCTGGCCGAGCTGGGTCCGAACGCGGTGACCCTGCGAGCCATCGCGCGCGAACTCGGGGTCACCGCACCGGCGCTCTACCGGCACTACGCCTCACACGACGAGCTGATCGAACGGCTGCGGGTGGAGTTCTGCGGCGATCTGGCCGAATTCCTCTCCGCTCAGATCGCGGTGCTACCCGACGACGGCGCGGTCCAGTTCCTCGCCATCTGCCGGGGGTTCCGGCGGTGGGCGCTGGCGAACCCCAGACAGTTCACCCTGGTGTTCGCCTCCCCCGCCGCCGGCGGCTCCATGTTGCGCCGCTTCGACGAACCGTTCGGCCGGATTTTCCTCGCCGCCGCGGGCCGGCTGCTGGCAAACTTCGAGATCGCCACCCCGCCGGGTGAATCCATCCCCACCGAGCTGCGCGACGACCTGATCGCCTTTCAGACCGAACTGCTCGCCGTGCTGTCGGAATCCGGCCAGAAGTTCCCCGCGGAGAAGCTGGACCTGGGCGTCACCTACCTGATGGTGCACACCTGGGCCCGCCTGTTCGGCCACGTCACCCTCGAGGTCTTCGGCAACTACCCCATCCCGCTGGCCGACCCGGAGGTCATGTTCGACGCGATGCTCGCCGATCTGGCCCGCACCACCGGTTTCGCCTAGTTGTCGCCGTTCGGCAAAGATCGATCGACCGCACCCGGCTGCACGGTCATCGCCGGCTCACCGATGCGTACCTACTGGCTCTGGCTGCGGCCGAAGGTGGGCACTTCGTCCCGTTCGATACGGCTATCTCGACGACCGCGGTCCGCACGGCCGACGACGCGGATCTGCTGGTTCTCTGACGCGGATCTGCTGGTTCTCTAAGGACAGGGTGGGGCCGTGGACCAGGTTTCGCCCGCGACGACGAGGTGGTCGAGATAGCGCAGGCCGACGGTGGTGGCGGCCTGGTGGAGCAGGGTGCTGGCGCGGCGGTCGTCGGGGCTGGGTGTGGGGTCGCCGGAGGGATGGTTGTGGACCACGGCGAAGGCTCGGCCGTCGTGGCGCAGGACGGTGTTGAGGATCTCGCGGACTGGGACGGCCACCTGATCGATGGCGCCTTCGGCGACGAAAGCGCGGTGACGCAGGCGGTTCTGGGTGTCGCAGATCAGCACCAGGAGGCGTTCGACCCGCGCCCCGCCGAACAGCGGGATCGCGACGCGGGCGATGTCGTCGGGGGTGGTGAGCTGGGGTACGGCGGCGGTCGGGGTGCGGGAGCGATGGCCCAGGTGGAAGGCGGCGACAACGGCGGCGGCTTTGGCCGGGCCGATGCCCGCGCGGTCGGCCAGTTCCTCCGGGCGGGCCGCGGCCAGTTCGGCGACACCGCCGTAGTCACCGAGCAGCTGGGCGGCCATTTCCAGCGCGGACTGGCCGCGGGTGCCGTGGCCGAGCAGCAGGGCCAGCAGTTCGCCGTCGCTGAGCGCGTGTGCGCCGAGTATGAGCAGCCGCTCGCGCGGGCGCTGGGCGACAGGCAGATTCGCGATCGGTACCGACATCTCTCCCCCTCAGGATCGGTGACTGCACCGATCCTGACAGCAGGTACCGACAGGTTCGCCGGCCCCGGCGAACCGATACCGCGCTAGGCGGTCGAACCCGTGCTGAACACCGAGTCGGCCATCAATCGTTCCAGATTGCGTAGCTGCCGTTCGTGCACCACGATGCGCCGCAGCGCTTCGTTGACCGTGGTGTTGCTGTCGGCGGTGCCCATGATGTCGGCAGCGGCGGCCAGCAGGTCCTGATCGAGATCTATCCGCAGGGTTCGCAAGCATCCTCCTCGGCTACGTTCGCAATCTTGCGGGATGGGCGGCGGACGCGTGCGCTGATTCACCGCGTCGTTACCGAAACCAGGCGTTCGCAAATCCGCACACTGTCCACGAGAACCACCCGCGGCAGCCCGTCGCCGACCGGAACAGCCCCGTCCGAACCGCCCGAACTGTGCAGTTTGCGCAGTTGCGCACGGTGTTGTTGTCGCGGCGCGCGGGCAGTGCTTGCCTGGAGACATGTTCACCGAGGCGCAGCTGTACTCGCCGGTGACGCGCGAGCGCGACGGCGACGTCACGGTGCACCTGGACGCGGAGCACCCCGGTGTGCGCGACGAGCAGTACCGCGCCCGCCGCAACGCCATCGCCGCGCTGGCACTGGACCACACGCCCGGTGCCCCGGCACCCCGGATCGACTACACCGACGCAGAACAGCGGGTGTGGCGCATCGCCGCGACCGAACTGGCCCGCAAACACCAGGTGTACGCCTGTCGCGAGGTACGCGAAGCGGCGGCGCAGCTGGCGCTGCCACCCGAGCACGTTCCCCAGCTCGACGAAGTGTCGCGGCGGTTGGCCCCGCTCACCGGGTTCCGGTATGTCCCCGCCGCCGGGCTGGTACCGCTGCGTGAGTTCTTCGGTTCCTTCGCCGAACGCACCTTCCACTCCACCCAGTACCTGCGCCACCATTCGGCCCCGCTCTACACGCCCGAACCCGATGCGATCCACGAGATCATCGGCCACGCCAATCAGCTGGCGAGCCCGGCTTTCGCGGCGCTGTACGAGACGGTGGGGCATGCGGTGGCCCGGCTCGAGACCGAGGCCGCGCTGAAGTTCCTCGCCGACGTGTTCTGGTTCTCGCTGGAATTCGGGGTGGTGCGTGAGGAAGGTGAGATCCGTTGTTACGGCGCCGGATTGCTGTCTTCCTACGGTGAGATCGACGAGTTCCGCCATGCCCGGCTACTTCCGCTCGACGTGGCGCGAATGGGCACCCGTACCTACGACATCACCCGCTACCAGCCGGTGCTGTTCTGTGGCGAGTCGGTGGGCCAGCTCGTGGACGTGCTCGGCGAATTCTTCGCGACGATGGACGACGAGACCCCGGGCCGGCTCACCCACCGCACGCGCCCTGTCCCATGAGCGGGCCGAAGCCGTTGGTACAGAACACAGTTCACTGTCACGCGTTTCCCACTCGGTGAGATCGGGTAAGCGCGCGCGACGGGGCTGCTGTTAGGTTCGGGCGGTTCTTCAAGCTTTGCGAAAGGGTCGGGTAGACCGAAAATGACTGTGGACGTAACGGATACGCAGGAGCAGAATCCCGAGCCGGAGGCACCACTGTGGCTACAGGGCCGGGAAGCGGTGATCGCCGCGGCGACCCCGGACCAGTGGCGCGGCAATGTCCCCGACTACGAGCTGAGCCATGAGGTGATCCCGCGCGAACGCGTCGCCGAGCACGCACCCGGCTCACTCGAGGCGATCGTCGAAGACCTGGTGAAGGTCTTCGAGATGGAGGTCTCGCACAAGGGCGACCCGGCCACCTGGCTGTCGGTGGTGGCCGAGCGGTACCGCGGCCGGGTCAACGGTGGGGTGTGGCAGGACGCCGACGAGTTCGCGCGGATCGGCAGCTACAACATCCTGATCGGCGACAACCCGTACTACGAGTCCGCGAACGAGACCTTCGAGTCCTCGCACAAGATCTTCCACACCGCCTTCCCCGGCGGCTTCTTCTGGGAGGTGCTCGAGGTGATGTCGGGCCCGCCGACGGTGAGCATGCGCTGGCGACACTGGGGCAAGTACGAGGGCGAGTACAAGGGCCACCAGCCCACCGGTGAGCAGATCGAGATGTACGGCGTGACCATCGCGCGCGTCACCGAGGACCTGCGCATCGTGGAGCTCGAGCACTTCTACGACAACAACCAGCTGCTCGGCCCGCTGGCCCACGGCTGCCCGGTGCAGCACGGCAAGTCCGAATAGGACCTCACGGCCTGCCGTTCGGCGCCTCGAACGGCAGGCCGGCCTGCAGCAGATCCAGGGCGTGGCCCACATTGGCCGAATTGACCGGGGTGGTGGCGACGATGGCCAGCATGGCGCCCACCATCGCCCCCGCGGCCACCCGTACCTCGAAGTCCTCGACGCCGCGACCGGTGTAGTCGGCCAGCAACTGAGCGGCCAGTTCGATGCTGCGCTGGAATTCCAACCCGACCGCCGGACGCAGATCTGGCACGTGATGCAGCAGCGCTTGGCGTTCCTGCTCGAAGGCCAGGTCGGCGGCCGACATGGCGCCATAGACCTGTTCGGTGGCGTTGCGGACCGCGGTGAGCGGGTGCTGGCCGCGCGGTTGCGCCGCCAGCGCCTCGATCATCAGCGCGTCCTGGTCGTCGGCCAGCACGAGTTGCTCTTTCGACGGAAAGTAGCGGAAGAAGGTGCTGGGCGAGACCTCGGCGGCCGCGGCGATCTGTTCGACCGTGGTCTCGGTGTAGCCCTGCTCCCGGAACAGGCGAAACGCCTCGTACCGGATGGTTCGGCGGGTTCGTTCCTTCTTCCGCGCACGCAACGACGACTCAACCGGCATGCATCGATTCTGCCGTATCCGCCGCCGTCTGCCCCGCCACCGGGCGCCGCTCGAGGCCGACGGCGACGACAACGGCCGCGATCAGGCACCCCACCGCGCACACACCGAGCATGGTGTCCATGCCGAAGACGAAGGCGTGCTGCACCCGTGCCAGCGCCGCTGGGTCGTCGGCGGTCGCCGCCACCGCGGCATTGACGCCGTCGGAGATCGGCGGGCGGTTCAGCTCACCCAGGTCCGACCGGTAGGCGGTGGCCAGCACCGTGCCGAGCACCGCGACACCGATGGTGCCACCGGCTTGCCGAATCGCTTGCAGCAGCGCCGATCCCGATCCCGACCGGGCGGTGGTGAGCTCGCCCAGCGCCAGCCCCATCGCGGCGGGCATCACCACGCCCATGCCCGCGCCGAGCACCGTCGTCCACAGGGCGGTGAGCCCGAAGCCGCTGTCGACCCTGGTGAGCGCGCCGAGACCGACACCGCAGGCCAGCACCAGGAAGCCCGCGGTGAGCACCACCCGCGCCCCCAGGCGCGGCAACAGCAGGTCGACGAGCCTGCTCCCGACCACCAGACCGCCGATCAGCGGCAGCAATCGCAGTCCGCTGCCGAGCGCGTCGACGCCGAGCACGGCCTGCAAGTACTGCGGGAGAGTGAAGAACATTCCGAACATGGCGAAGCTGACCACCAGCGAAAGCGCTGTCCCCCAGCGGAACCCGGGTGCGGCGAACAGGGCGAGGTCGATCAGCGGGTGGGAGCTGCGGCGCTGCCACCACAGGAAGGCCCCGAGCAGCACGACGCTCGCGGCGATCACCGACCAGGCCCCCGGGTCGCCCCAGCTCCGTTCGCCGATCCGGATGAAGCCGTAGGTGAGGCCGAGCATGCCGGTGGCCGACAGCGCCGCACCGAGCCCGTCGACGCGGAGGCCGGTCTCGCCGCGTGATTCGGGCACCAGGGCCGCCACGGCGACGGCGCCGAGGATCACCAGGGGCACGTTGATCAGGAAGACCGAGCCCCACCAGTAGTGCTGGAGCAGCCAGCCGCCGACGACCGGGCCCAGCGGCAGGCCGAGGGCGGTGGCGGTGACCCAGATCGTCACCGCGCGCTGGCGCTGGGCCGGGTCGGTGAACAACACCGGCAGCACCGCCATCGACAGCGGTATCAGCGCGGCGGCGGCGATGCCGAGCACCACCCTGGCCGCGATCAGCTGGCCGGCCGAGTCGGCGAACGCGCAGGCGAGCGAGGCGAGGCCGAACAGTACGAGGGCAGCCAGCAGTCCCTTCTTGCGGCCGAAGCGGTCGCCGAGCGCGCCGGCCGGCAGCATCAGCGCGGCCAGGGCGAGGGTGTAGGCGCTGCTGAACCATTGCAGCGCGGAGATATTCGCGTCCAGTTCGACGGCGAGCGTCGGGATGGCCACCGTGAGCACAGTGACGTCGAGTCCGATGGTGAGCATCGCCAGGGCGAGCGCGCCCAGCGCCAGCCAGCGGCGGGTGTCGTCGGTCCGCATAACTCCTCCAAACTGAAAGTGACTACCTTTTGATAGTAACTACCATTTCGGACTGACTGTCAATACTTCGCGGGCTTCGGCGCGAAACACGCGCGGCGGCTCGCTAGTCTCATCGGTGATGAAGCTCCGCGAAATCGGCGTGCGCGCCGCGTGTCACCTCGGCGCCGCCGTCACCGCGGCCGCTCTCACCGCAGCGACAGCCGGTGCCGCGCCCAACGCCGGCACCGGCCCGCCCGGTGGGTCGAGCACGACCACCACTGCCCCGTTCACCACTCCGAACACCGACGACTGCCCGCAGCGCACGCGCACACCCGCGGCCATCGACAGCTCCGAAGTACCGGCGCCGGGCGAACCGACCCCGACCGACCTACCGGTACCCGCGCCGCCGATCGGCGGCCAACGGCTGGGCGAGTGCGGCGTGGTCCTGCCCGTCGGCGCACCACCGCCGCCCGCCGACATCTCGGCCACCGCCTGGCTGGTCGCCGACCTCGACACCGGACGAGTGCTGGCCGCCAAGGACCCGCACGGGCGCTACCGCCCAGCCAGCACCATCAAGGTGGCGCTGGCCATCGTCGCCCTGCGCACCCTCGACCTGGACGAGGTGGTCACCGGCACCCAGGCCGACGCCGATGTAGAGGGCACCCGGGCAGGGATCGGCCCCGGCGGGCGCTACACCAACCACCAGCTCATGCAGGCGTTGATCATGAGCTCTGGCAACGACGCCGCGCACGCCATCGCCACCCAGCTCGGTGGTGACAAGGCGGCGGTCGCACAGATGAACGCGGTGGCCGAAACGTTGCGCGCGATGGACACTCGCGCGGCCACCCCCTCCGGCCTGGACGGGCCCGGCATGACCACCTCGGCCTACGACCTGTCGGTCCTGTTCCGCGAGGCGATGAGCATCCCGCTGTTCGCCGAGCTCATCCACACCGAACAGGTCGATTTCCCCGGCTACCCGGCCGACCCGAAGATCCCCGGCGACGAAGACCGCCCCGGCTTCCCGATCGGCAACGACAACCAGCTGCTCTACAACTATCCGGGCGCGATCGGCGGCAAGACCGGATTCACCGACGACGCCCGCCAGACCTTCGTCGCCGCCGCCGAACGCGACGGCCACCGTCTCGTGGTCAGCCTGCTCCAGGCCGACGTGCGACCGATCCGCCCGTGGGAGCAGGCGGCCCGGCTGCTGGACTACGGTTTCGCCCTCGACGCCGACGCCAGGATCGGCAAGCTGCCCGAATCCGGCAGCGCCGCAATCGAGCCCAGTGTGCTGTTGGCCACCCCACCACCGCGCGCCGGCGACACCCGCGCGGCCGCGGAGCAATCGCCGCACCAGGGTGCGCGGGTGGCGACCCTGATCGGCGGACCGATCCTGCTGGTGGTGCTGCTGCTGGGCGTGCGGCGGATGCGCCGGCGCGGCCGCTGAGTCAGCGGCGTCTGCCGAACAGCAGCAACGCCAGCGTCGCCACCACACCGGCCCCGAAGTACGCCGCGCCCGCGGCACCGGTCGACATCGGATGTTCGACCACGCGCGGGGCGATGATCACCGGTTGCGGCGGGGCGATGTCGCCTGCGTGGTCGTTGTCGGTGGCGGTCGCCGCCCAGGCTGTGGCGAACAGCATGATGCGGAAGCTGATGTAGCTGAACACCATCAGACCGATGATCGCACCGAAGGTGGCGCCGGCCGGACTCGACAGCACGGTGCGCAGGTAGATCGCGGCGATGAACTTGAACACCTCGAACGCCACCGCGGCCAGCGCCGCCGCCTTGACCGCACTGCGCAACGACACCGGTTCGCGGGGCAGGCGCGCGATGATCCAGACGAACACCGCCCAGGAGGCGAGCATGCCGAGCGCGATCGACAACACCGACAGCCCCACCTTCGCGCCGGGCAGATTCTCGAAACCGAGCGCCTCGAGCACCCGGGCCACCAGCCCACCGGAGCCGATGGCCGAGAGCCCGAGCGAGACGACGAAAGCCAGCCCGAGGCCGATCAGCGCACCCAGATCCGACAGTTTCGTACGCCACCACGGCTTTTCAGGGCTCTTGGTGGCCCACTGTTCGGTGAGCGCCGCGCGCAGGTTCGCCATCCAGCCCAGTCCGGTGTAGAAGCCGGTGAGCAAACCGAGCACACCCACGGTGCCGCGGGAGTCGATCGCCTGGTCGATCAGGTCGTTGATCTGATCACCCATCGACCCGGGGATGTTCTCCACGACCTTGGCCTGCAGTTCGTTGAGCAGGTCGGGTTGCCCGGCCAGGATGAAACCGGCCACGGCGAAGGCGATCATCAGCAGTGGAAACAGCGACAGCACAGTGAAGTAGGTGATGCCCGCGGCGAAGTAGTCACCACGCTGCTGCTGATACCGGCCACCGGCCCGGACCAGATGGTGCAACCACGGCCTGGTCTTCACCTGCTTCTCGACGGCTGCCGAGATGTTGTCGATCAACTGCATGACACGCGCCCCTTCAGCGAAAACCTCAGGTGCGCGACGGGTCAGCGGG
>NZ_JBHSDL010000030.1:0-278170 GCF_042650145.1 Nocardia halotolerans | reverse complement strand
CTCGAGGAGGGTCCGCCGCGAAGCGGCGTAGCGGCCCGGCCGCGAGTTAGCCGCCGTTGCGTCCGCGGCGCAGCCGCCAGCAACGGCGGCTAACTCGCGGCCCTTGGGGCCGCGCTCGAGCGCGCCAGCGCTCCAACAAACACAGCCCACACCGTTTCCCAACACCACACCAACCGCCGCACCGCCCCACCGCGCACCCCACCCAACCCCCACACCACCCAACCCCCACACCAGCTTCAAGCCCCCACACCAGCCTCAAGCCCTCCCACACCAGCCTCAAGCCCTCCCACACCAGCTTCAAGCCCCCCACCCGGACAACAACCCGCCACCGATCCAACCCACCAGCAACCACTGGCAGACTGGACGTGTGAAACACAAGCCCGCGGATCTCCCTCGCGGACCCCTGCGCCCCATCGAGTTGGCGACCGGCGCGGTCATGGCCGGCTTGACCGTCGGCCTCATCACGGTCGGCTCCCTGGTTCCCATGGCCGCGGCCCTTCAGCTGGTGGCCGCGGTCCCGCTGGGTTTGCTGGCGCACCGCTACCGCTTGCGCGCGCTGGTGACCGCCACCATCGCGGCGGGCTTGGTGACGTTCGTCGCCGCGGGCATCATGCCCGCGTTGGGGGTGTTGGGTGCTGCCACCCTGGCCGGCATCATCGGCATCGTCAAACGGCGTGGTGGTGGGTTGCCCACGGTGCTGGCGCTGGCGCTGGTGGCGGGGTTGGGCTGGGCATTGTTCTCGGTCGGCATGCTGCTGCTGTTCGCCCGGACCAGGCAGTTGTTCTTCGATGCGATCAACAACACCGCCGAGGGCATCCAGAATTTGGCCGCCAAGCAGGCTCAGCTCGAGCCGCTGGGCCGGGCGGCGGCCGAGGCGACCGATGCCGTGTTGCGCTGGTGGTGGCTTTATATCGGCGGGTCGGTGGCCTTGGGTGTGCTGGTGAGCGCGATCGTGTCGTGGTTCGTGCTGGGTTCGGTGCTCGACCGGTTGGCGTGGTTGCCCGGCAGTGACCGTCTCGATGCCCCCGCCGACGACCGCCCGGTGGGCCCGCTGCCGGTTTCCCTGCACGGTGTCGGCTACCGGTATTCCGGTGCCGATGCCGATGCTCTCGCCGATATCGATCTCACGATCCACGCCGGTGAGTTCGTGGCCGTGGTCGGCCACAACGGCTCGGGCAAGTCGACGCTCACCCGGGTACTGGCCGGTCGGCCGCCGACGACCGGTGCGGTGGATCGTCCCGGTTCGGCGGGGCTGGGCAGGTTGGGCGGCACCGCGCTGGTGTTGCAGCGCCCGGAGAGCCAGACCCTTGGTGTGTCGGTCGCCGACGACGTGGTGTGGGGTCTGTCGCCGGAGTTGGCCGCCGAGGTGCGGGTCGACGAGCTGCTCGCCGAGGTGGGTCTGGACGGTATGGGCCGCCGCGAAACGGCCACCCTGTCCGGTGGGCAGCAGCAGCGTTTGGCTGTGGCCGCCGCCTTGGCGCGGCGCCCGGCCTTGCTGATCGCCGACGAAGCCACCTCGATGATCGACCCCGACGGGCGCCGCGATCTGGTGGCGTTGCTGGCCGCGCTGCCACGCAGGCACGGCACCGCGGTGGTGCTGGTGACCCACCACGAGGCCGACGCCGTGGCGGCCGACCGGGTGATCCATCTCGCGAACGGCCGAATGGTCGACCGGCTGGCGAGCTGGCCGCAGCCGGCGGGCGACCGGCGCCGCAGTCCCATGGGCGCCCCGATCCTCGAACTCACCGAGGTGCGCCACACCTACAACCGCGGCACCCCGTGGGAGGCGCCCGCTCTGCACGGTGTGGACCTGTCGGTGCGCCAGGGTGAGGCGCTGCTGGTGGTCGGCGGCAACGGGTCGGGTAAGTCGACGCTGGCCTGGATCATCGCGGGCTTGATTCCGCCGAGTTCGGGTCGGTGCGAATTGCGTGGCAGGCCCGTCGACAAGCAGATCGGCCGGGTGACGCTGGCCTTCCAGCATTCGCGGCTGCAGTTGCAGAAGCAGACCGTGGGCGCCGAGATCGCCGACTGGGGTGGGCGCGCGACCGGCTCCGGCGCGGTCGGGCAGGCCCTGGACGCGGTGGGTCTGGACCGTCGCCTGGCCGCGCGTTCGGTGGAGGAACTCAGCGGCGGGCAGGCCAGGCGGGTGGTGCTGGCGGCCATGGTGGCCAGTCATCCACAGGTGGTGGTGCTCGATGAACCGCTGGCCGGCCTGGACCCGCAGGGTCGCGCCGAGATCGTGGATCTGCTTGCCCGGCTGCGGGATTCGGGTCTGACGTTGATCGTGATCTCTCATGACGTTTCCGATGTGGCCGCGGTGTGTGATCGCACGGTGCACCTGGATTCCGGGGTGGTCGCCGAGACCGCGGGCGCCCGGCGCCCGGTGGGCGCGCACGCGGCGACGACAGCCCGCACCGAGCCCGTGTGGCGCTTGGACAAGCCACGCAACGAACCGGGAAACGGAGTCGCCCGATGAGCACTGTCCTTTTGCGCGAAGTACCGGTCGACAGTGTGGTGCACCGGCTGTGGGCCGGCACCAAGATGATCGCCGCGTTCGCGATCAGTGTGCTGCTGATGTTTCTGCCCACCTGGCCCGTGCTCGGCGTGATCATCGCGTTCCTGATCGTCATCTGGGTGGCGGCCCGGCTACCGCTGGGCACCCTGCCGCGACTGCCTTTCTGGTTCTGGGGCCTGGTCGGGCTGGGTGCGTTGATCAACGCGCCGATGGGGATGCACGCGGTACTGGTCTACACACAGGTCTTCGTGTTCAGCATGACGTTGGTGGCCGCTTCGTTCCTGATCGCGTTCACCACCCCGATGGGTGAGGTGGCGCCCGCGTTGGCGAAACTCGGTGCGCCACTGCGCAAATTTAAGCTGCCGGTGGACGAGTGGGCGGTGGTCGTCGCGCTGACCCTGCGCGGACTGCCGCTGCTGCTCGACGAGATCCGGGTGCTGCGCGCGGCCCGCAAGCTGCGCCCGAAGGAGAGCTTGCTGCACCGCGCGGCCGACGCCAATCCGCTCATCGACATCCTCACCGCGTGCATGGCGGTGTCGAGCAGGCGAGCCGGTGAGCTGGGCGAGGCGATCACCGCCCGCGGCGGCACCGGCATGCTCACTGCCCAGCCGAGCAGCCCCGCCCGGCGCGACGCGGTGGCACTGGGGGTCGTCCTCGTGGTGTGCGTGGGCGCGGTGGTGTTGAGCACGGTGCTCGGTTCCTGAGTCACCCGCCGGACAGACATAGCTGATAACTATGAAAGAAATCCGGTTTAAAACTGGAATTCACTGAACAGCAGGTGGCGGCAGTACTAGAGTTCAGACCGTATCGAGCTGAACCGCATCACAGGTGCCGTTGGGGAGCTTCTCGGGGGAGCGATGATCACGGCGCATTCGTTTGGCATATCACCTGATGAACCCAGATGGGAATGTTCACATGATCATCCGCAAGATCGCCGCCGCCGCGATTCCGCTGCTCGCGGTCGCGCTCGTCGGCACCGGTGTGGCCAAGGCCGAGCCGGTCACTCCGAACGTGGAATACCGCACCGAACTCGTCGGCAATACGGTCGTCACCACCCTCACCAATGGCAGCTTCGCCCTCACCGGCGGCGCGGTCGACATCCGCGACGCGACGGGCGCGACGCTGGTCTCCCTGCCGCTGTCGGTACGCGACGGCAGCTTCGAATACTCACTGCCGCACGCGGTCAGCCAGGACAACCGAGTGCTCGAACTGACAGCGGTGAAGGACCTCGCCACCGCGCGACCCAACTTGACGCCGGTGGCTTCGCCCGCGGAAAACTATGCCGCACAGGCTAATTTCGCCACGACATTCGGAATGGCCACCGCCATCGGCAGCTTCGTCGGCATGGCCATCGGCGCGGTGATCGGCTTCGTGATCGGTGCGGCAGCCGGCGGGGTGAACGCGCTGCCCGGCCTCATCACCGGCGCTTCCGTCGGCGCGATCATCGGCACCCTGGTCGCGGGCGGCCCCACCCTGATCATCGCCGGCATGGACCTGATCCAGACCTGGCACGCCCCGCCCGGTACCACCCAGTGGGCCCAGTCCAACTGAGCCGGAAACTCAGCAAACCCCCAGCGTGACAATCGGCGGACCGGTGACAACCGGTCCGCCGCACGCACCTCAGCTCAGGCCTTGTCGCGCAGGGCCTGCTTGGCCGCTTCCTGAGCGGAATCCACCTGACCCGCGAACTTGTCGCCGGTCTTGGCGTCGACCACGTCACCGGCCTTGTCGATCACATTGTCGACCTTGTCGGCATGCTGAGAGGCCAGGTCCATCGCCTTGCCTGCCAGGTTCTTGAAATCCACCGCGCACTCCTCGTTGATTCGAAACCGGGTACAACGCGATCACCCTAGCAACGTCACAGCTTTCGCGCGTGGGCGTCATCGTGGTGAACGCGTCACACCGTCCCACACCGGGTGCCAGAGCCGCCCGGTGTCGGTCCAGGCCTGGAATCGCACCGTGCCGTGCACACTCGGCGTGACCCAGCGGGCATCCTTGCGCTCCTCGGCGGTCATTTCACTGGTGAACGGGGATGTCTTGCGGCCCAGGCGATGTAGCTCCTCGGCGATGCGGCGCTGCTGGTTGGTGTCGAAGCCGGTGCCGACCCGGCCGACGTAGACCAGTTCGTCTTCGTGCGGGATGCCGAGCAACAGCGACTTGAACGGGCGCGCGGTGCTGGGCCGCCAGCCGCCGATCACCACTTCCCTGGATCGCCAGTTGCGCTGCTTGATCCAGGTCTGGGCGCGTTTGCCCGGCTGATACACCGAGTCGACACGTTTGGCGATCACGCCTTCCTGCCCCTGCTCCCGGCTGAGTTCCATGGCCGCGCCGCCCGGCCCCTCCAGCAGTGCCGACACATTCATCGACGGGGCGAGTTCGCCGAGCGCCTCGAGCACCGCCCGCCGATCGGTGTACTTCTTGCGCAGCAGCGAGGTGCCGTCGAGGTAGAGGACGTCGAAGGCGATGAAGACCGCGCGGGCCGAATCCGCTTGCAACGCCGAGATATCCGACAGACCCGCCGCGTCGAGTACCACCGCTTCGCCGTCGAGCACCACGCGGTGCCCGGCCAGTTCCTCGGCCAGTGCGGCGAAACGCGGGTAGCGGGCGGTCACGAGGTTGCCCGCGCGACTGCGCACGGTGACCGCATCGTCGACCTCGACGATCACCCGGAACCCGTCCCATTTCGTTTCGAACGCCCAGTCGGGGGGTCGCAGCGGTTCCACTTCACCGGCGGTGGCCAGCATCGGCGAAAGGCCACGCGGAAACGATCGGGAACCGGTGTCGGAGACGGGTTCTCGCTTCACCTGGTCGCGCATGTAGTGCATCAGCCACTGGTCGCCCTTGGTCTGGATGAAGGCGTAGCGGCCCTGTAGACGTTTGCCGTCGAATTCGACGATCACCTCGTCGTCGCGCCACTTCTCGCTGCGGTAGGTGCCCGAATCCCAGATGCTCATCTCCCCCGCGCCGTACTCGCCCTTGGGGATGGTGCCGTGGAAGTCCAGGTATTCGAGGGGATGGTCCTCGGTGCGGACGGCGAGACGGTTGTGTTTGGGCTCGGTCGGCGGGCCCTTCGGCACGGCCCAGGAGGCCAGCACACCGTCGCGCTCCAGCCGCACATCCCAGTGCAGACGCCGGGCATGATGCTCCTGCACGACATAGCGGTCACCCGGGCCGGGCGGGGGCCGGTCGGCGGGCACCGGTTCGGGTGTGCGACGCGCGTCGCGCATGCTGCGGTACTTCGTCAGCGAATCGGGGTGCGCGGGCAGTGGTGGGTCGAGGTCGGCCAACAGGTCGCCGCCGGTCTGGCAGCGGGCCAGCACCTCGTCGAACCGTAACTGGCGCAAGTCTTTCGCGTTCTCGATCTCGGACCAGTCGCGCGGTGCGGCGACATTGGGTTCGGCGCGTCCGCGCAGCGAGTACGGGGCGATGGTGGTCTTGGCGGCGTTGTTCTGGCTCCAATCCAGGAACACCTTGTCGGCGCGGGCGGATTTGGCCATCGTCGCTGTCACCAGGTCGGGATGCAGCTTCTCCAGATTGGTGGCCACCTGCTTGGCCACGGTGGAGGCACCACGCGAGCTCACCGGCCGGTCGAGCGGCACGTAGACGTGAATTCCCTTGCTGCCGCTGGTCACCGGGAACGCCCGCATGCCGATGTCGGCGACCATGTCGCGCACGGCGAGCGCGACGCGCGCGCATTCGGCCAGCCCCGCACCGGGACCGGGGTCGAGATCGAAGACGATGCGGGTGGCCGGGCCACGCTCGGCACCGTCGAAACGCCATTGCGGCACATGGATTTCCAGCGCCGCCTGCTGACCCAGCCACGCCATCCCCGCCTCGGAGCCGATCAGCGGGTACACCACCCGGCGGCTGGAATGTTGGATCGCGGCGCGGTGAATCCAGGCAGGGGCGTGCTCGGGCAGGTTCTTCTCGAAGAAGTCGGGGTGATCGACCCCGTTCGGCCACCGTTTCCTGGTGACCGGGCGACCCGCGATATGCGGACCGATGGCCTCGGTGATCGCCGAATAGTAGGCGATCACCTCACCCTTGGTGGTTCCGGTGTCGGGGTACAGGATCTTGTCGAGGTTGCTGAGCTCAACCTCGATATCCGGTTCACCCGGTGCGCCCCGGAACTCCCGGCGGACCATCGACGCTCTCCGGCAGCGGGGACCGATGCCAGCCGGTCCCCGCGCACCGAATCAGGCCTTCGGTCCCGGATCGGTCGGGGTGGGACCGCCCGGAGCGGTGCCGGGATCGGTGGGCTTGGGGCCGCCGGTGGGGCCACCGGAACCGGTGCCCGGCTCCTGCGGCGGGACGGCCTTCTTCGCCGCTTCGGTGCCCTTCGCGATCTTGTCGCTGTACTTGCCGCCGGTCTTGCCGTCGACGAAGGAACCGGCCTTGTCCACCGCGTCATGGATCTTGTCCGCGTTCTGCGCGGCCGCCTCCTTGCCCTTACCGAGCAAGCCTTTCAAACTGTTCACGAGACTCATCGAACGATGTTCCTTCCCGTATTGGCGCATTTACCCGGTCGCTGGACGAAGCCGAGCGGGTCACTCCACATCTTCCCACCACGAAACCCGTGGTGGGAGGTCATTCGGAACCACCCGCTGGCCCGGCTTGGGCACCACCGTTCGGGTACCCGTTTCCGCGGCGGCCGACACCAGCCGCCGTACCGGCTCCGACCACCCGTGGAAGGCCAGGTTGAACGTGGCCCAGTGGATCGGCACCAGCACGCCGTAGCCGGGATCGCCGAGGCACAGGTCGGCGTGCGCGCGCACCGCCTCCTCGGGATTCATGTGCACATCGGCCCAGCGTGGGTCATAGGCGCCGATCGGCAGCAGCGTGAGATCGAAGGGCCCCAGCACGGCCCCGGCCTGCGCGAATGCCTTCGTGTAGCCGGTGTCGCCGCCGAAGTACACGCGGTTGGCCGGGCCCGCCAGGGCCCAGGACGCCCACAATGTGGTGTTGCGCCGCAGACCGCGACCGGAGAAGTGCCTGGCCTCGGCGCAGGTGATGGTGAGACCGCGATCGCCGGCGTCGTGGCCCAGCGACACCGAACCACCCCAGTCCAGCTCCACGATCCGGTCCGCCGGCACACCCCAGTGCCGCAAGTGGGCGCCGATGCCGGTGGGCACGACGAACGGGGCGAGCTGGGCGCGCACCAGTTCGTCGACGGTGGCCTTGTCGAGGTGGTCGTAGTGATCGTGGGAGATGATCACCGCGTCGACGACGGGCAGCTCCGACAGCGCGCCGGGCACCGGATGCAACCGGGCCGGGCCGACCAGCCCCGACGGCGAGACCCGTTCGCTCCACACCGGGTCGGCCAGCACCCGGTAGCCGTCGACTTCGATCAGGGCGCTGGCGTGCCCGTACCAGGTGACGGCCAGCGACGCGGCCTCGGCGGGCACGGCGGGCGCGACCAGCGGGACCGGGCCCGCCGGGCGACCGACCCGTCCCTTGGTGATTCCCGACCACAGCAGCGACGGCGCGGCACCCGGCTCGATCATCGCGCTGGGCTCGGTGTTGTGAAAGCGCCCGTCCCGGTAGGAGGACTTGCCCAGCGCGCCCGCCTCGATCGCCGACGCACCGGCGCCCAGGGCGGTGGGCAGGCCCCACACCGCACGCGCCACCCAGGCGAGCCCGAGGGTGCTCGCCACCGACCCCGCAACGCGTGCCAGGCCCATCAGCGGCCCACGAACTTCGCCGGTCGCTTCTCCTGCCGGGCCAGCCGGCCTTCCTTGGCGTCATCGCTGCTCCACGCAGCTTCCAGCGCGGCCCGCTGCTGTGCGCTGGCCGGGGTGCGGGTGCCGTCGTCGTTGAGCATCAGCTTCATCGCCTGCAGCGACAGCGGTGCCAGCGCGGCGATCGACTTCGCCCAGTCCTTGGCGTCGTCGACGGTACCGATCCGGTTGGCGAAACCGAAGGCGTAAGCGTCGGCGGCCGAGACGGTTTCGGCGCCGAGCAGGATGGTGCGGGCCGGGCCGCCACCGATCAGCGAGGCCAGCCGGGCCACGGTCCAGCGGTCCACCGAGATACCCAGCTTGGCGGCGGGCACCGCGATGTAGGCGTCGGGGTCCATCACCCGCAGATCCGAGGCCAGCGCCAACTGCACACCCGCGCCGAGCGCACCACCGTTGATCGCCGAGATCACCGGCACCGGCAGCGATTCGATGGTGTGCAACATGTCGAGCAGGCCGGTGAGGAACGACTCGGAGTACACACCGGACAGGTCGGCGCCCGCGCTGAAGACCGTCCCACGGCCGGTGAGCACGATGGCCCTGGCGCCCTGGTCCACCGCATCGAGCATCGCGGCCCGCAGGTGGCCCACCAGTTCCTCGTTGAGCGCGTTGCGCCGTTGTTCGCGCTGCAATTCGATGGTGATCACGTCACCATCGCGGGTCACGCCGAGCATGCATCCTCCACAGAAGTACCGGATCACGTGGTTGTCTTCACTCTGCCACAGCCAGCCCCCGACCTCCGGTAAGGCGATAGCATCGGCGGCTGTGGCGACCGACTTCGACATCGTGGTGATCGGCGCGGGCCAAGCGGGGCTCTCGGCGGGCTATCACCTGCGGCGGTTGGGGTTGACGCCCGAACGCGACTTCCTGATCGTCGACCACGCGCCCGGGCCGGGTGGGGCATGGCAGTTCCGGTGGCCGTCGCTGACCTTGACCACGGTGAACCGGGTGCACGATCTGCCGGGGATGTCGTTCGCCGAAACGCTGCCACCCGGCTCGGCTTCGGCACCGGCCGCCACCGCGGTGCCGCACTACTACGAGCTCTACGAGAAACGCTTCGACCTGCGGGTGCACCGGCCGGTCTCGGTGCGGGTGGTCTGCGATCGGACCGCCGACGGGCACAGTTGCGCGGGCCGCGGCGAGGTGCTGCGGATCGAGACAGAGGGTGCGGGTGCCCTGCGCACGCGCGGGCTGATCAACGGCACCGGCACCTGGGAGCACCCCTTCGTCCCCCGCTACCCCGGCGCCGACACCTTCGCCGGTCGTCAACTGCACACCCGCGACTACCGCACGGCCGCGGAGTTCGCCGGCCGGCACGTGGTGGTCGTCGGCGGTGGCATCTCCGCGGTGCAACTGCTCGACGAGATCTCACAGGTGACCTCCACCACATGGGTGACCAGGAGCGAACCCCGCTGGCGGGAGACTCCGTTCGCCGAACAGGACGGACGCGATGCGGTGGCCCTCGTCGAGGACCGGGTGCGGCACGGTCTGCCGCCCGGCTCGGTGGTGTCGGTGACCGGGTTGCCGCTCGACGACCGGTTACGGGCCGCCCGCGCCCGGGGCGCACTGGATCGGCTACCCATGTTCGAACGGATCGAGCGGAACGGGGTGCGCTGGGCCGACGGCAGCTTCCGGGAAGCGCAGGTGATTCTGTGGGCCACGGGCTTCCGCAGCGCCCTGGACCACCTGGCGCCGCTGCGGCTGCGCGGACCCGGCGGCGGCATCACCATGACCGGACAGCTGGCGACGCGGGTGGCCGACGACCCGCGGGTGCACCTGATCGGTTACGGCCCCTCGGCCAGCACGATCGGCGCCAACCGCGCCGGGCGCGCCGCCGCCCGCGAACTGACCGATTACCTCGGGATCAGTCCAGACCGGCGCTGAAAGTGGCCGGGTCGGGGCCGATGCGCGCGCCGGTGTCGAGACGGTTGATCGCCTCCATCGACTGCCCGTCGAGTTCGAAGGTGAACACGTCGAAGTTCTCGGCGATCCGCGTGGAGGTGACCGATTTGGGAATCACGATATTGCCCAGCTGCAGGTGCCACCGGATGATCACCTGTGCCGGGGTGCGGTCGAGTTCCTTCGCGATGGACACGATGGTGGGATTGTCGAGCAGCGTGCCCTGCCCCAGCGGGCTCCACGCCTCGGTGGCGATCGCGTGATTGGCGTCGTAGCCACGCAGATCACGCTGCGACAGGGTGGGATGCAATTCGATCTGGTTCACCGCCGGGATCTCGCCCGCCTCGGCGATCAGGGTCTCCAGGTCGGCGATCCGGAAATTCGAGACCCCGATCGAACGGATCCGGCCCTGGGACTTCAGTGCCTGGAACGCGCGGAACGTGTCGACGAATCGGCCGGCGGCCGGTGCCGGCCAGTGGATCAGATACAGGTCGAGATAGTCCAGGCCCAGCCGCCGCATGCTCTCGTCGAACGCGCGCAACGTGCTGTCGTAACCCTGCTCGCTGTTCCACAGTTTGGTGGTGATGTAGAGCTCGTCACGCGCGATCCCCGACGCACGGAGCGCGCGGCCTACGCCTTCCTCGTTTCCGTAGACCGCGGCCGTGTCGATACTGCGGTAGCCGACTCGCAACGCCTCGGACACCACTGCAGTGACATCTTCCTCGGGCACCTGGAACACACCGAAGCCGAGCTGCGGGATCACGTTCCCGTCATTGAGCACGAAGGTGGGGACAGAGCTGCTCTCACTACGGAAGGTCACCCTCCGACCGTAGAAGTGGTTCGGGGTGGCGTCAACGACAGGACCTGGTGTGTTTCCGGCCGAGGTTGCCTCCGCGGACTCAGTACACGGCTCCGGCGAGTCCGATCCGCCGGTATCGCGCCTGCCGCAGGCCGCGCAGTTCCGCCGGGTCGCAGGCGCGCAGACTTGCCAGTTCGGCGGCGATCGCGAGCACCGTGCGGCGGGCGAAGGCGACCGGCTCGTCGGCGGCGTCGGGGTATTCCTCGACGATCCGGTCGACCACCCCGTCGGCGCGCAGGTCTTGCGAGCGGATGCCCTGTGCGGCGGCCAGCTCCGGCGCGTGGTCGGTGTCGCGGAAGACGATGGCGCTGGCGCCCTCCGGCGGCAGGGGCGCGAGCCAGCCGTGCCGGGCCGCCAGCACACGGTCGGCGGGCAGCAGGGCCAGCGCGCCGCCGCCGGTGCCCTGGCCGAGCAGCACGGACACGGTCGGGGTGTCGAGGGTGACGAGGTCGGCCAGGCAGCGGGCGATCTCCGGGGCCAGCCCACGTTCCTCGGCCTCCTTGGACAGCGCCGCGCCGACGGTGTCGATGACCAGCACCAGCGGCAGTCGCAGCTCGGAGGCCAGCGCCATCGCCCGGCGTGCCTCGCGCAGGGCAGCCGGGCCCATCGTGTGCTCGCCGAACTGGCCCGCCCGGTCGTGGCCGAACACCACACAGGGCTGACCACCGAACCGGGCCAGTGCCAGCAGCACGGTGTGGTCGGTCTCGCCCCGGCCGGTCCCGCTCAGCGGAACCCGTTGCGTCACATGCCGAAGCAGGGCACGGATGCCCGGTCTTTCCGGACGCCGGGTGCTGAGCACCGAATCCCAGGCACCGGCTGCCGAATTCGCCCCGACTGCCGGATTACGCACGGGCGCAGCCCAACCCGGCTCATGTGCGACGGCGAGCACCGCGCCGGTCGCCACACTCAGCGCGCGATGAGCGATGCGGCGGAACACCGCCACCGTCACCACACCATCGATCACGCCGTTGCGGTACAGGTTCTCGGCGGTCTGCACACCGGTCGGAAACGGCTTGCCGTACAACGCTTCATAGACCCGTGGCCCGAGGAACCCGATCATCGCGCCCGGTTCGGCGAAAGTGATGTGCCCGAGCGAACCCCACGACGCGAACACCCCGCCCATCGTCGGATTACGCAGGTACACCAGATACGGATGCCCCGCCGCCTTGTGCACCGCGACCGCACCCGCGATCTTGATCATCTGCACGAAAGCGACTGTGCCCTCCTGCATCCGGGTACCGCCGGAAGTGGGTGAGGCGATCAGCGGCAAGCCCGACTCGGTGGCGCGCTCCACGGCCGAGACGATCCGCTCAGCCGCGGCTACACCGATCGACCCGGCCAGAAACCCGAACTCACAGGCGATCACCGCCACCCGGCGGCCGCGCAACAAACCCTCACCGGTGAGCACCGACTCATCGGCACCCGAACGCTGCGCCGCGGCCACCAGCTCGCGGCGGTACCGCGGCGAAATCGCGGGCTCGACCGGCCGTCGATCCCAACTCACGAACGATCCGGAATCGAGCAACTGGCCGATCAGATCCCGCGCCGACATGTGCACACGACGAGCCTAGTGGGCACACCGCCGAGCCGGGCGACCTCAGTCGGGTGTGCGGGGTTGCGGCCTTCATCGCGGCAACCCCGTCACCGGCTCAGTGGCCCTGCATCACCTTGCGCAGCGCGTACTCGGTCAGCGAGACCAGAGCCTGCTTGGCCGGTTCCCTGCGCCGCGCGTCGAGCGACAGGATCGGCACGTCGGCGGGCACCGCCAGCGCCTGGCGGATGTCTTCGAGGGGGTACTTCGGGGCGTCGTCGAATTCGTTGAGCGCCACCAGGAACGGCAGGCCACGAGCTTCGAAGTAGTCGACCGCCGCGAAGCTGTCCTCGAGCCTGCGGGTGTCGACCAGCACCACCGCGCCGATGGCGCCGCGGATCAGGTCGTCCCACATGAACCAGAACCGGTACTGGCCCGGCGTACCGAACAGGTACAGGACCAAGTCGTCGGCGAGGCTGATCCGGCCGAAGTCCATCGCCACCGTGGTGGTCGACTTCTGCGGGATGCCGGTCAGGTTGTCGATTCCGGTGCTGGCGTTGGTGACCAACGCCTCGGTACGCAGCGGAACGATCTCCGACACCGCGCCGACCATCGTGGTCTTTCCGACACCGAAGCCACCGGCGACAACGATCTTCGCCGAGGTCGGCTTGGTCGTGCGGGTGTCGACCTGCGCCGTCGAATCAAATACGCCGGAGTCCACTGAGAACCCTTTCGATCAGCTCGCGACGTTCATCGTCGCTGGAATCGTCTTTCAAAGTTGCCGAAACCCGGACATGACCGGCTTCGATCAGGTCGGCTACGAGTACCCGAGCCACCCCGATCGGGATGTACAGCTGGGCAGCTATCTCGGCAACGGACGGCGATTGCCTGCACAACTCCACGATGGACGTTTCGAGGTTGTTCAGTTCGAACTGCCGCTCCATGGCGACCGGATGCGATGCGACGAGTGCCTCCAGCGCCAACTCGACCGCCGGCCTGGTACGGCCGGCAGTCAAGGAGTACGGGCGGACGAGACTGGGCTCGGCGCTTCCCATGCGGTGATCGTCTATGTCCATCCCACCATCAGGAACCCATCGTGACGCGTGGCGTGGCCTGAACTGTCTGGCCCACACGCTCGACCAACAAAGCCATTTCGTATCCGACCTGACCGATGTCGCACGACGTGTTGGTCAGGACCGCCAGATACGAGCCGTCGCCCACTGCCATCAGCAATAGGTAACCGTGCTCCATCTCGACGACGGATTGCAGTACCGTACCGCCTTCGAACAGATTCGACACGCCGACGGAAAGACTTGCCAGACCGGCGGTCACAGCGGAGAGCTGTTCTGCGCGGTCCACCGGCAGCTGGGCACTCGCGGCCATCAGCAGGCCGTCGGCCGAAACCAGCACGGCATGGGCTACGCCAGGAACCTCGTTGGCGAAGTTCGAAACCAGCCAATCCAGCTGACGGTTAGTACCACCTAGATCGGGGTTCATCGGTCTCCTTTGTCTCCGGTTAGGTTCATTGCCTTCATTGCGCGGCCATCCCGGACGCCCTGCTGGTGACGACTCAAGCTGGACCTGATCGTGTCGGGATCACGTTGTGGTGTGCGATGGGCCGCGCCGTTCACGCCACCCGGCACGAGCCTTCCGCCCGGATTGCGCTGTGGCAAACCGGCGGCGGTACGTGCCGCGGGCTTGGCTTCGCTGGCCCGGCGCGCAGCCTGCCAACCTTCGTCACCCGGAGATTCGAAGGCGGCGGCCGCCTGGGACCGATCGGAATTCTCATCCGTGAGCCACGCCGACATCATCTCCGCGAAAATCGGCGTTCCGCCCATCACGGAATCGCCTTCCGGTGCCGGCTGCAACCTGGTCTGGAAGAACGACGCAGCCTTGGCCGGATTCGACTTGAAGCTGTGCCGACCCGGATCACGCCCTGCCGACGCAGCGTTCTCCGGCTCCGCAGGATCCCGATCCCGTTGCGGCAGAGCCACTCCTGGCCCGGCGTTCGCCTGCGGTACCACAGTAGCGCCGGGAGCGCGCTGAGGCAGCCCATTCGCCGCACCGGGGCGTTCCGGTGCGGACTGGTTCGGGTCCCGCTGCGGAAGACCGTTCGCGGGGTTGCGCTGCGGCAGACCGTGCGCACCGGAATCACGCTGGGGGGTAGCGGCATTCGGGGCGTCCTGGGGCGGGCGGCCGCTGGGCTGTGCACGCTGGGGCAGGCCGTTGGCGGGATCGCGCTGCGGGAGGCCGCTGGACGGATCACGCTGCGGCAAACCACCAGTGGGCTCACGCTGCGGCAAACCGCCCGACGGGTCGCGCTGCGGCAGACCGCCCGAGGGGTCACGCTGCGGCATGCCACCAGTGGGCTCACGCTGCGGCAGACCGCCCGACGGATCGCGCTGGGGCAAGCCACCGGACTGGTCGCGGTGCGGCAGTCGTGGTGTCGGTTCGCGCTTCGGCAGGCTGCCCGACGGATCACGCTGCGGCAAGCCACCCGAAGGGTCACGCTGCGGCAAGCCGCCCGAGGGATCACGCTGCGGCAAGCCAGTCGAGGGGTCACGCTGCGGCAGACCGCCCGAGGGATCACGCTGCGGCAAGCCAGTCGAGGGGTCACGCTGCGGCATGCCGCCCGACGGATCACGCTGCGGCAAACCACCCGACGGATCACGCTGCGGCAAACCACCCGACGGATCACGCTGCGGCAAGCCAGTCGAGGGGTCACGCTGAACAGCACCCGAGTCTCGCTGTGGACCGCCGCTACCTGCGGCACCGCCACGCTGTGGCAGGCCGGTCGAAGGATCGCGTGGCACATTCCCGGACCCACGCTGCGGCAGACCGGTGGACGGATCGCGCTGCGGCATGCCACCTGAAGGGTCACGCTGCGGCATACCACCCGACGGATCACGCTGCGGCATGCCACCCGACGGATCACGCTGCGGCAAGCCGGTCGACGGATCACGCTGCGGCGCGCCGTTGGCACCCGGCGACCGCTGCGGCAGACCGCCTGCGGCACTCTGCTGCGGCTTCGCCGGATCGCGCGGCGGCTGGGCCGAGTCGCGCGAGGGCGCGCCATTGGCACCGGGCTGCCGCACCGGCAGACCACCGGCCGACTGTTGCGGGCCGGCGGGCTTGGGCTCCCCCTGCTGGGCGGGAGCGGGCGGACGCGGGGTGGCGCCGGATGCGAGGTTGCGCTTGGGCAGCGCGGCCGCGGCGAGCTTGCCGCGCTGGGGCACGTTGCCCTGGCCGGGCACCGGCGGGCGCAGGGTGGGCGAGGACTGCGCGTCCGCGTCCTGACCCTGGGCCATCGCATTGCCCGGCTGACGCTGCGGCAGGCCGCCGGGTCCGGTCGGGAGTGGCCCGCTGCCGGGGTCGACGGTGACCATCACGTTGCCACCCGGGGTGCGGGTGATCGCGCGGGTCTGCATGGTGCTCTGCTGGTTCTGCGGCTGGTTCTGCGGGTTGGGCCGCTGCTGCTGTTGCTGCGGTGCCGGGGTCACCGGCAGCTGCTGCTGTTGCGGTGCCAGCACCGGGCCGCCGCCCGCGCCGGACACGATCAGCCCGACGGGGACGTGCACGGTGACGGTGACGCCGGGGTCGCGCGCGGTGTCGAAGGTCGGTCGCAGCCGTACGACGAGTCCGTGGCGTTCGGCCAGGCGGCCGACCACGAACAGACCCATGTGGCGTGCGGTGTCGGGGCCGGGCTCGGCGGCCTGGCCGAGCCTGCGGTTGATGTCGGCCATCTCCGCGGGCGGCATACCGATGCCGCGGTCGGCGACCTCGATCAGCAGCCCCTGGTCGTGGGCCTGGGCGAAGGTGAACTTGACGTCGGTCTCGGGCGGGGAGGCCCGCAGCGCGTTGTCGAGCAGCTCGGCGAACAGGTGTGCCAGGTCGGAGGCGGCCGGTTCGACCAGTGAGCCGCGCGGGGTGGCGCCGAGCTTGACGCGCTCGTAGTCCTCGACCTCGGAGATCGCGGCACGCAGTACGTCGGCGATCTCGACCGGGGCCGACTTGGACCGGCGCTGTTTGGTGCCGGCGAGGATGAGCAGGTTGTCACCGTTGCGGCGCATACGCGCGGCGAGGTGGTCGAGGCGGAAGAGGTTCTCGAGCAGGCGCGGGTCCTTCTCGTCGTACTCCATCGCCTCGATGAGGGTGAGCTGATGGTCGACGAGCGACTTGGAGCGCCGGGCCAGGGTCTCGAACATGTCGTTGACCTGCGAACGCATCTGCGCCTGATCGCTGGCCAGGCGCAGCGCCTGGCCGTGGATGTCGTCGACGGCGCGGGCCAGCTGGCCGATCTCCTCGTCGGAACGCACCGGCATCGGTTCGAGCGGCACGTCCTCGGGCGAGGCGCCGTTGCGCAGCTGGGCGACCTCGTGCGGCAGGTCGGATTCGGCCACACGCAGTGCGGCCAGACGCAGGCGGTGCAGCGGCACGATCATCGAGCGCGCGACGAACACCGCGAGCAGCAGCGCGGCGAGGATGGTCGCGATCACCACGCCGGTGTAGGTCCAGGCGCCGGTCGCCGCGGCGCTGGTGAGGTCCTCCATGGAGGTTTCGATGGCCTGGGTGGCCAGGTCGACGACGCCCTCGTAGCCGACGAGGCTGGTGTAGAGCGAGGTACGCAGCTCACCGACGGGCAGCTTGCCCGCCTGCACCTCGGGCCCGCTCACCAGGTTCTGGCGTACGTCGGCCTGGGCCTTGAGGTCGGCGATCACCTGGTCGCCGTCGGGGAAGCGGTTGGCGAGCACATCGAGCAGGTGACGCTCGGTGCTGACGCCGGTGAGGAAGGTTTGTGCGCCGGCCAGGTCGCCGCGCAGCAGCTGGGCCAGGCCGGCGAGCTCGTCGACGAGCACCGAGCGGGTGTTGAGCGAGTCGACCAGGCGCAGCTTGGCGGTGTCCATGATCGGGTCGCTCACCTGGGCGACGGTGGTCTCGACGATCGCGACACTGTCGATGCGCATCTGCTCGACGGAAGCGAGCGCGGGTTCGGCCGTGGCGGTGAGGCCCTTGCCCTGTGCGCGCACGTCCTTGGCCTTGGCGATCATCCGGTCCAGGGCCGTGTGGGCCTTGGGCAGGTCGACCAGGCGGGGCAGTGAGCCCTCCGCGGCGGTGATGGCGGTGTCCAGATCGGCGAGGTCCTGGTCGGTGACCAGGGTGACGCCCGGTCCCGCCGGCACCAACTGGCTACCGGTCACCTTCGCCGAGGTGGCACTCAGCGCGGTGACGTTCGGGATCGTGTCTACCTGCTCCTGGATACTGGAGAGCCTGCTGGCCTCCGAGAACTCCGCGGTAATTCTCGACACGCCGAGCCCGACCGCGACCGCGAGTGGCACGGCCAGTACAGCCGTAACCTTCCAACGCAGGTCCCAGTTGCCGAGCGCCCAGCGCTTGCTGCCGGACCTAGCGGCGTCACGCATCTCCCACTCACTTTCCAAACTGGCCTCGTACCGTGCGCCATCACGAACCTCCACAGGCGCAATGGTGGCTCGCCAGTGGGTGCTGGCCGAGAACTGCGGCTGGCCGAGAAATTGCGTCTACGACTGCCCGAATAAGTGACATCAGATTCTAACGGATCAATAACTTCTTGGCCGACACCCGGTAGCGGTCCGTGCGATGACCTGCCCGTTCCAGGCAAAACCAAAGGTCGCGGCACCGCGTCAGGTGTCGCGTGAAGTCTGCCACAATCATCAGGATCTATCGAGCGGACATCGAAGCGAGGCTAGGGAGTCACGGGTTTGGACACCGAACACGAGTACCGGCCGGTCTATCAGACCAGCCTGGTCGACCCGGCTCACTTCTGGTCCGATGCAGCTCAGGGCATCGAGTGGGATGTCGAACCGCAACAGGTGGTCGATGCCGCCGACAAGCGCTCGGCGCGCTGGTTTCCCGACGGCCGGCTCAACACCTGTGTGAACGCGCTCGACCGCCATGTGCGGGCCGGAACCGTGGCCGAAGGTGGGCACGCGGATCAACCCGCTCTCATATATGTCTCGGCTATGACGGAGAAGACCACCGTCTATACCTATGCCGAATTACTCGACGAGGTAGCGCGTTTCGCCGGTGCCATGCGTGAGCTCGGGGTGGGCGCCGGTGATCGGGTGGTGATCTATCTGCCGATGATTCCCGAAGCCGTGATCTCGATGCTGGCGTGCGCGCGTATCGGCGCGGTCCATTCGGTGGTGTTCGGCGGATTCGCGGCCCCCGAGTTGGCCGCCCGCATCGACGACGCCGAGCCGGTACTGGTGATCACCGCGTCGGGCGGGATCGAACCGGGCAGGCGCATCGAGTACCCGCCGATCGTGTTGCAGGCCCTGGAGCTGACCGAGACCACGTCGGTGCGCACGGTGCTGGTGAAGCAGCGACGCCCGTTCCCGACGATCGAGTTCGCCGCCCCGCAGCCCGCCACCGACGTGCTGCCCGCCTCGGAGCAGACCGTGGCCGCCCGCTGGATGGACTGGGACGACACCGTCGCCGGTGCGAACCACGCCGACCCGGTCTCGATGGCCGCGACCGATCCGCTCTACATCCTCTACACCTCCGGCACCACCGGGAAGCCCAAGGGCGTGGTCCGTGACAACGGTGGGCACGCGGTGGCGCTGGCCTGGTCGATGCGCAACATCTACGACGTGGGCCCCGGTCAGGTGTTCTGGGCGGCCTCGGATGTGGGCTGGGTGGTCGGGCACTCCTATATCGTCTACGCGCCCCTGCTAGTCGGTGCCACCACTGTGCTCTACGAGGGCAAACCGGTCGGCACCCCCGACGCGGGTGTGTTCTGGCGCATCGTCGACGAGCACGACGTGCGGGTGCTGTTCACCGCTCCCACCGCGCTGCGCGCGATCCGCCGGGCCGACCCCGAGGCCACCGCCGCGCACCGCCACGACCTGTCGCGGTTGCGCGCGCTGTTCTGCGCCGGCGAGCGCCTCGACCCGGCCACCTTCGAATGGGCCTCCGACACCCTGCTGGCCGAGCATCCCGACACTCCCGTGGTGGATCACTGGTGGCAGACCGAGACCGGCTGGCCGATCTGCGCCGATCCGCTCGGCCTGCAGGAACTACCGGTCAAGTCCGGTTCGGCCGGGGTGCCGGTGCCCGGTTACCGGTTGCGCGTGCTCGATGCGAACGGCAACCCCGTGCCCACCGGAACCGAGGGCAACATCGTGATCGGGCTGCCGCTGCCACCCGGGTGCCTGACCGGGCTGTGGCGCGACCGGGAGCGGTTCATCCGCTCGTACCTGTCGGCGTTCCCCGGGCACTACCTCACCGGCGACTCCGGTTACTTCGACGAGGACGGCTACCTCTACGTGATGGGCCGCAGCGACGACGTGATCAACATCGCCGGGCACCGCCTCTCGGCGGGCAGCATCGAGGCCGCGATCGCCGGGCACGACGCCATCGCCGAGTGCGCGGTGATCGGCATGCCCGACGAGCTCAAGGGCAGCCTGCCGCTGGCCTATGTGGTGCTCAAGCAGGGCGTCGAGATCGATCCGGAACAGTTGCGCGCCGAGCTCATGGACCGGGTCCGCTCCCAGATCGGGGCGATCGCCACCCTGCACGACGCGATCATCGTCTCCGGCCTGCCCAAGACCCGTTCGGGCAAGATCCTGCGCAAGACAATCCGCCAGCTCACCGCGGGCGAGCACGTGGAGACCCCGGCCACCATCGAGGATCCCGCGGTGCTCACCGCGCTGGCCGACCGCATCCTCGCCAATCCCCCACTGGGCAATCCCCCGATCACCGACGCCTCGGCGCCCGATCACGACGGCGACCCGGTGGCACCCGGTTCCTGAACCCGCCCGCCGCCGGGCGCCACCTAGGATTGCCGCGTGACTGCTACCGCAACTGTGCTGGTCGTCGACGACGACGAGGATGTCCTCGCTTCGGTCGAACGTGGCCTGCGTCTGTCCGGCTTCCAGGTGCTGGTGGCCCGCGACGGCGGCGCCGCCCTGCGCGCGGTGTCCGAGCACGCGCCCGACGCGGTGGTTCTCGACATGAACATGCCGGTGCTCGACGGCGCCGGGGTGGTGACGGCGCTGCGGGCGATGGGCAATGACGTCCCGATCTGTGTGCTCAGTGCCCGCGCCTCGGTGGACGACCGGATCTCGGGGCTGGAGTCGGGTGCCGACGACTACCTGGTGAAGCCGTTCGAACTGGCCGAGCTGGTGGCCCGGATCCGCGCCCTGCTGCGCCGCCGCACCGACGCACTCGATTCGGGCACGCCGGGTGCGATCACGGTCGGCCCGTTGCAGGTCGATGTCGCCGGGTATCGCGCACTGTTGCACGGACGCGAAATCGAGCTCACCAAACGGGAATTCGAATTGCTGTCGACGCTGGCCAGGAATGCGGGGGTGGTGCTCACCCGCGAGCGGTTGCTCGAATTGGTGTGGGGATACGATTTCGTCGCCGACACGAATGTGGTCGACGTGTTCGTCGGATACTTGCGGCGCAAGCTCGAAATCGATGACACCCCCAGGCTTTTGCACACGATTCGTGGAGTGGGGTTCGTGCTGCGGGAATCGAAATGATCGAAGCTCCGCCGAAACGCCGCCGCAGGCAATCGTTTTCGTTGCGAACGCGAGTCGCGGCGGCGGCGGCGGCCGGAGCTGTCATCATCGTCACGATCGCCGCATTCGTGGGTTTCCAGGCGATCGAACGCAACAATGTGACCCAAACCGATCAGCAGCTCGAAATCGCTTCGCGGATCGTGTTGATCGAACCGGTGCTGGCGACCGGATTCGTCAATCTCACCGGATTGCAGAACACCATGGCGCTCACCGTGCGTGACAACGGCAAGGTGACCGCGTCCAGCTCCACCCAGTTGCCGAATCTGGTGCCGGGTTCCCGGACGGTCGAGGTGAACGATCAGCCCTACCGGGTGCTCACCACCACCGAGAACCAGCCGGCCGGGCGCACGGTGTCGCTGGCCATCCCGACCACCGAAGCCACCAAGGCGACCGCCGAACAGCAACGCTGGGTACTCGCGGGCGCGGCGATCGCGGTGGCCGCCGCCGCGGCGCTGGGCTGGTTGCTGGCCGGTGGCGCGGTGGGCCCGATCGTGAAACTCACCCGGCAGGTCTCGGCGCGCAGCGCCTTCCCCGACCCGGACAACCCGGCCCAGCCGGTCGACGGTTCCGGTGTCGACGAGGCGGTGAAGCTGGCCGAGGCGGTGAACACCATGCTCGCGCGCGTCGACCAGGCTCAGGCCGAAACCGCGGCCGCGCTCGAGACCGCACGCGACTTCGCCGCGGTGTCCGCGCACGAACTGCGCACCCCGCTCACCGCGATGCGCACCGACCTCGAGGTCCTGCGCACGCTCGACCTCACCGACGAGCAACGCCGCGAGATCCTCGACGACCTGGCCCGCAGCGAAACCCGCGTCGAGACCACGCTGTCGGCGCTCGAGCGGCTGGCCCGCGGCGACCTCACCGCCGAGGCCGACCACGTCGCCACCGATGTGGCCGATCTGTGCGACCAGGCCGCCCACGACGCGGTGCGCCACCACCCCGGCCTGTCGGTCGACATCGATGCCGACGCCGAACTCGTCACTCGCGGCCTGCCCGCCGGTCTGCGCCTGGCCGTGGACAACGCGCTCACCAACTCGGTGCGCCACGGCGGGGCCACCCACGCCGTCGTCTCCGCTCACCGCACCGCCGACGAGCGGATCGTGATCGCCGTCGACGACAACGGAACCGGTGTGCCGGTCGCCGAACGGGGCACGGTGTTCGCCCGGTTCTCGCGCGGTTCCAACGCCACCAAGGGCGGCTCCGGTCTCGGCCTGGCCCTGGTGGCCCAGCAGGCCCAGCTCCACGGTGGCCGCGCCTACTTCGAGGACAGCCGGCTCGGTGGCGCCCGCCTGGTGCTGGAACTGCCCATCCGCCCGGCCACCTGACCCCGCGACACCCCCGGACCCCACATCCGCGCCCGGTGAGACGTCGATCACCCATAATTCGCCGTGACGATGTCCTGCGCGTCGGTGTCCATCACAGGAGCAGCGGAGGAGGTGCCGCGTGACTTCGACGTCACCCGCAACCGAGCCAGAGCTGGATGACGCGACCCTCGCAGGTCGGGCGCGTGACGGCGATGTCCGGGCATACGAGCAGCTGGTGCTGCGCTACCAAGGACCGATGTTCCGCCTGGCCGCCAGGATGCTGGCCGACCGGGCCGAGGCCGAGGACGTTACCCAGGAGGTGTTCCTCAAAGCCTGGCGCACCATCGCCCGCCTGCACGACGACGCCGCGTTCGCCGGCTGGCTCTACCGGATGACCACCAACCGGTGTCTCAATGTGCTGCGCGCCCGGCGCCCGGCCACCGAGGTGGACCCCGAGACCACCGTGTCCACCCACCTCGACACCCGGCCCGACCACGCGACCGAGGTGAGCACTCAGATGGCGGCGCTGTCCGACGCGCTGCAAACGCTCACGCCCGAACAACGGGCCTGCTGGCTGCTGCGTGAAGTGCACGGCCGGTCCTACGACGAGATCGCCGAGATCGTCGGCGCCAACCGCACAGCGGTGCGCGGGCGGATCGCGCGTGCCCGAGCTCAACTGGCAGAGGTGATGAAGCCATGGCGGTGACCCACAGCACCACCGACAACGACTACCTGCTCCCGTGCGGACGGGGGCTCGAACAGGTGTGGGACAGCCTCGACGACAGCGAAGCCGACGCCCACGAATCGTCGTGCCCGCACTGCGCCGCGGCCAGGGAAAGCCTGCTCACGCTGCGCAACGCCACCCGCGAACTCGTCGACGAACCCGACCCGCCCCCACCGGATCTGTTCGGGCGCATCATGTCGGCCGTGCGCGCCGATGTGCGCCGCGGGCGCACCCTCACCCTCGACACGCCCCATCCCGGCGCCATCCAGGTGAGCGAACAGGCCATCGCCGTGGTGTTGCGCTTCGCCGCCGACACCGTCGACGGGGTCCGCGCACGCGGTTGCCGCGTGCACAGCAGCGAACCCGGCGACGACGGTGAACTCGTGATCGCCGTGGAGATGTCGATCGCCGTGCGCCACGACGTGCCCGACATCGACGACGTGGTCACGCTGGTGCGGGAGCGGGTGCGCGCGGCGGCCTCGGCTCGCGTCGGCGTGCGGTTGGGCACCCTGGATCTCGTCGTCGCCGACCTCTACGAGGAGCAGCGATGACCGAGACCGAACTCGTCGTCGGCGACCCCGTGATCGCCGGTGTCGCCGCCTTCGCCGCGGCCCGGGTGCCGGGGGTGGCGCGGCTCGAGCCCGGCGTGCTCGGCCTCGTCGGCCACCTCGCCCGCACCGGACGCCAGCTCTGGGTGGGGCAGGAACCGGTCGCCTCGGCCGGTGTCCGGGTGCGCCGCGCGGGCGGGCTGCTCGCCATCCAGGTCGATCTGGCGCTGACCTCGGCCGGGCACGTGGGTGAGGTGGGCCGGGCGGTGCAGCGAGCTGTCGCCGCGGCGGTCACCGAACACACCGGCACCGAGGTCGACGAGGTGTCGGTGTATGTGCTCGATATCGAACCGAGGCGAACGTGATCAGCGAAACCGAAATGATCGACCGGATCGTGGCCGCGATCGATGCCGTCGACGACGTGCATCCCGCGGTCCCGATGGGTCTGCAGAACACCCGGTGGCTGCCGTGGAACGCGGGCCGCGCCGCCGTCGACCTCACCGACGCGGTGGTGGAGATCCGCGTCGTCGCCGCGAGTTTGCCGCTACACCCCCTGCTCGACGAGCTCGACGCCGCCGTGCGACCGCTGCTGGCCGGTACCCCTTGGGCCGCCGCGCGATTGCGCGTGCACGTCGTGGACCTGCACACCGAGACCTTCAGCGACCCAGATCACGATCCCGGGCCGTGACGATTCACCGTTCACGGTGTCCTACCAGTGTTAGTTCGATCGACAACTGTTGGCACACAACACCATCGGGAGTGGACATGACGAACACCAGCACCGACACCACCAAGGCCGGCGACAAGACCGCCGCCGAGGGCGGCAACCGCCCCAGCGCCCTGGTGACCGACCAGGGCACCACCACCATCGCCGACACCGTGGTCCAGAAGATCGCGGGCCTGGCCGCGCGTGAGGTACGCGGCGTGCACGAACTGGGCGGCGGCACCGCCCGCGCCATCAGCGCCCTGCGCGACCGCATTCCGGGCGCGTCCGCCAGCACCGGTCAAGGCGTGGCGGTCGAGGTCGGCGAGAAGCAGGCCGCGGTCGATCTCGACATCGTCGTCGAATACGGCGTCGCCATCGCCGAACTGGCCCGCGCGGTGCGCCGCAACGTGATCACCGCGATCGAACAGATGACCGGGCTGGAGGTCGTCGAGGTGAACATCAACGTCAACGACGTCTACATCGAAGACGACTCCGAGCAGGAGCAGCAGCCGACTCGCGACCGGGTGCAGTGACATGAACGCCACCACGATCTGCCTCGTCATGGGTCTGTCCCTCGGATTCGCCGCCGCTTTCGGTGGGCTGGGCGCTTTCGCCATCGTGCTGATCTTCGGTGGCCTCGGCCTGCTGATCGGGCGCTGGCTCGACGGTGAGGTCGACCTGTCCGGGCTGCTGCGGTCCGCGCAGGATCGGAGCGGGCGATGACCACCGCCGCCGCGCGGCCGCGCGGTGACGCCGAACTTCCCGGGGCCACCACGATCGACGATCGCGTCGTGCGGCGCATCGCCGCTCGCGCCGCGACCGAGGTGGCCGGGGTCGAGCCGGATGTGCAGGTGAGCGCGGAGGTCGTCGGGGCCGGCGCCACCCTGCGCGTGCGGTTGCCGGTTCGGTATCCGTTGCCGGTCGCGCGCGTCACCGACGAGTGCCGCGCGCATCTGATCGCCCGGACCGAGGCCCTGACCGGGCTCGCCGTGCCACGGGTCGACATCGAGGTGTCGGCCATGGTGCGCGAACCACCGGAGAGGAGAGTTCGATGACACGTCGTCCGCGCCGGGTGGTCCCGGCCGTCGTCGTCGCGCTCGTGCTCTGTGTCCTCGCCGTGCTCGTCGTGGTGTCGCTGATCCAGCGGCTCACCGGCGCCAGGGAGTGGGTCTCCTACGACAGCATCGCCACCCGGCTGCACGACACCACGTGGGGCAGTGTGTGGGTGCTGGGCGTGGGCGTCGTGATCATTGTGCTCGGCCTGGTTCTGCTCGCGGCGGCGGCGCTGCCGGGCAAGCCGGTGGTACTCGCACTGGAGTCCGGCGATGGCATCGAGGCCGGGATCACCCGGCGCAGTCTGCGGCACGCACTGGCCGACGCGGCCGGTCGGGTAGAGGGCCTGGACAAGACCCGGGTGCGCCTGCGTAGCAAGAAGATCCACGTCGCCGGGCACACCCGTCACGGCATCGAGCGGACCGCGCAGGAGGTGGGCGAGGCCGTGGCCGACCGCCTCGACCGCATCAAGCCGGCCACCGTGCCGCGCCTGCGCACCAGCCTGCGCCCGATCGGTCACGGAGGTGAGCGATGACCACCGCCAACCGGCCCGCCCGGCTCAACCGTGGCCTGCTCGGCGGGCTCGGCGTGCTGCTCGCCGTGGCGGGTGCGCTGCTCATCGCCGCGCACCTCGGCGCTTTCTCCCGGATCTCGCGGGAATCGCCGCTGGTGCCCGGCACGGCCGAACCACACCCGGTGGTGTTCTACCTCGCGGTCGCCGGCGCCGTCGTACTCGCGTTGGCCGCGCTGCGCTGGCTGGCCGCCCAGTTCACCCGCATGCCCAAACGCACTGTGTGGAACCTGGGCGACACCGGCGAGCACGGACGCACCCAACTCGCGTCCAGCACGGCCGCCGAACCGGTGGCCGCCGACATCGAGAGCTACGACGGGGTCCGTTCGGTCTCCGCCCGGCTCTCGGGCAGCGGGCTCGCACCCGAGCTGCACCTGCTGGTCGGGACCGATCCCGATGCCGACCTGACCGCACTGCGTGGCCGGATCCTCGAACACGCGGTTCCCCGGCTGCGAACGGCCCTGGAGCTCAGCGCGATTCCGGTGGCGGTCGAATTCCGCATCGCCGATCGGGGACGGGTGCAGCGCACAAAATAGGTACAACGCGCGAAAGCCCGCGCTCACCGTCACGGTGAGCGCGGGCTTTCGCGTAGAGCTAGCCGATCAGGGCAGGACCTGCGGGATCGACTCCGGGATGACCAAACCCATCACGGCGCCGATCACGGCACCGGTCAGCGCGGTGGAGACCACGCCGGGGATGGCGCAGAAGACGTAGCCGATGATGAAGGCGGCCAGCGCGGGGATGCACAGGATCGCCGCGGCGATCGCCCCGACCGTGGCGCCGGCGGCGGCACCGTTCTGGACCGGGTCGTGGTTCATCGCGGCGGGATCGGTGGCGATGTTCTTCAGCTCGGCGGTGGTGTCGGCCGAGATCTGCGGCGCCACCTGGAGCGAACGGCCGTCTTCGGAGATCACCGAGGCCAGCGCGATGGCATTGCCGCCGACGGTGTTCAGGGTCAGCGGCAGCTGGCCCACGGTGTCACCGGCGTCGGAGATCACCGAGACCGAGGTGGCGTCGGGGGTGAGCACGAAGCGGGCGTTGTCGACCGAGGCGGAGATGGTGCGCAGGTCGGGCGAGACGACGGTGTCGTAGCCGACGCCCTCGGAGGTACCAGCACCCGACAGCGAACCGGCGATCTGCGCCTGACGCTCGGCATGGGCGTCGGCCGAGGCGGTGCCCGTGGTGACCAGCGTCGCGGCGACGGCCAGCGGCAGCGCCGAGAAGACGGCACGGCGGCCTGCGCGAGTGATGGTGCGGTGGAACATATTCGATGATCTCCCTCCCGAAACCCCCGAAGAATCCTCCGAACTCCCGGACGAATCGAAAAAACTCAATGACAATTGTCCCGAGATTTGTACCAAATGGGAGTGAGCGATGGAAGTCGTTGTGACACAACGAATACTGACCTCGGCTAACTATGAAACAGCGACTGGTCAGTTATGTTCGCCAGCATACCGGCGGCTACCGCCCCCGCCCGCTTCCTCACCGAACTCTCAGACAACCCCCACGACCGGCACCGAAGTCCCCCGATACCGTCGCCACCGTGATCCACACACGCGCCCGCCTGCTCTGCCTCACCACCGCCGTCCTGCTCACCGGCGGCACCCTCGCCGCCTGCGCGGGCCAGGATTCGGCACCCACTGGCATCGCCCTGATCAACGCCGACACCGGCCCCACCGGGGAACGAGTGGCCCGAGCCGTGCAGGACGCGGGCGGCTACGAATGGACCGTCGCCGAGCCCGGCGAGATCGACGCGGGCGACTACGCCGCGGTGATCACCCTGCCCGCCGACCTCACTACCGCCATGGCCACCCTGGCCACCCCGCAACCGCAGCGGGCCGAGCTCACCGTCACCACCCACGAGGACGCCGACACCGACACCGTGAACGGCGCGGTCGACGTGGTGACGCACCGGATCGGTGCCTCGGGTGTGGACGCGGCACTGTCGGCGGTGTCGCAGGCACGCAACCAGATGACCTCGGTGCAGTTCACCGCGCAACTGCTGAGCGCGGGCGTGAACGCGGCGGCCGACGGCGCCGACCAGTTCAGCGGCGGCGCCGAGGAGATGCTCGGCTTCCTCGACCACGCGAAACAGGGTGCGGGCCAGCTCACTTCGGCCATCGAGTTGCTGAATCAAACAGTCGACGGCGCGGCCGCGCAGGCCGACCAGCTGGCCGACGCGCTCGGCGCCACCGGCTTGACCATCGCGCAGGTGGAGCAAAGCGCCACCAACCTCGGCTCGGGCCTGGACCAGATCCTGCCGCTGCTGCGTTCACTGCCCTTCGCCGGTGACCCGCAACTGGCCGACATCATCACCAAACTCGAAGCACTGCAAGGCGTGTCGAACCAGGCAGGCACCCAGCTGGCCGGCCTGAGCGCACTGACCGGCGCCGCGGTCGACCCCGACACCGACCTCGGCACCCTGCTGCGCACGGTCGTGGCCCGCCTCCACAGCGCCCGCGACCAGCTCACCCAGGGCGCCGAACTGGCCAAGGACCTACCCACCCTCGCCGAACAGGGCGGCGCCCAACTCCTCTCGGCCATGGAACAACTCACCGGCGGCGTCGGCGCCCTGCAGAACATCGTCGGCAACCTCAACACCCAAACCGGCAAAGCCCTGGAGGCCCTTCCACCCCGCGGCCAGTCCCAGCAAACCGCCCTCGCCCTCGCCCTCACCGACCCGGTCGAGGTCGTCCACGAGTAACCCGTTCGATGACATCCGGGATGAATCACCGCCCCGGCTACAGTGGACGGCGATGACTCCCGGGACGGCCTTGCGCCACACACAGATCGGTGACCCGGTGCGCTGCTGAGCGCCGGTCGGGCCGCCGCGGGCCCACCGCCCGATCGAGAATCACGCGCCGTCGCGCGCGCGCCGCCTCCTTCGCGTTGAACACGACTCGAACAGCAACTGCGACAGGAGCATTCATGACCACAAAGTCTTTGGAGATCCCCACCCCCGACGGTACGGCCGACGCGTTCGCCGCCTTCCCCGACCACGGCGAACATCCGGGGGTGCTGATGTATCCGGACGGCTTCGGCATCCGTCCGGCGCTTCGGGAAATGGCCGAAGAACTCGCGGGGCACGGGTACTACGTCCTGGTTCCCAACCTCTTCTACCGGCACGGCCGGGCACCGGTGATCGATCTGCCGGATCACATCGACGAAGACCTGCGACCCGCGATCTTCGCGCAGCTGATGCCATTGATCGAAGCCCACACCCCCGAACGAGTCCGGCGCGACGCCGACGCCTACCTTCGGTTCCTCACCACGCAGCCCGAAGTGCGCGTCGGACCGGTCGCGGTCACCGGCTACTGCATCGGCGGTCTGCTGGCGACGCGCACCGCCGCGGCCCACCCCGCCCTGGTGGCCGCCCTCGCGGCCTTCCATGCCCCGGTGGGGGCCGACGGCCCGGAGGCGCTGGCCGCCATCACCGCCGAGATCCACTTCGGCCACGCGGAAAGCGACCTGACACCCGAGACGCTGGGCGAGCTCAACCGGGCCATGGAGGCCGCGGGACTGGACTACACCTCCGAAATCTACCCGGGCACGGTGCACGGCTTCACCATGCCCGACACCTCGACCTTCGACGCCGCCGGGCGGCAACGGCATTGGGACCGTCTGGTCCCGCTGCTGCGCGATGCCCTGGTCCAGAGCTGAGGCTGTACCCGCGTGCCCTGCGGCTCGGGCCGTATCCAGCCCGAGCCGCAGGGTGTTTCGGTTGTCAGGGCAGGACCTGGGGGATCACTTCCGGGGCGACAGCACCGACGATGGCGCCGATCAGCGCACCGACCAGGGCATTCGGCAAACCGACCAGGCCCACGCAGGGCAGGTAGAGGATCATGGTGGTGATCGCCGGGATGCAGACGACGGCCGCGGCGATCACGCCGATACCCGCACCGATCGCGGCGGCGTTCTGGACCGGGTCGGGAAACTGGGCGGTGGGGTTCGTTGCGATGGAGCGCAGTTCGGCGGTGGCGGCCGGGGTGGGCTTCGGGGTCACCGTGAGACTGCGGCCGTCGGCGGCGATCTCGGTGGCGAGCGTGATCAGATTGCCACCCGCCGTCGTGAACGAGGTCGGGATTTCCTCGGCCGGGCTCCCGGTCGCCGACTCGACGACCACACCCTGCGGGGCGAGCACGAAACGGCCCTCTTCGAGCGAAGCGGACACAGTACGCAGATCAGGGGCGACCGCGGTGCTGTACCCCTGCCCGGTGCTCGCCAACCCCTGCGCGTACCGGCCCTGCTCATCGGCATCGGCCGAGGCCGTCCCGGCACCGACCAGGCTCACCGCCACGGCAACGGGTAGCGCGGCGGCCAGCGCGTGGTGAACAACCCTGTGTTGGAACATGATCGAGAATCTCCCTCCCGAATCCCCCGGAAAATCGAAGCCCGGGCGAATCGAACAAGTCACTGTCATGGACAACGCATTGGAAAACGAGACACACGGGAGCGATGGCTCCGGTCACACCCGCCGCACATTACCCGCCTTCTACACCGGTCTGTGTCACGGGTCACTCGAGCACGAGAATCGGTGGGCCCCGGTCGGCCTCGTAGGAAACGGCAGCGGCCCGTGTCCCCTGAGGGAACACGGGCCGCTGGTAGCTCAGGTCAGTTCGCGTCGAGCAGGTCGATCACGAAGACCAGGGTCTTGCCGGACAGGCCGTGGCCGGAACCGGCGGGGCCGTAGGCCAGCTCCGGCGGGATGATCAGCTGACGGCGGCCACCGACCTTCATGCCGGGGATACCTTCCTGCCAGCCCTCGATCAGGCCGCGCAGCGGGAAGGTGATGGATTCGCCGCGGTCCCAGGAGGAGTCGAACTGCTCGCCGGTCTCGAACTCGACACCGACGTAGTGCACCTCGACAGTGCCACCGGGCACGGCTTCGGCGCCCTCACCTTCGACGATGTCCTTGATGACGAGCTCGGTGGGCGCGGGGCCCTGCTGCGATTCGATCTCCGGCTTGGTCATGCGGGCTATCCCCTTCGATAGTGGCTCATCCCCACGTACGCGGGGATCAATGTGGGCGACTGGCAGTCGAGGCCGGTCAGCGATTCCCGATGTCATGGTAATCACGCTCACCGTAACCGGTGTAGATCTGGCGCGGACGGCCGATCTTGAGCGGCTCGGAGTGCATTTCCCGCCAGTGCGCGATCCAGCCGGGCAGCCGGCCCATCGCGAACAGCACGGTGAACATGCGGGTCGGGAAGCCCATGGCCCGGTAGATGACGCCGGTGTAGAAGTCGACGTTCGGGTACAGGCGACGCGACACGAAGTAGTCGTCGGTCAGCGCGGCCTCTTCGAGCTGCTTGGCGATGTCGAGGAGCTGGTCGTCGCCGCCGATCTTCGACAGGATCTTGTCGGCGGCCTGCTTGACCAGGGTGGCGCGCGGGTCGTAGTTGCGGTAGACGCGGTGCCCGAAACCCATGAGCTTCACGCCGTCTTCCTTGTTCTTGACCTTGCGGATGAACTCCTTGACATCGCCACCGTTGGCCTTGATGTCGTCGAGCATCTCGAGCACGGCCTGGTTGGCGCCGCCGTGCAGCGGGCCCCACAGCGCGTTGATGCCACCGGACACCGAGGTGAACAGGTTGGCGTCGGAAGATCCGACCAGGCGCACGGTGGAGGTGGAGCAGTTCTGCTCGTGGTCGGCGTGCAGGATAAGCAGCATGTCGAGGGCGGCGGCGACCTCGGGGTCGACCTCGTAGGGCTCGGCCGGGAAACCGAAGGTCATCCGCAGGAAGTTCTCGACCAGCGACAGCGAGTTGTCGGGGTAGAGGAACGGCTGACCGACCGACTTCTTGTACGAGTAGGCCGCGATGGTCGGCAGCTTGGCCAGCAGGCGGATGGTCGAGAGCTCGACCTGCTCCGGGTCGCGCGGGTCCAGCGAATCCTGGTAGTAGGCGGACAGCGCGTTCACCGCGGAGGACAGCACCGGCATGGGGTGCGCGTTGCGCGGGAACCCGTCGAAGAACCGCTTGAGGTCTTCGTGCAGCAGCGTGTGGCGGCGGATGCGATCGGTGAACTCGTCGAGCTGGGCCTGCGTCGGCAGCTCGCCGTAGATGAGCAGGTAGCTCACCTCGATGAACGTCGAGCGGCCCGCCAGCTGGTCGATCGGGTAACCGCGGTAGCGCAGAATGCCCGCTTCACCATCGATGTAGGTGATGGCCGACTTGGTCGAGGCGGTGTTCATGAAGCCGGGGTCGTAGGTGACGTAACCGGTGCTGGCGAGCAGCTTGCCCAGGTCGAGTCCGTCATTGCCCTCTGCGGCTTTGGTGACCGAGATCGGGAACTCGCCACCGGGGTACTGCAGTACCGCCTTCTTGGCGTCTTCGGCGACGTTGGTGATGTTCTCAGCGGGCACGGAAGGATCCCTCTCAGGCTAGTTGAGATTCTCGCCGAGCCCTGAAACCCGGCGCCGAACCGTGCGCCGTTGCTCTCGGCTGACGGCGCGCTTGGTGTAACGCTAACTGTTGTTCGGTAAGGAGCAGCAATCAGGGGTTGTCCTGCGCTGTTCTCACACCGGAGCCGTCGCGCAGTGAGGTGGCGCACCTGAGCAGGCACCTGCGCATCCCGTCCCGCGGCAGCCATAGCTGTACCCATGTTCGGGCCCCACGAAACCACGCGAACAACACGGATCGATGGGTGAGCCGGTGTCTACGGCTGTAACCGTTCGACCGTCGCGTCGGCACCATCGATCCGCACGACGACGCGGTTGTGCAGCCGTCCGTGCCTGCCCTGCCAGAACTCCACCTCGTCGGGGCGCAGCAGGTAACCGCCCCAATGTGGGGGCACCGGAATGTCGTCGACCTCGGCGAAGCGAGCCGTGGTCTCGGCCAGCGCCCGGTCCAGTTCGGCGCGCGAGGACACCGGCCGCGACTGCTGCGAGGCCCAGGCGCCCAGCCGGGACTCACGCGGGCGCGCCTGCCAGTAGGCGGCGGTCACCTCGGCGGGCACCCGCTCGGTCACACCGCGCACGTGCACCTGGCGGGCCAGTGCGGGCCAGACGAAACTCGCCGCCGCGTAGGGGTTCGCGGCGAGCTGCTCGCCCTTGGCCGAGTCGTAGTTCGTATAGAAGGTGACACCGTCGGGCGAAAGTCCCTTGCACAGGACCGTGCGCGCCACCGGGCGCGGCGCCGGACCCACCAGTGAGACGGTGGCCAGCACCATCGCATTGGGTTCGGCGATACCCAGGCCACGCGCCTGCTCGATCCAGCGGCGCAGCAACGGTTCCCAGCCGCCGGCCAGCCACGACTCGTCGAGGTCGGGTTCGGCGGCGGGCACCGTGAGCGGGTCGCCGTAGTCCACGCGCATCGCGGCCAGATCGGGGACTACCGCCGCAGAGGGGTCCAGGTCACGCATAGGGGTGACGTTACTCCTGAGTACCGACGGGTCTATCGTTCAGAAAGATCGGCATCCCCTGCAAGGAGAGTCACCATGACGGCCAGCTCGGTACCACAGGATTTTGTCAGCGGATTGGAAGGCGTGGTGGCCTTCACCACCGACATCGCCGAGCCGGACAAGGACGGTGGCGCCCTCCGATATCGCGGCGTCGACATCGAGGACCTGGTCACCAACCAGGTCACCTTCGGTGACGTGTGGGCGCTGCTCGTCGACGGCCAGTTCGGCCGCGGCCTGCCCCCCGCCGAACCCTTCCCGCTGCCGGTGCACACCGGTGACGTGCGCGTCGACGTGCAGGCCGGGCTGGCCATGCTCGCCCCCATCTGGGGTTACGAGCCGCTGCTCGACATCGACGACGAGACCGCCCGCGAGAACCTGGCGCGCGCCTCGGTGATGGCGCTGTCGTATGTGGCGCAGTCCGCACGCGGCATCTACCAGCCCGCCGTCCCGCAGCGCAAGATCGACGAATGCGGCACCGTCACCGAGCGGTTCATGACCCGCTGGAAGGGTGACCCGGACCCGCGCCACACCGAGGCGATCGACGCCTACTGGGTCTCGGCCGCCGAACACGGCATGAACGCGTCCACCTTCACCGCCCGCGTCATCGCCTCCACCGGCGCCGACGTGGCGGCGTCACTGTCGGGCGCGATCGGCGCCATGTCCGGCCCGCTGCACGGCGGCGCACCGGCCCGCGTGCTGCCGATGATCGAAGCGGTCGAGCAGTCCGGCGACGCACGCGCCCTGGTCAAGGGCATCCTGGACCGCAAAGAGAAGCTGATGGGCTTCGGTCACCGTGTCTACCGCGCCGAGGACCCCCGCGCCCGCGTGCTGCGCGCCACCGCCAAGCGCCTCGACGCCCCCCGCTACGAGGTGGCCGCCGCCCTCGAACAGGCCGCCCTCGCCGAACTGCGCGAACGCCGCCCCGACCGCGCCATCGAAACCAACGTCGAATTCTGGGCCGCGGTCATCCTCGACTTCGCCGAGGTCCCCGCCCACATGATGCCGGCCATGTTCACCTGTGGCCGCACCGCCGGCTGGTGCGCCCATATCCTGGAACAGAAGCAGCTGGGCAAGCTCGTCCGCCCCGCCGCCATCTACACCGGCCCCGGCCCGCGCACCCCCGAAGAGGTCACCGGCTGGTCCACCATCGCCCGCGACTGACCCACCACCTGCGCTGGACCGTGTGCTGAACTACCGGCACACGGTCCATTTAGCTGTTCATACCGCTTCACCCGCCACGAACAGGCCGCTACCGGCATAGAATCCGAACGGATTTCGGACGAGGGGTGGGGCCTGTGGGTGGGTTGTCGCGGCGGACGTTCATACGCGGGTCTACCGCTGTGGCCACCGGGCTGGTAGCAGGTTGCGGAGTGCCGCAAAGCCATTCGACCCCAGGAAGAGTTGCCGGTTCGAGCGGGGTAGCCGCCGATGCGGTGGCGACTTTCGCCGGACCAGCACCGACGGTCACCGCGGCACCTATTTCCGGGGCGCCCGCTGTTCCGACGCCGTTTTCGGTCGCGGCACGGTTCGCGGATGCGGTGCCACAGCGATGGGGTACCGAAATGGCCGGGATCACCAGTAGTTTCGCGCCGACGGGCAAACAGATCGCGCTCACTTTCGACGCCTGCGGCGGTCCCGGCAACAATGGCATCGACCAGGCGCTGATCGACCTACTGATCGCCGAACACGTCCCGGCCACCTTGTTCCTCAACAAACGCTGGGTCGACGCCGACCCCGTCCGCGTACGCCTACTGGCTGCCAACCCCCTGTTCGAACTCGCCAATCACGGTGTCGCGCACAAACCCCTGTCGGTGACCGGCCGCACCGCCTACCGAATCGCAGGCACCGCCTCCCCCATGGAGGCGGCCGAAGAAATGTGGGCCAATCACGAACGCCTCACCGAACTCGCCGGCCACCCACCCCGCTTCTTCCGCCCCGGCACCGCCCACTACGACGACATCGCCGTCACCATCGTCAACGAGCTGGGCGCCACCCCCCTGGGCTTCACGATCAACGCCGACTTCGGCGCCACCGCGTCGGCCACCCAGGTGCGGCACGCGATGAACACAGCCCAGCCAGGCGATATAACACTCGCCCATATGCACCGACCGAACTCCGGCACCGCAACAGGCATGACTTCCGCAATCCCAGCCCTACGCGCGAACGGCTTGACCTTCATCCACGTGCCGCCGTAACAACCCGCGACCCCGCCTCAAAACTCCGACCCCGAGCCGCTCCGCAACCCTACGAGTAGCACCCTCGGTGGCATCAAGATCATCAGGCTCTGGTGGTTTCCCCTTCTCGGACGATGCCTACTTGATTGCCTGGTGGTCAATCGTCCAACTGGTGACAGACGCGGCGAGTTCGCGCGGGGTGGTGGGCGGCCAGTGACGTCCGGACCCTGGCGCTCCTGGAGGCTGTCGTCAACAGCATCCAGTCACTCGAGCCGGTACCCGGCTAGGATCGAATTCATGAGTAGCACTGGGGGGGAAGGGCAGTCGTTGACTGTCGTCCCGGAGAAGGTTCGTGAAGTCGGGAACTATGTGTTCGGTCTCGCCGATACCCTGCGCCAGGCGCTGGACTCGGCCGCTCGTGAGGTCGACGCCTGCGCAGGCACGAGTTGGACTGGGGACTCCGCCAGCAACTTCGCAACAGGCTGGTCTGAAACCCGAAATGGCGGAACGGCGATCATCACAGCATTGACCGACATGGCCGAAAAGCTCGGCGTAACTGCCGACACTTACGCTCAACGCGACGAAACGAGCGCCGCAGCTCTCGGGTCCTTCAGCCTCGACCTACCCGGTTTGTGAGATGGCATCCGATTTCAAGGTCGACCTCGATCATCTCGACCAGATTGTCACGAAGCTCGTTGGGCTGGCAGGGTTCATCGGCGACCACCTCGACGAGATAGACGATCAGGTTGCCACGTTGATCGGCACGGGCTGGGAAGGTATCGCCGGCGACGCGTACCAGGTTGCCCATCAACAGTGGGCGGTCGGCGCCCGCGAGTTCGTCGAAGGTATCCGCGACATGAGCGATGCAGCCAAGGCCGCCCACGAGCGCTACACCAACGCCATTGATATTAATCTCCGCATGTTGCAGGGCGGGTAAGTGTACGTCGACTGGGTTTCCTATTATGACGCGGCCAAGAAGTGTCATGACTTGGCGAATGATTTGCGAGCCGCGGACAAGCCAGTACACACAGCCGTCAAAGACCAGGGTGCGGGAATGGCCGGCGACGCACCAGGATGCGTCGAATGGGCGAAAGCTTACGACTCAGTTGCCCAACGCACCCTCCAAACGTGCACAAACCTCTCCGACGCCTTGACGAACTTCGGCAATGTCCTCTATGCATCGGGATACAACTACGGAACCAGCAACAACAGCGACCCGGCGCCGCCACGCCCAACCATCACCGCGATGGCCGAACACAAGGTCACAATCCCGTCGGCGACTACCGCCACATCCGGAGTAGGGGTGAAGAAGGACGGTGAGGGCCAGTTCTTCGATGACCTCCTCAGTGATATCACCAATGAATTCAAGAAGCTACCCAACGCGGACATCGACGCGCTGGCCGCCGTGACAGCCGCCTGGTCTACGTTCGCGGCAAGCGAAGCACTATCCGGCGCGAAAGCACGTATCGCAACGATCTCGCAGATGTTCGACGACATGGATCAGATCAAGAACCGCGAACTGATCCAGCAACACCTCAACACCATAGGCAGTGCGGCCGATACAATTGTGCTGGCCGCTCAGCATATCGCTGCTCCTGTCGGCGAGTTCAACACTGGTATACACAGCGCCAGCCAGCAGATCGACACCGAGATGACCGACCTCAAGATCGAGGCCGGATTCACCATCGGCCTCGCTGCGGTCGGTTCCATCTTCTCGCTGGGCGGCACAGCGGTAGCGGCAGCGGTCCGGGTCGGTGCACTCGTCCTCAGCGCCATGACGAAGATCCGCAAAGTACTCAACTCCGCCGACCTGCTGAAGATCCTCGGATTTGCAGGCGTGTTCGGCGGAGCGGTTACGGCGATCACAGCGTTCGATAAAGTGCCCGATACCGAGAAAGTCGCCATCGCGCTCGCGGAAATTATCGCGATGAAGGTACTTATCGATGACTCTCAGCTGTACGAGAACCTACCTGTGGCGTCAGCGATCCCACTTGGCGGACTAACCGATATAGCTGAAGAATACATTCGCAGAAAGCATGTCGAGGGTGGTGCGATAGCAGATGCGGATCCCGACAAGAGCACTTTCAATAAAGATCAGAACTTGGATGACCTCATAGACGGCGCGGAGGATGAGGCGGCACGCGGTCCAAACAAATACGGGAATTACGAACGCGACGTGGATGCGGGCACTACAATAGGCCAGTCCGGCGGAAAGCCAACCAGCAGATACAAGGTGATCACAGACAAGTGGGGTACAGTGACAAATATGTTCCCCATTCCGTAGGAGGATTTATCTATCATGGGCATCTCGATAGTTGTTCAGAATCAGATTCATGACCAGGTCGATATTTATTACGAACGCGTGGCGCCGACGCTATCCAAGATGGCGCTCGCGGCACCTTCCGGAACAATGCTCGGAGAAATACACGCATACGCGGACACGATGTTCAATTCGTTTCAATTGAATTTGTTCCTTGTCGAGTTGGCAACCATGACTCCGCAGGACGAACACGAAAAGGAAGTAGTCGACACCCTTCAACGAGCCGCGGAGGACGCGATCCGACACAATGGATACCTTTGGTTCAGTGGTGACTGAGCTGCAGGGGCTCCTCGATATCCGGACGACGGCGCACCCGACGGCGTAGGTCTCAGCGCAGTGCGGTGAAGTCGAGGGCTACCGAGGTTCCTCGGTCGAGGGTGAGGTAGGCGGCTTCGAGGTGGGTGCCGAGTTCTATGTGGCCGACGGCGGCCAGGGGGACGGGTTGGATCAAGCGGACTCGCCAGGGGGTGGGTTCGTCGGGGGCTCGCATTTCCAGGTCGAGGCGCAGGACGGGGTCTTCGTGGCCGGTGTAGTCGGCGGCGATGGGGGCGACGGCGAGGACGATCGCTTCGGCTCGGCGGCCGGTGGCCAGGATCTTGGCGGTTGCCTTGTGGCCGGGTTGGGCGGTTTCGGGGAGGAACAGGGCCACGCGGTCGGGATTGCCGGGGTCGACGCGGCAGCCCACCACGTCGCCGGGCTGCATCCACTCCACGTCTTGGCTACGGATCCGCTGGCGGACACGGGCGTCGTAGGCGAGTTCGCCGGGGCGCTGGACTCGTACCGAGAAGCGGTAGCCGACTTCGCCGCGGCGGGTGCGGGCCGACAGTATCGTGGCGGTGGCGGGGAACCCTCTGATCAGCAGTTCCCGCCGTGCGCCCTCCGACAGCAGTCCGGGTCGCCTCCCGAACGCCCAGGCACACCGGTCGAGCAGGGTCCGACCCGAGTCGGCCACGGCGAGGCTCATGAAATGAGCGTAAACGGAAGTTTCACACCGCAAGGGCAAATTCCCCGCACCCGTCACAGTGGGCGCCCGATCTCGCGCCGGCGGCGACAAGGGGGGTACCAGCAGGCGCGCGGCGGTGCGCCAATAAACTCTCCCGCATGACCAGTGCGTTCCCGACCATTCCAGCCGACCTCAAGCCCGCCGACGGACGGTTCGGCTGCGGCCCGTCCAAGGTCCGCCCGGAGCAGCTGCAGTCGCTGGTGACTGTCGGCGCCTCGGTGTTCGGCACCTCGCATCGCCAGAAGCCGGTCAAGGACGTGGTCGCGCGCGTGCGCAACGGCCTGCGTGAGCTGTTCAACCTGCCCGAGGGCTACGAAGTGGTGCTCGGCAACGGTGGCACCACCGCGTTCTGGGACGCCGCCGCCTTCGGCCTGATCCGTGAGCGTTCGCTGCACCTGACCAACGGCGAGTTCTCCTCGAAGTTCGCTTCGGTCGCCAAGGCCAACCCGTTCATCGGTGACCCGATCGTCGTCTCCGCCGAGCCGGGCAGCGCCCCCGAGCCCGTGGCCGACCCCTCGGCCGACCTCATCGGCTGGGCCCAGAACGAGACCTCCACCGGTGTCTCCATCCCGGTGTCGCGTCCGGCCGGTTCCGAGAACGCCCTGATCGCCATCGACGCCACCTCCGGTGCGGGCGGTCTGCCGGTGAACATCGCCGATTCCGACGTGTACTACTTCGCGCCGCAGAAGTGCTTCGCCGCCGACGGTGGCCTGTGGGTCGCGATCATGAGCCCGGCCGCGCTGGCCCGCGTCGCCGAGATCAAGGCCTCGGGCCGCTGGACCCCGGACTTCCTGTCGCTGCCGATCGCGATCGACAACTCGTCCAAGGACCAGACCTACAACACCCCGGCGCTGGCCACCCTGCTGCTGTTCGCCGACCAGATCGAGTGGATGAACGCCAACGGCGGCCTGGACTGGACCGTGAAGCGCACCCTGGATTCGTCCTCGCGCCTCTACACCTGGGCCGAGTCGAGCTCGTTCGCCACCCCGTTCGTCACCGACCCGGCGCACCGTTCGCAGGTCGTGGGCACCATCGACTTCGATGACTCGGTGGACGCCGCCCAGGTCGCGAAGATTCTGCGGGCCAACGGCATCGTCGACACCGATCCGTACCGGAAGCTGGGCCGCAACCAGCTGCGCGTCGGTATGTTCCCGGCAATCGATCCCGAAGATGTTTCGCAGCTGACCCGTTCGATCGACTGGGTCGTCGGCCAGCTCTGAGATAAGACCGCAATCAGCGCCGGTGCGCGGCGAACCTTTTCCGGTTCGACACGCACCGGCGCTTTGCATGTTCGCAACATTTGCATTGATCGCGGGGTTCCGCGGTACGGCAATTGATGTTGATCTGTCACCAAAACCCCTGTACACGACCAGGATTCGTGTAACGAGCCGATCAGATTAGCGGTATGGGGTGCCTCCGTGCGCGATTTGCGTCGTGCGTGTCTGCTGCCACGGCCAAGTAATGTGCACTACTGTCTAGGAAAGTGGGCGGTGTCGTAGCCGACGCGATAGGGAGGTAACGGTGCGTGAACTTCGAGTGATCGGGGTAACGCCCGACTCCACGCACATCGTGTGCAGTGACACCGAGTCCGGCACCAAGTTCCGGTTGCCCGCCGACGACAAGCTCCGCGCGGCTGCGCGCGGCGACCTCGCACGATTCGGCCAGATCCAGATCGAAACGGAGGCGTCGATGCGTCCTCGCGATATTCAGGCCCGTATTCGAGCCGGAGCGTCTGTGGAGCAGGTCACGGCCGAGTCCGGTATGCCCGAAAGCAAAGTGGAGCGTTTCGCCTACCCGGTGTTGCTCGAGCGTGCTCGCGCCGCCGAACTGGCACAGAAGGCGCACCCGGTGCGCCCCGACGGCCCGGCGCTGGAAACGCTGCACGAGATCGTCACCGCGGCCTTCTCCGAACGCGGGCACACCATCGAACACGCCGAATGGGATGCCTGGAAGGACGAGAAGGGCTTCTGGGTGGCGCAATTGCAGTGGCGCCACGGTCACTCCGAGATCGCCGCGCACTGGCGTTTCCAGCCCGACGCGCACGGCGGCTCGGTGTCCCCGCTCGACGACCCCGCCAACGACCTGATCGACCCCGATTTCGGTCGCGCGCTGCGCGGGCTGGCCACGCCCGCGCCCGCCGCCCCGCCGGTCATCGAACCGCCCGTACCGGTGGAGCCGCGGCCGCGCGAACAGGTCACCCCGACCGCGCGTCCGCAGGCCCGGCCGGCGCAGCCGTCGCTGGACGAGTACTACGGGCGCAGGCAGGTCGCGGCCGGTGGTGGGACGGCGGCGATTCCGGCCGCACCAGCGCCTTCGGCGCCGATCCCGGCTCCGCCGGCGCCCATCCCGGCGGCTCCGGCACCGGCGGCACAGATGCCGGCGGCTCCGGTTCCGGCCACGCCGAGCCAGCCCACCGAGGCGAATCCGCCCGCGGCGCAGCAGGACAGCCCCGAGGAACCGGCCGCGGACAAGCCCGCACCCAAGCCCGCTCGGAACAAGCGCGGTAAGGCGCCCATGCCGTCTTGGGAAGACGTGCTGCTCGGCGTGCGCAGCTCCGGGAACTGAACAACCCGCCAGGCTCGGCTGCGCGGACCTGACTGCCGGGTCACTGCCTGGTGATCTGGTGCTTCGGTTTGGAGGTGGCTCATGTTGTCCGCATCCACTCTCTGGTACGTCGACACGGCTGATCCGGTCGCGGTCCTACGTGGGCACCCGGCGTCCGATCCCGTCGCCGCCGCCGCGCTGGCCGGGCAGTTGTACGCCGAACACGACGTGCGACCGATCACCGTGGGGACCCTGGCCGGGTGTGCCGGGCCGGACCGGGACGAGGTCTATCTCGGTTGCTATCCGGGATTGACCGTGGTGTGTACCGCCGAGGCTGCCCTGGTGCGGCCGACGAAATTGCCGGATCTGCTGGTACGTCCGCTGGCCTCCGAGCACACCTATCTGGTCTCGTTCGACACTCAGCTGCACTGGGGTGCGTTCGCGCACTGGGAGCGTGGGGAATTCCGGCGCTCGTTCAGTTCCACCAGGGTCGACATCCTGGAGAACGAAGGGCTGCCGATGGTGTGGGAGCGCGCGTACTGGGCTGGTGATCATCCGGTGCCCTGGCACCGCGACGACCGGCCCGCGCCGCAGTCACTGCCGTTCGATCCGCCCGCCTTCGCCGATGCCGCCGCGCTCGAATGGCTCGGATTCGGTTATCGCGACACCGTGCCCGGTGGGCTCACGCCCGGCGACATCGCCGTCTGCGGGTTCACGCTGTATCCGAAGGGCGGTGCGCCCGTGGCGGCCGGGCCGGGAGCGGCCACCCGGCGCGGGCGCGGGTTCTTCAGCCGGCTACGCGGACCCGACCGGGTGCGGTGAGCCTCGGTTCACCCGCTGATCTCCTCGATGAGCACCGCCAGCCACCCGAGCAGCACGCCGAGCGCGGCACCGGCGAGCACCCAGCGCACCACCGGCGTGTAGCGCCAGCGCCAGGCCGTCGGCGCCACTCCCGCCGCGGCCACCAGGTTCACCGCCACCGCGAGCAGCGGGTGCACCGCCGCGAGTGCTGCGCCGAAGGCGTAGACCGCGGTCGCGCCGAGCGACGCGACCAGCACGACGACGGTGATGCCCGCGGCCCAGGGGACCGAATCGGGCTGGGCCCGGTAGGGGCCGTCGTGCTCGGGGCTCATGACGTGCGCACCCGTTCGTAGAACGCCATCGCGGCGGCGGTCGCGACATTGAGCGAGTCCGTCCCCGGCGACATCGGGATGCGGGCGCGTACGTCGGTGGCGCGCATGGCCGCTTCGGTCAGACCGGGGCCTTCGGCACCGAGCAGCAGCGCCACCCGCTCCCCCGTCATCGCGGTCGCCAGGTTCAGCGCGGCCGGGTCCGGGGTGAGCGCGATGATCTGGAACCCGCGCGCCCGCAGCGAGTCCAGCCCACCGGGCCACTGCGGTAGCGACGCGAACGGCACCCGCAGCACGTGCCCCATCGACACGCGCACCGACCGCCGGTAGAGCGGGTCGGCGCAGCGTTCGCCGAACAGCACCGCGTCGGCGCCCAGGCCGGCCGCGTTGCGGAACATCGAGCCGAGGTTCTCGTGATCGTTGACGCCCTCGAGGACGGCCACGGTGCGCGCGCCGTCGAGTACCTGTTCGACGGTGAGTTCGGCGGGGCGCGGGGCGACGGCGAGCACGCCGCGATTGAGGTGAAAGCCCACCACTTCGGCCATCACCTCGGCGTCGGCCTGGTAGTACGGGACATCGACGCCGGTCAGGTCCGCGGCGAGGGCCGCGTAGCGTTTCTCGACGCCGAGCAGGGCGCTCGGGGCGAAGCGTGAATCGAGCATGCGCTGCACCACCACCACGCCCTCGGCGATGACGAGTCCGCTACGGCCCGGCAGGTCGGGTCGGCGGTCGGCGTTGGACAGGTCGCGGAAGTCGTCGACGCGCGGGTCGGCGGGGTCGTCGATGGGAATCACTTCGGCCACCGGCCCATCCTGGCATGCTGGAAGCATGAAGCTGGTCCAGTTGATCTTGAACATCCTGTGGGTGGTGCTGTGCGGATTCTGGATGGCGCTGGGCTACCTGCTCGCGGCGCTGATCTGTTTCGTGCTGATCATCACCATCCCCTTCGGCATCGCCTCGCTGCGGCTGGCCGGTTACGTGCTGTGGCCGTTCGGTCGCACCGTGGTCGACAAGCCGAACGCGGGCGCGGCGTCACTCGTCGGCAATGTGATCTGGTTCGTCTTCGCGGGGTGGTGGCTGGCGTTGGGCCATGTGTTCACCAGCATCGCGCTGGCGGTGACGATCATCGGCCTGCCGTTCGCCTGGGCGAACCTGAAGCTGGTGCCGCTGTCGCTGTTCCCGCTGGGCCACGATGTGGTGCCCGCGGATGCCGCGCACCGGCCTACGGTCGGGTGATCACTCGGATCCGACGATGATCTGATTCATGATCTCCACCGCCTGGTCCAGTACCGCGAGCTGATCGGCGGTCAGACCGGCCAGCTGGTCGGTCATCCAGGCCTCCCTGGCATGGGTTTCGTCGGCGATCAGGGCGCGACCGGCCGGTGACAGCGAGACGATGATCTGGCGGCCGTCGGTGGGGTGCGGCCTGCGCTGCACGAGGTCGAGGTCCGAGAGCGAGGCGATCACGCGCGTCATCGACGGCGGCTGCACTCGTTCCTTGTGTGCCAGGGTGCCCGGAGTCATCGCGCCGTCGCGGGCCAGCGTCGCCAGCGCGGAGAGCTGGGTGAGCGAGATCTGCGCGTCGGCCCGGCGGCCGCGCAGGTGGCGCGTGAGCCGCACGACGGCCAGGGAAAGGTCGCCGGCCAGGGCTCGGACGTCCGATGGCGTTGTCACAGTGCAGAACTCTACGGTACGTCACGGCGACCGCACTGGTTTCACGCCGCTACTCTTTGGGTATGGATGCCGGACCCGCCAGTCGGGAGATACCCCAGCTGCCCCGGGGCCTGGTCGACCCACGCCCGGTGGTGTTGGCCGGTTTCGCGGCCTGGGCGGTCGCGGCCATCCTGACCTGGCTGATTCCCGCGTGGGCTGATGCGCGCCCGGTGTGCCTGATGGGGCTTCTCGTCGGGGTGCTGGGGTCGGCCATCTACCTGGCGCAGCGACGTTCGGCCCGGCGTGGGGACAAGGGAGCGCAGGTGGGTCTCTCCGGCGATTAGGCGGTCACCGTGAACTCCGCGCTGGTCCCGGTGACCGGACGTAGCGTGCCGTCGGGGCCGAACACGTCGGCGTAGTGCACGAAGCGGTGGGTGCCCGGTTCAGCGGTGGTGGGGATATCCCAGGTGAAGCGTGCGATCGAAACCGCCTCGCCCTCCTTGCGCCAGTGGAATCGCACGTCCCACTCCCCCTCGTTGGCCACCCGCGCCCAGCCCGTGCCGCTGCGGCGCTGTACCTCGAGGAAGGTCGCGCCGCGACGCGGATTGTGTTTGGGGTGGGCCGAGACGAATTCGACGGCCACCCGCTCGCCGCGCGCGCAGTGCGCGGGCGGCTGCACGACGACATCACCGAAGCCGCGGCCCGGCGGTGTCGCGTCGGGGCCGGGTGCGGCGGCGAAGCCGGGTTGCAGCGCGGAGACATCGCGGGGCGCGGGTCCACGGCCGGGGTCGGCGCCGGCGGCGAAGGACTCGGCGAGGCGGGTGAATTCCTGCACGTAGCCGCACAGGGTGTAGCGGCCGAACAGCGTCGAGGCGCCCTCGTACTGCTGGGCGTCGTACTCCTCCGGGGTGGTCACGTACTGGTGATAGGCGTTCGCGTACCCCTGCAGCAGCACCTGATCCACCTCGACACCGAGGACCCCCGCCACCGCGCGGCGCACCCGTAGCCCGGCCACGATGGTGAATTCCGCGCCCGCCGCGGCCAGATACAGCTCACCGAGGCGGACCAACTGGATGGGCACCACATTCGGCACCCATGGCACGGGCGGGAGCAGGCCGAGCGGGGCGAAGATCGCCTTGGGCGCCTGGGCGTCGGCCAGCCACGCCGGGTGCGGATGGTCGATGCCGCCGAGGAACTCGATCATCGGGTTGCGCACGCCCTCCGGGATCGGCCCGCCGGGCAGACCTGGACCGTCCTCGACGCTGCCCGCGATCAGTGACACCCCGGCCGCCGCCGGTGCGGTGCGGCGCGGTTCGCCATCGGGGGTGAAGCGGCCGTCGATACTGAGGGCGGCCAGGTCGATGTAGCACAGCATCGACGCGATCGAACCCCGCATCGAAACCGATCCGCGCGCCGCGGTCTCGGAGGCCGCGTATTGGCGTTCGCCGAGAATTCTGGTGTTCTCGAATTCGTCGGTGGTCGGGCCGTTTCCGGGGCTGAGCGCCAGGTTCGGCGACATGTCACCGGCATTGGTCTGGGCGAAAGCCGCGAGGAAATCCGGTGCGCCGTCGAGATAACGCACGCCGTGTTCGCGGTGCTCGGCGGCGAAACTGGCGTAGCCCTTGTTGTCGGAGCTGATCAGCCGGTTCTTGTTGGTCATGGAGGTGTTGTGGGTGGCGAACCAGGTGAGGGTGCCGACCCGGGCGCCCGCGCGGCTGAAGACCAATGTGGTGACCGCGGGGTCGATGGCGTCGGGGAACACGGCCCGGTCGGCGGCCGGATTGCGGTCGAAGGCCGACCGGGAGCGGTTCACGCTCGCGTCGCGCAGTTCGGCGCGGCCGAGGGCGATGGTGCCGGGGGCGACATCGGCGTCGGCCGCGACGACGGCCTCGACGATGGCGTCGACTTCGGTGTCGTACACCTGTCGCTGAAATCCCAGTGTCGCCAATGTATACGCGTAGTCGTGTGCCGAACCGCCGCAGCCGGCATGGGTGTGGGTGGAAGTGAGGACGACATTTCGTTCGGTGTACCGATCACCGAAACGCCGCGCCAGCGCGAGCAGTACACCGCGGTGCACCGATTGGAACAACGCGCCGTTCTCCACCGCGGCGAACACCACGCGATCGGTTTCCGAACCGATCACGAATGCGCGCACCCGGGGGCGCAGATGAATTCCCGCCGTGGTCTGTTCGAGTTGCGAGTAGCCCATCATGCCGCATTCGGCGGCGGGTCCGGTGAGGTCGGCGATTCCGAGTCCGAATTCGAATACGTCGGGTTTCAGATCCGCGTGCGCGCGGGGCAGCCCCGCGGCCGTCAGGGCCGAAACCACGGGCACGGCCGGGATACCCAGCGCCGAGGCGGCGAGTACGGTACGGCGGGACAGGGGCATCAGTGGACTCCTTCGCGACTTCCATTCGGAGACAACCACACAAACTGGTCGAATGTCCAGGTTTTTCTCGCGGACCGGCGAATTGACTGTTCGCGACGTGCGCGCTTAACTCGCACACGTGTCCTTCCGATTGAGCGTCGAAGAACGACGAGCCCACCTGATCGAGGCAGCGATCGGTCTCGCCGAGAAAAAGGGCGTGGCGGGCGTGACCACGCGCGACGTGGCCCAAGCGGCCGGTGTGTCGCTCGGTGTGGTGCATTACTGTTTCGAAAACAAGGACGCGCTGATGACCGAGCTGGTCAAAGCGCTCTCGATGGAATTACGCGATTCCGTCGATGCCGACGAATCGGTATGGGCCGACGCAGGAACAGGAAAAGAAGCACTTCAGAAATTGGTGCGGCGCAGCCTGGAGCTACTGTGGCGCAACGTCGAAGCCACACCCGAACGTCAGCTGCTCACCTATGAAACCACCACCTACGCGCTGCGCGAGGGCGAATCGACGCCGGCCAAGATCGCGATCGCGCGCGAGCAGTACGCGTTCAACGACAGCACCGTCGCCGACGTGATGGACCATTTCCGCGAGGCGACGAGCACCACCTGGAACACCCCGGTGGCCGAGCTCAGCCGGTTCATCCTCAGCGTCATCGACGGCATCGTGCTGCGCTGGCTGGTGGACGACGACAGCGAGAGCGTGCAGACCCAGCTCGACATGCTCGCCGAAATGGTCACCTCGCACGCCAGCTCGGCCTAACTGTCACACCACCGGCACCTGGACGTGCACGTCGTCGTCCACGCACCACCACGGCACCCGCACGGTCCCCGAGACCGCCCCGCGCAGCCGCACTTCCAGGGTCTCGTGCAGCACCAGATCGCCGGTGGTGTCGCTGGGCGACCACAGTTGACGCAGCACCACACCCAAGGGGTCGGCCCAGGTGGTTCGGCGGCCCGCGCCCAGCACTTCTGCACCGACCTCCTCAGAGACCAGCGGCAGATCCAGCAGGGTGGCCAGGGCTTCGGCGTGTGCGCCGGCCACCAAGCGCTGCGCCGGCACCACCAAGCCGAAGCAGGGTTGGTCCAGGATCATCGCGGTGCCCGCGTCGACAACGGTGCCGGACAGCGCACGAACCTGGTCGGGCAGGTCGAGGTCGGCGGGGTCGAGGGTGCCCACGGCGACCGCTTCGGCCAGCCGCGCGTGGGTGTTCGCGACCACATCGGGGGCGGGGTTCCTCGCGGGATCGGCCAGGGCGTCGAGAAGTTCTTCGGCGAGGTCGGCCGTCAGCACGTCGGGATCGACCAGGACGGAGCGCAGGGCGTCCGGGTTGCCGATGTCCTCGGCGGGGAAAGCCGGTAGCAGGCCCGCGAATTCGGTGTCGTCGGGATGACGGAACTTGCCCAGCGCGACGCCGTCGAGGTGAGCGTGGCGGTGCAGCCACCAGGCGGTGTAGCCGTGCCGGTCGGCGAGCAGGGCACGGGTGCGCGGCTCGGCGAGCAGGTGACGCAGAGCCAGGGGCCAGCGGTCGTCGTCGACGAGGTCGAGATCGCGCACGGCGACGAGTTCGGGCGGGTCCTCGGAAAGGGTGTTCCACCAGTCTTGTTCGTCGTCGAGGTCGTGGTCGGGGGCGATCGGATCGGGGTCGGTGAGTACCGCGAAATCCCAGCCGACACCGATCGCGCGCAGGGCCCGCGCACCGAACTCGGCGACAGTGGAGTCGGCCACAGTGCAGAAGGGCGAATCCTCGACCAGCACTTCGGCGAGCGGGGCGCCGGGTAGCAGCAGTTCGTCGGCGGGGCGCAGTTCACCGGTGTCGGTGGGCAGTTCGAGCAGGCCGAGCCAGACGGGCAGGGCCTCGGTGGCGGCGAACGGGGCCAGGTGCAGTACCGCGGTGACGGTATCGGGGTCGGCCGGGTCGTATTCGAGCAGCTCGCGCAGAGCGGGGTCGGTGAGCAGGTCGTCGGCGGAGGCGCTGCGGGCACCCAGACGGCCCAGCAGCGGGTGGGTGGCCTCCGGGTGCGCCAGGCGGGCCCAGTGCACCGGCACGGCGACGGTGAGCTGATCGTCGAGCACGACGGTACGCGGGCCGGTCACCACGCGGCCGTCGGCCAGCGGGACGGCCAGGGCACCGAGCTCCTCGGCCGTCCTGGTGTCCACCACGAAGGGTTCCAGTGCGGTGTAGAGCCGTTGCCACCAGTGCGGTTCACGGTCGAGGCCGCTCGACAGGTCGGCCAGGGCGGCCAGATCCAGGCGTGGGACATCGAGGACGGTGAGCTTGTCCAGATGCGCGCGGCCGGAGAGTTCCGGGATCACCAGCGGGCCGGTGAATTCGGTGATCAGCCGGGCCAATTCCGGTGTCAGATCGGGGAACACGTGTGCGCGGGACGGAGCACTGGTCGGGGTGCGCACGCCCGAGTCCGAGATCGATACGTTCGGGCCCGACTCGTCGCGCCGGTGGTCCTGCTCGAACAGGGAGTCCTGGGCCAACGGATCCGGCGCCTCGGAACGCGATCCCGAGCGCAACAGAGGATCCGCTGTCTGCGCGCGGGGTTCCCCGTCGGGCAGGGGGTCCGCCGTCTGGGTGCTGGGCTCCCAGTCGGGCAGGGGGTCCGCTGTTTGGGCGCTGGGCTCCCAGTCAGGCAGGGGGTCCGCCGTCTGAGCACTGGGCTCCCAGTCAGGCAGGGGGTCCGTCGTCTGGGTGCTGGGCTCCCAGTCGGGCAGGGAACCCGCGCGATCCGGCCGGGTTGCTTGGGCCGTGGGTGCGAGACCACCGGTGGGCGAGCCGACGGGTAGCCACGAGTGCGTACGCAATTCGGCGGTGAGGGCTTCGCGCAGGAGTGTGTCGGTCTCGCTGCGGGCGAAGCCGGGCGCGGGCACGAGGGCGAGGCGATCTCCGGGTGGGAGGGCGCGGGCGAAATCGGCGTAACCGACGGCGATTTCGCGCAGGTCGGCGCCGGGGAGCAGGCGGCGGCGATCCGGTTGCATGGGGAGGTCGGCGACCAGGATGGCGGGGAGGGAGAGCTCCTCATCGGAGCGAGTGGGGGCGCGCAGCACGTCGGGAGATGTGGCGACGGGGCGGCCGCCGCGCAGTGGGAGCAGCCAGCGGGCGCGGGGAGCGCGGTACTGCCACCATTGTTCGGTAGCACCCGACGGCAGGGTGATGGTGAGCTCGGTGAGGTTCTCGGCATCGAGCTCGCGGACGGTGCTGGTGAATTCGTCGGCGCCGATGCGGATGCGGCGCAGGGCCGGGAGTTCCAGCAGCAGGTCCGGGGCCTCGGTGCGCATGGCGTCGAGCAGCGCTTCGGGATCCAGGCCGTCGCGCAGGTGTACGACGACCTCGGTGTCGGCACCCGCCGACGGGGTGGTCGGCATCGGCCAGGCCAGTCGCAGGACCGGTGGGGCGGTGTCGGCGAGGTCGGCGGGGATCGTGATGCCGGTGTCGTGCAGGGCGTTCAGTGTCGCGATCCGGGAGAAGCGGATCGACCCGGTCGTGGAACGGATTTCCACCTCGTCACCAACCGAGCGGACCGCGGTGAAACCGACACCGAAACGGCCCACCTGGGCGGTGTCGGCCTTCGCGGAAGCACGCAGCGCCGTCAGGGCGTGTACGCCCGAAACAGTCAGGGGCGCACCGGTGTTCGCGATGTGCAACCGCGCGTCGAGCACCCGGACGGTCAGCTCACCCGCGACACCGGCCTTCGTCGCGGCATCGGCCGCGTTCTGCGCCAGCTCGGTGAGCAGCCGGTCGCGGTAGCCCGCGGCGACCAGATCCGCCTCACTGGCACTGTCCTCGCGCAGCCGGGTCGGCGAATCCCGCCAGGCGGCGAGTACTCCGGCACGCAGCTGCGCGGTGCCGAAGGGATCCGCCCCTGCGTTCAGCGCGCCACCGGCGATCCGTGCTCGGCCGAGCCCCGCACCTCGGCTGCGTCGCGACCCTCAGCCTGTGCCTCGGCTGCGTCGCGACCCTCAGCCTGTGCCTCGGAAGCGTCGCCCACATCAGCCCGGGCCTCGGAAGCGTCGCCCACATCAGCCCGGGCCTCGGACGTGTCGCGCACACCAGCCTGGGCTTCGGTCCCGGATCGTGTTTCCGTCGAAAGCGCCGCCTGGGCACTCGTGGCGGCATCCGTGCTCGAAGTCGGCTCCGCTGGTGTGGCGGAGGCGGTCTCGACGATCTCGATTGCCTGTTCCTCGGAACCCGCCTCAGGCGCGGGCGCCACCTCGGCGTCGGCGATCTCGGCCGCGATGACTTCCTCCGCCGGCTCCGGCAACGCCCCTTCGGCGAGTGCGTTGCGTACGGCGGTAGCGGCTTCCACGGCTTCGGCCTCGGCGGTCTCCTGCAGTTCGGCGGTGAGCGCCGAGTCCTGCCGGCCGCTCGGGTCGGGGGTGCGGGGAATGTCGACGTAGTCGACGGCGTGGTCGTCGAAGGCTTCGTAGCGAGGGGAACCGTTGCCGCTGGGGGCGACCACGTCGGAGTGGGCGCCACAGCCGTATTCGACGTGGACGACGGAACCGTCGGCGCCCATCGCGTTGGCGCAGACACCGAAGGACTCGCGCAGGGCCCCGGCCAGCGGCACGTAGAAACCGCACAGACCACAGGTGGAGGGGGCCGCCTTGGCCATCTCGGTGTCGGGGCCGCGCTCGGTGTACCAGCGTTGCGCCGCGTCGATCCGGCCCTCGAGGCTGAGCACCTGGACGCGACCGAGACCGACCTCGCGGGCCACCTCGTCGACCGCCGGGTCGCCGGTGGCCACATAGCCGGGCACCAGCCGCGGGTCGCCGGCGGGCGGGGCCAGCAGGTCGCCGGGGCCGAGGTCGCCGGGGCGCACCCGCTGCTCCCAGGGCACGAACTCGGGGGCGATCAGCGCGTCGGGCCCGGGCAGCAGGGCCGACTCGCTGACGGTGGCGTGGTCGGCGCCTGGCGGCGCGGCGACCACGACAGCCCACTGCCAGCCGCGGTAGCCGGGCAGCGTCGCCTCGAACCGGTGGGTAGCTGCCGTGTCGTCCTCGGCTGTCACCCCCAGATGGACTCCTACCCCGTCGGGCTCCAACGCGACGAGCGCACGATGTGCGACTTCGGCCGCGTCGGCCAGAACGGTACGCACGCCGGACTCCGAAACAGATACTGCGCTCACGACATACATTTTGCCGTATGAAGTGCAATCGGAGTTCGTTGGCCGTCACAGTGCTGGTCAGCCTGCTCGGCGCGAGCGGTTGTGGCGCCGCTGAGCAGGCAGGCCTGCCCCGGTGGCGAGTGGAGGTCCTCGCCTCGTCACCGCACGATCCGGGTGCCTTCACTCAGGGCCTCGAGGTGGTCGACGGCATCCGCTACGAGGGCACCGGGATGTGGGGCGTGTCGACGGCGCGGGCGATCGAGCACGACACGGGCACCGAGCTGGCACGCGTGGACCTGCCGGAGCACATGTTCGGGGAGGGGCTGACCAAGGCGGGCGACATCGTCTGGCAGTTGACCTGGAAGGAAGGTGTCGCCTTCGCCCGCGACCCGCGGACTCTCGCCGAGACCGGCCGGGTCCGGTACGAGGGCGAGGGCTGGGGCCTGTGCGCCCAACCGGACCGGCTGGTGATGAGCGACGGCACCGGCACCCTCACCTTCCGCGACCCGGTGACCTTCGCCGAGACCGGTTCGGTGACCCTGACCGGCTACGACGACCCGCGGCCGAACGAACTGGACTGCGCCGCCGACGGCACCGTGTACGCCAACCACTTCCCCTCCGACGAGATCCTGCGCATCGACCCCGACAGCGGGCGGATCACCGCGGTGATCGAAGCGGGCGGGCTGCTCAGTCCCGCCGAACGTCCCGGCACCGATGTGCTCAACGGCATCGCGCAGCTACCGGACACCGACCGGTTCCTGCTCACCGGGAAATATTGGCCGCGACTGTTCGAGGTCCGGTTCGTCCGGAAATAGCGTGGTGTGGCCGACACTGCTCGGCCGCAAGTGAACATGGTGGGCCCGCGTACGCCAGAATTGGACTGTGACTACGCCCCGCGATCCAACCGGTCCTGACCGTGGTCGCCGGGACGGCAGTGCCGCGGGCGACCGGTCCGGTCGCCATCCCGGCTTCGGGCAGTACCCGCCACGGTCGGGCCGTCGGCCCCGCAAGGTCTTTCCGCGCGTCGACCCGCCGGTCTCGGACCCGCCGACCATCCGCTCGCGCCTGTTCGGCCGGCGCCCGGTCGACCCCGGCGCCGCGACCAGCCCGCTGCCCAACGGCCACCCGAACCGTGCCGAGCCGCGCTCGTCGCGGAATCCGCCCCAGCAAGGCAGCTCGGGCCGGCCGGACGGCTCGGTCCCGCGGCGCCGCCGATCTCCGACGGATGACCCGACCCAGCAGCACAACACCTCGCGTCGGCAAGGCAGCTCACCTCGGCAGGGCGGCTCACCCCAGCAAGGCAGCTCACCCTGGCAGGGCGGCGCCGCCTCGCAGCCGCGTGACCGCGCTCGGACCGTGCCGCACGGTCCGGGTCCGGGGGCGGCACAGGCGAAACGAGCGCGCCCGGACGACGAATTCGACCCCGGTGCGTGGCAGGCGAAACGACCGCACCCGGACGACGAGCTCGACCCCGGCCCCACGCCCACCCGCGAGCTCCCCCGCGCCGACGAGCCCGGTGACGAGCCCGGCGCGCAGCGGGTGCCGCGCAAGCTCACCGTCACCCGAGTCGCCGCGATGCGCAGTCGCGAACTCACCGAACGTGGTTTCGCCACCTTCCAGCGCGCGGCCAAGGCCGACGGCGCCGATCAGTCCGGCCTGACCGCGCTCACCTACGCCACGATGGCCAACTTCGCGCTCGACGCCGCGATCGCCGTCGCCCTCGCCAACACCCTGTTCTTCGCCAGCGCCACCGCCGAGTCCAAGACCAAGGTGGCGCTGTACCTGCTGATCACCATCGCCCCGTTCGCGGTGATCGCGCCGCTGATCGGGCCGCTGCTCGACCGGTTGCAGCGCGGGCGCAGGCTGGCGCTGGCCACCACGTTCGGGCTGCGCGCCGGTTTCGCGGTGCTGCTGATCTTCAACATCGACACCTGGGGCCTGTATCCGCTGGCCCTGTGCATGATGGTGGGCTCGAAATCGTTCGCGGTGCTCAAGAGCGCCGTCACGCCTCGGGTACTGCCACCGGAGATCGACCTGGTCCGCACCAACTCGCGGTTGACCGTGTTCGGCCTGGTCGGTGGCACGATCGGGGCCGGTGCGCTGGCCGCGTTGGCCGCGTTGATCGCCGGGTCCACCGGGGCGCTGGTGTTCGCCGTCGGCATCGCGATCACGGGCGCCTATCTGAGCTGGCGCATTCCGTCGTGGGTGGAGGTCACCGAGGGCGAGGTGCCCGCGACACTGACCTATCACGGCCCCGACGCGCACACCGAGGTGCTCGAACCAGGCCAGGAGTCCACGGTGCCGGCCCGTAAACGACGGCAGCCGCTGGGCCGAGCCGTGGTGACGGGGTTGTGGGGCAACGGGTCCATTCGCGTGCTCACCGGGTTCCTGACCTTCTACATCGCCTTCGTCGCCAAGGGTTCGGGTGGCAGTCCCACCGAGCAGGCGGCCATGCTCGGGTTGGTCGGCGCGGCGGCCGCGTTCGGCAACTTCGGTGGCAACGCGACCGGGGCACGGCTGCGGTTGGGCCGGCCGTCGCTGGTGGTGGTCGGGTGTACCGCCGCGTGCGCGGTGGTGGCGCTGTTCGCGTTGTTCACCGGGAACCTGTTCGGTGCCGCGTTCGCCGCACTGGTGGCCTCGGCGGCCAGCGCGCTGGCGAAGGTGTCGCTGGACGCCGCGATCCAGGACGACCTGCCCCCGGAGTCGATCGCTTCGGGTTTCGGCAGGTCGGAGACGGTGCTGCAGCTGAGCTGGGTGATCGGTGGGGCGGCCGGTGTGTTGCTGCCGATCGAGTACTGGAAGGGTTTCGCGGTGATCAGCGTGATCCTGGTGGCGGGGCTCGTACAGACCTTCGTCAGCTACACCGGGCACTCGCTGCTGCCGGGGCTGGGCGGTAACCGTCCCCAGCACGCCGAGCAGGAAGTGCCCAATGTTCATCCGGATCGGGTCGGCCCCGGTCCGGTTCCGCGCGGGACAGGAGACCCCCACTGGTGAGCAAGCTCAACGTTCGCACGATCCTCGCGCTGGTCGCGGTAGGCCTGTTCGCCGTCGTCGCGGTGACAGCCGGAGTGGTGGCCTACGCGGTGTCCAAGGCGCCCGAGCGCTACCCCGAGCTCACCGTGTACGCCTGGGGCAACACCGTCACCGTCGAGCCGTACGGGTACTGCGAGCTGTCCACCGGCGAGTGCGTCAACGACGAGTCGACCTACTACCTGCCGGTGCCGTCGGGCCTGCCGGTCCAGGTGGCGTTCCCGAAGTCGGTGGCCGAGGCGCCGTGGATCGTGGTGCAGGTCTTCGAGCGGCCCAACGGTGAGCAGATCGAGCGGATCCTGAGCTTCATCGACTACCCCGAGGACGTGCCGTCGCTGAGCCTGCAGACCCAGCCCGAGCCCGACCTGCGGCTCGCGGGGTTCGAGGTGCGGTTGCCGATCGTGTACACCGATCCGAGCACCGGCGAAGAGGTCTTCGATGTGCACGGCCTGTGGCGGGTCGGCACACCGCGCCCCTGACGCCCGGTCCGGAGACGACACCGGCCCCGAACGCCATCGCGTTCGGGGCCGGTGTGCGCTGCGGAGTGGGTCAGTGATCCAGTTCGCGGGCCACTGCGCGCACGACCTCGGAGATGCGCTGCGACATCTTGCGATCCGGGTACTTGCCCCGGCGCAGGTCGGGCTGCACCTTCGTCTCGAGCAGCGTGATCATGTCCTCGACGAGCCCGTGCAGCTCATCGGGCGACTTGCGTGGCCCGGCGTCCTTGCGCGCGGGCTGCAGGCCCCGTTCACCGCGGGCGACGCTCGGCGGCGCCTCGAGCAGCTTGAGGCTCAGCGCCTGCGGACCGCGGCGGCCGGCGGCCATCCCGAACTCGACCCGCTGGCCGGGTTTGAGACCCTCGACACCCTCGGGCAGCGCGGAAGATCGGACATAGACGTCCTCGCCCTCGTCTTGGGAAAGGAAGCCGAAGCCCTTTTCGACGTCGTACCACTTCACCCGGCCGGTCGGCACTGCGCTCACCCGTTCATCATTCGACACCCGAACCCTTGTGGCCCGGGTTACTCATTGCTGCTTGTCGCGAAAAGAACGCGCCCCACAGCTAGGTAGGACGCGATGTGCTCAGAGTCTACCCCGGTGGTTATAACCCGAGCACATCAGTTTTACGGTGCACCGGTGACCAATTCACCTCAGCCGCCCGCGCGCGGCCCGCGTCGTACCGGTGATCGTCTGCTGCCGGTGGCCGGCGTGCTGTTCGGGATCGGGATTCTGGCGGTGATCGCCATTTTCGTGACGTCGGTCGTGTCCGACGAAGCGCCCGGGCTGTGGCTGTACCTGCTGGCGATGCTCGCACCAGTGGGTTTCCTGCTCGCGATCGTGTTCGCGCTGTGGTCGGGGCGGCGCGCGCGTTGACGCGTCAACCGGTTACCCCGCCGGTTCGATACCCAGACTTCTATGTGACCTTCATCACATAACGGCATGATCACGAAGTGAGCTTGCAACCGTCGCGCACACCTGACGCGGCAACTACCTGCGCGGACGCCTCCGGGACAACCCCGAGACCACCCCGAGACCCACCCGTACACGCCGGTTACCAAATAGTGACTTTCCCCGCTGAGCGTCGTACCGTTTCTCTCAGCCGGGGCAAGCCCCCGGAACCACCGGCCCGCCGCACCGAACCTCACCCCGCGGGTACCGGACCCCGATTGGAAACGAGGGGTGAGGGCGGACCGGGAGACCTCTCAGTCCGGACCACATGCAGGTGCGAACGAGAGGAAGAAACCCGATATGAGTGGACGCCACCGCAAGCCGACTTCCACCGGGCGCGCAGCTGCCAAGGTCGCCGTCACCGGCGCGATCTTCGGCACCGCAGCCGCAGCCCTCGCCGGAAACGCCAGCGCGGCCCCCGACTCCGACTGGGATCGCCTCGCACAGTGTGAAGCCGGCGGCAACTGGGGCATCAACACCGGCAACGGTTACCAGGGTGGGCTGCAGTTCTCGCCCTCCACCTGGAACGCACACGGCGGCGGTCAGTACGCCGCCTCCGCCCACCAGGCCAGCCGCGAAGAGCAGATCGCGGTCGCCGAAAAAGTTCTCGCCTCCCAGGGCTGGGGCGCCTGGCCCTCTTGCTCGGCCCAGCTGGGCCTGAGCAGCGGTCCCACCGAGCGCACCGTGCCCTCGACCCCGAGCTGGGTCCCCGAGGTCCCGCAGGTGCAGGCCGACCCGAGCCAGGAAGTCTTCCAGGCCGTCGACCGTGCGCTGGCCGTCGTGCAGGAGCAGGGCGTCGCCGTGCCGCAGCAGGCGCTCGACTTCCTCAACAGCTCCAAGGGTTCGCAGCTCGACCCCGCCGTGATCGACTTCTTCGAGGCGAACAAGGGCCTGCTGCCCTCCTGATCGCCTCCGCAGACAACAAGAGCCCGCATCCTCTTCGAGGATGCGGGCTCTTGTCTTTCCCGTCCGTGTTACACCCGGTTGATGGTGGTCTGGGGATGCACGTACGGCAGCGTCGCTGCCGGGACGGGAAACTCGGTGTCCTCACCGTAGGGTGAGAGGTTACCGGCGCGCGTAGCCGACAACTCGGTGACGGCGTGCTCGCCTTCGGCCACCTGGGGCCAGCCGTTGTCGACATAGGGTTTCTTCGATTTGTTCACCACGGGCTCATTCTGGCATACCGAGTGGTCCCCGACAGCGGCTGGCGCCGCGGGTTCATGCCCTTGACCGGTCCGGACAGGGGCCGCCGGAACGGTAGGCTGGATCGGATGATCGCGACGGACTCCCTCACCGATTGGCTCGGTGCGCGCACCGATGCCCAACTGGTGAAACTGCTGCGGTTGCGGCCCGATCTGGCGGTGCCGCTGCCCGCCTCGATGTCGGTGCTCGCGGTGCGCGCCCAGCAGCGCGCCTCGGTGCTGCGTACCGCCGACGATCTGGACACCCTGGAATTCGCGATCATCGAGGCGCTGGCGGCCGATGACGACGCGCGCACCATCGGCGCCGAACTCACCCCACTGACCCGCACCACCCTGCACGCGCAGTTGAAGGACCGCGTCACCAAGACCGCGTTCACCGCCGCGCTGACCCGGCTGCTCGACCGCGCCCTGGTCTGGCAGGCCGGTGACGGCCTGCACCTGGCACCCAGCGCCGTCGAAGCCCTGCCCTGGCCGCTGGGTGCCACCACGACGCTGCCCGACGCGCTCACCGAACCGGAGGTGCGCACCGCACTGGCCCGGCTCGGTCCGGCCGAACAGGGCCTGCTCGACAAACTGGCCGCCACGGGTCCTCGTGGCCGCACCAGGGACGCCGCACCCGGCGCGGCCGCCGACCGTCCGGTGCCGAAGCTGCTGGCGGCGCGGCTGCTGCAGCGCATCGATGACGAGACCGTCGAACTGCCGGTGACCGTGGGGCAGGTGCTGCGCGGCGAACCCGTCACCGACCCGCACGCGCTCGCCCCGCCGAAGCCCGCGCTGACCAAGCAGGCACCGACCGAGGTGAACGCGGTCGGTGCGGGCGAGGTCGGTGAGCTGCTGCGCGATTGCGCCGACCTGCTCGACGCGCTCGGCAAACTTCCCGCACCCGCCTTGCGCGCGGGCGGACTGGGGGTGCGCGAGCTACGCAGGCTCGCCAAGCAGACCGGAATCGAAGAACAGCGCACCGGGTTGCTGCTCGAACTGCTGGCCGCGGCGAAACTGGTCGAGAAGGGTTTGCCCGAACCCGCCCCGGACCTCGAGTCCACCGACGACTTCTGGGCGCCCACCCCCGCCGCCGACGCCTGGCTCGACACCCCACCGGCCGCGCGCTGGGTCCTGCTCGCCCAGACCTGGCTCGAGCTGGACCGGATGCCGTGGATGATCGGCCTGCGCGACGCGGCCGACAAACCGATCGCGGCGCTGTCGGCCGAACTGCGCGTCCCACACGCGGTGCGCGACCGGCAGGCCATCCTCGGGTTGCTCGCCGAATATCCCAGCGGGACCGCCCTGAGCGCCGGCGACATCGGGAAGCTGCTGGCCTGGCGGATGCCGCGCCGGCGCCGGCATTTCCGTCTCGACGCCGTCACCGCCACACTCGCCGAAGCCGCGACGCTCGGGCTGCTCGGGCGCGGGGCCCTGGACTCCGCGGCGCGCGCACTGCTGCACGCCACCCCGAGCAGCGTCGCCGACGCCGAATCCGAAATGGCCACGGCGCTGCCGAAACCCGTCGACCACGTGCTGGTGCAGGCCGACCTCACGGTGATCGCGCCCGGCCCCCTGGTGCCCGAACTGGGCAGCCGGATCGCCCTGGTGGCCGATGTGGAGTCCGCCGGTGCGGCCACGGTCTACCGGGTGAGCGACGCGTCGGTGCGCCGCGCGCTCGACGCCGGGCTCACCGCCGCCGAACTGCACGCGCTGTTCACCAACCACTCCCGTACGCCCGTGCCGCAGTCGTTGACCTATCTCATCGACGATGTCGCACGGCGGCACGGTCAACTGCGAGCCGGTATGGCCCAGTCGTTCCTGCGCAGCGACGATCCCGCGCTGCTCGCCCAGGTGCTGGCCGCCCCCGTCGCCGAAACCCTGGCCCTGCGCGCCATCGCGCCCACGGTGGCGATCGCCCTCGCCCCGCTCGGCGAAATGCTCGAACGACTCCGCGCCGCCGGTTTCGCGCCCGCGGGCGAGGACTCCGGTGGCGCCATCGTGGACCTACGTCCCCGTGGCGCGCGCATCGCCGTGCGCCCACTGGCGCGCAAGCCGTACCGCCCGAGTCCGCCCAGCGACGAGCAACTGGCCCAGCTGGTCACCGAACTGCGCGCGGGCGAACGGGCGGCGGGCGCACGGACCGGGCAGTCCGTGCGCTCCGACGGCACCCGCACCGGCACGGCGGCGACACTGGCGCTGCTGCAGCTGGCCGCCCGGGTGGGCAGGCCGGTGAACATCGGCTATGTGGATGCCCAAGGCGTGGCGAGCCAGCGCGTGGTGGAACCGCTGCGGGTGGGCAACGGCCAGCTCGACGCCGTCGACTCGGTCACCGGCGCCACCCGGCACTTCACCCTGCATCGCATCGCGTCGGTCGCCCTGCTCGACTGAGGCGACGGGCTGCGGCCGGAGCACAGCCGACCGGCATGTCGCATCGAGTCGACTGCCGTGCCGGAAAGCCGGGACCGACCTAGGGCTTGGCCAGGCAGAACGTGGTCTTCGGGTCGGGCACGGTGCGGAACGTGGAGGCGTCGGCGTCGCACAGCAGTTCGTCGGTTTCGCCGTCGATCCGCTTCACGACCTTGAACGTGGCCTCGGTGGCGCCGCAATCCACCGCTTCGGCCGGCCGCGTGCCCGCGTCGGCGTAGCAGTTGCCCTCGGCGAAATTGGGAACCAGGCACAGCCCGGTCTCGGTGCCGTCGACCGTGCCGGCGAAGGCCGCGTTCGCCGGTTCGCATTCCAGCGGCGCCGTCCCGACCTGCGCGATCCGGTAACCGGCCTGGGCAGATGAGCAGTCGCCGACCGCGGCCTGCATCGCGTCGGCCGAATTGTCGGTGACCTCGACGCACGAGCCCACCGCGACGGCGTCGGACGATTCACTCGCACCGGAGCAGGCTGCGACCGCCCCGACCAGCGCGACTGTCGCCATTGGCGCGAACACGAGCCGTACCAGCAGCCGCTTTCCTGGGAAAAACACTGAAAACCTCACTCACCGAACGCTTCAGCCGAACATGACCGCCGGTGACGATACCCAGCGGCGGCCGACCGCGCTCGGCCACCTCGGCGGCTGGCTACCATCGGCGAGATGAGCATCGACGAGGTGGCGGGCGAGCTGTACGGGCTCGACCCCGGCGAATTCGTGTCGACGCGCACCGAACGGGCCGCCCAGGCCCGCGCCGACGGTGACCGTGCCCTGGCCAAGGCCATCACCGCCCTGCGTAAACCGACGATCGCGGCGTGGACGGTGAACCTGCTGGCCCGCCACGCGCCGAAGGAGATGGCCGCGCTGCTCGACCTCGGCGATGCCTTGCGATCGGCGCAGCGTCAGCTCTCCGGCGACAAGCTGCGGGCGCTGGGAACGCAACGTCAGCAGGTGGTGAACGCGATGACCAAGCGGGCGGGCGAACTGGCCGCCGAACACGACCGCCCGGCGAGTGAACAGGTGCTGCGCGAAGTGGGCCAGACTCTCACCGCCGCCCTCGCCGATCCGGACGTCGCCGATCAGGTGCGCGCTGGGATCCTGCCCGCCACCGTCACCTACGACGGTTTCGGTCCGGCCGGTCTCGTCGCGATCACCGGCGGAAAGACCAGCGCGCCGACCGAAAGGGCGAGTACCCGTCGGCCGAAACCCTCCGCCGAGGACACCGAGGCCGCGCGTCGCGCCGAAGCACAGCAGGAACTCGACGACGCCGAATCCGGTCTACAGGCCGCTCGCACCGACCGCGAGGAAGCCGAAACCGCCGCGGCGCAGGCCAAGTCCGACCTCGAGCAGACCGAAGCACGCATCGCCGAACTGCGCGCCGAACTCGAACACGCCGAGCAGCAACGACACTTCGCCCGAACCGCCGAGCATCGAGCGCGTGGTGAGTTGGCCTCCGCGCGCAGCCAATTCGACCGCATGCAGCGTTGGGTGGACCGAGCACGAGCACGCCTGGACGAAAAGTGAGCGCTCGGCCGCAGGACGGGCACGTCGACTGATAACGGCTCCTCGACGGGAGCGTGCGGCGGAGGGCGTGGATCGGGCGGACCGGTCGGCGGTCAACGCAGGTCGGGTGGGAGATGCTGCGGGTCCAGCATGAGTCGCTTCGTTGCCGTGCGCACCACCCGGGGCGCCAGCGCCAAATTGTCGGCGAGTAGCCGCCATTCGGTTTCGGTGATGGTGCCGCGGGCCTGGTCGATCACCTCGCTGTCGCGGGTTCCCCAGGCGATCGGCATGGCGGTGACCAGCTGCCAGCGTTCCCCGACCTGGCGTGGTGCGCGGTCGGTGCGCACCGCGACGGCGGGCACGCGTTCGCCGGGCATCGGGTCGTGGCCGGGCAGGGCGCGCACCTTTCGGGTGATCAGTGCCCAGCTGCGTTCGGCCGCAGCGGGTTCGGCGATGTCGACCAGCGCCAGCAGGACGATGCCCGACGGTTCGGCCGCGCAGATCACGGCCGGCACCAAAGCTCCGTCGTTGTAGAGCTTTTCGATACTGGAACGGTGCGGGGTCCACAGCGCGACCCACAGCGCGATGGCCGCGGCGAGCACACAGACGATCGCGAGGAGATACCCCCACGCCTGCCCGCTCCACAGCAGGGCGGCCGTGGCCGCGACCGCGAGCCCGGCGGCCAGCAGCGCGACCACGCGCATCCTGCGTAACCCGGTGAACGTTTCGTTGACCGCGTGAGCGTGCTCACGGTCGACCACGAATTCGAAGTGGCGCACGCTTTCCTTCCTAGCACAAGTTGCGGAGGAGTTGCCTCCACTTATCGGCCGAGAGGCTCGCTCATTCGCACGGTACCCGCTCGCGACCGGCCGAACAGCGCTACACGCCGCTCAAGCGTCCTCCCCGATCGCCGGGCCGAGCAGATCGTCGGCATCGGTGATGCGGTACGCGTACCCCTGTTCGGCCAGGAAACGCTGCCGATGCGCCGCGTATTCGGCATCGAGCGTGTCGCGAGCCACCACCGAGTAGAAATGCGCCTGTCCCCCATCCTGTTTCGGCCGCAGCAACCGCCCGAGCCGCTGCGCCTCCTCCTGACGGGAACCGAAAGTGCCCGAAACCTGCACCGCCACCGACGCTTCCGGCAGGTCGATGGAAAAGTTGGCCACCTTGCTCACCACCAGCACCGGGATCTCACCGGAACGGAACGCGTCGAACAGGGCCTCACGCTCGCGGTTCTTGGTGGCCCCGGTGATCACCGGGGCGTTCAGGTCGATGCCCAGTTCCTCGAGCTGATCCAGATACGCGCCGATCACCAGGGTCGGGGCGCCCTTGTGCCTGGCCAGAATGGACTCCACCACCGGGATCTTGGTACGCGCGGTGGAGCACAGCTTGTAGCGCTCCTCCGGTTCGGCGGTGGCGTAGGCCATGCGCTCGGCGTCGGTGAGCGTCACCCGCACCTCCACACAATCCGCCGGCGCGATCCAGCCCTGCGCCTCGATGTCCTTCCACGGCGCGTCGTAGCGCTTCGGGCCGATCAGCGAGAACACATCGCCCTCACGCCCGTCCTCACGCACCAGCGTGGCGGTGAGACCCAGCCGGCGGCGCGACTGCAGATCGGCGGTCATCCGGAACACCGGTGCGGGCAGCAGGTGCACCTCGTCGTAGATCACCAGGCCCCAGTCGCGGCTGTCGAACAGCTCGAGATGCTTGTACTCGCCCTTGGATTTGCGGGTGATCACCTGATAGGTGGCGATGGTCACCGGACGCACCTCCTTGCGCTCACCGGAGTACTCGCCGATCTCCTCCTCGGTGAGCGTGGTGCGCGCCAGCAGCTCACGCCGCCACTGCCTGCCCGCCACGGTATTGGTGACCAGGATCAACGTGGTGGCCTTGGCCTTGGCCATCGCCGCCGCACCGACCATCGTCTTGCCCGCACCACACGGCAGCACCACCACGCCCGAACCGCCCGCCCAGAACGAGTCGGCGGCCATCTCCTGGTAGTCGCGCAGGTGCCACTTGCCCTCGGAATAGTCCAGGCCGATGTCGTGCGCCTCACCGTCGACGTAACCGGCCAGGTCCTCGGCGGGCCAGCCGATCTTCAACAGCATCTGCTTGATGTGTCCGCGCTCGGACGGGTGCACGATCACCGTGTCGTCATCGAGGCGGGCGCCGAGCATGGGCGCGATCTTCTTGTGCCGCAGCACCTCTTCGAGCACCGCGCGGTCCAGGCTCACCAGGCACAGCCCGTGCGCGGGATCCTTGACCAGCTGCAACCTGCCGTAGCGGCCCATGGTGTCGACGATGTCGACCAGCAGCGGCTGCGGCACGGCGTAGCGGGAGAAGTTCACCAGCGCGTCGACGACCTGCTCGGCGTCGTGGCCTGCCGCGCGCGCGTTCCACAGCGCCAGCGGAGTGATCCGGTAGGTGTGCACATGCTCGGGCGCGCGCTCGAGCTCCGCGAACGGCGCGATGGCCTGGCGGGCGTTGCCTGCCAACTCGTGGTCGATCTCGAGTAGCAGGGTCTTGTCGCTCTGCACGATCAACGGACCGTCGGTCACTGTGCTCCGTATCTTTGCGGCCGAAGCCACGGGTTCAGGGGCCGGTAACCCCTCGATTCAGCGCTCGAGCCGCACGCCTGCTGCGCGTGCGCGTCGAGCGGTCGGCCCCGTACGGGGCTCGTGGGACTCGCCCTGTGCGGGGTTGCGGTCGGCCGGGATGGTTATGACTTGCGGACTGCCACTGAACATTGTTTTTGTGACCCGCTCAATTGTACGGACCCGGGGCGACAGGGTCCGATGACGCAGTCCGGCAGCCAGGCGTCCGGGCCCGGCGCACGGCCTGGTCGCCGAGGGCAGTCCAGCAGAGGGCAACTGGACCGCGACATCGACCGTTGACCAGGTCAGACTCGTTGCATGCTGCAGACGACGGCGGTTCTCGGGGTGGCGGCGGCCGCGCTCGGCATGGTGCTCACACCCGGACCGAACATGATGTACCTGGTTTCGCGGACGGTCGCGCAGGGCCGGCGAGCAGGCATGATCTCGCTCACGGGCGTCGCCGCGGGATTCGCGGTGTACCTGCTGGCCGCGACGGCCGGGATCACCGCACTGTTCGCCGTGGTCCCCGGCCTCTACCTGGCGATCAAGTTGCTCGGCGCGGCATATCTGCTCTGGTTGGCATGGCAGGCGATCCGCCCCGGCGGCGTCTCGGTGTTCACGCCCGCCGAACTCCCGACCGACCCCGCTCGCCGCCTGTTCACCATGGGCTTGGTCACCAACCTGCTCAATCCGAAGATCGCCATCATGTACATGGCGCTGATCCCACAGTTCGTCGACCCGGCCCTGGGCTCGCTGTGGTTGCAGAGCTTGTCGCTGGGCGCGGTACAGATCACCGTCGCCCTCACCGGCAACGCGCTGATCATCCTCGGCGCCGCCGGACTGGCCGGCTTCCTCGCCACCCGTCCCCGCTGGCTACGCACCCAGCGCTACCTGATGGGCACCGCCCTGGGCACCATCGCGGTGCTCCTGGCCACCGACCGCGCGCGACCGGTCGCCGTGTGAGCGGTCGACGCTCAGCCCCGGAGCTGGGTGTTCGTAGCGGGCGTGTCACGCTCTTGCTGCGTCGGTGAGAAGGAGTGCGTGGTGGGCGTTGAGGTGCTGGTCGCGGCGACGATGGCGGCCGAGTGGGATTCGGCCGTGAACATGGTGCATCGCGGTGGTGAGATGCTCGGCGTGATCTCGTTCGCCGCGTCAGGCGCACTGGTCGCGGCGCGCAAACGGCTCGACCTGTTCGGTATGGCGGTGCTCGGATGCGCGACGGCGCTGGGTGGTGGCATCGTGCGTGACCTGCTGATCGGGCGCACCCCACCGGCCGCGTTCACCAATCTCACCTACTTGACCGCTTCGCTGATCACCGCCCTGATCCTGTTCTTCATCGCGCCCTCACCCCGGCTCACCAAGGGCCCGCTCGAGGTCGCCGACGCCATCGGACTCGGCCTGTTCTGTGTGACCGGCACGGTGATCGCCGACGCGGCCGGTCTGGGCGCCCCCACTGCCGCCCTGCTCGGCATGACCACCGCGATCGGCGGCGGTGTGCTGCGCGACGTGCTCAGCGGCGAGGTCCCCCTCGTCCTGCGTCCCGACCAGGACCTCTACGCCATCCCGGCCCTGTTCGGCGCGACCACGACCGCCGTCCTGCTCCATCTCGACCTCTACCAGGCGTGGACGGGGCTGCTCGCCGCCGCCGGCGCCGTCGGTTTCCGCCTGCTGTCGCGCCGCTACCGCTGGCACGCTCCCCTGGCCCGCCACGCCCGGGAATGACCGCACCCGTGTCGATGCGCACACGAGTGCCCGTGATCGAGCGCATCGGAAACGGGGTCGAGACCTGGGTGCTCGCATCGTTGTTCGCGCTCGGCGCGATGGGCGGGCTCTGGTACGTCCGGCAGGTGCCGAGCCGTGCGGCGGTCAGCGCATCGAAGGCAGCGACGATCAGTGCGTCTCGGCGCCGGCGCGCAGTCTCCGCACGCCCTCGTCGATGGTCTCGTCGCGTTTGCTGAAGGTGAAGCGGACCAGGTGTTTCCAGTCGTCGGCGTGGTCGGCGAAAGCGCTGACGGGTACTGCGGCGACGCCGAGGCGGGCGGGTAGGTCGAGGCAGAATTGCAGCCCGTCCGCGGCGCCGAAGCCGCGTACGTCCGCGCACACGAAGTAGCCGCCGTGGCTGGCCGAGACGGCGCAGCCGGTGTCGCGCAGGGCGGCTGACAGTCGTAGTCGTTTGTCGGCGAGGCTGTCGCGCATCGCGTGCACCCAGTCGAGTTCGTCGCTGATCGCGTGGGCGACGGCGGGTTGGAAGGGTCCGCCACCGACGAAGGTCAGGTACTGCTTGGCGGTGAGGACGCCGTCGAGCAGTGGGGCGGGCGCGCAGGCCCAGCCGATCTTCCAGCCGGTGACATTGAAAGTCTTCGCGGCGCTGGACACCACTATGGTGCGTTCGCGCATGCCGGGCAGTGTGGAGATGCTGATGTGCGTCACGCCGTCGTAGACCAGGTGCTCGTACACCTCGTCGGTCAGCACCAGCAGATCGTGTTCGCGGGCCAGTTCGGCGATCGCGGTGAGCTCGGTCCGATCGAGTACGGCGCCGGTGGGATTGTGTGGTGAATTGAGCACCAGCATGCGGGTTTTCGGGGTGATGGCGGCGCGCAGGCTGTCCAGGTCCAGCACGAAGTGGTCGCCGTCGGGGACCAACCGGGCGGTGCGCCGCCGCGCCCCCGCGAGCGCGACCGCGGCGGCGTAGGAGTCGTAGTACGGCTCGATGAGCACCACTTCTTCGCCGGGCTCCACCAGTCCGAGCACGGCGGCACTGATCGCCTCGGTGGCGCCGACGGTGACCAGTACCTCGGTGGCCGGGTCGTAGGTGGTGCCGTAGCGGCGGGCGCGGTCGGTGGCGATCGCCTGGCGCAGCACCGGCATTCCGCGCCCCGGTGGGTACTGGTTGAGTCCGTCGGCGATGGCGGCGCGTGCCACCTCGAGCATGCCCGCCGGTCCGTCGGTGTCGGGGAATCCCTGGCCCAGATTCACCGCGTCGTGGCGCACGGCGAGCTCGGTCATCGCGGCGAAGATGGTCGAGGCGAACGGGCGCAATCGGGCGACGGTGGGTGGGTCGGACGGCATCTGCGCAGCGTATCGCACTGATCCGCCACGTTGCCGAACGATAGCGAACACCTATGTTTCACAAACGTTTTTCCGGTTTGACCTGCGCCATTGTGCGTTGGCCCAACCTCAGCTAGCCTCGCCGTGTTCTACCTCACACACCACATCGTGGTGGTATATCGAAAGGGGCACGCAATGGCCTCACCTCTGCTCGAGTTCATACTGCAACCGGCCGCGTCGGAGGTCGCCGGTTCAGCACTGCAGTTCATCCAGGACCAGCTGTCGGCACTGCCGATCGTCGATTACTTCACCGGTTCGGCCACCCCGGACAACAACATGGGTTCTTCCACCGGTGACCACAACCTCGGTTCCTCGACCGGCGACCACAATTGGGGGTCCACCTACCCCTAGACCCGTGACATCGGACCGGATCGCGCGGGTCCGGTCCGATTACGGGTCAGCGCGCACGCGCTCCCGAAAGCTTCGTGGCATTGGCGAAATCGTAAGCCGCCCAGACTTTTCCATCGAGCACCGCGAATCCGAGCACCCGCACCGGATGGCCGAACGGCGAATTCGGGTCGGTGAGTACCAATCCCGACTGCCCGTTCACCGCGGCGAAGCTCATCTCCAGCAACTGCTCTTCGACGTGCCGACGCCACAGCCCGATCGCCAGACGCGCGAACTTCTCCGCACCGGCGACAACATTGAGTGCCGTCTTGGTCGTTCCACCCGCATCGGCGACGAAGGTCGCGTCCGGGTGCAGGGTGGCCGCCACCGCCGCGACATCCCCGGTGGCCAGGGCCGCCAGGAAACGCCGCACCGCCGCGTCGTGAACGTCATCGGCGACCGGCACGGGAGTGCGGGCCACCGCTTTCCGCGCCCGCACCGCCAGTTGCCGGGCGGCCTCGGCCGAGACGCCCAGAATTTCGGCGATCTCGTCGAACGGCACCGCCAGCGAGTCGTGCAGCACCAGCGCCACCCGTTGCTGCGGGGTCAGCGCCTCGAGCACCACCATCGCCGCCAGACGGCTGTCCTGGTTGCGCACCACCACCTCCAGCGGGTCCGCGGTACGCGAGGGTGCTGCGGCGGTGACGATCGGCTCCGGAAGCCATTGCCCCACATAGGTTTCCCGCCGCACCGCAGCGCTGCGCAGGTGATCCAGGCAGATCCGGCCGACCACCGTGGTGAGCCACGCGCGCAGGTCGTCGATCTCGGACTGGTGCACTCCCGCCATCCGCAGCCAGCTCTCCTGCACCGCGTCCTCGGCGTCGCCGACGCTTCCGGTGAGCCGGTAGGCGACCGAAAGCAGGTGTGTTCGATGCGATTCGAACAGATCGGCGAGAAACGGGGAAACCATCGCCGCTGATCCTACGTAGTGCGCTTATACGCTCGCTCGCACGGGTAGGCAATGGCCCCGCGCCGTGCCCTGGGAAAATGCCGGGAGAAACCTGGCTCGGCCTGTCAGGATGGCCCGATGTACGAGCACACGCTCACCGACGGCACGGCCTGGCTCACCCGCCCGACCGGCACCGACATCGATCGGATCGTCGAGTGCTGCCAAGACCCCGAGCTGGCCCGCTGGACGACCATCCCATCCCCCTACCACCGCGGCGATGCCGAGGACTTCCTCGACCGGGCCGTGGCGCCCGGCTGGGCGAGCAATGTGCCGACCTGGGCGGTCCGCACCGCCGCGCACGGGCAGGTCGAAGGCATGGTCGGGCTGCACGCGCGCGGACACCGCACCTGTGAGATCGGCTTCTGGCTGGCCCCCGCCCACCGCGGACGCGGCCTGATGTCGCGCGCGGTCACCCTGGTCTGCGACTTCGCCTTCGCCTCCGACGGCCTCGACCTGGCCCGCATCACCTGGCGCGCCGTAGTGGGCAACCACCCCTCAGCCGCCGTAGCCCGCCGCAACGGCTTCCACTACGAAGGCTCAACCCGCTCCAGCGGCATCCAACGCGGCAGCCGAGTCGACGAATGGCACGCCGCCCGCCTCGCCACCGACCCGCCCACCCCAGCCCCCAACTGGCCCGACCTCGGGTAACACCCGCAGCAGATCAAGATCATCAGGCTCTGGTGGTGCCTGGTGGTCGCCCGTCCAGCGGCTAGGCCGGGCGGGCGCGGCGGGCGGTGCCGCGGTGGGCGGGGACGGCGGTGGGGTCTTCGGGCCAGGCGTGTTTGGGGTAGCGGCCGCGTAGGTCGGCGCGGACTTGGGGCCAGCCGGTTTTCCAGAACGACGGTAGGTCGGCGGTGACGGCGACGGGGCGTTGGGCTGGGGAGAGCAGGTGCAGCAGGATCGGGGCGCGGCCGTCGGCGAGGGTGGGCGGGTCGGTCCAGCCGAAGATTTCCTGCACCTTGACCGCCAGGACCGGCTGGTCGGCGGTGTAGTCGAGGCGGATGCGGCTGCCGGAGGGAACCTCGAGGCGTTCGGGGGCGAGTTCGTCGAGGCGGGCAGCTTCGGGCCAGGGCAGCAGGCGGCGCAGGGCGGTACCAGCGTCGATGCGGGCGAGGTCGGCGCGGCGGCGGGCGGTGGCCAGTTCGGGGCCCAGCCAGCTGTCGAGGTCGGATACCAGGCCGGCGTCGTCGACGGCCGGCCAGGGCGCGCCGAGGGTGCGGTGCAGGAAGTCGAGGCGTTGGCGCAGATTTCGGGCGTCGTCGGACCAGCGGAGCAGGTCGAGACCTTCGGTCCGCAGACCTTGCCGCACCGCTCGGCGCACCAGGTCCGGGTCCGGTGTGCGCAGCGGCTTCTCCGCGACGACGATCGCACCCAGGCGTTCGACTCGGCGGGCCACCACATCACCGCCGTCCCACCGCACTTCGTCACCGCCGGTGAGCAAGCCGGGCGCCGCCTCGCGCGCCAGATCCTCATCGGCGATGGCGGCCAACCGGATTCGGCCCTCCGCACGGCCCGGGTCACGGTCGGCCACCGCCACCGCCAGCCACTCCGCGGCCGCGAGCCCGGAACCGGGTGGCAATGTCACCGCGGTACCGCCGGCCATGAGGTACGACGCCGATCCGCTCCCCCGGCGCCGCGCCAACCGCTCCGGCTGGGCCAACGCGATCATCAGCGCCGCTGCATCGCCTGACCTGGCGCCCGGTGAAGAGTCCGTGTCCGGCCCGGCGACAGGGCTCGTACCGGTCGCCGGAGCAGGATCGGTGGCCGAGCCGCCACCGAGGTGACCCGCGGCGCGATGTTCGACGACCAGGCGGGTCAGGCGTTGCACTTCGCGGGTCCAGCGGGGTGGGCGTTCGGTGCGCAGCGCACGGAGGGCGGCGGTGGCGTCGACGCCGGCGGCCAGGGTGTCGTCGTCCATCAGGACCACCATCTCGGCGGCTGCTTTCGCACCCACCCGGGCCGCGCCGTCGAGGAGAGCGCGAGCGAGGCGGGGGTGCAGGCCGAGGGCGGCCATGGCGCGGCCGCGTGGGGTGACGCGGTCGGTGTCGTCGAGGGCGCCGAGGGTGTGCAGGACGGTGCGGGCGACGGTGAGTGCACCTTCGGGCGGTGCGTCCCACCAGGACAGGGCCGAACCATCCGGTGTGCCCCAGCACGCCAATTCCAGGGCGAGACGGGTCAATTCAGCGGTGCGGATCTCGGGTTCGGGGTAGGCCGGCAGGGTCTGGTGCTCGTATTCGGGCCAGCAGCGCCAGGCGTGTCCGGGGGCTTCCCGGCCCGCGCGGCCCGCGCGCTGTTCGGCGACAGCGGCCGAAACCCGCACTGTCGCAAGGCCCGACAAGCCCCGGCGGTGATCCACGCGCGACACCCGTGACAGCCCGGAGTCGACCACCGCTCGCACGCCGGGCACGGTGAGGCTGGATTCGGCTACCGCCGTGGACAATACGATCCGGCGGCGGGCACCGGGTCGCAGCGCGCTGTCCTGGGCGGCGCTGCCCAACCGCCCGTGCAGCGGCAGCACATCGACATCGTCGAGATCGAGTAGCAGCGCGGCGGTCCGGTTGATCTCGCCGACGCCGGGCAGGAAGACGAGGATGTCACCGTCGGACTCGGTCAGCGCGGTGCGCGTGGCGCGGGCCACCTGCGCTTCGATGCGTTCGCGGGATCGCGGCGGCACGTACCCGATCTGCACCGGAAAAGTGCGACCGCGCACCTCGACGACCGGCGCGGGTTCGGCGTCCTGCCCGCCGAGCAATTCGGCGAGCCGGTCGGCGGCCACTGTCGCCGAGGTGGCCAGGACCCGCAGGTCCGGCCGCAGCCCCGAGCGGGCGTCGAGCAACAGCGCCAACAGCAGGTCCGCGTCGAGGTGCCGCTCGTGGCACTCGTCGAGGATCACGGTCCCCACCCCGCCGAGTTCGGGATCCTGCTGCAATCGCCGCACCAACAGCCCGGAGGTCACCACTTCGATTCGGGTGCGCGCCCCCACCTTCCGGTCCCCGCGCACCGCGTACCCGACGGTCTCCCCCACTCGTTCCCCGAGCAGTCCAGCCATCCGCGCGGCCGCCGCCCGCGCCGCCAACCGCCGCGGCTCCGCCACCACGACCCGCCCCGCCGAACCGGCCGCCAGCGCCAACGGCACCAGCGTCGTCTTCCCGGTCCCCGGCGGCGCGACGAGCACAGCGACACCACGCCCAGCCAAGGTGCCGCTGATCTCATCCAGCGCAGGCCGCACCGGCAACTCGGGCAGCTCAGGCATCTTCACCCCCACCAGTCTGCCGCCCTACCCCACGCCCCACGCCCCCGACTCCGCACTGGACGGTTGATCACCAGGCTCTGGTGGATTTCCGCTCTCGGCCGATACTTACCTGAGCGCCTGGTGGTCGCTGGTCCAGCAAGGGGGGCACCCCATGGACGACTGGCTGGGATGGCGGCTCGGGGCGGAGGCGGTGCGGACAGCAGTGCGGGCCCCGGAGAATCCGGGGCCCGCACTGTGGGAGAGATGGCTAGCCGCGGCGGGTGGCGACGGCTTCGGCCAAGCGGTCGAGCTGGGTGGCGGTGGTGTTCCAGTCGATGCAGGCGTCGGTTATCGACTGGCCGTAGGCCAGGTCGGCGGACCGGCCGAGGGTGAGGTCCTGGCGGCCCGCGACGAGGAAGGACTCCAGCATCACGCCGACCACGCCCCGCTCGCCGGCGGCGATACGGTCGGCGATATCGGTGACGACGTCGACCTGACGGTTGTGGTCCTTGTTGCTGTTGCCGTGGCTGGCGTCGACGACCAGGCGCTGAGCGAGCGAGGCCTTCTCCAGGCGCAGCTTCGCCTCGGCGCAGGACGCGGCGTCGTAGTTGGTCCCGTTGCTGCCGCCGCGCAGAATGACGTGGCAGTCGGGGTTGCCCGAGGTGCGGATCAGCGCGGAGCGGCCGTCGAGGTCGGTACCGGGGAAAACGTGGCTGGCGGCGGCGGCGCGCACACCGTCGACCGCGACCTGCACGTCACCGTCGGTGCCGTTCTTGATGCCGACCGGCATCGACAGCGCCGAAGACAGCTGGCGGTGCACCTGGCTGGCGGCGGTGCGGGCACCGATCGCGCCGTAGGAGACCAGGTCGGCGATGTACTGCGGGGTGATCGGGTCGAGGAATTCGCACGCCACCGGCAGGCCGAGGGCGGTGATGTCGACGAGCACCTGGCGGCCGATGCCGAGGCCGGTGTTCACGTCGAAGGTGCCGTCGAGGTGCGGATCGTTGATCAGACCCTTCCAGCCCAGCGTGGTGCGCGGCTTCTCGAAGTACACGCGCATCACGATGTGGAGCCGGTCGTCGAGCTCGGCGGCCTTGGCGGCCAGCTTGCGGGCGTAGTCCAGCGCGGCGGCGGGGTCGTGCACCGAGCACGGGCCGACGATCACCATGAGGCGGTCGTCGTCGCCGTTGAGGACCTCGACGGTGGCCTTGCGCCCGGCGCGCACGGTGTCGGCGAGTTCGTCGGTGATCTGGTGGACCATGCGAACCTCGGCCGGCGAGCGCAGCGGGCTCACGCTGAGGGTGCGCTGGTCGTCGAGGTCGGAGTGCCGCGCGTCTACGTCAACTGCGGTGGTCATGAGAATGTGGGTCCTTTTCGGTTGAAGGCCGACCCACGGAATTTCGCTACCCCGTCGAGCCGGTCAGATATCCGGCTCGGGGTGGAGGAAGTCAGCGCGCAGGGTCGCAGACCGGCCCACCCAGGGGCCGGCTCGCTAAACCAGAAATATGCGCGCTGCATGCCGTGGACTGTACCACCGGTGAAACGCCGGGGGCCCGCGCACGGTTGCCGGAAGTGCGCACGATCACATCGCCGATGTCCGCGAAACCGCCTTGACCTCTAGTTGACTCGAGGTTCTAGCGTCGGTCGTGACGAAAGGAAATCGACTGTGACAACACTGGTTACGGGCGCGACCGGCAACACCGGGCGCCAAGTGGTCCGGGAACTCGTCGAGCGCGGCGAGAAGGTGAAGGCGCTGACCCGCGACGCCGAGGCGGCGCGTGCACTGCTCGGCCCGGACGTGGAGCTGGTCACCGGCACACACACCGACCCCGCATCGCTGGCCAGGGCATGGCACGGGGTCGACCGTCTGCATGTGACGGTGACCGCGGGTCTCGCCGAGGTCGGCCAGGAGCTCATCGACAAAGCCATAGCCGCGGGCGTGCGCCGGATCACCGTGGTCTGGGGTGGCGGGGTCGGCCCGGTGGAGCAGGCTGTCGCGGCCTCCGGGGTGGAGTGGACGCGACTCGAGCCACAAGAGTTCATGTCGAACACGCTCACCTGGCTCGACTCGATCCGGAGCGAAGGCGCCGTGCGCGAGCCGTACGCGCATCCGAGCGCGGTGGTGCACGAGGCCGACATCGGGGCGGTGGCGGCCGTCGCGCTACTCGAGGACGGGCACGCGGGGCGCGCCTACAACCTCACCGGACCGCAGGCGCTCACCCCGCAGCAGCGGCTGGCGATCCTGGGCGCGGCCGCCGGGCGCGAGATCACCTTCACCACGATCACCCATGAACAGGCGGTCGAACGGCTGGTGGCGACCGGGGTGTCCCGGGCCGACGCCGACTACGTGATCGGCTGGTACGCCGAGTCGAGCCCGGAGTCCTACACAGTCGACCCCACGGTCGAACACGTGCTCGGCCGTCCGGCGCGGACCTTCGCGCAGTGGGCGGCCGAGCACGGGCACCGTTTCGCCTGAACGGTCAGCCCAGCCCTCTGGCTCGGCGGCACAGTCGCCCCGCCGAGCACAGAGGCCGCCGACTCGAACGGTCAGGCCCACTGGCCGGGCACGTAGTCGCCGGCGGGCGTGCGGGCGATGGCGTTGAGCCGGTTCCAGGCGTTGATCATCGCGATCGCGGCGAGCAGGGCGCCGATCTGGTCGTCGTCGTAGTGCTTGCGGATCTGCTCCCAGGTGCTCTCGCTCACGTGGCCGCCGTCGGCGAGGCGGGTCGCTTCCTCGGTGAGGGCGAGGGCGGCCCGCTCCGGTTCGGTGAAGACGGTGGCCTCACGCCAGGCCGCGACCAGGTTGATGCGCACCGTGGACTCACCGGCGTGGGCGGCGTCCTTGGTGTGCATGTCGGTGCAGTAACCGCAGCCGTTGATCTGCGAGGCACGGATCTTGACCAGCTCGTAGGTGGCCTCGGGCAGCGTGGACTCGTCGACGACCTTGCTCGCCATCGTCAGCCGCTTCACGAAGCTGGTGGCGACGGTGTTGCCGAAGAGTTTGAAACGGGCTTCCATGCTGGGCTCCTTCATCGTTCCCGGTGGGTTCACAGAGAAGACGACGAAGCCGCGCGAAGTGTGACACCGCTAGATCAGGCCACAGAGTTTCTCGGAAAGTTCCCACAGCTCACCGGCGACGGCGAGATCCTTCGACGCCGCGGTACTGGAGCCGCGCGCCGGGTGACCGCGCAGGCCGAACAGGCCGTCAGGACCGTAGAACGCGCCCGGCTCGACAGCAGTGGTGGCGGCGAACAGGCTCGGCAGGGCACCCTGTTCGGCGCTCTGGGCCAGCGTGCGGTTACCCAGCCACATGAACCGGTCCTGGATGGATTCGGTGTGCGACATCAGTTCGGTGGCGGCGTACCCGGGATGCGCGGCCACCGAGATCACCGCCGAACCCTCACCGGCGAGGCGGCGTTGCAGTTCGTAGGCGAACATCAGGTTGGCCAGCTTGGACTGGCCGTAGGCGAGCCAGCGGTCGTAGCGGCGCTGTTCCCAGTTGGGGTCGGCCAGGTCGATCCGGCCGATGCGGTGCGCGGCGCTCGACACCGTCACCACCCGATCGGTGATGCGGTCCAGCAGCAGGTTGGTGAGCGCGAAATGGCCGAGATGGTTGGTGCCGAACTGCATTTCGAAGCCGTCGGTGGTGCGGCGCAACGGCAGCGCCATCACCCCGGCGTTGTTGATCAGCACATCGGCGCGGTCGATCGACTCGGCGAATTCGCGCACCGAGTTCAGATCGGCCAGGTCGAGGGGACGCACCTGTGTCGCGCCGGGCAGGTCGGCGGCGACCCGTTCGGCCTTGGCGACGTTTCGGCAGGCCAGGATCACCCGCGCCCCCGCCTGGCTCAGCGCACGCGCGGTGGCAGCGCCCAGACCGCTGTTGGCACCGGTGACGATGATCGTGCGTCCGGTCTGGTCGGGCAGGTCGGCGGTAGTCCACTTGCTCACCCGCGGCAGTCTAGCCACCCGCGCTGCCGGCACGAATCGACAAGCGCGGGTGCGAGCTTCGAGCGGTGTCAGGACTGCGCGAGGATCTCCTCGTCGCTCATCGCGGCCACCTCGAGGTACATCGCGGCCACGGCGTCGAGCCGGCCGGCGGCCCCGGAATCGGCTTCGCGCTCCAGCATCCGCTGCGCCAGCCCGGCGACGCTGCGGGCGGTGAACAGGTCGGCGACCACGGTGTCGGGTGCGTCGAGCCATTCGCGGATCCGGGCGACGGCGGTGGTGGCGAGCACCGAGTCGCCGCCGAGGGCGAAGAAGTCATCGGTGACGCCGAGCCGTCCGGTCGCGAGTACTTCGGCGATCACCGAGGTCAGCGCACGTTCGAGATCGGTGCGAGGCGCGACGAACTCCGCTGCGGCGTCGTCGCTTTCGAGCACGGCGCGGATGGCCTTGCGGTCCGGCTTGGCGTTGGCGGTGAGCGGGAGTTCGGGTAGCAGTTCCAGCCGGGTCGGCACCATGTAGGACGGGACCAGATCGGCGGTCGCGGCGAGCACCGTGGTGGGGTCGAGGGTGGTGTCCGGGGTCGGCACCACCAGGGCCACCAGCTTCGGCGCCGCCTTGCCCACCACCGCGGCGACCGCGTGCCGGACGCCCGCAACCGCGCGCAGGGCGCTCTCGACCTCACCCAGTTCCACCCGGTAGCCGCGGATCTTCACCTGGTGGTCGGCGCGCCCCAGGAATTCCAGGCCACCGTCGGGCAGGTAGCGGGCCAGGTCGCCGGTGCGGTACCAGCGCAGACCCTCGTGGGTGACGAAGCGGTCGGCGGTGCGCTGCGGGTCGTTGCGGTAGCCGGCGGCCACCCCGTCGCCGCCGATCCACAGTTCCCCGCTGACCCAGTCCGGGCAGTCGTTGCCCGCCGGTCCGACGACGCGGCACCGCACATTGCGCAGCGGGGTGCCGTAGGGCACGGCGGTCCACTCCGCGGGTACCCGGGCGTCGACGACTTCGCAGATGGTGGAGTGGATCGCGGTTTCGGTGGCGCCGCCCAGGCCCGCGAAGCGGCAGTCGGGTGCCACCTCGGCCAGGCGGCCGGGGAGGGCGACGTCGACCCAGTCGCCGCCCAGGATCACCGTGCGCAGCGACGGCAGCGGCGCGCCCGAGGCGGCGGTGAGCAGCATGTCGAGCAGGCTCGGGACGCAGTTGAGCAGCGAAACCTCGTGCCGGTGAATCAGTTCCACCCAGCGGGCGGGGTCGCCGCGTTGTGTGTCGTCGACGGCGACCACCGCGCCACCGGCGGCGAGCAGGCCGAACACGTCGAAGACCGACAGGTCGAATTCCAGGGCCGACAGGGCCAGGGCGCGGTCGTTCGCGCCGAGTCCGAAGCGCTCGTTGAGGTCGTCGATGGTGTTCATGGCGGCCCGGTGCGGCACCTCGACACCCTTGGGTTTGCCGGTGGAGCCGGAGGTGAACAGCACGTAGGCGATGTTCTCCGGATCGCCGAACACCGGGCGGGCCAACGGCTCCGGATGCAGACGGGCTTCGGCCAGGTCGATCGCGCGCACGTCGGGGATCTGCGCGCCACCGACGGTGAGTACCGCGACCGCGTCCGCGGTGGCGAGGATTTCGGCGCGGCGCGCGGCAGGCTGATCGAATCCGATCGGCACATACACCGCACCCGCCGCGAGCACACCGAGCACCGCGACCACCTGATCCGGACCCTTCGGCAACTGCACCGCCACCGAATCACCCGGCGCCACACCGGCTCCGCGCAGCGCACCGGCCACGGCCAGCGCGTCCGCGGCCAGCTCGCCGTAGGTCAGGCGGCCGGCAGGCTCCCAGAGCACCGCGGGCGCAGACGGATTCGTCGCCGCGTGCGCGAAAAAGCCGGTGTGCAACAGCCCGCCACTCACCGGCCCTGACGTGGCATTCACGCGAGCCCGAACAGCGGCCTGCTCCACGGGAATCCGCACACCCGCCTCGGCCTGCCACCCTGCGTCCCCGACCACATTGCGGGCCCGGGCAGCCGAGTCGGCACGTTCGGCGAGCGCGTGCACCGAAGACGCGCTCACTGTGTCGGTGCTCACCACCGCGGGCACATCCGCTCCGTCGGCATCAACCGCCGCGGGCACATCCGCTCCGGTGGGATCGAGGGACTCGGAGCTGTGGCCGCCGAGGCGTTCGATGGCTTCGATGTAGCGGGCGAACATCGACTCGACCATGCCTGCGGGGAAGGCTGATTCGCGGATGTCCCAGTTCAGCAGCAGACCGCCACGGACCTCGGTGATCTGCGCGTCGAGCAGGACCTGCGGGCCCTGGGAGATGATCCAGACCGGGTCACCGAAGGTGTCGGTGACGGTGTCGGCGAACAGTTCACCCAGATTGAGGGCACTGGTGTAGACGATGGGGGCCAGCACCGGTTCGCCGCGGTGGCGGCCGAGGTCGCGCAGCACCTCGAGACCGGAGTAGGACGAATGCGCGCCCGCCTGGTGCAGGCGTTGCTGGAGGGCGCGGGCCCGATCGGCGACGGTGGCCGGTTCGGTGACGTCGACCTCGAGCAGGACCGAGGAGGTGAAGTCGCCGACCACGCCGTCGACCTGCGGGTGCACCGGTTCCCGGTGGAACAGCGGCAGATTCAGCAGGAAACGGCGCTGCGCCGACCAGCCACCGATGGTCTCGGCGAACACCGAGGCCAACGCCATCGCCGGGGTGATGCCGCGGGTGTGCGCGGCGTCGAACACCTGGGCCTTGGCCTGCGGGGAGAGCCAGCGGTGCAGTCGGACGGTGCGGCTGTTGTCGGCGATGTGCTGGGCCTGCGGCAGTTCCGGTGCGCCGGGGAGTTCGGGCAGGCGGGCCTGCCACCAGTCGCGATCGCGGGCGCGTTCCTCGTCGAAGGCGCCGGGCCGGTGGTCGGACAGGTACTGGCGGAATGTGTAGTCCTGCGCCGGGAGTTGTTCACCGTGGTAGAGCTCGGCCAGGTCGGTGATCAGGATGCGGTAGCTCATCGCGTCGGCGGCGAGCATGTCGACGTCGAGGTGCAGGCGGGTGCGTCCGTCGGCCAGGCGGGTGAGGGCGATGTCGAGCACCTGCCCGTCCTGCACCGCCATCCGCTGGTGGGTGCGTTCGGTGCGCGACTGCTCGAGCCGCCGCTCGGCCTCCTCGGCCGGCACCGCTCGCAGATCCTCCACCCCGAACACCGCGCGCCCCGGCCGATCCAGGGTCTGCTGGGTGCCGTCGGGCAGGAACCGGGTGCGCAACATGGGGTGCCGATCGAGCAACTGCTCCACCGCCCGCTCGAGCCGCTCGGGGTCAACTCCCGCGCCGTCGAACTCGACATACAGGTGCGCCGCGACCCCGCCCAGCTCCTGCGCGTCCGAACGCCCGATCCAGTACGCATGCTGCATCGGTGCGAGCGCGAACGGTGTGCCGTCGTCCGCGACGAGGCCGGATGCACCGGCCGGGGAGGACTCGCCCGAAGCGGCAGGCGCCGTGACGCCCGAGCCCGCAGCGGTGGCCGCGGCGGCGGTGGGTGTTGTCAGTTCGTCGGGGTCGGCACCGTTGAGGAGGGCGTGCCAGGCGTCGACGGTGGGGTGGGCGGCGAGGAGGGCGAAGTTCACGGCGATGCCGCGTTTGCGCCAGGCGCCCGCGAGCTTCATCGTGCGAATCGAGTCGAGACCTAGTTGAATGAGGTCGGTGGCTTCGGCTACGGCCTCTGGAGTGATGTCGAGGTGACGAGCGATCGCGGCGCGGATCTCGGCGCGGTCGATCCCGGCGCCGCCTGCGGGTGCTGTCTCCATCTGCCGATCACTCCTTGCTCGCCGCCCGTGCCCGGACGGATTCGGTACTGCCGGGCGGCAGCCTACTCCATTGAGATAGGGTTGCCTAACCTATCCCTGCCCATAACGGCTGGGCGCCCCGACACCCCGGTTCTCGACCGCCAGGATCTGGCCTGACCAGAGGGTGCGACGAAGGAGTGCCTACCGGGAGGGAAGATCAAGGGAAGGCCGGGAACCACGCGGCGCCAGCCGCCAAAGACACAGTGAGGCAGCACGTGACGTCCACATCGGCAACAGGTCACCGCGAGGGCTACGTCCCGTTCCCCAATGACGCGGCCGAGCAGTATCGCAGCGCCGGGTATTGGTCCGGGCGCGCACTCGGTGATCTGCTCCGCGACTCGGCTCGCAGTCAACCGCAGCGTCCGGCCGTGCTCAGCGATGCGGCGGTGCAGTCCTACGCCGATCTCGATGCCGCCGCCGACCGGCTCGCGCGTGGCCTGCTCGCGCTGGGGATCAGCCCCGGCGATCGGGTGATCGTGCAGTTGCCGAACATCCCCGAGTTCGCGACGGCCCTGTTCGCGCTGTTGCGCGCCGGCATCATCCCGGTGCTCACGCTGCCCGCGCATCGCCGCGCCGAGATCGAGCATCTGGCCGCGCTCTCGGAAGCCGTGGCCTATCTCATCCCGGATCGGCTGGGTGATTTCGACTATCGCGAACTCGCCGCGACGGTTCAGGCGGCCGTGCCGAGCCTGCGCCATGTGCTCGTCGCGGGTGAGCCCGGCGCGTTCACCGCACTGGACTCGGTCGCGGCGGACGAGGGTTCGCTGCCCGAGGTGGACCCGTCCGATATCGCGCTGATGCTGGTGTCCGGTGGCACCACCGGGCTGCCCAAGCTGATCGCGCGCACCCACGACGACTACGCCTACAACGCGACGGCCAGCGCCGAGGTCTGCGGCCTCACCCCCGACGACGTCTATCTCGCGGCCCTGCCCGCCGCCCACAATTTCCCGCTGGCCTGCCCGGGCATCCTGGGTACCGTGGCCACCGGCGGTGCGATCGCGTTCACCTTGGATCCGAGTCCGGAGGCCGCCTTCGCCGCGATCGAGAAGCACGCGGTGAGCGTAACCGCGCTGGTGCCGCCGCTGGCCCAGTTGTGGAGTGCCGCAGTGGATTGGGAGGACGCCGATCTGAGTTCGTTGCGTCTGCTGCAGGTGGGTGGCGCGCGCCTGGCCGAGGTCAACGCCCGTGATGTGGAGCCGGCGTTGCAGTGCAAGCTGCAGCAGGTTTTCGGGATGGCGGAAGGGCTGCTCAACTTCACCCGCCTCGATGACCCCGACGAACTCGTGCACACCACGCAGGGCCGTCCGCTCTCGCCCGCCGATGAGATCCGCGTGGTCGACGCCGAGGGCGATGATGTCGCGCCCGGCGAGGAGGGCGAGTTGCTCACCCGCGGGCCGTACACGCTGCGCGGGTATTACCGTGCGCCCGAACACAATGCGCGCGCCTTCACCCCGGACGGCTACTACCGCAGTGGGGATCTGGTGCGGCAGTTGCCCAGCGGGCATCTGATGGTGAGCGGTCGGATCAAGGACGTGATCAACCGCGGCGGGGAGAACATCTCCTGCGACGAGCTCGAGGAGCACCTGCTCGCGCACCCGGCGGTCCGGCACGCGGCCGCGGTGGGCCTGCCCGACGCTTCGCTGGGTGAGAAGGCTTGTGTCGTCCTGGTCGTCACCGGCGAGCTGCCCACTGTCGGTGAGCTGAAGACCTTCCTCACCGAGCGCGGCCTGGCCACCTACAAGCTGCCCGATCTGGTGCGGCAGGCGGATTCGCTGCCGCTCACCGCGGTCGGCAAGATCGACAAGAAGGCCCTACGGGCCCTGCACGGCTGAACGGACAGCGGCGGCTCCCCGTAGCCCGGGGAGCCGCCGCTGTTTGCGCCGAATCAGGCTTTGACCACGTAAGGCGCGACGCTGCCCAGCTTTTCGCAGGTCTCCTCGAACTCCCGCTCGGGACGCGACTGTCCGACGATGCCCGCGCCGGCCCGCAACCAGGCGCCTTCGCCGGTCTGATAGATCGCCCGCAGCACCAGTGTGGCCTCGAGCGCGCCGGTCGCCGAAACACACACCACCGCGCCGGAATACAGGCCACGCGGATCGCGATCGTTGCGGAAGACCGAATCCACGCCCTCGCGCTTGGGGATGCCGGAGGCGGTCACCGACGGGAACAGCATCTCGAGCGCGTCCCAGGCGGTGCGGTCGGCGGCGAGGGTGCCGCGCACGGTGGAGGCCAGGTGCTGCACGCTGCCACGTTCGCGCACCGCCATGAAATCCGAGACCGCGGGCGTGCCGGGGACGGCCACCGCGGTGATCTCGGCGAAGGAGGTCTGCACCGAGATCGCGTGCTCCACGATCTCTTTCGGGTCGGCGAGCAGTTCGGCGCGGGCGGCTTCGTCGGCCGCGGCGCCGAGACCGAAGGCGCGCGTGCCCGCCAGCGGTTCGGTGGTGACGACGCGGTCGTCGTCGACCGAGGCCACCAGCTCAGGACTGAACCCGGCGGCTTCGAGCCCGCCAAGGCGCAGCAGGAACGACCGGGCGGGGGTGTTGTTGGCGCGGCCCAGGCGGTAGGTGGCGGGCACGTCGACGGCGAAGGGCAACTGCACCTTCCGCGACAGGATCACCTTCTGGTAGTCGCCGGCACGGATTTCGGCGACCGCGGCGGCGACCCGGTCGGGGTAGCCGGTGGGATCGGTGCGCACGTCCACGGGGTGCGCGACGGGGAGCTCGGTGTGCTGTGAGTCGGCGATCAGGTCGTGGATGTCGCAGGCCTCGCCCGGAGTCGCGCCGCTGATCCGCACGCCGGTGGCGTCGATGCGCACTTCGATGCGCGGGATCATCAGGTGCGCCAGCGGGGTGAGTGGGTTGAGGTACCGGGTCGCAGACAGTGAGTAGGCGCAGAATTCGAACCCGAGCCAGCCGTAGGCGTTGCGCCCGTCGAGCGGCAGGCCGGCCAGTGCGGCGTCGACGGCGGTGGCGGGGCTGCCGGTCCAGGCGCGCGTGGTGGTCTGCCCGTTCCAGACGGTGCGCAGCTCACCGGCGTCGAGTTCCACGCTGCCGAGGGGGTCGGCGGCGAACACCCAGGAGCCGGGTTGTTCGTACATCACGTACTCGCCGAATCGATCGGCCGCCGCCAGCCGGGACATCGCTGCCGCCGGATCGGTCACATACTCCACCCGTATGGGTTGTTCCGTCGACGACAACGATCCTCCAAGGTAAAGCTGACCTAACTTAGCGTGGTTAGGTTAGCATTACCTCCCAGTTTGGCCATCTCCGTGCTGGGTATTCTGCGCCACTGTCCCTCGCCCTGCGCATGACTCTGCCACGTCGGGTGCCACCATGACGGGCCGGTGTGCAACGCGCGTGCGGCGAAGTTCGGTGCGCCGAGGCCGAACTGCGGCTTCAATGGAGAGATGATCGACAACGACGGGCGCGGCGACCGGCACCCCGGACCGCAGGCGGATTCGGTGGTCGCCCTGGTCGACACGGCCTCCGGCGTCGAACGCGAAGTGATCGGCACCTGGCTCGCCGAGGGCGGGCTCGACCGCGAAATCGGCACCGACGCCCCGGTGACCCAGCTCGACCTCGACGCCAAGGCCATCACCAAACGCCTGGTGAACCGCAACGACGACCCACTCGTGGTACCCGTCCGGGTGCTGTGGCTGCCACCGGAACGCGACGGAGTGCGCCGGGTGACCTTCGCCGACCTGGCGATGCTCACCAACCCACGCAAACCCAACCGGCTCGTGCAGCGCCGGTTGCTGCGAACCGACCCCGACCGGCATCAGGTACTGGTCGGCGCGCCCGCCCGGCTCAGCGAGCTGCGCATGAACTACCCGGAGGCCGCCGCCCTGCTGCGGGCCGGGTCGGGCGACGCGTTCGCCCGCTCGGTGGTGCGTGCGGCGGTGGTCGCGCTGGAACGCGCCGAACGCACCGTCATCGGGGATCGGTACAAGGTGCCGCAGCTGGTGGCCGAGGAAATCCTCGACGCCCCCGAATTCCAGCGCAAACTCGACTACATCGCCGACGAGTTCGGCTCGGACCCCGACCAGGTGTATCGCAGCGCGGAAAAGGCGCTGCACGAATTGGTCGCCGCGCAGAGCCGGCTGGTCTCGGACCTGTTCACCCAGGCCATGCGCCCGGTGCACGCCTCCACCTGGAAGGTCGACCCCGATCTGCACGGCCTCGACGCCCTGCGCACCCTCAACCGCAAGTATCCGCTGGTGTTCCTGCCCTCCCACCGCTCCTATGTCGACGCCTTCGTCCTCGGTGATGTGCTGGCCCGCAACGATTTCCCGCCCAATCATGTGATCGGCGGCGCGAACCTGAACTTCTGGCCGATGGGACCGGTCGCCCGGCGCACCGGCACGGTGTTCATCCGGCGCAGTTTCGGCGACGACGAGGTGTACAAAGCGGTCGTCGAGGAGTACTTCGCGTTCCTGCTGGCCAAGCGCTTCAATATGGAGTGGTATTTCGAGGGCGGCCGGACCCGGACCGGAAAACTGCGGCCACCACGCTACGGGCTGCTCAATTACCTTGCCGCCGCGGTACGTTCACGGCGGGTCGAGGACGTGATGCTGGTACCGGTGTCGATCACCTATGAGCGGCTCAACGAACTCGGCGCCATCGCCAGCGAGCAGTCCGGCGGCAAGAAGAAGCCCGAGGGCATCGCCTGGCTGGCCAGATATGTGCGAAGTCAACAGCATTCGGCCGGGCGCGTGTACGTGCGTTTCGGCGAGGCGATTTCGGCACGCGAGCGGCTCGCCTCGCACGGCGACCCGCTCGGTGCGCGACCGCTGACCATTCCGCTGCACGACACCGCGACCGGCGCGGCCGTGGTGCCCGATGAGACCGCGCTGGCCGAAGTGGAACGCAAAGCCGTGCAGCGGCTGGCGTTCGACGTGGCCGTCGGCATCAACGACGTCACCCCGGTCACGGTGAACGCCCTGGTCACCCTGGCCCTGCTCGGTGTGCACGAGCGGGCGCTGACGCTGGGTCAGGTGCGCACCGTGCTCGACCCGGTGCTCGGATACATCAACCTGCGCGGCCTGCCCGCGGGCGAACTGTCCAAGCTGCGCGACGAACAGGGCCTGCGGGTGGTTCTCGAACAGCTCGCCCTCGCCGGAGTGGTCACCGTGTATCGCGGCGGGCTGGAACCGGTCTACGCCATCGAACCGGGCGCGCATCTGGAAGCCGCGTTCTACCGCAACAGCGCGGTGCACTGGTTCGTCAACCGCGCCATTCTCGAACTCTCCGCCCTCACCGCCGTCGAAGCGCCCGGTGATGATCCGCTGCGGTCGGCGTGGAAAGCGGCCTTCGCGCTGCGCGACCTGCTCAAGTTCGAATTCTTCTTCCCCGACCGCCAGGAATTCGCCGACCAGATCATCAACGAGGTGCGGCTGATCGTGCCGGAATGGGACGAACACACCCCCGACGACCGGCTCGACCGCCAATTCCTCAGCGCCCTCACCGATTCCGGGTTCGTCATGGCCCACCGGGTGTTGCGTTCGTTCTTCGACGCGCAACTGGTGGTGGCCGAGCGGCTCGCCGACCGCCCCGCCGACGCGGTGATCGACCGCAAGGAATTCATCGATGAATGTGTGGCCGTGGGCAAGCAGATGTTGCTGCAACATCGGTTGCACAGCCCCGAATCGGTGTCGTCGGAACTGTTCACCAGCGCATGGAAACTGGCCGACAACTACGGCCTGATCGCACCGGCCGAGGCGGGCCGGGCAGCCGACCTCGACACTCGCCGCCGCGAATTCGCCACCCAACTGCGCGACCTCGGTGAGCGGATCGCGCGGGCCGCCGCGCTCGACCCGTCGAACCGGAACACGCTGTGAGCGCACTCGCCGACGCGGTGGCCGCGATTCGGTCCGGGCCGCACGGCGCCGAAGTCGCCGCCGTGTTCGATTTCGGCGGCACCGTGGTCGACGAACTGCCGCGTCGAGGACTGGTGCGCCGGGTTTTCCGGCGCGGCGATCGGCGTCGCGCGACCCTGCTCGGCGGCATCCGGCGCGGCGGCGACGGCGACTACGGGCGCTTCCTGCAGGCCGTCGAGCGAACCTGGGCCGGGGTGCCCGGTACCGAACTCGACGACCTCGGTCGCAGCGCGTTTCGCCGTGAGCTCGCCGGGCGGTTGTTTCCTGAGGCGTGGCAGCTGGTCCGCGAACACCAGTTGGCCGGGCACACGGTGCTCCTCGCCAGCGAACTGCCCGGATACGCGGTGCGGCCGGTCGCCGAACTGCTCGGCATCGAGCACGTGCTGTGTACCGAGCCGGCCACCGAGGACGGCGTGCTGACCGGTCACCTCGACGGCCCACCGCTGTGGCGGGCCGGAAAGGCCGAGGCCGTCCGGGCCTTCGCGGCCTCGGCCGGGCTCGAGATCGGCTACGTCTACACCGACAGCGCCACCGACCTGCCCCTGCTCGAACTCGCCGCCGCCCCGGTCACCGTCGGCCCGGATCCGGCACTGGCCACCGTGGCCGCCGACCGCGGCTGGCCCACCCTGGAATTCCGGGCCCGCCGCGACCCGTCCCCGCTCGACTGTCTGCGTACCGTCGCCGGGTTCACCGCGCTGATCGCCGGTGCGCTGGTCGGCGTGCTGCGCAAGTCCTACGCCGGTGAGCGGCAGGCCATGGCCGACGCGCTCATGCACGACGCCACCACGGCCACGTTGCGCGCCATCGGCGTACGTCTGCGGGTGGTCGGCGCCGAGCACACCCGCGCGCCCCGGCCCGCGGTGTTCCTGTTCAACCATCAGAGCCAGTTCGACGTGATCATCGTCCCGAAGGTGGTCGGCGGCCCGGTGACCGGCATCGGCAAGAAGGAACTGCGCAACCATCCGCTCTTCGGCCCGCTGATGCGCTTCGTCGGTGTGACCTTCCTCGACCGCACCGACACCGCGCGCGCGAAAGCCGCACTGGCACCGGTGGTTTCCACGCTGCGCGAAGGACTGTCCATTGCGGTCGCCCCCGAGGGCACGCGCTCGTACACGCGTGGACTCGGACCGTTCAAGAAGGGCGCGTTCCACATCGCCATCCAGGCCGGGGTGCCGGTGATCCCGGTGGTGATCCGCAATGCCGGCGAAATCGCCTGGCGTGACTCCCCGATCGCCCGTCCGGGCATCGTCGATGTGGCGGTGCTGCCCCCGATAGATGTCTCCGGTTGGGATCCCGACGATATGGACGAGCAGGTCGAACAGGTACGCCGCAGCTACGAACACACCCTGCTGAACTGGCCGGGAGAAAAAGATTCGGCGGAGCGCTTGACCTGAACCATTGTTTGGGTTTGATGATGGTCTCACCACCGAATGAGGGAGAACATCATGACCACCACCGCAGTCACCACCACCACCGGCAACCGCACCCTGCCCGCCCTGAACCGGCCCGTCGCCGTGCTGGGTGGCGTCCTCGCCGCCCTGGTGGCGAACCTGCTCATCTGGGGTATCGGGGAGCTGGCCGGCGGCACGTTCACCACCACCGACGGCGACCAGGTTCTCGACGTCGCCCCCGGCGGAGTGATCCTGATGTCGACGGTGCCGCTGCTGATCGGGATGACGGTCGCGGTGCTGGTGTCGTACCTGTGGACCGGAGTGCTGCGGGTCGCCGCGGTCATCGGATCGCTGCTGTCGCTCGCGACCATCTGGATGACACTGACCTCCGGCTTCGACACCGTGTCCACCGTGGCGCTGTCGCTGATGCACGTGGTGCTGGTACCGGTACTGGTGATCGCGCTGGAAGGGGTGCGCCGCGGCATCACCGCGAAGTGACCCCCGAACGCGACGAAGGCCCCGCCGAAACCGGCGGGGCCTTCACGCTGCTCTACACCGAGCGGCCGAACAGCAGCTTCCACGGCATGAGCGCCGACTCCAGCTGCACCTTCAAACTCATCTTCGACGCGCCCACAGTGCGCTCCTCGAAACGGATCGGCACCTCGGCGATCGTGTAGCCGCGCTTGATCGCCCGGTAGTTCATCTCCACCTGGAACGAGTAGCCGTTGCTACGGATCGAGGCCACGTCGATGGCACGCAGCGTGTCGGCCTTCCATGCCTTGAAACCGGCGGTGGCGTCCTTGACGCCCAACCGCAGGATCAGGTTCACGTAGAAGTTGGCCCAGGCCGAGAGGACCTTGCGGTACCACTTCCACTCCGCGGCGGTGGAACCACCGGGCACATAGCGCGAGCCGAGCACCACACCGACATCGTCGGAGCCGAGCTGCTCCAGCATCGACGGGATCACCTCGGCGGGGTGCGAGAGGTCGGCATCCATCTGGATCACCACATCGGCACCCTCGGCGAGCGCCTGGGTGATACCCGCGATATAGGCGCGGCCCAGGCCGTCCTTCTCGGTGCGGTGCAGCACGCTCACCACGTTCGGCAGCTCGGCCGCCAGCTTGTCGGCGACCTCACCCGTGCCGTCGGGTGAGTTGTCGTCCACCACCAGCACATGCAGATCGGGCACCGGCAGCGCCGTCAGCCGCTCCACCGCCACCGGCAGATTTTCCCGCTCGTTGTAGGTCGGCACAACAACGGTAACCCTCAAGGGTCGCCCTCCCTGCTCACCTGGTAACGCCCGGCGGCCCAAGTTCCAGGCGCCGAAGCACGTCATCGATTCGTGATGACGGTACTCGATGCACCTGACGCGTTCCTGAGCGGCCGTGCGGGCTCCTCACCACAGGTCACCACCGTGGACCAGCGCGTCGATCACCAACCCGATGCCGAACAGCACGAACAGCACCCGCACCACCGGCGGCCCGAAGCGGGTGATCCAGCGCACGAGCAGGCGGTACACCCGGCGCGAGCGGGGAGTTCGGCGCATCGCCAGCGCCAGCACCACCAGCGGCACCACCAGGGCGACCAGGCAGTAGACCGCGACGATCAGCGGCCAGCCCGCCGGCAGCGGACGCTGCGCGGAGATCAGGGCCAGCGCCGCGAGGTAGGGCACCGAGGTGGGCACCTTCGCCAGGCCGAGTACGAAACCGAGCACGCCCATCAGCCACGGGTACCGGCGCACCGGCTGCACCCAGCGCCCGCCGGTGGACACGGTGGTGTCGACCGGGAGGGCGGCCACCGCGATCAGGACCAGGCCCAGCAGCAGCTCACCCCAGTAACGCAGCAGGGGCGTGAGCTCGAAGTCCAGCAACCGGACCAGGAAGTCGATGCCGAGCACGGTGGCGATGCCGAAGGTGAACGACACGGCGAAGACACCGGCCAGAAAACTGAGCACTCCCACCATCGGCGAACGCCGGGTGAGCCTGCTGTCGGCGACCACGGCCGTGGTGATCGCCACCAGCAGCACATCGAGCGCGTCGAGGGCGGCGAACCCGAGCAGGGTGAGTAGCAGGACAGCCATGACCCCGCCGACCCTACTCGCAGGTCACAACGAGGCGACCTGCGAGTTCTCGAGAGCGCGACGATCAATGACCGCGGGACTCCCCCACGATCGGCGTGCGGTGGCTACGCTTTTCAGTGCCGGCAGCGCCGGGTTCCGCGATCGTGAAGGGGCAGACATCGTGGCAGAAATGTCATTCGACCCGTCAGCACTCGACGCTTATCAGCGTGCGGCGGCTCGAATTTCCGAACTACTCGGCACCGCGGCCGGTGACACCACGACCGCCGCCGGTGTCGACCTGTCGGGCCTGGGCGTGCTGGGGCGAGAATTCGCCACCGCCTGGACCGAGGCCGCCGGCGAGCACGCCGCCACCCTGCGTACCGCGGGCGAACTCGTCACCACCTACCAGGACATCCTGAATCGCTACGGCGAGAACGTGACCGGGGTCGACACCGATGTGGCCGCCGCGCTCGGCGCGATCACCGACGAGGTGGCGTGATGCGCACGAAATCCCTGGCCACCGAGAACACCCTGAGCACGATCACCCCCGCCGAGGCCGAAGCCAAGATCGCGCCGGTGATCGCCCTGCTCGAGGTGCCCCTGCTGGAACTGCGGAACGCGCTGGGCACCAACACCTCCGCCGAACCCGATCCCGGGGTGGTCGCCGCGCTCACCGCGGCGACCGCGGCGACCACCGCGACCGAAGATCCGCACCGGCTCGGCCTGCACGCACTGGAGTCCACCGACACCGCCGCACCCGCCACCCCCGCCTTACGCCGGACCGCGACCGAGGTGTCGGCGGCGGCCGATCGCGGGCAGCGTCTCAGTGGCTTACTCGGGCGGGCACATTCGACCCAGGCGCTGGCCGCGACGAAGGTGGACGCGATCATCGCCGACTTCCGGGCCAAGGCGAAAGCCGCCGCACCCGCGGTGAACGGCAACAACCTCGACGCCATCGTCGAACTCGCCGAAGAGGCCATTCAGGAAGCCGTGGGAGTGGTCGGCAACGCGAGCACCGAAATGGACCAGCACACCCGCGAAACCAGAGGACTCAACAGCGATCTGGGTGGCACCAACGGCGTCACCGTGCCCGGCGGCGCGACGGAGGTGGCGCCCGGGGTGTACGTGCTGGGCACGGGCGGCACCGACCGGTCCGGCTGGAACGGCACCACCACCACGACCGATCCGGCGACGGCAGCGCAGATCGCGCTGCAGGAGGCGCTGATCGACGGTGGCGTGGCATTGGGCACCGCGGCGATCGACGCCGGCGTCACCTTCGGCACCCATCTGATCGACAAGATCGCCGAGGTGGCGATGCACGGGATCGACCAGGGCGCGGAGCTGGCGACCGCGGGCATCGACACACTCGCCGCGAACGCCACCGGGCAGTCCGCGACGGCACCGGCCACCACCGGACCGGCGCCGGGCGCCGGCGGCGGGAACTCGGGCGCCTTGTTCGGCGGATTGGGCGGTACCCCGGCCGACGGCGGCGCGAGTCCCGGAACCGGCGTGAACGCGGGTGCCCGGCCCAACGGTGGCGGCGACGGGAACCCGGGCGCGAGCGCGCACGGTGGGGGCGGTGCGAGCCCCGGTGGCGGCCCGAACGGCGGCGGCCTGATTCCCCGAGGCGGTGCGAACGGAGCCGGACCGGGCACCGGCGACGGCGCGAACAGCGGAGGCGGACCCAGCGGTGCCGGGAACGCTGACGACGGCAGCGGCCCGAATCCCGGGGCCGGCCCCTTCGTCACGCCGAAAGCAGAGGCGCCTGTCGTCCCGGCGCCGGTCATCCCCGCACCGAAAACCGAACAACAACCGGAACCGAGCCCGCAGGATGCCGAACCCGAGCAGCCGATGCAGGGCGGGGTGATTCCTCCCGGCGCGCGTCCACAACAGGATGAAGAGAGTGAACGGCCCCAGCGCGGGCAGCCGGGGGTCGTCCCGGCGACCGTTTAGGACCCGGCATGGACAACCCGTTCGGTGCCTACTTCTCGTCGTCGCCGGAGGCCGCGCCGTCCGGTCGCCGCCCGCAGGGCAAACGGCGGCGCAGGCGACGGCGTGAGGCGGAACCACAGACCATCGGCACCAACCCGGAGATCTGGCCGCCACCGGACCCCGAGCCCTTCACCGAGGCGTCGCCCGCACCGGTCCAGCCCCAGCCGGTGTACCGCGATCCCGAGACCGACGACGGCTTCACCGGCGACTGGAACGACTGGAACGACAACACCGCGGTCGAGCCGCGGCGCACCGACGATGTCGACTGGAACGACTGGGCCACCACCACCGCCACCGAGCAGAGCGGCGACCATGTCGAGATGCCGGTGTTACCGCGGCTCAAGGACTTCGGTGGCGGCGGGCAGATCGCACGCAGACCACGTAAGAACTATTACGACGAACGCTACGACGACAGCGACAGCCGGGCGAAGGCCGCGGCGGCCATCAAGGGTGTGGTGGGGGCGCTGGTCTTCGTGGTGGTGCTGGGTCTGGCCGCCACCATCTTCCTGGGCCCCGGCGACGACGCGGGCGCCGAGCAGGCCGCCGTCTCCGGTGCTGTGACCACGGTTCCCACGTCGTCGGTCACCCCACCGCTGCCCGCGCACGGGCTGCCGGGCTGTGAGGAATTCCGCACCGCGTCCATCACCATCAGCGCCGAGCACGGCGACACGGCCACCCCGCAGGGCGCCATCCTGGGCTTCGAGCACAGCTATTTCGTGGACCGGGACGCCACCAAGGCCCGCACCTTCGTCACCGACGACGCGCACGTGGGCTCCGAATCCGCCCTCGCCACGGGCATCGCCACCCTCCCACCGGAGGTGAAGTACTGCGTGCACATCACCCGGGGCGACTCCACCGATCCCAGCGTCTGGCATGTCACCATCCATCAGCAGTGGCCCGGTGACACCGGTATCGAGAAGATCCACCAGACCATGCGCACCGCCGAGGTCGCCGACGGCCGCTATCGCATCACCAGCATCGATCACCGGCGCTGAACTCGGGGGCTACCAGCGAAAAGTCCCCCGCACCGAAGTGGTGTGGGGGACTTTCGCCTACTGCGACCCTGACGGGACTCGAACCCGCGACCTCCGCCGTGACAGGGCGGCGCGCTAACCAACTGCGCCACAGGGCCATGCTGTGCTGTCAGTTCGGAGACTGTACAGGCCACGCCGGGTACTGGCCAATCGCGTGCGCGCCGCGGCGACCGTTGACATTGCCCGGCGGGTGGCTCAAGCTGAGCACAATCACCAACTTGAAGTTGACGTCAACATTCAGTCAGCGCGTCACGCGCCGACACCGAGCCCCCGCCGGCCCACCGAAGGACGCACCGTGTCACTGTTCGAACTCACCGACCGCGCCGCGAAATACCGCACTGACCTGCTCGATTTCATGGACGCCCACGTGTATCCCGCCGAAGCCGTCTACGACGAGCAGATGCGCGCTTCCGGCGACCCGCACTGCCAGCCGCCGATCCTCGACGAACTCAAAGCCGAAGCCAAGCGCCGTGGCCTGTGGAATCTGTTCCATCCCCACCCCGGTCGCGGCCCCGGCCTGACCAACCTCGAATACGCCCCGCTCGCCGAGATCATGGGCCGCAGCCACCTCGCCCCCGAAGCCTGCAACTGCAACGCTCCCGACACCGGCAACATGGAAGTGCTCGAGCTGTTCGGCACCGCCGAGCACAAGGAGAAGTATCTGGAGCCGCTGCTCGCGGGCACCATGGCGTCGGCGTTCGCGATGACCGAGCCCGCCGTGGCCAGCTCCGATGCCACCAATATCGAACTGTCGATGGTGCGCGAGGGCGACCACTACCGGCTCAACGGCCGCAAGTGGTTCGCCACCAACGCGCTGCACAAGAACTGCCGGGTGCTGATCGTGATGGGCAAGACCGATCCGAGCGCGGCACCGCACCGGCAGCAGTCGATGATGGTGGTCCCGATCGACGCGCCCGGCATCACCATCGTGCGGGGGCTGCCGGTCTTCGGTTACCAGGAACGTGAAGGTCACGCCGAGATCGACTTCGCCGACGTGCGGGTGCCCGTCACCGATGTCCTCAAAGGTGAGGGTGAGGGTTTCGCGATCAGTCAGGCCAGGCTCGGACCCGGGCGCATCCACCACTGCATGCGCACCATCGGGATGGCCGAACGCGCACTGGAGCTGATGTGCAAGCGCGCGCAGTCGCGGGTCACCTTCGGCAAGCCGGTGGCCGACAACGCCAACATTCAGGACTGGATCGCCGAATCCCGCATCGACATCGAGATGGTCCGGCTGCTCACCCTGAAAGCCGCCTACATGATGGACACCGTCGGTAACAAGGCCGCGCGCACCGAGATCGCCGCGATCAAGGTGGCCGCACCCAATATCGCGTTGCGGATCCTCGACCGGGCCATCCAGGTACACGGCGCCGGTGGTGTCACGGGAGACTTCCCACTCGCCCAAGCCTGGGCCAACCTGCGCACTCTGCGCCTGGCCGACGGCCCCGACGAAGTGCACAAGCGTGCCATCGCCCGCCAGGAACTCAACAAGTACCGCTGACCGGCCTGCGGTATATAACTACAGCATGGACCGTCGCGCGCAGAACGACAGCGAGGGTGCGCCGCCGTCGATGGCGCGCACCTCGCTGTTGCGCGACCTGCCCACCACCGCGCGCGGGCGGCGCACCCGGGCGGCGCTGATCGAGGCGGGTCGCCGGGTGTTCGAGCGGCTGGGCTATCTCGACGCCCGGCTCATCGACATCACCCGCGAAGCCAACTGTTCGGCCGGCACCTTCTACACCTATTTCGCCGGCAAGGAGGAGATCCTCGCCGCGATCCTCGAGCACGCCCAGGAAGACATGATGCATCCCGGGATGCCGCATGTGACCGGCACCGATGACCCCGCTTCGATCATCGAGGCGGCCAACCTCGCCTACTTCCGGGCCTATGCGCGCAATGCGAAGCTGATGGCGCTGCTCGAGCAGGTCGCCCAGATCGACCCCGAGTTCGCCACGTTGCGCCAGGACCGCGCCGACGCCTTCATCCGCCGCAATGCCCGCGGCATCGCCGAGCTGCAACAGCGCGGCCTGGCCGATCCCGAGCTCGACCCGATGCTCACTTCACGCGCCCTGTCGGGCATGGTGAGCCGATTGGCTTACAACTATTTCGTCACCGGCGACGGCCGGCTCGACGGCGTCGCGATGTCGATGACGGAGGTGGTCCGCACCGTCTCCCGCCTCTGGGCCAACGCGCTGCGCCTGGCCTGACCGCCCCTGAACGCGAAAATCCCCCGCACCATTGCTGGTGAAGGGGATTTTTTGTGGCCAGGGCCGGGATCGAACCGGCGACCTTCCGCTTTTCAGGCGGACGCTCGTACCAACTGAGCTACCTGGCCGCAGGCACCCATACTGAATGCCAAACGCGAAGCGCCGGATTTCTCCGGCGCCTGACTTGCGACCCTGACGGGACTCGAACCCGCGACCTCCGCCGTGACAGGGCGGCGCGCTAACCAACTGCGCCACAGGGCCTTGCTTCCTGCGATACTGCTTGACACAGTCCGAAGACTGTACCCCCTACGGGATTCGAACCCGCGCTACCGCCTTGAAAGGGCGGCGTCCTAGGCCGCTAGACGAAGGGGGCTCGTTCCGAATCTCTCCGGGGCGGCTTCAACGTTTCCGTTGGGAGCTCGCATAGCTTATGACACCTTCGCGCAGACTTCCAAATCGCCTGTTCAGGCACCCAAACCGAGGTCGTCCAGGCGGGCTTGCGCGCGCCAGCCGTCGGTGCGGAAGTGCTGGATCCACAGCGGGGTCGCCATCGCTTCCACGATCACCTCCAGTACCTCGGCGAAACGGGCACGCAGATCGGCGGCCGCGCCGTTGGTGATCGGGCCGACGAGGTAGCGCTGACCGGCCAGCGCCGCGGCCAGGGTGCGGGTGAAGCGGTCGGGGTCGGCGTCGGGGCGCAGCTGTCCGTCGTCGATCGCGCGCACAGCGAGCACCCGGGTGGTGCGGCCGAGAATCCGCCCGCCGCCGTTGCCCGCGTCGCGATGGAAGTCGGGCTCGATCACCAGGCGGTGCTCGGCCTGCACGATGGTGTCGTGTTCGAGCCGCAGGGCGATCTCGTCGACCATGCCGTGCAGCACGTCGAGTGGACTCAGGTCGGTACGCGCCAGCCAGCGCTCGGCGCAGTGCCGGTAGCGCTCCACCGCGGTCTCGAGTACCGCGCGCGCCAGGTCCTCCTTCGAGTCGAAGTGGAAGTACATCGCCCCCTTGGTGGCGCGCGAACCATCCAGAATGCGGTTGAGCGATGCGGCTGCATATCCGCTCTTCCCGAACTCGACGGCGGCGGAGGAGATTATCGCCGCGCGTGTCCGGCGCGCCCGCTCTTGTTGCCGTGCCATGCTCGAAACGCCTCCGAACCTTCTCGTCGCCGGCGTCCATTTACGGACCGTCGGCGCGAATTGTGGTCTTATTTCAAACTTTCGGTATGAAATCTCGCAGAAAAGCCGGTACCCCTCCGGCTGGTATAGTTCGCTCGCCCGGGTGCGCCGCAGGGGGTGCACACTCGGGCCCAACTACCTGTGAGAACCGCCTCCTCCTGCGGCGCCGACTACCCCTTTTGCCGCGAGTTCGCGCGCACCCTTCGCGTTCGCCCCGGCACTTCGAACTCTCGATGAATAACGCGACACCACACTCGGCACCGGAGCGCCGGAAAACACGGCACCGGTGATTGTTTCGAAATTCACCAGGCGATCACCGTACCCGGATTCGCGCGGCGGCACGCAGCGAATGGACACCCAACCGAACATCCGGTTCGGTTATCCAGTGCGGCGAACAGGACGCGAACCGCATTGCCGGACCGGCTCCGAATTGCACAGGCGCACAGCCCGGTTGCCCCGCCCCCGGCTGCCGTGCGAACCCACTGCGATTCGCCCGACGGTCGCGAGCGGCGACACCCACACCGGACCCGTTCATCGCCCACATAACCCTGTCTATCGAAAACCGTTGTACTACAACAGTATTCAATACCATGACGCGAAGTGAAGTGTGAACGATCCTGAGCACCAGACGTTTACCGGACCATCGCGGCACGATCGAGCGCCGTTACCACCGATCACCAGCGACGAAGGGCGCCGCGCACGCAAACGGGAGACCACGGTTCGGCCCCACGGCCCAGTGTCCGCTAGACTCCGCTGCGCGCCCCTTTAGCTCAGTTGGTAGAGCTGGTGACTTTTAATCACTAGGTCGTAGGTTCGAGTCCTACAGGGGGCACCACACTTCACCGGCCCCACCTGCGCCGATCGCCGGACCGGACCCCGAGTAGAGCTCGACGTGGGAACACGACCGGCAACAAGGCCCAACTCACCCGATAGACCCCTTGACCAGGCCCGCCCGTCTCGCGCGCGAGAGTTCACCCACTTCGGGTTAACACTGCGAGCCCCACAGCGATAGTCCCTACGCTGCGGGCCGAACACCTAGACTCGTCAGCACGTCCACCCGGCAACCACCGGCGTTGTGGCGTAGCTCAACTTCGACGGGATTCCGCTCAGTTGCGTTTCGCATCACACCTACGGTGCCGTAAGGTATGGCCGAATCGCGACGTTCGACCGCAAGCACGACAGCGAAGGGTTTTTACATGGCAAGGGATCTGACTCAACTCGAACTGCTCACGGAGTTGGAGCCGGTTGCCGAGGAAAACGTCAACCGGCACCTGTCGCTGGCCAAAGAATGGCACCCCCACGACTACGTGCCGTGGGACGAGGGCCGCAACTTCGCCGCGATGGGCGGCATCGATTGGGATCCGGAGCAGTCCAAGCTCAACGAGGTCGCCAAGGCGGCCATGATCACTAATCTGCTCACCGAGGACAACCTGCCCTCTTATCACCGCGAGATCGCCGAGAACTTCTCCCAGGACGGCGCCTGGGGCACCTGGGTCGGCCGCTGGACCGCCGAGGAGAACCGCCACGGCATCGTCATGCGCGACTACCTCGTGGTGACCCGTGGCGTGGACCCGGTGGCCCTCGAAGAGGCCCGGATGATCCACATGACCAACGGGTTCGCCTCCCCCACCGAGGTCGACGCGGGCTTCCTGCACTCGGTCGCGTACGTGACCTTCCAGGAGCTGGCCACCCGCGTGAGCCACCGCAACACCGGCCGGGTGTGCGACGACCCGATCGCCGACCGCATGCTCCAGCGTGTGGCCGCCGACGAGAACCTGCACATGATCTTCTACCGCAACCTGTGCGGTGCCGCGCTGGACCTGAGCCCCGACCAGGCGATCGAGGCCATCGCGCTGATCGTGGAGAACTTCCAGATGCCCGGCGCCGGGATGCCGAACTTCCGGCGCAACGGCGTGCTCATGGCCAAGCACGGCATCTACGACCTGCGCCAGCACCTCGAAGAGGTCGTGCAGCCGGTGCTCAAGAAGTGGAACATCTTCGAGCGCACCGACTTCACCGCCCGTGGCGAGGCCACCCGCGAACGCCTGTCCGGCTTCCTGGAGAAGCTGAGCCAGGACGTGGTCAAGTTCGAGGAGCAGCGCGACCGGATGCTCGCCCGCGAAGCCAAGAAGCGCGAGATGGCCAGCGTCTAGACAAACGACGAAACGCCGCCCACCGAGTCCGGTGGGCGGCGTTCTCGTGTGCGGGTCTACTTCATCGGCAGGGCACCGTCGGTGCTGCCGACATCGGTGATCTTCCAGTCCTGGCCGCCGTCCACGGTGATGTTGTAGGTGACCGTGTTGCGCAGGCCGTCCGGGTTCTGAGCGTTGGTGGTGCTCACGTCGACGAACGCGGCGACCTGGTAGACGTCGCCGTCGCGCGACATCACCTTGGCGGTGATCGGCGTGGCGTCCGAGGTCCACTTCAGCGGGACGATGATCTGCTCGAGCTTGTCGCCGGTGGCCTCGAACTTGGTGGCCAGCTCCGCGGAGGTGCCCTGTTTGAGGTTGGCGACCCAGGCGTCGACGTCCTGGTAGTTCAGCGTGGCCGAGCCGACCGAGTAGTCCAGGGCCACCTGCGCGGCCTTGGCGTCGTCCTCGGCCGTGGCCCGCATGTCCGACACCTCCGAACGCGCCGAGCCGTACAGCACGCCCAACACGATGGCGACCACGGCGAGCACGACGATCGCGGCGCCGCCGACCAGCGACGACACACTGATCGCCACGGTGGCCTTACCGGGCTCGGCGGGGGTTTTGGTCAGATCGGTGGCGTCTTCGGCCATGGGGGTCTTCTCCGATGATGTGGGGACAGCGCGCCGCGCGGGGGGCGGCATCGCCAGATTACTGAGCCACCGAGCTATCCCGAACGTCGAGTACCACATAAATGCTGTCAGGTGGGTCGCAGCACGGCCGTGACCCGGTCGAAAGCGCAGGTACGCGAGATCGATCACACCGGGGCGGATGCGAGAATGGCAGGCGTGACTACCACGATGCCCCAGGCGCCGACCGCGCTGCGGATCGGACCCTATCCGGTCGATCCGCCGGTGGTGCTCGCACCGATGGCGGGCATCACCAACCTCGCCTTCCGCAAGCTGTGCCGCGAGTTCGGCAGCTCCACCGCCATCTACGTGTGCGAGATGATCACCGCGCGCGCGGTGGTGGAACGCAACGAGAAGACGCTGCACATGATGGCCTTCGACGCCGACGAGCACCCGCGCTCGATGCAGCTCTACGGTGTGGACCCCAAGACGCTCGGTGAGGCCGTGCGCATCGTCGTCGGCGAGGGCTGGGCCGACCACATCGACCTCAACCTCGGTTGCCCGGTCCGCAAGGTGACCCGCCTCGGCGGCGGTTCCGCACTGCCCTACAAGCGCAGGCTGTTCGCCAATATCGTGCGCGAGATGGTCAAGGCCGCCGAACCGGCCGGAGTACCGGTGACCTTCAAGTTCCGCGTCGGCATCGACGACGAACACCACACCTACCTCGACACCGGCCGCATCGCCGAAGCCGAAGGCGCGGCCGCGGTCGCCCTGCACGCGCGCACCGCCGCCCAGCTGTACTCCGGCGCGGCCGACTGGTCGGCCATCGCCCGGCTCAAGGAAGCCGTCACCACCATCCCCGTGCTCGGCAACGGCGACATCTTCACCGCCGACGACGCCCTGCGGATGATGCGCGAGACCGGCTGCGACGGCGTGGTCGTCGGCCGTGGCTGCCTGGGCAGGCCGTGGCTGTTCGCCGAGCTCAGCGCCGCCCTGCGCGGCGAACAGGTCCCCGAGGGCCCCACACTGGGCCGCGTCGGTGAGATCCTGCTGCGCCACGCCACCCTGCTCACCGAGCACGACGGCGAGGACAAGGCGATGCGTGACATCCGCAAGCACATGGCCTGGTACCTGATGGGCTTCCCGGTCGGCTCCCAGCTACGCCGCAGCTTCGCCACCGTCTCGCGCCTCGACCAGATCGCGGACCTCGTCGGCCGGCTCGACCCCTCGATCCCCTTCCCCACCGAAGCGCTCGGCCCGCGCGGACGCCAGGGTTCCCCACAGACCAAGGTGGTCCTGCCCGAGGGCTGGCTCGACGACCCCGAGGACGACACCGTGCCCGCCGCCGCCGACGTGATGCACAGCGGCGGCTAGACACGCCCACCCCGAACTCGGTACTCGAAGCGCCGGTCAGCGCGTCGCAACGAGATTGTCAGCGAATCTGTTGTGCACTGGAGTGGCCACTCGTGGCGGAATCGTTATCATTGCGGACATCGTTCGGCTCCGAATCGATGTCGAGCCGAGTGATGACGCGCATGGTGCGGCAGATAGAGAAGTGAGGTTCGCTGGTGGGTGACGATCGGCGCGGGCGTACGCCCAGGTCCGGAGGTCGCGCCCCGTGGGAGCGCTACCCGGCTTCCGAGCCCGGCGAGCAACCGCCGACCGGCTCTCGACGCTCCCGGCACGCAGACGCCACGCAGAACCCCGACGCGGCACCGCTGACGGTGCAGGACCTCGTCGACCGGGTCGACAGCGAACGGACCAAGCGCGGCAGACGCGCCGCCCCCGAAGCCGAACCGCCGCCGAGCTCGCGCGCGGGCCGCCGCGCCCGCGAACAAGCCCCACGCCCCACTCCTCGTCCCGAAGTGGCGCCCCGCACCGACGGTTCGCCCGTGGTCGACGACATCGCGGGCGCCGCACCCCATCGCGCCGAATCCCCCGCCGACCGCACCGCCACCACCGCGCTGCCCGCCCAGCCGAAAGAGTCGGCGCGTCCCCCCGCCCCCGCGCGCCGCGCCGACTACGGCGAACCGGTCACCGACATCCTGCCCGCGGTCACCGACCCCGCGACCCCGCCCAAGCGCGCCCGGCCGGTCAAGACCGCACCGGCCGCCCCGCCGCGCCGACCGGACGGCCGCGGCAACGCCGAGGGCCGCCGCGGCAGGCAGGCGCGGATGGCGGGGCGGGTCGCGGTCACCTTCGTCGCGGTGCTGACCCTGGTGATCACCGGTGGCGCCTGGAGCTATCTGCGGGCCACCAACAACGGCTTCACCCAGGTCTCGGCGCTCGACGGCGCCACCGAGGACGTCCTCGACGGCGACATGCAGCTCGGCGACGAGAACTATCTGATCGTCGGTACCGACACCAGGGCCGGTCTCAACGCCGACATCGGCGCCGGCACCACCGACGACGCCGAGGGCGCGCGCGCCGACACGGTGATGCTGGTGCACATCCCCAAGAACCGGTCCCGGGTGGTGGTCGTGTCGTTCCCCCGCGACCTCGACGTCACCCGCCCGCAGTGCGCGGGCTTCGACAACAACAAGAACGCCTACACCGATGAGACCATCCCCTCGGCCTCCAGCGACAAGCTCAACGCCGTCTACGCCCGTGGCGGCCCGCGCTGCCTGGTCGACGTGGTGCGCAAGATGTCGGGCCTGAGCATCGGCCACTTCGTCGGCATCGACTTCGCCGGCTTCGAGGCGATGGTCGACGAGATCGACGGCGTGGAAGTGTGCTCGACCAAGCCGATCATCGACGGCGTGCTCGGCACCGTCCTCGAGACCTCGGGCAAGCAGCGGGTCAACGGCCAGACGGCGCTCAACTACGTGCGCGCCAGGCATGTGGTCGGCGAGGAGCGCAGCGACTACGACCGCATCCACCGTCAGCAGCAGTTCCTGGCCGGGCTGTTGCGCGGCGCGCTGTCGAGCCACGTGCTGCTCGACCCGGCGAAACTGCAGGGCTTCGTCACCGCGTTCCGGGAGCACACGTTCGTCGACGGTGTCGGCACCCAGGATCTGATCCTGCTCGGCCGGTCGCTGCAGAAGGTGAACGCCGGTGCGGTCACCTTCATCACCGCACCGACCGCAGGCACCACCGCCTACGGCAACGAGATCCCGCGTACTTCCGATATCAAGGCCATCTTCCGCGCGATCATCGACGATCAGCCGCTGCCGGGCGAGGACACCGCCCCGCCGATCACCAGCTCAGCGGAGGCCCCGCCGACCAAGGCGCCGCCGCTGCACGCGGTGAATCCCGGCTCGGTGTCGCTGCGCGTCACCAACGGCAGCAGCCAGTCCGGTGCGGCGCAGCAGGCCGCCAACCGGCTCAGCGCGATGGGTTTCGGGATCTATCTGGTCGGTAACTACCCGGCGGGCAGCGAGTCCACGCTGGTCCGCTACTCGGAGGGACACGAGGCCGCGGCCGCGACCGTCGCCAGCGCGATTCCCGGCGCGATCACCGAACGCAACGACGAACTCGAGGGCATGGGGATCATCGAGGTCATCCTCGGCGCCGACCATTCGGGCCAGATCCGCCAGCCGGTGTCGGTGGGCTCCGAGATCCCGAGCACCGCGAGCGGCGAACCGATCACGGCCGCCCCCGTCGCCCTGCCCGCCGATCTCGAACACATGAACGCCGCCGACACGAGCTGTTCCTGAGCGCGGGCGCGCGCCCGCGCTGAACTGGCACGACAGTGCCATGTGGCATTCACCCGGTGTTGGGTGACAGCCGTTGCGGTACCCACTAGTGTCAGCAATTATGCGTGTCATCTACAACGAGCAAATGGCCGATCTCGCCAATCTCCTGGGCGAGATGGCCGGTCTCGCCGGTCAAGCCATGGAGCAGGCCACCCAGTCGCTGCTGCAGGCCGACCTCACGCTCGCCGAGCAGGTCATCGGTGAGCAGGATCGAATCTCGGTGATGATCGCCGAAGCCGAGGAGAAGGCTTTCGCGCTGCTGGCGCTACAGGCCCCCGTGGCCGGCGATCTGCGCCAGGTGGTCAGTGCCATCCAGATCGTCGCCGACGTGAACCGGATGGGCGCGCTGGCCCTGCACGTCGCCAAGGTGACGCGTCGCCGCCACCCCAACCACGCACTGCCGGAATCGGTGAACGGCTACTTCGCCGAGATGGGCCGCATCGCGGTCAACATGGGTGCCGGCGCCAAAGAGGTGCTCGAGACCCGCGACCCCGAGCGCGCCGCCCAGCTCAACCAGGACGACGAGGCGATGGACGACCTCCACCGCCACCTGTTCACCCTCCTGATGGACCGCGAGTGGAAGTACGGCGTAGCCGCCGCCGTCGACGCCACCCTGCTGGGCCGCTACTACGAGCGCTTCGCCGACCACGCCGTCGAAATCGGCCGCCGCGTGATCTTCCTGGTCACCGGCATCCTGCCCGGCGAGGGCGAACTGGAAGGCTGACACACAGCAAGAAAGGCCCGTGCGTACGCACGGGCCTTTCTTGTGGGTTGTTCGCTTACCCGAAGCGGCCGGAGATGTAGTCCTCGGTGGCGCGCTGGGTGGGGTTGGAGAAGATCTTCTCCGTGTCGTCGATCTCGATCAGGCGACCGGGCTTGCCCTGGGACTCCAGATTGAAGAAACCGGTCTGGTCGCTCACCCGCGCGGCCTGCTGCATGTTGTGGGTGACGATGACGATCGTGAACTCCTTCTTGAGTTCGGTGATCAGGTCCTCGATCGCCAGGGTGGAGATCGGGTCCAGGGCCGAACACGGCTCGTCCATCAGCAGCACGTCGGGCGAGACCGCGATGGCGCGAGCAATACACAGACGCTGCTGCTGACCGCCGGAGAGGCTGCCGCCGGGCTTGTCGAGGCGGTCCTTGACCTCGTTCCAGAGGTTGGCGCCGCGCAGCGAGCGCTCGGCGACCTCTTCGAGCTCCTTCTTGTTGCGCACACCCTGCAACTTCAGCCCGGCCACCACGTTGTCGCGAATCGACATGGTGGGGAACGGGTTCGGCCGCTGGAACACCATGCCGATGGTGCGGCGCACCCCGACGGGGTCGATCGAGGAGCTGTAGATGTCCTCGCCGTCGAGCAGCACCGCGCCTTCGACGCGCGCGTTCGGCGTCACCTCGTGCATGCGGTTGAGCGAGCGCAGCACGGTGGACTTGCCGCAACCGGAGGGACCGATGAAGGCGGTGACGCTGCGCGGCAGGACGGTCAGGTCCACGTCCGACACGGCGTGGAAACTGCCGTAGTAGATGTTGAGATCTTTGACGTCGATCCGCTTGGCCATGGGAGTTTTCCGTTCGCTTCTATCGGTTCCGGGTGAGCATCTTGTTGACCCCGGCGGCGGCCAGGTACAGCAGCGCGATGAGCAGGATCAGCGTGAGCGCCGCACCCCACACACGGGCGCGACCGGCGGGCTCGGGGTTGGCCAGCTCCTGGTAGATCATCAGTGGCAGCGAGGCCATGTTGCCGTCGAAGATGTCCTGGTTGATCGACTTGGAGTAACCGACCAGCACCAGCACGGGCGCGGTCTCACCCATCACACGGGCCAGCGCCAGCAGCGTGCCGCTGATCATGCCGGGTGCGGCGGTGGGGATGACGATGCGCAGGATGGTCTTCCACTTGGGCACACCCAGCGCGTAGGAGGCCTCACGCAGCTCGTCGGGCACCAGCTTCAGCATTTCCTCGGTACTGCGCACCACCACGGGCAGCATCAGCAGCACCAGCGACAGCGACACCGCGAAGGAGCTCTGCGGCATGCCGAAGGTGGCGATCCACAGCGCGAAGATGAACAGCGCGGCGACGATCGAGGGCACACCGGCGAGGATGTCGACCATGAAGGTGGTGACCTTGGCCAACCGGCCGCGACCGTATTCCACCAGGTACACCGCGGCCATGATGCCCAGCGGTACCGCGATGATCGAGGCCACCGCCGCCTGCACGATGGTGCCGTAGATGGCGTGGTACACACCGCCACCGGACTGGTCGGGCAGGATGCCCTGCTGGGAGTAGAACCACCAGTCGGCGCTGAGGATCGAGCCGATGCCCTTGGTGATCACCAACCCCAGCACCCACACCAGCGGGATCAGCGCGATCACGAAGCAGGCGGTGACCACACCGGTGGCGATGTTGTTCTTGATCCGGCGGCCGGTGCTGACGTGCCGGAAGGTCGGAGCCTTGAGCGGCTTCTCGAGTGTCGTGGTGGTGGTCATCAGCCGTTCACCTTTCCGCCGGAGGTCAGGCGGGCCAGCGCGTTGACGAGGAAGGTCAGCGCGAAGAGGACGAAACCGGCGGCGATGTAGGCGCCGGTCGGCAACGGTGCGCTGAATTCGTGGGCCGCCGAGGCGATCTTGGAGGCGAAGGTGTAGCCGCCGTCGAACAGCGACCAGTCACCGCCCGTGGTCGCGGTGCGCAACACCACCAGCACGGCGATCGTCTCACCGAGCGCGCGGCCGAGACCGAGCATGGAACCGGCGATCACACCGCTGCGCCCGTAGGGCAGCACGGTCATGCGCACCACTTCCCACTTGGTGGCGCCCAGCGCCTGCGCCGCCTCGATGTGGGCGCGCGGGGTCAGCGCGAACACCTCGCGCGAGACCGAGGTGATGATCGGCAGGATCATCACCGCGAGCACGATGCCCGCGGTGAAGATCGTGCCGCCACCGCCGATCGAGACGTTGCCGTCGGCGAACAGGAAGAACCAGCCCAGATTGTCGTTGAGGAACTGCTGGACCGGCGAGATCTGCGGCGCCAGCACCAGAAAGCCCCACAGACCGAACACGATCGAGGGCACCGCGGCGAGCAGGTCGATCAGCATCGTGAACGGCTTGCCGAGCCGGGTGGGCGCGTAATGCGTGAGGAACAACGCGATGCCGACGCCGATCGGCACCGCGATGATCAGGGCGAACACCGAGCTGAGCACCGTGACCATGAACAGGTCGCGGATACCGAAGCGCAGATGGTCGGCATTACCGGTGGAGAACTCGGTACTGGTGAAGAAGTTGACCTCGTCAGCCCTGAGCGAGGGAACCGCGCGAATCAGCAGGAACAGTGCGATCAACGCGATGGCCGCGACAATGGTCGCGCCCGCTGCGGTGGCCGTCCACCGAAAGATCGTCTCGGCGTTCAGGCGGCTGACGCGACCCGCGTCAGGGGCCTTGTCGATTTTCGGTTCGGTCGGCATATTCGCAGTATCTCCGGCCGCCGGCGGGCTCGTCGAATCAGACGAGCCCGCCGCGGTCACCTCAGGGTGCATGGTCATGGCCTAGTGGGCGATCAGGAGATGGCGTCGATCGCGGCGGTCAGCTTGGTCTTGAACTTCTCCGGAATGGCGATGTAGCCGGCCTCTTCCAGACCCTCCTGGCCGTTGGTGACGGCCGAGGTCAGGAACGCCTTGACGGCCTTGGCGGTCTCGTCGTCGGCGTAGTCCGAGCACACGATCTCGTAGGTCGGCAGGATGATCGGGTACGCGCCGGCCTCGGTGGGCTTGTAGAACGAGCTCACGTCGAGGACGAGGTCGTTGCCCTCACCCTTGATCTTGGCCGAGTCGATCGCCTTGCCCGCGGTCTCGGAGGTCAGCGCCACCGGCTCGTCGGAGGCCGAGGTGACGATCTGGGCGATCGAGAGGTTCTGCGCCTTGGCGAAGGACCACTCGTTGTAGGTGATCGCGTTCGGGGTGTTCTTCACCGCGGCCGAGGTGCCCTCGTTGCCCTTGGCGCCTTCACCGACGCCACCGTTGAAGGTCTTGCCGCCGCCCTTGCCCCACGCGCCGTCGGAGGCGGCGTCGAGGTAGAGCTGGAAGTTGTCGGTGGTGCCCGACTGGTCGGAGCGGTAGATCACGGCGATCGGCTCGGCGGGCAGGTTCGCGTCCGGGTTGAGCGCCTTGATCTCGGGGGCGTCCCAGGTGGCGACTTCACCGCTGAAGACCTTGGCGGCGGTCGGGCCGTCGAGGACCAGGTCGGTCACGCCGTCGATGTTGTAGGTGATCGCGATGGGGCCGAAGACGGTGGGCAGGTTCCACGCCGGGCTGGCGCAACGCTCCTGAGCCTTGGCCGGCTCGTCCTTCTTGGCGCTGAGCGGGGAGTCCGAGCCACCCAGGTCGGTCTGGCCACCGATGAACTCGCTGACACCTGCGCCCGAGCCGCTCGAGGTGTAGTTCAGGGTGAAGCCTTCGCAGTTGGTCTGGTACGCGGCGACGAAACGGTCCATGGCGTTCTTCTGCGCCGACGACCCGCTGGCCTTGAGGGCGTCCTTGCCGCCGCACTGCACGTCACTGTTGGCGGTGAAGCCGGCGCCACTGGTGGCATTGTTGTCGCTGCCGCAGGCGGCCAGGGACATCGCACCCGCGGCGAAGACGCCGACCAAGGCACTGGTGCGCTTGAAGTTCACTTTTCCTCCGACATTGCTGGCGAAACTCGCTCGGTCCCTCACCGGCCCGGGCGAGTTGGGCGGTGCCGATCGCGCAGGACGCGAAGCACCAGGCGACTTGGTGTGCCGCCCACAAGTAACGTAGGGATACCCGGTTGACAGTTGGCCCGACGTTGGTAAACGGAGAATGAACAGCCCGGCGCGATTACGCCGGTGGTGTGATGTTCGCCGCAGTTCCACTCGCAGGTCGCCGGTCAGCAGTGCTTTGTTCAGCCACGACCGGTGACTGTGAGTTCGCTCGCAGCAGCGGCGCGAGCGTAGGCGACATCGATGTGGGCGGGGGCGAAACCCAGCTTCGTGTAGGTGCGCACGGCCGCGTGATTGTCGGCCTCGGTGTAGAGCAGCACCTCCGACAAGCCCGTGGACCGCAGGTGATGCAGCCCGGCCAGCGTGAGCAACCGGCCCAGGCCGCGCCCCTGCGCGGCCGGGTCGATGCCCACCACGTACACCTCACCGGCCGGGGCGGCGTCCGGATGCGCCTTGGTCCAGTGGAAGCCCAGCAAGCGGGTCGGATCGGTGACGTCGAAGGCGAGGAACAGACCATCGGGATCGAACCAGGACTCCGCCCGGCGAGCCGCGATATCGCGTTCGGTCCAGCCGCCCTGTTCGGGGTGCCAGGCGAAGGCGGCGTTGTTCACCCGCAGCAGCTCGGCATCGTCGCCGGGGCCCGCGTAGGTCCGCAGAACCACGTCGGCGGGCACCTCGACGGCGGGCAGCTCGGGCGTCATCAACGACCGGCGCATCTGCCACAGCTCCCGCGCTGTGCCCAGTCCCAGGCTCGCGGCGAGCGCCTTGGCGGCGGGCAGATCGCCGTGCGCCCAGACCCGCGCGTCCGGGCCGCCCTCGGCCAGTGCGGTGCGGACGAGATCGGCACCGATGCCGGCGCCGCGCGCGGACGGATCGACAGCGACCTCGGCCATCGCGGGGTGATCGTCATGCGCGGCAACCAGATTCGCGTACCCGACGAGTTCACCCGCGCGCTCGGCCAGTAGATGCTTCGCCCCGGGATCGGCCTCGCCGAGCGAGAGCACCGCCTGCTCGGAAACCGGCGCCACACCGTCGGCGGCCCGCACCCGGTCCAGCAGGGCGCCGACCCGTTCGGCGGTGGCGGGGTCGACCCGATCGCACCAGGTCAGGGTTGCGGTGTCCGACATCGGCCGGTCCTCCTCGATCCGCGCGGCGATCCGCGCCGTGGGTTGCTGCGTACGCCGTCACCGGTGTGGCGCTGTCGGACCAGTGTGGCACCGTCGGCCGGTGCGGGTGCCGGGCAGTCGACTGCTCCGGCGCGGCCGAGCAGCGCCCAGCGCGGCGGGGAACTACTGCGTCGCCCCGTTGGCCGAGGTCACCGGGGAGTCGTCGTCCTCGTCGGGGACCGGTGCGGGCTCACCTTTGGGGGCGGACGCCCGCGCCGGGCGCACCGCCTTGTAGCCGACATTGCGCACGGTGCCGATCAGCGACTCGTACTCGCTGCCCAGCTTGGCGCGCAACCGCCGCACGTGCACGTCGACGGTGCGGGTGCCACCGAAGAAGTCGTAGCCCCACACCTCCTGCAACAGCTGGGCGCGGGTGAACACCCGGCCCGCGTGCTGGGCGAGGTACTTCAGCAGCTCGAATTCCTTGTAGGTGAGGTCGAGCGGGCGACCACGCAGCCGGGCGGTGTAGGTGCCCTCGTCGATCACCAGCTCACCGAGGGTGACCTTGCCGGAGTTCTCCGGGCTCACCACTCCCCCGTTGCGGCCCACCAGCAGCCGCAGCCGGGCGTCGAGTTCGGCGGGACCGGTACCGGGCAGCAGGATGTCGTCCACACCCCAGTCCGCGTTCACCGCGACCAGGCCACCCTCGGTGAGCACCGCGACCACGGGCACCGACGAACCGGTGCTGCCCAGCAGGCGGCACAGCCCGCGCGCGGCGGCCAGGTCGGTGCGGGCGTCGACCAGCGCGACATCGGCGCTGCCCGCTTCCAGCAGTGACGACACTTCCGTCGGTGCGGGCCGCACATTGTGCGCCAGCAGCGTCAGCGAAGGCAGCACCGCATCGGGGTTCGGGTCGGAGGTCAGTAGGAGCAGCTCCATCGGGCTCTCCTCCTATCTCGTTGCTCCGCGGACGACCGCGGCCGCAGCGCCACGTCGTCGAAACACAGGTAAGTCGTGTGCAACATTAGCGCCTGAATGCCCATGACCTCGCAACACGGGCGCGCGGCGGTGTCCGCGGGGGCCCGCGACCCGCGCCGCACGCCGCCATTCAATACAGTTGGCCCATGCGCAAGCTGATCATCGGACTGCTCTGCCTGGCCGGTTCGGCGGTGGTCATCGATTTCGGCGCCGCCGCCTACTCGGAGTACCACGTGTCGCGGCAGTTGCGGGCCGGTGCCGAATTGTCGGCCGACCCCGAAGTGACCTTCCACGGATTCCCGTTCATCGCCCAGGCGCTGAGCGGGCGCTACGACAACGTGGCGATCCGGGCCCGCAGTATGCGCCCCGACATCCCGGGCGAGATCGGTATCGAGGCCACCCTCAACGGTCTGCACGCCTCGGCCGGTGAGCTGCTCGACGGCGCGGCCCGCAACGTGCAGGTCGACCGCGTCGATGCCCGCATGCGCATCGAGCCCACCGAACTGGGCCGGATCTTCGGTATCCCCGACCTGCAGGTCCACACCCGCCCGGCCGACAAATCCGACGGCACCGGCGGTTCGGGCGGGTCGGGTATGACCACCGCGGGCGCGCTGGTACTCACCGGCACCCTGCCGACCGCGCCGAACGGCCGGATCCTCGGTGCCGCCGTCACCCCCGCCGGCAGCGCGAGCAAGGGGGTGTCGGTGCAGATCCAGGCCGATCTGCTCCTGGACGGCGACCAGGTGCGCATCCAGGCCACCGGCTTCTACCACGACACCGACAACGGTCAGGCCGACTCCACCACCGCCACCGAATCCGAGATCCCCGAGGCCGATCGCGCCGCGGTGCTCGAACGGTTCAGCCGCACCATCGACACCAAAGAACTGCCGTTCGGTGTCGAACCCACCGAGGTGTCGGCGCTGGGCGGACAGATCGTCGTCGAGGGTGAGGGTCGCAGCGTGACCATCGATCTGGACCGGTTGCAGCAGCGATGATCGAAGCCGTCGTAGTCGTGCTCGTCGTGGTGGCCGCCGTCGCGGTCGCGCTGTATCTGCGTCGCAGCCGCGGCGGCGTCCGCCCGGTGACGCTCGATCCCGAGACCGCCGAGCGCGCCCGGCTGCTCGCCGCCGCCGGAGTGCCCGGCGCGGGGCCCACCGTGCTGCACTTCTCCGCCGCGGGCTGCGGTCCCTGCGACGCGGTCCGCCGGGTCGTCACGGGCGTCACCGCCGAGCTGTCGGAGTCCCCGAACGCCCCGCGTGACATCGAGATCGACATCGACGCCGAGCCCGCCCTGGCCCGCGAACTGAACGTGCTCTCGCTGCCCACCACCTTCGTCTTCGACGCCGCGGGCAAGGAAAGATTCCGCTTCTCCGGCGTGCCGAAAGCCGGGGACCTGCGCACCGCCCTCGAATCGTTGACAGTGTGACGTTGTCGACCGATCCCCGGGGCCCCTCCCCATTTCCCGCACAGACCGGGTAAACTACTTCTCGTGCAAACCGACCACGAGCTGATGCTCACCCGACGCCGCACAGTTGACCTGTGTCGCCTCGGTGGTTGTTGCTGCCTGTGCCGCTGAACGGTCGGCCTCTCTTCCGAGATTTCTGCCGCCGACCGGCGTCCGCCGCGCGAGTGATCGTTTCGATCCCCCGACGGACCCGCAGATCCCCTGATCCGTCTCAGCGCAGGAGTTCGCACCATGACAACCACTCACCTCACCCTCGGCCTGGTGCCGGCCGCTTGTCGTCGGTCACCAGCTCCGGCACCGCACTGACCCCTGCACGTCATCTCTGAAAGGAACAACATGGCTCGCTCCGATGTCCTGGTCCCCGTTGACTGGGCCGAAGAGAACCTCAACGCCCCCGGCGTCGTCTTCGTCGAGGTCGACGAGGACACCTCCGCCTACGAGGGTGGCCACATCGAAGGCGCCGTTCGCCTGGACTGGAAGACCGACCTGCAGGATCAGGTTCGTCGCGACTTCGTGAACCAGGAGCAGTTCTCCGATCTGCTGTCCGCGCGTGGCATCGGCAACGACGACACCGTCGTGCTCTACGGCGGCAACAACAACTGGTTCGCGGCCTACGCCTACTGGTACTTCAAGCTGTACGGCCACAACGATGTGAAGCTGCTCGACGGCGGCCGCAAGAAGTGGGAGCTCGACGGTCGCCCGCTCTCGACCGCGCCCGTGAACCGCCCGGCCACCCAGTACAAGGCCGCGGCCCCCGACCTGAGCATCCGCGCCTTCCGCGACGAGGTCATCGCCGCCATCGGCACCAAGAACCTGGTCGACGTGCGCAGCCCCGACGAGTTCTCCGGCAAGATCCTGGCGCCCGCGCACCTGCCGCAGGAGCAGAGCCAGCGTCCCGGCCACATCCCGAGCGCGATCAACGTGCCGTGGAGCAAGGCCGCCAACGAGGACGGCACCTTCCGTTCCGACGCGGAGCTGGCCCAGCTCTACAAGGACGCGGGCCTGGACGGCGAGAAGGAAACCATCGCCTACTGCCGCATCGGCGAGCGTTCCTCGCACACCTGGTTCGTGCTCCAGGAACTGCTCGGCCACCAGAATGTCAAGAACTACGACGGCAGCTGGACCGAATACGGTTCGCTCGTCGGTGCACCTATCGAGTTGGGAGCGTAATCAATATGTGTGCAGCACCTACCCAGGGTCAGGCCATCCCGGCCGGCGTCGATGTGGAGAAGGAAACGGTCATCACCGGCCGTGTCCTGAGCACCGACGGCCAGCCCGTCGGCGGCGCGTTCGTGCGTCTGCTCGACGGCAACGGTGACTTCACCGCCGAGGTCGTCGCTTCCGGCACCGGTGACTTCCGCTTCTTCGCCGCGCCGGGTTCGTGGACCCTGCGCGCGCTGTCGGCGTCGGGCAACGGTTCGGCCGAGGTTCGCCCCGAAGGCGCCGGCCTCCACTCCGTGGACGTCGCGGTCGCCAAGTAAAAGCTCACAACGGCCCCGGTGGTTCCTGTGCGGGAACCACCGGGGCCGTTTGTGTGCGCGCCGCGCGCAGTAGCTAGAATTCAGGCGTGGTCCTCTTCTTCGAGATACTCCTCATCGCCGTGTCGATCCTCATCGGCTGGTTCGGCCTGTACGTCTTCTACCGGCTCTTCACCGAGTCATGAGCGGGCTCGCGAGCGAAGGTTCCGATCCGGCCGAGCGAGCGAGTACTGAGCAAGGCGCCGCGGCCGAGCGTCGAAGCGGCGACGAAGCGGTGAACATCGCCGCCGAACGGGCGAAAGAAACCGGGGTCCGAAACATTTCAGTCCTCGAGGGTCTTCCGCTGCCCGAAGACACCGCGAACCTGCGTGAAGGCCCCGACCTGAACCACGCCATGCTGGCCCTGCTGCCCATGGTGGGTGTGTGGCGCGGCGAAGGCGAAGGCCACCATCCGACCGACGGCGACTACCGCTTCGGTCAGCAGGTCATCGTCTCTCACGACGGCGGCGACTACCTGGTCTGGGAATCGCAGACCTGGAAGCTCGACACCGAAGGCAATTACGAGCGCCCCGACCTGCGCGAAAGCGGGTACTGGCGGGTCGGCACCGACGCCGACGAGGAAACGCTCGAACTGCTGCTCACCCACAGCTCCGGTGTGATCGAACTCTTCTACGGCACCGCCCGCAGTCAGTCGTCCTGGGAGCTGGCCACCGACGTGGTGATCCGCAGCCAGTCCGGCGCGGTCGTCGGCGGCGCCAAGCGTCTCTACGGCATCGTCGAAGGCGGGGACCTGGCCTATGTCGAGGAGCGCGTCGACGCCGACGGCGCCCTCGTGCCGCGTTTGTCGGCGCGGTTGCAGCGCTACATCGGGTAGCTCGGCCGTGGCCGTCCGGCCTTCACCACGATGGCCGGACGTTCACCGCTTGCGTCGGCACACCGCAGTAAGGTCGAGGTCGATCGGGAACGGCACCAACGTGGTCAATCGCTCGTGGAAGATCCCGACCAGCGCGTAGCTCTGGGTCTCGAGGTCGAGTTGGTAGGTGTAGACGATCGCGTCGTCGTCGCGGCGCTCCACCCGCCAGTAGTGCTGGATTCCCGCCTTCGCGTACTTGAGAGGTTTGGTTTCTCGATCCCGATCCGCTGACTCGGGCGAGACAGCCTCGACCGCGAGCAGAACATCGTCTGCCCGGTAGTACGTCGACGCGGGTTCGCGATCGTATGCCTCGGCGGTCACAACAACCACGTCGGGCTCGGGCATTTGATACTTGCCCAGGCGCACGGCCATCTCGTGGATTGCCCGGAATTCTTGCGGTGCTTGCTCATCGAGTTCCCGCTCGAACAGCGAAATGACCCTGCTGTGCCATTGCGCCTGCGGACTCACGAAAACCAATCCCCCATCGATCAGTTCGGTATGCTCTGGCAAGCCTGGCAGTGCGAGGTACTGCTCGACCGTGAACCCCCCTGCAGGCGGACGCATCCAGTCCGGCACCGGCTCTACCTCGTCAGGTAGCGGCTCTGCATTCATTCTCATATCGTAGCCTTCGAGCAGGCTGTCGAGCAGCGTGTTTTCGCCCGGAACGGAGCGACCCCCGAGCCATACCGCCGCGTTCTCGGGGAACGTGGTGGTCCCGGTTGGATCTGCCGGGAGCTCGGGGGTCGGGTAACTGCCTGGGATTCGCTCAGCGCACCGCTGGGGAACTTCCACAGGGGTGCTGCTAGCGGGCAGCCACCTCACGCATCCGATGAACATACATTCTTCAGACCACCTCCTCTCTTGTGTACCGACGAATCTAGCGGTGCGCCGCGAGGCCGGCAATTGATTTTCGCGCAGAGCTGACCTGGGCGAACACGGCCCGGATCGCCGATCTCGGCGCCCAGAAGTGCGAAGCCGTTGTCGGTGCGGGTGACTACTGCTCATGCACGCCGGCGGCACCGAGGGCTTCGGCCCGGCCGGTGGCATCGACCGTGACGACGGTGTCCGCGCGGTGGCCGACCGGGAGCTGGTGGGTGACGACCACGACCGTGCGACCGGGGTCGACCAGACCGCTGTCACGGTCGAGCAGGTTGCGCAGGAGTTGTGCGCCTTCGGCGGCGTCCAGGTGTTCGGTGGGTTCGTCGAGCAGCAGCGTGCCGGCGGGGGCGACGAGGGCGCGGGCGAGGAGCAGGCGGCGGCGCTGACCGCCCGAGACGGCGGCGGCGCCCGCGGTCAAGGCGGTGTGCACCCCGTCCGGCAGGGTGTCGAGCCAGGCGCCCAGACCGACTGCGCGCAAGGCGTCCTCGGCGCCGTCGGCGGTCAGGTCGCCACGCGCCACCCGCAGGTTCTCCAGGATCGAGGTGCCGAACAGGTGCGCGTCCTCGGCGAAGAAGGTGACACCGTCGCGCGGGGTGTCGAACAGTCCCGCCCAGCTCATCAGCAATGTCGTCTTGCCCGCACCGCTCGGACCGACGACGGCGATACGCCGACCCCGCGGCATCGGGATGAGCCCGGCAGGTGCCGCGCTGGGGAAGACGGCCGCTCTCCCGTCGGGAGTGCCCTTGCCGGCCGGTTCTCCCGGAGCTTCCGGTAAGTCTTCAGGAGGGGATGCGGTGCGGAGGCGGTGGAGGGCCGCGCGGGCGGTAGTGAGGGTGGTGGCCGCGGCGGGGAGGGCACCCACGGCTTCGAAGGCGGAGAGCGGGACCAGGACGAGGATGGTCAGGGCCATCGGGCTCATGCCGCCTGGGAGGCCGCCGGTGGGTCCGTAGGCGGCGATGCCGACGAGCAGGGCGCCGAAGGTGCTGATGCCGATGGACAGGGGTGTGGCCGCGGCAGCCCAGGCGCTGCGCGAGGCGGCCGAGTCCTCGGCTGCGACCGCCCGGCGGGCGGCCTTGTCCGCCTCGGCGAGCGCCGCGTCCAGCCGTCCCGCGACCCGCAGTTCGGCCGCGTGATCGAGCACGGTGAGCGACTCCGCGGTGAAGTCGGCGCGGTCACGGCGCACCGCCCGCTCCGCGTCGCGGGCCGCCACCGCCGACAACCAGGGCGCGAGAACCCCGGAAACGCCCAGCGCGACAGCCAGAATCACCGCGGCGGACACCGAGATGATCGCGATCAGCCCGACCGCCGCCAACGACAGCACCACCGCCACGGCAATGGGCACGAACGCTCGAACCACCACTGCACCGAGATCGTCGATATCGGCCCCGATGCGCACCAGCACATCGCCACGCCGCAACGCCCCCGCCGAACCCGGCCGCCCACCAGCGGTGTCGCCGGCACGATCCGCAGCGCCCTGGCCGACTCCCCGCACCTCGGCGGCACGACCCGTGACCCCTGACCCAACGCCCGGGCCGGTCGCCGACTCCGCGGGCTGCGATCCGCGCCGGTCACTCCACCACCAGATGTCCGATCGGGCCAGCGCGCGATACACCGTGGTCCGCGCGGTCGTCATCGCGCGCAATGCCACATCGTGGGTGGCGAGCCGTTCCAGGTACCGGCACAGCCCACGTGAGATCCCGAGCGCCCGCACCGCCACCACCGCGACGCTGAGATCGAGCACCGGCGGCATCTGCCAGGCCCGCGCGATCAACCACGCCGCCAACGCCGCCAACGCGAGCCCACTCCCCAGCGCCACCACGCCCCACGCCACCGCCACCAGCACCCGCCACGGCGACAAGGCGAGCAGCCGCCACATCTCCCGCAGATCCGCGATCACGCGCCCCACCCCCGTCCCACACCATCACCGAGCCGCCCGCCTTTGCGCACTCCCACCCGCGGCTCACAATCAACGTCCGGCACCGAATCGCCCTCATCGGACGACTCACGGCTGGGCGCCAAGCCGCCAGGGAAACTACCTCCGGCCTCCGCCCGCTCACCAGCTTCTCGACCCTGTGGGGGTCCACTCGCCCGCGACCCACGATCAGCGCCCGACACGGAACCGCCTTCATCGGAAGCCGACTCACCATCGAGCGCACCTCTGTCAGCGGAACTACCGCCGGCTTCGATCCGCTCCCTACGTTCCCGCGCCTGTGCGGGTCCAGCCGCCCTCGGCCCACGATCAGCGCCCGACGCGGAACTGCCCTCATCGGACGACTCACGTTCGGGGGCAGAACCGCCAACGAAGCTACCTCCGGCCTCCGCCCGCTCACGGACTTCCCGGCCTCGTGCGGGCCCACTCGCCTCCGGCGCACGATCAGCGGCCGACACGAGACCGCCTTCGTCGGAGGCGGACTCACCATCGAGCGCACATCCGGCAGGGGAACTACCGCCGACTTCGATCCGCTCACTACCTTCCCGGTCTTGCCCGGGTTCGGCGGGCGAGGGTGGGGTGGAGGCGACGACCTCGACGATCACATCCGCCGCTGCCAGCACGGTGGGGCGGTGGCCGATGACGACAACGGTCGCGCCTTCCGCCGCGAGTTCGCGCAGGCTGGTGAGTACGCGTTGTTCACTGGCGGGGTCCAGGTGGGCGGTGGGTTCGTCGAGGAGCAGGATCGGGCGGCGGGCGGCCAGGACTCGGGTGAGGGCGAGGCGTTGGCGTTGGCCGAGGGACAAGCCGGTGCCGCCTTGACCGACCACGGTGTTCCAGCGGTCCGGGAGCGCGGCGAGGACAGTGTCGAATCCGGTTGCCTCGCCGGCTTTTTCGAGATCGGCGAGCACGTCGGCTGTCTGCGCGCCGAGCAGTTCGACATTCTCGCGTAGCGTGCCCGGCACCAGGACCGGCCGCTGCGGCAGCCAGGCGATGCGCTCCCACCATGTCTCGGAGTCCAGTTCGCGGACATCGGTTCCGTCGACGAGCACGGCACCACCGTCGGGCTCGATCAAACCCAGAATCGCCTGCAACGTGGTGGATTTCCCGCAACCGTTCGGCCCGGTCAGCACTGTGACCGCCCCGGGGCGCAGCACGGCGGTCAGCCGGTCCGGCGCGGCACCGCTCCGCGCGGCGACGGTGAGCCCGCGCAGCGTGATCTCCGCACCGGCCCGAGCAACCGAGCGCGAGCCTTCGGTGTCAGCACCGCTGGGCCCGGTCAGCTCCGCACCGCCCGATCCATGAGCTCCGCGCACCGAACCGGCATTCGCTCCGCCCACCGGCTCGAGTCGGTCCACACCAATCGGTGCCGGCGCAGGGTCACGTCGCACCGCCCCGCCCGCCGGCTTGCCCACCGCTCCGTCCGCCGACTCGCCCACTGTTCCACCCGCCGACTCGCCCACCGTCCCGCCCGCCGGCTCCAGCACGGCGAACGCCTTGTCCGCCGCCGCCATCCCGTCCTGGGCGGCATGGAACTTCTCCCCCACCTGCCGCAACGGCCAGTACACCTCCGGCGCCAGAATCAACGCCACCAGTCCGGCGTACAAACTCATCTCGCCGTACACCAGCCGCAATCCGATCGTCACCGCGATCAGCGCGACGCTCAGGGTCGCCAGGCTCTCCAGCACCATCGAGGAGAGAAACGCCATCCGCAGCGCCCGCATGGTCCGGTGCCGCAGCGAATCACCGAGGGCTTGTACCTGATTCGCCATGCTGGGGGCCGTACCGCCCTCGCGGCCGAGCGCACGAAGGGTCGGCATGCCGGCGAACAGGTCGAGGATCTGGTCGGACAGGCGGGTGGTGGCGGCCAGTGTGGCTTCGGCGCGCCCTTGGGTGAGCAGGCCGATGAGCACCATGAACACCGGGATCAGGGGCACGGTGATCACCGCGATCAGGGCCGAGGTGGGGTCGTGGAACGCGATGACCACCAGCACGATCGGCGGCACCAGGCAGGCCAGCAAGAGGGCGGGCAGGTAGCCGGTGAACCAGCCGCGCAGTCCGCTGAGCCCGTTACCGACGACGACCGCGATCTCGGTGCGCCGCGCGTCGAGTTCCCGGGGTGTGAGCTCCGCACCGGCACGCAACACCGCTGTCTCGAGTTCGGCGACCACGGTGCTGCCCGCGCGATGCGCCAACCGGGCCTGCCACCAGCTCGCGATCCCGCGCACCGCCACGGCGAGCGCGAGGACCACCAATTCCGTCGTCCACATGCCGAACTCGCGCAGGGCTGGATCGGTGATGACCCCGGCGAGCACGCGTCCGAGCACCACCGCCATCACGATGATCGTCACCGTGATCACCAGCGCCAGCCCGATGGCGATCAGCAGGTACGGCCGCGCCGAGCGGGCGTGGCGCCACAGGCGTGGGTCGACCGGCGGGCGCCGGCGGGCGGGTCCGGCCGGTGGTGAGGGCGCCGACATCACCGGGCTCAGCCCTTGCGATTCAGCGGCAATCCCACCGGCGCCGGGATGTGTTCGACCCGGATGCGCTGGCGGAACACCCAATACGTCCACCCCTGATAGAGCACCACCACCGGTGCGGCGAACGCGGCCGCCCAGCTCATCACCTTCAGCGTGTACGGGGAGGACGAGGCGTTGTCGATGGTGAGGTCGAAGTCGGGGCTGATGGTGGAGGGCAGCACGTTCGGGTACATCGAGCCGACGATCAGCACTGTCGCCGCGATCACGGTGAGGGCGGTGCCGACGAAGGCCCAGCCGTCGCGTCCGGCGGCGGTGGCGCCGCCGGCGACGAGTAGCCCGGCCACCGCCGCACCGAGCGCGATCCAGGTCCAGCCGCTGCCGTAGGCGAGCTGGGTCCACAGCCCGAAGGCGCCGACCACCAGCACGGTGGGCGCGAGCAGCATTCGCGCGGCTCGTTGGGCGTCGTCGCGGATCTCGCCGCCGGTCTTGAGTGTCACGAAGATCGCACCGTGCAGCGCGAACAGGATGCCGGTCGCCAGCCCGCCGAGCAGCGCGTACGGGCTGAGCAGATCCAGCACCGATCCGACGATCTGTTTGCGTTCGTTCAACGGCACTCCACGCACCAGGTTGGCGAACACCCAGCCCCACGCCAGCGCCGGCACCCAGGAACCGATCCCGATGCCCATATCGCACCAGAAACGCCACTTCGGGTCGTCGATCTTGGCGCGATACTCGATCGCGCAGATCCGCAGGATCAACGCCACCAGCAACAGCAACAACGCCAGATAGAACCCCGAGAACAAACTCGCGTACCACTCCGGAAACGCCGCGAACATCGCCCCACCAGCGGTGATCAACCACACCTCGTTGCCGTCCCACACCGGCCCGATCGTGTTGAGCACCGCCCGCCTGCGCGCATCCGAACCCCGACCCAGAATCGGCATCAACATACCGACCCCGAAATCGAAACCCTCCAGCACGAAATAACCGGTGAAAAGGACGCCGATCAGAATGAACCAGAACAGCTGCAAACTCATCGCCGGCTCCTAGTACGCGAAAGACAGTTGTTCGACACGGGGCTTATCTGTTGTGTCGCCGACGGGTGCGGGCTCATCTGGCCCCACAACGACATAGCGGCGCATCAGGTAGCACCAGACCACCGCAAGCACACCGTAGAGCAGTGTGAACACGATCAGCGAGAACACGACCGTGCCCGGCGAGTGTTCGGATACCGCCTGCTGCACGGTCATCCGGATATTCGGGTCACCGGTCGGATTGGGGACCACCGCCCACGGCTGGCGGCCCATCTCGGTGAACACCCAACCGGAGATATTGGCCAGGAACGGCGTGGGAATGGCGAGCAGGCTCAGCCAGGAGAACCAGCGCTGGTCCGGCACCCGGCCGCGGCGCGTCACCCACAGTCCGGCGAAGACCAGCAGCATCGACCCGGCTGCCAAACCGATCATGGCGCGAAACGACCAGTAGGTGACGAAAAGATTCGGCCGGTAATCGCCCACCCCGTATTGCTCGTTGTAGGACTTCTGCAGGTCCACCACACCTTCGAGGGTGACGCCGGAGAAGGCGCCTTCGGCGAGGAACGGCAGCACATAGGGCACTTCGAGGACGTGGATCACGCCGTCGCAATTGTTGTGTGTACCGACGGTGAGTACGGAGAATTCCGGGTCTGTTTCGGTGTGACACAACGATTCGGCCGAGGCCATCTTCATCGGCTGCTGCTCGAACATCAGCTTGCCCTGCACGTCACCGCTGAAGACCAGCCCGATACCGGCGAGCACCACCACCACCAGCGATGCCCGCGCCACCGGACGCCAGATCGTGCGTGCCTGTGCCATTTTCGCGGCGTCACCGCTACGTGCGTTGCGCACCATCCACCAGCCGGCGATGCCGGCGACGAAAGTGCCCGCGGTGAGGAATGATCCGGCCACCACATGCGGGAAGGCGGCGAGGGTGGTGTTGTTGGTGAGCATCGCCCAGATGCTTTCCAGTTCGGCGCGCCCGGTTTCGGGGTTGTAGCGCGCACCGACCGGGTGCTGCATGAACGAATTCGCGGCGATGATGAAATAGGCCGACGCGTTCACTCCGATGGCGACCATCCAGATCGTGGCCAGGTGCACGAGTTTCGGCAGCCGGGTCCAGCCGAATATCCACAGCCCGATGAAGGTCGACTCCATGAAGAAGGCGATCAGGGCTTCCAATGCCAGTGGTGCGCCGAAGACGTCGCCGATGAAGCGGGAGTACTCGCTCCAGTTCATCCCGAACTGGAATTCCTGCACGATGCCGGTGGCCACGCCGATGGCGAAGTTGATCAGGAACAGTTTGCCGAAGAATTTGGTGAGCCGGTACCACTTCTCGTCGCCGGTGACCACCCAGGCGGTCTGCATCATGGCGATCAGCGGCGCCAGACCGATGGTCAGCGGGACGAAGATGAAGTGATAGACGGTGGTGATGCCGAATTGCCACCGGGAAACATCCAGCGTGTCCATCCGACCCTCCACCCACTACTACGACGACTTGTAGTAGATCGTACGTCCGCGAAGGCCCTGCGGAAGGGTGATAACCACCACCCCGGTTCCGGCCGAATTACGAAAAGCCCGCAGGGGCACGCCCACCCGTGCCCCGCGCGCGGCTCACCAGTCGCCGATGGTCCCCGGCCGGTCGATGCCGAGGTCGACCATGTCGATGATCTCCTGGGCGTTGTCGGGCGCCGACAGGCGCACACCGTCGAGCTGATTCACCCGCGCGGCCAACGTGATGCTCGACAGCAGCCAGATGCTGTCACAGTCGAACAGGTCGGCGGTGAACAGCGACTGGTACTTGCACTCCCAGCCCTTCTTCTCCGCCACCGTGAACAGCGAACGCTGGGTGACACCCGGCAGCACGCCGATCTTCGCCGGCGGGGTGATGAGCTGCTTGCCGCGCGCGATCACCACCGTCGACCGTGGCCCCTCGAGCACCCGGTGTTCGGTGCTGTGGAAGATCACGTCCTCGGCGCCCATCCGCCGCGCGAACCGCAGCGCGGCCATATTGGTCGCGTACGACAGCGTCTTCGCGCCGAGCAGCTGCCACGGCGCCGCCTGGGCCAGGTCGACCGAGATACCGCGAGCCAGCGACATCACCTTCACGCCCTCGGCGCGCGCCTGGGCCACCCGGGCGGGGACCGGGGAGACGAGCACGTACGCCGTGGGGGCCGGGTCGGGCGAGGCCGGACCCGAGCGCGGCGCGTCGAATTCCGAGTCCCGGCCGCGGCTGTAGATCAGGCGCAGCATCCCTTCCTCTTCCGAACCCCACTCCTCGACCGCCACCTCGACCGCGGCGCGCCACTTCGACAGCCCCGGCTCCGGCAGCTCCAGTGCCTGGGCCGAGCGGCGCAGCCTGGCCAGGTGGAATTCCAGCGCGGTGGCCACTCCGCCGCGCACCAATATCGTCTCGAAGACACCGTCGCCGCGCAGCGCTCCGATGTCGTCGGCATAAAGCGACGGCGCGTTCGCGTCAGCGACCGCGCCGTCCAGTGTCACAAGAACCCGTTCTCCCATGTGCCGAGCGTAGGCGTTATCGCTCTGTTATGCCTACGCCTGCGGGGAATCCGACCCCCGGCGAAGGCGCCGCACCCGCCCGCCTTCTGCACTTGTCGGCAGACGCGCCTACAGTGGGTGCTGTGTCGGTGGTCGTCGCCCCAAGTCCTGTTCTCCACACTCCGGGTGCCGTTGCGGGCATCCCCGGCTCCCCGGATGCCGCCGTCGCCTGGCATTACGGTGACCCGTTCGGCGAGCAGAAAGCCGCCGCGCAGCGCGTGGCGCTGGTGGATCGATCCCATCGCAGCGTCGCCCGGATCACCGGCGCCGAGCGCCTGAGCTGGTTGCACACCATCACCAGCCAGCACATCGCCGCGCTGCCCGACGGGCACAGCGCCGAGAATCTCGACCTCGATCTCAACGGCCGCGTGCAGCACCACTTCGTGCTCACCGATCTCGACGGCACCGTCTGGCTCGACACCGAAGCCGACCGCGGCGCCGAGCTGCTGCCGTTCCTGCAGAAGATGGTCTTCTGGGCCGATGCCAAACCCGAGCCCGCCCCCGATCACGCCGTGCTGAGCCTGCTGGGCCCGCAGGCGGCCACGCTGGTCGACGCGCTGGGCATCGACGCCCTGCCCGAGACCTACGCCGCCGTCGCCCTGCCCGGTGGTGGCTTCCTGCGCCGGATGCCGTGGCCCAGCGCCGACTCCTTCGATCTGATCGTGCCCCGCGCCGAGCTCACCACCTGGTGGCGCAAGCTCACCGAGGCGGGCGCCGAACCGGCCGGTATGTGGGCCTTCGAAGCGTTGCGGGTGGCCGCCCTGCGCCCCCGGATCGGCGTCGACACCGACGAACGCACCATCCCGCACGAGGTCCGCTGGATCGGTGGCGTCGACGAGCACGGCGCCGTGCACCTGGACAAGGGCTGCTACCGCGGGCAGGAAACCGTGGCCCGCGTGCACAACCTGGGCAAACCGCCGCGCACCCTGATGCTGCTGCACCTGGACGGCTCCGCCGACGAACGGCCCGCGACCGGCGACGAGGTCACCGCCGGTGGCCGCAAGGTGGGCCGGCTCGGCACCGTGGTCGACCACTTCGAGCTCGGCCCGATCGCGCTCGCGCTGGTGAAGCGTTCGGTCCCGGTCGACACCGAACTGGTGGTCGGCGCCGTGGCCGCCGCCATCGATCCCGATTCGCTGCCCGCCGATGACGGCGTGCAGGCCGGCCGCGCCGCCGTCGACCGCCTGCGTGGTCGATGAGCCCGCTCATGCGTGTCGGTGACACGGGCCGTGTCGACGCCGTCTGCGTCGTGCACGCCGAGCTCGAGGTGCGCACCAAGATCGGCCGCACCGCCATCGACAAACGCCCGGTCGATGGTCGCGTCGCGGTCGGCGTACTCGGTGTCGACGGCGACCATGTGTGCAACACCGCCTATCACGGCGGCCGCGATCAGGCCGTGTACGCCTACGCCGCCGAGGACGCCCGCCGCTGGGCCACCGAACTCGATCGCGACCTGCCCCCGGGCTGGTTCGGCGAGAACCTGCGCGTGACCGGCCTGCCGCTCAGCGACGCGGTACTCGGCGCGCGCTGCGCGATCGGCGACACCCTGCTGGAGGTGAGCGCACCCCGCGTCCCGTGCGCGACCTTCCAGCAGTGGACCGGCGAACCGCGCTGGGTGAAACGCTTCGCCCTGCAAGCCGACACCGGCGTCTACTTCCGGGTACTCACCGAGGGCAGCATCGCCGCGGGCGACGAGGTGCGGGTGGTGCACGTGCCCGAACACGGCATCACCGTGCGTGACGTGTTCACCGGCGCCGATCCCGCGCGGCTGGCCCGGCTGCGGGTGGAGGAACCGACCATCTCCGCTGAGATCCACCGCCAGATCGACCGGCACACCAAGTCCCGGACCCAGGACGTCCGCGGATGAGTGGTCGCCGAGTAACCCGGAGGGAGACAGCGTGAGCGTCGAACTGGTCGAGGTGGTCCGCTCCGGGTTCCGCGAGTGTGTGCACCGCGGCTCGGTGGTGGTGCTCGACGCCACCGGCGCCCCCGAGCTCGAACTCGGCGAGGTGCACAACCCGATCTTCCCGCGTTCGACCAACAAACCGATGCAGGCACTGGCCCTGCTGCACAGCGGTTTCGACCCGGTCGACGACGCCGAGCTGGCCATCGCCACCGCCTCGCACTTCGGCGAACCCGACCACATCGCCCTGGTCCAGCGGCTGCTCGACCGCTACGGATTCACCGCCGCCGACCTCGCCTGCCCACCGGACCTGCCCTTCGCGGACCGGGCCCGCGCCGATGCGCTCACCGGCGCCGGTCCGAGCACGCTGTACATGAACTGTTCGGGCAAACACGCGGCGATGCTGGCCACCTGTGTGATCAACGACTGGCCACGAACCGGGTACCTCGAGATCGAACACCCGCTACAGCAACAGGTGCTGGCCACGATCGCCGAAGTCACCGGCGAACCGGAGACCGATCTGGGCATCGACGGCTGCGGCCTGCCGATCGTGCCCGTCTCGCTGATCAACCTCGCGCGCGCCTTCGCCGGCTTCACCACGGCCGAGCCCGGCACCGCGCCGCGCCGGATCGCCGATGCCGTTCGCGCCGATCCGCGAGTGATTTCGGGCACCAACGGGCCCGACCTACTGGCCATGTCGACCACGCCCGGACTGTTCTGCAAGATCGGCGCCGACGGCGTGCACGCGGGTGCGTTGCCCGACGGCCGGGCCTTCGCGTACAAGATCGATGACGGCCATGACCGGGCACGAATGCCGCTGACGCTGGCGATTCTGCGTCGTCTCGGGGTGGAGTGGACCGATGCGCACACCGATCTCGCGGCCACCGGGGTGCTCGGTGGTGACACCCGAGTGGGGGTGATCCGCGCGATCCCGGGCGTCATCTGAGACCGGTCGGTCTTGGCGAAGAAGGGGCAAACCACACCCATTCGGTAGGTGTTCGACCACTCCTGGGAGCGCGACTGCCTGACACACGCTAAAGTGTCTGTCAGGAAGAGTATTAATTCGAACGGGGCCGCCAACAAACCCCAGGCCGCCCCGCAGTGACGCGAGGGGGTCAGCCATGGGCCGTGGCCGGGCTAAGGCAAAGCAGACCAAAGTCGCACGTGAGCTCAAGTACAGCTCCGCGCCGACCGACTTCGCGAGCCTTCAGCGCGAGCTTGCGGATAGCACGCCGCTCTATTCTCAGCCGAGAAGGAGCGGAGCGATATCCGACGAGCACGACGCAGACGAGTCGCCGTCGCGCTGGAACAGCGAGGACGACGACTACGACAGCTGGCGTCGCTGATCGAACTCGGCTGAAGGGGGAGGCTACAACGGCCTCCCCCTTCAGGCGTGCTCCGGAAAGCGCTCCAGGCTCGCAGTAGTACGGCGAACATCCGAATAAACGACGAGCGTCCTGTGCACACACAGGACGCTCGTCGTATTCGCCGCCTCCGTGCCCCGACGACACCGAGCCGGCAGCTCGTCCCCCCTCTACTGAGGGGTAGCCGATCCAGCGCCCGAGCAAACCCCGACAGACCGATGAGCCGGGCCGCAGTTGCGGCCCGGCTCATCGTCAACAGCAGATCAGAACCTGGGGTGATCACCCAGCAGCACCGCGCGCGGTGCCTCGACATCGGCGGCCTTCTTGACCTGGCCCAGCGTCCAGCAATCGATGTGGCGGGCGGTGAGCACCGCCAGCGCCCGATCGGCGTCCTCGGGCGCCACGATGGCGACCATGCCGACGCCCATGTTGAACGTCTTCTCCATCTCCACCCGCTCGACGCGCCCGCGCTGGGCGATCATCTTGAACACCGGCGCCGGGTTCCAGGTGCCACGGTCGAGCTCGGCGACCAGACCGGCCGGCAGCACGCGCGCCAGGTTGGCGGCCAGACCGCCACCGGTGACGTGGGAGAAGGTCCGCACATCGGTTTCGGCGATCAGCGCCAGGCAGTCCTTGGCGTAGATGCGGGTGGGTTCGAGCAGTTCCTCACCGAGGGTGCGGCCGAACTCCTCGACGTAACCGGTGAGCGACATGCGGTCGATGTCGAGCAGCACCTTGCGCGCCAGGCTGTAACCGTTGGAGTGCAGACCCGAGGAACCCATGGCGATCACCACGTCGCCCGGGCGCACCCGGTCGGGACCGAGCAGCGCGTCGGCCTCGACGACACCCACGCCGGTGGCGGACAGGTCGTAGTCGTCGGGGTCCATCAGACCCGGGTGCTCGGCGGTCTCGCCACCCAGCAGCGCGCAGCCGGCCTTGATGCAGCCCTCGGCGATGCCGGAGACCAGCTCGGCGACCTTCTCCGGGACGACCTTGCCGATGGCGATGTAGTCCTGCAGGAACAGCGGCTCGGCGCCGCACACCACCAGGTCGTCGACGACCATGGCCACCAGGTCCAGGCCCACGGTGTCGTGCTTGTCGAGCGCCTGGGCGACGGCGATCTTGGTGCCCACACCGTCGGTGGAGGAAGCCAGCAGCGGCTCCCGGTACCCGCCCTTGAGCGCGAACAGACCGGCGAATCCGCCGATGCCGCCCTGCACCTCGGGCCGGCTGGCCTTCTTCGCCAATGGTCCGAACAATTCGACGGCGCGGTCACCGGCTTCGATGCTCACGCCTGCCGCGGCGTAGGAAGCGCCTGCACCGCTGGGTGTCTGTTCAGTCATTGTGGGGGAAAGCTCCAAACCGAATCGGCGGATAGATGCCTAGTAACTCTAGGCGATCGGCCCGCCCCGCTGTTGTGCGGCTCCCAGCAGGTGTCAGACCTTCTTGATGACGACGGGGAAACCCTCGAGCAGGCGGGAGAGGTCGGCGGCATCGGAGGTGTAGAGCACGACAGGCCCGGGGAGCCGACAAGCAACGGCGGCGAGGTCCGCATCGATCGCGTACTTGTGCCCGTGCAGGCCCGCCGCCGTCAGCAAACCGCGGGCCTGCGAGATCACCGCGTCATCGGTATAGCTCGCGAAGCCTGTCCATAGCGTCGCGATGCCGGACCGCCTCGGTGACGTAAGCAGACACGCCGCGCTCGTCGGCCCGCTCACGGATCGACTCGAGCAGATCGTCAGGAAGCGAAATGGTGACCTTTCGCGCCATACTCCAAGCATGGCACGTACCCGGACGACTTGGGATGTCCCCGCCACCTGCCCGACGGCGGATTCCTTCTCGTGAACGCACGACGGACCGATCGTCACGTGCTGTGGTTCATGATGTTCTGGCTGCATGATCCAGGTCAAGCTGCGCGGATCCCGGTGTGTCCACCGGGGAATGTTCCGCCGTGGTGGCCCACTTGGCTGCCGGTTTGAACGACTAGAAGGGCCGGTCAGGAGCTATCCCTGACCGGCCCCAGCGGGCGAAACCTACGGGCGGCTCAGCGCATCGACGTTGGCGTTCTCGCCGAGCAGCTTCGCCTCGGGCTGACCCGACAGCATCCCTTCCAACAAGTTCTTGCCGATGGCGGCCTCCTGCGGCAGCTCGATCGGGTAGTCACCGGTGAAGCAGGCGGTGCACAGGCGCGTGCGCGGCTGTTCGGTGGCCGCGATCATGCCCTCGGTGGAGATGTAGCCCAGGGAGTCGGCGCCGATCGAACGGCGCACGTTCTCGATCATGTCCTCGTAGCTGTCCTCGGACCCGGCGCCGTTGGCGATGAGCTCCGCGCGGGAGGCGAAGTCGATACCGTAGAAGCAGGGCCACTTCACCGGTGGCGAGGCGATCCGCACATGGATCTCGAGCGCCCCGGACTCACGCAGCATGCGGATCAGCGCGCGCTGGGTGTTGCCGCGCACGATCGAGTCGTCCACCACGATGAGCCGCTTGCCGCGGATCACCTCGCGCAACGGGTTCAGCTTCAACCGGATGCCCAGCTGACGGATCGTCTGGCTCGGCTGGATGAAGGTGCGGCCCACATAGGCGTTCTTCATCAGACCCTGGCCGTAGGGAATGCCGGAGCCCTGGGCGTAGCCGACCGCGGCGGGCGTGCCCGACTCGGGCACCGGGATCACCAGATCGGCGTCGATCGGGTGCTCCTTGGCCAGCTTGCGGCCGATCTCCACGCGGGTGGAATGCACCGAGCGGCCGGCGATCGTGGTGTCCGGGCGGGCCAGGTACACGTATTCGAAGACGCAACCCTTGGGTTCGGGATTGGCGAAGCGCATCGAACGCACCCCGTCGGAGTCGATCGCGAGCAACTCGCCCGGTTCGATCTCACGCACGAAGGCGGCGCCGACGATGTCGAGCGCGGCGGTTTCGGAGGCGACCACCCAGCCACGATCGAGCCTGCCCAGCACCAGCGGGCGCACACCGTGCGGGTCGCGGGCGGCGTAGAGGGTGTGCTCGTCCATGAAGGTCAGGCAGAACGCGCCGCGCAGGGTCGGCAGCAGTTCCATCGCCGCCTGCTCGATGCTCGAATCCGCCGAGGCGTGCGCCAGCAGTGCGGTGATGATGTCGGAATCGGAGGTGGCGCCGGTCATCTGCGGTCGACCGTTGACCACACCGGCACCGAGGAGACCGAGTTCGCGTGCGCGCTGGGCCAATTCGGCGGTGTTCACCAGGTTGCCGTTGTGGCCCATGGCCAGTCCGGAACCGACCGAGGTGGTGCGGAAGATCGGTTGCGCGTTCTCCCAGGTGACCCCACCGGTGGTGGAGTAGCGGCAATGGCCGACGGCGATATGGCCGGGCATCGCGGCGAGAGTCTGCTCGTCGAAAACCTGGGAAACCAGGCCGAGATCCTTGAACACCAGGATCTGGGAACCATCGGAGACCGCGATACCCGCGGCCTCCTGCCCGCGATGCTGGAGCGCATACAGGCCGTAGTAGGTGAGCTTGGCGACGTCCTCGTCGGGAGCCCAGACGCCGAAGACGCCACACTCCTCGCGCGGCTCGTTCTCGGGCTCGTCAACGGGTGTGGCAGGGCTGTCGATCATCGGATCGGCGTGGGTCACCGTGTGCTCCCTGTTCGGGCGGGCTGGGGGCATCCGTCAGTCTACGGGTGAATCGGGGCGCTTACTACGGGTGCGCGCATCCCGGTAGCAATCACCGCGCTCGAAGCCGCTGATCAGCCACTGCGAGCTGTTACCGTGCACAAGGTGACGACGGACGACAGCGGAGATGTTGCAGCCGGTGACACCGGCTCGAACAATGAAAACGCCAGTTCGCAGCCGATTGATTCCACGCGACCGCCCACTCACGGAGCGACCTTCGCCACATCTGTGCGCCCGAGCCGTCACTGGGCCCAGATTGTGCTCGCGCCGACACTGGTCCTCACGGTGCTCACCGCCCTGCTCGGCGTGATGTACCTGGGCTATGTCGCCGATCCGGAGAAGAACCTACACGACTTCCCGATCGCGCTGGTGAACCTCGATGTCGGCGATGTCCTCGATACCGGTGGTGAACAGCGCAGGGTCGATTTCGGCAAACAGGTCACCGAGGCGCTCGTCGCGGGTGTGCCCGCCGACAAGGTGGACCTGCGGGTGGTCGGCAAGGCCGAGTCCGAACAGTTGTTGCGCACCGGACAGATCTACGGTGCCATCATCATCCCCGGCGACTTCAGCAAACGTCTGGGCATTCTCGGCGCCGGCTCGATCGTGCCCGGCGAGATGGAACGACCGATCATCACCCTGCAGACCAACCCGCGCATGGGCGCCTACGGTGACGCGATCGTGCGCCGGATCGGCGACCAGGCCCTCGACGAGGTCGACAGGCAGGTCGGCGCCCAACTGGTCGATCAGGTGCGCGCCACTCTCGCCGAGACCCCCGAGGGCGCACCGGCTCCGGAGATCTCCGGGGCGGCGATGCTCAGCCTGCAGGACCCGATCGAGGTGGTCGATCAGGAGTACCGGCCGTTGCCGCCGGGCACCGGCCAAGGGCTCACGGCCTTCTTCTACGCCCTGCTCCTGCTGCTGGCCGGCATGGTCGGCGCGATGGTGATCCACACGATGATCGATGCCCAGTTCGGTTTCGTGCCCACCGAGTACGGGCCCTGGTTCGTGCACTACCCCACCTCGTCGATCTCCCGGTTCCACACCCTGCTCATCAAATGGGGTGTGTCGGCGGTGGTCGCGGTGGTGGTGTCGTTGGTGTTCCTGCTGTCGGCCGAGCTCATCGGCATGCCGATCGACAATCCGCTGGCTCTGTTCCTGTATTCGGTGCTGGCCATGATCGCGGTCGGCTGGACCGGTCTGATGACACTGGCTGCACTGGGGAGCGCGGGTCTGCTGGTGAACCTGGTCCTGTTCGTCATTCTCGGTCTGCCGTCTTCCGGCGGCACCGTACCCATCGAAGCGACCCCCACCTACCTCACCTGGCTCGCCGAATTCGAACCCATGCACCAGGTGTTCCTCGGGGTGCGCTCGATCCTGTACTTCGACTCGAACTATTCGGCTGGCCTGGATCGTGGCATCTGGATGGCGTTGCTCGGCATCGTGATCGCCGTCGTCGCCGGCACCCTCATCACCCGCTACTACGACTACCGCGGCATGCACCGCCAGAACTCCGCGGCCTGAGCGTTCAGTCGGGCCGCGGCAACACCACGATCGGCAGCCACGCGGCGATCTCACCGGCCCTGGTCCCCGACGCGGACACCACCCCCGACTCCACCGCCGCCGCGAAATCCAGCAGCCCGGTGGCCAGCAACAACCACGTGCGCGCGTCGGTCTCCACCACGTTCGGCGGATTCCCCCGCGTGTGCCGCGGCCCCTCGATGCACTGCACCGCCACGAATGGCGGCACCCGCACCTCCACCGAATGCCCCGGCGCACTCCCCGCCAACGCCCGAGCCGTCCCCCGCACCGCCGCACCCAACTCCGCCCGCCCCGGCACCGGCAACACCGGATCCTGCAACCAGTCCCGGACACCCAGCACAGCCGCCCGCACCTGCGCGGGATCAACCACATTCCGTCCAGCCATACCCGAGAAGCTACCGAGGACCACTGACATTTCGGCCCAGCACCCGCCAACTGCCCGACTCCACCGTCGAATACGCGCTAGCGTCCTTCCCGATGAGACTTGCGAGAGCCTTGATCTCGGTCCCTGCCGCGGCCCTGATCGCCGCCTGCCAAACCCCCGACGACACCGCCCCGCTCGAACCTCCGTACGCCGTTCTGGCATGCCGAGGCGACATGCCGACAGGGCCACAAACGATCGCCGGTTCCGACCTCTCGAAATTCGTGGGGCGCACACAGCTCCCACCGGAGGTTCGCGTGGCCGGCGGCAAATCAGCCCCATCAACCGAGCATCCCGGCCTGGTTGACCTATCGCTCGAACTCTGCCTGCCAGGCGCGGCGACAATGGCCGACCTCCTCCCGGCCGCCACCGACCTTGCCCACAACCTCAAAACCGACGAACTCGGCGCCACCACCGCCACCCTGTCGATCACCTGCGTTTGCGAGCACCTACCGGGCCGCACCGCGTTGCACGACAGCAACTTCCAACAGCATCCGTGGGACGGCACCCCCACCCCCGACGCCGAATACCTCATCTGGGAAACGGAGGGGCCATGAACTCGCCATCACCGCCAAGGTTGGCAGCACCGATGTCACAGCCGCTGCGCGAGCGGTGTCGCAAGCGCGCCGCGGCCGCCCAGCAGGAAGCCCACGCCATGAAGATCGCGACCGCGACGGCGCGGAAACTGGCCGCCGACGGTGTTCCGGTCCGTGATATCGGAGCTGTGCTGGGTGTGACCTTTCAGCGCGCATCACAGTTGGCCAATTCCTGCTCTGTCGCGATTCGCCGATCGTGGTCACCCACCATCCACACTCTCCCCGCACCCTGAGCAGCAGCAACGAGACGACTTGGCTTCGATCAGAATGGCGAGTCGGGGCAGCAGCGCGGCGCCGGTGTTGATCGTGAGGTGGAGCAGGGCGGGGGCGGTGGTGCTGGTGGAGCGGTGGCGCAGGTAGGTGAAGAGCAGGCCGGCGAGGGTGGTGGCGGCGAGGGTCGCGGGGACGGGGTCGCCCGCGGAGCGGGCGGGGTGCAGATGCCAGAGGCCGAAGTCGAGGGGGCCGAGTAGGGCGGCGGGAGTGCCTGCGAGGAGGGGGTCGAGGGTGGCGCGGAAGATTGTCTCCTCGGCCAGGACCGTGCCGAGCGGGATGTGCACGGCGATCCATTCGGTTGTCGTGGTTTCCGGGGCCCGGGCCTCGACTCCGGCGGCCAGGCGGCGCAGTGGCGGGATGGCCAGGACGGCTGCGTAACCGGCCAGGACAAGCGCGGAGCTGCCGATCCCCCAGCGAAGGCCCTTGGCGGAGAACCAATTCGGGCGTCCGCGGAAGGCCACGGTGTAGGCGGTGGCGAAGAGCGCGTTCGCGACGGTGCGCCCGCGAAGCGGGAGATCGAGTGCGGGCAGCACCCGGTTGCTCCACAGCGGCGCGAGCACCAGGGCCGGCACGGCGCGGATCGTCACTTCACCTCCCGCTCGTGCTCCTCGGCGGCTTCCACTGCGGCGCGTACCTTTTCGACCACCTCACCACTGACCCCGGGCGGCGCCGCCACCGCCAACCACCCGTCGAGCACCAAACTCCCGTACCGGTGCCCGTGCCCGTCGGTCACTCCCTGCGCATTGGTCAAGTCGGCGGTGACCTGCCAGAACGTCACGAACGGCGCCCAGCGCATCTGGGTGGACACGTCGTCGCCGCGAGGTTCGCGCAACCAGTCGGGGCGGGTGTGGATCAGGTCCGCCGACCACCACACGATGGGGTCGGACGGGTGCTGCAAGTAGGCGATGCGGGGCGCGCGCCAGTTCTCCGCTGGGCCCAGATCGGTGGCGTCGTCGGCGAATCGGACGACGAGACCGTCGGCGTACACCGGAGCCACCTCGGGTGAACCGGGGTCGCGCCGGTCGACGAACTGGCGCCACAGCCGGTTGGAGTTGGGCGGGCCCACCCACAGCGCCCCGTCGACCTTCTCCCGTAATTCGGCGAGCCCGCCGAAGGCTTCCTCGGATCCCTGCGAGCCCAGGCTCTCCCCGTAGACGAACAGTTTCGGCCGCTGCTCCACCGGTTCGAGCAACCACCGCCGGTAGACCGCGTCGAAAAGGTCGCGGCTCGCCGCGGCCGCCTTCTCCCGGTCGGACAGGAACGACAGCACGCTGGGCAGATAGGAGTACTGGGTGGCCACGGTCGCCGTGTCGCCCGCGTAGAGGTACTCGAGGGAACTCGCGGCCATCCCGTTGACCCACCCGGTACCTGTGGTCGTCACCACCACGATCACCGAGCGTTCGAAGGCTTTGGTGCGTTCCAGCTCGGCGACGGCCAGCCTGGCCGCGCTCTGCTCACCACGCACCGACTCCAGGCCCACGTATGCCCGAATCGGTTCGCGCGCGGGCTTTCCGGTCACCGCGGCGATGGTGTCGGCATCGGGTCCGTTGGCGACGAACCAGCGCCCTTCGAATCCCAGGGTCTGCCACGGTGCGAGCGATCCGGGGCTGCCCGAACGTTCCGGGGCGATCGGCTGCGCCGCGTGTTCGGTGCTGCGATCGTTGCGCACACTGAACGCCGAGTTGGCGACGGCGAAGACGGCCCGCGAGGCCACACCGTTGAAGATCGTCACCACCAGCACCACCAACACGAGCGCTCCGGCCGCGGGCGCGAGCTCACGCGGCACCCGCACCCAGCGGTTCAGCTGCCGAGCCAGCACCAGCACCAGCACACGGATCGTCCGGTAGGCGGCCACCACCGCCACTCCGACAGCCAGGCTGAGCAGCCCGGTGCGCAGGTACGCGGGTGTGGTGGTGCCAGCCATCCCCATCAGCGAGGTGATCTCCCGTTGCCACCGCGCCGATTGCACCAGCATCACCGCCGCCACGAGCGCGCACACGATCAGCGCGGCCGCCTTCAGCGCGTACCGCAGGCGATCCGACGGGCTGGGAATCGGGATGCGCGCACGCACCCACTGCCGGAACACCCACTCGAGCACACACCCGAGCCCGTACCCGATCGCGGCATTGATACCACTGATCAGGCCCTGGAACAGCCAGTCGCGCGGTACCAGCGACGGGGTCACCGACAGCGCGAAGAACAGCGTCGCCAACACCAGTCCGGCATAGTTCAGATCGATGATGTCCTCGACGCGGCGCACGATCACGGCGCCGCGCGTACGCAGCGTCGCCACCGTCGAAGCGCCACCGGACATCGTCCCAGTATGGCCGCCGGGTCCGACATTTCTCCGGCCGCCCGGCGACAAACTACGTACCGAACTCGAGTAGTTCTACCGGCGCCGACCGGGCCGAGGGCCCGCACACTGATTCCCATGAGCACACCCAATGCCAAGCCGAAGAACACCTCGGCCTACATGGCCCAGGCCGCGATCGCGTTCGGCGTCAGCCTTTTCGGCACCGGCGCCGGCATCGCCTTCCTGCCACTGGATGGCTGGCAGCGCGCCTTTCTGGCGATGTCGGGCCTGTTCCTGGTGACCAGTTGCTTCACCCTCGCCAAGGTGGTGCGCGACCAGCAGGAAACCCAGTCGGTGATCAGCCGGATCGACGAGGCCCGACTCGAACAGCTGATCGCCGAACACAATCCGTTCCGTTCGGTGTCGTGATCGTGCCGGGGCAGCCTCGGTCGAGGGGTCCGGCGCTACCCCGGCCCGTTCACTTCAGCTGATGTTCGGTGGTCATCGCCTCGTCCAGGAACAGCCGGATCCGTTCGGCCAGTTCCGGGGTGTAGTCCGGTGGCCGGGCCACCGCGGCCCACGCGTCGGGCACCAGATTGCCGTAGTTGTGCCCATGCCCGTCCGAAACCGTCTGGGCGCGCGGCAGATCCGCGGCGACCTGCCAGAACGTGACGATCGGATACCACGACATGGCCGGTGACACATCGGGTCCGCGCTGCTCGGTGAGCCAGTCGGGCTTGGTGAACAGCAGATCCGGTGACCACCACACCACCGGGTCCGAGGCGTGCTGCAGGTAGACGATGCGCGGATCGGTCCATCTGGTCGAGGGCCGGGCGAGCTGATCGGCGTCGGCGGCGAAGCGCACCGAGAGTCCGTCGGCGAAGATCGGGGTGATCTCGGCGGTGCCGGGGTCGCGGCGGGCGACGAATTCCGACCAGAGCCGGTTGGAATTGGGCGGACCCACCCACAGCACCCCGTCGGTGCGGTTACGGATGTCGGCCAACCCGGAGAACGCGCCCTCCGAACCTTGCGAACCGAGACTCTCGCCATAGACCAGCAGCTTGGGCCTGGTGTCCTCGGGCAACCGCGACCAGCGTTCGTACACCTTGTCGAACAGCATGCGGCCCATGCTCATCGACTTCTCCCGGTCGGACAGGAACGACAGCGGGCTGGGCAGGTAGGAGTACTGGGTCGCCACCAGCGCGCTGTCACCGCCGAACATCAACTCGATGGACTGGGCGCTGATGGAGTCGACCCAGCCGGTGCCGGTGGTACTGATCACCACGAGCACCTCGCGGTCGAAAGCCTCGGTCCGTTCGAGTTCGGCGACGGCCAGGTCGGTTTGGGCCTCGAACCCGTCGGCCGACTCCAGCCCGGCGTACACCCGCACCGGCTCGCGGGCCGGCTTCCCCGTCACCTGGCCGATGGCGAGCGCGGTCGGCGCGTTGGACACGAACCACCGGCCTTCCGCGCCGAGGGTGTCCCACGCCACCAGCGAATCGGGGCTGCCGGAGCGTTCGGGCAGCACGGGTTGAACCGCGTGCGGGGAGGTGTGACTGTTGCGGGCGCTGAACGCCGAATTCGCCACGGTGAAAAAGCCTTTGGCCAGCACGCCGTTGAACAGCAGCACCGACCCGACCACCACGACCACCACCCCCAGCGGGCGCGCGACCGAGGTGGGCACGCGAACCCACTGGTTGAGACCACGCGACACCGCGCGCACCAGCCTGCGGACCCCGCGCGCCAGCCAGATCAGCAACCCGACGACCGCGGCGCCGAGCAGCACCGTGCGCGGGTAACCCGAGTACGAGATCGGTGCCATTTCCATCAGATCGGTGATCTCGCGCTGCCAGCGCGCCGACTGGATCGACATCAGCACCGCGAACACCAGGCAGACCAGCACGATCGCGCCCTTGACCACGAGCATCGTCGAGTGCGGACGTTTCGCCCACAGCGCCGCGACCGGCTCGGGCAGCGTCACGCGCGCAACCACCCATCGCCGCCACGCCCAGGCCAGCCCACTACCGAGGCCGTAGCCGATGGTGGCGTTGATGCCGCTGATCAGCCCCTGGAAGAACCAGTCGCGTGGCAGCAGCGAGGGTGTCAGCGAGAGCCCGAACAGCATCGTGGCCACGAGCAGCCCGGTGTAGTTCGGATGGAAGAACCGCTCCACCAGGTGGATTCCGCGCACGAGCAGGTGCTCGCGGGGTAACGCCGTCGCGCCGGCGGGAGCCGAGCTCGTGTCCTCAATGGTCAAAAGCTCGGCTCCTCAGCGATCAGGCTGCGTCATTACGCCCGCTCGGACGGCCCACGTGGTCACGCTCCGCTACCGCCGCCGGCCGCTGACCGATCAGGCTGCAACATTACGCCCGATCGGACGCCCTACGTGGTTCCGCTACCGCCGACCGATCAGGCGACGTGTGCTCCGAACAGCTCGGGCAATGTGGCCTCGAACGTCTCGCGCAGCTCGTCGAGCGTCACCGAGAACTGGCCCTGCACCTCCACCGAATCCGAACCCTGATCCACCACGCCGATACGCACCCACGGCAGCTGCCGCGCGTCGCACATCTTGGTGAAGCGGGTCTCCTCCGAACGCGGCACCGCGACGAGCACCCGGCCGGCCGACTCGGAGAACAGCTGCACGAACGGATCGGAGCCCTCGGGGAGCACGATGCGGCAACCGGTCTCACCGGCCAGCGCGGCCTCGACGACGGTCTGTGCCAGGCCACCCTCGGAAAGGTCGTGCGCCGCGGAGATCATGCCGTCGCGCGAACCGGAGGTGAGCACTTCCGAGAGCAGCTTCTCGCGGGCGAAATCGACCTGCGGCGGCACGCCACCGAGGTGATCATGGGCCACCTGCGACCAGATCGACCCGTCGAGTTCGTCGCGGGTCTCGCCGAGCAGGATCAGCGATTCGCCCGGCTCGAGCCCCAGGCCGGTGGGGATGCGGCGGTGCACGTCGTCGAGCACGCCGAGCACACCGACCACCGGGGTGGGCAGGATGGCGTCCTTGCCGGTCTGGTTGTAGAAGCTCACGTTGCCGCCGGTCACCGGAATGCCGAGCGCCGCACAGCCATCCGCGAGACCACGCACGGCCTGCTGGAACTGCCACATCACGCCCGGGTCCTCCGGCGAACCGAAGTTCAGGCAGTTGGTGACGGCCTTCGGGGTGGCGCCGGTGGTGGCCACGTTGCGGTAGGCCTCGGACAGGGCCAGCTGCGCGCCGGTGTACGGGTCGAGCTTGGTGTAGCGGCCCGAGGCATCGGTGGCCAGCGCGATACCGCGACCCGAGGACTCGTCGATGCGCACGACACCGGCGTCGGCGTGTTCGGCGAGCACGGTGTTGCCGCGCACGTAGCGGTCGTACTGCTCGGTGATCCACTTGCGGCTGCACAGCTGCGGGCTGGCCAGCATCGTCAGCAGCGTCTGGCGCAGTTCGTCGGCCGTCTTCGGCCGGACCAGGTTCGCGGTGGTGTCGGCGATCAGCGCGTCCTGATCATCGGGACGCCGCACCGGGCGCTCGTACACCGGGCCCTCGTGGGCGACGGTGCGCGGCGGCACATCCACGACGGTCTCGCCGTGCCAGGTGATGACGAGGTGATCACCGTCGGTGACCTCACCGATGTCGGTGGCCAGCACGTCCCACTTCTTGCACACCGCCATGAACGCGTCCACGTTCTCGGGGGTGACCACCGCGCACATGCGTTCCTGCGACTCGCTCGACAGGATCTCGGCGGGGGTCATGTGCTCGGCGCGCAGCGGGACCCTGGTCAGGTCGATGTGCATACCGCCGTCGCCGGCCGCGGCGAGTTCGGAGGTGGCGCAGGAGAGCCCGGCGCCGCCGAGGTCCTGGATGCCGACGACCAGCCCCGCCTTGTACAGGTCCAGGCAGCACTCGATGAGCACCTTCTCGGTGAACGGGTCACCGACCTGCACGGCGGGCAGCTTCTTGCGCCCGGAGCCCGACTCGTCACCGGAGAAGGAGTCCGAGGCGAGCACGGACACGCCGCCGATGCCGTCGAGGCCGGTGCGCGCGCCGAACAGGATGATCTTGTTGCCGGCACCGGAGGCGAAGGCCAGGTGCAGGTCCTCCACGCGCATGGCGCCCGCGCACAGCGCGTTCACCAGCGGGTTGCCCTGGTAGGAGGCGTCGAACACGGTCTCGCCACCGACATTGGGCAGTCCGAGGGAGTTGCCGTAGCCGCCGACACCACGCACCACACCGTCGACCACGCGACGGGTGTCGGGAGCGTCGGCCGCGCCGAAGCGCAGCTGGTCCATCACCGCGATCGGGCGCGCGCCCATCGCCATGATGTCGCGCACGATGCCGCCGACGCCGGTGGCCGCGCCCTGATAGGGCTCGACGTAGGACGGGTGATTGTGGCTTTCGACCTTGAACGTGACGGCCCAGCCGTCACCGATGTCGACCACACCGGCGTTCTCGCCGATGCCTGCCAGCATGGATGCCTTCATCTCGTCGGTGGTGGTTTCACCGAAGTAGCGAAGGTGCACCTTCGAGGACTTGTAGGAGCAGTGTTCGCTCCACATCACCGAGTACATGGCCAGCTCGGCATCGGTGGGCCGACGGCCCAGGATTTCCTTGATGCGGGCGTACTCGTCGTCTTTGAGACCGAGTTCCTTGTACGGCTGCGGAGCATCCGGGGTGGCTGCGGCGGTGCCGACAGTGTCGACCTGCAGTGTCACGGGAGACCAGGGTCCTTTCGGCCGGGGAGGAACTTCAGCTCATGAGTCTAATGCTGGCCCGAACACACCCGTGCTCCGGCCGGGTCGGCACCGGATAGTCTGACGCCGTGAACGAAAGACCGGGGGTCGCCGAGCAGGCCGAGTCCGCTGCCACCGCGCGCGACGCGCAGCCGAACTCGACCACCGCCGAGCCCGCGGTGGCCTCGGAACCCCGTGCGCTGGACCGGCACCGGCTGCGCTGGCTGGCGGCGGCGGTCGGGGTCCTGTTGCTGTCGTCGGCGGTGTCGCTCGTGGCGAACTGGTGGGACGGCTACATCGATCTGCAGGTGTACCGCAACGGTGCGCAGGTGTGGCTCGACGGCGGCGACCTGTACGGGCCGATGCCACCGGTCATGGGCCTCGGCCTGCCCTTCACCTACCCGCCGCTGGCCGCCGCGTTCTTCGTACCACTGGCGTTGATGCCGCTGGGGCTGGCCGAGGTCGTGGTGCTGGCCACCTCACTGCTGAGCCTGGGCATCGTGTTGTGGCTGGTGCTGGTCCGGGTGCGCCCGTCGCTGGACCGGCTCGGCGTGCTGAGCCTGGTTGTCGCCGGACTCGGCCTGGCGCAGTTCTACGAACCGGTGCGCCAGACCCTCAATTTCGGCCAGATCAACCTGATCCTGATGGCCGCGATCGTGCTCGACGTCCTGGTGCGCAAGCCGTGGTGGCCGCGCGGCATGCTGATCGGCATCGCCGTCTCGATCAAGCTGATCCCCGCCGGTTACCTGCTGTACTTCCTGCTGCGCCGGGACTGGAAGGCCGCCGCCACCATGGTGGTGTCGGCCGCGGGCGCGGTGGGCGTCGGTTTCCTGCTGTTCCCGCGCGACTCGGTCGAATACTGGTTCACCACCATCATCGACACCGGCCGCATCGGCACGCCGTACTTCGCGGGCAACCAGTCGATCAAGGGCACGCTGTACCGCCTCGGCATGGACGAAACGCTGGCGAGTGGGCTCTGGATCGCGCTGTCGGCGCTCACCGTCGCGCTGGCCGCGGTGTGGATGTACCGGCTCATCAACGCGGGCCACCAGGTGTCGGCGTTGCTGGTGAACGCGGCCGCGATCCTGCTCGTTTCGCCGGTGTCGTGGTCGCATCACTGGGTGTGGGTGGTGCCGGCGACGGTGGTGGCCGTCGACCTGGTCGTGCGCGGCCGCTCACGGGGATTCACCGCTGTGGTGGCGCTGTTCACGCTGGCCTTCCTCATCGGCCCGCAGTGGCTGCTGCCGCATTCCGAGGACAAGGAACTGGACTGGGCGTGGTGGCAGCAGATCCTGGGCAGCAGCTACGTGTGGGGCACGTTCGCGGTGATCGTGTACGCGGTGATCACCTACCGCCCCGCGCACAACAGCTCAGGTCAGTCGAGTGCTTCCGGGGTCAAGAAGGCGGCCAGCGCCGAGGCGTAGGCGGGGATGTCGGCGGCGCCCATCATTTCCCGGCACGAGTGCATGGCCAGCTGGGGCGCGCCCACGTCGACCGTCGACATTCCGGTGCGCGCCGCCGTCATCGGGCCGATGGTGGAACCACACGGCAGATCGGCGCGGTGCACATAGCGTTGCAGCGGGACCTGTGCCTGCGCGCAGGCCAGGGCGAACGCGCCCGCACCCGCCGCGTCGGTGGCGTAACGCAGATTCTGGTTCACCTTGAGCACGGGCCCACCGCCGACCTCGATCCGGTGGGCGGGCTCGTGCCGGTCGGCGTAGTTCGGGTGCGTGGCGTGCGCCATGTCACCGGAAGCCACCACCGAACCGGCGAGCGCGGCAAGGTAGTCCGCGCGGCCACCGCCGCGGGCGAGCACGATGCGCTCGAGCACGGTGGGCAGCAGATCCGACTGCGCACCGCGATCGGACTGGCTGCCGACCTCCTCGTGATCGAACATCACCAGCACCGCCGTCGCTGCGCTCGGATCGTCGGCGGCGGCCAGGAAACCCTGCAATCCCGCGTAGCAAGTGCCCTGGTTGTCGAGGCGCGGCGCGCTCACCAGGTCGAGATCGCGGCCGACGATGGTGCTCGCCGCGAGGTCGTGGGTCATCAGTTCCCAGCCGAGCACGTCGGCGCCGTCGACTCCGGCGCGCTCGGCGACGAAGTCCAGGAACGACGCCGGGCTCTCCCCGATGCCCCAGATCGCATTGACGTGCCGTTGCGGGTCGAGGGTGACGCCGCGCCGGTCCTCGGACAGGTGGATCGCCAACTGTGGCACCCGCAGGATCGGTTCGTCGATCCGCACGAGCACATCACGCATCCGCGCGCCCTCGCGCACGCTGAGCCGCCCCGAGAGCCCCAGCTCGCGGTCGAGCCACGAGTTCAGCCAGGCCCCGCCGTAGGGCTCGAGGCCCACCAGCTGCCAGCCGGCCATCGCCAGGTCGGGGTGTTGTTTCACCCGCAGGTTCGGGCTGTCGGTGTGCGCGCCGACCACCCGGAACGGCGCGGCCGGCACCGCGTCGTAGTCGGCCCAGGCGATCAGCGAACCGCCGCGCACCACATAGTGTTTGCCACCCGCGTCATCCCAGGACTGAGCCTCGGTCAACGGGGTGAAGCCGTTGGCGTCCAGTTCGGCGGCCACCGTCGCGCACACATGAAACGGTGAGGGCGAGGCATCGATGAAAGAGCACAATCCACTGGCCGTGGCCGCTGTCAGAGAAACCGGCATACCCGCGATCCTAGGGGCATCGACGCCGCCGGCTCCGGGGTATCACCGGTCGGCGATCACAGCCAGCGACGCGACGAGATCGTTGTAACGCCGAATGCCCAGCGCGGCCCGCAGTTCTTCCTCGGCGAGCTGTTCCTGCCTGCGAATCCGGTCCACCAGTTTGGCGCCCAGACTGCTGAGTCCGATCAGGATCCGCCTGCGGTCGTCGGTGGCCGCGACCCGGAAGATCAGCCCGCGCTCGGCGAGGTGGTCGGCGTGGCGCGTGGCCGAGGAGGGCGCCAGCCGCGCCTGGGCGGCCAGTTCCGACATGGTGATGCCGTCTTCGGTGGACAACTGGGACAGGATGGCCCAGTGGTCGTCGGTGAGATTGTCGGCCGAGAGAGCGGCGCCGAGCAGGCACACCCAATTGCGTTCTGCCGCGCGCAGGGCGCCGTGCAGTGTGGAACAGCCACTTATGATGGACACCGATCCCATTCCCACCTGCCGATAAACTATTCGAACATCCCTGCTCGCACTAGGCGATAGAGTACAGAATGCCCACGTTCGACGAGTGCCGGGCCGAGACGATCGACATCGTCTCGATCGTGCCCACTCAGGGCCCCTGTGGCATCCTCGCCCCCTCGTGCACCGCCGCGACGTCCCTCGCGGTCGACGAAATCAACAGCGGCGCGGGGATTCTCGGCCGCGAGATCCGGGTGACGACCATCGACGGCGGACGCCCGCCGCACGAGGTGGCCACCGAAGTCGAAGCGCTGATGGCCACGGGCATGATCGGCGCGATCACCGGCTGGCACACCACCCCCGTACGCCGGGCGGTCGCGCGCGCCGTCGGCGGCCGGGTGCCCTACCTCTACGCCACCGACCACGAGGGCCTGACCGACGAACGCCCCGGGGTGCTGATGGTCGGTGAGCATCCCGGCAGACAGACCGTGCCCGCCGCCGCGTGGATGGCCCGCGAACTCGGCGTCCGCCGCTGGGCCGTGATCGGCAACGACTACATCTGGCCGCGACACACCACCGACGCCCTGCGCCGCAGCCTCGGCTCCCCCGCCGACATCGTGGTCGAACGCTATGTCCCGCTGGGCACCACCGACTTCGGGGACTTCCTCGACGATCCGGCCCTGTTGTTCGCCGACGCGGTCCTGATCCTGATGATCGGTGCCGACACCGCGCGCTTCAACCGGCAGTTCAGCGCCGCCGGGCTCCCCGACCTGCTGCCGCGCCTGAGTCCGGCGGTGGACGAGAACATCCTGCTCAGCGCGGGGCTGTCGGCCAACAAGAATCTGTATGTGGCGTCGAGCTTCTTCATCGACGACAGCACACCGGATGGTCGCGACCGGCGCGGCCGCTACCGGGCGCACCAGGGGCGGTTCGCCCCCGCGCTCACCACCTTCGGCAATGCCACCTACGAGGCGATACACCTGCTCGGCGCCCTGGCCGACACCGTCGGCACCCTGGACGTGGCGACGCTCACCACGAACCTGGCCACGGGCGTCACCGTCGACGGCCCGGTGACCCGCCGTGGCTTCCTCGGCAATCAGGCCGTCGGCCCGGCGTTCCTGGCCGAGGCCAATGGCGTCGATTTCGACATCATCGACCGACTGAGCTGACTCAGGCCTTCACGAAGCTGTCGATCACGGAGAAGAACATGCCGAGACCGTCGTCGCTGGGTCCGGTCAGGGCTTCGGTGGCGTGCTCGGGGTGCGGCATCAGGCCGACGACCCGGCCGTTGGCCGAGGAGATGCCGGCGATCCCGCGCTGCGAACCGTTCGGGTTGTCCCCCGCGTAGCGGAACACCACCCGGCCCTCGCCCTCGAGCTCGTCGAGCACCCGGGTCGACGCCTGGAAGCGGCCCTCGCCCGACTTCAGCGGCACCAGGATCTGCGCACCGGACTCGTAGCGGGAGGTCCACGCGGTATCGGTGGCCGCCACCGTGAGCCACTCGTCGCGGCAGATGAAGTGCAGCCCGTCGTTGCGGGTGAGCGCGCCCGGCAGCAGCCCGGCCTCACACAGCACCTGGAAGCCGTTGCAGATACCGAGCACCGGCAGACCCTGACCGGCGGCGCGCACGACCTCGCCCATCACCGGCGCGAAGCGGGCGATGGCGCCGCAGCGCAGGTAGTCACCGTAGGAGAAGCCGCCGGGCACGATCACCGCGTCGACACCCTTGATGTCGGCATCGGCGTGCCACAGGCTCACGGCCTCGGCACCGGCCAGCCGCACCGCCCGCGCCGCGTCGACGTCGTCGAGCGTGCCCGGAAAAGTAATAACGCCGATACGTGCACTCACGAGACTCGAACGACCTTCCAGTCCTCGATCACCGTATTGGCCAGCAGCGCCTCGGCGATCTGCTCGAGCTGGGCGTCGGAGACCGATTCGTCCACCTCGAGCTCGAATCGCTTGCCCTGCCGCACATCCGAGATTCCGGCGAATCCCAGACGCGGGAGCGCGCCGACGACGGCCTGCCCCTGGGGGTCCAGGATCTCGGTCTTCGGCATGACCTCGACCACGACTCGTGCCACGCGTTGCTCCTCAGGTGGTGTGGGGGTTACAGCAGAAATCCTAGTTGACCCGGCCGTCGTGCCCGCGTTCCGGGGTGTTCGCGGCCTAGCATCGAGCGTATGCGTATCGCCCACTTCGGCCATTCCTGCATCCTGGTGGAACTGAACGGCGCGAAAGTCCTGTTCGATCCGGGGACCTTCGCGCACGGTTTCGAAGGCATCACCGGCCTGGACGCGATCGCGGTGACCCACCAGCACCCCGACCACATCGACCCGAACCGGATCGAAGAGCTGATCGAGGCCAATCCCGGCGCCCGCCTGCTGTCGGACCCGCAGACCGCCCAGCAGCGCAGCGAGGGCTGGGAGCCGGTTTCGGCCGGTCAGGTGCTCGACATCGGGGACTTGCAGATCACCGGCGGCGGCGGGCGGCACGCGGTGATCCACCCCGAGATCCCGGTGATCGACAACACGGTCTTCCAGCTGGGCACCGCCACCGACCCGGCCCAGCTGGTCCACCCCGGCGACTCGCTGTGGGTCCCGCCGGTCCCCGTGGGGGTGCTCGCCATTCCGGCGGTGGCTCCGTGGATGCGGATCTGGGACACCGTCGACTACTTGCGCGCGGTCAATCCACGCACCGCGATCCCCATCCATTTCGGCATCGTCGACCCCTCCGCCCAGGGCATCTACTTCGGCAGGCTCACCGAGATGGCCCCGGCGGGCACCGAGTTCCGCGTCATCGAACCCGAAGACCAAGCGCAGTTCTGAAGATCGGCCCGAAGTTCGAGCACCCAGCGCAGCTCGAGGACCCCGTGCAGCTCGAGCACCCAGCGCAGCCCGAGGACCAGCGCAGCCCGAGGATCCCGTGCAGTTCTGACCACCGCCGCGCGCTCGATCGCCGACGCGCGCGCGGCGGTGACCCGTCAGGCAGCCTTGGCCGCGGAGAACGGCTCCCAGCGGTACACGTCGCTGCGCGCACCGTGATAGAGCGCCAGGTCGACCGCGTCGAGCATCGCCTGACGTGGTCCCGGACGCTGCAATTGCGCGCCCGAGATCGCCAGCCGCAACACCCCACCGCGACGGGCCGTACGTGCGGCGCCCATCACCAGCGCCCGGCACCACCACGGTTCGGCGCGGAACCCCTCCCCGATGCCGTACACGCGGGCGCGCTGCGCAATATCGCGTTCCAGGTCCAGCATCGTGGTGAGGCCCAGCGCGAGCCGGAAACCCACCTCGGGCAGCGCGGCCAGCGCGCCCGACGAGGCGTCCCAGCGCGGCGCGGCGAACAGCCGGGTGCGCAGTTCCACCTGCTCCATCACCCGGTCGGCGGCCTTGAGCCGCAGGGTCGCCTCGTGCCTGGGCAGGGTGGCGAACTCGGCGCGCCGGGTCTTGGTGGCCGCCTGGTCGTAGCCGTGCAGCACGATCGCGTCACCCGCGAGCCGCCGCCCGCGCAGCCACGACTGCGTCGCCGGATCCTCGACCAACCGGTACTTGCCCTTCAGCCTGGGCGCGACCAGCAGCGACAGCCGCACATCCCGGTCATCCATCGCCGCGGCGAACTCGATCGCCGCGTCGCGCGTGGTATCCCGGATCCCCGACACCGACACGATCAACTCAGCGTTCATGCACCTCACGATGACACTCCGAGGTGACACCAGTGTGCTGCGCACATGACGCCCCGACGAATTCCGGCCGACTCCGCACCACCACCGGTGCGCTACCGCGATCGCACTTCGCCTGCGCCTCGAGGAAGGTGTCGGTGATGCGCCCGCGCTGCTGCTGCGCCGCGACCGGCCACGGCCGGCACGCGGCGTCCCGGCAGGTCACGCCGGGTGCGGGCCCCGGCACCGATCAGGCGTCGGCGAGTCCTACCCGGTCGAGGACCCAGGCGTACTCGAAGGCGACTTCCTTCCACTTCTCGTAGCGCCCGCTCACGCCACCGTGCCCCGCGCTCATTTCGGTCTTGAGCAGCACCTCGTTGTCACCGGTCTTGGTGGCGCGCAGCTTGGCGACCCATTTTGCCGGCTCCACGTAGAGCACCCGGGTGTCGTTGAGGCTGGTGATCGCCAGGATCGGCGGGTAGTCCTTGGCTTCGACGTTCTCGTACGGCGAGTACGACTTCATGTACTCGTATACGTCCTTGTCGGCCAACGGGTTTCCCCACTCGTCCCATTCGATCACCGTCAGCGGCAGCGACGGGTCGAGGATGGAGGTGAGCGGGTCCACGAACGGCACATTGGCGAGAATGCCGGCGAACAGTTCCGGCGCCAGGTTGGCGACCGCGCCCATCAGCAGCCCGCCCGCGCTGCCACCGTCGGCGATCAGCCGGTCCGGGGCCGTGGTGCCCGCGTCGACGAGATGACTCGCGACGGAGACGAAATCGGTGAAGGTGTTCTTCTTCAGCAAGGTCTTGCCGTGTTCGTACCAGAGCCGGCCCATCTCGCCACCGCCGCGCACGTGCGCCACCGCGAACACCATGCCGCGATCGAGCAGCGACAACCGTGACACCGAGAACGACGGGTCGATGCTGGCCTCGTAGGAGCCGTACCCGTAGAGCAGCATCGGCTTCGGGCCCGGCGGCAGACCACGACGCTGGATCAGCGAGATCGGAATCCGGGTGCCGTCGGAGGCGAGGGCCCAATCCCGGTGCTGCTCGTACTCGCCGGGGTCGTAGCCGCCCAGCACCGGCTGCTCCTTGCGCAGCAGCAGTTCGCCGGTGGCGGGCACGTAGTCGAACACCTGCATGGGGGTGATGAACGAGGTCACGCCCACCCGCAACGTCGGCTGCTCCCACTCGGGGCTCGAACCGGCACCGGCGGAGAACAATTCGAGCCCGAAGTCGAGTTCGGTCAGCTCGCCGTAGCCGGCGGGGGTGAGCGGCCAGACCGCGAGGCGGGGCAGCGCGTCGCGACGGTAGCTGAGCACCAGGTAGTTGGCGAAGGCGTCGATGTCCTCTAGCCGCACGTCCTCACGGTGCCCGATCAACGTGGTCATGTTCGACGGGTCGTCGGCCGGGGCCTCGGCGAGGACGAAGTTCTCCGCCTTCACCCCGTCGAGCACGTCGTTGTGCAGGATCAGGAAACGGTCCGCACCGGCGATCACCGCGTGCTCGGCCGAGTACTCCACACCCTCACGGCGCGGCAGCAGCACCCGGAACTCGCCCTCGGGGTTGTCGGATTCGAGCACCCAGCCCTCGGTGGTGATCTTGGAGCCGAGCCAGATCATCAGGTACTTCTCGGAGCGGGTCGCGCCGACGCTCACCCAGTAGCGCTCGTCGGGCTCGTGGAACACCCGCACGTCGTCGCCGGCACCGGCGCCCACGCGGTGGCGCCACACGGTGTCGGGGCGCCAGGATTCGTCGACCGTCTGATAGAAGATGTGCGTGCCGTCCAGCGACCAGGTCGCCCCCGGCGCGACGCCCGCCACCTCGTCGGGCAGCAGCTCACCGGTGCGCAGGTCCTTGATCCGCAGGGTGTAGCGCTCGTCGCCGGTGCTGTCGACCGAATAGGCCAGCAGGTTGCCGTCGTGGCTCAGCGAGAACGCGCCGAGTGCGAAGAAGTCCAACCCCTCGGCCAGCACATTGCTGTCCAGCAGCACCTGCTCGCCGTCGATCGCAGCGCCGAATTGCGAGGTTGCCGAGGGCCCTGCGTGGTCACGCTCCGCTACCGCCTCCGGGCCCGCCGACAACCCCGCAGTACCCACTTCGAGCTGCGGCGGAGTCCAGGCGTCGATGCCCTCGGCCTTCGCGTCGATCGGGCACCGGCAGTGCACGCCGTACTGCTTGCCCTCGAAGCTGCGCGAGTAGTACCAGTACTCCCCCAGCCGCGTCGGCACCGACAGATCGGTCTCCTGGGTGCGCGCCTTGATCTCGTCGAAGATCTTGTCCCGCAACGGTTGCAACTGGTCGGTGCGCGCCTCGGTGAAGGCGTTCTCGGCCTCCAGGTAGGCGATGACCTCGGGATCGTCCTTGTCCCGCAGCCACTCGTACTCGTCGACGAACGTGTCGCCATGATGCACCCGTTCGAAGGGCACCTTCTTCGCGATCGGCGCCGACCCCGTCTGATTCTCGCCAGCCATGCGTCCACCGTAGTCGCAGCACCCCGGGCCGGCCCGCCAACTCGGCGGTGGGCGGTCGGCCGATGCGGCCCGGCTCAGGAGTGCGGCAACGCAGCGCGGCCCGGCTCGGGCTGTTGAGCCGTCGAGCCGGGCCGTGTGCGCTGGTTCGGTCAGGCCCCCAAGGCGGGCCCGATCACGGGCCAGGAGTGGTGCAGCGCGTCCTGCCAGTAGGACCAGGAATGGGTGCCGACGGGGTGGTAGTCGATCTTCGCGCCGATTCCCGCGGCACGCAGGCGCTGGTCGAAGGCCACCATGCAGGTGTTGACACCGAGTTCGATCGGGCCGCCGAGGAAAATGTTCTCGGCCAGCTGCGGCTTGAGTTCGGCCTCGTGCGGTCCGGGGATACCGGTTCCGGTGGACATGTACAGCGCCTTGCCGCGCAAACCCTCCACCATCAGCGCCGGATCGTGCGCCGCCCACTCGGGACTGCCGGGCGCGCCCCACATGTTGACCGGGTTGCCGCCCCGGTTGGCGATGGAGAACATGATCGCCGAGGCGGCCATCGCGGTGTCGGGGCAGGCGCTGTAGCCGGCCACGGCCCGGTAGAGGCCGGGATTGCGCGCGGCGAGGATGTAGGCCGCGTTGCCGCCCATCGACAGCCCGCCGATGCCGTTCACACCGTTGCCGTTGAACCGGCTGTCGATCAGGCCGGGCAGTTCCCGGGTGAGGAAGGTTTCCCACTTGTACCGGCCGAAACGCGGGTCGTCGGTGATCCAGTCGGTGTAGTAGCTGGCCTGGCCGCCCATCGGCAGCACCACGTTCACGTGCTTGCCACGGAAGAAGGCTTCGGCGTCGGTGGCGTTGGTCCAGGTGCTCTGGCCGATGCCGGGATCGAGGCCGTCGAGCAGGTAGTAGGTGCCGCGCGGCCCGCCGCCCGCCGGGTGGAGCACCTGCAGGTCGACATTGCGGCCCATCGCGGGCGAGGTGACCGTGATGGCCGTGCGGGTGGGGCTCAACTCGGCGGACCCGACGATCTGGGCGGCCGACGCGGAGGCGGGGTGCACGACCGCCGGACCGATCAACGCGATGGCAACAGCCAGCACTGCAGCAGCAACACCTGTACGACGCACGTCCCACCCTCCATAACCGCATGCCAATGACAGTCCAAGGTAACCCATGGGCGAGCGAATGGAGAACATTCGACGTGTCGAGCGTTTCTTCAGCAAACTTACCGGTACGCAATGACCGGTTCGTCCGAACCGCAGGTCAGCGGGTGAGCGCGCCGCGAATGGAGCCGGCCAGATAGTCGAGATCGGCGCGCGCCGGTGAAGTGGGCCGGGCCCGCAAGCCGAAGCCGTCACCGGGCCTGCGCGGAATCACGTGCAGGTGCACATGGAACACTTCCTGCCCGGCCGTGACCCCGTCGGCGAGAAAGAAATTCACCCCGTCGGCGGCGACCTCACTGCTGCGCAAGGCCGCCGCGATCTGCTGCCCGACCTGAAAGAGCTTGCCGCCCAGGGCGGGATCGAGATCGGCCAGGCTCGGCGCGGCAGCTTTGGGCACCACGAGCACATGCCCTGGCGTCACAGGACGAATATCCATGAAGGCGAGCACATCATCGTCCTCGAAAACCTTCGAGGATGGAGCCTGCCCAGCGATGATGTCGGCAAAGATCGTGTACGGATTCACAGTGTCCTCTTGCGGCCGGCGCCGCAGGTTCGCGGCCCTGACGGGCCTCGATTCTTCCCTCCTCCGCTCAGTCGCTGCGCTCCTTCGCTCCGTCAGTCCAGAATCGAGGCGGGCCGCAAACCGTTCGGAGACTGCCTACAGAATCGGCGACGGCGTGTAGCGCGCAGCCGCCGGGTTGGCCTCCACCAGCTTCTGCACCTGCGCGATCACCTCGGACACCTGGTCCGCGGCCGCACCGATGAACGCCGACTTGTCGGCCAGGGCGGCGTCGAGCCCGGCCCGGTCCAGCGGCATCCGCGCGTCGGCGGCGAGCCGGTCGAGCAGGTCGGGTTCGCGGCCCTGCTCGCGCATGGCCAGCGCCACCGCCACCGCGTGCTCCTTGATGACCTCGTGCGCCGTCTCGCGCCCGACTCCGGCGCGCACCGCAGCCATCAGGATGCGGGTGGTGGCCAGGAAGGGCAGGTACCGGTCGAGCTCGCGCGCCACCACCGCCGGGTAGGCGCCGAATTCGGCGAGCACGGTCAGGAAGGTCTCGGTCTGCCCGTCGATGGCGAAGAACGCGTCGGGCAGCGCCACCCGGCGCACCACCGAGCAGAACACGTCGCCCTCGTTCCACTGCGCACCGGCCAGTTCGGCGGCCATCGAGCCGTACCCGCGCAGCACCACCTGCAGGCCGTTGACGCGCTCACAGGAGCGGGTGTTCATCTTGTGCGGCATCGCCGACGAACCCACCTGGCCGGGCTGGAAACCCTCGGTGACCAGCTCGTGGCCGGCCATCAGCCGGATGGTGTGCGCGAACGACGACGGCCCGGCGCCCAGCTGCACCAGCGCCGAGAGCACGTCGTGATCCAGCGACCGCGGGTACACCTGACCCACGCTGGTGAACACGTTCCGGAAGCCGAGGTGGGTGGCCACCTGCTGCTCGAGGGCGGCGAGCTTGCCCGCGTCACCGTCGAGCAGGTCGAGCATGTCCTGGGCGGTGCCCATCGGGCCCTTGATGCCGCGCAGCGGGTAGCGGTCGATCAGTTCCCGCACCCGGGTGAGCGCGACCAGCACCTCGTCGGCGGCGGAGGCGAAACGCTTGCCCAGCGTGGTGGCCTGCGCGGCGACATTGTGCGAGCGACCGGCCATCACCAGTGTCTGGTACTCGGCGGCCCGTTCGGCCAGCCGAGCCGCGACGGCGACACCGTGGTCGTAGACGTGCTCGAGGGAGAGCCGGATCTGCAACTGCTCCACGTTTTCGGTGAGGTCGCGGCTTGTCATGCCCTTGTGCACGTGTTCGTGCCCGGCCAGGGCGTTGAATTCCTCGATCCGCGCCTTCACGTCGTGGCGGGTGACCCGCTCACGCTCGGCGATCGAGGCCAGGTCCACCTGGTCAACGACGCGCTCGTAGTCCTCGACGACCCCCGCGGGGACGTCGATCCCGAGCTGCGACTGCGCGCGCAGCACCTCGAGCCACAGTTTGCGCTCGAGCACGATCTTGTTCTCGGGCGACCAGAGCGCGACGAGCTCCGGGCTGGCGTATCGGGTGGCGAGGACATTCGGGACGAGGCTCACGAGCGCTCAGTCTAGTTGCCGGACCCGTTCGGCCTGCTGGGGCATCATGTTGGGCACCACGGGCGGGGCCACGATGTCGATCATCTCGAGCAGACCGGCCCGGGCGGGGCGGCGCGGTTCGGGGTGTCCCTCGATCAACGCGGCCACCACGGCGCCGTCGACGACGGCCACCAACCTGCGCAACTGCTCGGGGCGCACCACTCGATCGGAGCGGCGCAGCACATCGGCGAGCAGTTCTTCCAGCTGCGTACGTAGTCGTAGCTGGACCTCGCGTAACTCGGGGTGACGGGCCGAGGCGACGGAGCGTTCGTAGCGGGCGATCAGCTGTCCGCGCGCGTCGAGGTCACCGTCGTCGGGGCCCACCAGTAGGTCGAGCACGAGATCGACGGTGGCTTCGGTGCCGCGCCTGCGATGGCTGACCTCGCCGACCCGGCGCCGCATCGCGTCGAGTTCGATCGCGCCGCTGAACTCCACGGCACGCGCGATCAGGTCTTCCAGTGATTCGAAGTAGTAGGTGGTCGACGCGAGCGGAAGATCGGCTCGCGAGGCCACCGAACGATGTCGCACGGCGTCGAAGCCGCCCTCGAGCAACAGTTCAGCCGCCGCCGCCACCAGAGCTTGGCGACGTCGCTCGCCTTTCGGAGTTGTCGCGGTGGTCACCGTGCCATCGTGCCAGTCATCATCAGTTCAACCGTGCGCAATCGTCATCGGGGAAACGCTGGGAATCAGGGATAACTGAGTTTTACCGCATCCCGGCTCGGATGTGGTCGTACTAGGCAAAGTTGTTGTTGCACATCACTGTTGACAGTTGTCCAGTTCAGGGTCGGAGAAACCGCCCCAACCGGTCCAGCGCTGCGGAAATGTCGTCGGTGGCACCGGCGAAGGAAAAACGTACTGTTCGGTCGCCATTAACGGTGTCGAAGTCCAGACCCGGTGCCAGCGCGACGCCGGTTTCGGCCAGCACTTCGGCGCACCAGGCCCGCGCATCATTGGTCAGGTGACCGATTTCGGCGTAGGCGTAGAACGCGCCGTCGGCCGGGGCCAGGTCGGTGAGGCCGAGCGCGGGCAGCCGCTCCAGCAACAGGGCCCGGTTCCGCGCGTACCGGCGCACATGCCCGTCCAGTTCATCCTTGGCTTCCGCACCGAACGCGTGCACCGCCGCGTACTGGGAAATGGCAGGCGGGCACACCGTCATGTTCGAGGCCAACCGCTGCAGCGCCGGCCGCAGATCGGCCGGTGCCAGCATCCAGCCCAACCGCCACCCCGTCATCGAGAAATACTTCGACACCGAGCCGATCACCACCGACTCGCGGGAGAACTCCCACGCCGAGGAGGTCGGCGTACTCGCGCCCGCGTAGGTGATGCCGTGGTAGATCTCGTCGGAGATCAACAGGGTGCCCTTGGCCTCGCACCAGCGGGCCAGCGCGGCGAGTTCGGCCGGATCTATCATGGTGCCGGTCGGATTGGCCGGGCTGGCCACCACCAGGCCCGCCGGCGGCTCCGGCAACGCCTCGAGCATCGCGACCGTGGGCTGGAACCGGGTCTGCGGTCCACAGTCGAGTTCGACCACCCGGCAGCCCAGCGCGGTGAGGGTGTTGCGGTAGGCGGGGTAACCCGGCCGCGCCACCACCACGGTGTCGCCCGGATCGAAGGCGGCCAGGAAGATCAGCGTGAACGCCCCCGAGGAGCCGGTGGTCACCACCACCTCGTCCGGGTGCACGTCGTAGCCGTAGGTCTCGCTGTGATGCCCCGCGATCGCCTCGCGCAGCGGCAGAATGCCGAATGTCTCGGTGTAGCCGAGCAATTCGTGCTCCATCGCCGCCGCAGCCGCCCGCAACACCGGCGCCGGAGCCTGCGTCGAGGGCTGGCCCGCGGCCAGGACCAGCACATCCCCGTGCGACCTGGCCCGTTCAGCTGCCGCTTTCCACACATCCATGACGTAGAAAGGGGCGATGGCCGACCGGCGTGATTCTCTGGACACCCGAGAGACGGTAGAGCACCCGATTGCGCGCCTGCACAGATATGGTCGGCACAATGGCTCCGACAGCGAATACGCAGCCACCGACGTCACCGCACACGCCACGTCGGAGGCGGCGCATGGGGGCGGGGACGGAATGAAGCGGACGGATGCGGCCGAGGAGGTCGTCGGCGGGGGTGCGCTCGACCCTGGCGAGGGCGGGGCGAGCGAGTCGGCGCAGGTGGAGACGTCACAGAACGAGACGATGCGAGCCGAGGGCGATGCTGAAGGCTCGCGAGCCAACGGGGATGCGGAAAGCACGCAAGCCGACGGCGATGCGGAAAGCACACGAACCAACAGGGACACGGAAAGCACGCAAGCCGACGGGGATGCGGGTAGGCGTAGGGCTGTCAGCGTCAATGGCCGGATTCTGCAGGCCGACTGGCGGGCGCAATTGCCCGCGAAAGGCGGCACCCGTGATCGGCTCACCGACTGGGCGGCCAGGTATCCGCTGGTCGGTGAGCTCGCGGGGGAACTGCGCAGTGGTGACGTGCGCAAGGTGTTCTGGCAGCGTCCTACCGCGCAGGTGAAGCAGTTGTGGGCGCGCAGGCCGAGCAGCGAGCGGGTGCGTGAAGTCCTCATCGAACGCCGGGTGCTGATCGCCGGGGTCGCGGTGGTGGCGATCTGTGTCGCCGCCGACGGACAGGTCAACCGTGCGGTCGCCGATCGTCCGCTCGCACCGGGTGAGGCGCAGCGTGTGGCGATCGCCTATCCCCCGCAGATCCAGCCGAACCCACAGTCGGCGCGCCGCCTGCTCGATGCCATCGCCCGCGGCGAGAAGCGTCGCGAGGCCGCGGTGGTCGCCGCCGCGGCACGCGCCACTCTCGCACGGGCCAAAGCCGAGGCGGCGGCCGCGTCATCGGGGGAATGGCAGCCGTGGATGGGTGAGCGGGCGCCCGTGGTGCCCGGGGCGATGGTGCCGGGCGGCACCCCCTCCGGCGGCGGTTTCAGCCTGCCCGCCAAGGGCGCGTTCACCTCGGGTTTCGGCTCCCGCTGGGGCACCATGCACCGCGGCATCGACATCGCGGGCCCGATCGGCAGCCCGATCTACGCCGTCGCCGACGGCACCGTCGTGGAGGCGGGCCCGGCTCAGGGCTTCGGCCTCTGGGTCCGCATCCGCCACGACGACGGCACCATCAGCATCTACGGCCACATGTACGACTTCGTCGTCTCCCAGGGCGAACGGGTGCCCGCCGGCATGCAGATCGCCCGCATCGGCAACCGCGGCGACTCCACCGGCCCGCATCTGCATTTCGAGATCATGCAGAACGGTCAGCACGTGGACCCGCAGGTCTGGCTGGCGTTGCACGGACTACAGCTGAATTGACCTCGACCGGCCGACGAAGCCTCGAACAGCACCCGCCGCAGCCCCAGAGCGAACTTCGGTGAACGGTGACCAGCGCCATCGGCCGCTGATCACCATCGCCGAGTACTACTCCGCTGCCACGTTCCGCTGCGGGATGGTGACGTCGGTGGTGCCGATATCGGTCCGGAAGTGGCTGCCGGTCAACTTGATTCCGGCCAGGCGCGCATAAGCCCGCTCGCGGGCCTGCGCCAGATCGGTGCCGACGCCCACCACATTGAGCACCCGCCCACCCGCGGAGACCAGTGCCCGGTCCTCGCGCTGGGCCGTACCGGCGTGCAGCACCAGGGTCTCGCCGCCCAGCGCGGTGTCGTCGGCGCCGGTGATCACGTCGCCGGTGCGCGGCCGGGCCGGGTAGTTCTCCGCGGCCAGCACGACCGTGATCGCGGAGCCGTCCTTCCAGCGTGGCGGCTCCACCTCGGCGAGGCGACCGGTGGCGGTGGCGTGCAGCAGTTCGGCGAAAGGGCTGTCGAGCAGGGCCAGCACGGCCTGGGTCTCCGGGTCACCGAAGCGGCAGTTGAATTCGACGACGGCGGGCCCGTTCGAGCCCATCGCGAGACCGGCGTAGAGCAACCCGGAGAACGGGTTGCCGCGGCGAACGAGTTCGGCCGCAACAGGTTTCACCACGTCTTCGACGATCTCGGTGAGCGCTTCCGCGGGCAGCCACGGCAGCGGGGTGTAGGCGCCCATGCCGCCGGTGTTCGGGCCGGAATCGCCGTCGCCGACCCGCTTGTGGTCCTGCGCGGGCAGCAGCGGCACCACAGTTTCGCCGTCCACCAGGCAGAACAGGGACACTTCGGGACCGTCGAGGAACGATTCGAGCAGCACCGGGTGGCCCTGCTCGAGCAGTTCGGCACCGTGATCGCGGGCCGCTCGCCGGTCGGTGGTCACCACCACGCCTTTGCCCGCGGCGAGCCCGTCGTCCTTGACCACCCAGGTCGGGCCGAAGCGGTCCAGCGCGGCATCGAGCTCGGCCGGCGTGTCGACGATCTCACTGTGCGCGGTGCGTACCCCCGCCGCTGCCATCACGTCCTTCGCGAACGCTTTGGACCCCTCGATCCGCGCGGCGTCGGCCGAGGGGCCGAACACCGGGAACCCGGCCGCGCGCACCACGTCGGCGACACCGAGCACCAGCGGCACCTCGGGGCCGATCACCACCAGGTCGGCGGCCACCTCGCCGGCCAGGGCCGCGACGTCCTCGGCGGAGGTGGGATCGACCGGGCGGAGTTCGGCGTGCTGGCCGATGCCGGGGTTGCCCGGGGCCGCGATCACCGCCGTCACGGACGGATCCCGGCGCAGCGCCAGGACGAGGGCATGTTCACGGGCTCCGGAACCGATGACGAGTACGCGCACGCGACCAGATTAGTCGCGCACGTCGCACGCACTTCGCACGCCCCTGACCGCGCACCGCGCACGCGCGACGCCGGTACGCGATTCGCCTGTCGAGGATCGCTTCCCCTGGTACCGAGGCCGAACTTGCCGATCCGGGCCGCGGCGCCCGCCCTCGCGGGTGGCGGCGGTACCAGTGCCGACGCCACCGTGCGCGAGTTCAGCACCCGGCAACCGGATCGTCAGGCCGACGACCCCCGCAGCGAGTCCTTTTGGGGGACACTGGTTGTGGAGATCCAGCACTTCGCCTGTCGGCACCTCGCGTGATAGGAGCACAACATGGGCCTGCTCGACGGAATGATGGGCAACGCCGGTCGCATAGATCCGGCCGCCGCCCAGCAGGAATACGCGAAACTGTTCGGTCAGGGCGAACAGGTCTACGCCGCGTTCCTGCTGGTCCGCGACGCGATGCTGTTCACCAACCGCCGCCTGATCCTCATCGACAAACAGGGCGTCACCGGCCGCAAGGTGAGCTATCACAGCATCCCCTACCGCTCCATCACCCACTTCTCCGTGGAAACCGCGGGCACCTTCGACCTCGACGCCGAGCTCGACATCTGGATCGGCAGCGACAACGAACCGATCAGGCAGCGCTTCAACCGTCAAGTCGACATCTACGAAGTCCAGGGCATCCTCTCTCATTTCGTCGCCATCTGAACCCGCACCCGGGTCGGCCGCCCGGCCGCAACGTTTAGGCTCGGCTGCATGGCATCCGTTTTCAGCGCGATCATCGCAGGACAGATTCCGGGCCGATTCGTATGGGAGGACGACGAATTCGTCGGATTCCTCACGATCGCCCCCGTCACCCAGGGCCACACCCTCGTCGTTCCGCGCGCGGAGATCGACCAGTGGCAAGACGTCGACCCCGCCGTGATGGCACGCCTCACCGGCGTCGCCCAGAAGGTCGGCCAGGCCGTCCGCGCCGCCTTCGACGCCCCCCGCGCCGGCCTGCTCATCGCCGGCCTCGAGGTCCCCCACCTGCACACCCACGTCTTCCCTGCCTACACCATGGGCGACTTCGACATCTCCACCGCCGACCCCGAACCCACCCCCGAATCCCTCGACGAAGCCCAGGCGAAAATCAAGGCCGCCCTGCGCGACCTCGGCTACGGAGCCAACGTCCCCGGCTGATCTTCCACCTGGATGGAACCGAAGCGGCCGGTCGCGCGTCCTAGACATCGAGTGGTTGTGTGCGAACAAGGAGAGACGATGCGACTGGTTGGCTTTGCCGCGGGGATGTGCGCTGTGCTCGCACTCGCCGGATGCTCGGATGCGGTCGACGGACAGCCCGAGGCGAGTGGGGCTCCGCCGGCCAAGGAGCAGCTGTTCGATCCGTGCACGGTGCCCGACAGTGTGTTGATCGCCGCGGGGGCTGATCCTGCGTCCAAGGACGACAACCCGTTCTCGGTACCGAGGGCGGATTGGAAGGGATGCGGTTGGCGAGCAGGCGAATTCTTCATCGATCTGTTCTCGACAACGAATACGATGGATGAATTCCGCGACAACCGGCTCCTACATGATTTCCAAGACGTCGCAATAGAAGACAGAAAAGGTGTGCAGTATCTCATCGGAGAGACCTCGCCTCCCGAGGAGTGTGGGCTTGCATTCGAATCGAGCCGAGGGACGATCACTCTGCAATCCAGTAGGGCTTCGAGCAGCAAGTCGACCACAGATCCGTGCGTAGTCGTGAACAATGCAGCGCCACACTTTATCGCAACATTTCCGAAATAGCACAGACGGAAAACCAGAGGGCCCACCACGATGGCAGATGTGAATGAAACAGCCAAAGAGTTCCAGAGGCTGGCAGGCGAGGCCTCCGCAGGCCGGTTGATAATCGAGGATGGCGCGGCTGAACGATGCGCGGGCTGGTGCGACGCACACAGCGCCGAACTCGACGTTCTGGCCCGACGCGCCCAACGTATGGTTTTCGTCGATTCCTTCGGTGACCTGAATTCGGCGAACAAGCTCGGCGACAAGTTTTTCCAGCTCGCACAGGGCGGTGCAGGAAGTGGCTCCTACACTGACGCCATCGCCAAGCACCAAGAAATTCTCACCGCCATGGCGGACATGTACCGAAAGGCCGGCGCCGCCTACAGGAACTGCGACGAAGCCACCCAGCTGGCCATCAAGCAGCAGACGAACAAGCTCGACTGACACAGGGGGATCACATGTCGTTCGGAGACTTCCTCGCCGGCATTTCCAATACGTCGACTTTCGCGGAAACGGTCACCGAACGGGTGGGTTCCCTGTTCGACTCCGACATCGCGCCCACACAGTCGGAACTGGATGCGCAAGCGGACGGAAACAAAGAGCGGACGCAGATCTACAGCGACAACCAGGCACTCGCCTCCGGGTTCTCCGGCGAGTTCGCCCCGCAGGTGGTTCCCCCGGTGATGGAGTCGTTCGTCGACATGCCCCATTCTCGTATCATGCAGTTCGTCAACTCTGTCGACGTCGTCCAGATGAGCACGAGCATCGATGGCTGGACCGCCCTCGCGGACAATACGAGGGACAAGGCGACTGCTTTCCGGGACAATATCCACAACGAAATGCAGCGCGGTTGGTCCGGTAGTGCGGCGAGTCAAGCATTGGCGAGCACCGAAAACTATCTCACCGAGATCAACAAGGTCGAGCAGGCCGCACGGTTGATCGCGAACAAGATGACCGAGGCCCGTTCCGGTTTCCAGCAGGTGAAGTACTCGGTGCCGCACGAGTCCGACGACCAGGGCGAAACGATTCTGGGAACTGTTGTGTCCTACCTCGACCCGGGAGTCGGCTACTTCATCGACAGCGCCAGCGCCGGTCGAGCCGAAGCCGCCCAGGACGCGGCCCGCCAAGTGATGACCACCGTGTACAAGCCCGTCGCCGAACAGGCCGACACCCATGTTCCGAAGGTTCCGCAACCGGCGAAACCTCAGTCCGGCAAGCCGAATGGCGATACCAACGGGGACAGGCCGGGCGCTACCACCGACAAACCGAGCGGGAACGGCGTCAACGGCAACAACCCGAACACCGACCCGGCCGCCGCCACGCCCGAAGACCCCGCCGCCGCCGATCCGGGTACCGATGACGACACCACGGGCGACGGCAGCGCAGACGCCACGAACCCCACCTCGGCAGCCCCCGAGACACCCGCGGCGACAACGCCTACCGGTCCGAACCCAGCCTCCACCAATCCCGCGAGCGTCAACCCGAGCGGCCTGGGCTCAGGCCTCGGCGCGGGCGGTGGCGGCGCGGGCGCGGGCGGGGGCGGCGCGGGCGCGGGCGGGGGTGCCGGCGCCGGTGCGGGAGCGCTGGGCGCCGCGGTCCCCGGCAGCGCGGGCCAGAAGCAGGGCGCGGGGCTGGGCGCGGGTGCGGCGGCGGGCACCGGCGCAACATCGGGTCGCACAGGTATGGGCGGAATGGGCGCGCCCGGCGCACGCGGCGGCGGCAAGGACGACGAAGACCAGCACGAGATCCCCGACTATCTGCGCGGCGTCCACGAAGAACTGCTCGGCCCCGACCGCCTGCACGTCCCGCCGGTGATCGGCGACGAGGCATGACCGACAGCTGGGAGCTCACGCCGTTCGAGTTCTGGATCGCCTGGGAAACTCTCGGCCGCGACCGTATGCCCTGGCCACTGACCTTCACCGCGGGCGTCGAAACACAGGTCGAGTTCGACCAGCAGTGCCGTCACGCCGCGGATACGCTGATCGCCAAAATGGGCTCCGACGAATCCCTCTACCACGCCTTGCACGCGGTGGCGCACCCCGAAATCCGCGTCGAACTATTCGGCCACCGCTTCGACGGCCGCAAGCGGATGATCCGCGCCTGCGCCACAACGGAGTCCACCAACGGTGTGGTGGCCGCACAGATTCCCGGCGAAAAATACGGCACCGGCGGCAACATCCTCGTCTACCTGCGTCCCGCCCATGCGATAACCCAGCGCCTGATCGGGGTGCTGCCCACCGTCTCGCCGGGAACCCGGCCGGGCATCAACGTCCACCGCGACGACCTCACCGCCGACCCGGATCCCTACGCCCGCCGCCGCTCCCCCGGCGAACAGGCGAGGGCGTTTCTCAACCGCCCGTTCCGCACCTACGCGGAATTTCGCGTGGACACCGGTCCAGCGCTCGACGGCTGGCAGGAAGGCGGCACGACGCTGCAGCTCATCGACTACACCGGCGACGGCCGGTACCTGATCAGCGAAGGCGAGCGCGTGATAGTCGACCCCGCCGCCACCGGCCGGATAGCAGCCGAGCTGCAGCGCCTGATCGACAGAGAGCGCGACCGCGCACGATCAGCCTGGTGATCGAACCCGACGCTCACTGAGCGGTGTAACCACCATCCACCAGCTGGTAGCTGCCCGTGATGAAGGTGGCGGCGTCGCTGGCGAGGAACAGGACCAGGTCGGCCACTTCCTCGGGAGTGCCCAGGCGGCCGATGGGGTGTTTGGCGGACAGGAAGTCGGTGGTTTCGGCGTCGTCGGCCAGCAGGGGGGTGCGGATGAAGCCGGGGCCCACCGCGTTGACGCGCACGCCCTGGGTGGCGTATTCGAGGGCCGCGGTTCGGGTGAGACCGACTACGCCGTGTTTGGCCGTGACGTAGGCAGCCGAGGTCGGGAAGCCCACGCTGCCCAGGATCGAGGCCATGTTCACGATCGAGCCGCCGCCGTTGGCGACGAGCACCGGGAGCTGGGCACGCAGCGCGTAGAACACCGAGTCGAGGTTCACCGACATGACCTTGCGCCAGCTCTGCGTGGAGTAGTCGCCGACGAGGTTCGATTCGCCGGTGATCCCGGCATTGTTGACCGCGATGCCCAGCGGCGAGAGCTCTTGTGCCGCAGCCACACTACGCTCCACGGTTTCCGGGTCGGCGGCGTCGCCGGCGAACGCGACGGCGGTGCCGCCCGCCACCACGATCTCGTCGGCGACTTTCCTCGCCGCATCGGCATCGAGGTCGAAGGCCAGCACCGAGGCGCCGTTTCCGCCGAGTGCGAGCGCCACCGCCCGCCCGATTCCGGAACCGGCACCGCTCACGATCGCCGATCGGCCACCCACGTCGTACACAGCCATGCGCTATCTCCTATCTCGACGTTTCCGCGGACAGATCTGACAGAGCTATCGCCAGGCAGGCTCGCGCTTCGCATAGTCCTCGTACGCGTGGCACAGACCGCCACAGACTTCGGCGGTGGTCTCGAACAGGGCTTGGGCCTTCGGATCGGACACGGTGCCGATATTGGTACGGGCCGCGGTGATCACCTCGGCGAGCAGCGACCGCAGCTGCTCGGCTTGTTCGGCCGGGGACCACTCGTTCTGTTCGCTCAACGTCATGCCCTTCGATCGGTGTCGAGGAGGTGAAACGAAAATCGAGCCGACACCAGTCTAGGACCACCATCGCCGATCCGGACCGAGCGCGCACGGACGAAATCAGGCCCGTCGCCCGCACGGGTGCGGACAACGGGCCTGATCTTGTGAGCCCCCTGTCAGGATTGAACTGACGACCTTCGCTTTACAAGAGCGGTGCTCTACCACTGAGCTAAGGAGGCGGGTTGGGCTTGCCCCGTAGGGCAGCGACCATCATAGCCGGGGACGTCCGCCGCGTGACACCGAGTTCGGTGTCACGCGGGGACGCACTCAGCGATGTCCCGGCGCAGTATCGAGAAGTTACTGCTCAGGACTGGGCGCGGGCCGCATCATCGGCGGCCATGGCGTCGCGCAGGCTCTTGGGACGCATGTCGGTCCAGTTCTTCTCGACGTACTCGACGCACGCGGCCCGGCTTTCTTCGCCGAAGACGACCCGCCAGCCCGCCGGGACCTCCGCGAACGCGGGCCACAGGGAGTGCTGCTCTTCATCGTTGACAAGAACGAAGAAGCGGCCGTCCTCGTCGTCGAAGGGGTTGGTGCTCATTTCACCTCACTGGATACTGGCGCTGTGTACGGGATCGCTGCGAGGCCGACAAGCCCCGAGCGTTGTGTCGACCCTAGCAAGGCATACGTTACGTGTAGGCGGTTACCTCACGCCGCGAAGAAATCCAGCAGGATCTTGTTGACCGCCTCGGGCCGTTCCAGGTAGCCGAAGTGGCCCGTGTCGGGGATTTCCTGGTACCGGGCCCCCGGGATGGCCTCGGCCACCTCACGCGACAGGTACGGCGGAATCATCCGGTCGTCGGCGAAACCGATCGCCAGGCAGGGCACCGTGATCGCGCGGTAGGCGGCCACGCGGTCGAACTCGTGGTCCATCGCCCGCTGGGCGCGGATACCGGGAGTGGCGGGTCCGCCGGTGAATTCGAACAGGTCGAGCCAGTCGCGGGCGGCGGCGGTGTCGGCCATGGTGGCGGGCGAGAGGTTCATCACCGCGGTGATGGCGGCCTCGAATTTGGCGGGCAGCTGCACCCCGGCGGCATCGAGGTCCTGTTCACCGGTGCCCAGGGTCTTCTGGAACTGGTCGAGGCGGCCGTGCCCGGCCATGAACACCGCCTTGCGGACCAGGTCGGGGCGGGCCAGCGCCAGCTCCTGGGCCACGCGCGCGCCCATCGAGGTGCCCGCGACGAGGGCAGGGCCCTCGTCGAGGAACTCGATCAGGGCGGCGGTGTCGGCCACCAGCTCCTCGATCCGGATACCGCCGACGCCCTCGTAGGACGGGGCGATGCCGCGATTGTCGAAGGTGCACACCCGGTAGCCGGCCGCGACCAGCGCGGGCACCTGGTGCAGTTCCCACACCCGGCCGGGTGAACCGGTGCCCATGATCAACACCACCAGCGGACCGCCGCCCTTGACGTCGGTGCCCTTGGTACGGTCGCCCTTGACCTGATAGTTCAGTGCGATGCCGTTCACCGTGGCCAGTGGCATGGGGGGACCCTTTCGGTGGAGTTGCGGTGGCGATTCAACGGTAACGGGCGCGCGCGCAGACCGCACCGGGGCGGGGTGGGCGACTCGGGAGTTCAGCGCTGGTGTACCGGCGCCCGATACTATTGACTACTCGCACGCAGAGCGTAGGAAAACCGGGAGGACGAACCACTATGGCCGCGAAGAGCAGCGCTAACGACATCGCCGACGACGAGCTCGCCCCGCTGGCCGACGAGACCGCTCACCAGGCCCAGCGCGTCGTCGCGGCGTATGCCGAAGACGCCGACGAGTGCCGGATGCTGCTGTCGATGCTCGGCATCGGACCCAGCTGACCCGACCCGGCGACCACAACCTCAAAGCGGAACCCTGCGACGCCAAAGGATGCGTGAGTGGACCAATGATCGATGAACAGTCCAACGACCGTCCGTCCGAGACCAGCGAATCCGGCGCGCCCGCACCCGGCGGTGCGGGCTCGGGATTCATCGTCGTCGCCAATCGGCTGCCGGTCGACCTCGAACGCCTGCCCGACGGCACCACCCGGTGGAAGCGCAGCCCCGGCGGGTTGGTGACCGCCCTGGAACCGGTATTGCGCAGCAACAAGGGCGCCTGGGTCGGCTGGGCCGGTGTACCCGATGTCGAGGTGGAGCCGATCATCGAGGACGGCCTGGAGCTGCATCCGGTGCCGTTGTCGTCGCAGGAGGTGGAGGACTACTACGAGGGGTTCTCCAACGGCACACTGTGGCCGCTGTACCACGACGTGATCGTGCGGCCGGTGTACGACCGGGCCTGGTGGGCGGCCTATGTGGAGGTCAACCGGCGTTTCGCCGAGGAGACCGCGAAAGTGGCGGCCGAGGGCGCCACGGTCTGGGTGCAGGACTACCAGCTGCAGTTGGTGCCCAAGATGCTGCGGATGCTGCGCCCCGACCTGACCATCGGATTCTTCCTGCACATCCCGTTCCCGCCGGTCGAGCTGTTCATGCAGATGCCGTGGCGCACCGAGATCGTCGAGGGCTTGCTCGGTGCCGACCTGATCGGCTTCCACCTGCCCGGTGGCGCCCAGAACTTCCTCTACCTGGCTCGCAGGTTGGCCGGTCAGCCCACCTCGCGCGGCACGATCGGGGTGCGGGCCAAGCTGGGTGTGGTGCAGGTGGGGTTCCGCACGGTCCGGGTGGGCGCGTTCCCGATCTCGATCGATTCCGCCGAGCTCGACGAGCACTCGCGGCGCCGTTCGGTGCGCGAACGCGCGGCCCAGATCCGCGCCGAGCTGGGCAATCCGAAGAACATCATGCTCGGCGTCGACCGCCTCGACTACACCAAGGGCATCGACATCCGGCTCAACGCGCTGTGGGAACTGCTCGAAGAGGGCCGCATCGACCCCGCCGACACGGTGATGGTGCAGCTGGCCACCCCGAGCCGCGAACGCGTGCAGAGCTACATCAAGATGCGCGGCGACATCGAACGCCAGGTGGGCCGGATCAACGGTGAGTTCGCGCGGGTGGGCTACCCGGTGGTGCACTACCTGCACCGCCCGATCCCCCGCGACGAACTGATCGCCTTCTTCATCGCCGCCGACGCCATGCTGGTGACTCCGCTGCGCGACGGCATGAACCTGGTGGCCAAGGAGTACGTGGCCTGCCACAGCGACCTCAACGGTGCCCTGGTGCTCAGTGAGTTCACCGGTGCCTCGGCGGAGCTGCGCCAGTCCTACCTGTGCAATCCGCACGATCTGGACAGCGTGAAGGACGCGATCATCGGCGCCCTCGAAGACGACCGCGACACCAAACGCCGCCGCATGCGTTCGATGCGACGGCAGGTGCTGACCCACGACGTGGAGCGGTGGGCACGGGCATTCCTCGACGCGCTGGCGCAGAGCGATGTCGCCGGGTCGGCGTTGATGAGCGACAGCAGCGAGGAAGACTACCGGGATTCGCAGGAGTAGCGCGTAGCGTCACCTCCCGGCCGGGAGGTGACGCTGTCCGCGATCAGACGGGCGTCACCTGCGACACCAGCCACCGGTCGTCGGTCTTGTCCAGCGCGACGCGCACCCGGCTGCCCGAGGTGGCGCCCTCCGGTGAATCCTTGCTGGTGGTCACCTGGTTCAGGAACAGCAGCACCACGGCGTGCTCTGGTTCGGCCGACACCACACCTTCGGCCTGGGTGGTCGCCTGGACCGTGAGCTGCTTTTCCTTGGCGCCCGGTGCGATGGCTTCCTTGATCAACCGCAGGTAGTCCTCGCGGAAGTCCGCGGTCAGGCCGTCGGCAGCCTTGGGCAGTTCGGTGTCGACGGTGGCCGGCTCGTAGGTGAACATGGCGCTGACGGTGCGACCGGCCGTGCTCATCGCATCACTGCGGGCCTGCTCGGTGCGGTCGTGCTGCCACAGCTGGTATCCGCTGATGCCGAGTACTGCCGCAGCGATCAGGCCGACGACCGCGAGGCTGCTGAAGACGATCTTTGCGCGTTTGCCGCTCATCCGACGAACTCCACTTTCGACACGGTCATTCCGGCGTCGGCGTTGGCCACCGTGACCCGGAAGCGATACTGCCGCGATTGTGGCTCGGGCGAACCCTTGTTGCTCACCGTCTGCTTCGCCGCCACCAGTACCTGCGCGGACTCGTCGTCGGCGGAGACGATGCCCGACTCCACCACGTCACCGGAGGACACCACGTTCGCCTCCTGGACGACGCCCATGAACGGTTCCACGCGACCGTCGAACTCGGCCTTGAAGTCGCCGGAGGCCACCGCCAGGATCCGGTCGATGTCCTCCTTGGCGGTTTCGGCGCGGATGGTGGTCAGGTTCAGCACCGCCTGCCGGGCGGTCTCGGTGTACTGGGCGCGCAGGTCCTCGTCCCGGTCGACCGAGTAGGCGCTGAAGGCGGCGAAACCGGCACCACCGACCAGGGCGAGCACGAGCACGACGGCGGCTGCGAGGGCGAAGATCCGGCCGCGTGCACGAGCGGGCGCGGGGTCGGCGGACTTGGTGAGATCGACCGGGGGCTCGCTCTCCGCAGCAGCGAGGTTCACCGTGGTGTCGGAAGACTTGACCGTCGCATCCGTCGACCGCACCGCCGTCTCGGCGAACTTCACCGTGGGGTCGGCGGGCCGCACCGTGTTCGCGGCCGCCGCACCGGTGCTGTCCTGAACACCTGCCTCGGCCCCGTTGACACCCGAGCCCGGCGATACAGGTTCGCTCTTACTGATGGTGACCGTTTCGGCCGCCGCGTCCTCAACCGGCGGGCCGGCCGAGCGCGCGGCCCGGCGGCGTGGGCGGCGGTTGTCGTTGTCGTTCATCGTTGCTGCTCCTCCAACATCGCCTGCCAGCTGGCCGGCACCGTGCCCGACCCGTCGGCGGCGATGTCGCCTTGGCGGTACGTGCGTCCGTCCGTGCCCAGATAGGTGCCGGTGGACGGATCATAGGGGCGCGCTGCGGCGGGGGTCACACCACCGGCCGCTGCGCCTGCCGGAGCCGAAGCCGGGGCGACCGGCTGCACCTCACCGAACGGCGGGTTGTTGCCTTGGGGCACATACCCGGTCCGGCACAGTTCGGGCGTGGGCGCCCGACGACCTGGATATTCCATGCACGGGGAGTTGCGGATGCCGCGCACCTCGATCGGCGAATCCTGGGGCACCTTGCAATAGAGCCCCTCGGGGGTGTCCATCGGGGTCAGCTCACTGGGTTGACGCCACTGCTCGGCGGGCAGGAACCCGGTGGTGCAGGCCGGCGGATCGTTGATCACCGTCATGAAGTCGACCATGACGCCGTACTCGGAAGGCCCGCGGATCACGGTCTGCAGGGCCGCGATCAAGGGCGGGAAGACGACCAGCAACTGTTCGACGCTGGGGTTGTACGTCACGCCCACCTGTCCGAGGCTCACCAGGTTACGAGTGAGCAGGGGCAGCGTCGGTCGCAGGTCCTGGAACTGCGTGTTCACGACCTCCATCGCGGACGGGCTGTTGTTCAACAGGTTGCGCAGCGTGGGATCGCTTTCGCGCAGCTGGTCGGTGAGCGTGGCCAGATCCGTTGTCCACGACCGGATGTCGGCAGCGGAGCGGGTCTGGGTGTCCAGCAGCGGACCGATCTGGTCGAGTAGCTTCTTGGTGGGCTCGACATCTTCCTCGGCCTGCTGGATGAGCAGGGCCGCGGAATCGATGAACCGTTGCAGGTCTGGCCCGGCGCCGTTGAACGCGAGGAACGCCTCGTCGATCACCTGACGCAGGCGGGTGTCGGCGACGCTGGCCAGCAGTTTGTCGGCCTGGTCGAGCATCGCCCCCACGTCCTGGGGCAGGTGGGTCCGCTCCACCGGGATCACCGAGCCGTCGTAGAGATTTCCGTCGGCGGGTTGCTCGCTGGGCACCAGGTCGACGTACTGCTCACCGATCGCCGAGACACTGCGCACCCAGGCGCGCGAGTCGCCGGGCACCTTGTAGTCGCTGTCGATCGATAGGTCGGCCTCGACGCCGGCGGGAGTGAGCCGCACCGCCTCGACCTTGCCGATGTTCTGCCCACGGTAGGAGACGTTGGCGGTGGGATAGAGCCCGCCGGTGGCGGCCAGCTGCACCGTGACCGCGTAGCGACCGATGCCGAGCATCGCCGGAACCTGCAGGTAACTGCCGCCCATCACCACCAGACCCACCACGGTGAGGACCGCGAAGATCACTAGCTGGGCACGCACGAACCGGGTGAGTTTCATCGACCCGCCCCTTCCTGACCGGGCAGCGGCACGGTGATACCGGGGATGGCGGGCAGGCCGGGAATCGGCGGCAGCCCGGGCACCGAGGGGGCCGGCGCCGGAACCGGAACCGGCGAGGCCAGCGGCGCCGTTGCCGGGTCGCCCGCGCCGGTGGCGGTGCTGGGCGCGAAGGAGCCGATCACGCCCTCGACACCGCCGAATCGGCCGCCGAGCGGAGTTCCGGTGAGCCAGTTGCTGTCGAGGCGCTTACCGGTCATGTCGACGGTGATGAACAAGTTCAGGTAGTCGCCCATGATCGCGTTGTCGATGTTCTTGATCGGAAACGGGAAGGTGGGCAGGATGCCCATCACAGCGACCAGATTGGTTCCGGTGTCGGCCAGCGTCCGCAATACCGGGCCGAGGGCGCGGATATTGGCCACCAGGTCGTCGCCGCTGGTCTGGATGAGCCGTTCGGTGACGTCACCGAGCTCACCCAGCCCGGTGATCGCGGCGGTGATGTTCGCTGTCCGGTCGGCCAAGGCGGTGAGCGCCGGGTGGATCTCCTCGATCGCCTGCGCGATCACCTCACGCTGGCCGGAGAGCTGTCCCGAGAGCCGATCCAGGCCCTCCATCGCGGCGATGATGCTGCCGGTCTGTCGATCCAGGCCCAGGGTCAGCTCGTTGAGCTGGGGCAGGAGATCGGCGATCTCGTCCTCGCGTCCACTGACCATGGCGTTCAATTCGGTGGTGATCGTCTCGAGCTGCGCGATACCGCCGCCGTTGAGCACCACCGACAGCGAGGACAGCACCTGCTCGGTGGTCGGGTAGGCACCCGCACGCTCGAGCGGGATGACGTCCCCGTCACTGAGCCGGCCCACCGGTTCGGCGGTGGTCGGCTCGTTCAGCTCCACATGATTGCTGCCGAGCAGACTGGTCTGACCGATCTTGGCCACCGTATTGGCGGGCAGTTGCACATTCGGGTTGAGCGAGACCGTCACCAAAGCGTGCCAGCCTTCGACCTCGATCCCGGTGACTGTGCCGACCTCGATGTCGTTCACCCGTACCGGCGAATTGCGGGTCAGGGTGGTGACATTGGGCATCTGGATCTGCACGGTGTAGGAACCGGGCATCCGGCCTTCCGAGCCCGGCATCGGCAGGGAGTTGAGACCGTCCCACTGACAACCGGTGGTGCCGAGCGCCACGGCGACACCGAGCGCCATCGTGGCGAGTACGCGTTGCCGTCTCATCGCTGTCCTCCTGGAACCGCAAGACCGGCCAGCCCTTCGGGCACGGTGATCGGGGCAGCCGCAGGGGGCTGGTTCTGCGGGACTTCACCCGCCAGGCTCGGCGGGCTGTACACCAGCTGCTCGGGGAAGGCCGTCACGCTGCTGGCCGGGTTGAGCATGATCGGCGCGTAGTTCATCGCCAGCGAGCTGATCACCGGCGCCAGGAACTCCGCGCACAGGTCCGCGGATTTGTCGGAGTTGTTGTGCTCGAGCGCCCGGATGGAACCGCACAGGAACGAGAGGGGGTTGGCGGTGTTGTTCAGCGCGACCGCACCGGTGAGCGAGCCCTGGGCGGGTTTGTAGATCTGATAAAAGTTCACCAGCGCGGTCGGAGCGCCGTGCAACACCCGTTCGATCTGGGGCCGCTTGTCGACCAGGGTCTGGGTCACGTCGGCGAGGCGTTCGACACCTTCGGTCAATTCGCCACCGCTGCCCTCGAGAAACCGCTTCACATCGGCGAGCGCGATATCGAGACTGTCCAAGCCGGCGCCCAGTTCTTCCGAGGCCCCGGCCAGCACCGAGGACACCGATGCCAGGCGGCCACTGAACTGCACGATCTGCTCGTTGCTCGCCGCGAGTACCTCGACGAATTTCTGCAGGTTGCGGATGGTGCCGAACAGGTCGTTTCGCCCGTCGGAAAGGGTTGTCATGGTCGCCGACAATTCGCGCAGGGTCTCACGGAATTTCTGCCCGTTGCCGTCGAGGTTCTCGGCCGCGGTATCGACGAACCGGCCGAAGGAACCCTTTTCGTCCTCACCGACCGGCCCGAGAGCCGCGGACAGCTCAGTCAGTTCGGCCTTGATCTCGTCCCATTCCACCGGCACCGCGGTGCGTTCGAGCGGGATCTGCGCGCCGTCGGCCAGTTTCGGGCCGCCGCTGTATGCGGGGGCAAGTTGCACGAACCGGGCCGAGACCAGCGAGGGCGCGATGATCACCGCACGGGCGTCGGCGGGTAGATCGACAGCGCTGTCGATACTCATCTGCACCCGAGACTGTCCCTGCCCCGGTTCGATCGAGTCGATGCTGCCGACGGTGACGCCGAGCACGCGCACCTCGTCGCCCTCGTACAGACCGGTGGTGGAGGTGAACGCAGCGGTGACCGTGTTCTTTCCGACTCCGGTGACGAGGTAGACACACAGGGCCACCAGCGCCGCGATCACCACCACCGCCACCGCGATCGTCCAGCGCGGGAAGCCGCGCGCTTTTTGTGCCAGGCTCATCGCGGCGGATCCTCCTGAGCGGGACCGATGTAGGGCGGGGTCGGATGGGTGAAGATGTCGATCATGTCCTGCGGCAGTTGTTCGGGCCAGACCAGCGCGTCGACGAGCGGGCGCAGTTCGGTACTGGTCGCGTTCACCACGTAGGCGTTGAACCAGGGACCGTTGCCCACCTGCTCACCGAGCGCGGCGGCGTAGGGGCCGAGACCGTCGAGGGCAGCGTTGAGGTTCTGCTCATTGCGCTGGAGCAGGGCCAGCACCGAATTCAGGCGATCCAGCACCGGTTGCATCTGTGGCTCGTTGTCGGCGACCAGGCCCGAGAGCTGCCTGGCCACATCGTCGATATAGACGACGAGCTGGTTGATCGCGGCCCGGCGCCGGTCGAGCTCGCCGAGCAGCTCGTTGCCGTCGATGAGCAAGGTGTTGAGCTGGGTGCTGCGGTCGGCGAGGATCTTGGTGACGTTCTGCGCGCGGGCCAGCAGATCGGTCAGCGCCTGATCGCGCACATTGATGCTGCGCGAGAGCGCGGTGACGCCGTCGAGCGCGTTGCGCAACGGGCCGGGGGTGTCGGCGAAGGCCGCCGACAGCGTGTCGAGGGTCTGGTCGACTTTTTCCAGGTCCAGGTCGCGCACGGTGCCACCCAGATCGCTGAGCGCCTCGTTGAGCGAGTAGGGCGAGGTGGTGCGCGCGACCGGGATGGTGTCGCGGGCGCTGATCGAACCCGGCCCGTCGGGCACCACGTCCAGCGACTTGCGACCGAGCACGGTGTTCGTCTTGATCGCGGCGGTCGTCTTCTCGCCCAGCACGATCGACTCGTCGAGGTTGAACTGGACCAGCACCTTGTCGCCGTCGAGCGAGACCTCGTCCACCTGACCGGAGCGCACTCCGGCCACATGCACCGGGTCACCCGGCACCAGCCCGCCCGCGTCGACGAAATTCGCGGAGTAGGTCGCGCCGGAACGGATGAAGGGCAGCTCGGTGAACTGCAGGGTGGCGAGCGAGATGGTGATGACCACGACGATGCCGACGATGCCGATCGTCGCCGTAGACGACTTGTTCTCATTCATTGGGCGTGCACCTTCCGGTCGCCTGCAGACCCGGCATGTGCACTTCCATCGGCTGGCCGTCGGGTCCGTCGATCAGGAAGTTGGTACCGCAGATGTAGAGCTGTAGGAAGGAGCCGTAGGCGCCGATCCGAATGAGCTTCTTGTAGGTCTCGGGCAGCTTTCCGAGCACCCACTCGATGTGGTCGGAACCCTCGTCGAGATTGGTGGCGAGCCTGCCGGTCTGCTCGATGGTGTTGCGCAGATCGGGGCGGGCTTGCACGAGCAGGTCGTTGACTTCCTTGGTCGCCCCGGCGATGCGAGGCAGCGCGGCGCCGATCGGGTCGCGCTGCGCGGACAGGTCACTGACCAGGCGTTGCAGTTCGTCGATGGTGGTGGCGAATTGGTCGCCTCGGTCATCGATGGTGGCCAGCACCGAGTTCAGGTTGTCGATCACGCTGCCGATCAGGGCGTCGCGGTCCGAGAGTGTCTTGGCGAAGCTGCCGCCGCTGTTGAGCAATGACACGAGCGTGCCGCCCTGCCCCTGGAAGATCTGCAACAGCGCCGCGGTGAGGTCGTTGACCTGGTCGGGGTCGAGTCCGCGCAGCAATGGCTTGAAGCCACCGAGCAGCAGGTCCAAGTCCAGCGCGGGAGTGGTCTGCTCGAGGCCGATGGTGTCGCCGTCGGCGAGCCGCCGGGCCGAACCCGGGCCCTCGAGCAGCTCCAGGTAGCGATCACCGACGAGGTTCTCGTATTTGATCGCCGCACGGGTGCTGGCCAGTACCGCGTATTTGCGGTCCACGTCGAACTCGACGTGGGCGAGGTTGTTCTCGCCCACCGCCACCGAGGTCACCGAACCCACGGGCACCCCGGCGATGCGCACCTTGGCGCCGGGCAGCATGCCCGAGGAGCTGGTGAACACCGCGTGATAGCCGGTCTCGCTCGCGAATCGCGCCTGGCTCAACACGATCGCCAGTCCGGCGAACACCAGCGTCATCACCACGGTGAAGATCGCCAGTTTGATCATCGTCGGGGTGTTTTTCACCGCGTAACTCCCGGCATTCCGTCCAGCAACAGCTGGAAAACCTTTGGTACGCCGTTGAACTCGGGCGAACCGGTACGCGGCGTATACGGTGCGCCTTCGTTGGTATCGGTTACCACGTAGTCGGCGTGGCTTTCCGGAACCCGGTCGACCACGCCCTCACAGTGCGGGCCACCGGTGGCGTTCACCTTGGGCAGGTCCTCGGGGTAGGTGTAGGGCTTGGCACCGAACATGAAGTTGGTGTTCATACCGACACCGGGTAGCAGGCCGCCGAACATGTCCTCGGCGATCGGCATCAATGGGCCGAGGCCGTTGACGACGCACCCCAGCGCTTCCCGGTAGTCGTAGAGCAGCTCGGTCGTGGGCCGCAGCAGGTCCAGCGCGGTCACCACCTGGTTCTCGTTCTCGCGCAGCACCGAGCCGACGGTGTCGGACAGGCCGATCACATTCACCAGTACGTTGTCGAGCTGACCCTGCATCTCGGCGAGGGTCTGCGAGGTGACGGTCGCGTTGTCGACGGTGCGAAGCAGCGGGTCGGCGACCTCGGCGTAGAGGTCGGTCACCGCGGCGGTCTTGTCCAGGTCGGCTTGCAGCGTCGGCAGGTACGGGTTGATCTCGCGCAGATAGCGATCCGAGCGGACCAGCAGGTCGCCGAGCTTGTCGCCGCGGCCTTCCAGGGCGGTACCAAGCGCGGCGAGTGTCGCGTTGAGTTTCTCCGGCTCCACCTGGGCGAGCACATCGGACAGGTGCTGGAACAGCGTGTTGAACTCGACGGTCACCGCGCTCGCCGAGACGGTGCTGCCCGGGGCGAGTGCGGCGGTGGTCGGCTGTTCCGGTAAGACGAAGTTCACGTACTTGGCGCCGAACACCGTGGTCGAGCGGATGTCGACACCGGCGTTGGCGGGCACCAGCGCGAGCTGGTCGGGGTCTACTTCGAGCCGCAACTGGGCGCCGTCGTCGTACAGCTCGATGTCGGCGACCCGGCCGATCTCGACGCCGCGCACCTTCACCTTGGCGTCTGGGTCGAGCACCAGACCGCTGCGTGGCGCGTTGACCAGCACCACGGCGGTGTTGGTGAACGCGCCCTGGAACAGCGCGATGGCGAGGGACGCGGCGGCGACCAGCAAGCCGACGAGGGCGAGCGCCGCGAGCTTGCGCCCGAGCCCGCCGTGCAGTGCGGCAACGATCCGTGAGGTGTCCATACCGCTATCCCGAGAGGTGGAAGTTGCCGGAGGTGCCATAGATGGCCAGGGAGATCAGCAGCGTCACCGTGACCACCGCGACCAGTGAGGCCCGCACCGCGTTGCCCACCGCCACGCCGACGCCGACCGGGCCGCCCGCGGCGTGGAAGCCGTAGTAGGTGTGGATCAGCATCACGGCCAACGCCATCACCATGGCCTGCGCGAACGACCACAGGATGTCGCTGGGGATGAGGAAGGTCGAGAAGTAGTGGTCGTAGACGCCGGCCGACTGCCCGTAGATCACCACTGTCGCGAAGCGGCTGGCGATGAAGGAGGCGATCACCGCGAGCGCGTAGAGCGGGACGATCGCGATCATGCCCGCCAGCACCCTGGTTCCGACCAGGAACGGCACCGGCCGGATCGCCATCGATTCCAGCGCGTCGATCTCTTCGGCCACCCGCATCGCGCCGAGCTGGGCGGTGGCGCCGGCCCCGATGGTGGCGGCCAACCCGATACCGGAGATCACCGGCGCCGCGATACGCACGTTGATGAAAGCGGCGAAGAAGCCGGTGAGCGCCTCGACACCGATATTGCCGAGCGAGCTGTAGCCCTGCACCGCGATGGTGCCGCCCGCCATCAAGGTCAGGAAGCCGACGATCACCACGGTGCCGCCGATCACCGCCAGCGCGCCACTGCCCATGCTGATCTCGGCGATGAGCCGGATGGTCTCGGTGCGGTAGTGCATCATCGCGCGTGGCACCGAACCGATTGCCTTGACGAAAAAGATCGCCTTGTCGCCCAGGGAATCCAACGATTTCGAGACTCGATCGAAACGCCGGACCGCCCGGGGGAATCTGCTGCGTACTACGAATGCCATCGTGGTCACCGCACCGTGAATTTCAGGCCGATGGCGGTGACGACAACATTCACCACGAACAGCGCCATGAAGGCGAATACGACGGTTTGGTTCACCGCGTCACCGACACTCTTGGGTCCGCCTTTTACCTGTAACCCGAGATAGCAGGCGACAAGTCCGGCGATCATTCCGAACAGGCCGGCCTTGATCTCGGAGATGATCAGCTCGGGGAAATTCGTCAGCAGCGGAATGCCGTTCACGAACGCACCGGGATTCACCCCCTGCAGAAAGACCGAGAACACGAAGCCGCCGACGATACCGACGGTGCAGACCAGGCTGTTGAGCATCAGCGCTACGAACATCGAGGCGAGCACGCGTGGCACCACCAGCCGGCTGACCGGGTCGATGCCGAGCACTTTCATCGCGTCGATCTCTTCGCGAATGGTGCGTGCGCCGAGGTCGGCGCAGATCGCGGTGGCGCCCGCGCCCGCCACGATCAGCACCGTGACGATCGGGCCCACCTGGGTGACGGCACCGAACGCGGCGGCCGCGCCGCTGAGGTCGGCGGCGCCGATCTCACGCAACAAGATGTTGAGGGTGAAGACCACCAGCACCGTGAACGGGATGGCCACCAACAGTGTCGGCAGGATCGAGACGCGGGCGACGAACCATGACTGGTCGACGAACTCGCGCCATTGGAACGGGCGGCGGAAAGCGGCGCGAGCCACTTCCGCGCCGAGTTCGAAGAAACCGCCGACCGCCCGCAACGGGACAGCAAGGAGGTTGTTCATGCACCGTCCTCCTTATTCGACGGGCGGGCCGCTGTGCCCGCGCTCACGTCATCCACCGCTACCTCGATCTACAGACTGTCCAAAGACTAGAACATGTTCTCGATAATGTCTGCCGTTTCAGGCGACTCTGACCAGGACTTTTTCTTGCCATTTCGGGTCAAAACTGAAACGACGCCTGATCGCTTCGAACCACCCTTCTGTGAGCCGTCGCACACCCCAACGCTCATGTCTACCAACAGCTGGACCGTTGATCAACAGATCGTCCCGGCCAGCCGCGAAGGAATGTGCGGCCAGCCACCACCGGGCAAACCACCGGTGTGGCGAATCAGCCCAGATCGCGTAGTGCGCGAGCCGAGAAAGTGTGCTCGGCGGGGCGGTCGGCGAAATAGCTGTGCAGCGTTTCAGCGAGGTCGGAATCCGACCATTCGGCGCCGTCGGCGTCGAAACGCTGCTCGACCGTCGGCGCCGCCATCAGCGCGACCATCGGTCCGTAGACCACGAATACCTGACCGCTCACCGCGTCGGCCGCGGGCGAAGCCAGGTAGGCCACCAGCTTGGCGACATGCTCGGGCGCCAACGGGTCGACGGTGCCGTCGGGGGCAGCGTCGAAGACCGCCTCGGTCATCGCCGTCCTGGCCCGCGGGCAGATCGCGTTGGCGCGCACGCCGTAGCGCGAGAGCCCACGTGCCGCCGACAGCGTGAGCGCGGTGATCCCCGCCTTGGCCGCACCGTAGTTCGCCTGACCCTCCGGCCCGAGCAGACCGGCCTCCGACGAGGTGTTGATCAGTCGCCCGTACACCGGCGCGCCGGCCGCTTTCGACGTCGCGCGCCAGTACGCGGCGGCATTACGCGACAACAGGAAATGGCCGCGCAGATGGACCGCGAGCACCGCGTCCCAGTCCTCGTCGGACATATTGAAAAGCATGCGGTCGCGGGTGATACCGGCATTGTTGACGACGATGTCGAGACCACCGAGGGATTCCTGCGCGGTGGTGATGAGCGCGTCGGCGGTCGCGCGTTCGGCGATGCTGCCACCCACGAATTCGGCCTTGCCGCCGAGCGCGCGGATCGCGGCGATGGTGTCGGCGGCCGCGTCCTCGGTGAGGTCGTTGACGACCACCGCCGCGCCCGCCGTGGCCAGCGCCAGCGCCTCGGCGCGGCCCAGTCCGGCACCCGCGCCGGTCACGATGGCGACCCGGCCCTCCAGTGAAATCTGCGTCACACTCATCGGGCCGACTCTAGAACGTGTTTCACCTTTCGACAAGAGCTGATCACGCCAGCCTCAGCGCGGCCTTCGGACACTGCGCCACAGCCTCCTCGGCGTCGGCGACGCGATCGGGACCAACGTCGCCCTCGGCGACGATCAGCTGATCGTCATCCGTGAGTTCGAACATGTCAGGGGCAATTCCGACACAGACGCCGTTCGCTTCACACCGATCGAAATCGACGATGATCTTCATGAGAACTTCCTTCCACACGGTCTCGGCGAGACTAACTCAGACAGCGGGGTCCGCGGAGCGAAACCGGCGCCTGATGAAGGTCAATACTGGAACATGTTCCAGTGCGTGTGCAATGATCGGTTTCGGCGGGGCTCATTCCCTGCGCCCCGCCACCGTCCTTTCAGCTCGAACCCGAGGTAGGAAGCATGCGCGTCGCGTACACGCCGCAACAGGAGCAACTACGCGCCGAGCTGCGCGAGTATTTCGCCCGGTTGATGACACCCGAACGCCGTACGGCGCTGAGCATGCAGACCGGCGAGTACGGCGCGGGCAACGTCTACCGCGAAGTCGTGCGCGAGATGGGCCGCGACGGCTGGCTCACGCTGAGCTGGCCCGCCGAATACGGCGGCCAGGACCGCACCACGATGGACCAGCTGATCTTCGTCGAGGAAGCGGCCGTCGCGGGCGCGCCCGTCCCGTTCCTCACGCTCAACTCCGTGGCGCCGACAATCATGCAGTACGGCACCGAAGAGCAGAAGAAGTTCTTCCTGCCGCGCATCGCCGCGGGCGAATTGCATTTCGCGATCGGCTATTCCGAACCCGGCGCCGGCACCGACCTCGCCTCACTGCGCACCACCGCGGTGCGCGACGGCGACGACTTCGTGATCAACGGCCAGAAGATGTGGACCAGCCTCATCGCCTACGCCGACTACATCTGGCTGGCCGCGCGCACCGACCCCGGCGCCAAGAAGCACAAGGGCATCAGCATGTTCATCGTGCCCACCGACGCGGACGGCTTCTCCTGGACGCCGGTGCACACGATGGCCGGGCCCGACACCAGCGCCACCTACTACCAGGACCTGCGCGTACCCGCCTCCTCGATGGTGGGGCCGGAGAACGGCGGCTGGTCGCTGATCACCAATCAGCTCAACCACGAACGAGTCGCGTTGACCTCGGCGGGCCCGCTGGCGCTCGCGGTGACACAGACCGTGGCGTGGGCACGCGACACCGAACTGCCCGACGGCCGCCGGGTGATCGACCAGGAATGGGCCAAGCTCAACCTGGCGCGCGTGCACGCCAAGGTCGAGTACCTCAAGCTGCTGAACTGGGAAATCGCCAGCCGCGCCGATCAAGGCGGTGACGCGGCGCCGAAACCATGGGATGCCTCGGCGTGCAAGGTCTACGGCACCGAACTGGCCACCGAGGCCTACCGGCTGCTGATGGAAGTCGTCGGCCCGCACGCCTACCTGCGCCAGGACTCCCCCGGCGCCGAGTTGCTCGGCCGACTCGAGCGGATGCACCGGGCCGCCCTGATCCTCACCTTCGGCGGCGGCACCAACGAGGTACAGCGCGACATCATCGCGATGACCGCCCTGCGCCAGCCCGCCTCCGCCCGCTGATCCGAAAGCCGGTACTCCATCATGGATTTCACCCCCACTGAAGCCCAGCTCGATCTCGCCCGGCTCACCGGCGAGATCTGCGCCAAACTCGTCACCGCCGACCGCCTACGCGAACTCGACACCGCGGGGCGCTTCGACGAGCAACTGTGGAAGGCACTGGCCGAGACCGGCGTACTCGCCGCTGCCCTGCCGGAAGAATTGGGCGGCAGCGCTTTTGGTGCCCTCGAGCAGACCGCGATCCTGCGTGAGCTCGGCCGCTGTGTGGCAGCGGTGCCCTATCTGTGGTCGGTCGTCCTCGGTGCAGGTGCGCTGGCGAAGTTCGGCGACCAGGCGCAGCAGGCGCTGGCCGGGCGAGCGGGCACCGGTGCGGTGGTACTCACCGCCGCGCTGGCCGAACCGCTGCGTGACACGACCGGTGCGCCCGGCATCATCGCCCAGGGCCCGGCGTGGACGTTGACCGGTGTCGCGACGACCGTGCCCTACGCCGACCGCGCCGAACGGATCCTGGTGCCCGCCACCATTTCCGGACGCACTGCTGTCTTCCTGGTCGACCCCGCGCACAGCTCGGTCACCCGCACCGCGCAGCAGGTCGTCGACCTGTCGCCGGAATTCCTCGTCGAATTCACCGACACCCCGGCCGAACTGGTCGGCACGGTGGAATCCGGGGCCGACATCCTCACCTGGCTGCGTGAACAAGCGTGGCTGGGACTGTCGGCCATGCAACTCGGCACCCTCGAACGCGCCGTCGAACTCACCGCCGAACACACCCGCACCCGCGAACAGTTCGGCAAGCCCCTCGGTGCTTTCCAAGCGGTGGCCCAGCGCCTGGCCGACGCCTACATCGATATCGGCGGCCTACGCCTCACCGTGACCCAGGCGGCCTGGCGGGTCTCGGAAGACCTCCCGACCGCCGAGGCCGTGCACACCGCCAAGTTCTGGGCTGCCGAAGCGGGACACAAGGTGGCCCACACCGCCGTCCATATCCACGGCGGCCTCGGCATCGACCGAGACCACACCCTCCACAACTACTTCACCGCCGCCAAGCATCACGAATTCGCTCTCGGTGGCACCACCGCGCATCTGCTGGCTCTCGGCACGGAACTGGCAAGCTGAACCGCTGCACATCGGCTGCGCCGTAGCTCACGGTACCAAAACTAGAACGTGTTACATTTTTAAGTAATGGGCCTGCGCCCGATCACAGCGCTCGAACGTCAGGAGATCTCGGATGTCCCACTGCCTGGTCGAAAAACGCGACCATGTCCTCATCGTCACCATGAACCGGCCCGAGGCGCGCAACGCGCTCTCGGCCGAGATGATGGCGATCATGCGCGACGCCTGGGACCAGGTGGACAGCGATCCCGACATCCGCGTCGCGATCCTCACCGGAGCCGGTGGCTCCTTCTGCGCGGGCGCCGACCTGAAGGCGATGACCGCTCAGCACCCCGGTGATTCGTTCAAAGGCGGCGGCTGGGATCTGTCCCGCATCGACGCGCTGCTCAAGGGCCGCAGGCTCACCAAGCCGCTGATCGCCGCCGTCGAGGGCCCCGCCATCGCGGGTGGCACCGAAATCCTGCAGGGCACCGACATCCGGGTGGCCGGCGAGAGCGCCAAATTCGGCGTCTCCGAACCCCGCTGGGGCCTGTTCCCACTCGGCGGCTCCGCCGTCCGCCTCACCCGCCAGATCCCCTACACCGTCGCCGCCGACCTCCTGCTCACCGGCCGCCACGTCAAGGCAGCCGAGGCCAAGGAGATCGGCCTCATCGGCCACGTGGTCCCCGACGGCACCGCCCTGGACAAGGCCATCGAACTGGCCACCATGATCGCCGCCAACGGCCCCCTCGCCGTCCAAGCGATCCTGAAGACCATCCGCGACACCGAAGGCATGCACGAAAACGACGCCTTCAAGGTGGACGCCGAACTCGGCGCCGCAGTCTTCAAGTCCGCCGACGCCAAGGAAGGCCCCAAAGCCTTCGCCGAAAAGCGCAAGCCCACTTTCACCGGTTCGTAGCCGGTGGCGCACCGCCCGGGTGCGCCACCGCCCGCACCCGGTCACAAGCTGATCGAGGCGGCCGAGTCGACTCCGGTCCCCCCTGTCAGATCAGCTCGAATGCGGAACGGATCGCCGCGGTGAGCGCAGGCTCGGCGTCAGCATTCAGATAACCGATGACCTTGCCGAGGTCGGCAACCGGGATGGTGACAATGTTGTCGCACGACACGACACTGTCGTGCTCGAGCCCGTTGCGGCGACCGACCGGCACTTCGGTCGACAGCCCACGAACAGTGCTGGTGATCGGCGCAACCGTAACCCTGGCCAAAAAGGGACGCACCGCTTCGCGAGTGAGCACGAGCACCGGGCGCGTCTTGTCCAGACGCGCGAGATGGATCGGCCTCACGCGAGATCGTCCATGGAGGTCCGTGCCGCGTACGCCGCGAGATCATCCATGTCGTCGTCGGCGGCGCCTTGCACGGCGGCCAGAATCGCGGCATCGGCTTCGGCCGCCCGGCGCAGTCGTTCACGAACAAGGGCCTGTTCGATGATGACCGCGCGGCTGGACGCGTCACCCTTCGCGATGACGGAATCAAGCCAGTCAACGGTTTGCTCTGGGAGTCGAACTGTAATCTGCGAGCTCATCCCACGATGATACCCGATTCGGGATTCAACGTGGGATTTGTCAAGGCTGCTCGCTGCGATGCCCGGCGCTCACGCCCCCGGGTAGTTCATGAAGAACGGCTCCCACTGATGCCCGTCGGGATCGATGAAGGTCCGCCCGTGCATCCCCACCTGAGCCTCCTCGGCCCGCTTGTCAGCATTGACCTCCTCGGTAGCCCCCGCACCCAGTGCGGCATCGGTCAGCGCGTCCACTTCCGCCACGCTGCCCAGCGACAGCGCGTAAGCCGCCCCCACCTGCCCGGCGGTATCAGCGATCGCACGCTTGCTGAACGCGGTGAAGAACTCCTTGGTCAGCAGCATCAGGCAGATGTTGTCGTCGATCACGATGCAGGCCGCGTTCTGGTCGGTGAAGTCCTCGTTGACCTTCCAGCCGAGGGCTTCGTAGAAGCCTTTGGAGCGGTCGAGGTCGGCGACGGGGAGGTTGATGAAGATCATCTTGCTGCTCATGGAATCAGCCTTTCGGAGCGTCGTTGCGGTCTTGTTCATGTAGACGCGCCGGTGCCGCCGGATTCATCGCGCGGCCGGAAATTCCCCGGAAACATCGGTAGTCCGATTTGTGCTCTGTCGGCTGTCGGACCCCTGTGGCATCGTGAAACCATGAGCGACGCCACAACCGCCACCACCGGCCCGGATCCTGAGGTTCTGGCCGAATTCGAGACCCATCGCCGCGAGCTGTGCGCGTACGCCTACCGCATGCTCGGCTCCTCGTTCGAGGCCGAGGACGCGGTGCAGGAGACCTTCACCCGTGCCTGGCGTTCCTACGGTTCGTTCGAGGGTCGCGCGAGTCTGCGGTCGTGGCTGTACAAGATCGCGACCAACATCTGTCTGGACATGCTGGATCGTCCGCAGAGCCGGGCGCGGCCGATGGATCTCAATGGTCCCGGCCGCCCGGATTCCCCGTTGCCGATGCCGCAACCCGACTATGTGTGGATCGAGCCGATCCCCAACGGTTTGGCCTTCGGCGCTGATCCGGCCGAGCACGCCTCGACCAAGGACACGTTGCGGTTGGCTTTCGTGGCCGCGTGTCAGCATCTGCCCGCCACGCAGCGCGCGATCCTGATCATGCGCGAGGTGCTGCGGTTCTCGGCCGGGGAGACCGCCGAGGCGCTGATGATGTCGCCCGCTTCGGTGAACAGTGCCCTGCAGCGTGCCAGGGCCACCATGTCGAAGGTGCAGCCCTCGGTCACCGGCGGTTTCGACGAGGCCGATCCCGAGCAGCGCAAACTGGTCGACGACTTCGTCAGCGCTTTCGAGGCCTATGACATGGACACGCTCACCACGTTGCTGAAAGCCGATGTGGCGCTGTCGATGCCGCCGTTCGATCTGTGGATCTCCGGTCCGGAGAACGTGGCGGCGTTCATGCTCGGTACCGGCAGCGCGTGCCGCGATTCGCGGATGGTGCCGTTGGCGGGGGCCAATGGGCTGCCCGCCTTCGGGCATTACAAGCCCGGCGAGGAGCCGGGAGTGTGGGTGCCGTGGTCGATCACGGTGCTCGAACTCGAGGGCGGCACCATCGCCGGCCTCAACTTCTTCCTCGACACCGAGCGCCTGTTCCCGCTGTTCGGGCTGCCGCCCGAGTGGCGCGAAGCCTCTTGAGCGGCAGCCGGTTTCACAGCAGGCGGCGTTTGTACAGCTTGCCGTTGGGGTCGCGGGGCAGTTCGGTGCGGTATTCCACCGTGCGGGGCAGCTTGTATTTGGCGAGCTGACCGGCGGCGAAGGCGAGCAGGTCGGTGGTGAGTTCGTCGTCGCCGGCCATCCCGTCGACCGGTTGCACGAACGCCTTCACCTGCTGGCCCCAGTCCGGGTCGGGTACCCCGAGGACCGCTACGTCGGCGACCTTCGGGTGGCTCATCAGGACGCCTTCGATTTCGGCGGGGTAGATGTTCACCCCGCCCGACAGGATCAGGTCCGAGCGGCGGTCGCACAGGAACAGGTAGCCGTCTTCGTCGAGGTAGCCGATGTCGCCGACGGTGAACAGGTCACCGACGCGCGATTCCTCGGTCTTCTCCTTGGCGTGGTGGTATTCGAAGCTCGAGGCGCCCATCTTCATGTAGACCAGGCCCTCTTTGCCGGGGGGCAGTTCGCTGCCGTCGGCCTCGTCGAGGATCTTGATCACCGACCACGGCCAGGCTTTGCCGACCGAACCCGGTTTGCGCAGCCATTCGGCTCCGCTGATCACGGTGCCGCCGCCTTCGGTGGCCGCGTAGTACTCGGTGACCACGGGGCCCCACCACTCGAGCATCTGGCGCTTGGTCTGGGGTGGGCACGGCGCCGCACCGTGGACCATGCTGCGCAGCGAGGACACGTCGTAGCGGGCGCGCACGTCCTCGGGCAGGGCGAGCAGGCGGTGGAACTGGGTGGGCACCATGTGGCTGTGGGTCACGCGGTGGCGGTCGATGAGCGCGAGCATGTCCTCGGCGCCCCAACGGTCCATCAGCACGAGCTTGTGCCCCAGCTGGATCGAGATGGTGGAGAAGTTCAGTACGGCGGTGTGATAGAGCGGGGAACCGCAGATGTGCACGTGGTTGTCGTAGGGCGCGAGGCCGAAGAGGCTGAAGAACGCCTTGTTCGGGGCGGGTACTTCGTCGGGGTCGGCGCCGGTGAGCGGGCGGCGAACACCCTTGGGCCGCCCGGTGGTTCCGGAGGTGTAGAGCATCGGCGCGCCGACCGAACGCTCCGGTGGGCGGCCGGTGTCGGCCGCGCCCAGCCACGACACCGGCCGGAAGCCGGGGATCGTGCCGACGGCGAAGCGGGCGTCGTCGGACAGTTCGGCGAGTTCGGCGGCTTCGGCGGCGGTGGCGGCGAACCGTTCACTGGCCAGGAAGGCCGCCGCGTCGCTGTCGCCGAGGATGTAGGCGATCTCGGGCGCGGTGAGGTGCCAGTTCACCGCGACGATGTAGAGCCCCGCCTGGTAGGCGGCGAAGTACGCGGCGATGGCTTCGACACCGTTGTGCAGCATGCTGACGACGACGTCGCCGGTACGCAATCCGATGCCGCGCAATCCGTTGGCGTAGCGGTTGGCGAGGGTGGCCAATTCTCGATAGGTGATCTCGTGGCCGTCCGGGTCGACGACGGCGATCCGCTCGGGATCGGCCGCGGCGATATTCCACAGTCCGAGGACTTCCGTTGTCTGCTGGCTGCTCACCCTTTGAATTTAGAACGTGTTCTACTGCTCGACAAGGGGTTGGAGCCGACGAAGTTGCTCGGCATCGGAAACCGAGATCAACATCATTGTCACACCGGCGTCCTCCCATTCCCGCAAGCGTGCGCGCACATGCGCCTCGTCGCCGAAGATGGCGGTGTCGGTGATCAGCTCGTCGGGCACCGCGGCGGCGGCCTCGGCCTTGCGCCCGGCCTGGAACAACGCCGAGATCTCGTCGACCTCGGCGCCGTAGCCCATCCGCCGGTACACCTGGGCGTGGAAGTTCAGCTCCGGTGCGCCCATGCCGCCGATGTAGAGCGCGCTCACCCAGCGCATCCGCTCGATCTCGGCGGCGGGGTCGTCGGTGACCACCACCTGGGCGCTGGCGGCGATCTCGAAATCGGCGCGCGACCGGCGGGCACCCGCGCGCGCGAAGCCCTCGTCGAGCCATTCGTCGTACATGCCGGCCAGGCGCGGCGCGTAGTAGATGGCGAGCCAGCCGTCGGCGATCTCCGCGGTCTGGGCGACATTTTTCGGACCCTCGGCACCCAGCCAGATCGGCAGCTCAGCGCGCAGCGGATGCACGATCGGCTTGAGCGGTTTGCCCAAGCCGGTGGCGCCCGGACCGTCGTAGGGCAGCCGGTAGTGCTTGCCGGCCGAGGTCACCGGCGCCTCACGGGCCAGCACCTGCCGCACGATGTCGACGTATTCGCGGGTGCGCCGCAACGGCTGGGCGAACGGCTGCCCGTACCAGCCTTCCACCACCTGCGGGCCGGAAACGCCCAGGCCGAGCACCGCCCGGCCGCCGCTGAGGTGGTCGAGGGTGAGCGCGTGCATGGCGGTGGCCGCCGGGGTGCGTGCCGACATCTGCGCCACCGAGGTCCCCAGACGCACCCGCTGGGTCGCCGAGCCCCACCAGGCCAGCGGCGCGAAGGCGTCCGAGCCCCACGACTCGGCGGCGAACACCGCGTCGAAGCCCGATTCCTCGGCCGCGATCACCAGCTCGCCGACGTCGGTGGGCGGCTGTGCGCCCCAGTATCCGAGCTGCAGTCCGAATTTCATGATCGGCGCCCTTTCGGCAAATCCTTGCGAGCAGAATAAGAACCTGTTCTACTCGATATCGTGACCCAGGGGAATACCGCAGTGGAATCATTGAGCGCACCCCTCCGGGTGCGATTCGACTACACCAGGTCCGTCGGACCCATCATCGGCGCCTTCCTGACCGGCTTGCGCGATCGCCGGATACTCGGCGTGCGCGGCAGCGACGGCCGCGTGCTGGTGCCGCCACCGGAGTACGATCCGCACACCAGCGCTCCACTCGACGAGCTGGTCGAGGTCGCGACGACAGGCACCCTCACCTCGTGGACGTGGGTATCGGAACCGCTGCCCGGCCAGCCCTTCGACCGCCCGTTCGCGTGGGCGTTGATCCAGCTCGACGGCGCGGACACCGCCCTACTGCACGCCCTCGACGTGTCCGCACCCGAAGAACTGAGCACCGGAATGCGGGTCAGCGCCCGCTGGGCCGACGAACGCACCGGCCGCATCCAGGACATCGCCTGCTTCGAACCCGGCGAGCACACCACCGGCCCGACCGCTTCCGACGGCGAACCGGTCACCATGCTGACCACCCCCGTCGACCTCGCCTACAAGCACACCGCGTCCCCACAGGAGAGCATCTACCTGCGCGGACTGGCCGAAGGCAAGCTGATCGGCGGCCGCTCCGAAACCGGTGGCGCGGTGTACTTCCCGCCGCGCGGCGCGAACCCGACCGATGGCACCCCGACCAGCGACCTGGTGGAACTGCCCGACAAGGGCACAGTGACCACCTTCTGCATCGTCAACGTGCCCTTCCTCGGCCAGCGGATCAAACCGCCCTACGTGGCCGCCTACGTGCTGCTCGACGGTGCCGACATCCCCTTCCTGCACCTGGTCCTCGGCTGCGAGGCCAGCGAGGTGCGGATGGGCATGCGCGTGGAGGCGGTGTGGAAGCCCCGCGAGGAGTGGGGCCATGCCCTGGCCAATATCGACCACTTCCGGCCCAGCGGTGAGCCCGATGCCCCGTACGAGTCCTACCAGCACCACCTCTAGAGAGGCGACCTTGACCACCACACCCGAAATCGCGGTCGTGGGGTTCGCCCACGCACCGCACGTGCCGGAAACCCACGGCACCACCAACGGCGTCGAGATGCTCGTGCCGTGCTTCCAGCAGCTCTACGACACCCTGAACATCACCAAGTCCGATATCGACTTCTGGTGCTCGGGATCCTCGGACTTCATGGCCGGGCGCGCCTTCTCCTTCATCTCCGCCATCGACGCGATCGGGGCGGTGCCCCCGATCAACGAGTCGCACGTGGAGATGGACGCGGCCTGGGCGCTCTACGAGGCCTGGGTGAAGCTGCGCTCGGGCCAAGCCGAGACCGCCCTGGTGTACGGCTTCGGCAAGGCCTCGGCCGGTACTCTGCGCCAGGTCCTCACCATGCAGCTCGACCCGTATCTGGTCGCACCGCTGTGGCCGGACGCGGTGTCGATCGCCGGCTTGCAGGCGCGTGCCTGCCTGGATTCGGGCCGCTGGACCGAACAGCAGATGGCTGCCGTGCTCGGTGACGATGTGGAATCGCTGCTCGCCGCACCGTATGTGGCCGATCCGTTGCGCGCCCACGACATCGCGCCGATCACCGACGGTGCCGCCGCGATCGTGCTGGCGGTCGGCGACCGGGCCAGGCAGCTGTGCGAACGCCCCGCCTGGATCACCGGTATGGCGCACAACATCGACGCCCAAGCCCTCGGCTCCCGCGACCTGACCCGCTCCCCCTCGACCACGAGGGCCGCCGCGGCGGCCACCGGTGGTGATACCCGCTTCGATGTGGCCGAACTGCACGCACCGTTCAGTCACCAGCAGCTGATCCTGGCCGAAGCCATCGGTCTGTCTCCCGAGACCGTGCTGAATCCCTCCGGTGGCGCGCTGGCCGCCAACCCGATGTTCGCGGCGGGGCTGGAACGTATCGGCTGTGCCGCCGAGGCCATCATGTCCGGTACCGCGAACCGGACACTCGCTCATGCGACCAGCGGTCCCGCGCTGCAGCAGAACCTGGTCGCCGTCCTGGAATCGGAGCCCTCACGATGAGTTTTCCTGCTGCGGTGCTCGGCACCGGACAAACCCATCACGTGACAAAACGTTCGGACGTGTCCATGGCGGGCATGTGCCGTGAGGCGATCGATCGCGCGCTCGACGACGCCGGCCTGACGATCGCCGACATCGACGCCGTTGTCGTCGGCAAGGCACCCGACTTCTTCGAGGGCGTCATGATGCCCGAGCTGTACATGGCCGAGGCACTCGGTGCTACCGGGAAACCGCTGATCCGGGTGCACACCGCGGGCTCGGTGGGCGGGTCGACCGGCATCGTCGCCACTAATCTCGTGCAGGCCGGAGTCCACAAGCGGGTGCTCGCGGTGTCCTGGGAGAAGCAGTCGGAGTCCAATGCCATGTGGGCGTTGTCGATTCCGGTGCCGTTCACCATGCCGGTCGGCGCGGGCGCGGGCGGCTACTTCGCTCCGCACGTGCGCTCCTACATTCGACGCTCCAACGCACCCATGCACATCGGTGCCCAGGTGGCGGTGAAGGACCGGCGCAACGGTGCGAAGAATCCCCTGGCCCACCTGCACCAGCCCGACATCACTCTCGAATCGGTGCTGGCATCGCAGATGCTGTGGGATCCCATTCGTTTCGACGAGACGTGCCCGTCTTCGGACGGCGCCTGCGCCATCGTGCTCGGTGATGCCGAGGCCGCCGCGGCGGTCGAAGCCGAGGGCAACCGTGTCGCCTGGGTGCACGGAACGTCGATGCGCACCGAGCCCACCACGTTCGCCGGCCGCGACCAGGTGAACCCGCGGGCGGGCCGTGACGCGGCGGCTGCGCTGTGGGCCACGGCCGGGATCAGCGATCCGCTCGAAGAGATCGATGTCGCCGAGATCTACGTGCCGTTCTCCTGGTTCGAGCCGATGTGGTTGGAGAACCTCGGTTTCGCCGCCGAGGGCGACGGCTGGAAACTCACCGACAAGGGTGAGACCGAGATCGGCGGCCGGATCCCGGTGAACCCCTCGGGTGGGGTGCTCTCGTCCAACCCGATCGGTGCGTCCGGGCTGATCCGGTTCGCCGAGGCGGCCAAGCAGGTGATGGGCCGGGCGGGCGCCTACCAGGTGCCCGACGCGCGCAAGGCGCTCGGTCACGCGTACGGCGGTGGCTCCCAGTACTTCGCGATGTGGGTAGTGGGAAGCGAGCGTCCGGAATGAAGTTCACCCTCGGGATCGCGCTCAGTCCGCTCGAACAACTCACCGAACTCGCCAAGACCGCCGAGGAATGCGGGTTCACCTCGGTCGGCCTGCCCGACTCGCTGTTCTACATGAAGTCCCAGGCCGCCGACTACCCGTACACCCCCGACGGCAGCCGGTTCTGGGGACCGGACACGCCCTGGGTGGACCCGCTCATCGCGGCCGCGTCGATGGCCGCGGTGACCACGAAGCTGCGGTTCTACACCAATGTCCTCAAGCTCGGCTCCCGCAACCCGTTGCTGCTGGCCCGCCAGGTCGGCTCGATCGCCAACATGTCGGGCAACCGGTTCGGCTTCGGCGTCGGCATCGGCTGGGCGCCGGAGGAATTCGAGTGGTGCGGGGTGCCCTACGCCCGTCGTGGTGCCCGGGTCGACGAGATGATCGAGGTGATCAGACTCGTGCTCGACGGCGGCATGGTCGATTTCCACGGCGAGTTCTTCGACTTCGACTCGTTGCAGATGAGCCCGGCCCCCAGCGAGCGTGTGCCGTTCTACATCGGCGGCCACACCGGTCCCGCCCTGCGCCGGGCCGCCCGCGTCGGCGACGGCTGGACTTCGGCCATGATGAAGTTCGAGCAGCTGGAGACGACCATCGCCACCCTGCGCGAGCTGCGCGCCGAATACGGCAGAACCGAAGTGCCGTTCGAGATCCAAGCCGTCTGCATCGACAAGTTCGGCCGCAGCGGCTATCAGGACCTGGCCGACGCCGGCGTCACCGACACCATCGTGGTGCCGTGGTTGTCCGACGGCATCGGCTTCGACGGTGAGCTCGCCGCCAAACAGGACTCGCTGCGCCGATTCGCCGAGAAGTACATCGCCGACCCGATCCTCGCTCAGGAGACCACGTGACCGAAACCGCCGTAGACCGCACGGCCCGGGCGGCGAGCCTGGCCTCCCAGTCGGCGGTGCGCGCCAAGGACAAAGCCACCTGGGTCGCCCTGTTCGCCACGGACGGAATAGTCGAAGACCCGGTCGGCCCTTCGGGCTTCGACCCGGAGGGCGTCGGACACCGGGGCCACGAGGCGATCGGCGCCTTCTGGGACAAGACCGTCGCACTGGCCGAGTCGATCGAATTCCGGTTCACCGACTCCTTCGCCTGCGGCAACGAGATCGCCTTCACCGGCCTGATCCGCACCACCATGGCGGGCCACGTGATCGACGCCGAAGGCGTGTTCACCTACCGGGTCGACACCGAGGGCAAGATCGCCGCCCTACGCGCGTTCTGGGAAGTGGAACGCGCGATGGCAACCACCCGCCCCGCAACCACCTGACTTCGCCACCCTCCCGCATTCCCAGCTGCCCGGCACCGCTGGAAGTCGGCCACCCTCCCGCACTTCCAGCGGCCCGGCACTACCCGAAGTCGGCCACCTCCCCGCACTTCCAGCGGCCCGGCACTACCCGAAGTCGGCCACCTCCCCGCACTTCCAGCGGCCCGGCACTACCCGAAGTCGGCCACCTCCCCGCACTCCCAGCGGCCCGGCACTACCCGAAGTCGGCCACCTCCCGCACTCCCAACCCCGCCCTCCCCGACCTCGAGGAGGGGACGCCGCGAAGCGGCGTAGCGGCCCGGCCGCGAGTTAGCCGCCGTTGCGTCCGCGGCGCAGCCGCCAGCAACGGCGGCTAACTCGCGGCCCCCTCGGGGCCGCGCTCGAGCGCGCCAGCGCTCCAACAAACACAGCCGATACCGTTTACCAACACCAAACAACAAGGCCGGGCACGCCCATAAGCGCGCCCGGCCTCGTCACTCCCCTAGTGCTTCACAGGACAACCCCGATAATCCACGGGCAGTTCCTTGACCCCGTTGAGCCACCCCGACCGCAACCGCTTGGGGTCGCCGACCTTGGTGATGTCGGGCAGGTGGTCGGCGATCGCGTTGAAGATCAGCTCCACCTCGAGCCGGGCCAGGTTCGCGCCCACACAGAAGTGCGCACCGGTCCCGCCGAACGCGAGGTGCTGGTTGTTCTCGCGCATGATGTCGAACTTCTCCGGGTGGTCGAAGACCTCCTCGTCGAAGTTGGCCGAGCGGTACAGCATCACCACCCGCTGGCCCTTCTTGATCTGCACGCCACCGAGCTCGGTGTCCTCGAGGGCGGTGCGCTGGAAGGAGGTGACCGGGGTGGCCCAGCGGATGATCTCGTCGACCGCGGTGGCCGGGCGCTCCTTCTTGAACAGCTCCCACTGGTCGGGATTGTCCATGAAGGCGTCCATCCCGTGGCTGATGGCGTTGCGGGTGGTCTCGTTGCCCGCCACCGCCAGCAGGATCACGAAGAAGCCGAATTCCTCGGCGGTGAGCGCCTCGCCGTCGACGTCGGCCTCGATCAGGGTGGTGACCAGATCGTCGGTCGGGGAGTTCTTTCGGGCTTCGGCCATCTGGTACGAGTAGCCGAGCAGCTCCATCGACGCCGCGACCGGGTCGATGTCGACATTGTCGGGATCGTCGTAGCCGGTCATGTCGTTGGACCATTCGAAGACCTTCATCCGGTCTTCCTGCGGTATCCCGATCAGCTCGGCGATCGCCTGTAGTGGCAGCTCACAGGCCACCTGGGTGACGAAGTCGCCCGAGCCCGACTCCGCGGCGGTGCGCACGATCTGCTCGGCCCGGGCCGAGAGTTCGGCCCGCAGCCCGTTGACCGCGCGCGGGGTGAACCCCTTGGCGATCAGCTTGCGCAGTTTGGTGTGCTCGGGTGCGTCCTTGTTGAGGATCACGAAGCGCTGCAGTTCGATCTGCTCGCGCTGGATGTCGTCGTTGAAGCGCGGGATCGCGGTGTTCTCGTAGGTCGAGAACACGTCGCTGCGCCGCGACACCTCTTTCACGTCGGCATGCTTGCTCACCACCCAGAAGCCGTCGTCGTGGAAACCGCCGACCTCACGCGGCTGCGGGTTCCACCAGATCGGGGCCGTGCGGCGCAGCTCGGCGTACTCCTCCATCGGGACACGCTCGGCGTAGATGTCGGGGTCGGTGACGTCGAACCCGTCCGGCAGGCTCGGCCGGTTGTCCGCCGCGAGACCGCCGGCGTGTTCGTTGCGCGGATCTACCACCAGATGTCTCCTTCGACAAACTGAAACACGTTCTACAATCATTCAAGCACAGGGGTTGCGAAGACGGAAGAACCTCGCGGTTTTACCCTGGGTACAAGATCAGAACACGTTGCAGTTAAGAGGGAGAATCAGATGGGCACACCCGTAATCGTCGAGGCAGTGCGCACCCCGATCGGCAAACGGCGCGGGCAACTGTCGGGCTTGCACGCGGCCGAACTGCTGGGCCTGGCCCAGCGCGGCCTGCTCGACCGCGCCGGTCTGGACCCGGCCGAGGTAGAGCAGGTGATCGGCGGCTGCGTCACCCAGGCGGGCGAACAGTCCAACAACGTCACCCGCGTCGCCTGGCTGCACGCCGGCCTGCCCTGGCAGACGGGCGCGACCACCATCGACGCCCAGTGCGGCTCGGCCCAGCAGGCCAGCCACCTCATCGCGGGCCTGATCGCCGACGGGGCCATCGACGTGGGCATGGCCTGCGGCGTGGAGGCGATGAGCCGGGTGCCACTGGGCGCCAATGTGGGCACCGAGGCGGGCGCGCGCAGGCCGGCGTCGTGGTCGATCGACCTGCCCGACCAGTTCGGCGCCGCGGAACGAATCGCCCGGCGACGCGGACTCACTCGCACCGACCTGGACGAATTCGGCTTGCGCTCACAGCAATCCGCGGCCCGCGCCTGGGCCGAAGGACGCTTCGACCGCGAGGTGCTCACCGTCGCGGCACCGGTGCTCGACAGCGAGGGCGCGGCCACCGGCGAGAAGGCCGAGGTCAGCCGCGATCAGGGGCTGCGCGCCAGCACGCTCGAGGGCCTGTCCGCGCTCAAGCCTGTGGTGGCCGACGGCCTGCACACCGCGGGCACCTCGTCCCAGATCTCCGACGGCGCGGCGGCGGTGCTGCTGATGGACGAGACCGTAGCGCGGAGAAAGGGTTTGCGCCCGCGCGCCCGGATCCACACCCAGGTCCTCGTCGGCGCCGAACCCGAGTTCCATCTCGACGGGCCGGTGCAGGCGTGCACCCGCCTACTCGAACGATCCGGAATGTCGATTGCCGATATCGATCTTTTCGAGATCAACGAAGCATTCGCGGCCGTTGCACTTTCGTGGGCTGCTGTACACCAGCCGGACATGGAACGGGTAAATGTCAACGGCGGTGCGATCGCAATCGGGCATCCGGTCGGTTCCACCGGTTCGCGGCTGATCACAACCGCGTTACACGAGCTCGAACGAACGGGCGCAGGCATCGCAATGGTGCTCATGTGCGCGGGTGGCGCACTCGCCACCGGCACGATCATCGAACGGCTGTAGACTGGCCTCACCGAAACCGGGCGCCCAGGTTGAACATTCATCCCAAAGCGCCCGGAACGTGTCGTACGCCACACAGGCGACGGGCGAAGGGGGAACATGAGACATCAGCTATCTTTGGGTTACCATGGGTGCATGGTAGAAGAACCCCGCGACGGGCACGAACCCGGATACCCTCTGGCTTCACAAGAGTCGTTGGCGTGGCCCGCAAACGCGGCCACCACCGCCCCTGCACGCAGGTGAGCGGCGGAATCTGCCGAGAAATCCCGAATCAGGCGTAGGTTTTCAGTTACTGAGCCGCTAATATCAATGATACGTATCCGAGATAACGACTGTTAGTACAGTGAAGGGAATTGGGCGGCTCACAATGGCTGATTTCGCGGCGCGGCTGAACAAGCTGTTCGAAACCGTGCATCCCCCGGGGCGCAAGCCGCACACCAACGCAGAGGTTGCGGCTGCGCTGACTGCCTCCGGGCATCCGATCTCGAAGCCGTATCTCTCGCAGCTGCGGTCGGGACAACGAACGAACCCGTCCGACGAGACGGTGGCCGCGCTGGCGAAGTTCTTCAAGGTCAAGCCTGATTACTTCTTCAACGACATCTACGCGGCCAAGATCGATCACGACCTGGAGCTGCTCGCGCAGTTGCAGGGTTACGGGCTGCGTCGACTGTCCAGCCGGGCGTTCGACCTCTCGGAAGAATCACAGAATCTACTCACCTCCATGGCGGAGAAGTTGCGGGCCAGCGAAGGGCTGCCCGAAGTTCCGCCAGACGGAACGGAATAGGACCAACGAAGCGGTCGACCTGACGCACCTACTGGTGTCCTGGGTATGACCGCGCAACGTCGGATACGTGGAGAACGGGCCTGAGCCGGTGGAAACCACCAGCTCAGGCCCGTCCTTTTGGTCGAGCACGGCTAACCCGCCGAAGCCTTCTCCGGTGCGGACCCGGCCACGGCCACCGTCGTCTCGAACTTGCTCGCGATCGCCAGCACCCAGCCACGCGGGCTCACCCCCGGCGGCGGCGCGATCCAGCGCGCGTCGACGAACAAGTCCCCCAAGGGATTTCGAGCCCATTCGGCCACCACAGCGGCCCGCTCCGACACCGAGTTCGGCGGTTCACCGGCCGCGGGGATCACGATGCCACTGCCGGCGAGCAGATACAGCGCGTCCATCACCTGCGCCACGTGATCGGAGGCCTTCAACTGCGCCGAGGTGGCGGTCTGCTCGGGGGCGACCACGTCCGGGAAGCGGCCGATCATCAGCTGGTGCAGCGGACGGATGCGGCGCAGCAGGATTCGGGCCCGCCACCACAGCTCGATCACGATCGACACCGCGCCCAGCGAGATCAGCAGACTCGCGATCTCCCAGGCCGGCCAGGCCCAGGCCGGTTCACCGGGCGGGGTCGGTGCGGCGTCCTGGAACGCGCGACCGGCATTGGCGAAGGCGAGCACCGCCACCAAAGCCGTTCCCGCCGTGTAGATCGCGATGCCGCGACCCAGCGTGGTCCAGTCCAGGTTGCGCAGGCCGGTGGTGACGATGAAGACCGCACCGAATGCGACCACGATCCAGCCGAAGGTGAACGACCACGCCAGTGTGAGCACGATCGCGAGCGCGCCGATGCCGTAGACCACCATCGCCACCTGGCGCAGATTGCGCCGCGACACCACCGGCCAGGCGGCCGAGGCCACCACCGAGGTGGCCGTGGTGAACAGGATCCACGCCGAAACGACGATGCCGGTGGACAGCCAGCCGTTGTGCACCCCGCCGGGTAGCAGGTTGTCGACGGCGACGGCGATATCGGGAATGGCGACCGTCGAGGCGAGCGCGACGGCGGCCACCGCCACCACGATGGCGACGCGAGCGGTCGTCGCGGGCTTCACCAGCACGCGACCCACTCGCGCACCCGCGGCAACCCAGACCAGCAGGGCTGTCAACCAGAGTGTCATCCGAGTGCCTCATCGAATCGAAGGACCGAGACGCCTGCGCCACGGTTGTTGAACACGCGCAGCCGGGTCATGAGCATGGCCGCGAAGGTCTCGGCCTCCCACTCGGCCAGGTCGTCGGTTCCGTCCTCGACGATCTGGGCGTGGGCCCGCTGACTGAGCATGTAGGCGATCAGGTCGTCACTGACCTCGAGGGTGGTCTCCACCGCGGGCGCACCCTCGTGGTCGAAGACGATGTGGCCGAGTTCGTGGGCCAGGGTGTGGTCGCGGCTGGGCAGGGCGTCGGCGAGCACGATGATGTCGCGTTCGGGATAGAACCGCCGCTGCCCGCACACACCGGGCCCCAACTGCGCGCTGGTGATCTCGATTTCGCGTTGACGCTCGAGCGAGACCGCCGCGACAACCTCATCGAGGCTGGTCGCGTCGGAATCGGCGGCGACCGCGCACACCGCGTCGACCGCGGCGGCCACCCGCCGATAGGACCGCGAGGTGGACTGGGTCTTGCTCCTGCTCATCGAAGATCCCCTCACGACCTGGGTCCGAAGAACTCGGCACGCGCCGCGTTCACCCGCGCTTGGGCGGCGGCGGCACCTTGGAAACTGACTGCGCCCGAACCGGTTCCGGCCAGGGTGAGTGCGATCAGGCCGCCGATCACCGACAGCAGCTTCGGTTCGGGCAGGCCACCGTTGTCGCTGGTCGGCCGCACCTGATGGTTCGGCGCCGCCGCAACGGCCTCCGGCGCGGGCGCCGCGGCGGGCGGGGCCGGGGCCTCGGCGGCCGGTGGCGCGGCGGCGGGGGCCGGAGCCGCCACCGCCACGTTGGGCACGGCCGGTACCGACGGCGCACCCGGTGCGGGCGGAATGGCGATCGGCGGTAAGGCCGGGGTCGCGGGCGGCGAGGGAATGGGGATCAGCAGCAACAACAGCGGCGACGCCGAGCCCACTGCCGCCGAGCCCACGGCGGCCGAACCGACCGCGGCCGAACCCGCACCGGCCGAACCCACGGCTGCGGAGCCCGCGGCTGCCGAACCCGCTGCGGCGGAGCCGGTTCCGAGTACGGCCGCGCCGAGGCCCGCCGCTGCCGAGCCGGTGCCCGCCGCGGCGGAACCCACGGCGGCCGAACCCGTACCCAGCACCGCGGCCCCGGCGGCGGAGCCGGTGCCGAGGATGGCGGCCGTGGCGGCCGAACCGGTGCCGAGAACCGCGACGGCGCCCGCCGAACCGGTGCCGAGAACCGCACCCAGACCGGCCGAGCCGGTGCCGAGCAGCACGCCCAGGCCCGCGGAGCCACTGCCGAGGACGAGACCGGCGGCCGCCGAACCGGCACCGCCCACCGCCGCCGAACCGGTGGCCGCGGCCGCCGAACCGGACGCGGGGCCCGCTACCTGCTTGGTCGGGACACCGTGGGGCTGACCGGGGATCGCCAGCGGCCGCCATTCACCGCCGGCGACCGGGGCACCCGAGGGCGAGTGCGGATCGGCAGCGGGCTCACCCGGAGCATTGCCACCGGCATCACCCTGACCGTCGGCGCCGCCCTGGCTGTTGCCGTTACCGGCGCCTTCGGGATCTTCGTTGCCTTGACGGCCGTCGCCACTGCCACTTCCGGGCAGCTTCAACGGCCTGTTGTTCCCGTTGCCATTGTGCTGGCCACCGCTTCCGTGACCAGTGTTCCCTTGTCCACTGCCATTACCCTGCCCGCTGCTGCCGCTGCCGGGCGCCTGAGCGGCCGGGGTGGACGGTCCATCGGGTGCGGCCACGGCGGCCACCGGCCCGAGTAGAGCACAGCCGGCCAGGACACTCGCAGCGGCAAATACGCGCAACATGCGACCAACGGCCATGCGCTTGTCATCCCCTTAGTAGTTCAGCGCAGCATTACCCCCGGTCGCGACACAATCCGGGATCGACGATCAGTAGCCCATAGTAAACCCACCGGGAGATCCCCGCAGGCGAGCACAAGAGTCGTTCAGGCCCCTGAACGGGTGTGACATGGCAAAAGTGCAGGCCGAGCAGCTTTACTCGATCTCACATCGCCGAGTTTGCTATGCACCGTATACCGGCTCGGGCGGCACGCTCTTTTCGAGCAATTCCGCGACGACCGGCCCCAGCTCGGCCGGGTCCCAGCGCGCGCCGCGATCGACCGCGGTACCGTGCCGCCAACCCTGGGCAAGCGCCACCTTTCCGCCCTCGACCTCGAACATCCGGCCGGTCACCCCGGCGGATTGGGTGCTGCCGAGCCACACCACCAGTGGCGAGATGTTCTCCGGAGCCATGGCGTCGAAGCCCCCATCCGGGGCGGCCATGGTGTCGGCGAAGACCGTTTCGGTCATCCGGGTGCGCGCGGCGGGGGCGATGGCGTTCACCGTTACCCCGTAGCGGCCGAATTCGGCCGAGGCGGTGAGGGTGAGACCGGCGATGCCCGCCTTGGCCGCACCGTAATTGCCCTGACCGACGCTGCCCTGCAGACCGGCGCCGGAACTGGTGTTGATGATGCGGGCGTCCACCGGACGTCCGGCCTTCGACTCACCACGCCAGTACTCGGCCGCGTGCCGCATGGTCGCGAAGTGGCCCTTGAGGTGCACGCGAACGACCGCGTCCCATTCGTCCTCGCCCAGGTTCACCAGCATGCGGTCACGCACGAAGCCCGCGTTGTTCACCAGCACGTCGAGCCCGCCGAAGGTGTCGATCGCCTGGTGGATCAGGTTCCGGGAGCCCGCCCAGTCGGCCACGTCGTCGTAGTTGGCGACCGCCTCGCCGCCGGCGGCGACGATCTCGTCGACCACCTGCTGAGCGGGGGTCTCGGTGGTGGCGGCGCCGTCGAGCGCGGTGCCCACATCGTTGACCACCACCTTGGCCCCCGCCGCGGCGAAGGCGAGTGCGTGCGCGCGACCGATCCCGCGCCCGGCGCCGGTGACGATCACCGTGCGGCCCGCACAGATCAACTGCTGGTCCATCGGAAACTCCTGTTGTGTTCGGCGGCGGCGCCGCGGGGGTGTCTAGGTGTTGGTGTTCGCGGCGTCGAGAAAGGCGGGCCGCTCCCCCGCGCCGTGCACCAGCAGGCTCGCGCCGCTGACGTAGGCGGCCAGGGAGGAGGCCAGGAACAAGGCGGCGCCGCCGACGTCGGCCGGGCTGGCGAGCCGGCCCATCGGGACGGTGGCGCCCACCGCGGCCACGCCGTCGGCATCGCCGTAGTGCAAGTGGCTGAGCTCGGTGTGCACCGGCCCGACGACCACGGAGTTCAAGCGGACCTTGGGCGCCCACTCCACGGCCAGCGAGGTGGTGAGGTTGTCCAGCCCCGCCTTGGCCGCCCCATAGGCCGCCGTACCCGGTGAGGGACGGTGCCCGCTCACACTCGACACCATCACGATCGAACCGCCGCTGTCCTGGCGCTGCATCACCGCGTTCGCCTGCTGGGCGACCAGCAGGGGCGCGAGCAGATTCAGTTCGACGATCTTGGCGTGGAAGCGCGGGCTCGCGGCGTCGGCGAGGGCGAAGGGCGCCCCGCCCGCGTTGTTCACCACGTGGTCGAGCCGGCCGTGGGTGGCCACGATCCGATCGAACATCGCGGCTACGGCGTCACCGTCGCGCACGTCGCAGGTCAGGTGCTCGGTGGTGCGCTCACCCACCGAGATCGGCGCGTCGACGGGTCTGCGCGCGCAGGTCAGCACGGTCGCGCCCGCCGCGAGGAAGGCCCGGCTGATCCCCGCGCCGACGCCGCGTACGCCGCCGGTCACCAGAACGATCTGCTCGGAAAGGTCGATTTCTACAGCCACCGTGTTAACCTACCAAGCAATTGCTTGCTTTGTCTCGGGTTCGCCGAGTGGATAGGACATCGCGATGGGGATAGACCGTCACACCGAGACCGAGGGGGTCGAGGTGGTCACCGTCGACTACCCGCCGGTCAATGCTCTGCCGTCGGACGGGTGGTTCGCCCTCGCCGACGCGATCCGCGCCGCCGGGCGCAATCAGGACACCCGTGCGGTGGTTCTGCGAGCCGAGGGCCGCGGATTCAACGCCGGGGTCGACATCAAGGAGATGAACGCCGACGTCGGCCACACCGCGCTGATCCGCGCCAACCACGGTTGCTTCGAAGCCTTCGCCGCCGTCTACGACTGCGAGGTGCCGGTGATCGCCGCCGTCAACGGCTTCTGCCTGGGTGGCGGAATCGGGCTGGTCGGTAATTCCGACGTGATCGTGGCCTCCGACGACGCCACCTTCGGCCTGCCCGAGGTGGACCGCGGCGCCCTCGGCGCGGCCACCCACCTGGCGCGGCTGGTCCCCCAGCATCTGATGCGGACCATGTTCTACACCGCGGGCAAACTCACCGCCCAGCAGCTGCACCACTTCGGCTCGGTGTACCAGGTGGTGCCCCGCGCCGAACTCGACGCCGCGGCGATGGAAGTCGCGAAGAACATCGCGAACAAGGACGGCCGGGTCATCCGCGCGGCCAAGCGCGCGCTCAACGGCATCGACGTCCAGGATGTGCACCGCTCCTACCGCTACGAGCAGGGTTTCACCATGGAACTCAACCTCGCCGGGGTGGCCGACGAGATCCGCGCGCGCTTCGACGACGATCTGGCCGCGCAGAAGAAGGGGAACTGATCGTGCGCGACAAACAAATGACTCTGGACCAGGTGGTCGGCGAGCTGCGCAGCGGCATGACCATCGGCCTCGGCGGCTGGGGCTCCCGGCGCAAGCCGATGGCCCTGGTCCGCGCCCTGCTGCGCTCGGACGTCACCGACCTGACCGTGGTGGCCTACGGCGGCCCCGAACTGGGCCTGCTGTGCTCGGCGGGCAAGGTCCGCAAGGCCTACTACGGGTTCGTCTCGCTGGATTCGGCGCCGTTCTACGACCCGTGGTTCGCCAAGGCCCGCACCGAGGGCGCGATCACCGTGCGGGAGATGGACGAGGGCATGGTGAAGTGCGGCTTGCAGGCCGCCGCCGCGCGCCTGCCGTTCCTGCCGATCCGGGCCGGGCTGGGCTCGGCGGTACCGGACTTCTGGGACGGCGAGCTGCGCACCGTCGCCTCGCCCTACCCCGCGGCCGACGGCCGCACCGAGACCCTGCTGGCCATGCCGGCACTGAACCTCGACGCGGCCTTCGTACACCTGGACGTGGGCGACAAGCACGGCAACGCCGCCTACACCGGTGTCGACCCTTACTTCGACGACCTGTACTGCCTGGCCGCCGAGCGCCGGTACGTGTCGGTGGATCAGCTCGTCGCGACCGACGAACTGGTCAAATCCGTGCCACGGCAGGCACTGCTGCTCAACCGCATGATGGTCGACGGCGTGGTCGAAGCACCCGGCGGCGCGCACTTCACCCTGGCGGGTGACTACGGCCGCGACGAGAAGTTCCAGAAGCACTATGTGGCCGCGGCGAAGGACCCGGCGGCCTGGGCGGAGTTCAAGGCCCGCTACCTGGATGTCTCCGAAGCCGAATACCAGTCCGCTGTCCAGGCTTTCGCCGAGGAGCAGAAATGAACACAGCAGTGCACACCGCGCCGATCACCCGGGCCGAAGTCTGCGTCATCGCGGCTGCCGAGATCTTCCGTGGAGCGGGCGAGATCATGGCCAGCCCGATGTCGACGATCACCACCATCGGGGCCCGGCTGGCGCGCCTCACCTTCGAACCCGACCTGCTGCTGTCCGACGGCGAAGCGCTGCTGTTCGCCGAGGTTCCGCCGGTCGGTGCGAAAGCGCCCGTGGAGGGCTGGATCCCGTTCTCCAGGGTCTTCGATGTCGTCGCCTCGGGACGTCGCCACGTGGTGATGGGCGCCAATCAGCTGGACCGGTTCGGCAACCAGAACCTGTCGGCGTTCGGTCCGCTACAGCACCCGAGCAGGCAGATGTTCGGTGTGCGTGGGGCGCCGGGCAATACGATCAACCACCCGACCAGCTACTTCATCCCCAAGCACAACGCGCGGGTGTTCTGCGAGCAGGTCGACATCGTCTCCGGCATCGGCTACGACAAGATCGACCCGGCCAACCCGGCCTACCGGTTCCACCACCTGCACCGCGTGGTGTCGAACCTGGGCGTGTTCGATTTCGGCGGACCGGACCACACGATGCGCGCACTGTCGCTGCACCCCGGGGTGAGCGCCGACGAGGTCGCCGAGAACACCTCGTTCGAGATCGCCGAGCTGGCCGAGGCTGGTGCGACGCGGCTGCCCACCGAGGAGGAGTTGCGCATCATCCGCACCGTGCTCGACCCGCGCGGCTTCCGGGACAAGGAAGTGGCGCCGTGAACGCCCGGCTGCGGACTCCACTGACCGAACTGGTCGGCATCGAGCACCCGATCGTACAAACCGGGATGGGCTGGGTCGCCGGCCCGCGCCTGGTCGCGGCCACCGCCGAAGCGGGCGGGCTGGGCATCCTCGCCTCGGCCACCATGACCTTCGCCGAGCTGGAAGCCGCTGTCGCCAAGACGAAGTCGCTCACCAGCAAGCCCTTCGGGGTGAACATCCGCGCCGATGCCACCGACGCGACCGAGCGCATCGAACTGCTCATCCGGGAACAGGTGCGGGTGGCGTCGTTCGCGCTCGCGCCCAAGAAGGAACTCATCACCCGGCTCAAAGACGCCGGTGTCGTGGTGATTCCGTCGATCGGTGCGGCCAAGCACGCGGTGAAGGTGGCCTCCTGGGGCGCCGACGCGGTGATCGTGCAGGGCGGTGAGGGCGGCGGGCACACCGGCCCGGTCGCCACCACCCTGCTGTTGCCCTCGGTGCTCGACGCGGTCGACATCCCGGTGATCGCCGCGGGCGGCTTCTTCGACGGGCGCGGCCTCGCCGCCGCCCTGTCCTACGGCGCGGCCGGGGTCGCGATGGGCACCCGGTTCCTGCTCACCCAGGAGAGCACCGTCCCGGACGCGGTGAAACAGGAGTACCTGGCTCGCGGCCTGGGCGAGACGGTGGTGTCGGTGAAGGTCGACGGAATGCCGCACCGCATGCTCAACACCGAACTGGTGCAGCGACTGGAACATTCGGGCGGCTGGCGGGGTCTGTCCGCCGCTCTCGGCAATGCCGCCAAGTTCAAGAGCATGACCGGCATGAAATGGTCGACGCTGATGCGCGACGGCCTCGCGATGCGAAAGACCAAGGACCTGAGCTGGTCGCAGGTGGTGATGGCGGCGAACTCGGCGATGCTGACCAAGGCCGGTCTGGTCGAGGGCCGCACCGACGCGGGCGTACTGCCCGCGGGCCAAGCCACCGGCATCATCGAGAGCCTGCCGACCGTGGCCGAACTCGTCGACCGGATCGTCACCGACGCGGTGGCCCGGATCGGCGCGATCTCGGCCCTGACCGAAGAGCCCGCCCCCGAGGCGCACTGACCTCATCCCGGCCACGCCATCCCCGCCCCGACAGGTGGGTGGCGTGCGCTGCGGATGCGGACCGGTTTTCGAACCGGACGATCGAGCACCGGGCCGGGCGCGATACCCACGAGGTACGCGCTCGGCCCGGTGTTCTTCTGCGCTGTCGGTCCGGTGACCTCAGTGGTCGAGGCGCTCGATGATCGTGACGTTCGCCGTGCCGCCACCCTCGCAGATCGTGAGCAGGCCGTAGCGGCCGTTCACGCGCTCGAGTTCGTGCAGCAGAGTGGCGAACAGTTTGGCGCCGGTCGCGCCGAGCGGGTGGCCGAGGGCGATGGCGCCGCCGTTGACGTTCACCTTCGCCGGGTCGGCGCCGATCTCCTTGATCCAGGCCAGCACCACCGGCGCGAACGCCTCGTTGATCTCGATGACATCGATGTCGTCGATGGTCAGGCCGGTCTTCTCCAGGGCCCACCGGGTGGCCGGGATGGGGGCGCTGAGCATGAAGATCGGGTCGGCGCCGCGCGCGCTGACATGGTGGATGCGGGCGCGCGGGGTGAGGCCGTATTCGCGCACCGCCCAGTCCGAGGCAAGCAGGGTGGCGCTGGCGCCGTCGGAGATCTGGCTGGCGACCGCGGCGGTGAGCGGGCTGCCCTCGGCCAGCGGTTGCAGGGTCGCCATCTTCGCCAGGCTGGTTTCGCGCGGGCCCTGGTCGACGGTGAAGTCACCGACCGGCACGATCTCGGCGGCGAAGCGGCCATCGGCGATGGCGGCGCGGGCGCGCTCGTGGCTGCGCAGCGCCCACTGCTCCATGTCCTCGCGGGTGATGCCCCATTTCTCGGCGATCAGTTCCGCGCCACGGAACTGCGAGACCTCGCCGGTGCCGTAGCGCTGGTCCCAGCCGGTGGCGCCGACGAACGGCGAATCGAACCCGTATTCCTTGCCCGCGAGCATCGCCGCCGAGATCGGGATGGCGCTCATGTTCTGCACACCCGCGGCCACGATCACTTCGGCGGTGCCGCTCATGATGGCCTGGGCGCCGAAGTTGATGGCCTGCTGGCTGGAACCGCACTGCCGGTCGACGGTGACGCCGGGGACTTCCTCGGGGTAGCCCGCGGTCAGCCACATGGTGCGCCCGATGTTGCCGGCCTGCGGGCCGATGTTGTCCACGCAGCCCACGATCACGTCGTCGACGACGGCCGGGTCGATACCGGTGCGCTCGACGAGTCCGCGCAGTGCGGCGGCGCCGAGGTCGGCCGGATGCACACCGGCCAGGGCGCCTCCTCGTTTTCCGACCGCGGTACGCACCGCGTCGACTACGTAGGTCTCCCGCAACGGGGTGTAGGGGCGGCGTTCGGCGGGTGCGGTCATTTCGGAACTCCTACTGCGTGTGGCTCCGGGGCACGGTGAGCCCGTCGAGCACGATGGTCAGATATTGCTGGGCAAGGTTTTGCACGGTGATCGGGCCGCCGGGGGTGTACCAGCGCACCGCCACCCACACGGTGTCGCGCAGGAACCGGAAGGTCAGTTCCACGTCGAGTTCGGGGCGGAAGCTGCCGTCGGCGACACCGGCGGTGAGCACGCGGCGCCACAGGTCGCGGAACTCGGTGTTGAAGTCCCGGATGTAGCCGAAGCGTGGTACCTCGCGCAGGGTTTTGGCCTCGGCCTGGTAGATCGCCACGGCGGCGTGGTGCCGGTCGAACGCCTGGTAGGAGGCGATCACCAGGGCTTCCAGGGTGTCTCGCGAGCTGAGTCCGGCGGCCGCGATCTCGCGGTAGCGGCCGAACAGGTCGTCGAGGAAGCCGCGCAGGATCTCGTCGACCATCGATTCCTTGGAATCGAAGTGGTGGTAGAGACTGCCGGAGAGGATGCCGGCCGAGTCGGCGATGTCGCGCACGGTGGTTGCCCGCATGCCACGTTCGGCGAACAGGTCGGCGGCGAGGTCGAGGAGTTCGGCGCGGCGGCTGCGTTTGGTGTCGGGTGCGGTCACACGGGACATGGTACAACCAAGCAGTTGCTTGGTTCCGGTGCCGGGAACCTCGCTGCGCCGCTCATGCGCGCTGGCTACTCACCGAAACCACCTCACCGGTGAGGTAGGAAGTGTAGTCACTGGCCAGCATCGCGATGGTCGCCGCCACCTCCCAGGGTTCGGCGGCGCGACCGAAAGCCTCCCGCTCGCTGAGCTGGTCGAGCAGGTCCGAAGAACTCACCTTGTCCAGGAACGGATGCCGCGCGATGCTCGGCGCGACCGCGTTGATCCGGACCCCGAACTCGGCCGCCTCGACCGCACTGCACCTGGTCAGCGCCATCACGCCCGCCTTGGCCGCCGCGTAATGCGCCTGGCCGTGCTGGGCGCGCCAACCGAGCACGCTGGCATTGTTGACGATCACCCCACCGTGGCCCGCGCCCCGGAAATAGCCCAGGGCGGCGCGGGTGCAGCGGAAGGTGCCGGTGAGCGTGATGTCGAGAACCTGATCCCACTGCTCGTCGGTCATGTCGACCACCGGCGTCTCACCACCGAGACCCGCGTTGTTGACCATGATGTCGACGCGCCCCAGCGCGGCGGCCGCCTCGGTGAGCAGCTGGTTCACCTGCGCGGTGTCGCGGACATCGCAGACCACCGCGGCGATCGTGCGCTCGGGGAATTCCTTCGCGAGCAGTTCGGCGGTTTCGGTCAGCCGCCGCTCGTGCCAGTCCGAGACCACCACATCGGCGCCCTCGTCGAGCAGCCGGCGCGCGGTGGCCGAACCGATACCGGTGCCGGCGGCGGCGGTGACCACGGCCTTGCGGCCGGTGAGCAGGCCGTGGCCGGGGATCGCGGCGGGCGGGGTGGACAGCGGGCCGGTCACGGGCGGACCTCCCGTGGCAGACCGAGCACCCGCTCGGCGATGATGTTGCGCTGCACTTCGTTCGAACCTCCGTAGATCGTGTCGGCACGGCTGAACAGGTACAGCCGCTGCCATGCGGTCATGTCGTCTGGGCCGGTGACCAGTCCGGCGGCGCCCTGCACCGCCATGGCCAGCTCACCGAGGCCGCGATGCCAGTTGGCCCACAACAATTTCGAGACCGAGGCGCCACCCGCGTCGTCGGTGTCCTCGCTGAGGGTGCGCAGCGCGTGCGCGCGCAGCACCCGCAGGCCGACCCAGGCGCGGTCGATGCGGTCGGCGATCAGTGGGTCGGTGGCGGCGCCGGTGCGCCGGGCCAGGTCTTCGATGTCGGCGAGTTCGCGGGCGAAGCGGATCTGCTGGCCGAGCGTGGAGATGCCACGTTCGAAGGTCAAGGTGCCCATGGCGATGCGCCAGCCTTCGCCGGGCGACCCGACGACCAGGTCGGCGTCGGTGACGGCGTCGTCGAAGAACACTTCGTTGAATTCCGAGGTGCCGGTGAGCTGTTCGATCGGGCGCACCACGATGCCCGGCTGTTTCATCGGGACCAGCAGATAGGACAGACCGCGGTGCCGGGCGGAGCCGCGTTCGGTGCGCGCGATGACGAAGCACCAGTCGGCGACGTGGGCCAGCGATGTCCAGATCTTCTGGCCGTTGATCACCCACTTGTCGCCGTCCAGGCGCGCCGTGGTCGCCACCGCGGCGAGATCGGAGCCGGCGCCGGGTTCGGAGTAGCCCTGGCACCACAGTTCGCCGACCGAGCGCACACCGGGCAGGAAACGGCGTTTCTGCTCCTCGGTGCCGAAGGCGAGCAGGGTCGGACCGAGCAGTTCCTCGCCCACGTGTGAGACCCGCGCGGGCGCGTCGGCCTTGGCGTACTCCTCGTGGAAGATCACCTGCTGGCGCACGCTCGCCGCGCGGCCGCCGTATTCGACGGGCCAGCCCAGGCACGTCCACCCTGCCGCGGCGAGGTGGCGGTCCCAGGCGAGGCGCTCGGTGAAGTATTCGTGCTCGCGGCCCGGTCCGCCGGTGCCGCGCAGGTCAGCGAACGCACCGGTCAGGTTTTCGGTCAGCCAGTCGCGTATTTCCGCGCGAAACTCCGCGTCGGAAGTCGCGGTATCGGATTCTGAGGTCTGGATCACGCCCACCTCGATAGGATAACCTACCAAGCACTTGCTTTGTTAGCTGCTTCGCTAGAAGAGCAACCGCACAACGGTGAGGACCCCGTGACACCCCCAGCACAAACCACCCCGCAGGCGCTGCGAGACATCGCCGCCGCCTACCCCGACGCGCCCGCCCTCATCGACGGCGATACCCGGCTGACCTGGTCGGAACTGCTCGACCGGGTGCGCATCGCCACGCGTGCGCTGATCGCGCGCGGCGTGGACCCTGGCGACCGGGTGGCGATGTGGGCGCCCAACACCCACCACTGGGTGGTCGCCGCACTGGCCGCACACGCCGTCGGCGCCGCACTGGTACCGCTGAACACCCGCTACGTGGCGGCCGAGGCGGCCGACGTGTTGCGCCGGGTGCAGGCGAAGGCGTTGTTCGTCGCCGGACCGTTCCTGGGGCGTGACCGGGCGGCCGAACTGCTCGACCAGGCACCGGAACTGACCATCGATACGGTGATCGTGATCCCGGTCGAGGGTGAACAGGCCGATTCTGTCGCGCGGCCGAGTTCACAGCACGAGACCAGTGGACCGGCAGCGCCCACTGAGCATTCGGCCGAGGGGCCGACTCCCGGAACCGACGCGGCGGCATTCAGCTGGTCGGCGTTTCTCGAGCTGGCCGCCCAGGTTTCCGAAGCCGACGCGGAGGCCAGGGCCACCCAGGTGTCCCCCGACGACATCTCCGACATCCTGTTCACCTCCGGCACCACCGGTCGCAGCAAAGGCACCCTGGTCGCGCATCGGCAGGCACTGGATGTGGTGCGCGCCTGGGTCGACTGCTCGACCCTGCGCGCCGACGACCGGTACCTGATGATCAACCCGTTCTTCCACAACTTCGGTTACAAGGCGGGCATCCTGGCCTGCCTGCTCACCGGCGCGGCCATCGTCCCGCAGGCCACCTTCGACGTGCCCACCGCGATGGCGCTGATCGAATCCGAGCGGATCACCGTGCTGCCGGGGCCGCCCACGATCTACCAGACGATCCTGACCCACCCGGCACGCGGCGAGCGCGATCTCAGCTCGCTGCGGGTCGCGGTGACCGGGGCCGCGACGGTACCCGTCGTACTCATCGAGCGGATGCGCGACGAACTCGATTTCGACGTGGTCGTCACCGCCTACGGCCTGTCCGAATCCGCCGGGTTCGGCACCATGTGCCGCCCCGACGACGACGCCGTCACCATCGCCAACACCTGCGGTCGCCCGATCGCCGGTTTCGAGCTGCGCCTGGCCGACGACGGCGAGGTGCTGTTGCGCGGACCCAATGTGATGCTCGGCTACCTCGACGACCCCGAGGCCACCGCCGAGGCGATCGACGCCGAAGGCTGGCTGCACACCGGCGACATCGGAGTCGTCGACGAGCGTGGCTACCTGAAGATCACCGACCGGCTCAAGGACATGTACATCACCGGTGGGTTCAATGTGTATCCGGCGGAGATCGAGCAGACCCTGGCCCGGCTCGACGGGGTCGCCGAATCCGCCGTCATCGGGGTGCCCGACACCCGGCTGGGCGAGGTGGGCAAAGCCTTCATCGTGCGCGAACCTGGCACGGCGCTCACAGCCGAGTCCGTGATTGCTTATGCCACCGGCCAATTGGCCAATTTCAAGGTGCCCCGGTTCGTCGAGTTTCGTGATCGGTTGCCCTACAGCGCGGCGGGCAAGGTGCTCAAGCGTGAGCTACGTGAGGAGAAGTCGTGAGTTCCGAAACCGAGGTCGTCACCTACGAGGTGCGGGGGCAGGTCGCCGTCGTCACCATGAACCGGCCCGAGTTCCGCAACGCGCAGAACTCGAAGATGACCTATGCGCTCGACGCCGCCTTCGTGCGGGCGGTCGAGGACCCCGAGGTCAAGGTGATCGTGCTGGCCGGCAACGGAAAACACTTCAGCGCCGGGCACGATATCGGCACACCGGGGCGCGATCACGATGCGCGCTACGAGAACAAGGCCGCGCTGTGGTGGGACCACGTCGACCGGGCCGGTGGTGATCAGCGTTTCGCGCGCGAGTCCGAGGTGTATCTCGGCATGTGCAGGCGCTGGCGCGACATTCCCAAGCCGATGGTGGCGATGGTGCAGGGCGCCTGCATCGCCGGCGGGTTGATGCTGGCCTGGGTGTGCGACCTCATCGTGTGCTCCGAGGACGCCTTCTTCTCCGATCCGGTGGTGCGCATGGGTATTCCGGGTGTCGAGTACTTCGCGCACCCGTGGGTGATGGGACCGCGCGCGGCCAAGGAGTTCCTGTTCACCGGCGACCGGTTCGGTGCGGCCCAAGCCAAGGAGTGGGGCATGGTCAACCGGGTCGTGCCACGCGAGGAGCTCACGGCCGAGACGCTGGCCCTGGCCGAGAAGATCTCCGCCATGCCGCAATTCGGGCTAGCCCTCACCAAGAAGGCCGTCAACCAGGCCGAGGATCAGATGGGCATGCGCACCGGCATGGATTCGGCCTTCGGGCTGCACCATTTCGCCCACGCGCACAATGCCGAAGTCGGCGCCGATTCGCTCGGCGGGATGAACGCGCGCTCCATGAAGGGCGCCGCGACAGAGCAGAACGGGACGAAATAAGTGGATCTCGAGATCGACCCGGCGGCCCGGGAATTCCAGCTGGAAGTGCGCGAATTCCTCGCCACGCACGCACCGCGCGAACCCCTGCCGTCGATGGACACCGCCGCCGGTTTCGAAGCGCACCGGGCGTGGGAGGCGACGCTGGCCGACGCCCGGCTCTCGGCGGTGTCGTGGCCGCGCGAGTACGGCGGGCGCGACGCCTCCATCCTGGAATGGGTGCTGTTCGAGCAGGAGTACTACGCCGCGGGCGCGCCCGGGCGGGTGGCCCAGAACGGGATCTTCCTGCTCGCGCCCACCCTGTTCGAGCACGGCACCCCCGAACAGCTGGCCCGCATCCTGCCGCGGATGGCGCGCGGCGACGACATCTGGGCCCAAGCCTGGTCCGAACCCGAGGCCGGCAGTGACCTGGCGAGCCTGCGCTCCACCGCGCGCCGCACCGAGGGCGGCTGGTTGCTCAACGGGCAGAAGACGTGGAGTTCGCGCGCCTCCTTCGCCGACTGGGCGTTCGGACTGTTCCGCAGCGACCCCGAGGCCCAACGCCACCACGGGCTCACCTATGTGATGTTCCCGCTCTCGGCGCACGGGGTGAGCGTGCGCCCCATCCCCCAGCTCGACGGGGAACCCGGCTTCGCCGAAATCTTCCTCGACGACGTGTTCGTACCCGACCGCGATGTGATCGGCGCACCGAACGAGGGCTGGCGGGTGGCGATGGCCACCTCGAGCAACGAGCGCGGCCTGTCGCTGCGCAGCCCGGGCCGCTTCAGCGCCACCGCCCGGCGTTTGATCGACCTGTGGTCCGAGACCACCGAACCCACCGACACCGCGGCACGAAACGCCGTGGTGGACGCCTGGATCGGGGCCGAGGCGTACCGGCTGCACACCTTCGGCACGGTCACCCGGTTGCTGGACGGCGGCCAGCTCGGCGCCGAATCGTCGATCACCAAGGTGTTCTGGTCCGATCTCGACATCGCCATGCACGAAACAGCGCTGGACCTGCTCGGTTCCGGCGCCGAGCAGGCCGGCCCGTGGACCGACGGCTACCTGTTCTCGCTCTCGGGACCGATCTACGCCGGTACCAACGAGATTCAGCGCAACATCATCGCCGAACGCCTCCTCGGCCTGCCGCGCGAGAGCAAGCGATGAACGCCCTGCTGCGTCCCGAGCAGCGAACCAGCCGTGCGCGCACGCACCGGTCCGGTGCGTGGGCGGGGTGCGCGCAAGTGCGCGAGTCGACCACCGGCAGCGATGAATCGGGTTCGATCACCCGTGCGAAAACAGGAGGTGTGCGATGAGATTCGCGCTCAGTACCGAACAGCTCGACTTCGCCGCCGAGCTGCACAAGATCCTCGACGCCGGCCAGGTCCCCGCCGCGGTGCGCGCGTGGGCCGCGGGCGACCCCACCAAGGGGCGGGTGCTGCTGCGCCAGGTCTCGGACATGGGAGTGTTCGGCCTGCTGGTGGACGAACAGTACGGCGGCGCCGAGGCCACGCCGGTCGACCTGGTGGTCGCCCTGACCGAACTGGGCCGGGCGGGCTTGCCCGGCCCGGTGATCGAGTCGACCGCGGTGATTCCGGCGCTGCTGCAACGCCTGCCGAACGCCGAGCCCGCCCAGCGCTGGCTGCCCGCGCTGGCCGGCGGCGACCTGCTCGGCACCGTCACCTTCGACGAGCCCCAGCACTCGATCGCCCTCGACACCGACACCGCCGAATTCGTCCTCGTGGCCGGCGGCGACCGGGTGTCGCTGGGCCGGCGGGGTCGCTTGCACGCGCCCGCAGACGGCGCCGACTCGTCCGCCGATCCCGAGGCGGTCGCGCTCGATGCCGCCTTGCCGATCACTTCGATCGATCCGCCCCGCAAGCTCGCTCGCGTGGTGCGCGCCGAGGTGGTGGCCGAGGGCGCGCAGGTCCGGGCCGCGATCGACTACGCCTTCGATGTCGGTGTGCTCGCCTGTGCCGCGCAGCTGTCGGGTGCGGGCCGGGCGATCCTGGAGCAGACCGTCGCGTACGCGAAACAGCGCAAGCAGTTCGGGCGGGCGATCGGGGAATTCCAGGCGGTCAAACAGCAGCTCGCCGATGTGCGCATCGCCCTGGATCTGGCCGAGCCGCTGCTGTACCGTGCCGCCCTGACCCTCGATTCCGAGGATCGCGCCCGCGACGTGTCGGCTGCCCTGGTCGCCTGCGGTGCCGCCGCCCACCGCGCTGCCCGCGCCGGCTTGCAGGTGCACGGCGCCATCGGCTACACCGCCGAATTCGACCTGTCGCTGTGGCTGACGAAGGTCGCGGCGCTGCGCACCGCCTGGGGCACCGCGGACTTCCACCGCGCCCGGATCGGGTCCGCCTTGCGGGTCACCGCGGCGGTCTGAGCGACCGGTGTCCCACTCATCCACAACGGTGCACAAGCCCTGTGACCAGCTGTGCACAACCGCGCCACCATCGAACTCGCCGAGGAAACCCCATGTCATCGAATGAACTGCTCGAATTCCGGACTTCCGTGCGGGCGCTGCTGAGCAAGCACGCCACCTCGGGTGCGCTGCGCGCGGCGATGGGAACCGAGCTCGGGTACGACCCGCAGTTGTGGCGGTTGCTGTGCGAACAGGTGGGCGTGGCGGCGCTCGCCGTGCCCGAGGAGTGGGGCGGGGCCGGCGCGGGGCTGGTCGAATCATTGCTGGTGGTCGGCGAGCTGGGGCGCACGTTGGCGGGGGTGCCGATGCTCGGGTCGGCGGTGCTCGGGGTACAGGCGGTGCTGTTGTCGGGTGATGATCAGGCGTGCGCGCGGCTGCTGCCCGACCTGGCCGACGGGTCGCGCACCGCGGCCCTGTGCTGGGCCGACGCCACCGGCTGGGACGCGCACGGAGTTCGCTCCGAGGGCGATTCGCTCAGCGGTACCGCGCATTACGTGCTGCACGGTGCGCAGTCCGATCTCCTGCTCGTGCTCACCGAGGACGGGCTGTTCGAGACGACCCCGGCCGCGCCCGGAGTCGTCGTCACCCCGGCTCCCGCGCTCGACCCCACCCGCCGGCTCGCCACCGTCACCTTCACCGACACCCCGGCGACCAGAATCGGTGCCGCCGACCCGGTGGAACTGCGGCGCCGACTGCGCGAGATCGCCTGGGCCGCGCTGGCCGCCGAACAGGTGGGTGCCGCGCGGCACTGCCTCGAGATGACCGTCGAGTACACCGCTTCGCGGGTGCAGTTCGGTCGTCCGATCGGCAGTTTCCAGGCGCTCAAACACCGCATGGCCGACATGTACGTGCTCGTCGAATCGGCCGAATCGGCGGCGCTGGCCGCGGCCCTGGCCGTGGCCACCGACAGCGCGTCGGTGGCCGAGGACGTCTGGGTGGCGCGCACGCACTGCACCGAGGCGTTCGCCGCGGTGGCGGCCGAGACCGTCCAGCTGCACGGTGGGATCGCGATCACCTGGGAGCACGACGCCCACCTGTACTTCAAACGCGCCCACGCCACCGCCGAGCTGTTCGGCTCGGCCCGCAGGCCCGTCGCGACGGCGTAGCGTCGGTGGCATGACCGAGGATCAGCGCGGGCGTGTGCGGGTGGCGGCGGGACACAAGCGGGTGCGGGTGTACCTGCGCGGCGAACTGGTGGCCGACACGCTGCGGCCCCTGCTGGTCTGGGAGGTTCCGTACTACCCCACCTATTACCTACCGCTCACCGATATCCACGCGGACCTGGAACCGAACGGGAGCACCGCACACTCCGCCAGCCGCGGCGACGGCACCGGCTACGACGTTTCCGTCGCCGGGTCACGCGCCGAGGGCGCCGCGCTGCGCTACCTCGACTCACCGCTGCCCGAACTCCGGGACGCGGTGCGGCTGGACTTCGAGAGCTTCGACTGGTTCGAGGAGGACGAACCGATCTACGTCCACCCGCGTGACCCGTATTCGCGCGTCGACATCCTCGCCAGCTCTCGGGCGGTGCGCGTGGAGATCGACGGCGTCACCGTCGCGGACTCGACGAGCCCGCGCATCCTGTTCGAAACCGGTTTGCCGCCCAGGTACTACCTGCCGCTCACCGACGTGCGAATGGACCTGCTCACGCCCTCCGACACGCACACCAGCTGCCCCTACAAGGGCACCGCCGACTACTGGCATGTGCGTGTCGACGGCACCGAACATCGTGACCTGGTGTGGATCTATCGCACCCCGTTGCCGGAGAGCCAGAAGGTCGCCGGCCTGGCGTGCTTCTACAACGAGAAGGTCGACATCTTCCTCGACGGTGTGCTCCAGGACCGCCCGCACACCCCCTTCGGCTGACTACTCGGGCACGTCGAGCACACCTTCCTCGACCGCCTGGGCGATCGAGGAATCCAGTGACGGGCACGATTCCGGGCGCCCCGGACGCGGACCCATCTCCGCGAAAACGGGACACCGCGCCGCGGGCGCCTCGGTCCACTGCACCGAGGTCTGGTGCGCGCTGGCCTTGCGCACCAGGACCTCGGCCCGGCAGGTCCGGCACCGCAGTGGGGTCAGGCCGTCATCGAGGTAACGCTGTTTGTCGACCGTGGTCTGGGCCCGCACCGCGGCCTGCCGCGCGGGCTGATCGGCGAAGTCGGGTGCCTTGGCCCAGGTCGGGGTCATCTCACACGCCCGCTTCCTCTGTTTCGGACGCAGCTTCGGACTCGGCCTTGCGCCGCAGGTTCTCGGCCACTTCGGCCTCCCACGCCACATTGGCCTTGGTGGTGTCGACCTCGAATTCGAAGCGCTGGGTCATCTTCTCGGTGACCTCGGCGGCGTCGACGTAGAACTGGTCGTACCAGCGGCGCAGCTGGTAGACCGGGCCGTCCTCCTCGCACAGCAGCGGGTTGTCGACCTTGGACTTGTGCTTCCAGATCTCCACGTCCTGCAGGAAGCCGTCGCCGAAGAACTCCGTCATCGACTGGGCCAGCCGTTCGGCGGTCGCGTCGTCGATGCCCGTGGGCTTTTCGACGGTGAGACCCCACTGCAGCATGAACGAGTCCTGGGTGACCGGGTAGTGACAGTTGATCAGCACCACCTTGATCTGGTAGCCGCCGTAGATGTTGACCAGCGGGTTGATCATGTAGGACGGACCGAAGTAGGACGCCTCCGACTTCAGCAGCGTCTCCCCGCCGTACTTGGCCGCCATCCCGATGTCGGGGCGGCCCTTGGTCTCGAGGAACTGCGTGGCCACCTGCCCTTCGAAGACGTTCTTGAAGTACGTCGGGAAGGCGAAGTGGATGTAGAAGAAGTGCGCCATGTCGACCACGTTGTCGATGATCTCGCGGCAGTTGGCGCCCTCGATGAGCATCTGGTTCCAGGTCCAGGAGGTCCAGCCGCTGTCGTGGGTCTCGCTCGGATTGCCCTCGGCGTCGGTGTAGGCGCCTTCGATGTGCGGAATGGTCACCTCGTCCGGGGGCTCGTTGCCCTCGTGGTCGTGCCAGATGAACAGCTGACCATTGCGTTCGAGCGTGGTCCACTTCCGGGTGCGGGCCAGCGGTGGAACGCGTCGCGCGTAGGGAATCGCGGTGCACTTGCCGTTGGCGCCCCAGCGCCAGTCGTGGAACGGGCAGGCGATGTCGTCGCCCTTCACCGTGCCCATGCTGAGGTCGCCGCCCATATGCCTGCAATAGGCGTCGAGCACACACAGTTCGTCGTTCGTGTCGGTCCAGACCACGAGCTTGGTCCCGAAGATCTCGATCGCGTGTGGCTTGCCGTCGCGAAACGACGACGCCAGGCCGACACAGTGCCAGCCACGCGCGTATCTGGTCGGCGGTGTGCCGACATCGAGTTCCCTCACCTTGGGGTTGACTGCCATCCCGAACCCTCCTTGTTCACTAGAACACGTTACAAAACTGGGGCGTTTCACGCCAGTTATCCAGCGAACTTCACTGCCGACTCCTGTTATATCCGAGGTAGGCCGATCGTCTCGACAGAAATGAGAACCTGTTCTAATCTCAGAGACGAACAAGAACCGGTTGTCGATTCGACAAGGCAGGAACGGGCTCCCACATGACGCGAGAAGTGACCGAACGGGTCGAGGCACTGCTGCCGACACTGCGTGAACGTGCGCAGGAGGCCGAGGACCTGCGCCGCATCCCCGACGAATCCATGAAGGCGCTGCAGGAAACCGGCTTCTTCCGCCTGCTGCAGCCCAAGCAGTGGGGCGGATACGCCGCCGACCCGGTGGTCTTCTACGACACCGTGCGCAAGATCGCCAGCGCGTGCGGCTCCACCGGCTGGGTGGCCGGCATCATCGGCGTGCACAACTGGCACCTCGCCCTGTTCGACCAGCAGGCCCAGCAAGATGTCTGGGGCGAGGACACCGAGGTGCGGATCTCGTCCTCGTACGCGCCGATGGGCGCCGGTCAGGCCGTCGACGGCGGCTACATCGTGCGCGGATCGTGGGCCTGGTCATCGGGCTCCGACCACGCCGACTGGGCCGTGCTCGGCGGACCGGTGATCAAGAACGGCAAGCCGGTCGACTTCGGCAGCTTCCTGATCCCGCGCTCGGAGTACCGGATCGACGACGTCTGGAACGTGGTCGGCCTGCGCGGCACCGGCTCCAACACCGTTGTGGTGGAAGACGTCTTCGTGCCCACCCACCGGTTCCTGAGCTTCCGCGCGATGAGCGAGGGACGTTCGCCCGGGCTGGAGCAGAATCCCGACGCGGTGTACAAGATGCCCTGGGGCACCATTCACCCCACCACCATCTCCGCGCCGATCGTCGGCATGGGCTACGGCGCCTACGAGGCCCACGTCGAGCACCAGGGCAAGCGGGTGCGCGCCGCCTACGCCGGGGAGAACGCCAAGGACGACCCGTTCGCCAAGGTGCGCGTGGCCGAAGCCTCCAGCGACATCGACGCCGCGTGGCGTCAGCTCTCGGGCAACGTGGCCGAGGAATACGCGCTACTGGTGGCCGGTGCGGAAGTGCCGTTCGACCTGCGCGTGCGCGCCCGCCGCGACCAGGTCCGCGCCACCGGCCGGGTGATCGCCTCGATCGACAAACTCTTCGAGTCCTCCGGCGCCACCGCCCTCGCCAACGGCACCCCGCTGCAGCGCTTCTGGCGTGACGCGCACGCCGGACGCGTCCACGCGGCCAACGATCCCGAGCGCGCCTACGTCATGTACGGCACGCACGAGTTCGGGCTGCCCGTCACCGACGCCATGGTGTAGCCGATGACCCAGACCGCTGAACTCACCTACGCATCGACCTCACGCTTCGCGCAGGTCAGCCCAGAACTGAAACTGCACTACCACGAGGCGGGCGTCGGCAACGGTCCGACGATCGTGCTGCTGCACGGTGGTGGGCCCGGCGCCTCGGCCTGGTCGAACTTCGCCCGCAACATCCCGGTGCTGGCCGAGAACTATCATGTGATCGCGCTCGACCAGCCGGGCTTCGGCAAGTCCGACAAGCCGATCGAGCATCCGCAGTACTTCGTGCACGCCGCCACCGCCCTGCTCGCCCTGCTCGATCACCTCGAGATCACCGATCGTGTGCACCTGCTGGGCAATTCGCTCGGCGGCGGCACCTCGGTGCGCTTCGCCCTCGACAACCCCACGCGCGCGGGCAAACTCGTACTCATGGGCCCCGGCGGGTTGAGCACCAACCTGTTCGCGCCCGACCCGACCGAGGGCGTGAAGCTGCTCTCGGCGTTCAGTTACGCGCCGACCAGGGAAAACCTCGAGAAGTTCCTGCGGATCATGGTCTTCGACCAGTCGCTGATCACCGAAGAGCTCATCGACGAACGGTTCGCCCAGGCGAGCACACCCGAATCGCTGGCAGCCATGCGCGCGATGGGTAAGTCCTTCGCGAGCGCCGACTTCGAGAAGGGCATGCTCTGGCGCGACGCCTACAAACTGCGTCAGCCGGTGCTGTTGATCTGGGGTCGCGAAGATCGGGTGAACCCACTCGACGGCGCGCTCATCGCCACCAAGGTGATTCCCCGGGTGCAGCTGCACGTGTTCGGCGGTTGCGGCCACTGGGCGCAGGTGGAGAAGTTCGACGAGTTCAACCGGCTCACAGTCGATTTCCTCGGGAGCAAGTGATGAGCATTCGCGCACTCGGCTACATGCGCATCGAGGCCACCGACATGGCGGCCTGGCGCGAGTACGGCCTCAAGGTACTCGGCATGATGGAGGGCACCGGGCTGAACCCCGACGCGCTCTACCTGCGGATGGACGACTTCGCCGCGCGACTGGTGATCGTCCCCGGTGAGCAGGATCGGTTGCTGGTCTCGGGCTGGGAGGTCACCGACGCGCGTGGCCTGCAGCAGCTGCGCGAAACCCTGGACAAGGCCGGGGTCGACTACACCGAGGGCACCAAGGACGAGCTGGGCGAGCGCCGCGTCGAGGGCATGATCCGGTTCCAGGATCCGTCCGGGAACACCCTCGAGGCGTTCTACGGCGCGCAGTACCTCGGTCGCCGCTTCGTGAGCCCCTACGGCCACAAGTTCGTCACCGCCGAGCAGGGCCTGGGCCACGTGGTACTCACCTGCACCGACGATGCCGCCGCACAAGCCTTCTACCAGGATGTGCTGGGCTTCCGCCTGCGTGACTCCATGCGGCTGCCACCCCAGATGGTCGGCCGCCCCGCCGATGGCGACCCGGCCTGGCTGCGCTTCTACGGCTGCAACCCACGCCACCACGCACTGGCGTTCCTGCCGTTGCCGAATCCGACCGGCATCGTGCACCTCATGGTCGAGGTGGAGAACTCCGACGACGTCGGGCTCTGCCTGGACCGCGCCCTGCGCAAGAAGGTGAAGATGTCGGCCACCCTCGGGCGCCACATCAACGACAAGATGCTGTCGTTCTACATGAAGACGCCCGGCGGTTTCGACATCGAATTCGGCTGCGAGGGACTGGAAGTCGACGACGAAGCCTGGGTCGCCCGCGAGTCGACCGCGGTCAGTCTCTGGGGTCACGACTTCACCGTCGGATTCAAGTAGCGACAGGAATGGCGGCGAGGGACATGACCGAACAGACACCGGCGATCGACGGCCGGCAATTCCGTAATGTGCTGGGGCAGTTCTGCACCGGCATCACCGTGATCACCGCGCTCGACCCCGACGGGAAACCGATCGGATTCGCCTGTCAGTCCTTCGCCGCACTCTCCCTCGATCCGCCGCTCGTGCTGTTCTGCCCCACCAAGGGGTCGCGCTCGTGGGCGGCGATCGAGGTGGCCGGCAAGTTCTGCGTGAACGTGCTCGCCGAGGAACAGCAGCCGACCTGTGCCCGCTTCGGCTCCCGCGAACCGGACAAGTTCGCCGGAGTCCCCTGGCACACCACGGATCTCGGGGTGCCCGTACTCGACGAGTCGCTGGCAACCATCGAATGCACGGTCGACTCCGTGGTCGACGGCGGCGACCACTACATCGTCATCGGCCGGGTCCGAGCGCTGGCCGAGTCGACCGGCACCAACGGTCGCCCCCTCCTGTTCTACCGAGGCCAGTACACCGGCATCGAACCCGACAAAACCACCCCCGCCCCCTGGCGCGCCGACCTCGACCACTTCCTCACCACCACCAGCCTCGACACCTGGCTCTGACCCCGCGCCCCCCACAAGAACAAGATCATCAGGCACTGGTGGTTTTCTCTTCTCGGGCGATGTTTGCGTGAGGGCCTGGTGGTCGACTGTCCAGCGGGGCTAGTGGGTGGGGCGCCAGGGGATGCGGCCGTTGCCGTCGCCGGTGGGGGTCCAGGATTCGGACCAGTCCCAGAGGGGTTGCAGGGATTCGGCCAGGAGGGCGCCTTCGGTGGTGAGTTCATAGGCGCCGCGGGGGCCGTTCTTGCGGGTGAGGCCGGCTGATTGGAGTTGGTGGAGGCGGTCGGAAAGCATGCTCGACGAGCAGTTGCCCATGCGCCGGCGCAGGTCGAGGAAGCCGAGGGGGCCGGGCTCGAGTTCCCAGATCACGCGCAGCATCCAGCGCTGACCGAGCAGTTCGATGGCGGCCAGGATCTTCGCGGATGGTTCGGCGGGGAACTCGCCGTCGGTTGCGCTTCTCATTCAGAAGCACGATAGTTGCTTCTGAATCAGAAGCAACGGCCGCTCGGGGACGGCAGGAGGAGGACGATCGTGGATTCGACGGCACAGCGGGTGGTGCTGGTGACGGGGGCCTCGCGGGGAATCGGGGCCGAGGCGGCCGCGCAGTACGGGGCGACGGGGGCGCGGGTGATCGTCAACTTCCGGGAGAAGCGCAAACGCGCGCAGGCCGTGGTCGACCGGATCGTCGCGGCAGGAGGTCGCGCTTCGGCGCTGGGCGCCGATGTGTCGGATCCGGCGGCGGTGGAAACGCTGGCAGCCGAAATCGAGGCGAACTTCGGCCGGCTGGATGTGCTGGTACTCAACGCTTCCGGCGGACTCGAGCGCGATGCCGATCCCGGGTATGCGACCCGCTTGAATCGGGATGCACAGGTGAACCTGGCCACCACGATGTTGCCGCTGATGCCGTCGGGCGGACGCATCGTCTTCGTCACCAGCCATCAGGCGCACTTCTACCGCGCCAACGACGAAGTGCCACAAGGGTACGGGCCGATCGCAGCGAGCAAGCGCGCCGGTGAAGACGCGCTGCGTGCGTTGATACCCGAGTTCCGTTCGCGGGAAATCGGTTTCACCGTGGTGTCCGGTGACATGATCGACGGCACAATCATCGTCCGGCTGCTCGAACGGCGTGACCCGAACAGTGTCGAGTCACGCCGTGCGGCCGGGCCGTTGCCCACTGTCGAAGAGTTCGCGCGGGTGATCGTGCGCGCTGGTGCCGACGACGTCATCGACGGGCACACCTACTACGTCGGCGGTGACGACTACCTGGCACTGCCTCGGCAGTGAACAGGCCGTCGCCGCCCCAGGACTGCCCGAGGCGCTGATGTTCCCGCTCACCGAGCTGGCCGGAGGTGTATCGCACCGATCGGAATCGCGGCCGACCTACCGCGAGGTCGGGCCGACGAGGTCAGGCCGGGGTGATTTCGCGTTGGAGTAGCGCCGGAGCCCTCGGTGACGATCACCGAAACGCTCGACGGCGCGCTCTGCTACGGCTGGATCGACAGCCACCGACGTTCCCTCGACGCGCATCACTACCTGCGCGAGACTCGCCGCGACGGGCCCACAGCCCGTGGTCGCAGGTCAATGTCGCCAAGGCCGAGGCGTTGATCACGGCAGGACGAATGCGGGCTGCCGGTTACGCGGCAATCGAGGAAGCCGTTGCCGACGGGCGCTGGGCAGGGGCCTACGAACGGCAGAGCACCGCCGAGACGCCTGTGGAGCTGGCTGCCGCGCTTGCCGAATCACGCGGGACAGGACGTCAGCGGTATTCAGAGCTCTTTCACCAGAACGGCGCGGGTGTAGAGGAGGGAGAATCCTCGACCTTGCGCGTTCTGCTGCGACTTGGATCCGGGCGCGGTGGTGACTGTCGCCAGGTCGCAACCGGCTTGTGTCGCGTCATCGAGACGTGTGGTGAGCAGGGCGGTTTGGACGCCTCGTCGTCGATGCGACGGAAGAGTGGCCGCGCCTGCGAGAGCCGCGATCCCGTCAGCGGTGCGCAGGCTCGCGCCACCGGCTGCGACACCATCACGGTAAGCGAGGTAGCGACGGGTCTCGTTGGACGAAGCCATATCCCGCATCACCGAGGCAACCGCCTCGCGCGGGAATTCCTCGTGGTTCGGACCTTCGTCGGGATGAGCGAACCCGTCGACCAACACATCAAGCCATCCCCCGAGATCTTCCCCGTCATCGAGCCGAACCTCCACGCCGTCCGGTACGGCGAACCCGTTGCCGTCCAACCGCATCCCGAGCACATTCTCGAACGACATCAACCGATACCCCCGCCCCGTCAGCTCCTCCCCGATCGCCGGCTCGGCCAACTGCGCCAACTCCACCTGCACAGGACACCCCACCCGCGCATAAGACGCCTCGATCGCCTCCCACTCCCCCGCCGAAGGCACCCCACCGAACCCGACCCCCACCACCTTGTTCAACGGTGATCCCATCCCCGCAAAACAGGCCGCACCGCCCCCGACCTCCCGGACGAACCCCTCGACTCCCCGCCCGATCCCGACCCGGGCGGCCCCCACGATCGCCGCGGTCTCCGCCCCCTCGATCCGTGCCGCCAAATCCCCACCACAAAACAACGACCACCCGTTTTCCCTCATCCCCCACTTATATCCCCCATGTCCAGTGAGTTTCCGCCCCTGAACCAAGATCACCACGCTCTGGTGGCGGCGACCTCTCGGCCGATGCCGCCACCAGAGCGTGGTGATCAGATGTTCAGGAAAGCGCCTCGTGCTGAGAGGGCGGATTCGATTCGGTCGAGGAGTATGTGGGGGCGTGTGTAGAGGAGATTGGCGCCTGTTCGGATCACCTGCCAGCCGTGTTCGGCAAGAACAGCGGCGCGGTCGATATCCTTTGCACGCTGAGCGGGGTCGGTCCAATGATGGGCTCCGTCGTATTCGACGGCCACACACCATTTCTTCCACCCCATGTCGAGGCGGGCGAGGAAGGCGCCATCGGCGTTCCGCACGACGATCTGGGTGGTCGGCGCCGGAAGACCATTCTCGACGATCAACATCCGCGTCTGTGATTCCGGCGGCGACTCGGCGCCCGGGTCGACCAGCGGCAACACCGATCGGACCTGAGCACACCCACGCTCCCCGGCGTGGGCAGCGGCGAAGGAAAGCACTTCTGACGGCGCGAGATTCGTCGCCCGACACAGCGCATCGAGGACTGGAACCGCATCTTTCCTCGGCAGGCGGCGCGCGAGATCGAAGGCGGTGCGCGCGGGAGATGTGACGAGGTATCCGTCGATATCGCAGCACTCGTCGCGGGAGATGCGTGCCTGCCGGGTACTGATCCAAGCCGGCGGCCTGCGATACGTCGGGATCGCGATCTCGGCGGGCAACTCCGCGTCGAGCCACCGACTCCCGTGCATGGCCGCAGCCGAAAGCCCCACGATCACCCCCGCCCCTTTACTCCAGTGCACCGCCGCCTCGGCCCGCCCGACCGCATCCAGTCGACATCCCCGCGCCACATAGACATCCGGCGCGATCCGATCGAAGTCGTGCCGCAACTCCCACCGCGTAACCACCCCAGCCGCAACAGCCCACGACCCAACAAACGCCCCCTCGACAGCCCCCATACGCCACATATTCCCCCACCCCACCGACAACTCGCGCGCCCACGTCCTGGACATGTGATCACCACGCTCTGGTGGCGTTGCCTTCTCGGCCGATGCCGCCACCAGAGCGTGGTGATCACATGTCCAGGTGGTGACGCGTTTCCGGGGTAGACGGCGGAACGGCGCGACCGGGAGGGCGCGCCGTTTCGGGTCGGGATAGTCAGGCCGGGGGGGATTCGCGTTGGAGTTCGAGGGCGATGTCGATGAGTTGGTCTTCCTGGCCGCCGACGAGTTTGCGCTTGCCCGCGCGGACGAGCATTTCGGCGGCGGAGACGTTGTAGCGCTCGGCTTGACGTTCGGCGTGGCGGAGGAAGCTGGAGTAGACGCCCGCGTAGCCCATCATGAGGGCTTGGCGGTCCAGGAGGCATTCGGTGGGCATAGCGGGGCGGACGACGTCTTCGGCGGCGTCGGTCACGGCGAAGAAGTCGACGCCGGTCTTGATGCCGAGTTTGTCGCAGACCCCGATGAACGCTTCGACGGGGAGGTTGCCCGCACCCGCGCCGAAGCGGCGGGCGGAGCCGTCGATCTGGGTGGCTCCGGCGCGCACGGCGTAGACGGAGTTGGCGACGGCGAGGCCGAGGTTCTCGTGTCCGTGGAAACCCACCTGGGCGTCGTCACCGAGCTCGGCGACCAGAGCCGCGACGCGATCGGAAACCTGCTCGAGGACAAGGGCACCGGCGGAGTCGACGACATACACGCACTGGCAGCCCGCGTCGGCCATGATGCGCGCCTGTTTCGCCAGCTTCTCCGGGGTGGTGGAGTGGGCCATCATCAGGAATCCGACGGTTTCGAGGCCGAGTTCGCGGGCGAGACCGAAATGCTGGATGGAGACATCGGCTTCGGTGCAGTGCGTCGCGATGCGGCAGATCGACGCGCCGTTGTCCTGGGAGATCTTGATGTCTTCCTTGACGCCGACACCGGGCAGCATGAGGAAAGCGATCTTGGCCTGCTTGGCGGTTTCGGCCGCGGCTTTGATGAGTTCTTGTTCGGGGGTCTTGGAGAACCCGTAGTTGAACGACGACCCGCCGAGCCCGTCACCGTGGGTGACCTCGATGACCGGGACACCCGAACCATCCAGGGCGGCAACGATCTTGCGTACCTCATCCACCGTGAACTGGTGACGTTTGTGGTGCGACCCGTCACGCAGCGAAGTGTCGGTGACGCGGACGTCCAGTTCGCCCGAGAAGGGCTTCAGGATTGTGCTCATTGCGGAAACTCCTTACACCCGAGCCGAGATGATCTGATCGGCCAGCACGTCACCGACGCGGGTCGCGGCGGCGGTCATGATGTCGAGATTGCCCGCGTACGGAGGCAGGAAGTCGCCCGCACCCTCGACCTCGACGAAGATCGACACCTTCGCCATGCCGCCGGACACCACCGACGGGTCGTCGAACTGGGGTTCATTGAGCAACCGGTAGCCGGGCACGTATTCCTGGATGGACTTCTCCATCCGCAGGATGCTGTCGGCGATGGCGTCGCGGTCGGCGTCTTCCGGGATCGAGCAGAAGATGGTGTCGCGCATGATCATCGGCGGCTCGGCCGGGTTCATGATGATGATGGCCTTGCCGCGCTGGGCACCACCGATCGTTTCCACGCCGCGGCTGGTGGTCTTGGTGAACTCGTCGATGTTGGCGCGGGTGCCGGGTCCGGCCGACACCGAGGCCACCGACGCCACGATCTCGGCATAGGCCACGGGAACCACCCGGGAAACGGCCGCGACCATGGGAATGGTCGCCTGCCCACCACAGGTGATCATGTTGACGTTCGGCGCGTCCCGCAACGAGTCCAGGTTCACCGGCGGGATCACGGCCGGGCCGACAGCGGCCGGAGTGAGGTCCACGGCGCGGATGCCTGCGGCCTCGTACTTCGGCGCGTACGCGCGGTGCACGTAAGCGGAGGTGGCCTCGAAGACCAGGTCCGGTTTGTCGTCCAGGGCGAGCAACCAGTCCGCGCCCTCGGCGGAGGTTTCCAGACCGAGCCCACTTGCGCGCTTCAACCCCTCGGAGTCGGGGTCGATGCCGATCATCCAGCGCGGCTCGATCTTGTCCGAACGCAACAGCTTGTACAGCAGATCGGTGCTGATATTGCCGGACCCCACGATCGCGGCGGTGACTTTACTGGTCACGGAATACTCCTAGGGAAGGTCAGCTGAAACGCAAACGGACCGAACCGAGTCCGGTGAATTCGGCGTGGAAGTCGTCGCCGGGGCGGGCGTCGATGGCGCGGGTGCAGGAGCCGGGCAGCACGATGTCACCGGCTTTGAGCCGCACACCGAAGGTCGCGACCTTGCGCGCCAGCCAGGCCACCGCGATCACCGGGTCACCGAGGACCGCGTCGCTGCGGCCTTCGGCGACGATCTCACCGTTGCGGGTCAGGACCGCGTCGATGGCGGTGATGTCGATATCGGCGGGGGCGACGCGTTGTTTGCCGAGGACGAATCCGGCCGAGGAGGCGTTGTCGGAAATGGTGTCGGCCAACCCGATCTGCCAATCGGTGATCCGTGAATCGATCAGCTCGATCGCGGGGGCGTAGGCGACGGTCGCGGCCAGCACGTCGGCTTCGGTGCAGTCCTGGCCGGGCAGGTCCTTGCCCAGGACGAACCCGACCTCGACCTCGACGCGGGGCAGCAAATACCGGGAGGTGTCGACGGGGACGTCTTCGAACACTTCCATCTCGGCGAGCAAGTGCCCGTAGTCGGGTTCGTCGACGCCCATCATCTGCTGCATCGCCTTCGACGACAGCCCGACTTTGTGCCCGACCACCTGGGCGCCGTCACGCAGCCTGCGCTGGATGTTGAGCAACTGGATCTCGTAGGCGTCGACCACGTCGATCCCGGGGTACCGGTCGACCAGCGGCGACACAGCCCTCCGGTCGTGTTCGGCGCGCGCCAGTTCGTCGGCGATCTCACTCCGCTGCGCGTCGGACAGCACGGGTACCTCCTGGGAAATCTGCTCGGCTGGACAGCCAAACTGTAACCGGTTTCGGAGCTGAATATCTGCTCTTCTTCCAGACAACATAGCGCAACCGCGCCCTGATTCTATAACGTGTTCTACATGAGTGATCGGGAATACGATGTGGTGGTCGTCGGTAGCGGCGCCGCCGGAATGACCGCCGCCCTCACCGCGGCGCACCACGGGCTGAGCGTGGTGGTGCTGGAGAAGGCCGCCCACTACGGCGGGTCGACGGCCCGGTCCGGCGGTGGCGTCTGGATTCCGGGGAACAAGGCGCTGCTCGCGTCGGGTCGCCCGGACGATCGTGAGGACGCGCGCACCTACCTGCACAGCATCATCGGCGATGTGGTGCCCGCCGAGAAGATCGACACCTACCTCGATCGCGGCGCCGAGGCGTTCGACTTCGTCCTCGAGCACAGCCCGCTGAAGATGAACTGGGTACCCGGCTACTCCGACTACTACCCCGAGGCGCCGGGCGGTCGCGCGTCCGGACGTTCCTGCGAACCGAAGCCGTTCAACGCCAAGGTGCTCGGTGCCGAGCTGGCCCACCTGGAACCGGCGTACGCCAAGGCCCCGCTGAACGTGGTGGTGACCCAGGCGGACTTCGTGCGGCTCAACCTGATCCGCCGCCACCCCAAGGGGATCATGCGCGCCATGCGGGTCGGGGCGCGCACCTACTGGGCCAAGTTCACCGGCAAGCACCTGCTCGGGATGGGTCAGGCGATCATCGCCGCGCTACGCAAGGGCCTGCTCGATGCCGGGGTGCCGGTGCTGCTCGACACCCCGCTCACCGAACTGGTCCTCACCGACGGGCGGATCACCGGAGTCAAGGCCGTGGCCGACGGCGAACCGGTGACCTTCACCGCCCGCTACGGCGTGGTGCTGGGCAGCGGCGGATTCGAGCACAACGCCGATATGCGCGCGAAGTATCAGCGTCAGCCGATAACCACTGAGTGGACCACGGGGGCCGCGGCCAACACCGGTGATGGCATCGTCGCGGGTATGGCAGCGGGCGCGACGGTCGGGTTCATGGAGGACGCCTGGTGGGGTCCGACGATCTTCAAGGGCGGCAAGCCCTGGTTCGCGCTGGCCGAACGCAATCTGCCCGGCACCATCATGGTCAACGATCGCGGCGAGCGGTTCGGCAACGAGTCGGCACCCTATGTCGAGGCGGTGCACACCATGTACGGCGGTGAGTACGGTCAGGGCGCGGGCCCGGGCGAGAACGTGCCGGCCTGGCTGGTGTTCGACCAGCGCTACCGCAATCGCTACATCTTCGCCGGCCTGCAACCGGGACAACGGTTCCCGTCGCGCTGGCTGGAGAACGACAACATCGTCAAGGCCGACACCGTCGAAGAGCTGGCCGCCCGCATCGGCGTGCCCGCCGACAAACTCGGCACCACGGTGGAACGCTTCAACGGTTTCGCGGCCGCGGGCAAGGACGAGGACTTCGGCCGCGGCAACAGCCACTACGACCGCTACTACGGCGATCCCACCGTGAAACCCAACCCCTGCCTGGCCGAGATCTCCCAGGGCCCGTTCTACGCGGCCAAGATCGTGCCCGGCGACCTGGGCACCAAGGGCGGCCTGGTCACCGACACCGCCGGACGGGTACTGCGCGAGGATGATTCGGTGATCGATGGTCTCTACGCCGCGGGCAACAGCAGTTCCCCGGTGATGGGCCACACCTACGCGGGCCCCGGCGCCACCATCGGCCCCGCCATCACCTTCGCCTACCTCGCGGTGCTCGACATCGCCGCGAAGAAGAAGGCGCCCACCGCATGATGCCCCGTATCGCCCACACCTTCCGAGTACTTCGCAGGAGTTAGACATGCCCATCGACCTTCAGACCGCACTCGGCGCGGAATTGCCCGCGCGCGAGTTCAGCTGGACGCCCACCGACGTGCAGCTCTACCACCTCGGCCTCGGCGCGGGCGCGCGTCCGACCGATCCGGCCGAACTGACCTACCTCGACGACGACACCCCGCAGGTGTTGCCGAGTTTCGCGACGGTGGCGCCGACGCTGGGGGAAACCCGCCCGCCGAAGGTGAGCTTCCCCGGCATCGAGATCGACCTGGCGAAGGTGGTGCACGGGACGCAGGAGGTGGTGGTGCACCGGCCGATCCCGGCGGCCGGCAAGGCGGTGTCGACCGGCCGGATCGCCGAGATCTGGGACAAGGGCGCGAATGCGGTGATCGTGCAGGAGCACACCGTCACCGGGTCCGACGGCGAGCCGTTGTGGACGGTGCGGTCCTCGATCTTCGCCAAGGACGAGGGCGGCTTCGGCGGCGAGCGCGGTCCGAGCACCAAGGCCGCGCTCCCCGACCGGTCCCCCGACGCGGAGCTCATCACCGCGACCCTGCCGCAGCAGGCCCTGCTCTACCGCCTGTGCGGCGACCGCAACCCGCTGCACTCCGACCCCGCATTCGCCGAGGCCGCAGGCTTTCCCGCACCGATCCTGCACGGCCTGTGCACCTACGGCATCGTCTGCAAAACCCTCACCGACGCGTTCCTCGACGGCGACGCCACCCGAGTAGGCGCCTTCCGAGCCAAATTCGCCGGCGTCCTGTACCCCGGCGAAACCCTGCGCATCAAAGCCTGGCGCGAAGGCGGCACCCTGACCGCCACCGCCACCGCCATCGAACGCGCCGACGCCCCCGTCCTCGCCGACGTCACCCTCCACATCAACTGACTGGACAAATGGTCACCAGGCTCTGGTGGTGGCATCGGCCGAGAGCCGAGAACCACCAGAGCCTGGTGATCTTGTTCTATTCGACGCCTACGTCGGCGGGGGCCCGGGTGGAGCGGGTGTGGGGGGTCAGGGCGGGGAGTAGGAGGGCGTAGGTGGCGACTATGAGGAAGGGGGCGGCCAGGGGGGCCCAGGCCAGTTCTGCGGGGATGAGGGCTGCGGTGGTGGCGGCGATGGTGAACAGGAGTGCGCCGCCTACGGAGGGGATGGTGGTGGGGACGACGCCTTCGGGGGCGTGTAGGACGGCGGCGTTGAGTAGGTAGGTGGTGGCTACCAGGCCGGTTGCGGCGGCGGCGATCACGCCGGTGTCGGCGAAGGCCAGCGCGGCGATGGTGATCAGGACCGCGCCGACCGAGGCCGGGCGCCACCACCAGCTCCCGACGACGAAGCCCAGGGCGGGCACGCCGAGGATCGGGTTGATCAGGGCGACGGCGGTGACGAGCAGCAGGCCGGCGAGCAGCGCGAGGAATCTGGTCATCGGCGTACCCTCACCGTTCGGCGGTGTTCGGGCAGCAGGCGCATGGCCTGATCGAGGCGGGTGTCCTCGGGCCAGGCGATGATGTCGACGCCGACCGTACCCATGTCGCGATACATCGAGGCCCGCTCGAGCTGCCACATCTTGGCCATCGTCGGATCCAGGCCCTCCTCGAACGGCGTACCGCGCAGGACGTCGACCGCGACCACCACGTGGCCGCGTTTGCGCAAGTCGATCAGGGCGAGCGCGAACTGGGTGTCGAGCAGGGTGGAGAACGCGACGATGATCGCACCGATCGGGACGGCGGCGTGCGGGGCGAGAGTGCCGGTGTGGTCGACGTGTTCGTCGCCGACCCCGAGCACGGTGTCGACGATCCGGTAGAACTGCCTGCGCCCGATATCGGGGCGCAACCAGCGCGGCGACTCCCCCAGACAGACCACGGCGGTGCGGTCACCGGCCTGCAAGGTCGACTGCACCACCTGCGCCGCACCGCGCACCGACAGCTCCAGCGAGGCGGTGGCCGGGCCGGGCGCCTGCTGCGAAGTATCGACCAGCACCACCACGTCGGCGGACCGATTGGTGAACCGTTCAGTGACGTAGAGCCGGCCGCGGCGCGCGCTCACCGGCCAGTTCACCGTGCGCAGCTGATCGCCCGGCGCATAGGCGCGGATGTCGGCGTATTCCACGCCGGGGCCGTGCTTGCGGGTGAGGTGGGTACCGATCCGGTCGGGAAGTTCGGTGCGCGGCATCCGCATCCGCTGTGGGTCGGCGATCGGGTACACGTACAGCTTGGCCGCGGGCAGTTCGGCGGTGGCCACCGCGAGCCCGGCCGGACTCAGCGCCGTCACCCGCACCTGCACGGGGTAGCGACCCCACCGGTCGGCGGTGAGCGCCAACCGCATGCCCGCGGGCGCGCCACCGGAGTCGTGGGCCTCTTCGACCTCGAGTCCGAGGCCCGCCAGCGGCAGTGCCCGCATCCGCAGCAGAGCGTGCCCGCTCTCGACGAAAGCCACCGCGTTGCAGCTGACCGCCTCGGTCTCGAAGCAGCGCACAGTACCGCTGCCGTCGACCTGGATGCGGGTGGGCGCCTGCTGCCAGGGCGCGGTGACCAGCACACCCAGCATCGGTGCGGCGAAGACCACCAGCTGCCACTGTCCACGCAACACCGCGACGACCAGGGCGACGGCGGCGCACCCGGCGAGGATGAACACCAGCGGCGCGGGCCGCCAGCGCAGGTCGACCTCGACCGTTCTGGATTCGTCGCGGTGCTTCATGTGCTCGTGGCGCGGGGCACCGGTAGCCGGCGTAGCAGTTCGGTGATCACGTCTTCACCGCGGATGCGGCGCACCCACATCTCCGGGCGCAAGGTGATGCGGTGGGACATGGCGGGCACGGCGAGGGCCTTCACGTCTTCGGGGATCACATAGTCGCGGCCCAGCAGCAGCGCCCTGGCCCGCGACATCTGCACCAGATCGAGTTCGGCGCGCGGACTGGCACCGACCTCCACCTGCGGGTGGCTGCGCGTCGCCGAGGCCAGCGCCACCACATAGTTCACGACGTCGGGGTGCACGGTGACGAACTCGACCGACTGCCGCATCTCCATCAGCCCGTGCGCGTCGACCACCTGGCCCACCTGCGGTGGCACGGAGCCGCGTTCGAGGCGGCGCCGGATCATCTGGGTCTCGTCCTGCTCGGAGAGGTAACCCAGGCGCAGCTGGATGGCGAAGCGGTCGAGCTGGGCTTCGGGCAGCGGGTAGGTGCCCTCGTACTCGATCGGGTTGTCGGTGGCCAGCACCACGAACGGCTGTGGGAGCAGGAAGGTTTCACCGTCGATGCTCACCTGGCCCTCGGCCATCGCCTCGAGCAGCGCGGCCTGGGTCTTGGGTGGGGTGCGGTTGATCTCGTCGGCGAGCAGGACATTGGTGAACACCGGCCCGCGGCGGAAATTGAAACGGCCCGACGACATGTCGTAGATCGTCGAGCCGAGCAGGTCGGCGGGCAGCAGGTCCGGTGTGAACTGCACGCGGGTGAAGTCCAGGCCCAGCGCGGCCGCGAACGAGCGCGCGATCAGCGTTTTGCCCAGCCCGGGCAGGTCCTCGATGAGGACGTGTCCTCCGGACAGCACCGCGATCATGATCAGTTGCATCTCATCGCGCTTGCCGACCACGACTCGGCCCAGCTCCCGCAGTACGGCGTCGGAGCGCTGGACGGTCACGTTCAACGGCATTGTCATCGGTGGCCTCTAACCCCTCACATCGTCTGCAATCGGCGCAGGATCTCGTCCAGCGCCGCTTTTCCCGGCGCGCGACCCGTCTGGTCGCGCAACGACGAATTCGCCGGGTCCACCCAGCGCCACAGTTCGGTACCGAAGAGCAGCTGACCAGCGGCTTCGGTGGCTCTGCGGTTCTTGGCGACCCGCAGACCGGTGGACAATTCGAATTCCTTGGCCAGCAGGGGCCGCAGGTGGCGGTCCCAGTCGGCACGGGTGCCGTCGGCGCGCGCGATGAGCATGTCGGCGCGCGCGTGCCAGCGTCCGAGCATTTCGGCCGGCCCGTTGTCGATGTATTCGGTCAGCGGTTCCTCGCGGGCCACGCGGTGGCGCAGTGACCAGACCAGCATTCCCAGCGCCACCGCGACCGGCAACGCCACCGCGAGCAACAGCAGTTCACGGTTCAGCCGCACCAGGACGACCTCGATGAGCAGCACGGCGACGACCGCGGTCGCGATCACCGGACCGCGACCGGATTTCACCTCTTCGCCCGGATTCATGCCGGTACCAGCCGGTGCTGGAGGTCGGTGAGCACGATGCGCAGCAGTTGTTCGGCGCGCATGCGCTGCCATTCCAGCATCGAGTGCGGGCTGAACCGGGCTTCTTCGAACAACGCGACCAGCTCGCGGGCCGACGCGTCGTGCAGCGCACCGCTTTCGAAGGCGCGGGCCAGCACTTCCATCGGGGTGTCGGAGGCCTGCGGGCGGGCGGCGCTGTCGCTGGACAGGCCGCGTTCCATCCCCACGTAACAGGCGATGATCGCGGTGCGCGGGTCCTGGCCGGGCGCGTTCATCGCGGCCAGGCCCATTTCGGCGGCCCTGGTGAGCGAGTCGACCTCGCTGGGTGAGGGTGCGGGCGCCTCGGGCGCGGCGGCGGCCGGTGCGCGGCGGGCGGCGACCGCGACCGCGCACAGCCCGGCGATCGCGACCGCGATCAGCGCGATGGCCAGCCCGCCCGCGATGAGCAGCGCCGTCCCGGTGAGTTCGGTGGGCCCGGCGGTGGGCGCCGGGGCCGGGACGTCGGTGGGTGTGGGGACCGGACCGGAGCCTTCGGGCTGGGTCTCGGCGGCGGGGCGCATGGGCCGGGCACCGGGCAGCAGGAACAGGGCGGTGACCCCGGCGGCGAAGACCAGGGCCACCGTGGCGACGGCGATCGGCAGCAGCAGGGCCAGGCGGCGCCACTGCACGCGCGGCATGGCTTCGCGTTCGTGTTGCGGCATGGCCAGCGGGAGGCGATGCTGGCTGGCGATCACACCGGCCACCAGGATGACGATGGAAACCAGCAGCAATACCGGCATCACCGCGACCAGCAACGGTGACGGTGCGCCTGCGGCGGATTCGCCCGTGGCGCCAGGCAGTGTGCCCTGCAACGCGAACGTCGCAGCGGCTACCAGTGCGATCACGACGATCGCCCGCGGAATGGGCTGACTCACCCCGATCACTGCTTTACCACCAAACCCCAAGAGCCTGCACAAATCAGCCACATAGTTACACGTGGAGTGGTTCACTCGGGAGGAAATCGATACTTTCCAATTGCCTCCCCTTTATTGTCCTCCGGTGCTCGCGGCCCGGCTATGTCGCGCGCACGCTGCGCAGTTCCCCGAGCCGGCTCGCGGTGCGGGCCAGATGGGGTATCCCGGGGACGCCGGCGGTCAGTTCGTCCGCCGGTTCCGGGGCGTGGATGGTGAACGGCAGATCCGCGTCGTAGAGGATGTCGACGAGGTTGACCAGGCGCATGACCGGGTCGGGTTCGACCGCGCGCAACGGCGGGACCGCATGCAGTGTCCAGTGACCGAAACGGCTGGTCAGACGCAGGTAGTCGGCGGCGCTGGTCGGGGCACCGCACAGCTGCGCGAAGTCGAAGGCCGCCGCACCGGTGCCGGCGGTGCGCGCGCGGACCGTCCGGCCGGCGCCGAGATCCAGGTCGGTGCCCGGATCGGCGCTCGGCTCCCCCGCGCCGATCACGTAGCGGCCCGCCAGGAAGCCGCTGTCGCGGCGCGCGCCCAGGGTGCGGTAGTCGAGCGGCCCGTCGAGGGCGAGGACGTCGAGGTGGGCGAGGATGCGCTCGATCGTCGGCACGAACGCATGGTGGAACAGCGGGTTGGGCAGCAGGTCGGCGGGCGGATGGTTGGCGGTGACCACCAGGGTGCGGTGCTGGGCGAACAGGGTGTCGAGCAGGCGGGTGACGAGCCTGGCGTCACCGATGTCGTCGACGTGGAACTCGTCGAAGTACACCAGATCGGCATCGCCGAGCAGGGCGGCGACGGCCCGATCGATGGAGCCGAGCTCGTGGGTCGCGGTGTGCAACGCGGCGAAGAAGGCGTGGAAATGGAAGCGGCGCTTGCGCGACGACGCGACGTCGGCGAAGAACCGGTCGGCCACCGTCGTCTTGCCACGTCCGGGCCTGCCGTGCAGGTAGACGCCCCGGTGCCGCTTGCGCGGACGGCCCCGGCGGTCGAGCAGGGTCGCGAGCGTGTCGGCCGCCGTGCGCTGGGTTGGGTCGAGAATCATCCGATCGAACCTCCTGATCCTCTACAGTTGTAGAGGGCGGAAGTGTCCGACGGCAGAGAAGGTGACGATGTCCACAGACCGGCGCGCGCAGATCGTGACGGGAGCGATCGAACTCATCGCCACACGCGGCATCAGAGCACTCACCCACCGCGCGGTCGATACCGCACTCGACCTACCGCCAGGGTCGGCCTCGTACTACTTCCGCACCAGAAAAGCACTGGTAGAAGCGGTCGCCGACCGGATAGCCACCCGCTCGCGGGACGACTTCACCGCCGCCGGGTTCGCCCCCGACCCGGCGCGCCTCGCCCACGACATCGCCTGCTGGCTGGATCAGCTGCTCGCCCAGCGCCGCAACGAGCTGATCGCCCGGCACGCGCTGACCATCGAGGTGCTCGCCGACGCGGACCTGCACGCCCGCCTGGCCGGCAGCCTCTTCTCCCTCGACCGCGCCACCGAACTGTTCACCGCACTGGGCGCGGCCGAACCGCGCACGGTGGCCGGTGACTTCCTCGCGCTGCTGGAAGGGCTGGTGTTCGATCGGTTCGCCGGGTTGCGGGCCGGGTGCGCGGCGGGCACGGCCGACGGCGTCGCCCAGCTCACCCGGCCGCTGAGCACCTTCCTGCGCGAGTGGGAATGAGGCACCAGCGCACCGTCGGGCCGCCGAGCGGCTTCTCACGCGCCCGGTTGGGCGCCGTTTACGTATCGGGCCAACCGAATTCGGAATACGCGGTGCCGGGGAAAATTCCGAGCGCCGAATATTCGATCAGGTCGGTGGGGAGTTCATGAAGTGCAAACCATTGCAGCGCATAACATTTGTCAGGTTCACAATTGACAGGTTCGCCCTGCCAGCGATCGACGCGAAAGAACAACCCGAGGCGGGCTCCGCGGTCGGCGGCGGTCACATGGGCGACGTGGACCAGCCGCAGCGCGGCGGGGTCGATGTCGACGCCCACCTCCTCCGCGGCTTCCCGGACCGCGGCCGCCGTGGCCGATTCACCCACCTCCAGCTTCCCCGACGGCAGATGCCACCGATGGTCGAACTCGTCGCCGCTGCGGCGCAGGCTGAGCAGCAGCTGGTCGTCGCGGGTCAGCAGGAGGTGGACGTCGACCACATGGCGGGGCAGCACCCGACCGAGCCTAGGCAGCCGGGTGGACGGGGCCGCCATGCGGTCGACGACCGGTTCGACCTGCGTTACAGCGAGCGGCGGAACGGGCCGGTCACCTCGTAGGTGATGCCGCCGTCGTCGGTGCCGGTGGTGCCGTTCTGCGAGGAGAAGTACATCCGGGTGCCCGCGGGATCGAAGGCCACGCCCGCGATCTCGGAGTCGTCCTGGCCGACGATGCGCACGAACGGAGCGACGACATCGTCGGGGGTGATCACGCAGATCTCCATGTCACCGCCGTCCTCGGCGACGAACAGGTCACCGACGTGCGGGTCACCGGTGATGTTGTCGACCCCGGTGAGCGGGGCGTTGCCCGTGGTGTCGTCGTCGTAGACGGTGGCGAGCTGGTTGGTCGCGGCGTTGTAGGCCCACACCTTGTCGTCGCCCTTGGTGGTGAAGTAGCAGATGTCGTTGCGGTAGTAGGCGCCCTCGCCGCCGTCGAACCGCATCATGTTCTTCACCTGCTTGCGACACTTCTGCCCCTTGGGCTTCACGTCGGCCCAGGTCAGGTCGGTGGTGAGGACCTGCAGCCGGCCCGCGGACAGGTCACCCCAGACGGTGGGGGTGTAGCGGTAGAAGCCACCGTCGGGTTCGTCCTCGGTGAGGTAGACGACGTTGCGTCCGGTGTCGAAAGCCGCCGCTTCGTGGTTGAACTGGCCCATCGCCTCGTGGCTCACCGCGGGCTTCACTCCCCACGGGTCGGTCTCCCAGCACAGGCCCTTGTCGAACTCTTCGCAGGAGATCCAGGTGTTCCACGGCGACGCGCCGCCGGCACAGTTGTCGGTGGTGCCCGACAGGATGGGGTAGGCGCCGGTGATGTTGCCCGCCGCGTCGAACTTCACCGCGCTCACCCCACCGGCGCCGTTGCCCAGTTCGGCGTTGGACACATAGATCCAGCCGGAACCGTCGGCGAAGCAGGCGCCGCCGTCGGGCGCGCCGTGCCACACATGGCCGGTACCCGGCACCAGTTCCCCGGTCCGGGCGATCACCCGGCTGGTGAACCCCTGGGGCAGCATCAGGCCGTTGCCGTCGGCCGCCAGCAGGTCGCCGTACGGGCTGGGGCCGCTCTTGGCCGGGTAGGCCAGTGCGCGGTGCCCCAGGGTGAAGCTCAATGCCACCGAACCGGCGCCGACCACAGCCGCTTTCAGAAATCCTCGTCGCTGCACAGCGTCGTCCCTTCCCTCATCGTCGCCCGTCACCGACGGGCGGTGCGAGGGACCATAGGGACGGCAGGAAACGATGGAGCATCGGGAAAGCGTCCGGGGAAGAAACTGCGTCAGGCGGTGAGTACCAGTCCCGAGGTCGGCACGCCGGTGCCGGCGGTGACGACGATGCGTTCGAGGTCGGTGACCTGGTTCACCGAGGTTCCACGGATCTGGCGGACCGCCTCGGCGATGCCGTTCATGCCGTGGATGTAGGCCTCCCCGAGCTGCCCGCCGTGGGTGTTGAGCGGCAGCCGCCCGCCGAGTTCGATGGCACCGTCGGCGATGAAGTCCTTGGCTTCGCCGCGGGCGCAGAAGCCGAGTTCTTCGAGCTGCATGAGCACGAAGGGGGTGAAGTGGTCGTAGAGCACGGCGGCTTGCATGTCGGCGGCGCGCAGGCCGCTCTGGGCCCAGAGCTGGTCACCGACCAACCCCATTTCGGGCAGACCGGTCATGGCGTCGCGGTAGTAGCTGGTCATCACGTACTGGTCGGCGCCGCTGCCCTGCGCCGCGGCCGCGATGATCGCCGGGCGTTGCGGGAGGTCGCGGGCGCGTTCGGCACTGGTGACCACGATGGCGACACCACCGTCGGACTCCTGGCAGCAGTCGAGCAGGTGCAGCGGTTCGGCGATCCAGCGTGACTGCTGGTGCTGTTCCAGCGTGATCGGCTTGCCGTGGAAGAACGCGTGGGGATTCACCGCGGCGTGTTTGCGGTCGGCCACCGCCACGGCCCCGAAATCGGCACTGGTAGCGCCGGTGACGTGCATGTACCGGCGCGCGACCATCGCCACCTGCGCGGCCGGGGTGCCGAGTCCCTGCGGATAGGCCCAGCCCGCGTCGATGCCCGAAGAAGTGGGTGCGGCGGCCAGCGCCGGTGAGAACTGCCCGAACCTGGCGCCGGACCGTTCGTTGAACGCGCGGTAGGCGACCACCACATCGGCGACGCCGGTGGCCACCGCCATCGCCGCCTGCTGCACCGTGGCGCACGCCGCGCCACCGCCGTAACCGATGTGACTGAAGAACTTCAGGCTCGGGATGCCGACCGCCCTGGCCACGGCGGCCTGGGTGTTGGTGTCCATGGTGAAGGTGGTCAGCCCGTCCACGTCAGCGGGCGTGAGACCCGCGTCGGCCAGCGCGGCGCTGACAGCCTCCGCGGCCAGCCGCAATTCGCTGCGGCCGGAGTCCTTGGAGAAATCGGTGGCGCCGATGCCGGCGATGGCGGCGCGACCGGACAGGCTGTTGCGCTCGCGCGCCGCGTCGGGGCGCGCGGAACCGCTGGATGGCGTGCTCATTTCGACTCCAGATCCGGAATGGTGATGACCGCGGTGGCCGTGATGTGTTCGCCGAGGCTGTCGCGGCCGCGCACGTCGATGGTGAGCTGCGTGCCCTCGACCGCGGTGACCGAACCCGAAAGGGTCAGGGTGTCACCGGCGTACAGCGGTACGCCCAGGCGCAACGCGATGGACTTCACCAGTGCGCGCGGGCCCGCCCAGTCGGTGACGAAGCGCTGTACCAGGCCGGTATCGGTGAGGATGTTGACGAAGATGTCGTCGGATCCCCGCTGTACGGCCTTGTCGCGGTCGTGGTGCACATCCTGGAAATCCCTGGTGGCCAGGGCGGTGCTGATCACGAACGTCGGGTCGGCGTGGATCACCAGCTCGGGCAGGACTGTTCCCGCCGGACACGCGGCCGGATCGATGGAGGTCGTCACTGAATGGTCCCTTCCCTACGGTCGGAGCGAGTCGGTGGCGCGATCCGGCCGGTCGCGCGTAGTCGAGTACGACCGCTGCGCAGCCGCACGGCAGCGCTGCCTGCGCCGATGTTCAGAACAGTCACCGGGTGGCCTGCCAGTAGGGCAGAACCGTGCCGTCGGTGAGCTTTTCGAAGGCGGCGCGCACCGGGAGGTCGATGCTCACCTCGGCCGGGTCGATACCGCGCAGCTCGCCGAGCATCCGCACACCCTCGTCGAGCTCGACCAGGGCCACCACGAACGGCAGGTCCCGGCCGGGCACCTTCGGCGCGTGGTGCACGACGAAGCTGAACACCGTGCCGGTGCCCGCGGCCACCACATAGTCGGTGAGCTCGGACTTGTCCTGCCACAGCGCCGGTACCGGCGGGTGACGCAGGGTGCCGTCGGGCAGACGTTGGATACGCAGCTCACCGACTTCGGTGCCGGCCCAGAAGAACTCGGTGTCGCGTGAGATCACCGGGCCCACACGATCCGCCGGGGCGACCGTGTGCCCCTGGTCGGCAGCGGCCTCGGTGGGGTTCGCGGTCACCGTACCGGGCGCGAATTTCAGGATGCGGAACAGCATTTCAGTGACCACCTCGTCACCGACGCACCAGGTGGTGGTGAAGGTGAGGAACCAGCCGTCACCGAGCCCGGTGCGCTTGGGGCCCTTGAATTCCGAGAGCCGGCTGGTGACGGTCACCTCCTCGCCGGGGCGCAGGTAGCGGTGGTAGGTCTGTTCGCAGTTGGTGCCGACGACGGAGGTGTAGCCCGCGTCGTCGAGCAGTTGGGTGGCCAGGCCCAGCGGGTCGTCGGCGGTGCGGACGCCGTGCAGGCCGTTCATCGTCCACACCTGCGCCATGGCGGGCGGGGCGACGATGCCGGGATGACCGGCGGCCCGGGCGGCGGCGTCGTCGACATAGATCGGGTTGGTGTCGCCGATCGCCTCGACCCAGTTGTTGATCATCGGCTGGTTCACCGGGTCGCGACCGGCCCGCGGCGCGGACGGCCCGCCCGCGGCCAGCTTCGACAGTGCTTCTGGAATCTGTTCTGGGGTGACACTTTCCGGCACGCCCGGCTCCTTGCTCATCGGGGCACGCGCGGCAGTTCCAGGCCGGCCGAGGCCACCAGTTCGCGCATGATCTCGTTGACGCCGCCGCCGAAGGTGACGACGAGGTTCTGTTTGGTGCGCCGGTCCAGCCAGCCGAGCAGTTCGGCGGTATCGGATTCGGCGGGGTCGCCGTAACGGCCGACGACCTCCTCCACCACCCGGCCGGCGTCCTGCAGCGCTTCGGTGGAGAAGATCTTGGTGGCCGAGGCGTCGGCGATCACGGTGTTCTGTGCGGCGGCCGGGTCGGCGGCGGCGACCTGCCAGTTCAGTAGCTCGTTGAGCCGCACCATGGTTCGCACCCGGCCAAGCGCCCGCCGCACATCGGGCTCCTCGAGCAACCGGTGCGCGGCCGACCAGTCGCGCAGGCGGTTGTAGAGCTGCTCGATCTTGCCCGAGGGGCCCAGGCTGACCCGCTCGTGGTTGAGCTGGGTGGTGATCAGCCGCCAGCCCCGGTTCTCCTCGCCGACGAGCATCTGCGCCGGCACCCGCACGTCGTCGAAGTAGGTGGCGTTGGTGTGGTGGGCGCCGTCGCAGGTGATGATCGGCGTCCACGAGTAACCGGGATCCGAGGTGTCGACGATGAGGATCGTGATCCCCCGGTGCCGGGATTCGACGGTGCCGGTGCGACAGGCCAGCCACACGTAGTCGGCTTCGTGCGCGCCGGTGGTGAAGATCTTCTGACCGTTGACGATCCAGTCGCCGTTGTCGTCGCGCACCGCGGTGGTGCGCAGGGCGGCCAGATCGGTGCCCGCCGACGGCTCGGAGTAGCCGATGGCGAAATGCAGGTCACCGGCGAGGATTCCGGGCAGGAACTTCTTCTTCTGTTCCTCGGTGCCGTACTTCTGCAGCGTGGGGCCGACGGTCAGCAGGGTCACCAGCGGCAGCGGCACATCCGCGCGCACCGCCTCGTTGAAGAAGATCTGCTGTTCCATCGGGCCGAAACCCTGGCCGCCGAATTCCTTCGGCCAGCCCACGCCCAGCCAGCCGTCCCGGCCCATCCGGCGCACCACCTCGCGGTAGGCGTCGCCGTGCCGGTCGGTGGCCATGGCCGCGGCTTCGGCCGGGGAGATCAGGTGAGCGAAATAGGAACGCAATTCCTCGCGCAACCGCCGCTGTTCGGCGGTCAGATCGATGAACATCTTGCCCCCAGGAGGTCGAGCCGCAGGTCCGCGCCGCCGAGCATGCGGGCGAGATCTTTGGCCTGTGAGTAGTAGCGGTGCATCGAGTGGGTGATATCCACACCCAGTCCACCGTGCAGGTGATGACATTTCTGCATGGCGCGCGGAACTTCGGCGGCGGCCCAGTAGGCGAGCACGTCGAGGTCTTCGTCGATGCGGTGCTGATGTTCGGGCGACGGATCGGTCTGGGCCAGCGCCCAGCAGGCCGATTCCGCGGCCACGTGCAGGGTGCGCGAGACCACGTACAGGTCGGCGATCTGCTGGGCCACGGCCTGGAATTCGGCCAGCGGCCTGCCGAACTGTTCCCTGGTGCGCACGTGTTCGGCGGTGAGCGTGATCGCGCCCTTGAGCAGTCCGTCGGCCACCGCGCCGATGGTGGCCAGCGCGTGGCGGTGCAGGGTGGGCAGTACGTCGGGCAGCAGTTGCTCGGCCGGGATCTCGACCTCGTCGAGTACCAGCGTCGCCTCCGGAGCACCCGCCGAGCCCGCGACCGCGATGACTTCGAGTCCCGGCGTCACCGCCTCGACCAGCGCGACACCGGCGTCGGTGGGCACCAGGATCCAGCGCGCCTGCTCGGCGTAGAGCACGCCGGACTTGCGGCCGGTGATGCGCACCGTCTGCCCCGTTCGCACGGCCTTGGTGGCCGGTGCGGTGGTGAACGGCGCGCCCGGCTCGTTGAGGGCGGCGGTGAGCACGATGCCCTTGCCGACCTCGGCGAGTACCCGCTCGGCCAGCTCGTCGGACAGCGCGCCCAGCAGTGGCAGCACGCCGAATCCGAAGGTCGGCAGCGCGGGTACCGCCACCGCGTCGGTGGCCAGCTCCATGAGCAGGGCCGACACTTCGAGCAGGCCCATGCCGTCGCCACCGAAACGCTCGGGTACGGGGACCGCGAGCAGGCCGGAGTCGATCAGGCTGGGCCACAATTCCATGTCGCGGGCCCGCTCACGTTCGAGCAGGCTCACAACCACCTCGGCTACAGCGTCGGCGCTTTCGTCGCGGGTGAAGTCCACGGCGTCCTCCCTCATCGAGCTAACTGTCCGCATCGCGCGGCAGGCCGAGAATCCGTTCGGCAGCCACGGTCAGCAGGATCTGCTCGGTACCGCCCGCGATGGACAGACAGCGTGTGAGCAAGAATTCTTTCAGAACGTCACTGTCCAGGGAACCTTCTTCGCCGGAAAGTTCCAGGGCGCATTCGGCGAGCTCCTGCCGGTGCCGGACACCGACGAGTTTCCGGACGCTCGCCTGGGCTCCCGAGTCGACTCCGGCCATTGCCGCCTCCGCGATTCGCTGTTCCAGCAACGAACCAGCAACCGAGGAGGTGATCAGCTCGCCGAAACGGTCTTCCCGCAACTCTGTTCCCCACCCGCTGGGCGGGAAACGGTCGATCAGCGCCTCCAGGGCGCCGCCGATGCCGCCGCCACCCATCGCGACCCGCTCGGCCGACAGCGTGGTGCGCGCGATCTTCCAACCGTTGTTCAGCGCACCGACCAGGCAATCGTCGGGCACGAACACATCATCGAGGAAGACCTCGCTGAACCGCTCCTCACCGGTGATCTGCACCAGCGGGCGCACCTGCACGCCCGCGGCGCGCATGTCCACCAGGAAGTAGCTGATGCCGCGATGCTTGGCGGCCGCCGGATCGGTGCGCGCCAGGCAGATGCCCCAGTTCGCGGTCGACCCCAGAGAGGTCCACACCTTCTGACCGCGCAGCACCCAGCCGCCGTCGACCCGCTCGGCGGTGGTGCGCAGTGCGGCCAGATCGGAGCCGGCGCCGGGTTCGCTGAACAGCTGGCACCAGATCACCTCACCGTGCAGGGTCGGCCACACGAAACGGTCGATCTGGTCCGCGGTGCCGAAGCGCAACAGCGTGGGCACGGCCCAGCCCGCCACGGCGAGGTCGGGGGTTTCCAGCCCGGCGCGGCGCAGTTGCTCGGCGATGCGCAGACACGTCATCGGGTCGGCGTCGCGCCCGTAGGGCTTGGGCCAGTGCGGCATGACCATGCCCGCCGTCACCAGGGCGCGCGCCTGCTCCTCGGGAGCGAGCGCGGCGACAGCGGCGATCTCTGCGGTCAGCGCGCTGTCGTCCACCGCGTCGCCCAGTACCCGCGCGGCGCCGGTGGTGCGGCGCTGTCCGGCCCTGGTGAGCTCGGTGACCCGGGCCCGCCAGCGCGCCGACCCGCCGAGCAGCTGGCGCAGGGAGCTGGCGCGGCGCAGGTAGAAGTGCGCGTCGTGTTCCCAGGTGAAGCCGATACCGCCGAGCACCTGGATGGCGTCCTTGGCGGTGTCGACCGCGGCGTCGAGCGCGGTGGCCGCGGCCACGGCGGCGGCGATGGGCAACTCCGCGGCACCCTCGTCGATCGCGGCGGCGGCGTCGGCGGCCACGGCGCGAATCAGCTCGGTGCGGCACAACATCCACGCGCACAGGTGCTTGATCGCCTGGAAGCTGCCGATCGGCTTGCCGAATTGTTCACGGACCCTGGCGTATTCGACCGCGGTGCGCAGACACCAGCCCGCCACCCCGGCCAGCTCGGCCACCGCGAGGGCGACGAACAGATCGGTGACATCGGCCGCCGGCGCGAAAGCGTGCTCCGGCGCGACAACCACCGCGCTCGCGCTGACCTCGGCCACCGGCATGGTGAGATCGCCGCCGGACTGCGGGGTGATCGTCACCGCCGCAGCGGGTATCAGCAGCCAGCGAACCCCGTCGCCGGTATTCGCGGGCACCAGCACCTGCGTCTCGGCGTCGGCGCCGTAGACGAACCGCCAAGTGCCCGTGACGGTCCAGCCCCGTGCGTCGGAACCGACCGCCGAGGCATCCGGTTCGCCGGGGACGGCGACGCCACACGGTGTGCCGTCGACCACACCGCCGGTGATGATCCCGGCCAGCGCGGTGGCCAGCACCGGACCGCCGACCAGGTCGTCGGCGGTCTGTTCCAGCAGCACGGCCAGATCGGCGACCGTGCCGCCCAATCCGCCGTGATCTTCGTCGAGCGCGACCTGGAACAGGCCGAACTCGGTCAGTGCGGGCCAGTACTCGCGCCAGCTTCCGGCGCCGCGAGCCCGCGTTGTTGCAATCGGCGCGACCGAACCCGCCCAGCTCCGCAGCGACTCCGCGGCGGCTTTGTGCTCGTCAGTGGTGGCGATGGTCACAAGAAAATCCGCCCTTCCGGCGTGGTTCCCACTCCTAGAACATGTTCTAATATCTGGGGCCGGTATAAGTCAAGAGACCTACACTGGCGGATGCTCCAGGCGCACTCCGCGTGCAGCTCGACCGAAACAGAACTCAGCGAAAGGGTTTCCACGATGGACAGTCCCGCCCCCACGCCCACCGTGACCACGCTGTCCGAGGACGAGCTGAGTTCCAACGCCCAGCGCGAGCGCCGCAAGCGCATCCTCGACGCCACCCTCGCGCTGGCCTCCAAAGGCGGCTACGACGCCGTGCAGATGCGCGCGGTCGCCGAACGCGCCGACGTCGCCGTCGGCACCCTGTACCGCTACTTCCCGTCCAAGGTGCACCTGCTCGTCTCGGCGCTGGCCAGGGAGTTCGAGCAGTTCGAGGGCAAGCGCCGGCCACTACCCGGCGACGGCCCGTCCGAGCGCATGCACGGCCTGCTCACCCAGATCACCCGGATGATGCAGCGCGACCCGCTGCTCACCGAAGCCATGACCCGCGCGTTCATGTTCGCCGACGCCTCGGCCGCGGTGGAAGTGGACCGGGTCGGCAAGGTGATGGATCGCGTGTTCGCCCGGGCGATGAGCGACGGTGAACCCGACGACCGCCAGCTGGCCATCGCCAGGGTGATCTCGGATGTGTGGCTGTCGAACCTGGTGGCCTGGCTCACCCGGCGCGCGTCCGCGACCGACGTCACCGAACGGCTCGAGCTCACCGTCGACCTGCTGCTGGGCGATCGCGGATAGTTAGCCCACCGTCCCGACGCGCCGTGACCTCGAAGAACAGGTCGGCCAACGCCGGGCGGAAGTCCGAAATTTGCCGCGAAGTCGCGAGCGGCGGCCGACATCCACCGCCGAACACTCCCCGCGCCGCCGACCCGGCAGAGTTGACGCAGTATTGTTTTTCGCGCCCCCTGAACAACTCCTCCGATCACTAGGTTGGATGCGTGAGCGCACAGGAATTGCCCATGGATGTCCGCCGTGCACTGGCGTCGGCCGCGCGCGTGCCACGGCTGCTGGTTGCCTCGGACTACGACGGGACCATCGCCCCGATCGTGTCCGACCCGGCGAAGGCGTTTCCCCAACGGGAATCGGTGAGCGCGCTACGCGCGCTGGCCGGACTCGCCAATACGACTGCCGCGGTGATCTCCGGGCGGGCACTGCGAGATCTGGCCGCCCTGTCCCGGTTGCCCGTCGAGGTACAGCTGATCGGCAGCCACGGCTCGGAATTCGACGTGGGCTTCGTGCACGCGATCGACAACGACGCCCGGCAACTGCTCACCGAGATCAATGCCGCGTTCCGGCAGATCGCCGCCGACAACCCCGGCGTGGCCGTGGAGATGAAACCGGCCAGTGCCGCACTGCACGTGCGCAACGCCGCTCCCGAAATCGCCAGGCGCGCAATCGATGCCGTGCGCCACGGCCCGGCGTGCTGGGTGGGCGTGCAGGTCACCGAGGGTAAAGCGGTGATCGAACTCGCGGTGATCCCGACCGACAAGGGCACCGCCCTCGACACCATCCGCCACCAGGAGAGCGCCTCGGCCACGGTGTTCTTCGGTGACGACGTCACCGACGAGAAGGCGTTCCGGGTGCTCTCTGGCCCCGACGTCGGCATCAAGGTCGGCGACGGCGAAAGCCTGGCCAAGCTGCGGGTGGCCTCCACCGAGGACGTCGCACGCGCGCTGGCGTTCCTGGTCGAAGAGCGGCGCACCTGGCTGGCCGGGGCGAGCGCGCCCCCGATCGAGCGACTGAGCATGCTGGCCAGCCCGCGTTCGGTCGCCCTGCTCACCCCCGACGCGACGGTCACCTGGTTCTGCCACCCCGAACCGGATTCGGCGGCGGTGTTCGCGCACCTGCTCGGCGGCGCGGCGGCCGGGCATTTCAGCGTGACGCCGGAGCGGGCCAGTCTGCCGCTGTCGCAGCGCTACGTCGACGGCACGATGACCGTCGAAACCCGTTGGTCGAGCCTGCAAGTGGCCGACTACCTGCCCCACGACGTGGCACCCAACCGCACCGACCTCACCCGCGTGATCACCGGCACCGCGAAGGCCGTCGTGGATTTCTCCCCGCGCCCGGAATTCGGTCAGGTGCCGGTGAAGATCGAAATGGTGCGTGGCGGGCTGCAGGTGAGCGGCACCAACGACCCGATGGTGCTGCGCTCCCCCGGCGTCGAGTGGGAGATCCTGTCCGACGGCATCAACGAGCAGGCGCGCGCGGTGGTCGATCCGTCCACCGGCCCCGTCCTGCTCGAACTGCGATGCGGCACCGCCGACCTCGCGCCCTCGATGACGCCGGAACCGCAACGCCGCCAGCTCGCCGAACAGTACTGGCTGCAGTGGGCGTCGAGCCTGCAACTGCCACCGCTCAAGCCTGACCTGATGAAGCGTTCGGCGCTCACCCTGCGCGGACTGGTCCACCGCCCGTCGGGGTCGATCCTGGCCGCGGCCACCACCTCGCTGCCCGAGGACATCGGCGGCGTACGCAACTGGGACTACCGCTACTGCTGGCTGCGCGACGCCTCGCTCACCGCCCAGGCCCTGGTGCACCTCGGCTCGCTCACCGAGGCCGAGGAATTCCTCGACTGGGTACACAAGGTGCTGCTCACCCTGCCCGGACCCGAACGCCTGCACCCGCTGTACACCATCTACGGCGAGACGCTGCCCCCGGAAGCCGTCATCGACCTGCTGCCCGGTTACGCCGGGTCGCGGCCGGTCCGCGTGGGCAACGCCGCCAACATGCAGGTGCAGCTCGACGTGTTCGGTCCGATCGTCGACCTGATCACCACGATGGCGCGTGAACGCGAACGCCAGGGCATCATCGACCCCGCCAAGGCGCTGCCCGACGCCGACTGGGAACTGGTGCACGCCATGGTCTCGGCGGTACAGCGGCGCTGGACCGAACCCGACCACGGCATCTGGGAGATCCGCGGCAACCCCCGCCACCACGTGTACTCCAAGGTGATGGGCTGGCTGACGATCGAACGCGCGCTCGCCCTCGCCGAACGCTTCGACCGCGTCGCCGACCCGGAGTGGGCCTCGTTGCGCGACACCATCGCCGACGAGGTGAAGACCAAGGGCTGGAACGACGAGGTGCAGTCCTACACCGCCGCCTACGACGGCACCGACCTCGACGCCGCCACCCTGCACATCGGCCTGAGCGGCCTGATCGACCCCGACGACCCGCGTTTCGCCGCGACCGTGGTGGCCACCGAAGCCGAACTGCGCAGCGGCGCGACGGTGTACCGCTACCACCACGACGACGGTCTGCCCGGCGGCGAAGGCGGCTTCCACCTGTGCGCCGCCTGGCTGGTGGAGGCCTACCTGCTGATCGGCAGGCGCTCCGACGCCGAAGCGCTGTTCACCCAGCTCGTCGACGTCGCGGGGCCGACGGGCCTGCTCAGCGAGGAGTACGACCCGGTCGCCGAACGCTCCCTCGGCAACCACCCACAGGCCTACAGCCACATCGGCCTGCTGCGCTGCGCCCAACTACTGAGCGAGCAGATCCGCCTCCCCGTGACTTCGGGCTCACCCGCCTCCCCGTGACTTCGGGCCGGACTCAGGTGCGGGGAGGTTTGGGGAGGCGGCAAGCTTCGCGTTCGTGGGTGGGTCAGCCGCTGGCCGGTGAGTTACCCATGTGCTCACCTGCTGCTCCGCGACGTTGCGCCCGGCTCGGGTGCGTGGAGGCCGCGGAAGCGGCAAGCTTCGCGTTCGTGGGTGGGTCAGCGGCTGGCCGGTGAGTTACCCATGTGCTCACCTGCTGCTCCGCGACGTTGCGCCCGGCTCGGGTGCGTGGAGGCCGCGGAAGCGGCGAGCTACGCGTTCGTGGGTCGTCGTCAGCCCGTGCCGGGTGGGTTACCCAGGTGCTCACCCGGGTGCTCTGCGGCGTCACGCCGGACTCATGCGCTTGTCGCCCGAGGCGGCTGGCCGGGCCGAGAGGCGGCGAGCTACGCGTTTGCAGGTGGGCGGGTTGTGCTCGGTGAGTTGCCTATGCGCTGGTGGCACGGGGCGTAGTTTTGCGGCCTCGTGTACAGGTCGGCGACGGTCCTGCTAATCTAAAACGGTAACGATTTCCATTATGATCTGGGGCACAACTGTGTGCACCTGATCGTGCATCGCCCCAGGAGTACCGCGTGAACAGTCGATTCGCCCGCATGTGTGCCGGTCTCACGGCGGGAGCGGTGGCCGCGGTCGTGCTCACGGCCTGCGGCGGCAGCTCCACCGAATCCGATACGCCATCGATCGTCGCCTCCACCGATGTGTGGGGCTCGATCGCGAGCGCGGTCGCCGGGACGGACGCACAGGTGGATTCGATCATCACCGACCCCGCCGCCGACCCGCACTCCTTCGAGACCTCCGCCACCGACACCGCCAAGATCAGCGACGCCGACCTGGTGGTGTTCAACGGTGGCCACTACGACGAGTTCATCGAGCAGGCCATCTCGGGTAAGGACAAGCGCACCGTCGAGGCGTTCGAGCAGCGCACCGACAAGAGCGACGACAACGAGCACGTCTGGTACGACATCACCACCGTCGCCGCCGTCGCCGACCGCATCGCCGCCGAACTCGGCGAGATCGACGCCCCCAACGCCACCGCCTACACCGAGCGCGCGGTCACCTTCAAGAACCAGCTGATGGGTGTCAGCGCCATCACCGGCGCCATCGCCACCCAGTTCCCCGGCTCCCCCGTCGCCCAGTCCGAGCCGCTGGCGCACTACCTGCTCGTGGCCGCCGGTGCGCAGGACAAGACCCCGCACGAGTTCCAGGAAGCGATCGAGCAGGAGACCGACCCGGCCCCGGCCGCCGTCGCCGCCACCCGCGACCTGATCACCGGCAAACAGGTGAAGGCACTGATCTACAACGTGCAGACCCAGGGCAAGATCACCGAAGACCTGCGCGCGGCCGCCCAGACGGCCGGCATCGCGGTGGTCGAGGTGTCGGAAACCCTGCCCGAGGGCGTCGACTACGTCCAGTGGCAGACCGCCAACGCCCAGGCGCTCGCCGCGGCACTGCGCTGACCGTGTCCGGGCCGATGACCGAGACCACCGCGCTGCCGCAGACCGCGCGCCCCACCCGGGCCGACGCGGCGATCAGCCTCGACTCGGCGACCATGTCGTTCGGCGATCGCACCCTGTGGCGCGACCTCGACCTCGAGGTGGCCCCGGGTGAGTTCATCGCCGTCCTCGGCCCCAACGGCTCCGGCAAGACCTCGCTGCTGCGGGTGCTGCTCGGCCGGCTCGGGCTGAGCTCGGGCAGCGCGCGGATCGCGGGCAAACCGGCTCGCGTGGGCCATCCGGGCATCGGTTACATCCCGCAACAGAAGACCATCGACTCCGGTGTACAGCTACGCGGCGTCGACCTGGTCGGTCTCGGGGTCGACGGGCATCGCTGGGGACTGGGCTGGCGTCGGCGCGGCGAGCGGGCGAAGAAGGTCGACGCCGCCATTGAGGCGGTCGGCGCCCAGCGCTTCGCGCACGCCCCGCTCGACACACTCTCCGGCGGCGAACAGCAGCGGTTGCGGGTCGCGCAGGCCATGGTGGGCGACCCCTCGGTCCTGCTGTGCGACGAACCGCTGCTGAGTCTGGACCTGGCCAATCAGCGGATGGTCGCCGAACTCGTCGACCGGCGCCGCCGCGAGCACGACACGGCGGTGCTGTTCGTGACTCACGAGATCAATCCGATCCTGCCGCTGGTCGACCGGGTGCTGTACCTGGTCGACGGTGAGTTCCGGGTGGGCACACCCGAGCAGGTGATGACCTCGGAAACGCTGTCGGAGCTCTACGGCACCGAAGTCGAGGTGCTGCGGGTCCGTGGCCGGCTGGTGGTCGTCGGCACCGGCGACGACATGGACGCGCTGGGCGGAACCGCCTGATGGACAAGCTCACCAAGGTGCTGGAACAGATGTTCGCCTTCGGCACCACCGCCGACCTGCTCAGCTACGACTTCGTGCAGCAGGCCCTGCTGGCCAGCGCGCTGCTCGGCTTGCTGGCCGGATTGATCGGGCCGCTGATCGTCAGCAGGCAGATGTCGTTCGCCGTGCACGGCACCAGCGAACTCTCGCTCACCGGCGCGTCGGCGGCCCTGCTCGCCGGAGTCGGCGTCGGACTCGGCGCGATCGCCGGTTCGGTGGTCGCCGCCGTGCTGTTCGGCTGGCTCGGCTCGCGGGCGCGCGAACGCGACTCGGTGATCGCGGTGGTGCTCTCCTTCGGACTCGGCTTGTCGGTGCTGTTCCTGTGGCTGGCCCCCGACCGGGCCGGATCCAAGTTCTCACTGCTCACCGGCCAGGTCGCCAGCGTCGGCTACGACGGCCTCGCGCTGCTGCTCACCTGCTCGGCGGCCGTGCTCGCGGTACTCACCGTGGTGTACCGGCCGCTGCTGTTCGCCAGCACCGACCCCGAGGTCGCGATCGCGCGCGGGGTGCCGGTGCGGGCGCTGTCGGTGGTGTTCGCGGTGCTGCTCGGCATCACCGCCGCCTTCGGTGTGCAGATCGTCGGCGCGCTGCTGGTCCTCGCCCTGCTGATCACCCCCGCCGCCGCGGCCGCGCAGATCACCTCGAGTCCGCTGCGGGCCACCGTGCTGTCGGTGATCTTCGCCGAGGTGGCTGCCGTGGGCGGACTGCTGCTGTCGCTGGCGCCCGGGGTGCCGGTATCGACTTTCGTCACGGGTATCTCGTTCACGATCTACCTGGTGTGCCGCGTCATCGGCCACCGCAATCGGCAACTCGCACCCGCTCGCTGACCTCCCCCGCACCTCCGTGCGAAACCCGCGGCCGGCACGCTCTCGGCTGCGCAGCGGCTTCGGCTCAGCGCCCGAGAAAAGACCACGAACACAACGCCGAGAACCCAGCGGCGCCGGCACGCATGATCCAGTATTCATTCATGATCGATTTTTCTGTGCCGGAGGGCCTCACGGCACTACGTGACCGGGTGCGCGACTTCGTCACCGAGAAGATCGTGCCCTTCGAGCGCGATCCACGGCTCACCGCGCACGGTCCGAACGACGAACTGCGCGCCGAACTCGTCGAACTGGCCCGCGCCGAAAACCTGCTCACCGTGCAGGCGCCGGTGGAGTACGGCGGCCTGGGACTGAGCCATGTCGAACAGGCCCTGGTCTACGAGGCAGCCGGGTGGTCGACGCTGGGGCCGGTCGCGATGAACTGCGCCGCACCCGACGAAGGCAACATGTACCTGCTCGGCAAGATCGCCGACCCCGAACAGATCGACCGGCATCTGATGCCGATGATCCGCGGCGAACAGCGCTCGGTGTTCGCGATGACCGAACCGGACGGGGCGGGCTCGGACCCCGGCCAACTGCGCACCGAGGCGGTCTTCGACGGCGAGAATTTCGTGATCAACGGCCGCAAATGGCTGATCACCGGTGCCGACGGTGCCCAGACCTGGATCATCATGGCCCAGCTCGCCGAGAACCCGCACCTGCCCGCCGGGCCCACCCTGTTCCTCGCCGAAGCCGGCGACCCCGGCATCGTGATCGAGCGGATCATGAACACGATGGACCGCAACTACGTCGGCGGCCACGCGGTGGTGCGATTCGAGAACCTGGCCCTGCCCGCGACCGCGGTCCTCGGGCGCACCGGCCAGGCCATGCGCTACGCCCAGCTGCGTCTCGCACCCGCCCGGCTCACCCACTGCATGCGCTGGCTCGGCGCCGCCGCCCGCGCCCAGCACATCGCGATCGACCACGCGCGCACCCGCACCGCGTTCGGCAAGCCGATCGGCGAACACGAGGGTGTGTCGTTCATGCTCGCCGACAACGAGATCGCCCTGCACCAGTGCCGGCTCACCATCTGGCACACCTGCTGGCTGATGGACCAGGGCCAGCAGGCCAGGCACGAGTCGTCGATGGCCAAGAGTTATGTCTCCGAGGAACTGTTCAAGGTCACCGACCGGTGCGTGCAGGTGCTCGGCGGCATCGGGATCAGCGACGAGACGGTGATCGAGATGCTGTTCCGGGACATGCGCGCGTTCCGCCTCTACGACGGGCCCACCGAAGTGCACAAGTACGCCATCGGCAAGCACCTGCTGCGAGAGTGAACACCGACCACGCGCCCGCCCCCCGCGCCGATGCCGGCTCGCTAGTACCATTCGGACCCATGAGTTCGGAACTGCTCGTCGATGTCTCCGCCGGCGTTGCGGTGCTCACGCTCAATCGTCCCGCCCAGCAGAACGCGGTCACCCCCCGGATGGCCACCGAGCTCAGCGCCGCGCTACACCGCTGCGACATCGAGGACGCGATTCGCGCCGTGGTGATCACCGGAACCGCCCCCGCGTTCTGCGCCGGCGCCGACCTCTCCGCGCGAGCGGGTGAGGCCAGCGCCACCCTCGAGCCACCGCCGTGGCAGGTCCGTAAGCCGGTGATCGCCGCCGTGAACGGGCACGCGGTGGGTATCGGCCTGGCCTTGGCCCTGCAATGCGACCTGCGCTATTTCGCCGACGACGCCGTCTACGGACTGAACCAGGTGCGGCGCGGGGTGCTCGCCGACGGCTACGCGCACTGGACGGTGCCGCGCCTGGCCGGGATCGCCAATGCCGCCGACATCATGCTCACCGGACGCACCTTCGACGGCGACGAAGCCAAGTCGATGGGCCTGGCCAACGCCAGCCTGCCCGCCGGCGAAGTGCTGCCCACCGCGCTGGCCGTGGCCCACGACCTCGCGAGTGGCCCCGCACCGCTGCCGGTCGCACTGACCAAACGGCTGATCTGGGAGAGCCTGGCCATGACCCCAGCCGTGGTGGGCCAACTCGAGTCCGAACTGAACGCGCACGTGACCAAGAGCATCGACGGTGGCGAGGCGATGACGGCGTTCAAGGAGCGTCGCCAGCCGAACTGGACCGGCAGCATCAGTGAGGAATGGCCCGCCTGGGACGCCCCCGGCGAGCGCCCCGGCCTGGACTGAGTTCAGAAGTTCCCGTTGCAGGACCCCGCCAGATACAGCAACGCGAACAACACCATCATGATGGTGCCGATGATGCCGGCGATATAGCCGATGAGCACCTGCACCCGCCCACTGAGCGCACCGTAGGAGTCATCGATCTCGTTGAGCGCCCGCTTGCCCAGCGTCCACGCGATGGGCCCGAAGATCCCACAGCAGAACGGACTGAGCAGCCCGAGCACGAGGATCATGTTGGCCTGCGGGTGCTCGACCGTTTCGCCGATCGGTTGATTAGGGATCGCCACGCACCGAATTGTACTGCGCAGGAGGACCCCTGACGCCGCTCTACGCGCGCAGACCCCCAACTCGAACCCCCCGGCACCCCAAGACAACCGAGCGAGCATTCGGCACCACCACATCCGAATGCGGCCTGCCACCCCAGCACCATCCGCCAGCCCACCGCAGCCTTCCGGCACGGGGTAGTCGTGCAATTCACCGTTCCCGAATCAGAAACTGACCGTCAGCAGCCCGATTACGCCGACCGACCGCTCAACACCACTGAGCCCGCCATCGACCGCACTCCGAACCACCCGGCCTCCCCGGAGCGCACCACTCTCCCGCACTCCCAGCGGCCCGGCACCACCGAAGTGCGCCACCCTCCCGCACTCCCAGCTGCCCGGCACCGCTGGAGCGCGCCACTCTCCCGCACTCCCAGCGGCCCAGCACCACCGAACTGCGCCACCCTTCCGCACTCCCAGCCGCCCGGCACCACCGAACTGCGCCACCCTCCCGCACTTCGAATCACCCGGCCTCCCCGGAGCGCGCCACTCTCCCGCACTCCCAGCCCCGCCCTCCCCGACCTCGAGGAGGGGACGCCGCGAAGCGGCGTAGCGGCCCGGCCGCGAGTTAGTCGCCGTTGCGTCCGCGGCACAGCCGCCAGCAACGGCGGCTAACTCGCGGCCCCCAGGGGCCGCGCTCGAGCGCGCCAGCGCTCCAAAAACACAGCCCACACCGTTCCCCAACACCACACACCAAATCCCCCGGGCCCCGCCAACAACACGGCACCCCACCTACAGAACCTCAGCCCAGCCGACGCTGCCGAGCAATATCAGCAAGCACCACACCAGCCGCAACCGAAGCATTGAGCGACTCAACCGGCCCAGCCATCGGAATACTCAAAATCGAGTCACAGGTCTCACGAACCAGCCGCGAAAGCCCCTTACCTTCAGACCCGACCACAACCACCGTCGGCACACTCCCGTCGAATTCGTCGAGGGCAGTGTCGCCACCCGCGTCGAGCCCGACGATCTGGATACCTTGGGACGCCCAGTCCTTCAACGTCCGGGTGAGGTTGGTAGCCCGGGCAACGGGCAGCCGCGCGGCAGCACCGGCACTGGTGCGCCATGCCACCGCGGTGACGGCGGCACTACGACGCTGCGGAATAACCACACCTTGACCGCCGAACGCGGCCACCGAGCGGATCACCGCGCCGAGGTTGCGCGGGTCGGTGATGTTGTCCAGGGCCACCAGCAGCGCAGGTTCGGCGGTGGACTTGACCCGGTCCATCAGGTCGTCGGGGTGGGCGTAGCGGTACGGCGGCACCTGCAGGGCCACGCCCTGGTGCATACCGTTGGCGCTCAACCGGTCCAGGTCGGTGCGCGGCACCTCGAGGATGGAGATCCCCAGGTCGGCGGCGCGTTGCACGCTTTCGGAGAGCCGGTCGTCGTTTTCGGTGCCGACGGCCACGTACAGCGCGGTCGCGGGTACCTCGGCGCGCAGGCATTCCAGCACCGGGTTACGGCCGAGTACCAACTCCGGGCCCTCGTCGGACTTGCGTCCGGCGCGTGGCACCCCGGACTTGCCGGTGGGTCGGCCCTGCGCCGCTTTGGCTTTGGCCGCGGCGGCGGCCCGTTTGGATGCGGGGTGCTTGGTGCGTTCGACCGCGGGCGGGGTCGCGCCCCGGCCTTCGAGGCCGCGACGGCGCCTGCCGCCGGAGCCGACGACGGCACCCTTCTTGGTGCCGCCCTTCCTGATCGCTCCGCGTCGCTGTGAATTGCCTGCCATCAGTTCGCCTTTCCGCTAGCTGCGCCCAGCGACCATTCCGGCCCCTGCGGGGTATCGGTGACTTCGATACCCGCCGCGATGAGCCGATCCCGTGCGGCATCGGCTTCTGCCCAGTTCTTCTCCGCGCGTGCGTTCGCCCGGCGATCCAGCTCGGTGCGGATCAGCACGTCGAGCGCGCCGAGCGCCGCCGAGTTGTCGGCGCCGCGGTACCAGTGTTCGTCGAGGGGGTCGACGCCGAGAATGCCCAGCATCGCCCGGACCTGGCCGGCCAGTTCCACCGCGGCTTCGAGCGCACCCGATTCCAGCACCCGGTTGCCCTCGTGCACCACATTGTGGATTTCGGCGAGTGCTTTGGGTACCGCCAGGTCTTCGTCGAGGGCGGCGGCGAAGGTGTCGGTCCATTTGCCGACCGGCACCGCACCGGCCCGGTCCAGCACCCGCTGTACGAAGGCCTCGATGCGCTGGTACGACGAGACGGCGTCGTCGAGTGCTTTGTCGGAGTATTCGAGCATCGACCGGTAGTGCGCGCTGCCCAGATAGAATCGCAATTCCACCGGGCGCACCCGGGTGAGCACATTGGGCACCGACAGCACATTGCCGAGCGATTTCGACATTTTGTCCCCGCCGAGGGTGACCCAGCCGTTGTGCAGCCAGTATCGCGCGAAACCGTCACCTGCCGCCTTGGACTGGGCGATTTCGTTCTCGTGGTGCGGGAAGACCAAATCCAATCCGCCGCAATGGATATCGAATTCGGACCCGAGATAGAACTCGGCCATCGCGGAGCATTCCAGGTGCCAGCCGGGGCGACCGGGGCCCCAGGGCGACGGCCAGCTCGGCTCGCCCGGCTTGGCGGCTTTCCACAGCGTGAAATCGCGGGGGTCACGTTTGCCGCGGGTGGGGGTTTCGCCCTGGTGCACATCGTCGAGTTTGTGGCCGGACAGTTCGCCGTAATTCGGCCAGCTCAGCACGTCGAAATAGACATCGCCGCCGACGGCGTAGGCGTGCCCGCGCTCGATCAGCCGTTCCATCAGACCGACCATCTGGGTGATGTGGCCGGTGGCGCGGGGTTCGGCTGAGGGCGCCAGCACACCGAGGGTCTCGTAGGCGGAATCGAACGCACGCTCGTGCGTGGCCGCCCATTCCCACCACGGTCGGCCCGCTTCGGCGGCTTTGCTCAGGATCTTGTCGTCGATATCGGTGACATTGCGGATGAACTGCACGTCGTAGTCGTGGGCCAGGAGCCAGCGGCGCAGCACGTCGAACGCGACACCGCTGCGCACGTGACCGATATGCGGCTGCCCCTGCACAGTGGCCCCACACAGATACACCGAGGCACGGCCGGGGACCAGCGGGGTGAATTCCCGCATGGTCCGCGTGTCGGTGTCAAAAAGGCGCAAGGTCACGGCATTCGATCCTAGTCGGTGGGATGACGGTGGGGATGACCGGCCGGTTCGTGGCCGGTCGCGATTGTGCTGCGACGCGATGATGCGATCGCGGCGGGGAGTTTCGTACCCGTGACGGGCTACGAACACGCCTCTAACAAACAGGTGGCGATCGCGGCGACACCCTCACCGCGCCCGGTCAGGCCGAGCCCGTCGGTGGTGGTGCCCGACACCGAGATCGGCGCGTCGAGCAGTTCGCCGAGAACCTTTTGCGCCTCGGTGCGGCGGGGGCCGATCTTCGGACGGTTGCCGATCACCTGCACCGCGGCATTGACGACTGCGTAGCCTTCTTCGGCGAGCAGCCTACGCACTTCGGTGAGCATGGCGGCACCGGTGACATTCGCCCACTCGGGGCGGCCGACACCGAACACGGCGCCCACGTCACCCAGCCCCGCGGCTGAGAGCAGCGCGTCGCAGAGGGCGTGGGCGGCGACGTCGCCGTCGGAGTGGCCGGCGCAGCCGTCGGCATCGGGAAACAGCAGCCCGGCCATCCAGCACGGACGACCCGGCTCGATGGGGTGCACGTCGCTACCGATACCGACTCTCATCGGAGGACCGCCTGCTCGGCGGCGGTCGTGGTGTCGCTGGACCGACCCGCCCGGTCGGAAGCCGCGCCGTCGGCCAAGAGCGCTTCGGCCAGGCGCAGGTCGAGTGGAGTGGTGATCTTGAAGGCCAGCGGGTCGCCGGGGACCGTTCGCACGGCGGTGCCGAGGCGTTCGACCAGGCCGGCGTCGTCGGTGGCGCCGACCTCGGTGGCGTAGGCGCGGCGCAGGAGTTCGGCTCCGAAGCCCTGGGGCGTTTGGATGGCGCGCAGGTGCGCGCGGTCGGGAGTGCCGGTGACCACGCCGGTGTCATCGACCGATTTCACGGTGTCGACGACCGGTAGGGCGGGTACGACAGCCGGACTACCCGCGTGTAGCTCGGCGGCCACCCGCGCGATGAGTTCCGGCGGGGTGAGCGCGCGAGCGGCGTCGTGTACGAGGAAATGTCCGGCGTCGGGCGCGGCCGCGATGCCGGCGCGCACCGAATCGGTGCGCTCGGCGCCACCGGCGACCACCTGCACCGGCACAGGGGGCATCGAACCGCCGGTCAGCGAGGTGGTGGACAGCAGTGTGGACGCGACGTCGACCAGTTCGGCGGGCACGACGACGACAACCCGGTGCACCGCACCGGACGCGATCAGCCCGTCGACGGCCAGCCGGACCATAGGTGTGCCGCCGACCGGAACGAACGCCTTCGGGGTGGTTTCACCCAGACGCACGCCACGACCGGCGGCAGGGACCAGTGCTACAACAGGTCGCACTCTAGGAAGCCGCGGCGAGGACCTCGTCGAGCAGCGATTCGGCCTTGCCGTCGTCGGTGCCCTCAGCGAGCGCGAGCTCACCGACGAGAATCTGACGAGCCTTGGCCAGCATCCGCTTCTCACCGGCGGACAGGCCACGGTCCTGCTCACGACGCCACAGGTCGCGAACCACTTCGGCCACCTTGTTCACATCGCCGGAGGCGAGTTTCTCGAGGTTGGCCTTGTAACGGCGGGACCAGTTGGTCGGCTCCTCCGTGTGTGGCGCGCGCAGCACCTGGAAGACGCGGTCGAGACCTTCCTGGCCGACGACGTCGCGGACGCCGACGTATTCAGCGTTCTCCGCGGGAACCCGAACAGTCAGGTCGCCTTGTGCGACCTTCAGGACCAGATACTCTTTCTGCACACCCTTGATGGTGCGAGTCTCGATAGCTTCGATCAGCGCCGCTCCGTGGTGGGGGTAAACGACGGTGTCTCCGACCTTAAAAATCATGTGTCCCGTGCCCCTTTCGATGTTCACAGTTTAACATGCGACTCGGTAACGGCGCGATCAACTGTGCAGGTCAGGGCCACAACGAGCCGATCGTAGGGGTTGACAACACAGAATTGTTGTGCATTGTGTTGTGGCAGAACGGGTTAACTGCCAGCACAGGGCCCGGTATTCGCGCCGCGCGCACCCGGCATCGATGCGGCAACCCCGCTCGAGACGCCGAACCGTTACTTCCGGTCCCGCGCGTCGCGAGCCCGGGCGCCACGCGCGCGAAGCGAACTACTACGCTGCCTAGTTACTACCCTTCGCCCCCGGTGGGGACGGAGTGAGCCCGGTCGACATGGAGGACAAACCGTGACTGCCCTGAAAGCTGTGACCGCCCCGTCGGCGCGACGTCGCATGGTGACGGTTGCCGCGCTCGCCGCTGCCGCGGGCCTCGCCCTGACCGGCTGCAGTGCCGGCCAGCACACCCAGACCTCGTCGCAGGCCCCCGCGATCAACGGCAACAACGCCGACATCGGCGCCATCGCGCTGCGCAACGTGCACATCGTGTACCCCGAGTCCGCCGACGGCCACGGCAAGGGCGGCAAGGCCGCGCTGGCGCTGACCATCGTGAACAGCAGCGAGACCGTCACCGACGAGCTGACCAGCGTGAGCACCGACCTCGGCCCGATCACGATCACCCCGCCCGGTGGCGACGGCAAGTTCGAGCTCGAGCCGCAGCAGACCGTGGCGGTCGGCCCGGTCGCGGCCGACGCGGCCCCGGCCGGCGACGATCACCACGACACCACCCCGGCTGCCCCGACCAGCGCCGCGGCACCCACCACCGCGGGCGGCGACACCCCGTCCCTGGATCCGCAGGCCGAACCGGCGAAGATCGAGATCGACGGCCTGGCCGAGGAGATCACCCCCGGCCTGACCTACTCGGTGACCTTCAACTTCAAGGACGCGGGCACCGTGGAGGTGGCCGTCCCGGTCGACGCCGCCGACGCCGAACGCATCGAGAACGACATGTCGGGCCCCGCGCCCGAGGGCGCGGGCGGTCACTGACACCACCCGCCGAGCAAGCCGTCGCGATCCGTCGCGGCGGCTTTCTCTTTGTCGGCACGCTTGTTGTCGGCACGTTTGTTGTCGGCCCCGATCCGTAGGGTGCGCGTGTGGCCAAGACCAAATCAGTCTTCCGATGCACCTCGTGCTCGCACGAGGTGTCCAAATGGGTTGGCAAATGCCCCGATTGCGGCGCCTGGGGCACGGTCAACGAGGTGGCCGTCGCCGCGAGTGCCGCGGCTCCCGGCCGACGAGCCATGCTGCCCACCACGGCGGCCGCGCCGCTGTCGCAGATCGACGCCAAGGTCACCCAGGCCAGGTCGACGGGCGTGAGCGAGCTCGACCGGGTACTCGGCGGCGGGGTGGTGCCCGGCTCGGTGGTGCTGCTCTCCGGTGAACCGGGGGTCGGCAAGTCGACCCTGCTGCTCGAGGTCGCCTTCCGCTGGGCCGCCCAGCGCACCGAGACCGCGCTGTACGTGACCGCGGAAGAGTCGGCGGGCCAGGTGCGATTACGCGCCGACCGTACCGGCGCGGTGCACGACCGGGTGTATCTGGCCGCCGAATCGGACCTGTCGATCGTGCTCGGGCACGTGGAACAGGTGCGCCCGTCGCTGCTGGTGGTCGACTCGGTGCAGACCATGCTGGCCCCGGAGGTGGACGGGGTGATCGGCGGTGTCACCCAGGTGCGCGCGGTGACCGCGGCACTCACCTCACTGGCCAAGGCGACCGGGATCTCGGTGCTGCTGGTCGGCCATGTCACCAAGGACGGCAATGTGGCCGGGCCGCGCACCCTCGAGCACCTGGTGGACGTGGTGCTGCAGTTCGAGGGCGACAAGAACTCCTCGCTGCGCATGGTCCGTGGCATCAAGAACCGCTTCGGCAGCGCCGACGAGGTGGGCTGTTTCGAACTGCACGAGGACGGCATCGCCTGCGTCGACGATCCGTCCGGGCTGTTCCTGCACCACCGCGCCGATACGGTGTCCGGCACCGCGGTGACCGTGGCGATGGACGGTAAGCGCCCGCTGGTCGCCGAAGTGCAGGCGCTCACGGTGAAGACCGAGATCCCGCAGCCGCGGCGCGCGGTGAGCGGGCTGGACTACAACCGGGTCGCCATGGTGCTGGCCGTGTTGCAGAGCCGGGGCCGGGTGTTCCTCGGCAAGCACGACGTGTACGCCGCCACCGTGGGTGGCATGCGGCTGCTGGAGCCGACCGCCGACCTCGCGATCGCCTTGGCCATCGCCAGCGCCGAGGCCGATGTCGCGCTCCCGGCGGGTTGGGTGATTCTCGGTGAGGTCGGCCTGGCCGGCGAGGTCCGCAAGATCACCGGGCTCACCCGCCGCCTCGCCGAAGCCGAACGGCTCGGTTTCACCACCGCCCTGGTACCGCCCGGTTCGGAGCAGACCAAGATCGGTTCCATGCGCATTCACGAGGTCGGCGACCTGCGTTCGGCATTACGTCTGGCCGGTCTCCGCAAATCCCGCGCAGCCAGGGAACCGGTCGGCGTGGAATAACTCCGGCAAACGCCGCTTTTCGGCCTCCACCAGGCAATGGTGTGCCAATCACCATTGACAGTTACGCCGATCTTGCGAACCCTGCAAATCGACCGAACTCGAACATGTGACCTACGGCGCACCCGCACAATATCGCGCGCGAGGCTCAATCAGCCAGGTTGAACGGCTCGGCGGCACTGCGGATCGCCCCGAGCTCGGCGACGACCATGTAGGCGCCGGCCGGCACCGGCAACCGTTCGCCGGCGCATTCGGGCTGCGAGGTGGTGCCGAACCAGGTGCCCTTGTACGACAACTGCTCACCGGCCGCGAGCGTCTTCATCTCCGGCGGTCCCGGTGGGTTGCAGTCGTTGCTCGCCCAGAGCCTGCGCTGCCCGTCGAGGGTGTAGACGAGGAACTGCGGCCCCGGACCGAGGTCACGCGAGCACGGCGCCGAGGAGATATTGGTGATGACGGTCCCGAACCCCGGCTGGTCACCGACCCGGTAGGTGGGCTGGTTCACCGTCACCTTCAGCGCCAGCGACTGGTCGCTGCACGGCACGGCCGCGGGTTCCTCGGTGTCGGACGTGGTCGCCGCCGCCGAGCTGCTGGACTCCGCACTGCTGGTCGCACTACTCGTCTCGGACACACTCGTGCTCGATTCCGCCGCCGTCGTCGTCGTCGACGAGGTGACCTCGGCGGCCGCCTCGGTACCGCCGGAATCACCGCCGCGCGCCACCATGGTGACGAGCCAGATCACGATCGCGAGCGCGACGACGACGACGCCGATGGCGAGTGCCCGGCGACGCCAGTAGATCTCGGGTGGCAGCGGTCCATTCGGTTCCAGCACGCCTCAACGGTAAGCGCAGCTCGCGGGGGCGCGCTCGATGACCTCGGCGTGTCGGGGCCCGAAACCAGCTCGGCGGCCTGGTTCAGGCCTCTTCGCCGATATTTCCGACCACCTTGCGCAGGTGCGCGCGACCGTCGTCGAGCCGGTAGGTGACGCTGGCGATCGCCAACTTACCGCTGTTGACCCGTTCGGCGATGATCATCGACCGCTCCATGAGCAGTTTGCTGGTTTCCACCACGTGGCGCGCTTCCATCTCGTCGACCGTGCTGAGCCCTTCGCGGCGTCCGAGCAGGATCGACGGGGTGACCTTCTCGACGATGCTGCGGATGAATCCGCCCGGCACCGCCCCACCGTCGAGCGCGTCGATGGTCGCTTTGACTGCTCCGCAACTGTCGTGGCCGAGCACCACGATCAGCGGCACGTTCAGCACTTCCACGCCGTATTCGATGGAGCCGAGCACCGAGGGGTCGACGACGTGGCCGGCGGTGCGCACCACGAACATGTCGCCGAGGCCCTGGTCGAAGATCAGTTCCGCGGCCACCCGCGAGTCGCCGCAACCGAACAGGATCGCATGCGGGTGCTGGCCGTCCACGAGCTTGGCACGGTCGGCTGCGCCCTGATTAGGATGACGCAGGGTGTCATTGACGAAGCGCTCATTGCCTTCGCGGAGCGACTTCCAGGCGCTTATCGGATTGGAACCAGGCATACCGACCATTGTGCACAGCGTATTGGGTTACCAGCGAGTCCGCCGCGTTACGCACCGGGAACGATTGCCTGGCAGAAGCGGAACGGAAACAGTGAGTATCGACACCGAAGCCCTGCTGGACTGGTTCACCGACACGGCCAGGGACCTCCCGTGGCGCGGGCCCGAAGCGAGCGCCTGGCACATTCTGATGAGCGAGATCATGCTGCAGCAGACACCGGTGGTGCGCGTGGAACCGATCTGGCGCGAGTGGGTCGCCCGCTGGCCGGTGCCCTCGGCGATGGCGGCGTCCTCACAGGCGGAGGTGCTGCGCGCGTGGGGCAAACTCGGGTACCCGCGCCGGGCACTGCGGTTGCACGAGTGCGCGCGGGTGCTGGCCGCCGAGCACGGTGACGTGGTGCCCGCCGATGTCGACGTGCTGCTGAGCCTGCCCGGTATCGGCGCCTACACCGCCCGCGCAGTGGCCTGTTTCGCCTACGGTCAGCGGGTCCCGGTGGTCGACACCAATGTTCGGCGGGTCGTCGCCCGTGCCGTCCACGGACGTGAACCGGGCAACCCGTCGGCCCGCGACCTCGCCGAGACCGCGGCCCTGCTCCCCGTTCCGGTCCCCCGCGCCGCGAAATTCTCGGCTGCCCTCATGGAACTGGGCGCCCTGGTGTGCACCGCCCGCAATCCCGGCTGCGCCCGCTGCCCGCTGCCCACCTGCGCGTGGGTCGACGCGGGCAAACCCGCCGCCACGGTGGCACGGAAAGTGCAGAAGTACGAAGGCACCGACCGCCAAGCTCGCGGCCGGCTGCTCGACGTGCTGCGCGACGCCCCGGGCCCGGTCGAACAGGTACGCCTGGACCTGGCTTGGACCCGAGACCCCGGCCAGCGGGCCCGCGCACTCGATTCACTGCTGGTCGACGGGTTGATCGAGCAGACCGATGACGGATTGTTCGCGCTGGCCGGCGAAGGTGGTGGCGGGGCGGCATAACGCCCACACGCGCCGCTACGCCGAGGCGCCCGTCGGCCGCGTTGTCGACCCGAGGCGGCGCAGGAACCTGCTCACGTGTTCGCGGTAGATTTCGGCTTGTTCGTCGTGCACGAGGTGCCCGGCTCCGGCGACCCACACGTACTCGGCATCCGGGTGCGCCTCGGCCATCGCCCGCATCTGGCCGGGTGGCGTGATGGTGTGCTCGCCCTCGATGAGCAGCGCGGGGACTTCCAGCGCCTGCCATTCGGCCCAGAAGTCGCGGGTGCCCCATTCCTCGGAGATCGCGCGGAAAGTGTCGACCTCGCCGTGGAGGCGGTAACCGTCGGCCGTCGCGGTGAACGCCCGCAGGAAATATCTGCCCGCTACCGGTCCGAAGTAGTCCAGGACCGCTTGCTCACCGGCGAACGGTTGCGGCCAGGAGTGGATCAGTTCGGCCCAGTGTGCGGCGGTGCGACCGGTGAAGTCCGGGGCGATGTCCTCGACGACGATCCCGCGTACCCGCTCGGGGTGGGTGGCGGCGAAGACCCAGCCGTGGATGGCGCCCATCGAGTGCCCGACGATCACCATCGGCTCGGTGATCACGGCGGTGTGCTCGGCCAGGTCGGCGACGAACGCCTCGGTGGTGAGCTCAGCCGGTGGTCTGCGCCCATGACCCGCGGCGTCAACGGTGTACACATGCCCGAATTCGCGTAACCACGACACCTGATCGCCCCAGGTCCGCGCGCTGCCCATCAAACCGTGCAGCAGTAGAATCGGGACCCCTGCCCCACCTTCGTCGTACAACACCCTGCTGATTCTGCCCTAACCCGCCGCGCCGGCCGTCGCCATAGACTCACCTCATGGCTGTTGTGAAGATCAATGCGATCGAGATCCCCGAGGGCGCGGGCCCCGAACTGGAGAAGCGGTTCGCCGCTCGCGCACACGCGGTGGAGAACTCCCCCGGTTTCCTCGGTTTCCAGTTGCTGCGCCCGGTGGCCGGCGACAACCGGTATTTCGTGGTGACACAGTGGGACTCGGAGGAATCCTTCGCCGCGTGGCGCGACGGTCCGGCCCGTGCCGCGCACGCCGGACCCGGTGGTGCGGGCGAGCGCCCCAAGCCGGTGTCCACGGGTGCGTCGCTGCTCGAGTTCGAAGTCGTCCTCGACGTGCCCGCGAAGTCCTGACGGCGGCGTTTCCGCTGGACATGCCGGTGCCACTATTGACGTGCACGGTCGCCGACTGTCACAGTTCGGGGGAAAACATGTGAGGGTGCGCGGTAATTCCGGTGAGATTCCGGAGCGGTCGCGCCACTGTATTCCCGTACCGGGTTCCCGGTGCCGGAGAGCCAGACACCGGCACCTTCGCGCCACCGCTTTCGATCGTGGGACGCGTATCCCTGAGGAGGACCCGAATGGCCATCGCGCATTCACCCAGCCGGTCTACCGGCCTGGACACCCTGGCAACCGTGCTCGTCACGGCCGGTGTCGTACTGTCCGCACTGCTCGCCCTGTACCTGGTCGGTTTCGATCAGGGGGCCCTCTCGCGTAGCGGGATGTTCCTGCACGAGCTGATGCACGACGGTCGTCACCTGCTGGGCGTGCCGTGCCACTGACCGGATCACTGAAGTCTCTGCTGTTGCGCGGCCTGCTGGCCGGTTTGATCGCCGGTCTGCTGGCCGCCACGGTGGGATTGTTCGTCGGCGAACCGCATATCGACGCGGCGATCGCCATCGAGGAAGCCGGTTCCGGCGGACACTCGCACGGGCAGGAAGCCACGGGACATTCGCCTGGGGACGAAGAGGAAGCGCTGGTCAGCCGGTCCGGCCAGAAGGCGGGACAGTTCCTGGCGCTCGGCCTGGCCGGAATGGCCTTCGGCGCGCTGTTCGCTTCGGCACTGAATGTGGCGCGCCGTTTCACGTCGCTGACCGGGCCCCAGTTGTCGCTGGCCGCCGCGGGTTTCGCGTGGGCGGCGATCGTGGCGGTGCCGTTCTTCAAGTACCCGGCCAATCCTCCCGCGGTCGGCGACCCGGAGACCATCAACGAGCGCACCTGGCTGTGGCTCGCGGTCGTCGTCCTGGGTCTGCTCGCTGTGGCCGCGGCGATCGCGGCATTCCGGGCGTTGGCCGGTCAGCTCGCGACGTTGCGGTTGATCGCCGGTGTGGCCGCGTTCGTGCTGGTCGTCACGGTCGGATATGTGCTGTTGCCCGGCGTGAACGAGGTGTCCGAGGACTTCCCGGCGACCCTGCTGTGGCAGTTCCGGGTGGCCTCGCTGACCGAAACCACCACCCTGTGGGCGGCTTTGGGGCTGGCCTTCGCCGCGCTCACCGAATTCGGTTCGCGCCGTAGCACTGCGGTAGCAGTCGGCGTCACTACCGCGGTGTGATCCTGCGCAGTACCCCCGAAAGGCAGTGTCGGTGTCATGACCGACACTGCCTTTTCTGTTCCCGTGGTCCGACCCCGCGCGGTGAGCGTGGCCTTCGGCGGGCTCGTCACCGCGCTGGCCGCCGGTGTCGCGGAAGGACTGTTGCGGGCCGTGCGCGGTGGCACCGAGTTCGGCGCCACCGCAACGGGTTTGCTGCCGCGGCTGGCCATCTACCTGATCGTGCTCGGCGTCGCGCTCTACATGGCCAACGGCAGCCGGGTGGCGCGGGCGCTGCTCACCGTCGGCATCGGCGTGGTCGGGCTGGTGTCATTGATCATCGAGCCGCTGGCGGTGGTGCTGTCGACCGACGACTTCGGTGCCTTGTTCAACGGCCTGAGTCCCAGCTCTACCGTGCTGGCGGGCTGCCGGGCGGTGCACATCCTCGCCGTGGTCGTCGCGATCCCGGCCATGTACACGCCCGCCGCTCATCGCTGGTTCACACAGCGGTGAGCACCGGCGAGATCGTGCGGAACGACCGTTCCCACGATGACGCCGGTGCTGCTCAGGAAAGGCCCGCGTCGAGTTCGACTTCGGCCACACCGGCGAGCGCCTTGCTGACCGGGCAACCGTCCTTGGCCGCGTTGGCGGCGGTGTCGAAGGCCTGCGCGTCGATGCCGGAAACCGTCGCGCGCACGGTCAGCTTGATCTTGCTGATCCGGAAGCCACCGGCGGGGTCGGGGCCCAGCGTCACATCGGCGGTGACGTCCAGGTTCTCCGGCGTGCCGCCGGCATTGGCGATCTCGGCCGACAGCGCCATCGAGTAGCACGACGAGTGCGCCGCGCCGATCAGCTCTTCCGGGCTGGTCCCCTCGGCGGTGTCGGCGACGCGCCGGGGGAAGCTCACATCGAACTTGCCCGCGCCGGAGCTGGCCAGTTCGACCTGTCCGGAACCATCCTCCAGTCCGCCTGCCCAGAGAGTACGTGCGCTACGAGTCGGCATTTCGATCCTTTCGGTTCGGGTGTGGTGTGTTCGCTGACGAACCTACGTGACCTGACCGGCGCGCAGCTGACAACCGCGCTCAGACAGCCTCGCTGGTGACTTCGTCGAGGCGCTCGAGTTTGTCCGGCCAGACCTGTTGGTGCAGGTCGCGAATGGCGGCGGTGGGGAAACCGGAGTGGCGTAGACGCACGCGGATGCCGCGCGGTTGTTTCAGGAACTCGGCGGCGACAACGGTCTCGACACCATCGGTCGCGGCCGTGACCCAGGTGAACTCGATGCGGCGGTTCGGCTCGAGCGCCAGGATGCGGCCGTAGTGCGGATTGCGCTTGTCGGCCGAGCCGGTGTCGAAATAGAGGGGCTCGCCGGGGGCGGGTCGCAGGCGGACCGATCCGGGAACCGCCAGCCACAGATCGAGGCCTTGGATCCAGGCCGCGTAGAGCAGACTGGGCGAGGCCTGCATCACGCGTTCGACGGTGAGCTCGTGGGGCCGCGTGGACAGGTCCGGGGGGCGAACTGGCTGGTCCATCAGCCGACCTTACCGGTCGCGACCGGCTCGAGCCCGCATCGGGTGTGCGACAGCGTCACTCGGGTTCGGTGACGCGCGCGAGCACGATGCCGCCGAGGTTCAGCGCCAGTGCGCGCACTTCGTCCCGCGGCGTCTTCAGTGATACGCCGTGCGGACTACGGCACGCGGAATACCGGCGTGCGGAGCGAAATACGTGTGTAGGCCGACGCGGGTGGTGGGCACACACAATAGGGTTGGTCGGGTGGGAGCGTCTGCGAAGTGGGAGCGTGGCTCGGTCGTTCAGGACTGGGGTCTGGCGGTGGTGGTCGCGGTAATTCAGCTGGTTGGCAGTTCGGTGGCGAATTCGCAGCAGACCGGGGTGCGGTCGCTGGACGCGTTCGCGTACCTGCTGTTGCTCGCCGGGCCCGTCGCGCTCGGCTTCCGGCGGCGGCTACCCGAACCGGTGCTGGCGGTGACCTTCCTGGCCGCGGTGGCCTACGTGCTGGGTGACTACGGGTACGGGCCGGTTGTGCTGTCGCTGGTGATCGCATTCCTCACCGCCGCTGTCACCGGTCCGCGCCGGCGCACCTACCCGGTGGTCGCCGCCGGATACGTGCTGATGGTGTGGCCGTTGCCCGCGCTGCTGGGACGACACACCGACGCGTGGCAGATCTTCGGGCTGCTGGCCTGGACGGCGCTGCTGGTCGCGATCGCCGAGGGGGCGCGGCAGCGGCGCGCGGTGGTGCTCGCGCGCACGCAGCGGGCCGAAGCCGCCCGCCGCGACGAACAAGCCCAGCAGGCCAGGGCGGCTTCGGAGGAACGGCTCGCCATCGCCCGCGAACTGCACGATGTGCTGGCACACAGCCTTTCGCTGATCAACGTCCAGTCCTCGGTGGCGCTGGAACTCTTCGACCGCAAACCACAGCAGGCCGCCGCGGCCCTGGCCACCATCAAGACCACCTCGAAAGAATCGCTGACGGAGGTGCACACGCTGCTGCACGCGATCCGCAGCGGCGCCACCGTCGCACCGGAATACCCGGAGACCGAAGCAGTCGAGCCCGTGCCCGACACGCGGTCCGAACCGGCACGACCCGAACCCGCGCGGCCCGCCCCGCGTACGCCCACCCCGACCCTCGACGACCTCGATGCGCTGCTCGAAGGCACCCGCACCACCGGCCTCGACGTCGACACCAAGATCATCGGCACACCCAAGAAGCTGCCGAGCGTGATCGACGTGGCCGCGGCCCGCATCATCGGGGAATCGCTGACCAACGTGGTGCGCCACGCGCCCGGCTCGACCGCCATGATCACCCTGCGGTACACCCCGCAAACGGTCGACATCACCGTCGACAACACCCGCCCCACGGGCACGGCGGTGCGCACCGGGATCGGCGGCAACGGCATCATCGGCATGCGGGAACGCGCCCATGCCCTCGGCGGGGCGCTCACCGCCGGCCCACGACCCTCCGGTGGCTTCCGGGTGGCGGCCAGACTGCCCGCCCGCCCCGCCGGTTCGGTCGACGACGGGTCGACCGGAGCACGCTCGAAGCCCGCCGAAGGCGCCGAGGCCACCGCATGAGAGATGCCAACTCCGCCCACACACCGGTGACCAGCCCACGAAAGGACGCGCCAAGATATCGCCAAGCCGCTGTTCGTAGGTTGCTCCCATGGGCCCAGTTCTCGCATTCCACCGCATTTCCGACGACGACGCCGCGCGCATCACCGCTGATGCCGAGGCCGCGTTCGACCTGATCGACCAGCTCGACCGGGAAGGTGAACCAACCGGCGACATCGACAAGGCGTGGGACGGCCTGCGCTACCTGCTGTCCGCCGCGAACATCGACCTGGACCTCTACGGCGACCTGGATCCTTGGGCAGGTGACAGCGACACACGGGTCTGGACCGCCACTCAGGTCGCCGCTGCCGCCCACACCCTGACAACGACCCCCTACCGCGTCCTCGACGAACATTTCGACCCCGTGGCCATGGACGACGCAGACATCTACCCCGAAATCTGGGATACCGACTTCTGCCGCGCATATCTCCGGGAGCACTACGAATCGTTGAGCGCGTTCTTCGTGTCCGCCGCCGAGCGGAATTCGCAGGCGGTCGCGATGTTCCACTAGCCGAACCACTGACTGTTCCGTCGACCGGCCACTGCTGACAACGAAGAAGCCCGCCTCCGAAATCGGAGGCGGGCTTGTTCGGTTGAGCTGACTACTCCCCGGAAGCCGCGGTGTCGGGGGCGGTGCCCTCGGCAGCTCCGGTCAGGACGACCTCGGGCTTGTCATCGCCCGCGGGAGCCTTGGTGAGGCTGGTCTTGCCGGTGAAGGTGAACTTGGCGTCTTCACCGAGTCCTTCGCCGTTCCAGCCCTCCACGTCGACCGTGATGGTCTGGCCGGCGCCGATCTCACCGAAGAGGATCTTCTCCGACAGCTGGTCCTCGATCTCGCGCTGGATCGTGCGACGCAGCGGGCGCGCGCCCAGGACCGGGTCGAAACCACGCTTGGCGAGCAGGCTCTTGGCCTGGTCGGTGAGCGTGATCGCCATGTCCTTGTTCTTCAGTGCCTTGGCGACGCGCTCGATCATCAGGTCCACCATCGTCACGATCTGCTCACTGGTGAGCTGGTGGAACACGATCACGTCGTCGATGCGGTTGAGGAACTCGGGCCGGAAGTGCTTCTTCAGCTCGTCGTTGACCTTGAGCTTCATCCGCTCGTAGTTCGAGCCCTCGATGTTGGACTGGGTGAAGCCCAGACCGACGGCCTTGGAGATGTCGGAGGTGCCCAGGTTCGAGGTGAAGATCAGCACGGTGTTCTTGAAGTCGACCGTACGACCCTGACCGTCGGTGAGACGGCCGTCCTCGAGCACCTGCAGGAGGGTGTTGTAGATCTCCTGGTGCGCCTTCTCGATCTCGTCGAACAGCACCACCGAGAACGGCTTGCGCCGCACCTTCTCGGTGAGCTGACCGCCCTCTTCGTAGCCCACGTACCCGGGAGGAGCACCGAAGAGCCGCGAAGCGGTGAAGCGGTCGTGGAACTCGCCCATGTCGATCTGGATGAGCGCGTCGTCGTCGCCGAACAGGAAGTTCGCCAGCGCCTTGGACAGCTCGGTCTTACCGACACCGGACGGACCGGCGAAGATGAACGAACCCGACGGACGCTTCGGATCCTTCAGGCCGGCGCGAGTGCGGCGGATCGCCTTGGCGACGGCCTTGACGGCCTCCTCCTGGCCGATGATCCGCTTGTGCAGCTCGTCCTCCATGCGGAGCAGCCGGGTGGTCTCCTCCTCGGTGAGCTTGAACACGGGGATACCGGTCCAGTTGGCCAGCACCTCCGCGATCTGCTCGTCGTCGACCTCGGCCACGACGTCCAGGTCACCGGAACGCCACTGCTTCTCGCGCTCGGCGCGCTTGGCGACGAGCTGCTTCTCCTTGTCGCGCAGGCGCGCGGCCTTCTCGAAGTCCTGCGCGTCGATCGCGCTTTCCTTCTCGCGGCGGGCGTCGGCGATCTTGTCGTCGAACTCGCGCAGGTCCGGCGGCGCGGTCATCCGGCGGATGCGCATGCGCGCGCCCGCTTCGTCGATGAGGTCGATCGCCTTGTCCGGCAGGAACCGGTCGTTGATGTAGCGATCGGCCAGCGTGGCGGCGGCGACGAGAGCACTGTCGGTGATGGAGACCCGGTGGTGCGCCTCGTAGCGGTCGCGCAGACCCTTGAGGATGTCGATGGTGTGCTCGACGGTCGGCTCGCCCACCTGCACCGGCTGGAAACGGCGTTCCAGGGCGGCGTCCTTCTCGATGTACTTGCGGTACTCGTCGAGGGTGGTGGCGCCGATGGTCTGCAGCTCACCGCGGGCCAGCTTCGGCTTCAGGATCGAGGCCGCGTCGATGGCGCCTTCGGCAGCACCCGCGCCGACGAGCGTGTGCAGCTCGTCGATGAACAGGATGATGTCGCCGCGGGTGTTGATCTCCTTGAGCACCTTCTTCAGGCGCTCTTCGAAGTCACCGCGGTAGCGGCTGCCCGCGACCAGGGAACCCAGGTCGAGGGTGTAGAGCTGCTTGTCCTTGAGGGTCTCGGGGACCTCGCCGTTGACGATGGCCTGCGCCAGGCCCTCGACGACGGCGGTCTTACCGACACCGGGCTCACCGATCAGCACCGGGTTGTTCTTGGTGCGCCGCGAGAGCACCTGCATCACGCGCTCGATTTCCTTCGAGCGACCGATGACGGGGTCGAGCTTGCCTTCCAGGGCCGCCTGGGTGAGGTTGCGGCCGAACTGGTCGAGCACCAGCGAAGTGGACGGTGTGCCCGCCTCACCACGCGGGCCGGCACCCTCGACGGGTTCCTTGCCCTGGTACCCGGACAGCAGCTGGATGACCTGCTGACGAACCCGGTTGAGGTCGGCGCCGAGCTTGACCAGCACCTGGGCCGCAACGCCCTCACCCTCGCGGATGAGGCCGAGCAGGATGTGCTCGGTACCGATGTAGTTGTGGCCGAGCTGCAGCGCCTCGCGCAAGCTCAGCTCCAGCACCTTTTTGGCACGCGGAGTGAAGGGGATGTGACCGGACGGCGCCTGCTGGCCCTGCCCGATGATCTCCTCCACCTGGCTGCGCACACCCTCCAGCGAGATACCGAGAGACTCCAGCGACTTCGCCGCCACGCCCTCGCCCTCGTGGATCAACCCAAGCAGGATGTGCTCGGTGCCGATGTAGTTGTGGTTGAGCATCCGGGCCTCTTCTTGGGCCAGGACAACGACACGCCTCGCGCGGTCGGTGAACCTCTCGAACATCGCTCCCTCACTCTCCTGCTCCGACATTCTGGCAACAGACGCCGCTGTGTGCTCGGTACAACCTGGGGCGCCGGAGGCGACAACTGTCGCCGTCAGCCTGCCATGAAGCCCGGGGGTTGCGGCCCCCACCATCCACTCTAGTTGGCAGGGGATTCCGCCGTCGCCGCTCCACCCTATTGGGGACCGGTGACAACTTGGTCATTCACTCACAACGCGCACGTCGCGGCATTCGTTTCCGATCGAGTTTTGCCGACAGCGAAATCGGGTCAGCCGGTGAACGGTGGCACGAACTCGCAGGGCACCGATACCTGTCTGACCGGGTCGAGGGCGTTGAGGACGTGACCTGCCGCACGCGGACTGCCCGCGATGGCCAGGTGCTCGGAGAAGTCCTGGGCGCACCCGTCCTGCACGACGATCGAGGTGGCGTTGGGTGCGGCGACCGTTCCGGAGGTGTGCGGGACCACCAGTTCGTCGATCGCGGAGACGATATTGGTGTAGGTGACACGCGGGTGATACACGCCGTCGGCGTTGAGCGCGGCCATGAACGGTGATCCGGAGAACAGCTGTCCACAGGCCTGGCACAGCGAGGAGGTGACCGCGTCGAAGGCCGGTCCGGCACCGAGGGCGCGGCTGAAGTGGGCGATGTCGCCGGCGCCGAAGGCATTGGTGCCCAGCCAGGGCGGGGCGATGCCGACGAGCTTGCCCACCTTGTCGGCGCCGCCGAGCCGCTTGATGTAGTAGTTGCCGACGATATTGCCCTGCGAATGGGCGAGCAGGTCCACCCGCTGGGCGCCGGTACGCGCGAGCACACCGTCGATGAAAGCGGATACCTCGGCCGCGCTCTGTTCGATCGGCCGCATCCCGCCGATCGCCGAGACCGGCCACGGCAGACCGTAGGCGCCGTAGGTGAGCGCGAAGACGCAGTAGCCCTCGTTGGCCAGCAGCGGGGCGTACACACCCCAGTTCGTCTGCGCGCCGCCGCCGGTGCCGTGCAGCAGGACGACGGGGTCGGGGTGTTCGGGCGAGGGGACGCAGTACGGGTCGTCGGCGCCGGGCAGCGCGCCGCCGGGTTCGATCAGCTCCGGGGCGATGCCCGCGAAGAAGTTGTAGTCGACCGGATGGGGTGCGGCGGCGGCCGGACCGGCCCAGCTCAGCAGGGCGGCGGCGGCCAGTACCAGCAAAGATCTCGAACTACGTCGCATGAAACGACTCCTCACTAGAACGTGTTCCACTCATCATGGAACACGTTCCAGTGATCGCGTGGCACTATCGCCCGGGTACTCAGCGGCCCTGATTCACCGAGAAATACGGTGCATCGCCGATGTGCCGCGAAACCGACTGCCCCGCAACGCCATCGGCGGGCGCCGCAACCGACTTGCCCTGCTGCACACCAGCGGCGAACAGCGCGCCACACAGCACGAGGAACGCCGCGGTGTGCACAACAGCGCGCACGATGTTCCAGCGCACCCACGCGGCCTCGAAATCAGCGCGCACGGAAGCGGCTTCGGCAAGCGCGGCCGGATCCCCCGCCGCGGCCAGCGCGTCGTTGAGCGGGACGTTCACTCCCGCGGTGACGGCGAAGGCGATCACATTGAGCGCCAACGCGACCGCGATCCAGACCAGGGTGCCGCGCTGATCCCGGCCCAGGTGCAGTGCCCCGGCCAGCGCCGTGAACCCGACGGTGCCGAGGAACCCGAACATGAACCAGGGGTTGATGATCACCACGTTGATCTTCTGCATGACCTCGATCAGCGTGCGGTCCCCGGTACGGGCCAGGGCGGGCAGCACCGAGATCGCGTAGGCGTAGAACACTCCGGCGATCAGGCCCGTGCTGAGCACCGCGAGCACCAAGGCGGCCATCCGAATTGCGAACATGGGGTTGTCTCCTGACTCGTGTCCGGAGCTCGGTGAGCTGCGCTCCGGTGATACGAGTAAGTCAACCGCCCCACCGCCGAGGCCGACATGGTTCAGACGCTCGGGCACCTACGCGAGCGTCGCGGCGTCACAGGTCGTGGTCGGAGATCAGCCCGCTCTGGATGGCCAGCCCCGCCAACCGGGTGCGCTTCTGGTTCTGCGGCAGGTTCTCCACACCGAACTTCGCGAACAGGGCGCGCAGGTGGGTCTTGATCGCGTCGATCGACAGGAACAGTTCCTCGGCGATCTGCTGATTCGATGCGGGGGTGGCGAACCCGGTGCCGTGTTTGTACGGGCGGCACAGCGCGACCAGCACCGCGCGCTGGGTATCGGTGAGCGAGCGCATCGTCGGAATCGAGGCGGAGGAGGTGTGGGTGGCATCGTCGACGACGCCGCCGAAATCGAAGAAGTGCAACAGGGTGGTGCCGACGCGGATCCGGTCGCCGGGACTGAGCCGGCGCCGGCCCACCAACCGCTCACCGTTGACGAAGGTGCCGTTGCGCGAGAGACCGTCGTCGACGATGGTCCAGTGCGCACCCAGGTATTCGATCGCGGCATGCAGCCGAGAGACTTCGGCGTCCCAGCCGAGGACCAGGTCGGCTTGTACGTTGCGGCCGACGGTGATTCGCTGTCGGCCGGGGTCCAGGGGCAACTCGTACTGGCGCCCGGTGTCGTCGGTGTACCGAAGGAAAGAGCTCACCGGGACCATGATTCTATCTTTCCCGAGCCGGTGCGGACCGGGTCGGCGGGGCCGCGGACGACGCGGCCCCTACCTGACCGTCAGCTCAGTTCTTGCCGACCTCTTTGTTGTAGGCCTCGGTGATGTCGGCCGAGATACGACCGCGCGCGGAGACCTTGTGACCCTTGCGGCGGGCCCATTCACGAATTGCCGCACTCTGCTCGCGGTCCATGGAAACGCGGCTCTTGCCCGCCGGTGCGGGAGCGCCTGCGGCCTTGGTCCGGCGACGGCCACTCACGCGACGCGCGTTGGCGACCCACTCGTCCAGGCCCTCACGCAGGCGCGCCGCATTTGCCTCCGACAGATCGATCTCGTACGAAACCCCATCGATAGCGAACTCGATGGTCTCGTCCGCGATGGACTCACCGTCGACATCGTCGATCAGGCTAACGGTGACCTTCTTTGCCATGAGATGAACGTCCTCTCGAAATCGTGAAGCCTGCCTCCAGGCCGAATACCCGAGGCAAGAATACCCCGAAATACAAATTTTCCAACACGAGGCCTTCGCCCCGCGAATTCACTGGTCAGCGACTACTCGGGCGCACAATCGGGAACAGGATCGTTTCCCGGATTCCCAAACCGGTGAGTGCCATCAACAAGCGATCGATTCCCATACCGGTTCCGGTGGTCGGCGGCATGCCGTGTTCCATCGCGGTGAGGAAGTCTTCATCGAGCACCATCGCCTCGTCGTCACCGGCCGCGGCCAGCCGCGCCTGGTCGACGAAGCGTTCGCGCTGGATCACCGGGTCGACCAACTCCGAATAGCCCGTGGCCAACTCGAAGCCGCGAACATACAGATCCCACTTCTCCGTCACACCCGCCTTGCTGCGATGTTGACGTGTCAGCGGTGAGGTCTCCACCGGGAAGTCACGCACGAAAGTCGGCGCGTAGAGCTTGTCGCCGTACGCATGTTCCCATAGTTCTTCGACCAGTTTCCCGTGGCCATAGCCCTTGCCCGCCGGAATTTCCAGACCGACCCGTTCGGCGAGCGTCAGCAATTCCTCGACAGTGGTTTCCGGAGTCACCTCCACACCGATCGACTCCGACAGCGACGGATACATCTCGACCGTCGTCCACTCGCCACCGAGATCATATTCGGTACCGTCGGCGAGGGTCACCACCAGGGTTCCGAATGCCTCCCGAGCGACTTCCTGGATCAATTCCCGAGTCATCGTCGCGGAGTCGTCGTAGGTGCCGTAAGCCTCGTAGGTTTCCAGCATCGCGAACTCGGGAGAATGAGTCGAGTCGGCGCCTTCGTTGCGGAAGTTGCGGTTGATCTCGAAGACCTTCTCCAGGCCGCCCACCACACAGCGCTTGAGGAACAGCTCCGGCGCGATACGCAGGAACAGCTCCATGTCCAGCGCATTGGAGTGGGTCACGAACGGGCGCGCGGCGGCGCCACCGTGGATGGTCTGCAGCATCGGGGTCTCGACCTCGAGGAAGCCACGGCGCTCGAGCGCGGCACGCAGCGCACGCACCACGTTCACGCGGGTCCGCGCCATTTCCCTGGCCTCGGGACGCACGATCAGGTCGACATAGCGCTGCCGGACCCGCGACTCCTCGTTCATCTCCTTGTGCGCCACCGGTAGCGGACGCAGCGACTTGGCTGCCATCGTCCACGAGTCGGCCATCACGCTCAATTCGCCGGTGCGCGAGGAGATGACCTCACCGTGCACGAAGACGAAGTCACCCAGGTCGACATCGGCCTTCCAGGCGGCCAGCGCGTCGGCGCCCACACCGTTGAGGCTGATCATCGCCTGCAGCTTGGTGCCGTCGCCCTCCTGCAAGGTGGCGAAACACAGCTTGCCGGTATTGCGCACGAAAATGACGCGACCGGCGATACCGGCCTGTAGCCCGGTCTGGGTGTCGGGTTCCAGATCCGGGTAGGCCGCGCGAATTTCGGCCAGTGTGTGGGTGCGCGGCACAACCACCGGATAGGCGTCACCACCCCCCTCGAGCAGCCGTTCGCGCTTGTCCCGGCGAATCCGCATCTGCTCGGGGACATCGCTGTCCACGGCGGAACTGACGGCGCGGCCGGTCTCGGCGGAGTTAGGGGTGCTCACATCTGATAACAGTAGCGTGCACCGAAAAGGGATTTGCGCGCTGCCCTTTACAACGAAGCCAGCGACTCCAGTTCCCGGGCGAAGTGCGGCACTCCCACGCCCATCGTGAGCATCCCGGCCGACTTCACCGCCTGATAACCGCCGATCAGATCGGTTGCGCGGCGCAAACCCAACTCCTGCAGGGCTGCGGCGGCCAAACTCGAGGTGTAGCCCTCCGAGCAGAAAATGATCCACTCCACATCCTGGTCCACGGCCAGCGACAACCGCGCCGAGGAGGTGGGATCGAGCCGCCATTCCAGCACATTGCGCTCGATCACCAGCGCACCCGGCAGCGAACCCTCACGCACCCGCTGCGCGGCCGGCCGGATATCGACCAGGATCGCACCCCTGGCCAGTGCGGCGGGCACGTCGTACACATAGAGTCGGCGCAGTTTCGCGCGGGCGTTGTCGAGCATCTGATCAATCGCCGAGCGGCTCATCACAGGTCACCTTCGGGCTGGTCGGTCAGGACGGTCTGGGTGCGGCGCAGGGTGCCGTGCTCGGTCACCGCGTAATACGACATCGCCGACAGCGGCGGCGAATAGGCGTGCACGCTCAACGTGGGATCGAGCGGACCGACGAATTCGGTTCCGGCAGGTGCACGCACCACATCGTGCACCCAGCCGATCGGGAACGAAGCCTGATCTCCCGCGACCAGTGTGCGTTTGCGCAGTTGTCTGCCATTCCAACGGAATTCGGAAAGCGCGCCGCTGAGCACGGTCAGCGCGCCCAGCGAGCCGGCGTGATCGTGTAATTCCGTGGATTTGTCCGGAGTCCAGCTGATCAGCCAGACATCGACTTCGTCGTCGGCGACCAAGCGTGCGGCCCAGCGCTGTTCGCGCGGCCAGTGGCCGTCGGCGGGCAGCAGGTGGTCGTAGCGGCCGGCGAGGACGTCTTCGGCACCCTCGTCGGTGAGGCGCAGCAGGTCGGCGGGCCGTAACCGGGTGGGGAGAGCAGAGGCGACCGCGCGGTCCGGCGATGGTGGGTATCCGTCACGAACGGGCGACGGGGCGAGGACGGAAGAACGCATGAGCGCATCTCCAGGAGGGTGAGAACGGTCGAGGGGGAAACGTCAGCCTCGAACGGTCGAGGCAGGTCAGCCTCGACAACACTCCTGGGTGCTCACACGGAAATACACAGGCGCGAGTTTAGCAGCCACCGACGCCGGATCGGCAAGCCCGTGAGTCACAGGTCACTTCTTGTTGCGCTCGTACACGTGGCGCAGGCCGGTGAGGGTGAGGTGCGGTTCGTGCTGGTCGATGGTCTCCGATTCCGGCACGATCAGCGGCGCCCCCGCACCGGTGGCCACCACGGTGACATCGGTACCGGCGAAAGCGTCGAATTCGTCGCGGAAACGGTCGACCAGACCGTCGACCAGGCCGGCGAAACCGAAGATCGCACCGGACTGGATGCATTCCATGCTGTTCTTGCCCAGCACCGAACGCGGCCGGGCCAGCTCCACCCGGCGCAAGGCGCTGCGCTCCACCAGCGCCTCGGTGGACACCTCGACGCCCGGCGCGATCACCCCGCCGAGGAACTCCCCCTTGGCCGAAACCAGGTCCACACAGATCGCGGTGCCGAAATCGACCACGATCGCCGGGCCACCGAACTGACGCAACGCGGCCAGGCAGTTGACGATGCGGTCGGCGCCGACCTCCTTGGGGTTGTCCACCAACAGCGGGATACCGGTGCGCACACCGGGTTCCACCAGCACATGCGGCACATGGGCCCAATAGCGCGCCAGCATGATGCGCAACTCACGCAACACCGGCGGCACCGTCGACAGCGCCGACACACCGGCCACCTGGTCGAGGTCGGCACCGACCAGACCGCGCACCTGCATGGCGAACTCGTCAGCGGTGATCAATGGGTCGGTGTGGATCCGCCAGTGCCGCACCAGTTTCGAATGCTCACCGCTGCCGGCGAACAAACCCAGTTCGATACCGGTGTTGCGGACATCGATCGTCAGCAGCATGCGCGCAGCCCCGCCGCGATCAAGCGAGCGTGAGTGAGCGTGGTGAAGTGAGACCCGAACCCGCCGGGGCATGAGCCGGATCCGAACCCAGCTCCACGCGACGGTTGCGGTCGTCGACGAAGACCACCTTCGGGGCGTAGTCGCGCAGTTCGGCCTCGTCGAGCTGCCCGTAGGCGATGAGGATGACCAGGTCGCCGGGGTGCACCAGGTGCGCGGCGGCACCGTTGATGCCGATCACCCCCGAGCCGCGCTCACCGGCGATCACATAGGTCTCGAGGCGGGCGCCGTTGTCGATGTCGACGATGCAGACCTGCTCGCCCTCGAGCAGATCGGCGGCGTCGAGCAGATCCTGGTCGACGGTCACCGAACCCACATAGTGCAGGTCGGCATGGGTCACCGTGGCGCGGTGGATCTTCGACTTCATCATGGTGCGCAGCATCGGCTTCGCCTTTCTCAGAGCGCCTGCGAGGCAGGCAGGGAGTTCGCGTCGGGGTGCCCGTCGAGCTGGGCGCCCAGGACGATGGGAGCGTTGTCGATCAACCGGGTGTCCCCGACCTTGGCCGCAACGAGCAGCCGGGCGTTGCCCGCGGCCTGGACCGGGCCCAGGTTGGCATCACGCAGTTCGAGATAGTCGACGTCGATACCGTCGACCGAGTCGAGCACCGCTTGCGCCGCCGCCACGACCGCGTCGGCGCCCAGGCCCGCGGCGTGCCTGCCCGCCACCAGCGCGGCCGAAAGGGCCAGCGCCGATTCCCGCTGCTCGGTATCGAGGTAGCGGTTGCGTGAGGACAGCGCCAGACCGTCGGCCTCGCGCACGGTCGGGAAGGCGACGATCCTGGCGTCGAAGTTCAGGTCGCGCACCATCTGCCGGATCAGCGTGAGCTGCTGATAGTCCTTCTCCCCGAAATACGCCTCGGAGGCATGGGTGATCTGCAGCAGTTTGGCGACCACGGTGAGCATGCCCGCGAAATGCGTCGGACGGCTGCCGCCCTCGAGTTCGGCGCCCAGCGGGCCGGGCTGCACGGTGGTGCGCGGACCGTCCGGGTACATGTCGTGCGCCGACGGCGCGAACACCAGGTCCACACCTTCGGCGCGCAGCAGCTCGAGGTCGGCGTCGAGGGTGCGCGGGTAGGCGTCGAGGTCCTCGTTCGCGCCGAACTGCAGCGGATTGACGAAGATCGACACGATGACGATCTGATTGGTGAGCTTGGCTTGGCGGACCAACTGCAGGTGACCCTCGTGCAGGGCGCCCATCGTCGGCACCACACCGATGGTGCGGCCCGCACCGCGCAGCGCCCTGGCCACGGTGGCCAGCACCTCGGGGTTGTGGTGCACGGTGAGCACGCCGGGCTTGAACGCGCCGGTCGCCCGTGCGCCGCCCTGGTGGTGATGCACTTCTCGGGGTTCCATCAGTGGCCTTTCTCGGCGAGCAGCTCGAGCAGAGCGGTATCGGACTTGGCGAGTTCGGCGGTACGCAGCGACATGGCGCGGTAGCCCGCGGCCAAGCGCTCGTCCAGCGACTCGAGTGCGGACAGGTGGGCGGCGACCGCGTCGACATCGCCGCGGGCCACCGGGCCGGTCAGCGCGGCACTGCCGCGGCGCAGGGCGTTGTCGAGGGCGGCCGAGACGAGCGGGCCGATGAGGCGTTCGGGCAGCCCGCCCGGCTGGTCGTCGACCACCGGCTGGCCGAGCAGGCCCGGACCGGACAGGGCCGCGCGCAGTGCGGTCACCGCGTCGACGAGCAGAGTGACCAGATGATTGCTGCCGTGGGCCAGGGCGGCGTGATAGAGCGTGCGCTGTTCCTCCGCCACCCGCACCGGTTCGCCGCCCATCTCGATCACCAGTGCCTGCGCGATGGCCTCACCGACCTCGTCGGCGGCGGTCACCCCGAAACAGGCGTTGGTGAGGCGGGCGATGTCCTCGTCGTGACCGGTGAAGGTCATCGCGGGATGGATCGCCAGGCCCAGCGCACCCTGGGCGGTGAGCGGCGCAAGCACACCCACACCGTTCGCACCGGAGGTGTGCACGACGATCGTGCCCGGGCGAACCACCCCGGCAGCCGCCAGCCCACGAACCAAGCCTGCCAGCTCGGCATCGGGCACCGCGAGCAACAGCAGTTCACTGCGCCGGGCGATCTCCTCCACCGGCAGGACCCGCGAATCGGGCAGGCGGGTGGCGGCCCGGCGCTTGGAGACATCGGAAATCGCGGCGACACCGAAGACCACATGGCCGGCTCGCTCGAGCGCGACACCCAGCGCCGAACCCACCCGTCCCGCCGAGACGATTCCCACCGTCAGTCGTGCGGGCGCTGGATCGACACCCGTGTTCGCGCCCGTGGAATTGACACTTCTCGAGGTCAACACTGTCCTCTCGATTGCGTTCCAGTCCCGCGAGGCGGGTACCGGACGATACGAGTCGAGGATAACGGGCGGTATGCGCGAGCCGCCACGGCCGCGCCCAGTGATCTACAGCACCGCCTCGCCGCAGCGGTCGGAGCCAGACGAGGGTCGACCGGACCGGACCGGGCGAACGGGGCCCGGCGAGCGAAGACCGAACCGAACCAGGTGAGCGCAGCCACACGGATGGGTTCGGGCGAGCGCAGCGGGAGCTGGCAGATTCGGGCGAGCGCAGCCGACCAGACAGGCTCCGGCGAGCACAGCCGACCAGACACGTTCCGGCGAGCACAGCCGACCAGACACGTTCCGGCGAGCACAGCCGACCAGACACGTTCCGGCGAGCACAGCCGACC
>NZ_JBHSDL010000029.1:0-1683 GCF_042650145.1 Nocardia halotolerans | reverse complement strand
CAGCATTCTAAAGAAAGATCAAAATAAAAATATAGGAGGCGTTATTCATGACAGTGATCAGTGACGTTAAAACAGCTCTAGCAGGGTTAAAAAGTGCACAAGCTAGCTTTGAAACATTTGCTCTTAGTACAGATAATGAACAAGCGAAGCAACTCTATCAAGATGCGGCTAAACAAACTCAATCTGTAGTAGACAGCATTGCACCACGCGTTCAACAAATTGAACAAGAAGAACCTCAATACAAACAATAATCTTAATGCGACACAAAAGGTTGGGTCGATATTGATCAACCTTTTGTGTGATTTTGAATGGATAAAATATGAGGTGAATTCATGAAAGGTAACATAACTAAATTAAAAATTTTGCTTTTATTACTAATCATCATCGGAATAGGTTCAGGATGTAACGAAAACCAGAATCAAATGGGTTATAACAATAAAGATTTGAGTATTTCACAAGTACATACAAGCAAGCCATTCGATCAATCTATCGCTAACCAGGCTAAAGAAAAGATGATTACTAAGGATGAAATTACGGATGTAAGGGCTGTGAATACAGGTAAGGAGCTTTTAGTAGCGATAAAGGTAGAAAATTTCAATCGTTTTCGATTAAAAACTATCGAGAAGACAGTTAAATCTGACCTAGAAAAAATATATCCGAATCATAAAGTCGTCGTTTCGTCGGATAAAAAAATGTTCTGGGAACTCGAAAAAATAGAACAAAGACTGCAAAAAAACAATACGAATAAGAAAAGCTTAAAAAAGGATTTGAAAAAACTTAAAAGTCTTATAAAGGAAAAAACGTAAAGAAAGAGGAAGGATCGAGCTATGTCAAATAATCAAAAGAAACAGCTAACCCCAGTCCAACAGGAATACCAAGAATTACAAAAACAACGTGAAATAAAAAGACCGGTTGTAACAAATTGTATAAAAGCCTTTCTAACAGGTGGTCTCATCTGTCTTATTGGTCAGCTTATTCAAGACTTTTACATCTATTATTTTGATTTTACAGAGCAAACGGCCGGAAATCCGACGGTAGGTACTTTAATTTTTATTACGATGCTTCTTACCGGTTTTGGAGTATATGATCGAATGGCCCAATTTGGGGGAGCAGGGACAGCTGTACCCGTAACTGGTTTTGGTAATGCGGTCATATCACCTGCCATTGAACATCGAACCGAAGGATTTGTACTGGGCGTAGGCGGCAATATGTTTAAACTAGCCGGTTCTGTCATTTTATTTGGTGTGTTTTCTGCTTTTGTCATTGCCTTAATTAAAACAATTTTAATCAGATGGGGTGGTTTATAATGCTTGCAGGTCATCGTACATGGGTTTTCGAACAAAAGCCTGTGATTATTTCCACTGGAACAGTAGGTGGACCATTTGAAGCAGATGGAGCTATATCGGAAGATTTTGATCTTCTTCATGCCGATTTATGGCTCGGACAGGATTCCTATGAAAAAGCACATAAAGTTTTTTTTGAAGAAGCTTGTCAAAAGGCAATGGAAAAAGGAGAAATACAAAAGGAACAGGTTCAGTTTCTTCTCGCAGGGGACTTGATCAATCAGATTACTCCCACAAGTTTCGCTAGTCGAACCATTGGAGCTCCTTATTTTGGTTTATTTGGTGCTTGTTCTACCTCTATGGAAGGATTGGCTCTAGGTGCTTATATTATTAATACAAA
>NZ_JBHSDL010000028.1:0-250225 GCF_042650145.1 Nocardia halotolerans | reverse complement strand
CACGCAACGCAAGCCCCGAACACAGACCCACCACCCTGGACCCACAAACCCCAGGCACCAGCACGGAAAACCAACCCCGCACAACCCGCCCCCGAAGAGGGTCCGCCGCGAAGCAGCGCTTCGCGGCCGAGCTGCCAGCCAGCGCTCAAAACGCACCCACGCAACGCAAGCCCCAAACACAGACCCACCACCCTGGACCCACAAAACCCGAGGCGCCAGCACGGAAAACCAGCCCCGCACGACCCGACCTCGAGGAGGGTCCGCCGCGAAGCGGCGGTTCGCGGCCGGGCCGCCGGTCAGCGCTCGAAGCGCAGCGCGAAGCGCCAGTCTCGAGCGCTGACCGGCGGCCCGTGGGGGCCGCGAACTCGAGCGCGCCAGCGCTCCAATAACAGAGACACGCCGGAACGGTTGTGGGTGTGGCCGCGGACCAGTGTTTCAATGCGGCTATGACCAGGACCTCATTTGCTCGAACCCTGATGGCCGTTGCCGCGGGCTGTGCGGCCGGATTCACTCTGTCGACCGTCCCCGCGCAGGCGTCGAACGAGAACCCCCTCGATTGTTCGGGTGTGCCGGGCGCGCATGCCGCGGCCGAGCAGGAGAGTGCCCGGCGCGGTATCGCCATCACCCCGTTGTGCTTCAGTGGTGGCCTCTACAGCAATATTCATGCGGGGATTCCGTTGGCGGTGCTCAACCCGTTGACCATGCCGGGCACGGCGACGGTGTGTATCGCCGAGCGGGAGACCGTGGAGGCGGCCGCGAAGTTCGAGTGGACCGAGCGGGTGCACGTGATGCCGATGTGCATCCAGAATCGCGCGTTCGGCGTGTACGAGCTGTAGTTTCCGCCCATGTCGGGTCCGCTCCGCCACGGCGGGCGGGCCTGCTCGTCTATCGTTGCGCGTGTGGCCAAGTCTGCGGCGCCTGCGATCGAATTGTCGGTGGGTGAGCACACGGTGCGGGTCAGCAATCCCGACCGGGTGTATTTTCCCGAGCTCGGTGCGACCAAGCTGGATTTGGCGCGGTATTACCTGAGTGTCGGGGACGGGATCGTGAACGCCTTGCGTGACCGGCCGTGCATGCTGCATCGGTTTCCGAAGGGGTTGAGCGGGGACAAGGTGCACCAGAAGCGGTTGCCTGCGGGTGCGCCGGACTGGATTCCGACGGTGCGCGTGTTCTTCCCGCGGTACGGCCGTCATGCCGATGAGCTGTGTGTGCACGGGCTCGCGGAGGTGATCTGGGCGGTGCAGATGTCCACGGTCGAATTCCATCCGTGGAATTCGCGGGCCGCCGACACCGAGTCGCCCGACGAGTGGCGCATCGATCTGGATCCGATGCCGGATTGTCCGTGGTCGCGGGTGCAGCGGGTGGCCGGGGTGGTGCACGAGGTCCTCGACGAGCTGGGTGCGACGGGTTGGCCGAAGACTTCGGGTGGGTCCGGGTTGCACGTGTATGTGCGGATCGCGCCGGAGTACGGATTCCAGCAGGTGCGCCGCGCGGCGCTGGCTTTCGCGCAGGAGGTCGAGCGGCGGGCGCCCGCGGATGTGACGACAGCCTGGTGGCGTCGTGACCGTGACCCGGCGCAGTTGTTCGTCGACTACAACCAGAACGCGCGTGACCACACCATTGCCGCCGCCTACTCGGTGCGTGGGGTGTCCGCGGCAACGGTGTCGACTCCGGTGCGCTGGCCGGAGGTCGACGACATTCATCCGCGCGACTTCACCATCGAGACCGTGCCCGCCCGGTATGCCGAGCTCGGCGATGTGCAGGCCGACATGGACGATGCCGTGTTCGATCTGGCGCCGCTGCTGGAGCTGGCCGACCGGCACGGGGTCGATGAGCCGGCCGACTTGGACCAACCGTAGGACCATGCGTTCGGTGCGGCCCCGCGCCGCAGGTAGGCGACGAATTCAGGAGGTGTTCGTGCAGGAATCCGTGACCACGATCGCGATCGGCCCCGACCGGCAGGCGCCGCGCCTACTCGAGAAGGCGATCGTCGGGGCTGGTGCTCGGGTCGGGGCGCTCGATGACGCTGACGCACTGGTCTGGACCGGCGCGCCGACGGCGTTTCCGGCGACGTTGCCGCCTGCGGTGCGCTGGGTGCAATTGCCCGCGGCCGGCGTGGAGGATTTCTTCGCCGCCGGCGTCTTCGCCGCCCATCCCGGGGTGGTGTTCACCTCCGCGGCCGGCGCGTTCTCGCACAGTGTCGCCGAGCATGCCCTGATGTTGTTGCTGGCGGGGGTGCGGTATCTGCCCGAGCAGTTGCGGGCGACTTCGTGGCAGCAGCGCGAGTTCTTTCCGCATGTCGGGTCGTTGCGCGGCAAGACTGTGACCATTGTGGGCGCGGGCGGGATCGGGCGGGCGCTGATTCCGATGCTGGCGCCGCTTGGTGCGCACGTGATCGCGGTGAACAGGTCGGGGCGCCGGGTGACGGGCCAGGGCATTCCGGCCGACGTGGAGACCGTGCCGGCCGACCAGCTCGCCCGGGTGTGGTCGCACACCGACCATGTGGTGGTGGCCGCGCCGGCGACGGACCGGACCCGCCACCTCGTCGGCGCTGACGAACTGGCCCGGCTCAAGCCGTCGTCGTGGGTGATCAATGTGGCCCGTGGCAGCCTGGTCGATACCGGCGCGCTGGTGCACGCGCTGTCCGCCGGGGTGATCGGCGGCGCCGGGCTCGATGTCACCGACCCGGAACCGCTGCCCGACGGGCATCCGCTGTGGACGCTGCCGAACGCGATCGTCACTCCGCACGATTCGAATCCGCCGCAGCTGCGGTTGGCGGCTTTCGCCGATCATCTCGGAGCCAATGTCGTCCGGTTCCTGGCGGGCGAACCGTTGCACGCGCTGATCGACCCGGACCGGGGCTACTGAGGGATCCACCCCGGTGTCCGAGCCCGGCGGCCCGCTGAAAATTGCTGCTGCCCAACGCGTGCGCGGCGAGTAGTCTTGGGGTCGGGAAGGGGAAACATCATGTCTGATCAAGAACAAGCCGATCCGCGCGCCCGCTGGCGACGTCTGCCGCCGGAGCCGCAGCCCTATACCGAAGAGACCACGATCGATCCTCCGGCATCGAGTTTCGGGCCCAACGGGGTGGATCCGAGAGATGATTCCGTTCGGATGTATGGCGGTTGAACGCCGCGCCGGAATCCGGTACTGCGGTTAGGCTGTGCTCGTCCTGGTTCGGTAAGGATGGGATCGGCAATGGGATGGACCTTCACCGCTGACGAATTCGCGCACGTCTGGCGGGGATCCGGTCAGGACCGCATGCCGTTCCCGCTGCGGGTGCTCGAATCGCCGCGCACCGAGGACGAGGCCGCCCGACTGCGCGCCACCCTCGACGAGCGGCTACCCGGCGGCGATCCCGACCTGGCCGCCTGTCTGCGGATCATCGCCGAACCCCATGCCCGGATCGTGCTCGTCGGCGGCGGTCACACCCCCGGCAGCGAGATCCGGTTACTGGCGTGTGCAGTCTTCGACCATGCGGTCCTGGTGGTGCAGGAGCCCGGCAACCGGCCCGATTACGGTGGTCACGTGCGTGTTTCGATCGGACACAGCGCGGGCATCGGCGCCCGGGTCGCGGCCTGCCTACCCGACGCACCGCCCGGACGTGAACCGGCCCGTGAGGCCGCCACCGAAGCGGTGCGCGATGAGGAGACGGTGATCGCCACCCACCCGGCCGTGCCACGTATCCAGCGATTATTGCGCCGCCAGCACACCGCCGAAGGGCATATCCGGATCGAAACCGGGCTGGATCGTCCGACCGCGGCACCGCCGGTGCACTACAGCTGGATCGATGTCGCCGGCGACGGACGGTATCTGCTGCGTGCGGGGGAAACGGTGCACGTGGTGCCCGCGTCGACCGGTCAGCTCGCCACGCAACTGCAGCGCCGGGTGGCGCCCGCGCACAGTTCGCACACCAGAAGGTCCGGCTAGCCTGGATCTCCGAACGCAGACCTGGAGGGGAGACGCGATGACGATCGAGAGCAGCAGAGCCGAGATCTCCCGGTTCCGCAGCGCCGCCACAGCGGGCACACTGAAGTTCGATCCCGATGCCGCGCGCCGCTGCGCCGATCTCTACGACCAGCAGGCCGATCGGCTCGCCGAACTTCGTCACGAGCTCGAGAATGCCGCCGAGGCAGGCGGTTTCGGTGGTTTCGTCTCCGCACAGCAGTTACAGGCCGGCTTCGCGCACAAGGCGCGTGATGCCGCCGATCTGCTCGATCACTACATCGCCGCGGCCTACCGGATGAAGGAAGCGTTCCTGCTCAGCGCCGGCCTCTACGAGGAAGCCGACGCCGCAGCGTCGGCGGCCCTGCGCGCCATCGATACGCGGGTGCCCTGATGAGTACCGACCCCACCTACATCAGTGCGATGGAACATTTCGAATCCATGCCGCACGAACAGATCTACACGCGCACCCAGCAGATCGACGCGGGCGCGATCCTCGGCGCCTCGGTGACCTGGCTCGAGACCGCCGCCACCCTCACCACCGCGATGCCGCTGACCAAGGCCAACGCCGATCGGCTGATCAACGAAACCGGTTGGGAGGGAGCCGCCGCCGACGCCGCCGTACTCAGCACCCGCAGTTACGCGGAGTCCATCGACGAATTGGCCGCGGTACTGGCCGATGTCGGTGCGCGCCTGGGTGCGGTGGCAGCGGCCGCGGAGGCGGTGAAGTTGTCGGTGGTGGCCCCCGGCGACTCCGGGCCGATCGGCTCCATCGCCCGGCTGCTCCAGGCAGCACAGGTGATCGACGCGCAGATGGCGGCCGAGGCATTGCGCCAAGAGGCGGTGCTGGCGATGAACATGATCTACAAACCGGCGTATTCGCTGGCTGGGACGGGCGTACCCGCGCTGCCCACCGCACCGGGACAAGTGGGGTGGGATTCACCTACGGGGCACGACGATGCACCCGGAACCGGTTCGCCGACGACACCGGCGCCGAGCCCACAACCCGGCGAACCCGAAGTACCACAGGGCGATTCGAGCACTGATGGTGCTGACCCGGAGAATCCCGGCTCTGGTTCGCCCGTCACGCCGGAGCGACCTGGGCAGGGTCCGAAGCCCTCGGACCCGCAAACACCTTCCGACGAGCACCCGGCAGCCCCCGGCCAGCCCCCGGTCCCGGGCACAGAGCCGCCAGCGCCTGCAGATGACCGTCCTACGCCCTCGGAGAACCAGGCCCCGCCGGACGAATCCCCCACGCCCTCGGAGAGGCCTGAAGCGCCGGACGAGTCCCCGGCCCCCTCGAACAACCCTGCCCCGCCGGACGAGCCCCAGCACCCCTCGGACAACCCTGCCCCGCAGGACGAGCCGGGCCCACCCGTAGAGGACCGCACCCCTACAAGCGAGCCACCGGCACCCACCGATAGCCCCGCGCCGCCCGAAGAGCATCCGGTACCGCCCGAAGACCCAGCGCCCGGCGGTTCCGCCACGCCGGGAGGAGAGAACCCTCCATCTCCGGGCACGGAACATCCACCGACGCAGCCGGATTCGGACCCGCCGGCGCAGTCCTCACCCAGCGACGAGCCGTCGGCTCCGGCCCCAGCGCCGGAACAGTCTGCGCCGCATCCGCCGGCGCCCGAACCACCAGCTGCCGAACCTGCGCCGCAACCGCCGCCACCCGAATCGGCACCTCAACCACCAGCACCCCAACCACCAGTGCCTGAACCGCCACCACAATCCCCGGTCGAACCGCCGGCAACAGCGCCCGAGAATCCCCCTGCACCACAGCAAGCCCCACCAGCGGACCCCCCTGCACCGCAACAAGTCCCGCCTCCACCGCCGCCCAGCGGACCCGACACGTCCGACCCCGGTGGACAGCCCGGCGTCACCGGCCCGGTTCCCGGGGCGGAAACCCAGCCGACCGAGCCCATGCCACAAGCCCCACCGGCTGCTCCGGACCAACCGGGAGTCATCCCACCGCAGCGCTGACCGACCTCACCACATCGCCGGGCGAGCATCAGGCCTACCGAGGCCGCGATGGTGAGCCCCAGCGGCACCGCGATCAGCGCGGCCAGCGCGTTGTGGTCACCGAGCCCGAGGTCGGCTGGGCAATCTGCGCCGAAAACAGGGACCGCACCAATCAGGCAGTCGAGCACCGAATCGCTTGTTCATCACCGCGATCCGGTCGGCCGCGTCGAGTACCGCTTCCTGGTCATGAGTGACCCGCACGGTGGCCACCTGGACCCGTGCGACCGGCACAGCCACCGTGCTCGAGCAATGACACCAGTGCGACGCGGCGAACGTCCGGAACACCAGCACGCGCTTCGGCGTCCTGCCATCGGAGCAAAGTCGACCAGGCCTACCCGATGCTGCGGCTTCCGACGGTCCGGCCCAGTTCCTCACCGAACGCGAGGAGAAGAACTCCGTGGCCATCGCCTCCAACGAGTCGTTCTTCGGCTGGACGAAGATTTTCACTGATAGATCCCAGCTCAGGCGTAGATCTCGCGGCGGTCGCCGCAATTCTCGAACACGTTGGCGGGCGCGGAGCTCACTGATTTCGACGGTCCGGTCGTTTCTCGGCGGCATCGAGTGCGAGTGCGAGTAGAGCGAGAGAGGTGCGCAGTAGGTCCGGCAACGCGCCGGACGGCACGACGAGTCCGCTGGTCGCCGGAGGAGTGACGGTCTGCAACCACCGTTCGAGGGCGACACGAACCGCGGCGGCCACGCCGGCCGCGAGCACGTGGGAGGTATGCGGGTCCGTGCCTCCGAGGCGTTCGGCGATCGCGTCGGTGAGGGGAGTTCGATCGCGGTGGAGGCGTGGACAAATGCGTCCCGCAGTGCGGGGCGGGCTACTTTGGGGCTGGGGCCGGCTTCAGATTTCCGGAGCCGACTCACGTCGATCCGCTCGCCGCACCCCATCGACCTTGCGTGGGCGGCTCGTCTCATTCCGGACTACGTCGGGCACGCGGCAGTGACGTCACGCTTGTTGGCGAATATCGAGGTCACGCGGGAGAAGCCGCGGTGATCGTGACGGTGAAGAGTGGACCGGAGGTACGACCGACGCCAGTAGGTTCGGATCAGACCTTGACCAGGTCGTCGGCGTGGATGACCGGGCGTTGCATGGTGTCGGGGAGGTCGCCGGTGGAGCGGCCGAGCATCGTGGCCAGTTCGGTGCTGTCGTATTCGACGACGCCGCGGCCCACCACCTGATCATCGGGGCCGACCAGGTCGATGACGTCGCCGCCGAAGAAGCGGCCGCGCAGGCCGGTGATGCCCGCGGCGAGCAGTGAGTGCCGTTCGGCGACGGCGGTGACGGCACCCTCGTCGAGTAGGACGGCGCCGCGGGGGTCGGCGGCGTGGCGGACCCAGAACTTGCGGCCCGACAGGCGCACGGGGCGCGCGGCGAAGGCGGTGCCAACGGTGCCGGCGGTGAGGGCGGTGGCGGCGTCGGCGGCCGAGGCCAGCAGCACGGGGATACCTGCCTCGGCGGACAGCCGGGCAGCCGACAGTTTCGAGGCCATGCCGCCGGTACCGAGCGCCCCACCGCTGCCCGCGATGACACCGTCGAGGTCGGCGCTGCTGCGCACCTCGGGAATGAAGTTGGCGGCGCCTTTGCGGGGGTCGCCGTCGTAGAGGCCGGCCACGTCGGAGAGCAGGATCAGCGCGTCGGCCCCGACGAGGTGGGCGACCAGGACGGCGAGGCGGTCGTTGTCGCCGAAACGGATTTCCTCGGTGGCGACGGTGTCGTTCTCGTTGACCACGGCGATCGCGCCGAGGGCGCGCAACCGGTCGAGAGTGCGCTGGGCGTTGCGGTGGTGTTCGCGGCGGGCGAAGTCGTCGGCGGAGAGCAGGATCTGGCCGACCGTGCGGCCGTAGCGGGTGAACGAGGTGCCCCAGGCGTGTGCCAGCGACAACTGGCCGACGCTGGCCGCGGCCTGTTTGGTGGCCAGGTCCTTGGGCCTGCGCGAGAGTCCGAGCGGCGCGATGCCTGCCCCGATCGCGCCCGAGGACACCACGACCACGTCCGAACCGGCACGCATCCGGGCTTCGACGGCATCGGCGAGCCGGTCGAGCCGGTCGGTGTCGAGGCCGCCTTCGAGGCTGGTGAGCGCCGAGGACCCGATCTTCACCACGACGCTGCGCGCCGACACGATCGCTTCGCGTGCCTGACTCGTTCCCGTATCCACCATTGCCGAACTCCCTGCGATCACAGCGCCGCCTCGCACAGCGCGACCCAGCGCAGTATGCCGACCGAACGGCCGTGCCCGATACCGGTTTTCACCCGTCGGGCAGCAACCGCACGGCCGATCTTCTACTCGTCGTTGTCGTCGAGCAGGCCGCGGCGCGCGCGCGAGGCGTGCTTGCGCTCGGCCGCACCGATCCGCTCGTTCTGTTCCAGTCGCTGGTCGGTGCCACGCCCGGTGGGCACGACATCGACGCCGGCGGCGACCTGCGGTTCCCACTCGAAGGTGACGTCTCCGATGGTCACCGGGGCACCGGGCTGGGCGCCCTGTTTGACCAGTTCGGCCTCGACACCCAGGCGGGCCAGGCGGTCGGCCAGATAGCCCACGGCCTCGTCGTTGTCGAACTGGGTCTGACGCACCCAGCGTTCGGGCCGGGTACCGCGCACGATGAAGCCGCCGGGCTCGTGCGGATCGGCGATCACGCTGAAGCCGCTCTCGTCGGTGGCGATCGGACGGATCACCGGACGCTTGGGGGCGGCCTTGGGGTGGTCTTCGCGGTATTGGCGGACCATGTCGGCCAGCGCGAAGGTGAGCGGGCGCAGCCCGGCGCGGCTCACCGCGGAGATCTCGAACACGGGCCAGCCGCGCGCGGTGAACTCCGGGGTCACCATCTCGGCCAGTTCCTTGCCGTCGGGCACGTCGGTCTTGTTGAGGATCACCACGCGGGGGCGGTCGGCCAGCTCACCCAGGCTCGCGTCGCTGGAGAGCGCGGGGCGGTAGGCGGCCAGTTCGGCTTCGAGCGCGTCGACGTCGGAGACCGGGTCGCGGCCCGGTTCCAGAGTCGCGCAGTCGACGACGTGGGCGAGCACTGCGCAGCGTTCCAGATGGCGCAGGAAGTCCAGGCCGAGGCCGCGGCCGTCGCTGGCACCGGGGATCAGGCCGGGCACGTCGGCCACGGTGAAGGTGGTGTCGCCACTGGCCACCACACCCAGGTTCGGGACCAGGGTGGTGAACGGGTAGTCGGCGATCTTGGGCTTGGCGGCCGAGAGCACCGAGACCAGCGAGGACTTGCCCGCCGACGGGAACCCGACCAGGCCGACGTCGGCGACCGACTTCAGCTCCAGGACCAGGTCGGTCTCCTGGCCTTCTTCACCGAGCAACGCGAAACCGGGCGCCTTGCGGGCCTTGGAGGCCAGCGAGGCGTTACCCAGGCCGCCGCGGCCGCCGCGGGCGATGACGAACCGGTTGCCGATGCCGACCAGGTCGACGACGACCTCGCCGTGCTGGTCGACCACCACGGTGCCGTCGGGCACCTGCAGTACCAGGTCGGTGCCCTGCTTGCCGTCGCGGTTACCGCCCTCGCCCGGCTTGCCGTTACCGGCCTTGGCGTGCGGGTGGAAATGGAAATCGAGCAGGGTGTGAACGTTGGCGTCGACTTCCAGGATCACGTCGCCGCCGTTGCCGCCGTTGCCGCCGTCGGGCCCGCCGAGCGGCTTGAACTTCTCACGATGCACCGAGGCGCAACCGTGTCCACCTCTACCGGCACGAACATGCAGCACGACGCGGTCGATGAATTTGGACATGGGTTGATCCTCCTCCTTCTGACTGGTCATTTGCGGTAGGGGGTGGTCGAACACGACAGAGCGGGTCAGGGTTTGAACCCTGACCCGCTCTGGTGTCCGTGGGGAGCGAATGCTCCAGGCGGTCAGGCCTGGACCGGCTCCGGAAGAACGATGTTGACGGTCTTGCGGCCACGCTTGGTGCCGAACTCGACCGCGCCCGCCTCGAGGGCGAACAGCGTGTCGTCGCCGCCACGGCCGACGTTCACGCCCGGGTGGAAGTGGGTTCCACGCTGGCGGACCAGGATCTCGCCCGCGCTGACCTTCTGGCCGCCGAAGCGCTTCACGCCGAGGCGCTGTGCGTTCGAATCGCGGCCGTTCCGGGAGCTGGATGCGCCCTTCTTATGTGCCATAGCTTTTGCGTCTCCTCGGGAATTCTTACTTGATGCCGGTGACCTTGATGACCGTCAGCGGCTGACGGTGACCCTGGCGCTTGTGGTAGCCGGTCTTGTTCTTGAACTTGTGGATCCGAATCTTCGGACCCTTCGTCTGATCGACAACCTCGGCGGCCACGGAGATCTTGGCCAGCTTGTCGGCATCGGTGGTCAGATCGGCGCCGTCGACGACGAGAACCGGGGTCAGGGCCACGGCGGTGCCGGGCGTGCCCTCGATCTTCTCGACCTTCACCAGGTCACCGACCGCGACCTTGTACTGCTTTCCGCCGGTCTTGACGATTGCGTACGCTGCCATCGGTCGGCTTCCTCCACTCACGTTGGTGCTGCACATGTCCACGCCGCAGCTGCGGCGTGTATTTCTGGGCTCATCCCCGCAAGAGCGGGGGAAGAACGTTTGGCTGCCTGCGGCATCACCCGACCGTTCGGTCGGATGCCCAATCGCTGGGCAGCGACCGACCTAGGTTACCAGAATGGTAACCACTCCCCCAATTCGGCCGGTCAAGGGCCGATTCGGAGGGCTTGCGTGCGCGGGCGGACCCGCGCACGCAAGCACCGGAACTAGTTCGTTTCCGAGGTGGGTGTGCCCGCGGGACGGCTCACCGCGCGACGGCGCGGCTTGCGTTCCGGGACCACCACGGGTTCGGCGTCGAAGTCCACGACGGCCGCCGCGGGCGCCTGCTCGTCCGCGGCGAGCACGAACACCGCTCCCGCACTGTCGGGTGCCGGCGCCGCGGTCGAGCGCGCCACACGACGTCTACGGGGTGCCCGCTGGGCGGGTTCCGCGGCGGCAGGTGCCTGCTCGGCCTCCGGTGCTGCCTCGGCGGGTGCCGGGTCGGGCTCCGGTGCCCGGGTGGCCGCTGGTTCCGGGGCGGGAGCCTCGGCTGCCGGCTCGGTGGGGAGCACCCCGGTGAGCGCGGGCGCCTCGGCGGCGGACTCGGCCTGCGCGGCGGCGTTGCGGCTGGACCGGCGCGACCGGGACCGCGAACGCGATTTGGCCGGCTCCGGCGCCGCTTCCTCGACGGTCTCGGCCTGGCTCGGCTGCTCGGCGGCCTCGCCTTCCTCGCCGTGCTGGGCGGTCATCGCGAGCACCACAGGGTGGGCTCGCTTGACCGCGATGTCCTCCTCGTCGTGCTCGGCGGCCGGTGCGGGCGCGCTGGCCGCCGGTGCGGGCGCGGACGGCTTGTCCCGGTCCTTGTCCTTGCCCCGACGACGACGCGAACCACTCTCCTTGCTCCGCGGCTCCTCGACCCCGGACCCGGAATCCACCGGGTAGGAGTGCACGAGGATGCCACGACCGTGGCAGTGCTCACAGGTGGTGGAGAACGCCTCGACCAGGCCGGTGCCCAGCTTCTTACGAGTCATCTGGACCAGACCCAGCGAGGTGACTTCCGACACCTGGTGGCGGGTGCGGTCCCGGCCCAGCGCCTCGGTCAGGCGGCGCAGCACCAGATCGCGGTTGGATTCGAGGACCATGTCGATGAAGTCGACGACGATCATGCCGCCGATGTCGCGCAACCGCATCTGGCGCACGATCTCCTCGGCCGCCTCCAGATTGTTCTTGGTGACGGTCTCCTCGAGATTCGACGAACCCGAGCCGGTGAACTTGCCGGTGTTGACGTCGACCACGGTCATCGCCTCGGTGCGGTCGATCACCAGGGTGCCACCCGAGGGCAGCCACACCTTGCGATCGAGCGCCTTGGCCAGCTGCTCGTCGATGCGGTAGGCGTCGAACACGTCCACGCCGTTGTTCTCGTGCCGGTCGACCCGTTCCAGCAGGTCGGGCGCGACGGTACGCACGTAGGTCTCGACGGTGCTCCAGGCTCGCTCGCCTTCGATGACCAGTTTGGCGAAGTCCTCGTTGAACAGGTCGCGGATCACCTTCACCAGCATGTCCGGCTCTTCGTAGAGGGCCTTGGGCGCGTTGGTCTCCTTGGCGGCGGCCTGCTCGATGGTGCGCCAGGTGGCCTGCAGCCGTTCGACGTCACGCGCCAGCTCGGGCTCGCTGACACCCTCGGACGCGGTCCGGATGATCACGCCCGCGTCGGCGGGCACGATCTCGCGCAGGATCTCCTTGAGCCGCTTGCGCTCGGTGTCGGGCAGCTTGCGGCTGATCCCGGTGGACGTGCCGCTCGGCACATACACCAGGAAGCGACCGGCCAGCGAGATCTGAGTGGTGAGGCGGGCGCCCTTGTGACCAACGGGGTCCTTGGACACCTGCACCAGCACCTGGTCGCCGGGCTTGAGCGCCTGCTCGATCTTGCGTTCCTTGCCGCCGAGGCCGGCGGCCTCCCAGTTCACCTCACCGGCGTAGAGCACACCGTTGCGGCCGCGGCCGATGTCGATGAAGGCCGCCTCCATGCTGGGCAGCACGTTCTGCACCTTGCCGAGGTAGACGTTGCCCACCATCGACGCCTGACCCGAACTGGTCACGAAGTGCTCGACGAGGATGTTGTCCTCGAGCACCGCCACCTGCGTGGTGGTCTGGTGGCCCGGGGCGTGCTCGGCGGGGTCGAAAGCCTTCTCCCGCACGACCATCACCCGGTCGACGGCTTCCCGGCGCGCCAGGAACTCCGACTCGGTCAGGATCGGCGGACGCCGACGTCCGGCGTCGCGACCGTCGCGACGGCGCTGACGCTTGGCCTCGAGCCGGGTGGACCCGGAGATGCCCTGCACCTCGTCGGGGTTGTTGTTGGCGCCGGAGCGGCCACGGCTCTTGTTACGCGGTTCGCGCTCGTGCACGACGGTGTTGGGCGGATCGTCCTCCGATGCCGCCTCGGCATCGGGGGTGTCGCCGCCGACCTTGCGGCGACGACGGCGGCGACGGCGACGGCTCGCGCCCTCGGGCTGGGATTCGTCGTCCTCGTCGGCATCGGTGTCGGTGTCGGGCGCGGCCGGTTCGGCGGCCGGCTCGGTCGCGGTGGCGGGTTCGTCATCGCTGTCGGTGTCGTGGTCACCGTCCTCGCCGTCGGCGGACTGCTCGCCCCGGCCACGGCCACGGCCACGACGCCCACGGCGACGGCGACGGGGCTGGCCGTCGGCATCGTTGTCGGCATCGTTGTCGTTGTCGGTGTCGGTGTCACCGGTCTGGTCGGTGGCTTCGGTGTCCTCGGTGTCCTCAGCGAGCGCCTGGGGCGCTGGTTCGGGCTCCTCGACGGGCTCTTCGGCACGCTTGGCGGTGCGCTCGGTGCGACGCCGCTTACGCGCTTCCTCGGCGGCGGAGGCGTCCGGCGGGAGGAACAGCGGCATGGCGACCGCGGGGGCTTCGTAGGTCACCGGTTCAGCGGGGGCCGCCTGTTCGCTCACCCGGTGGGTGAACAGACCGGTGTGTGCGTCGTCGGCCATCGCGGCGAACACCTCGTTGGTGCGCGCGACCTCGGGCGCGGAGAACAGCGACGTGGACGCCGCGCTCGTGTCGGCCGGCTGCTCGGCGACGGGGGTAGGGGTGGGTTCGGCGGTCTTCTTCGCTCGCGCCCGCGTGCGGGGTTCGGGAGCGGGTGCTGGGGGTTCGCCGTCCTCGGCGTCAGCGGCGGCGATCGCGTCGCGCACCGTTTCGGCCACCGCGCGATCGACATTGGATTGCACACTGCGCGCCTCGGCGCCCAGTTCGGCCAATTTGGCCAGGATGCGTTTGCTGGTCACTCCCAACCGTTTGGCCAGGGCATGAACTCTGATTCGCTCCGGCAATTGATCGGCATCCTGTTGTGTTGTGTCCAGCGGCTCTTGTTCGGCCACGAAGTCTCCTCGGGCCCCCGGGCGCGTCCTTCCCCGGTACGGGAGTGACGCGGCCGGCGCGGGGGCATCGTCCGTGCACCTCGCACCCGATGGTACGAGGGTCATCTGGTCTCGCCCCGCGTATCCGGTCGCGCCTGTATCGAGCTTCTGGCGGGCCAACCGGTCACGCGGCGCCTGGCTGTACGGCGTGACGCCGCGTTTCGAGCGCTCATCCAGCGTGCCGGTGGGCAACCCCAGCAACAGGGTCGTCCGTGGCAGCGATGATCGGCATCCAATCGCGATGTCATCCGGTCATGTCCGTCACCGCTGCCGCGTACCTGCGCGTCAGGCTGTCACCAACCGCCCTGTAGGGGTATCGGTGACATCGGAATCGAACACATCCGTCTTCAGTATCCCATACGGTTCGCGCGAAGATCGCCATCGGCGCAATTCGGCGAACCGGAACCGCTCGAGCTCGACGCGTCCGAACCGGACGCGACGAGCGAGGACAGCACCGATCAGAGGGAGAATTCGGGGAACCAGAGCGCGATCTCACGCTTGGCGGACTCGGGCGAGTCGGATCCGTGGACGAGGTTGAACTGGGTCTCGAGGCCGAAGTCGCCGCGAATGGTGCCGGGCACGGCCTTCTCGACGGGATCGGTGCCACCGGCGAGCTGACGGAACGCCGCGATCGCGCGCGGGCCTTCCAGCACGGCCGCCACGACCGGCCCGGAGGTGATGAATTCGATGAGCGAGCCGAAGAAGGGCCGCTCGGCGTGTTCGGCGTAGTGCTCGGCCGCGAGTTCCGCGGACACGTTCTTCAGCTCCAGCGCCTGGAGGGTGAGGCCTTTGCGCTCGACGCGCGAAAGAACCTCGCCGACGAGGCCACGGGAGACACCGTCCGGCTTGATGAGTACCAACGTCTGCTCAGTCACGGGGTAACCCTAGCGCCGGGGTGTCGCGGCGCGCCGAACGCCCCCTGCGCCGCCAGTTCAGGACTCCGGGCTCCGCATTCGCTGACTCGGGAGCAGTCCGGCGTCCATCCGCCGTTGCACATCGGTACGCAGCACCAGGATGAAAGCCCACACCGCGACGAACACCAGGCCGATGATGCCGATCGACAGATGGATGAAGGTTCCCGCCAGCACCAGCACCTGCAATCCCAGATTGAACGGGATCGCCCACGGCTTGCGCTGCAGACCGGCACCCAGGATCATCAGCGCGGCCAGCGCCACGAGATAGGTGCCGGAGAACCAGGTGACCCCGCCGCCGACCGCACCGACCACCGGCAGCGCCAGCAGCACGACGATCGCCTCGAGCACCAACGTCCCCGCCATGACGCCGCGCAGACCCTTCCACGGATCATTGGCAGGGGGTGGAACCACCGACTCGCTCATACTCTGTCCATTCGGCATGATCGGGCGGCCTGCGTGGTCACGCTCCGCTTCCTCCTCCGGCCGCTGACCGCTCATGCCGGGCCCTTTCCGAACAGGGCGCGTGCCGCGCCCGCGGTCACCACCGAGCCGGTGACCACCACACCGGCGCCCGAGACCACATCGCCGTCGTCGCCGGCCTGCTCGGCCAGCGCGATCGCCGACTCGAGGGCGTCGGGCAGGGTGTCGGCGGTGATCACCCGTTCGTCGCCGAAGCGCTGCACGGCCAGGTCGGCCAGCGCGTCGACGTCGAGGCCGCGCGGCGAACCGTTGCTGGTGACCACGATCTCGTCGAAGATCGGTTCCAGCGCGTCGAGGATGCCGCCTGCGTCCTTGTCGCCGAGCACCGCCACCACGCCGACCAGTTTGCGGAAGTCGAATTCGCTGGTGAGAGTCGCGGCCAAGGCTTTGGCACCTGCGGGATTGTGCGCGGCGTCGACGAAGATGGTGGGAGCATTGCGCATGCGTTCCATCCGGCCCGGACTGGCCACACTCGCGAAACCGGCGCGTACCGCTTCGACGTCGAGCTGACGGTCGGCACCGGCGCCGAAGAACGCCTCCACCGCGGCCAGCGCGAGCGCGGCGTTGCGGGCCTGGTGTTCACCGTGCAACGGCAGGAAGATCTCGTCGTAGACCCCGCCGAGGCCCTGCAACTTCAGCAGCTGCCCGCCGACGGCCACGGCGCGTTCCAGCAGCTGGAACTCCGCCCCGGCCCGGGCCACCGCCGCGTCGGCCTCGACGGCACGGCGCAGCAGCACCTCCATCACCTCGGGCTCCTGCTCGGCGATGAGCGCGACCGTGTCGGTCGGGACCAGCGACTCGGGGGCGCGCTTGATGATCCCGGCCTTCTCCTTGGCGATCGACTCGAGGTCGGGGCCCAGGTAGTCGGTGTGGTCGAGGCCGATCGGGGTGATCACCGCGATCTGCCCGTCGACCACGTTGGTGGCGTCCCAGGTGCCACCCATGCCGGTCTCGACCACAGCCACGTCGACCGGGGCCTCGGCGAACGCGGCGAAGGCCATGCCGGTGAGCACTTCGAACTTGCTCATCGCCGGCCCGCCCGCCGCGGCCGACTGCTCATCGATCATCGCGATGTAGGGCGCGATCTCGTGGTAGGTCTCGACATACCGGGCCGGAGTGATCGGGGCGTTGTCGATGCTGATCCGCTCGGTCGCCAGCTGCAGGTGCGGGCTGGTGAGCCGGCCGGTACGCCGGTGCAGGGCGGTGAGCAGCGCGTCGATCATCCGCGTCACCGAGGTCTTGCCGTTGGTGCCGGCGACATGGATCGAGGGGTAGTTGTGTTGCGGGCTGCCGAGCAGGTCCATCAGCGCGGCGATCCGGGTGAGCGAGGGCTCGATCTTGGTTTCGGGCCAGCGCTTGTCCAGTTCGGCCTCGACCAGCGCCATCTCGGCCAGGTCCACCGGTGACGGACCGGTATCGGGCCGCGCCGCGCTGTAGTCCGCGCCGCCGAAGTCGGCGGCCTGATCGGGGTCGAGTTCGCCGTCGCCGGGGCCGATGTCGCTCATTTGGCGCTCAGCTCCGCCAGGCGGGCGCCGATGCGCGTGACTTCGGCCGCGGCCACATCCCGGCGGCCGGTGATCTTGTCGACCACCTGCTGAGGCGCCTTGGCCAGGAACGCCTCGTTGCCGAGTTTGGCGGTGGTGGCGTCGAGGTCCTTCTGCGCGGCCGCGAGATCCTTCTCCAGCCTGCGGCGTTCGGCGTCGAGGTCGATCGCACCGGAGGTGTCGAGCGCGACGGTGACGGTGCCACCGGACAGGCGCACCTCCACCTCCGCGGTGGTGGCGAAGTCGGCACCCGGTTCGGTGAGCCGGGCCAGGTTGGCCACCGACGCGGCGAACCCGGACAGGCCCACCTCGTCGATGCCGACCAGGGTGGCCTTCACCTTCTGCTTGTCGGCCAGGCCCTGGTCACCACGGAAGCGGCGGATCTCGGTGATGAGCCGCTGGGCGTCGGCCACCCGCTGGGCGGCGACATCGTCGGTCGCGACGCCACTGGCCTGCGGCCACGGCGCGATCACCACCGATTCGCCGCCGGTGAGCGCCTTCCACAGCGTCTCGGTGACGAACGGGATCACCGGGTGCAGCAGGCGCAGCACCGCGTCGAGCACGCTGCCCAGCACCACCGCGGTGCTCTCGGCGCGCGCGTCGGACTCGGCGAACTGCACCTTGGACAGCTCCAGATACCAGTCGCACAGTTCGTCCCAGGCGAAGTGGTACAGCGCCTCGCAGGCCTTGCCGAATTCGTAGGCGTCGAAAGCGGTGTCGACGTCGGCGCGGACCTGGTCGAGCCGGTCGACGATCCAGCGGTCGGCGTCGGTGAGCGTTTCGCGCGGCGGCAGGTCACCGGTGCGCGCACCGTTCATCAGCGCGAACTTGGTGGCGTTGAACAGCTTGGTGACGAAGCTGCGCGACGCCAGCGCGTGCGCCTCACCGACCGACAGGTCGCCGCCGGGCTGCGCGCCACGGGCCAGGGTGAATCGCAGGGCGTCGGCGCCGTAGGAGTTGATCCAGTCCAGCGGGTCGATGCCGTTGCCGCGCGACTTCGACATCTTCTTGCCGTGCTGGTCGCGGATCAGTCCGTGCAGGAACACGTCTTCGAACGGAACCTGCTTCTGATCGCCCTTACCGGCTGTCAGGACAGGATCATCGCTGACGTACATCCCGAACATCATCATCCGGGCCACCCAGAAGAACAGGATGTCGTAACCGGTGACGAGCACGCTGGTCGGATAGAACTTCGCCAGCTCGGGGGTCGCGTCGGGCCAGCCCATCGTGGAGAACGGCCACAGACCGGAGGAGAACCACGTGTCGAGCACATCCGGGTCCTGCACCCAGCCCGCGGGCGCTTCCTCGCCGGGGCCCAGGCACACGAGCTCGCCGTCGGGGCCGTACCAGATCGGGATGCGGTGTCCCCACCACAGCTGCCGCGAGATGCACCAGTCGTGCATGTTGTCGACCCAGTCGAACCAGCGCGGTTCCTGGCTCGCGGGGTGGATCTTCACCTCGCCTTCGCGCACGGCGTCGCCCGCGGCCCGGGCCAGGGTGTCGACCTTGACCCACCACTGCATCGACAGGCGCGGCTCGATCGGCTCACCGGAGCGCTCCGAGTGGCCGACCTGATGCTTGTAGGGGAACTTGCGTCCGACGATGCGGCCCTCCCCCTCGAGACGTTCGCGGATCTTCACCCGCGCCTCGAAACGGTCCATGCCGTCGAATTCGGTGCCGCTGTCGGCGATCCGGCCCGACTTGTCCATGATCGTGGGCATCGGCAGGCCGTGGCGCAGGCCGAGTTCGAAGTCGTTGGGGTCGTGCGCCGGGGTGATCTTCACGGCACCGGACCCGAATTCCGGATCGACGTAGTCGTCGGCCACGATCGGGATCTGGCGCCCGGTGATCGGGTGGTAGATCGTGGTGCCGATCAGCGCCCGGTACCGCTCGTCGTCGGGGTGCACCGCCACCGCGGTGTCGCCGAGCATCGTCTCCACGCGGGTGGTGGCCACGATCACGTGCGGTTCGTCGTCGTTCAACGAGCCGAAGCGCATGCTCACGAGCTCACCGTCGACCTCCTTGTGGTCGACTTCGAGATCGGAGATACCGGTCTGCAGCACCGGTGACCAGTTGACGAGGCGTTCGGCGCGGTAGATCAGGCCCGCGTCGTAGAGCCGTTTGAAGATGGTCTGCACCGCGCGGGAAAGCCCGTCGTCCATCGTGAAGCGGTCGCGGCTCCAGTCGACACCGTCGCCCAGGCGGCGCATCTGCCCCTGGATCTGGCCACCGGATTCGCGCTTCCAGTCCCACACCTTGTCGATGAACAGTTCGCGGCCGAAGTCTTCTTTGTTCTTGCCGTCGGCGGCGAGCTGCTTCTCCACCACGCTCTGGGTGGCGATGCCCGCGTGGTCCATACCCGGCAGCCACAGCACCTCGTAGCCCTGCATCCGCTTGCGGCGGGTGAGCAGGTCCATCAGCGTGTGGTCGAGGGCGTGTCCCATGTGCAGGGTGCCGGTGACGTTCGGCGGGGGCAGCACGATCGAGTACGGCGGCTTCCCCGAGGAGGCGTCGGCGGTGAAATATCCGGCGCCGACCCAACCCTCGTACAGGTCGGCCTCTACCTCGCCGGGGTTCCAGCTCTTGGGCAGGGCATCGGCACGATTACGCGAGTTGTCTGGGGCTGCGCTGGTCACGCCCCAATCCTAAGGGGACCGACAACCACGTTTCCCGCCGCCTCACCACCGCCCGCGATTCCCCCGGAACCACGCTCCCGCCCCCAGCTCCCCACAAGCCTCGACGCGAGAACCACGCCCTCAGCCACACCCAGGCCCACCACCCGCACCCCGAGAAAAAACAAAGGCGAAGTCTTCGATGGATGAGGGACACCGAAGACTTCGCCTCGCACTTGCGACTTTACCGGCGATCACGCCCCCACCGGAGAATCCATAGGCAATTCTCAGATTCTCCCGACCAACCCTCCGCGCGCGTCCGGATCAAACCCGCGACGCACCGACGACACGCGGAAGTTGTTGTCCCCAGGGAAGATCCGGCAGACCCCCGATTGCCGAATCGCACGTTTTGCCGGACTCTGGGAAGCGTGACGCCTCCGCTCGATTCCGCATCCTCTCCCGCTCCCCGGATTCTCACCCCGCTCGCCTTGGTGGACCTACGCGCGGGCGAATGTGAGCAGCTGCGCTATCCGGCGTCCAGCGTGCTGGTTTTCGCCGGCGTGCCGGGTGCAGGCAAGTCCACTGCGCTGCACCGTTTCTTCGCGTCGGCACCCGAGGCCGAGCGCCCGGTGCGGACCGCATCGGGCGCGTTGGTGCTCGATTCCCAGCATGCCCGTAATCGGCTGCGGCACCGGTTGGGCTGGGCACCGTATGCCCTGTGGCGTCCACTGGTGCATCTGGCGCATTACCGTGCGATCCGCACCGCGCTACGCGCCGATGACGGGCCGGTCGCGATTCACGACTGCGCGACCTTCGGCTGGAGTCGCCGGTTGATCGCGCGCTGGGCACGGGCGGGCAGTCGCGAACTGCACATGCTGCTGATCGACGTGCCCGCCACGCAGGCCAGGCTCGGTCAGTTCACCAGGGGCCGGCGGGTCAACAGTTTGGCTTTCGTCGCGCACTGCCGTCGTTGGGAGCGGATGATGCGCGAACTGGGCGCGCGTGGTGACGGACCGGTGCCGGTCACCGACGCGCGCCCGCTCGCGTCGGCTTCGGTGGTGATCATCGACCGGGCAACGCTGAGTGGGGTGTCACGGATCGTGTTCGACGCCGCGTGAGCCCCTGGGCTCAGGGCACCAGCACCGTCAGCGCCGCGGGCAGCACCTGCACCGTGACCGGCAGTTTGCCCGCGGGTTCGCCGTCGGCGGTCGCGTAGCCGCCGTCGGCGGAGACCGTGATCCGCCGGGCCCGGTAGCGCTTGGTCGCCGGGTGGTCGATGCGCTTGCCGGCCGACAGGGCGGGCAGCAGCCGCGCCATCTCCGGTCGTGATACCGCGCCGACGACGGTGATGTCGAGGTATCCGTCGTCGGTACGGGCGTCGGGGCACACCAGCATGCCGCCGCCGTAGGTGCGGGTGTTGCCGATGGGTGCCATCACGGCGTCGGTGTGGATCACCGTGTGTGAGTCGGCGGGGTTGTCGAGGGCTCCGGGCGCCAGGCCCGACAGTTCGATCCGGAACGGCAGGGTGTAGCCGCGTAGCAGTTCGGCGACCGCGGCGAAGGTGTAGCGCAGTGGGCCACGCGGGTAACGCATGCGGTTGGCGCGCAAGGTGACCCGGGCGTCGAATCCGGTGCCGACCACGGTGGCGAACCAGGTGGTGTCGGCGGTGGTCGACTCGATCCGGCCCAGGTCGATGACTTCGGTGCGCCCGCGCAGCACGATCTCGGTCGCGGCGCGTGGGTCGCCGGTGGGGACGCCGAGTTCGCGCGCCAGGTCGTTGCCCGTGCCCGCGGGTACCAGCCCCAGTGGCACACCGGTGTGGGCCAGCGGCGCGAGCAGCGCGTTCATCAGTCCGTCGCCACCCACGCAGACCACCGCGTCGGGCCGTCGGGCCGCATCCGCGACCGCCGCGGCGAGCTGTTCGACCGATTCGGCCGCGCTGGGCGCGCGCACTTGGGCCACTTCGATGCCCCGGGCCAGCAGCAGGTCGGTCACTGTGTCGGCGACGCCGTCGCCGCGGCCGGCACCGGAGTGCGGGTTGGTCACGAGCAGCACGCGCCGCACCGAATGTTCGCTCACGGCATCAGCTTTCCAGGATTGAGCACCCCGGCGGGGTCGAGTTCACGTTTCACCGCGCGCAGTACGCGCACGCCCAGGTCACCGACCTCGGCGGACATCCACGGCCGGTGGTCGGCGCCTACGGCGTGATGGTGGGTGATGGTGGCGCCCGCGGCGACGATCGCGTCACCGGCGGCGGATTTGGCGATGCGCCACTGCGCGAGCGGATCGTCGAGTTGCTTGGCGACGACGGTGAAGTACAGCGACGCACCCGTCGGATAGGTGTGTGAGATGTGGCACATCACCAGCGCCGGGGTGCCCTGCGCGCCGAGTGAGTCCGTCAGCGCCGCGGTGACTTCCGCCTTCAGCGTGGCCAGGTTCGCCCAGCTGGTGGCGGTTTCGAGGGTTTCGCAGAGCACACCGACATCGAGCAGGGCGTCGCGCAGGTAGGGCGCGGCGAAACGGCCGTGTTCCCACTGCCGGGCGGGTGCTTCCCCGAGCGCGGTTCCGCCTGCGGCAGTGAGTAATTCGCTCGCCTCCCGGCTGCGGGCGGCGACATGCTCGGCACTGCCTTCGACAGTGGTGATGGCCAGACATCCCGAGACCGGTGCGCCGCCGACATCGGCGGAGCGGGCCAGGTTCAGCCCGGTCTCGGCTTCGTCGGACAGGCGCAGCACCGTCGGGGCCGCGCCCGCCTGCACCACCTGGCGCAGTGCCGCGGCGCCGGTGGCGAAGTCGGGGAACGACCAGCCCTGGTAGGCGGTGGTTTCCGGGACCGGGTGCACGCGCACGGTGACCGCGGTGATGATGCCGAGCACGCCCTCGGAGCCCACGAACAACTCGCGCAGATCGGGACCGGCCGCCGATGCGGGCGCGCGGCCCAGCTCGAGGGTGCCCTGCGGGGTCGCGATCGCCAGCCGTTGCACCATGTCGTCGAACCGGCCGTACCCGGCCGAAGCCTGGCCCGAGGACCGAGTGGCGGCGAACCCGCCGATGCTGGCGAATTCGAAACTCTGCGGGAAGTGTCCGAGCGAGAGACCGTGTTCCCCCAGCAGTTCCTCGGCTTGCGGGCCGGTGAGGCCGGCGCCCAGGGTGGCGGTGCCGCTGACGGGGTCGACGTCGGTGAGGGTGTCGAGTCTGCGCAGGTCCAGGGCGATGACGGTGCGGAAGTGCCCGCGCACCGGGTCGACGCCGCCGACCACGCTGGTGCCGCCACCGAAGGGAACCACGGCGATGCCGTGCTCGGCGCAGTACCGCAGCAGCTCCAGGACCTGCGTGTGGTCGGCCGGGCAGACGATCGCGTCGGGCGCGTCCTGCGGTGTGGGCTCGCGGCGGCGCAGCAGGTCGGGGGTGCTCTTGCCGCCGGCGTGCCGGAGGCGGGCGAGGTCGTCGGTGCTGAGGTGCTCGGCGCCGGTGATCGCGGCCAGGCCCGCGCGATCGGTGTCGGTGAGGGTGCCGGCGATGAGCGGCACGTCGCCCTCGTCGCGGCGCGGCGTCGGGTCGCCAGAGATTCCGAACACCTGCGTGAGCAGGCCCCGGATCTGTGCCGAAAGTTCCTGTTGACCTGCGGGGACACCCCAGGCGTCCCAGACCATGCTCGGCCGCGGGGCGGGTTTCGTGTGTTGCGTCTCGACCATGCGTTACATTCTGACATATAGTGTCAACCAGTAACCACAAGAGATTGTCCTCGAGTCGGCATCCGCGTATTTGTCGGATGTCACTGCCACCGATTCACGGCGGCGACCCCACTGACGCGCTCGATACCCTTGGGCGTTCCAGCTCGACCACGGCGCCACAACCCCGGCGCCACAACCCCACCGGCGGTGAAGCACATGATCGACCTCGCGACCCACGCTGACCAGCAGCTCTCACCCACCGACATGGCCATCCTCGATGCCACCCGGGCATGTGTGGTCGATTTCGGGGTGCGCCGCACCACGCTCACCGAGGTGGCGCGCCGGGCGGGGGTCAGCAGGCCGACGGTCTATCGGCGCTGGCCCGACACGGGCTCGCTGATCGCGGAACTGCTGGTGCGCGAGTTACGCACGATCGTCACCGACACCATGCCCGACACCGGCCCAGGCCGGGAGCGGCTGGTCCGTGGCATCGTCGCGGGCGCGGGCGCGATCCGGTCGAACGCGGTGTTCGCCAAGATCTTCCGCACCGACACCGACCTCATGCTCACGTATGTGTTCGGTCGGCTGGGCCGCAATCAGCGCACCCTGATCGAGCTGTTCAGCACGGTGATCCGGGACGGCCACGCCGACGGGTCGATCCGAGCGGGCGCGGCCGAGCAGATGGCCGCCATGCTGCTGCTGATCACCCAGTCCGCGGTGCAGTCGGCGGGCACGGTGGCACCACTGCTGGCCGGTGCGGACTTCGACGCCGAGTTGTCGAGGGCGATCGAGGGTTACTTACTCCCGCCACGCGACAAGGATTGTGATGACTGCTGATTCGAAGCCCGGCGCCGCGCTCGACGCCGCCCGGCGCACTGCCGACCTGACCGCCCTCGGTGATCGTCCCGAGGTGGACGTCCTGGTGATCGGCGGCGGGGTGACCGGTACCGGGGTCGCGCTCGACGCGGCCGCACGCGGACTGCGCACCCTGCTGGTGGAACGCGAGGATCTCGCCTTCGGCACCAGCCGGTGGAGTTCGAAGCTGGTGCACGGCGGGCTGCGGTACCTGGCGAGCGGGCGCGTGGGCATCGCGCACGAGAGCGCGGTGGAACGCGGCATCCTGCTGCGCACCACCGCACCACATCTGGTGCGCCCGCTCCCCCAGCTGGTTCCACTGCTACCGGGCGTCTCCACCGCCCAGAGTTCACTGATCCGGGCCGGTTTCGCCGCCGGTGACGCCCTGCGGATCGCGGCGCGCACCCGGGCCGCCACCCTGCCGCGCTCGCGCCGGGTCGCCGCCGCCGAAGCCTTGCGGCTGGCACCGACCGTGCGCCGCGACGGGCTACGCGGCGGGCTACAGGCGTGGGACGGTCAGCTCGTCGACGACGCGCGGCTGGTCGTCGCGCTGGCGCGCACCGCGGCCGCCGCGGGCGCCACCGTGCTCACCCGGGTGGCAGCGGTCTCGGCGACGGGTGATTCGGCTCAGCTACGCGACACCGTCACCGGCGAAACACTGCGGGTCTCCGCGCGCGCGGTGGTGAACGCGACGGGCGTGTGGGCGGGCGAGGTCGACCACAGCATCGAGTTGCGACCCAGCCGTGGCACCCACCTGGTGTTCGACGCCGCCGCCTTCGGTGGCCTGAGCGCGGCGCTCACGGTGCCCGTACCCGGCAGCATCAGCCGCTTCGTGTTCGCGCTGCCCGCCGCTCACGGCCGTGTCTACCTCGGTCTCACCGACGAGGACGCGCCCGGCCCGATCCCCGACGAACCCCAACCCACCGAAGCCGAAGTGGGCTTCCTGCTCGACACGATCAACACCGCCCTACGCGAACCGTTGACGCGCAACGACATCCGTGGCCGTTTCGCCGGTCTGCGGCCGCTGCTGAAAACCGCCGAGGACAGCACCGCCGACATCTCCCGTGAGCACGCGGTGCTCACCGCGCCCGACGGGCTCATCACCGTGGTCGGCGGCAAACTCACCACCTACCGGCAGATGGCGCAGGACGCCGTCGACGCCGCGATCGCCCAGGCCGGTCTCCCCGCCGCCGCCTGCCGCACCACCGCGCTGCCGCTGGTGGGCGCGGTAACGGGTGCGGCGCGCGACCGCATCGACGCGCCCCCGGTGCTCATCGAGCGCTACGGCCGCGAGGCGAGCCATATCGTGTCGGCCTGGCTGTCGGACCCGGCGCTGGCCGAACCGGTCGCCCCCGGGATCGATGTCACCGCCGCCGAATTCGACTTCGCCATCACCCACGAGGGCGCCCACACCGTCGCCGACCTCCTCGACCGCCGCACCCGCATCGGCCTGGTCCCCACCGACCGCGCGGCCGCCACCCCCGCCGCCGAAGCCGCCCTGGCCCGCCACACCACCATCGGAACCTGACCGAGGCCGCCCGATGCGCTGGGCACCCCACCCCGCCCGGGTGCCGCAGGCGAGTCCCACGCTCACCCGCAGCCATACGGTCGGACGCGCCCGCAGCCATTCGGTCGAACACCGGCGCGAGCGAGCGCGTTCAGCCGACCCGTGGAGCACAGTTCAGCCGAACACCCACGTGTCCAGGTCGGCGTGCATGCAGGCGCGGGGCCATTCGTCGAGTCCGTTCGCGCTCTCCTCGGCGCGGATCGCGCGCAGTCCGGGGGTTTCCTCGGCGGCGGCGAGATAGGTGAAGCCGAGGCGTTCGTAGTAGGGGCCGTTCCAGGGGACCTGTGTGAAGGTCGTGAGGGTGATCTCGCGGAAACCGTGGGCTTTCGACCAGGTGACCGCGTGGTCGATCAGGCGTTTGCCGATGCGGCGGCCCGCATGGGCCGGGTCGACCGAGACCTGGTCGATGTGCGGCTGCCCGTCGACGATGCCCAGGATCAGGTAGCCGATGGGGCGGTCGGCCGCGTCGGGCCACACCCAGGCGCGGTCGACCAGGACGAATTCGCGCAGGGTTTCGGCCGCGGGTGGCTCGTCCTCGGCGATCGCCACCATGTTCACTTCGGCGAACGGCGCACCGGCTCGGCGTTCGATCTCCTGCAGCGCGCCGATCTCGTGCTCACGTGCGAGCCGCACCGGCCCGCCGTCCGGGCACGTCATGACGAAGTCGGTGCGGGGCTCCTCGATGCCGGTCATCGCGCACCCACCGGGGTGGCGAGGATGCCGTTGAGCATGGCGCGCAGGGCCCAGCGGGCGCGCTCGGCGCCGTCGCCGGCGAGCAGTTCGTGGCGCAGCGCCGCGACGGTCGGGTACTGCTCGGCCGACAGTTCGGTGAGCCGGCGGGTGATCACGGCCTCGTGGCCGGGCACGGCGGCGGCGCGCTCGGCGGCCTCGGCGGCGATGTGCAGCTGGATCAGATCGACGGCCCAGGCGGCGGTCGCCGGATCGAGGCCACCTTCGCGCAGCAACGCCAGCACCTGTTCGATCAGGCCGAGTGCGTGGCCGGTGACGGCGATCCGGCCGAACGCGATCGTGGCCAGGCCTTCGTGCCTGCCGAGCTCCTCGATGGTCGCTTCGACCAGTGTGGTCAGGCGCGCTCGCCAGTTGCCGCCGACCGGTGCGGGGACGGTCGCCAGGACGTGGTCGAGCATGCCGGTCATCAGGTCGCCGCGATTGGCGACGTAGACATAGAGCGAGGCGGCGCCGGTGTCGAGTTCCTGGGCGACCCGGCGCATGGTCAGCGCGGCCAGGCCCTCGGTGTCGAGGATGCGCAGCCCGGTCTCGATGACGAGTTCACGGCTCAGTGGTGCTTTCGCCGGACGTGCCCGGCGACTGACGGGAACGGCATTCATGCCACGATGATACGCAGTGGGCGAACGACGTTTGCCACGAACATCGTTCGGGTCACGGTGGGATCACCGATTCCCGGCCGCCGGGCCATCTATGCTGGCAAGCGCCAGTCCGACAAGGAGGCGTTGATGCACGCGCATTCGTCCACCGTGGCCATCGTGCCAGGGACCGGGATCGTCGCCCGCTTCGGTGATGTCGTTGTCTACCTCGCCGGGGAGACCCCCTCCACCGACCGCCTACTCGGCGCGGTCGAAACCGTCGCCGCCAGCACCGCCGCGTCCGCACCCGGTGCGGCCCTGGCTCAGCGGCTGGCCGGCGTGGTCTTCGGCGGCGCCTCGGCGCCACCACCGTTCGGCGTACTCGCCCCGACCGCCGACGGCATGCTGATCCTGTTGCGGGGCGCGGTGATCGCCGAGATATCCGGCGCCGAGGGCAACCGCAGGCTAGCCGGCGACCGCGCCTTCACCTGGGTCGACGAGATCATCCGCGAACCGGTGCGCCGGATCGCCGTCGGCGCGGAGATGGCCGACCCCACCAGCGCCAACCCGCGCACCGATCTGCGCGCGGGCATCGTCACCGGCAACGGTTTCGTGCTCAACCTCGGCAGGCGCCGCAATCGACCGCCGCGTCGGGTGGAGGGCATGGAAGAACCCGCCCCGACCGAGGCCACCGGCTTCCAGGCGCTGCGACCCGCCAACGGCAGGTCGACCGGCGAGACCCCGCGTGCGCAGAGCCGGCCGGGCGGCCGTGCCGCACCCGCCCAGAGCCGAGCGTCGGGTCACGTCGCGCCCGAGGAAGACCGAGTCCCGCTCGCGCAGGGGCAGGCTTCCGGCGACGCTCTGCCCGCGACGGCGGCTTTCCCGGCACCGGAGGCGGACGAGCATCCGCAATCCACGGACACGAGCGGGCCCGACAGCGAACTGGTGAGTGCCGGATCCGCCGACGGCGTCACGGTGAGCACCGGCCAGCGCAACTCCCCCGCCGCGCACGCACCGCGCGCCTGGTCCCAAGCCCTCGACGCGGCCAAGCGATCCGATTCCGCGCTGGACAAAAGCTCAGCGGCTCAGGGCAATTCGACGGCCCAGGCTGGATCGGCGGCTCAACGTAACTCGACCGGTCCCCGCGGTGCGCTGGTCACCGAGGACGGGCTCAGCTATCCCCTGGATCGGTCGTACGTGCTGGGCCGGAATCCGTCCGGCGACGATTCGGTGCGGGCGGCCGCCGCCACGCCGATTCTGATCGAGCGCGACCGGCTCGTCTCGCGGGTACATGCCTTCGTCGCCCCCGACCGTGGCAAGGTGTTCGTCCGCGAAGCCCCCGCGACCTCGGGCACCTTCTTCGCCGCCCCCGACAGCGAACGCTGGTCCCGAGTCGGCACCCTCCCGATCGAACTACAGCCGGGCTGGCGCCTGCGTATCAATGATTTCCTGCTGACCTACTGCGTCTGAGCGCGAAGACCATCCCGACGCCCGTGCGTGGGGCACCACGGGCGCCGGATCGCGATTCGGCTCAGGCCTCGAGGGCGTCGAGCAGTGCCGCGCGCTGGCGTGCACCGAGGCCACCGATACGACGATCTTCGGGAATCTCGGCCTGGTCCAGCAGCTTGGCCGCCTTGACCGGGCCAACGCCCGGCAACGCCTTGATCACGGCAGCGACCTTGGTCTTCTTCACCAGGTCGTCGCTGTCGGCCTTCTTGAGCAGATCGGCGACGGTGACCTTGCCCTCCTTCACCTGGCCGATCAGTTCCGAGCGCGCCTTGCGCACGGCAGCCGCTTTGGCCAACGCCTCGGTGCGCTGTTCGGCGGTCATCGTAGGCAGTGCCATGTCTCCTCCGCTTCCACTCGTCACTCGAACATCTGATTGACGGACCGAGTAAACAGCACGAGATCGACAGCATCAGTCCGACACACCGCGAGGATACGCCGATGAGTTTTGCGTGCCGACCTCGTCTTAATGGGTGAACGACCTGCAAGACGGACTAAACGGACGAAGTGATCGGCGTAACACCGTCCGGATTCCGGACGAAACACCACACGAAGCACCACACGGGACCAAGGTTCAACGGCGAACCACGGAGGATCAACGAAGCTCCTCGACCCCGGGCGTGACCGGTTTCCCCGGTCGTCACCGGGTCCGGTGGTGGTGCGGATGTGCTCTCGGGCCCTCTATGCGCGACAATGACGCGACCCGGCGAACCCATTTGCTTACTGGAGTTGCGATGCGCGAGGAAAACCCGCCCGACGACGAGGTCGTTGCACTGCCTGTCCGGGTCGAACAGGCCCGACGACGAATCAGCTATCAGTCCGATCCCGCACTCACCGACGCGCTGTCGGAAGACGAACTGCGCGCCGAACGTGAACTGGCGGAAAAGATTCGCACCTACGAGCGCGACCAACGGTGGAAGCAGATCAAGGCCTCCTCCACTCACGCCGACCGGCTACGCGACACCAACGCCGAGCTCGAGCGCGCCGAGATGGCCGACCTGATGCTGGCTCGCAAAGCGATCGCCGCCCAGCGCCGCGAATCCAATCCACGCGCCCGGCTGGCCTCGCTGTATCAGCACCGCACGTGGTCGTTGCGCGCACTGGCCGGTGTGGTGATCGCCGGCATGCTGTGGTCGGCGGTGAACGTCCAGCACAACATCGCACCGGGCGGGCCCAGTGACCCGCTCTACTGGGCCAGTTTCGGCCTGGAGGCGATGATCAGTGTCTGCCTGATCATCATCATGATCGGCACCACCCGGGTGGCCGAGTGGGGCGTGATGGGCAACCGCACCCAGGTGCTGGTCGCCGAGATGTTCCTGCTCACCCTCACCATCGCCCTCAACACCTACCCGCACCTGAGCAAGGGGCACTGGTACGACGCCGCTGTGCACGCGGTGGCGCCGGTGATGATCGGTGTCGCCCTGCTGATCCACAACGCCGCCAGCGCGCGCTACAGCACCGCCATCGCGCGTGCGTCGGCCGAGATCCCGGCCGAGGAGGCCGAAGACCAGCTGGCCGCGCCCAGCCTTGGCAACTTCGCCACCAACTCCTAGCCACCGACACGCGAAAGGCGCCCGCCGGATTCGATCCGGCGGGCGCCTTTCGTTCGGTGAGTGCTGGTTCGGTGAAGTGCTAGGCCGACTTCTCGCGGCGCTCGGTGCGCTCCGGCTTACGGGGCACGATCGTCGGGAGGACGTTGTCGTTGACGGTGTCGGCGTTCACGACCACCTTGGCGACATCGTCGCGGCCCGGGATGTCGTACATCACCGGGAGCAGGACCTCTTCCATGATGGCGCGCAGGCCACGAGCGCCGGTGCCACGCAGGATGGCCTGGTCGGCGATCGCCTCGAGCGCGTCGGTGGTGAACTCGAGGTCCACCCCGTCCATCTCGAACAGCCGAACGTACTGCTTGACCAGTGCGTTCTTCGGTTCGGAGAGAATCTTGACCAGCGATTCCTTGTCCAGGTTCGTCACCGAGGCGACGATCGGCAGGCGGCCGATGAACTCGGGGATCAGCCCGAACTTGATCAGGTCCTCGGGCATGACATCGGCGAAGTGGTCGTCGGTGTCGACCTCGGCCTTGGAGCGCACCTCGGCGCCGAAACCGATACCGCGGTGACCGGTGCGGTCGGAGATGATCTTGTCCAGGCCCGCGAAGGCGCCCGCCACGATGAACAGCACATTCGTGGTGTCGATCTGGATGAACTCCTGATGCGGGTGCTTGCGACCGCCCTGGGGCGGCACACTCGCCTGGGTACCTTCCAGAATCTTCAGCAGCGCCTGCTGCACACCCTCACCGGACACATCGCGGGTGATCGACGGGTTCTCGCTCTTGCGAGCGATCTTGTCGACCTCGTCGATGTAGATGATGCCGGTCTCGGCGCGCTTGACGTCGTAGTCGGCGGCCTGGATCAGCTTCAGCAGGATGTTCTCGACGTCCTCGCCGACATAGCCCGCTTCGGTGAGCGCGGTGGCGTCGGCGATGGCGAACGGCACGTTCAGCATCTTGGCCAGCGTCTGCGCGAGGTAGGTCTTGCCGCAACCGGTGGGGCCGAGCATCAGGATGTTCGACTTCATCAGTTCGACGGTCTCACCACGGCTGTCGCGGCCCTTGTCGCCGGCCTGGATGCGCTTGTAGTGGTTGTAGACCGCGACGGCGAGGGTCCGCTTGGCGGTGTCCTGGCCGATCACGTAGTTCTCGAGGAAATCCCGGATCTCCGAGGGCTTGGGGAGCTCGTCGAGTTTGACCTCGCTCGACTCCGCCAATTCCTCTTCGATGATCTCGTTGCAGAGGTCGATGCACTCGTCGCAGATATAGACCCCGGGGCCCGCAATGAGCTTCTTGACCTGCTTCTGGCTCTTTCCGCAGAACGAGCACTTGAGCAGATCGCCGCCGTCTCCGATGCGCGCCATCTCGTAGGTCCCTACTTCCTTGTCCGAGTGCGACCCTCGTCCTCCGATTGGGCCGGAATACGTTTCGGTGCCGACAATCAGAGCATTGGTCCCTGTGTCGACCGTACCTGTTGTGCGCGAGACAGGTCGACAACTCGCGCATGTTTCTGTGAAGGGTCGTGCCGAAAGGCCGGGCCCGCCGTCCGGATCACCGGCGACGGGCCCGGGCGTGTCACTTCTGGCCGCTGAGCTTGCGGTAGTCGAAGACCTGATCGATGATGCCGTACTCCTTGGCCTCATCGGCGGTCAGGATCTTGTCGCGGTCGGTGTCCTTGCGGACCTGCTCCTCCGACTTACCGGTGTGCCGCGAGATGGTGACCTCCATCAACCGGCGCATCCGCTCGATCTCGGCCGCGGCGATCTCGAGGTCCGACACCTGACCCTGCACACCGCCGGAGGACGGCTGGTGGATCAGGATGCGGGCGTTGGGCAGCGCGGCCCGCTTACCCGGAGCACCGGCGGCCAGCAGCACCGCAGCGGCCGAGGCGGCCTGACCCAGGCACACCGTCACCACGTCGGGGCGCACGTAGAGCATGGTGTCGTAGATCGCCATCAGCGCGGTGAACGAACCACCGGGCGAGTTGATGTACATGGTGATGTCGCGATCGGGATCCTGGGACTCCAGCACCAGCAGCTGCGCCATGATGTCGTTGGCCGAGACGTCGTCGACCTGGTTACCCAGGAAGATGATGCGCTCTTCGAACAGCTTGTTGTACGGGTCGGAGGTCTTGACGCCGAACGAAGTCTGCTCGGTGAACTGCGGCAGGATGTAGCGCGCCCGCGGGTTGGCGGCGGCAGCGCCGCCCAGGCCTGCGCGCGGGTCGATCGGATTGGCCATCGTTGTCTCCAAGCTTGTGTCGAGTGTGTGGGGCGCAGCCGGGGCTCAGTGGGCCTGGTTCGCGTGGGTGACCACGTGGTCGATGAAGCCGTATTCGAGGGCTTCCTTGGCCGTGAACCAGCGGTCGCGGTCCGCATCCTCGGTCACCTGCTCCACCGACTTGCCGGTGTGCAGGGACTGCAGCTCGTTGAGTTCGCGCTTGGTGTGTACGAACTGCTCGGCCATGATCGCGATGTCGGCAGCCGAACCGCCGATGCCCGCCGAGGGCTGGTGCATCATGATCCGGGTGTGCGGCAGCGCGAAGCGCTTGCCCTTGGTACCCGCAGTCAGCAGGAACTGCCCCATCGACGCCGCCAGACCCATGCCGTAGGTGGCGATGTCGCACTCGGCGAACTGCATGGTGTCGTAGATCGCCATCCCCGCGGTGACCGAGCCACCGGGCGAGTTGATGTAGAGAGCGATGTCTTTGGTCGAGTCCTCGGCCGTGAGCAACAGGATCTGCGAACACACCTTGTTGGCGATGTCGTCGTCGACCTGGGTGCCGAGGAAGATGATGCGGTTGCGCAGCAGCCGCTCGTACACCGAATCACTGAGGTTGAGACCAGCAGTAGTGGCTGTCATGACCCCTGCCTGGTTGATTGTCACGGATACCTGCCTTCTCTTCTCACCGATTACTAACGGCCATACGGTTCGTCGTCGTCTCAAACACTAACGAAGTAGGGCGGCACCGAACTCCCGGTACCGCCCTTCTTCGCTCAGAGCGCAATCAAATCACGCAATCGAAACCTACTCGGCGGCGGCTTCGCTCTGCTCGCCTTCAGCGGCTTCGGCCGGGTCACCGAACATTTCGGTGGTGTCGACCACATTGCCGTCGGAGTCGGTGACCTTCACCTGACCGACAACTCCGGCCAGCGCCTTGCCGCGGCGCACGTCGGCGAAGACCGCGCCGAGCTGGCCCGCCTGCTGCACCTGCTGGATGAACTGCTCCGGCGACATGCCGTAGCGCTGGGCCTGGAACAGGATCCGCTCGGTGAGCTCCTGCTGACCGACCTGGGTGTTCTCGGCCTCGGCGATGGCGTCGAGCAGCAGCTGGGTCTTCACCGACTTCTCGGCGGCTTCCTGGGTGTCCTTGTCGAACTCCTCGCGAGAGGAGCCCTGGGCCTCGAGCGCCTCGGCCAGCTTGGCCTCGTCGTGGTCGAAGCCGTGCACGGCGTCGTGCACGACCGCGTCGACCTCGGCCTTGACGACGGCCTCGGGCAGCGGGACCTCGACGGTCTCGAGGAGGGCGTCGAGCACCTTGTCGCGGATCTGACCGGCCTGCTCGACCTTCTTGGTGCGCTCGACGCGACCCTTCAGGTCTTCCTTGAGTTCGTCGATGGTGTCGAATTCGCTGGCCAGCTGGGCGAACTCGTCATCGGCCTCGGGCAGCTCGCGCTCCTTGACCGACTGCACGGTGACGGTGATGACGGCTTCCTTGCCGGCGTGATCGCCGGCGACCAGGGTGGAGGTGAACTCCTTCGACTCGCCGGCCGACAGGCCGATGATCGCCTCGTCGAGGCCCTCGATGAGCTGACCCGAACCGACCTCGTGCGACAGGCCGGTGGTGGCCGCCTCGGGGACGTCTTCGCCGTCGACGGTGGCCGACAGGTCGATCGACACGAAGTCGCCGTCCTGCACGGCCCGCTCGACACCGGTGAGGGTGCCGAAGCGCTGACGCAGCGAGGTGAGCTGCTGCTCGATGTCCTCGTCGCCGATGGTGAAGGAGTCGACATTCACCTCGAGGCCGGAGTAGTCGGGCAGGGCGATCTCGGGACGCACGTCGACCTCGGCGCTGAACGCCAGTTCGTCGCCGTCTTCGATCTTGGTGATCTCGATCTCGGGCTGACCGATGACCTTCACCTCGGCGCTCTCCACGGCCTCGGCGTAGCGGGCGGGCAGGGCGTCGTTGACGACCTGCTCGAGCACCGCGCCGCGACCCACACGGGTCTCGATCAGCTTGGCCGGAGCCTTGCCGGGACGGAAACCGGGGATCTTGACCTGCTGCGCGAGCGCCTTGTACGCCTTGTCGAAGTCGGGCTTCAGCTCCTCGAAGGGCACCTCGACGTTGATCCGGACCCGGGTCGGGCTCAGCTGCTCGACGGTGCTCTTCACGGACATACTCCTCGGTTCGTAGTTCATGGTGGTGTCCCCACATGGGGCGTCGCGCCCTCAGACAGGTGCGGCACGCATCCCGACCAGGGTAGTTGACTGCCTGCGCGGTCGCGCAATCGGCGCTTGGTTGCGGCGGCCGCTAGCTGCCGACCTGCACGGCGTCGGTCACGAACACCAGTGTCTCGTTCGGCGCGACCCCCTGGCCGCCCGCGCCGTAGCCGAGCTCCGGCGGCACGATCAGCAGCCGGCGCGCACCCTGTTGCACCCCGAGCAGACCCTGGTCCCAGCCCTCGATGACCTGCCCCTCGCCCAGCGTCAGCCCGAACGGCTTGCCGCGCTTGAAGGAGCTGTCGAGGGTTTCCTTGTTCGACCAGGTGACCAGCGCGTAGTTCATGGTCAGCGACTGACCGGCTTCGGCGCCGGGCCCGGTGCCGGGCACCAGGTCCTTGACCACGAGCGAGGTGGGCGGGTCGCAGCTGTCGGGGATGGTGATCTCGGGCGGGTCGCCGAAGCCGCCGTTGACCTGGACGTCCTCGGCGGTGCACTCCTGGCCGGTGCTCGCGGTGGCGCCGGCGGTGGCGGTGGTGCTCGGCTGATCTGCCGACCCGGAGTCCGTCCCGCAGGCCGTTGTCGCGGCCGCGGCGAGCGCGAGAAGTCCGATGCCGAGGGTCCTGGCGAGAGAATGCATGGCCCGCACAGTAATCGACCACGGGCGACACGGGGCGGAGCGGCTCGGCGGTAGGCTCGCTGATGCGTTTGTCCACCGGTGCGCCGAGGGTCGATCGGCGCCCGGCAGGTCCTCCGCGGCGCGCACCGCGCCGCGTCAGTGCTGGCGACTGCGAGGAGAGTCCGCGATGACCCGGACCAGTGATATCGACGATGACACCGCCGCCGACAATGTGGGTGGCGGCGATGGCGAGACCATCGCGCCCCGGCCCTACCGCCTCACCCATGCCCCCGGCCCGTTGAGCTGGGACGAACTGGTCGCTGTCGATGCCTGGTGGCGGGCGGCGAACTATCTCGGGGTCGGCCAGATCTATCTGATGCGCAACCCGCTGCTGCGCGAGCCGCTGGCCGCCGAGGACATCAAGCCACGCCTGCTCGGCCATTTCGGCACCGTGCCCGGGTTGAACCTGGTGTGGGCGCACGCGAACCGGGTGATCCGGTCACGCGGGTTGAACGCGGTCTATGTCGCCGGTCCCGGTCACGGCGGGCCCGGTCCCAACGCCTGCGCCTGGCTCGAGGACGCCTACACCGAGCTCTACCCCGACATCGCCCGCGACGCCGACGGGATGGGCAGGCTGTTCCACCAGTTCTCCTTCCCCGGTGGCGTGCCCAGCCACTGCGCGCCCGAGACCCCCGGTTCGTTCCACGAGGGCGGCGAGCTCGGTTACAGCCTGCTGCACGCCTACGGCGCCGCACTCGACAATCCCGACCTCACGGTGTTCTGCGTGATCGGCGACGGCGAGGCCGAGACCGGCCCGCTGGCGGCCAGCTGGCACGCGAACAAATTCCTCAACGCGGGCCGCGACGGCGCCGTGGTACCCATCCTGGCGCTCAACGAGTACAAGATCGCCAATCCGACGATCTTCGCGCGCATCCCCCGCGGCGAACTGGTGGAGCTGATGCGCGGCTACGGCTACGAGCCGCTGATCGTGTCGGGCGAGGACCCCTCCGCCGTCCATCAGGAGCTGGCCGCGGCGATGGACGCCTGCCTCGATCGCATCGCCCGGTTCCAGCGCGCGGCCCGCGCGGACGGCGACACCACCCGCCCGCGCTGGCCGATGATCGTGCTGCACACCCCGAAGGGCTGGACCTGTCCCCCGGTCGTCGACGGCGAACGGGTGGAGGGCACCTTCCGCGCCCACCAGGTGCCGCTGCCGGCCGCCCGCACCGACGCGCAGCACCGGCGGGTACTCGAGCAGTGGTTGCGCTCGTATCGGCCCGAGGAACTCTTCGACGAGAACGGTTCGCCGGTACCGCTGTTGCGTGAGCAGGTCCCCGACCTGCCGATGAGCCTCAATCCGGTGGCCAACGGCGGGCTGCTGACCCGCGCGCTGGACCTGCCCGACTGGCGCACCTACGGCGTGGACGTCGACACCCCCGGTGCGAGCACGCACGAACCCACCCGGGTGCTGGGCAGCTGGCTGCGCGATGTCACCGCGCTCAACCCGCACAACTTCCTCACCTTCGCGCCCGACGAACTGGCCAGCAACCGCTTGCAGGACATCCTCGAGGCGACCGGGCGCGACTGGCAGGCCGAGGTCGGGCCCTGGGACGTCGCGCTGAGCCCCACCGGGCGCGCGGTGGAGGTGCTCTCGGAGAACATCTGCCAGGGCCTGCTCGAGGGCTACCTGCTGACCGGGCGCCACGGGGTGTTCACCTGTTACGAGGCGTTCATCCACATCGTCGACGCCATGTTCAATCAGCACGCCAAGTGGCTGGCCGCCAGCCTGGCCGTGCCGTGGCGGCGCCGGATCCCGAGCCTGAACTATCTGCTGTCCTCGCACGTGTGGCGCCAGGACCACAACGGGTTCACTCATCAGGACCCCGGTTTCCTCGACGTGGTGGTCAACAAGAATCCCGAGATAGTGCGGGTGTACCTGCCGCCGGACGCCAACACCCTGCTGTCCACCTACGACCACTGCCTGCGCTCGCTGCACTACGCCAACGTGGTGGTGGCGGGCAAACAGCCGGGCCCCGATTGGCTTTCGGCGGAAGAAGCGGCCGTGCACTGCGCCCGCGGGCTCGGCATCTGGCAGTGGGCCGGCCACAACGACGATCTCGGCACCACCCCGGATGTGGTGCTGGGTTGCGCCGGTGACGTGCCCACCCTGGAGACCCTGGCCGCCGCGGCGATCCTGCGTGCCCGGCTGCCCGAACTGCGCGTGCGGGTGGTCAATGTGGTGGATCTGATGCGCCTGCTGCCCGTCGAGGAACATCCGCACGGCCTCTCGGACGCCGATTTCGACACCCTGTTCACCCGCGATCGCCCGGTGATCTTCGCCTTCCACGGCTATCCCTGGCTGGTGCACCGCCTCAGCTACCGGCGCACCAACCACGCCAATCTGCACGTGCGCGGATACAAGGAGAAGGGCACGACCACCACCCCGTTCGACATGGTGATGCTCAACGACCTCGACCGGTTCCACCTGGTCATCGACGTGATCGACCGCGTCCCCACTTTGCGTGAACGTGCGGCCGGGCTGCGCGCGGACATGGTCGACGCCCGCCTGACCGCGCGCCGCTGGACCAGGGAACACGGCGAGGACATCCCGGTGGTGGCGAACTGGGTGTGGCCCGAAGCCGGGATACCGACGGTGCGGTAACACGGTTGCGGTGCGGGCCGTGACTGCACAACGATGGAGTCGATGACCGAGCCCCGCCGTATCGATATCCTGCCGCGCGACCGCCGTGACCTCACCGGGCCGTTCGACGTGATCGGCGACGTGCACGGTTGCCGCGCCGAACTCGAGACCCTGCTCGGCGAGCTCGGCTACCGCCTCGACCGTGACGAGCGCGGCAGGCCGGTCGGTGCCACCCATCCCGCGGGCCGCACCGCGGTGTTCGTCGGTGACCTGGTGGACCGCGGTCCCGACACACCGGGTGTGCTGCGCCTCGTGATGGGCATGGTCGCCGCCCGCACCGCCCTGTGTGTGGCGGGCAATCACGAATTCAAGCTGGTACGCGCTCTCGACGGCCGCAATGTCCGCATCGCGCACGGCCTGGAGCGCTCGCTGGCCCAACTGGCCGACGAGGATCCCGAATTCCGTTCCGCCGCGCACGATTTCTGCCGGGATCTGCCCGGGCATTATCTGCTCGACCACGGCCGGCTCGTCGTCGCCCATGCCGGTCTGCCGCAGAGCTTGCACGGCAGCACGTCGGGTCGCGCGCGTTCGTTCGCGCTCTACGGCGCACCCACCGGTGAGGTCGACGAGCACGGGTACCCCGTGCGCTACGACTGGGCCCAGGACTATCGCGGCACGGCCACCGTCGTCTACGGCCACACCCCGGTGCCCGAACTCGTGTGGGTCAACAACACGCTCTGCCTCGACACCGGGGTGGTCTTCGGTGGCGCGCTGTCGGCCCTGCGCTACCCGGAGCTCACCACGGTCTCGGTGCCCGCCCAACAGGTGTGGAGCGAACGAGCCGGCATCACCCCGGCAGCGGGGTAGCTCACCGCGCCCTCGCCGTGACGGGCGGACCCCACCGCACAGCGCGGCGCCGCCGGATCAGCGCTCTGTTCGCGGGCGGCTCCGTGGTCGCGCCCGAGGAATTCCGGCGGTCGGATCTTCGCCGAATCGTCGACGCGAAACCGCGCGTGACGGGCGGTGCGCGGCGGCGACCGGCTTACGATCGCAGCGGACGACCCGACTCATCGACGAGGAGAGGTTCATGCGCTCTGCACTGCTCGCACTGTCCGTACTCGCTCCGCTCGTGGCCACCGGCATCGCGCACGCCGATCCGGCCCCCACCGACACCGGCACCTTGACGGTGCGCGCGATCACCGGCTCGGAACCGATTCCGGTGAACCGGGCCGACATCACGGTGACCCCGTGCGGCGCCGAGCAGCCCGTGGCGGTTCTGCTCAGCGGCGCCGACGGCCGGGCGACGGTGACCCTGCCCGTCGGCTGCTATGACGCCCAGGTGGCCACCGTCCCCGGCGGTTGCGGCCTGGCCGATACCGAACCGGTCCGGCTCACGGTCGCGGCCGGCACCGAGGCGCGCGCCGAATTCCGTTTCCGCTGTGCCTGATTCAGCGACAGCGGGTCAGTCCTTCGGCCCGCCGGCCACGTAGAGCACCTGCCCGGAGACGAACCCGGCGCCCTCGCTGACGAAGAAGGCGGCCGTGTTGGCGATGTCGTCGGGGGTGCCCACCCGGTTCACCGGAATCTGGGCGGCCGCGGCCTGTTTGAACGCCTCGAAGTCGGCGCCGACGCGGGCGGCGGTGGCCGCGGTCATCTCGGTTTCGATGAAGCCGGGGGCGATGGCGTTGGCGGTGACGCCGAACTTGCCGAGTTCGAAGGCGAGGGTCTTGGTGAATCCCTGCATGCCCGCCTTGGCGGCGGCGTAGTTGGCCTGGCCGCGATTGCCCAGCGCCGAGGTGCTCGACAGGTTGACGATGCGCCCGAACTTCGCTTCGACCATGTGCTTCTGCACCGCGCGCGTCATCAGGAAGGCGCCACGCAGGTGCACGTTCATGACGGTGTCCCAATCCTGGACCGACATCTTGAACAGCAGGTTGTCGCGCAGCACGCCGGCGTTGTTGATCAGCACGGTCGGCGCGCCGAGTTCGGTGGCGATGCGTTCGACCGCGGTGGCGACAGCGGCTTCGTCGGCGACGTCGGCGCCCACGGCGAGCGCGGTCCCACCCGAGGTTTCGATGGCGGCGACGGTGTCGGCACAGGCGGCTTCGTCGAGGTCGAGTACGGCGACGGCATGGCCGTCGGCGGCGAGTTTCCTGGCGACGGCGGCGCCGATGCCGCGAGCGGCACCGGTGACGATCGCGACCCGAGAGGTAGTGGACATGGGCGCCACCCTATCGCGTGGCTCGGAGTCGAAAAAAGCCCCTGAACTGGGGCTGGATTCGAGTGATTTGTCGGGGTGACAGGATTTGAACCTGCGACCCTCCGCTCCCAAAGCGGATGCGCTACCAAGCTGCGCTACACCCCGATACCTCGGGCGGGGGTCCGCCGACGAGGGAATTCGTGTTTTGAGCGGGTGACGGGAATCGAACCCGCACCATCAGCTTGGAAGGCTGAGGTTCTACCATTGAACTACACCCGCAGGCATACGACATCGATGGGATCGCCACGATGTCGTGTGCGCCACGACTGTACCGAATCCCGCGCGACAAATGCCAATCCGGCTCCGCGCCGCCCCCTCGAGCCGTGCCCGATTAGGGCCTAACGGCCCTATCTCGGAACCGCCGGTTCCGCACATCATGGTGGAAGTGCGCGCCTCGGGGACCGGCGCCTGCTCCACCGGGGGATTAAATAGGACCATTTTCCTTGAAAACCTGGCAGGTGGGCGGCGAGTAGGCCACCATGAAAAGGCGCTATACGGCTCGTGGCCCACACGAACCCCTTGCCAGGAGGACGACCATGGCGACGCAACGCCCACCGCCCGTCGACGGGCAACACGCTGCACATTTCGGCGGCCTCGAAATTTTTTTCGGGAAGTGTGTAACGCCCCGACATCTGTAGCGATGTACAGCCGATCGCCATTCGCGAGAGACCTACTCATGCGTCCAGAACGCGACTTTTCGGTCTCGGGTGGCTTGCTAGGATCCTTTTTGCCGGACGGGGGTATCTGGAAAGGGGGCGGTGAGCGTGTGCCGAACTCGGTGGACTCAACCGCGGAGCAGTGCGAACGATCGAGGTGGCAAGACCGTCGCCACCGACCACCGGTGATGTCGATGGCAGTACAGATCGAGCCACCGGTCGCCGCGATGGCCCGCGCCTGGGCCCGCGCGGTATGTGCCGAGCCGGGTTCGTCGACGGCGCCGCACCAGTTGGAGCCCGTGCTTCGTGAGATCGTCGAGCGCCTGCTGCACCTGGCGCGGACCGAACCGTTCCCGGTGCCACAGGCACGCATGCTCGGCGCCCGGCTGGCCGAGGCGCCGTTCGAACGCACCAGGATGCTGGCGCACGCCACCCGCTGGCTGCTCGGTTTCCCTTCCGGGGTGCCCGGTTCGCTGGTGGCGACCCGGTGGCCGCTGGTGGCCAGCCAGGCCATCGACAGCTACGCCCAGGCACTGCAGGAACGCGCACTGGCACAACAGGAACAGAACATTTCGGCGAAAGTGTCACTGCGCGTGCAGGAGATCGCCGCGCTGCAGCACCGCTTGCGCCACGAAGCGACCCACGACGCGCTCACCGACCTGGCGAATCGCACATTGCTCCAGGAACGGGTGCGCGCCTTCGCCGCCGACCCGACTCGCGGCGTCGGTGTGCTCGTGGTGGACTTGGACCGCTTCAAACAGATCAACGACGGCTACGGACACGCGATCGGCGACGAGGTACTGGTCGAACTGGCCAACCGACTGCGTGAGGTGTGCCCGCCCGACACGGTGATCTGCCGTTACGGCGGCGACGAGTTCGTGGTGGCGGCGAATCCCCGCCGCGACACCCTCGGCGAGCTGGCGCATCGTGTCGTGGCCGCCCTGCGCGACCCGGTGTGGTCGAGCGCGGGCCCCGTGCCGGTTTCGGCCAGTGTGGGCACCGCTTTCTGCCCACCGGGAAAGACGTGCGATTTCACCGACCTGCTGCGTCGCGCCGACCGCGCGATGTACTCGGCGAAATCCGCGGGCGGGCGGCGTTTCGCCCTCGCCGAATCGGGCGACCCGGAACTGGGAACCGCGGTCGCCGGCTGAGTCGGATCGCGAAGCCTGCACTTCGCGTTCCGGCTCAGTCGAGCTGTACGCACGCCTCGGTCACGGATTCGTCCGTGGCCGAGGCGTTTTCGATGTTCGGCCGCGCTCAGTGCTCGAGATAGCTACCCGTGGTGTGCGCATCGGCTTCGGCCCGCCGGGGAGCCATCGGTTCGACGGTGTCCTGCCTGCGGACCACGACCATCCAGGGTGCGGCCGTGTGCACCCCACCGATCCGGAAGACCCTGCGGTCCCGGAAGTAGACGCGGCCGGTCTCGCGCAGGCTCGGTCGGGTGCCGTCGGCGCCGCGGATCTGTACGAGACCGGTGAGCAGTTGGCCCACACTGCCGCCCACCCAGCTGGGCAGGCACACGAGGTTGACCAGATTGAGCGCGAACAACCCGACGCTCAGCGCGGCGGGCAGCCACGGGTACTCCAGGAGCAGCCGGGTGGCGATGACCAAGTACAGGACCGCGCCCACGAACAAGCCCATGACGAGCACGACATCGATGGTGTTGGCCACTGCGTTGCGCAGTCGCCGCGGCGACTGATAGCGAGCATCACGTTCGGCGCCGTGATAGCCAGTTCTGACCGGACGTCCCCCTAGAAAATCCACGCCTCATCATGGCACAGCGAAAACCGGTCAGCCCGGTTGGCAAGTGGGGCACCAGAACAGGTTTCGGGCCGCCATCGTGGCGTGGGCGACGGGGGTCGCGCACACACGGCAGGGTTCGCCCTGGCGGCGGTACACGTAGGTGCGTGGCCGGTTCTTGTCGTAAGACGGTGCGCCCGTGTCGTATTCGGTGCGCACGACGTGCATGCGGCCGGTCTCGACACCGATCGGCATGAGCTCGACCAGGTCGGCCCACAGGGCATCCCATTCGGCGGCCGTCAGTGACGTGCCCGGACGGTAAGGCGAGATGCCGTGCCGGAAAAGGACTTCCGCGCGGTACACATTCCCGACACCGGCGATCAGCGCCTGATCCATCAGCAGCGCGCCGATGGCTCTGCGGGAGCGGCGGATTCGCGCACCGGCGCGTTCGTGGTCGGCGTCGGGCCGCAGCGGGTCGGCACCCAGGCGAGCGGTGAGCGCGTCCACCTCCGGCGGCAGCAGCACCTCACAGGCGGTCGGCCCGCGCAGATCGGTCCCGAAGTCCGTCCCGCGCATCCGCATCCGCACCTGCCCGACCGGCGCCCCCATCGAACCCTCGACCTCACTGAAGGTCCCGTACAGCCCGAGGTGCACATGCACCGACACCCCCGACGCATAGTGATGCAGCAGATGCTTCCCATAAGCCTCGGCCCGCTCGAGCACCCGCCCGTCCACCAGCGCGGCCCCCTGCACGAACCGCCCCTGCGGACTCGAAACCCGAACGACCGCACCAGCGAACCGCTCCTGATGCAGCCGAGCGATCCGATGCAGGGTGTGCCCTTCAGGCAAGGAACAAACCTCCCACGAACAACAACCTCGACAAGAGTCGCGGAGAAGCAGGTGAGCACATGGGGTAACTCACCGGGAACGGGCCAACTCACCACGCTCCCAAAAGCTTGCCGCATGCTCACCCAACCCCACACCTGAGACTGGCCAAAATACGCGGCGAGGCGGAACAGCGAGCACATGGGTAACTCACCGGGAACGGGCCAACTCACCACGCCCCCAAAGCTTGCCGCCTCCCCCACTCACCCCGCACCTCGGTCCGGCCAAAATACGCGGAGAGGCGGATCAGCTCAGCACTCGGGGGCTTGGCCGGTCTTCTCGTATTCGGCGAGGATGTCGATGCGGCGCTGGTGGCGCGCCTCTTCCGACCACGGCTGCGCGATGAACGCGTCCACGATGGCGAGGGCCTCTTCGGTGGTGTGCATGCGGCCGCCGATGCCGATCAGCTGGGCGTTGTTGTGTTCGCGGGCCAGCTTGGCGGTCTCCACGCTCCAGGCCAGGGCGCAGCGGGCGCCGGGGACCTTGTTGGCGGCGATCTGCTCGCCGTTGCCGCTGCCGCCGAAGACGAGCCCGAGCGAGCCCGGGTCGGCGACGGTGCGCCGCGCGGCTTCGATGCAGAAGGCGGGGTAGTCGTCGAGAGCGTCGTATTCGAGGGCGCCACAATCGACGACCTCGTGTCCGGCCTCCTGCAGATGGGCCTTGACGTGATTCTTCAGTTCGAAACCGGCATGGTCGGCACCCAGGTAAACGCGCATGGCAGCGATTGTCGCAGGCCCGCTTAGAGTCGTTTCATGCACCCGCGCGAACCGCATTCCCCGCATTCGGCAGGTCCACTACCGGAGCACACCGGCGGACGACCCGGCCTGTACGCTCCCGGCTACCCTCCGCCGGTGCCGCCGCACCATCGCCCGCGCGGCTTGATGCCGTGGGACCGCCCGGCCCGGCATCCGTGGGAGATTCCGTTGCTGATCGTGGTCATCATGGTCACCGCGGTCGCGTACCTGCTGGCGTTGCTGCTGATCACGCTGGAATTGTTCGCCGCGCCCGTCGTCGACGAGAACGGCGCGGAGCAGGCCGGTTCGTTGGTGACGAGTCCTTACGTGCTGCTGCTGTTGTTCGCGCCGGTGTTGTTGTGGGCCGGTCGTGGTCTGAACTTCGCGTCTCAGCGGGTGAACGGGGTGAAGATGTCGCCCACCCAGTTTCCCGAGGGGTACCGGATGGTGCAGGAGGCGGCGGCGCATTTCGGGATGCGCAAGGCGCCGGACGCCTATGTGATCCTCGGCAACGGTCAGATCAACGCGTTCGCCTCCGGCCACGGGTTCCGCCGGTTCGTCGTGGTCTACAGCGACCTGTTCGAAGTCGGTGGCGCCGCACGCGAACCCGATGCGCTCGCTTTCATCATCGGCCACGAGGTGGGCCATATCGCGGCGGGGCACGTGTCGTACTGGCGCCAGCTGGGCATGTTCGTGGTGCCGTGGCTGCCGCTGCTCGGGTCGTCGCTGATCCGCGCCCAGGAGTACACCGCCGACAATCACGGCTTCAGTTACCGCCCGCACGGTGCACCCGGCGCGATGGCGACCCTGGCGGCGGGCAAGTACCTCAACACCGATGTCGGTGTCGACGAGATGGCCGATCGCGCGGCGCTCGAACGGGGCGGATTCGTGTTCCTGGTCAACGCGATGGCCAGCCATCCGGTGCTCACCTGGCGCATGTGGGCGTTGCGTGACCGCAGCAGACCGGGTCCGTTGTTCTGGCGCCCGCGCCCGCACCGGCCCGGCATGATTCCGCCGCCGGGCGGTTACCCGCTGCAATCGGCGCCGCGCGCAGTACCGCCCAAGCCGGTCTGATCAGGCGGGGTGCCCGATGCGGGCACCCCTACGGTGATCAGTCGAAGACCGGGTCCTCGGTGCGGGTGCGCTTGAGTTCGAAGAAGTGCGGGTAGGAGGCCAGCGCGAGCACTCCGTCCCAGATCCGGCCTGCGTCGGCACCGCGCGGAATCCGCGAGAGCACCGGCCCGAAGAACGCGACACCGTTGACGTGGATGGTCGGGGTGCCGACGTCGGGGCCCACCTCGTCCATGCCCGCGTGGTGGCTCACCCGCAGCGCCTCGTCGTAGTCGGTGCTGGTGGCGGCCTCGGCGAGGTCGGCGGGCAGGTCCAGTTCGGCGAGGGCGTCGGCGATCACGGCGGTCAGGGTTTCCTGGGTGCTCGCCCGCTCGTATTCGGCCCGGCGGTCGTGGATGCGGGTGCCCAGCGCGGTGTAGAGCGGGGCGAGGATCTCGTCGCCGTATTTCTGGGCGGCGGCGATGGCGACCCGCACCGGTCCCCAGCCCGCCGCCATCAGCTCGACGTACTGTTCGGGCAGGTCGTCGTTGCCCTCGTTGAGCACCGCCAGGCTCATCACGTGCATGCGCACCTCGATGTCGCGGACCTGTTCGACTTCCAGGATCCAGCGGGAAGTGATCCAGCACCACGGGCACAGTGGATCGAACCAGAAATCGACGACGTCCTTGGTGGCCTGATCGCTCACAGGTCTTCCTCTCGGGTCGGCTGGCGCGGACCATCGGTCCGCTGCCTGGTGCAACCCCGTCGCCGCGCGATTCGTTCCCTCGGCCGGGACCTGGCACTAGGCTCGACGGCGAGTCTGTCCGGGTCGTCCGCGAGAAGGAGTCCGTGTATGAGCTCGAATCAGCATTTCGTGGTGATCGGCGGTGGGCTCGGTGGCGCCAAGCTCGCCGAAGCGTTGCGCGCCAACGACTTCGACGGTCAGGTGACATTGCTGGCCGCCGAGGACGAGTTGCCCTATGAGCGTCCGCCACTGTCCAAACAGCATCTTGCGGGCACCGAGCAGCTGCCGGATTTCACCGTCGACCCGGCCGCCTGGTACCGCGACCACCACATCGATCTGCGGCTGGGCACCACCGCCACGGCGTTCGACGTGGCCGCCAAGACCGTGACCCTGCCCGACGGTTCCACCCTGGCCTACGACAAACTCGCCCTGGCCACCGGCTCACGGGCGCGCACCTTGAACATTCCCGGTGCCGACGCGTCGAATGTGTACACGCTGCGCACGATCGGCGATTCCGACGCCCTGTTGGAAGTGCTCGGGCCTGATCGGCGGCTGGTGATCATCGGCGGCGGGTGGATCGGGCTAGAGGTGGCCGCGCAGGCGCGCGCCCGCGACATGGCGGTGACGATCGTGGAGGCGGCGCAGTTGCCACTGCTCACGGTGCTGGGTCCGGAGATGGGCGCGGTGTTCGCCGAGTTGCACCGCGAACACGGGGTGGACCTGCGGATCTCGACGGAGGTCGAGCTGATCCTCACCGACGATGGGGTGGCGACCGGCGTGCAGCTCGGTGACGGAACCGTGGTGCCCGCCGAGGTGGTTCTGGTGGCGGTGGGTGCGCAACCCAACATCGAGGAGGCCGTCGCCGCCGGGCTGGCGACCGACAGCGGCGTGCTGGTGGACGCCGCGTTGCGCACCAGCGATGCGGACGTGGTGGCGGTGGGCGACATCGCCGAGCAGCAGCATCCGCTGCTGGACCGGCGTGTCCGCGTGGAGCACTGGGCCACGGCGCTGAATCAGCCCGCGGTCGCCGCGCAGACCATGCTGGGCAAGCCGGCCGCCTACGACCGGCTGCCGTATTTCTTCAGCGATCAGTACGACCTCGGTATGGAGTACACCGGCTATGTGGGTCGCGGCGACGACGCGCGGGTGGTGGTGCGCGGCGATGTGGCCGGCCGCGAATTCGTGGCGTTCTGGCTCGATCCGCAGAATCGGGTGCGGGCGGGGATGAACGTCAATGTGTGGGATGTGACCGACCGGATCAAGGAACTGATCTTGTCGGGCGAACCGGTCGACCCGGAACGCTTAGGCGACACCGATCAGAAATTGTGATCCAGTTCACACAATATCGGTGGGCCGGGTCTGTCGAATGTGACGCTTCGGCTCCGACCAACAGTCGAGCGCACCCGCCGGGTGCACCGAAAACAGGAGCATCGCCATGAAGTACATGCTGGTCAAGACCTACTCCGCCGCCGCGAACTGCACCACCCCGCTGCCCGAGTGGGCCCCCGAGGACATCGCCGCGCACATCGACTTCCAGCGCGCGCTCGGCGAACAGCTCGCCGCCTCCGGCGAACTCGTCGACGCCCAGGGCCTCGCCGACCCGGACCAGGCCGTGATCGTGTCGTCCGACGGCCGTTCGGCGCCGGTGGTGACCGACGGGCCGTTCCCCGAGACCAAGGAACTGCTGGCCGGATACTGGATGATCGACGTCGACTCGCACGAACGCGCGATCGAGATCGCCGCGCAGGCCTCGGCCGCTCCCGGCCCCGGCGGGCAGCCGATCGGCGAGTACATCCAGGTGCGCCAGGTGATGAGCGCGCCCGCGTCGTGACCCGCACCGCGCCCGCCGAGGACCTGCTGCGTGAACTCGCGCCGCAGGTCCTCGGCGTGCTGGTACGCCGCTTCGGCGATTTCGATCTGGCCGAGGACGCGGTGCAGGACGCCCTGCTCGCCGCGGCGACCCAGTGGGACACCGAGGGTGTGCCCGCGAATCCGCGCGGCTGGTTGATCCAGGTGGCCCAGCGGCGCATGGCCGACGCCGTGCGCGCGGAGGTGGCACGCAGGCGCAGGGAGACCACGGTTTTCGTACGCGATGTCACCACCGAGGCGAGCGCCCGCGACGACACGCTCGACCTGTACTTCCTGTGCTGTCATCCGGATCTGCCACCGGCGGGTGCGGTGGCGCTGACCTTACGTGCGGTCGGTGGCCTGAGCACCGCCGAGATCGCCGCGGCCTTCCTGGTTCCGGAAGCCACGATGGCACAGCGCATTTCCCGGGCCAAGAAACGCCTGGCCGACTCGCCGCGGCCGTTCGCCGACGGTGCGCACGACAGCGCGCGGGTGGGTGCGGTACTGCAGGTGCTGTACGTGATCTTCACCGAAGGCCACACCAGCAGCTCCGGCACCGGTCTGCGCCGCGCCGACCTGTCCACCGAGGCGATCCGGTTGACCCGCGCGTTGCGCACACTGCTGCCCGAGGACACCGAAGTCGCCGGCCTGCTCGCGTTGATGCTGCTCACCGACGCCCGACGCGCGGCGCGCACGGGTGTTCACGGCGAGTTGATCCCGCTCACCGAACAGGACCGGTCGCGGTGGGACCGCGCCCAGATCACCGAGGGGCTGCGACTGCTCACCGCGTCGCTGCCCGGCGGCCTGTCGGGGCCATATCAGATCCAGGCGGCGGTCGCGGGTCTGCACGCGCAGGCCGGTCGGCTCGAGGACACCGACTGGGCGTCGATCGTGGCGCTCTACGCCCTGCTCGAGCGCCGCGCACCCAACCCCATGCTCACCCTCAACCGAGCGGTGGCCACGGCGATGGTGCACGGCCCCGCCGCCGGCCTGGCCCTGGCCGAGACCGTGGCCGAGCCGTTGGCGCGCAGCCATCGGCTCGCCGCGGTGCGCGCGCACCTGCACGAGATGGCCGGTGACCACCGGAGCGCGGTAGCCGAGTACCGCAGCGCCGCGAGAAGGACCGCGAGTATCCCCGAACGCGACTATCTGCTGTTGCGCGCCGCCCACATCGACGCCGCACAGAGCTGATGTCATTCGAAGTGCAGCTGGCGGTCACCGGACTGCTGCGGCGCGTCGCCGACCGGTCCGACGGCAGGCGGTCACTGCTCGAACTCGCCGACCGTGGCGCCGATCTGTGCGGCCCACACCGTCGACGCCGGCCTTCGATCGTGCGATGAACGGCCCGGCCCGGCGCTGACCGGGCCGAATTCGCTGCCGCTGCCCGCTCGATTCGGCGACGCGCTCGGCTGAACCCGGCCTCGCGTCGTCGAACTGGCAGACTCGGACCGGTGACAGGTGTTTACAGCGCCGGCGTACTGGTCTACCGGCGTGACGCGGGCCGGATCGAGGTGCTGCTCGGGCACATGGGCGGCCCGTTCTGGGCGAAGAAGGACACCGCCGCCTGGTCGATCCCGAAGGGCGAGTATCTGATCGGCGAGGAATCGGCACGCGAGGCCGCGCGACGCGAATTCACCGAGGAGCTCGGGCTGCCCGTCCCCGACGGCACCTGGACCGAACTCGGCGAGGTCGCCTACGGCAGCGGAAGCAGACGCAAGACGCTGGTGGCGTGGGCTGTGGAGGGCGACCTCGACCCGGCCGACATCGTGGCGGGCACCTTCGAGATGGAATGGCCGCCGCGCTCGGGGCGTACGAGTGTGTTCCCCGAGATCGATCGGGCCGCCTGGTTCGAGCCCGGCCCGGCCTACGACAAGCTCGTCGCCGGTCAGCGTCCGCTCCTCGAAAGACTCACCGCCATACTCGATCCCGCACCGTGACAGCCCGCGAAGGCCCATCAGCCGGATGATCCGACCGCGCCCCTGCCCGCATACGTAGCCGCCCGCGACACTGCTCGAGTCGAGCCCGACCAGCCCGACGATGAGCGCCGGTCATATCGTGCCGGCCGCTTCCCAGGGCAACAAGTTCTGTGGGGCCGCCTTTTCGAACTCAGGTAGCTGCGCGGATCGCGGTACGGAACTCGGTCGGCGACTGCCCGCGCAGGCGTTTGAACGCCGCGCTGAAACCGAACGCATCGGAATAGCCCACGGTGGTCGCGACTTGGGCGACGCTGTGCGCCGGATCGGCGAGCAGTTCCTCGGCCTCGGCCATTCGCCAATCGGTGAGGTAGGCCAGCGGCGGCTCGCCCATCACCTCATTGAAGCGCCGGGCGAACAGGGCACGCGAGACCGCGGCTTCGGTGGCCAGGCTCGCGACGGTCCATCGGTGGAACGGCTTGTCGTGGATGGCTTCCAGGGCGGGCCCCACCACCGGGTCGGCCATTCCCCGGTACCAGGCGGGTGCGCAATGCTGCTGTTCGGCGAGCCAGGTGCGCAACGTGCAGACCAGCGCCCAGTCCAGCAGCCGGTCCATCAGGGCTTGCGAGCCCGCACCGTGGCGGCTCGCGTCGGCGGCGGTCTGTTCCAGCCACGCGCACACATCCGGGTCGTCGTCGACTCTCATCACCGGCGGCAACGCCCGCAACAGCCGTTCATGACGTCGGCCCGAAGCCCGGTAGGCGCCGACGATGAGTGAGGTCTCCCCCGGCGCGTCGACCACCGGTTCGAGGTGCGCCGCCACGAGTTGGCCCGACGCGGCCGGGTACATCACTTCTGGTGTCGGACACGCGAATTCCACCGGCCCGAAGCCCTCGGGTACGAAACAGGAGAGTTCGTAGGCGGTGGGGGCGGGTTCGAGCGCGGCAACGGTGTCGACCAGGTGGAACGGCTCCTGCGCCTGCACCATGGCCGTACTGCCGGCCACCAACGGGGTCCGGGACCCGTCGGCGAGCACCAGGGTGCCGCCGCCGCGCAGCACCGTCACCAGGATCAGTGGGGCACGATCGGCGAACCGGATGGTCCACGGCGCGCGCAGCACCGCATGCGCCACCACCGACCCTTCGGCACGAATTCCACTCAGCAGCGAACTCAACGGATCCATCCCACCACCGTAGACGAATTCCTATCGACCGGAGATGATCAACCATAGATCGTCCACGCCTTCCGCGGTTGACTCAATGGGCGGGCCACACAGCTCGCCCAACGATCCGACCAGGGAGCCCACCATGCCGAAGTCGCCCACCGCCTCCGACACCACCCGCCCCAGCATCGCGCACCCCACACCCGCAACGGGCCCCACGATCACGCACAACACACCCACACCTGGCCCCACCGCCGAATCCGCGGCTGCCGCAACAGCATCGAACGCTGCCCGCACCGCGCCGACCGGGTCGAGCACCGGAGCAACCACACCTCATGCCGGCGATGCGGCGGGGCCGGACATCCTCCCCTCCGGGGCGGGGCCGACCGGCGGCGGTTCAGGCGCGCGCCGGGCGATGGTGGTGCTCGCCCACCATCGTGCCGATTCGCTGTCGGCCCACATCGCCGCCCGCACCGTGGACCGCCTCACCACCGCCGGATACGCGATCGACTATCTCGACCTGTACCGCGAGAACTTCGATCCCCGGATGACCGTGGCCGACCAGCCCGACTGGGACAATCGCGACAAAATCTACTCCCCCGAGACCGAGGCGCACATGCGGCGGCTGCTGGCGGCCGAGGTCGTGGTCGTGGTGTTCCCGGTCTACTGGCAGAGCGTGCCCGCAATACTCAAGGGATGGATCGACAACGTCTGGAACTACGGTTTCGCCTACGGCCGCAGTAAGCCACGACTGGCCGGCAAGCGTGTCCTGTGGCTCGGCTTGGCCGGTGCGGCCGCCGATGACGAGATCATCGCAGGCATGCAGCAGGTACTGGAAGCCCAGCTCAACGAAGGCATTGCCTACTACAGCGGTTTCGCGGACTCCCACGTCGGCCTGCTGCCCGACGCCGAGGAGCAGCCCCAAAGCATCGACCCCGAAGGCAATCTCGTGATCGGCGAGGCGATCAGCGGCGAGGCGCGCACAGCTCACTACGCCGCCTTCGAGGCGAAAGCCGACGGCTTCGTGGACGCACTGCTCACCGCGAGCCGCGTCGCCGCCTGAACCGCTGGTCCAGCCGACCGGTTGGCTCTCCGGTCGGCCGGACCACGTCGGCCCCATCGACACGCCGGAATCCGGCAGCGGCGCGGATCAGGTTCAGAGTCCGGTGAGCGTACGGCGCAGCACACCGTAGAGCTCGGTGGACGTACCGGACTCGGTCGCCGCCCGGTCGATCAGGTCGATGGCCGCGGCGGTGAACTCGTCGCTCTGGACCTGGACGAAATCGGCGGGGGTGTCGATGCCCGGTGCTTGCGTGGCGAGCAGTGTGGCCATGGCGTGCAGGAACGGCGTCATCAGCTCGGCCAGGCGCGCCGCCGAGCCGCCGGTGCTACGGACCATCGCACCCCCCTGCTCGAACGCGGCGAACATGGCGTACATACCGCCGAGGATCGACACGTCGTACATGGCCGCGGCGCCGAGATCCTCGCCGACGTACTCGGCCCGGCCGAACAGTTCCAACACCGACCGGTAGCGCTCGAACGCCGCGGCCGCACCGCTGTAGAGAACGAAGGCATCGGGTCCCCCCACCATCTCGGGCACCGCCATGATGCCGCCGTCGAGCACGTCGATGCCCCGGGCCGCAGCCCAAGTACCCAGCGCCCGCGCCTGTTCGGGCGTGGTGGTCGTCAGGTTCACCACGGTGCTCCCCCGCAGCCCGGTGGCCGCGGGTTCGACGTGTTCACGCACCGCGGCATCATCGAGCACGCACAAGATCACCAGGTCGGCCGCCGCCATCGCCTCCGCGGAGCTCGCCGCCACCTTCGCGCCATCGGCCACCAACGCGTCGGCCCGCGCCGGGGTGCGGTTCCAGACGGTCACCTCATGGCCGCCCGCCAGCAACGCCTTCGCCAGCGCGGTACCCATCGCGCCCAGTCCGATCAACGAAACTTGTTGTGCTGTCGCCATATTGGTCATGACTCCCCTTGTTTGAAAGTGTTCGTCACCGATCGGCAACACCCTTCTAGATTTGTGGGTTACGCTGGACTTCACAAGTACCGACTATGAAGTGCAATACTCACCAAAAAGTAAGTAAGGCGAGCATGAAGCAGCGAGAACGCCCGTATTCCTGCGGTATCGATGCCGCACTCGACGTCGTCGGCGGCAAATGGAAAGCGCTCATCCTGTGGGCCTTGTCCACCGGAACCCAGCGCTTCGGCAATCTGAAACGCCTGGTCCCCGGCGTGACGGAGAAGATGCTGATCCAGCAACTGCGCGAGCTCGAACACGACGGCATCATCAGCCGCGAGGTCTACGCGCAGGTTCCGCCGAAGGTGGAGTACGCACTCACCGAACGAGGGGCCTCACTCAACGCGGCACTGGTCATGCTCGGCGAGTGGGGCAGGGACAACATGCAGCACATCTGCGAGGTCAAAGGTGTCGACGCACCCGTGCACTGATACCGGAGCGCGCCGCCCGGCCCGCCCGTGCCGGGCGAGGTGCTGTGACGCCCACACCTCGAGCGGCACCGACACGGTTCAGGCCGGGATCCCGGCCCATTTCCGGCCGGTGATGCGTTCGTAGGCCTCTTCGTACTTGCGCCGCGTCGCCTCGACCACGTCGGCGGGGATCTCCGGGCCCGGGTACTCCTTGTTCCAGCCGGTGGAGGTCGACCAGTCGCGCACGAACTGCTTGTCGAAGGAGCTCTGGGCCCGGCCCGGCGCCCAGTCGTCGGCGGGCCAGAAACGGGAGGAGTCGGAGGTGAGGACCTCATCGCCGAGGGTGAGCACGCTACCGTCCCAACCGAACTCGACCTTGGTGTCGGCCACGATCACACCGGCGCGCGCGGCATGCTCGGCGCCCCGCGAGTAGATCTCGAGGGTCAGATCGCGCAGCTTCTCGGCGACCTCCCGGCCCTCCTGGTTCACCACATCGGCGAAGCTGATCGCCTCGTCGTGACCTTCACTGGCCTTGGTCGACGGCGTGAAAATCGGCTCGGGCAGCTTGTCACCGTCGCGCAGACCGGACGGCAGGGCGATCCCCGACACCGTCCCCGACTGCTGATATTCCTTGAGCCCGGACCCGGTGAGGTACCCGCGCGCGATGCACTCCACCTGCACCATCTGCAGCGGCTTCACCCGAATACCGCGGCCCGCGAACTCCGCGGGCACCTCGGTGGCCGAGACCACGTGGTTCGGGATGCCGGTGAAGTACTCGAACCACCAGTTCGACAGCTGGGTCAGCAGCGCACCCTTGCCCGGGATCGGCGTCGGCAGCACCACGTCGTAAACCGAGACCCGGTCCGACGCGACGAGCAGCAGGGTGTCGCCGTCCTCGTAGAGGTCACGAACTTTCCCCGCGTGCACATGCTTCAACGTCGAGCCTCCGAATCCAGGGGTTCCATACCTACGAATATGTAGCGACTGTACCGGCCGCCATGTACACCGGATTCCGGCTGGTCGCCGCGACGGGAGCGGGGGTGCCGAGGAGGCGTGCGGCAGCCCGGTCCGGTCGTGCCCCGGATGCCACGGCCGAGGTCGGCGGAAGACACGGTCGAGGCCCGGGCAACGGCGTGTCCCGGGATGCACGGCTACATCAATTCTTCGGATCAGCGCCACGCCCGGCACCGGCGGGAATCACGGCCCGGAAACCTGTGCGCGGGCGGTGCACGGCAAGTGGCATTGTGGACGCATGTGCGCACCGGCCCGGTCGGAGCGCAACCGTGCCCTGTTCGTCGACGACGAAGGAGATCAATGTCCGCCCCGAACCTCACCCGCGACCAGGCGGTCGAACGCGCGGCCATCGTGGCCGTGCAGAACTACCGGATCGAACTCGACCTCACCGACCAGCCGCGTGGCGCAGGTTCGGAGGTGTCGGACACCTTCGGCTCCAAGACCACCGTCACCTTCACCGCCACCCCCGGGGCCGCCACCTACATCGACCTGGTCGCTGCGCAGGTGCGTTCGGCCGTGCTCAACGGTGATCCGATCGACATCAGCGGCTACGACGAATCCACCGGGATCGCACTGCCCGCCGTGGCCGAGCACAACGAACTGGTGATCGAAGCCGACTGCGAGTACTCGCACACCGGTGAGGGCCTGCACCGGTTCGTCGACCCGGCCGACGACAAGGTGTACCTGTACTCGCAGTTCGAAACCGCCGACGCCAAGCGGATGTTCGCGTGCTTCGATCAGCCCGACCTCAAGGCCACCTTCGACATCGTGGCCACCGCGCCGAGCGATTGGGCGGTGATCTCCAACGGCGCCGACATCGAGCAAAAGAAGATCGGCGCGGTCGTGCGCCACACCTTCGCCACCACGCCGCGGATGAGCACCTATCTGGTCGCCATGATCGCGGGCCCGTACGCGAAGTGGTCCGACTCCTTCGTGGACCCGCACGGCACGATCCCGCTGGGGCTCTACTGCCGAGCGTCCCTGGCCGCGCACATGGATGCCGACCGCCTGTTCACCGAGACCAAGCAGGGTTTCGAGTTCTACCACGAGAACTTCGGCGTGCCGTACGCCTTCGGCAAGTACGACCAGCTGTTCGTCCCGGAGTTCAACGCGGGCGCGATGGAGAACGCCGGCGCGGTCACCTTCCTCGAGGACTACGTGTTCCGGTCCAAGGTGACCCGGGCCTCCTACGAGCGGCGTGCCGAGACCGTGCTGCACGAGATGGCCCACATGTGGTTCGGCGACCTGGTCACCATGCGCTGGTGGGACGACCTGTGGTTGAACGAGTCGTTCGCGACCTTCGCCTCGGTGCTGTGTCAGGCCGAGGCCACCGAATACATCAGCGCCTGGACCACTTTCGCGAATGTGGAGAAGTCCTGGGCCTACCGCCAGGATCAGCTGCCCTCCACTCACCCGATTGCCGCCGACATCCCCGACCTGCACGCGGTGGAGGTGAACTTCGACGGCATCACCTACGCCAAGGGCGCCTCGGTGCTCAAGCAGCTCGTCGCCTATGTGGGACTGCAGCCGTTCCTGGCCGGGTTGCGTGACTATTTCGCCGAGCATGCCTACGGCAACGCCACTTTCGACGATCTGCTGGCCGCGCTGGAGCAGGCGTCGGGGCGTGACCTGTCGGATTGGGGCGCGCAGTGGCTCAAGACCACCGGCCTCAACACCCTGCGCCCGGAGTTCACCGTCGGCGCCGACGGCACGTTCTCGGATTTCGCGGTGGTGCAGGAAGGCGCCGCACCGGGTGCGGGCGAGTTCCGGGTGCACCGGATCGCGGTCGGTGTCTACGACGATGTCGACGGGAAGCTGGTACGCACCACCCGGGTCGAACTCGACCTCGACGCCGCCGCGCGAACCGAGGTGCCCGAGCTGGTCGGTGTGCCGCGCGGTGCGCTGGTGCTGGTCAACGACGACGACCTCACCTACTGCTCGCTGCGCCTCGATCCCGATTCGCTCGAGGTGGCCGTGCAGCGCGTCGGTGACATCGCCGAATCGCTGCCGCGCACCCTGGCCTGGTCGGCGGCCTGGGAGATGACCCGGCAGGCCGAGATGCGAGCTCGCGACTTCGTGGCCCTCGTCCAGCGCGGCATCGGCAGCGAATCCGAGATCGGCGTGGTCCAGCGGCTGCTCATGCAGACCGCCACCGCCATCTCCAGCTACGCCGACCCGGGGTGGGCCGAGCAGCAGGGCTGGCCCGGCTTCGCCGACCGGCTGCTCGAACTGGCTCGCGCGGCCGAGGCCGGCTCGGATCACCAGCTGGCCTTCGTCAACGCGCTGACCGGGGCGAAGCTCGAAACCCGCCACACCGACGTGTTGGCCCAGCTGCTCGACGGCGACCCGGCCACGGCCGGCCTCGCCGGCCTCACCGTCGACACCGACCTGCGCTGGCGGGTCATCACCGCGCTCGCCGCCGCCGGCCTGGTCGACGCCGAGGGCCTCACCACCCCCACCATCGACGCCGAGCTGCGGCGCGACCCGACCGCGGCGGGCAAGCGGCAGGCCGCTGCCGCGGCGACCGCTCGCCCGATCGCCGAGGTGAAGGCACAGGCTTGGGACACCGTGGTGGGCGACGACTCGGTGCCCAACATCACCGCCCGCGCCATCGTCGGCGGGTTCGCCCCCGCCGGTCAGGGTGCGCTGCTCGCGCCGTACGTGGACAAGTACTTCGCCGAGATTCCCGCCGTGTGGGAGCGCCGCTCGAGCGAGGTCGCCCAGACCGTGGTGGTCGGCCTGTACCCGCACTGGGCGATCAGCGAGGAAGCGATGGCCGAGGCCGACGACTTCCTGGCCGGTGATCACCCGCCCGCCCTGTACCGCCTGGTCTCCGAGGGCCGGGCCGGCATCGAACGCTCTCTGCGTGCAAGGGAATTCGACGCCAAGTAACTGGTTCGAACTCGGAGCCCGGTGTCGCGACTTCGCGCACCGGGCTCCGTCGCATCCGGGACCGGCGCTGCTCGGGGTCGAGGGTGCCTACGGCGCACGCTGCGTGTTCGTCTCGCTGCTCAGAGCAGATCTGCTGGGGGCAGCAAGAGCGGCGCCACCGGGCCGACGCGGGGCACCGTGGACCCATGGCACACGACGACAAGACTCCGATGTTCAGCTGGCGGGTCCGCGAACAACTGTTCGGGCGGCGGATCCTCGTGCTCGACGGCCCCCTCGACGACGACAACGGCACCCTGCTCATCACCCAATTGCTCACCCTCGCCGCGCAGAGCCCCGAGGCGGGGGTATCGCTGTGGATCCACTCCCCCGGCGGCTCGGTGCCCTCGATGCTCGCGATCCGCGACGTGATGCGGCTGGTCCCGTGCGAGGTGTCGACCCTCGCCCTCGGATTGGCCTGCAGCGCGGGGCAATTCCTGCTCTCGTCCGGCGCCCCGGGCAAGCGCTACGCCCTGCCGCACGCCCGCGTACTCATGCACCAGGGTTCGGCGGGCATCGGCGGTAGCGCCGTGGAGGTGGAGGTGCAGGCCGACGATCTGCGCTACACGGTCGACACCGTACTCGGGCTCATCGCCGCCGACACCGGTCAGCCGTTCGACCGGGTCTACGAGGATTCGTTGCGCGACCGCTGGTTCACCGCACCCCAGGCGCGCGAGTACGGGTTCATCGACCACATCGTCGAGTCCTTCGACCAGGTCATTCCCCAACGCCACCGCATCGGCATCACCTCGTGACCCGCTCGCGGTCCGGCCGGTGAGAGCCACGGAACGCGCACGTATGACCCACACATCCGCTCGCCCTCGGCACCGGCCGGGCGGCAGGCGAAGCAGGCCGAAAACACCGAGAGGCGGGCCAACACCATGACCTACACCATCCCGAATGTCGTGTCCCAGCACCGCGGTGGCGGTGAGCGGATCACCGACATCTACTCACATCTGCTCAGCGAGCGGATCGTCTACCTGGGTACGGCCATCGATTCCGGGGTCGCCAACGCGCTCATCGCCCAGTTGCTGCACCTGGAGTCCGACAGCCCGGGGCAGCCGATCAGTCTCTACATCAACTGCGAAGGCGGCGACCTGTCGGCCATGCTCGCGGTGTACGACACCATGCGGTTCATCAAGGCGCCGGTGCACACCACCTGCGTCGGGCAGGCCATCGCGGTCGGCGCGGTGCTGCTCGCCGGGGGCGCGGCGGGCCGTCGCTCGATGCTGCCGCACACGCGAATCGTGCTGCACCAGCCCGCGACTCGCGGTCAGGGCACCATCCCGGATCTGATTCTGCAGGCCGACGAGATCGTGCGGATGCGTGCGGCGATCGAGGCGATTCTGTCCGAACACACCGGCCAGACCCCGGAAACCCTGCGCCGCGACACCGACCGTGACCGGGTGTTCACCGCCGATGCGGCGCTGGAATACGGGTTGGTCGATCAGGTCCTGCGCGAACGGGAGTGATCGGCCGGCCACCCGATGAGCCGGCCGATCACACCCCAGGGCGCCCGCATACGCACAATCCCACGGCGGACACGCTGAGTCGTAGCGGAACTACATCGCGCTCACTGCTTCTCGATGCGGTTCAAATAGACCCGGCGGACGTTGTCGTCCACGCGAGCGATGGCGGCATCGTCGTGGGCGAGTTTGCGGACAGCCCGCATCACCGCCTCCGGCACGAGCCCCGAAGCATTCGCCAGCACGCCGACATATCCGGGGACAGCGGTCTCGGCAGCCCTGGTCTCGACCGTGCGGACCACCGCGGCGGCGATGTCTTCGGGCTCGACCGTGGGCAGGATTCCCACGTCGATGCCGGAGCTGAGTTCGGTGCGCACCGCCGAGGGCAGCACCGTGCTGACGCTGACCCCGGTGCCGTCCATCTCGAGGCGCGTCGCCGCGGTCAGCCCGACCACCGCGAACTTGCTGGCGTTGTAGACGGCCAGTCCTTTGAGCGGGAACTTCCCCGCCAGCGACGCCACGTTCACCACGTGACCGCGTCCGCGCTCGACCATGCCGGGCAGCGCCAGGCGCATGCCGTGGATGACACCGTAGACATTGACGTCCATGGTGAGCTGGTCGATGCGGTCGGATTGGTCGAGGAACGGGCCGTTGGGCATCACGCCGGCGTTGTTCACCAGCACGTCGAGCGGGCCACGCCACTGCGTGACCGCGTCGAGAAAGGTTGCGTAGGAGGATTTGTCGGAGACGTCGAGCGCGTGGCCCATCGCCCGGTCGCCCAGTTCGGCGGCGGCCTGCACCGCGAGTGCTTCGTCGAGGTCACCGAGGGCGACGTACGCACCGGCTTCGACGAATGCGGTGGCGGTGGCGAGGCCGATGCCGCGGGCGGCGCCGGTGATGGCGATCAGTGCGCCATCGAGGTCGATCCTTGGGTAGCTCATGTCGTGCCCTCTCGTCGGTATCGTGCGCCCAGGCGGTCGGCCGTCTCGGCCGGTGCGGTCTCGCCCGTTGGACGGCCCGTGCTGCGTCTGCCCGGGCGGCTCACGCGAGCACCGCGGCTTCGTGGGTGATGGTGAAGTCGGCGGGGTCGAAGGAACTGACCCGGCTGGTCAGCTCGCCGGTGGACCACGGCCAGCTGAAACTGTTGCGGCCGTTGGCATCCAGGTAGTAGCTCTGGCAGCCGCCCGCGTTGTACACGGTCCCGGTGAGCGCGTGCTGCACCTGCTCGACGTAGCGCGCCTGCACCTCCGGGCGCACGTCCAGCACCGCCCACCCCGCACGGCGCGCGCCGGTGATCGCCGATACCAGGTAGTCGACCTGGGCTTCCAGAATCGCGAAAGCCGAGGAGTGCCCGGTGCCCAGGCTGGGGCCGAGCACGGTGAACGCGTTCGGGAAACCGGTGGTGACGGTACCGAGGTAGGCCTCGGGTGAGCCCTGCCAGTGCTCGGCCATCGAACGGCCGTCGACGCCGCGCACGATGTCGGCCAGCGGGGTGTCGAGGATGTGGAAACCGGTGCCGAGGATCACGGCGTCGACCTCGGCGGTACTGCCGTCGGCGCCGACCACCGTGCTGCCACGGAATTCGGCGACGGCGGTGGCGTGCACGTCCACGTTCGGCTTGGTGAGGGATTGGAGATAGCTGTTGGAGAACAGAATCCGCTTGCAGCCGAGCAGATAGTCCGGGGTGAGCTCGGCTCGCAGGTGTGGATCACGCACCGCCGCCCGCAGATACGCCGAACCCACGGCCTGCACGGTCTGCATCAGTGGCCGCGGGTGCCGGAAGGCGACACCGAGGCCTTCCATCAGCGCGTATTCGATCGAACGCAATGCCTTGTGTGCGAACGGTATCCGGCGCATCAGCTGTTTCTCCACGGCAGGCACCCGGTGATCGAGTTTGGGCAGCACCCACTGCGCGGTGCGCTGGAACAGGTGCAGTTCGGTGACCTCGGGCTGGATCATCGGCACGAACTGCACCGCCGAAGCTCCGGTACCGACCACCGCGACCCGCTGACCACGCAGGTCGAAGTCGTGGTTCCAGCGCGCGGAATGGAACACCTCGCCGGGGAATTCGGTCAGGCCAGGGATGTCGGGGACGCGCGGCTCGTTCCACGGTCCCGCCGCCGACACCAGGAAGTTCGCCGTCAGTTCGCCCGCGTCGGTCTCGAGCCGCCAGCATCGGTTCGGCTCGTCCCAGCGCGCGCCGAGCACCGCCACCCCGAACCGGGTCCGTTCGGCCAGACCGTGCTCGCGGGCCACCCGGTCGACGTAGTCGAGGATCTCGGGCTGGGTCGCGAACAGCCGCGACCATTCACTGTTCGGGGCGAAGGAGAACGAGTACAGGCCGGAGGGGACGTCGCACGCGCAGCCCGGGTACGTGTTGGCCCGCCAGGTACCGCCGAACGCGTGGGCCTTCTCCACGATCACCACATCGTCGACGCCGGCCTCGGCCAGTTTGATCGCGGCACCGATGCCGGAGATCCCGGCGCCGATGACGACCACCTCGTGGTGCTGACTCATACAGGTACTCCTTCGAACGAAGATCGTTGTGCGCGAACCGGAACCGCGCTCACACGCTGCCTTGCGCGAGATCGGCGGCGCGGATCGCCGCGGTGACCCGGGCGGGCAGGTGCGCGCGGGCCGCCGCCAGGGTCGCCGGGCGGCGGGTGCTGTCCATGAAGTTCGGGCCCATGGCGGCGAGCTCTCGGGGGCCGGGCTCGACGCGGATCACGCGGGTGCCCGCGGCGCGCAGCAGGGCCACTTCGCGGTCGAGGCCGCGAGTCATCTGCGCGCGCAGCAGGCGTTCGATCCGGTCCAGGCCGGTGGCGGGTGCGCCGCCCGCCGAGGTCATCGGTGCGATCACGACCACCTCGTCGAGTTCGAGTGGCGCCAGCAGGTCGGCCGACACCGACGACACCGAACCACCGTCCACGTAGTACCTCGGACCGATCGGCACGGGCGGGAACCAGCCGGGGATCGCCCAGGACGCCGCGATCGCGTCACCCAGGTCCACCGCTCCCGCCTCGGCCCGGTTCGTCGGCACTGTGACCGGCTCCCGTGATGAGCCGGCACCGGCCGACGATCCCGCCGACGTACCGGGCGACTTCTCACCTTCCGCAGCGTCGACCGGCAGCCCGGACACCGCAGTACCGGCCGACTCTGCGGTCGACCCGGTGCCGTTGCCGGATTCGTCCGGCCCGAAGATCACTCGCTCGCCCGTGGCGGCGTCGGCGCCGACCACCCACGTCGCGGGGTGACTCACCCAGCCGCTGGGGTCGGCCAAGGAGCGGCCGTAGGAGCGCAGCCAGTCGGCGTCGCCGCGGCCGCGGGGCAGGAGTCCGGCCAGCGCGGTGTAGGGCGAACGGGTGCGCAGACCCGCGCCGATCAGGCCGAGGGCGGGGAGTCCGAGCCCGGGCAGCGGCGGGAATCTGCCCGGGTCGACAGCTATGTGCCGGGCCAGGACCGGGTCGGCGCCGGGAGCGCCGTCGAGGGCGGCGAGCAGGTCGGCGGGGGTGCGGCCGGAGCCGAGCGCAGCCACGAGTTCCGCGCCGGCGGACGTGCCGATCAGCACGTCGGCGGTGCGGGTGTCCCAGTTCATGGCGCGTTCCACGGCATCGAGGGCCACGGCGGTCCAGGCGAAGCCGAGCAGGCCACCGCAGCCGATGGCCAGGCCACGTCGAGTAGTCATATTTCAAAGACTAACGGTATTCGGATTCCAGCGGTAGCCCTATTGCTAAACTTCGGTACATGGCCAGGATGACCCGCAAGGAATCGCACGCGCGCACCCGCGAGCGACTGGTCGAGACCGCCAAGCGGCTGTTCCTCGCCGACGGCTACAACGTGACCTCGCTGGAAAAAGTGGCCACCGAAGCGGGTTTCTCCAAAGGCGCGGTGTACTCAAACTTCGCGACCAAGCACGAACTGGGCCTCGCCGTCCTCGACGTCGTACATGTCGAGCGCGCAGAGTCACTGGTCGACGCGATGCTGTCGCACGACACCATGACCGAACGGATCGAAGGGTTCGCGCGCTGGGCCGACGCGAACATCGGCGATGTCGGCTGGACCGCGCTGGAAGTCGAGTTCGCGACGAGCACCCGGCACCTGCCCGAGGTCCGCACCGAACTCGCCCAGCGCCGCGCGACACTCACCGCGATGCTCGCCACGGTGATTCGGACCCAGGCCAGCCAGCTGGGCCTCGAGCTGGCGATGCCGGCCGAAGACACCGCCCTGCAACTACTCTCACTCGGCATCGGCCTCGGCGTGCAGCGCGCGATCGACCCGGAACTCCCGGTCAGCGCGATCGTCGACCTGCTCCGCAGCCAGATCGCCGCCGCCCGAACAGCCTGAGCGCCGACCAATACCCGGCCACACGGCGACGGCGACCAGTGCCCCGGCCCACGCGGACAACAACGGTGCCATTTTCAGGCCCGGGCCATCGAGTTCTGAATTCGTGGGGGTTCAGCGCTATGGGTGGGGATTGCGCGCTGCCGGCAGTCGTTCAGCCCCGGCGGTGCGCGGAGGACGGACCTCGAGTGGGACCCGGGCGCAGGCGGGGTGCGGGTCAGGCGGCCAGCAGCACGGCGTTGGGTGCGATGGTGGGTGTGGAATGTGCCGGGGCGATCCGGCGCTGCCCGCCCAGCACGACCGCGCGCGCGGGCACGAGCGCGTGCCGGCGCATCGCTTCGGCTACCTGGCCGACGAGTTCACCCAGCGATGTTCCCAGCGCACCGGCCAGGGCGGCGATCATCTCGCTGGAGGGTTCCTTGCGGCCGCGTTCGACCTCGGACAGGTATTGCGGCGAGATGCCCGCACGACCCGCGGTGTCGACGAGCGTGCCCTGCTGTTCCAGCCGCAGCGCACGCAGTCGCGCACCCAGCGCTTCCCGCCAGAGTGGTTCGGGCCGCGACTGCTGTGCATCGCGCCCGCCTGGAATCACCCGCAACCCGTTGTGCTCGCCCATACTCCGAGAGTAAGTACGCCACCGCCGACACACCCGCCTCTTCTGCTCTGGGCGTAACCCCCACGAAGCGCGATCGATCAGCCGGTGATGCCGAAGCGGCTGTCCACCCACGCGAGGGCGTCGGCGAAGGAAGCGGAGACGATGTCGCTGTGGCCGACATCGTCGTATTTTCGGTAGTCGACTGACTGGCCGTGCAGCTGTTGTTCGGCGACCATCGCGTCGGTGGCCTTCAACGGGACGGTGCGGTCGGAGCGACCCTGTAGGACCAGTACCGGCGCGGTGAAACGCAGTCCGCTCGGGTCGTTGTCGTCGAGTACGCGCAGCAGGGCCGACAGGTCGCCGTCCTCGGTGAACACCTCTCGCGGCGAGAGACCACCCCAGTTGTCCTGCTCGCGCAACTCGCCCGTGCACGCCGAGTCGGCCATCGGTAACAGTGCGTTCGCGCGGTCGGTGAGGAAGCGCGCCGGGTCGAGATCGGTGACCGTCTGCGCGCCGCGCACCAGCAGCGGCAAGTAGACCGCCACGTCGCCGGTGCCGAGGGAGCCCAGCGGGTTCGACACCGACCATTTCGCCATCCGCACCTGCTCACCGAGGTGGGAGGCCGGCGCCAGCGCGACCGCGCCGAGCAGCTCCGAATCCGGTGCCCACGCCGCGGCCGCCCCGGCGGCGAACAGTGCGGCGTGCCCGCCTTGCGAGTGGCCCATCGCCACCCAGCGCGACCCGACCGAGTCGTCGACTTCGCGGGCGGCGGTGGCGAGGTCGGCCATCGCTCGCTGTTCGGTGTCACCGATCAGGTAGCCGTGCCCGCCGGGCGTGCCCAGGCCCTGGTAGTCGGTCTTGGCGATCGCGTAACCCTCGGCCACCCAGCGGGCCTGCTCCTGCGCGCTCGGCGAGGAACCCTCGGTACGCGAAGGAGCGCAGACGTCGGCGACGCCGGTGGTACCCGGCGCCCACGAGATGAGCGGCCACCCACCCGGCGGCGGCGTACCTTCGGGCACGGCGAGCGTCCCCGAGACCGCGACGGGCGCGCCGTGCGCGTCGACCGAGCGGTACAGCGTCAGATGGTTGCGGGCGCCGGGCACGGCTCGAGCGCCGGTCAGCGGCTGCGAGCGGATCACCGAACCGTGCCGCCCGGGAATCGATTCCGGGCTCGGGTCGTAGAACCCGGCGGCCGTGGCGCCCGCGACCGAGTCCACCGAAGCGTCGTCGCTTGCACACGCGGTCAACGCCAGGCAGGTTGCCACGATCACCAGTGCACTACGTGTCTGCAAGTTCTCCCCCGATACACCGACAGCCCTGACGCGGCCGATAAGCCGCCGACCAGGTTACTCGATGATCATGGACGGCCCGGACGGCTGGGCGCGCGCACCCAGCCGTCCACCGATCTCAGCTCAGTGCGCGGGCGAGGAAGTCGCGGATCAGGGCGGCGATCTCGGGACCGTGGGTTTCCAGCGCGAAGTGCCCGGCATCGAGCAGGTGCAGTTCGGCGTCGGGGAGATCGCGCAGGTAGGCGCGGGCGCCGTCGGGGCCGAAGATCTCGTCGTGTTCGCCCCAGGCGATCAGCGTGGGCGGGCGGTGCTCGGCGAAGTACTTCTGGAAGGCGGGGTAGCCGTCCAGGTTGTTCTTGTAGTCGAAGAACAGTTGCAGCTGGATCTCCTTGTTGCCGGGACGATCCAGGTAGGTCTGGTCGAGGGTCCAGGTGTCGGGGCTGACCAGGGCGAGCCGGTCGGCCGGAACACCGTGGGTGTACTGCCATGTCGTGGCGTCGAGTTCGAGCAGTTTGCGTACCTCGGGTTCGTGGGTGGCGCGGTCGTTCGCGTGTGCGAAGAGCACCTCCCAGAACGGGGTGAAGCCCTCGAGGTAGGCGTTGCCGCTCTGGGTGATGATCGCGGTGACCCGTTCGGGGTGGCGCGAGGCGATGCGCAGGCCGATGGGGGCGCCGTAGTCCTGGATGTAGATCGCGAACCGCTGCACGCCGAGCGAATCGAGCAGTGCCAGGGTGAGTTCGGTGAGATTGTCGAAGGTGTAGTCGAATTCGTCGACCGCCGGCATCGAGGACTGGCCGAAGCCGAGGTGGTCGGGGGCGATCACGTGGTAGTCCGCGGCAAGGGCGGGAATCAGGTTGCGGAACATCGCCGAGCTCGTCGGAAAGCCGTGCAGCAGCACGACAGTGGGCTTGGCCGGGTCGCCCGCCTCGCGATAGAAGATCGACTGGCCCTGGATGTCGGCGGTGTTGTGGTGGATCGCGCTCATCGTGAATCTCGCTTTCTCAGTGGGTTCTACGGTTGGTTGTCAGACGGCGGCCGGTTCGCGGGTGCGGACCGGGGCGAGCAGTAGGGCGGCGGCGACGGTGCACGCGACGCCGAGCGCGAAGTAACCGCGATAGCTGTCGGTGGCGGCGTGGATGACGGTGGCCACGCCGAGGCCCGCCGCGGCGGCGAGCTGGTGGATCACCCAGGCGGGAGCCAATGTGCGGCCCATTCGGGTCGGGTCGAGGCCACGCGACAGGATCGCCATGGTGAGCGGGATGACCGGGAACGAGGCGATGCCGAACAGCACGGCCACCACGATCAGCACCTGTGGTCCCGGCACGAACACGGCGGGCAGCAGGGCGGCCAGTCGCACCGAATACAGCGCCCGCAGCAGGGTTTCGGGCGAGTAGTGGCGCAGCAGCCGCACCATCACCGCGGAGGTGATCCCGGCCGCGAGTGCGGCCAGCGCCACCAGCCGGCCCGCCCCGGTGACCGACCAGCCCTGATCCACCGCGTGCTTGGGCAGCATCAGCACCACCACGTAGAGCGTCGCCGCGTGTAAACCGAACGACACCAGTACTTTCCATCGATGTGCCAACGACTCGCCCGCGCCCTGGACCGACGGTGCCTGCTGGTCGGCGGGCAGCAGCAGCCACAGCACGGCGGTCGCGGCCAATCCGATCACCCCGAGCAGCGCGAAGGTGGCTCGCACACCGATCGGTTCGAACAGCGCTGTCGCCGCCCACGGGGTGATCAGCTGACCCAGGTTGATGCCGATCGCGGCCCTGGCCATCGCGGGTCCGGCCTGGGGGCCGTGGGCCCGACCGAGCAGGGTCGTCACGGTGAGTGTCGACGCCGACGCGAAGCCGAGTCCGCCCAGCACCATGTAGGCGGCGACGAACTGCCAGGTCGTGGTGACACCGGCCAGCACCACATAGCTGCTCGAGATCAGGGTGAGCCCGCCGGTCAGCACGACCTTGGGACCGAAGCGGTCCAGCAGCCTGCCGATTCCCTGTTGTGCCAGGCCGGTGACCAGGGTGCCGAGCGCGGCGGCCACGGCCAGTGCGGTCGCCGAGACGCCGTACGTGGCGGCGGTGGGGGCGAAGAACACGCCCATGGTGAAGTTCAGGCCGAACGACACGGTCATCGCCGCCAGTCCGGCCCAGGCAAGGTGCTCGCGCCGCATGCCCGTCACATCCTAACTCTCTAAAGTGTGTTCAACGGTTGACACTGGACAGCATTCGATCCAGGCCGGTAACGGGCCGTCAGTCTCCGGCCGAATCCGTACGCAGACGGGCGATCTCGCCCTCGAGCTCGGCGATCCGAGCACGCAGCCCCTGCATCGCCTCGGCGACCGCGGCTCGCGGATACAGCGGCGGAATGTGCTGGCGGCAGTTCCAGTCGAATGCCTCGACCTCGATCAACACCGCACGCTCGGGCTGCGCCCGATATCCCTCGACCATCAGCGAGGCGACGAGATCCGGATCCTCGGCGGCTTCGACCACCCGCGCCCGGCCGAAGATCTTCATCCGGGCCTGGGCGGCATAGTCCATCAGGAACAGCGAGACCCGCTCGTTGTGATCGAGATTGCCACGGCTGATGTACTGCTTGTTGCCACGGAAGTCGGCGAAGCCGAGCGTGTGGGCATCGAGCACTTTCAGGAAACCCGGTGCGCCACCGCGATGCTGAATGTAGGGCCAGCCGGTCTCACCGACCGTCGCCAGGTAGAAACTGTCGCGTTCGCTGATGAACCAGGCTTCGTCGGGCCCGATCGAATCGGCCACATCGGGGACCTGCGCCATTCGCTCGTAACTGCGCAGACTGCCGTGTGCGCGTCGATGTTCGCGCACCGCGTCGGTGAACGCCACCTGCGCGTAGTGGCCGGTCACGACGTCACCGGTGCGATCACGATCGCCTGCTCGTCGACACAGTTGTCGCTCATGATTTCCTCTCCGATCACCAGCCGGGCCGGACCCGGAAGTGGGTGCGGCCCATCCGGACTCAGTGCGTGTGGGCCCGCACGATCGGCCAGTCGATGTCGGTGTCGACGACCTTGTTGAGGTAGTTGGTGAAGACGTTCAGCGCGACTCCGGCCACGACCTCGACGATCTCGCCGTCGGTCAGGCCCGCCGCTCGCGCCGCCTTCAGTTCCACCTCGGTGACCTCGCCACGGGAACGCACCACCGCGGCGGCGAAGGTGAGCACCGCCTGGGTCTTGGGGTTCGACGACGCACCGCGGCGGCTGTCGGAGATGTCGTCGGCAGCGAGCTCGGCGATATTGGCGCCGATGTAGCTGTGCGCCGACAGGCAGTAGTCGCAGCCGTTCTCCTGCGCCACCAGCAGCGCGATGCGTTCACGGGTCGCGGCGTCGAGCGCGCCGCCACCCAGGGCACCGGACAGACCCAGGTAGCCGGCCAGCACCGCGGGGCTGTTGGCCATCGCCTTGGTCATGTTGGGGGTGACGCCGAGTGCCTGCTGCACGTCGCCGAGCAGTTCGGCGGCGCGGCCGGTGGCGGTGTCGGGCTGGATCAGGGGCAGACGAGACATGGTGTGGGCCTTTCGATCAGTACTGTCTAACCTTTCATCAAGTGTTGAACGGTTACTTCTGGGCGTTGATTCCCGCATCGGAGAAAAACTTCGAAAAAGATCGGCGCACACGGGGCCGGAAACACGAACGGCGCGTTCACCTCACGGGTGAACGCGCCGAACGGCAGCGAAAAGAACTAGCGACTCATCGCGGCGGCCATCACGCGGACCGCGGAGATCAGGCCGTCGATCAGGTTGCCCTGCCGGAACGAGGCCAGCGCAGCGGTGACACCGAGCTGGCAGATGCGGTCGTCGGCCCGCTCGGCCACCGCGGCACCGGAACGCACCTCGATCACACCCTGGTTCGGCGACACGGCGATGAGCACCGAATCGGCCGCCTCGGGGGTGTTCGGCAGAATCGCGTCGGCACCGGCCGCCGGAGTGGCGCCGAGATCGCCGAGATAGATGTTGAAGCGGACCTTCGTCGCGCGGGTCGCCTCGGTGAGCGCGTTGTCGAGAGACACCCGCTCACGGTCGGTGAACGGCACCTCGTCGAAGACCGTGCCCGGCTCGTGCACGGCCGATACCCGGCCGCTGCTGGTGAGCGCGGATCCGTGCGGCAGGTCGGCCTCGACCACCGTGGGCCAACTAGAACTTGCCACTTGCCCGGCCTCCGATCAGCTCCGCATGCGCGGTTTCGAGAGCCGCATGGCTGCCATGCGGCTCGGCGGTGTGGTGACCTCCCGCAGAGGTCACCTCGTCGGTAGCGCTCCACAGCACCGGCGGGTGGGTCCACTTCTGCCCGAGCGCGAAGTGGGCCGGCTTCTCACCGGGCAGTGGCTTACCGAGATAGGACAAACCCGCGATCGCGAAGTAGATCGCGGCCGGGATGCCGACGAAGATCAGCACTGTCTCGAGAATGCTCACCCCCCAAAGGTAGACGATGCTGTGTAGTAGTTCATCCTCCGGCTGCCCCGAAAGCCGCGTGTCCGTCCGGCTCAGACCAACCAGGCCGCCGCGTTCGCGGGTAAACGCTCCTCGCTGACCGGCGCACTGGCCAGCAGCAATTCGCCCGGCGGCATCTGGATGGGCCCGTCGGAGGCGTTCAGCACACACACCAGACCACCCGGTCTACGGAAGGCCAGGCAGCCGTCGGGGCTGCCGTACCACTCGATCCGGTCACCGGCGAACTCCGCGCGGGTGCCGCGCAGATCGATCGCCAGCCGATACAGCGACAACGTCGAGTGCAGGGTCTCGAGCTGGGCCTCCACGGTGCGATCGGCCCACTCGCCGGGCAGCGGCAACCACGGCGTGCCCTCGGTGAAGCCGAACGGCGCGGCGGCACCCTCCCACGGAATCGGCACCCGGCAACCGTCCCGTCCGCGCTCGGTGTGGCCCGAGCGCTCCCACACCGGGTCGCGCAGCGCGTCCTCGGGCAGGTCGTCGACATTGGGCAGGCCCAGTTCGGCACCGTTGTAGACGAAAACCGCGCCGGGCAGCGCCAACTCCACCATCAGCATCGCCCGCGCCCGGGCCAGCCCCACCTTGCCGCCACCGTAGCGGGTCACCTCACGCTCGATGTCGTGGTTGGACAGCGTCCAGGTGGGCGGGGCACCCACCCCCGCGACCGCGTCCAGCGAGTGGGTGATCGCGGTGTGCACCGCCTCGGCGGTGAACGGCGCCTCGGCCAGCCGGAAGTTGAACGCCAGGTGCAGTTCGTCGGGTCGCACGTACTCGCCGAAGCGCACATTGTCGTCGACCCACACCTCACCGATCGCCACCGCGCGCGGGTAGTCGTCGAGCACGGTGCGGATGCGGCGGTGGATGGCGTGCACGCCCGGGTTGTTGAATCGGGGATCGTCGTCGTCGTGGACCAGCATCTTGGTGTCGACCTTCGCCATGTCCGGCAGGCCGTCGGGCTTGGCCATGCCGTGGGCCACATCGAGACGGAACCCGTCGATCCCGCGATCGAGCCAGAAACGCAGCGTCTTCTCGAAGTCGTCGGCGACCTCGGGGTTGTCCCAGTTCAGATCGGGCTGTTCGGGCGCGAAAATGTGCAGATACCACTGCCCAGGGGTGCCGTCGGGCTCGGTGACCCGGGTCCAGGCGGGGCCACCGAAAATGCTCGGCCAGTTGTTGGGCGGCTCCGCGCCGTCGGCGCCACGACCGTCGCGGAAGATGTAGCGGGCGCGTTCCGGGCTGCCCGGGGCCGCCGACAGCGCCGCGGTGAACCACGCGTGTTCGACACTGGTGTGGTTGGGCACCAGGTCCATCGTGACCTTGATCTCGCGGTCGTGCGCCTCGGCGATCAGCTCGTCGAGGGCGGCCAGCCCGCCGAACAGCGGGTCGATATCGCGCGGATCGGACACGTCGTAGCCGCCGTCGGCCTGCGGCGAACGCGTCACCGGGCAGATCCACAGCGCGTCCACACCCAATAGCTCCAGGTAGCCGAGCTTTTCGCGCACACCGCCGAGATCCCCGATGCCATCACCGTCGGAATCGGCGAACGAACGCGGATAGACCTGATAGAACACGGCGGTCTTCCACCACGGAGCGGTGCTTTTATCCCCCGGCACCGGCGAGGCAGGTGTCTGTGTCACACCCGCAATATTGCCAAAGTGCACCGACAATATTCCTGCGGCACGAGACTTTCTGCGAATCCGGCAAATCGTCAGCTTCCACCGGCTGCGGCGCGAACATCGGAGTACCCCCCAACTTCTGCCCCGAACAGGGCCCCCACCGGCGGGTGTTCAGCGAACCCGGGGCACGCCCGGCTGTCGGGCGCGACATCGCGCGGCGCGGCCACCCGAACGCGGTGCGCGTTTCGTCACACGGGCGCGTTCTGCAGCGAGGCCGCGGCCATCTGGAAGTAGTCGAGCATCGCCTTGCGGTGGGCGGCGTCGAGAATCGACGGTTCGATCTCGTCGACCGCGATCCGCATGCAGCGCATCCAGGCGTCGCGCTCGAGCGGGCCGATCACGAACGGCTGATGCCGCATCCGCAGCCGGGGATGCCCGCGTTCGTCGGAGTAGGTGCGCGGACCACCCCAGTACTGCTCGAGGAACATCCGCAATCTGCGCTCGGCCGGCCCCAGATCCTCCTCCGGATACAGTGGTCGCAGGATCTCGTCAGCAGCGACCTCACGATAGAAGACGGACACGATGCGGCGGAAGGTCTCCGCGCCGCCCACCGCGTCGTAGAACGAGGTCGCTGTCTGTTCGCCTGAAGTCACGCGCTCCATTGTGCCCGTCTCGCGGGCGGCGCGGCCCGTCGGCAGCCTCGATCACGAACACGCTGCCCTTCAACCACAGTTCACCCGGAAGTTTGAAAAATAGCCGTGCAATACCGACGCAGGCATGGTCAACTGGGGGCAGTATCGGCCCCAGATACCACATGATCCTGCCAATCATGAAATTGAGGTCAAGATGAAGCAGCGACCAGGCGCCCGGTCACCCGAGGCGCGCGCGCACCGACAACTCCAGCCCGCCGAGGTCCACAATCGTGACTCGGGGGCCATTCCGCTGCACATCTTGTCCGACCACTATCCGGGCGCACACGGTCTGCACGACCTACCGCACCGCCGGACGCCACTGCACCTCGCCGGCGACCACGACGCCGCCGCATGGCGCAAACGCCGGGTGCTCCTGCTCAACGCCACCTACGAGCCGCTCACCGCCCTGTCCGCGCGCCGCGCGGTCGTGCTGCTGATCTGCGCCAAGGCCGACGCGGTCCACGACGACCCGGAAGCCCCCGTCCTGCATTCGGCGGGCGCCACGGTGGCCATTCCCTCCGTCATCCGGCTGCGCACCTATGTGCGCGTGCCCTACCGCGCCCGGGTGCCGATGACCCGCGCCGCGCTCATGCACCGCGACCGCTACCGCTGCGGCTACTGCGGCGGCAAAGCCGAGACCATCGACCACGTGATCCCGCGCAGCCGCGGCGGTGAGCACTCGTGGGAGAACTGCGTGGCCAGCTGCGCACCGTGCAACCATCGCAAAGCCGACAAGATGCTCGCCGAGCTCGGCTGGACCCTGCGCCATCCGCTGGTCTCCCCCAAGGGCCCGCACTGGCGGTTGCTCTCGACCACCGCCGAGCTGGATCCGGCCTGGCTGCAATACCTGGGTGAAGGCGCGGCCTGATCAGGCGCTCTCGATGACCATCGTGGCCCATGTCCCCGGTTCGAGGGCTTCGAAGACATGCGGCAGATCACCCAGATAGCGGATGTAGTCGCCAGGGCGCATCTCGACGGGTTCCTCGGCTGGTCCCACCATGGCGTGTCCGGCCGCGAGCACCACGTGTTCCACGACGCCGGGGGTGTGCGGGTCGGAACGGCGCGGGTAGCCGGGTTCGGCCGCGATGCGGTAGACGTCGCAACGGGTGTGTGACTGGCCGGCTGCGAGCAACGTCACCCGGTAGTCGGCATCGGCCGACGGCACCGGCGTGCCCTCCTGCGCGCGGATCACCTGGACATTGGGCCGCGGCGGATCGAGCAGCCGGGAGAACGGCATCTCCAGCGCCACGCACAACGCCCACAGGGTTTCCAGGCTGGGATTGCCGGTGCCCGATTCCAGTTGCGAGAGCGTCGATTTCGCGACCCCGGCCCGGCTCGCGACCTCGGTCAGCGACAAACCCGCACGGGCGCGCTCGCGGCGCAGTGCCGCCGCGATCACCGCTTGGGGCGGTCCGGCGACCGCGTCCTGCCGGTCCATCAGTGTCTCCTGGGTGCTGGCGATATCACGTTGACTTTACCCACCCGGTCCGTTCACTATGAAAAACATGCGTTCGATATGGCGAACACTCGATAGAGGCACCGTCGCGGCCGTTGCCGCGGCGTGCCTCGCCGTCGGCCTGTTCGGCGTGTCCTACGGCGCCTCGACGATCGCGGCCGGATTCCCCGCCTGGATGCCGGTGGTGATGGCGGTGACGGTGCTGGCGGGCGGTTCGGAGCTGCTGTTCTTCGGCATCGTCGCGGCCGGTGGCAGCCCACTGGCGGCAGTGGTCGCCGGGCTGCTGCTCAACGTCCGCCACCTGCCCTACGGCCTGTCGGCGCCCGAGGTGTTCGGGCAGGGATGGCGCCGGGCGCTCGGCATCCACGTCCTCAACGACGAATCGGTGGCCTTCGCCGCCGCACCCGGCGATCACGAACGCAAACGCGCGGCGTACTGGGCGTGCGGGATCGGCGTGGCGCTGTGCTGGCCGCTCGGCGCCGCCCTCGGCGCGGCGCTCGGTTCGCTCGTCCCCGACACCTCGGCCCTCGGGTTGGACGCGGTGTTCCCGGTCATCCTGCTCGCCCTGATCCTGCCCGCCCTGCGCGACCGAGCGACCTTGCCGCCGGTCCTGGCCGGCGCCGGGCTCGCTGTGGTGGTCGCGCCTTTCGTGCCGGCCGGACTGCCGGTGCTGATCGCGTTGCTCGGCCTGGTGTTCGCGTTGCGACCGCAGGAAAAGGTGGCCACGGCGGGGCAATCATGCTGATCGTGGCACCGTCCGTCGACCACGCCCGGCGCATGCGGCGCTTCTGGTGGAGCCCGCGGCAGACGCGGTGCAGCGCCGGGCAGGCGCGGTGCAGGCCGCCGCAGACGCGGTGCAGTGCGCGGCAGGCGCAGTGCAGGCCGCCGCAGACGCGGTGCAACGCGGGGCAGGCGCGGTGCAGGCCGCGGCAGACGCGGTGCAACGCGGGGCAGGCGCGGTGCAGCCCGCGGCAGACGCGGTGCAACGCGGGGCAGGCGCGGTGCAGCCCGCGGCAGACGCGGTGCAACGCGGGGCAGGCGCGGTGCAGCGCCGGGCACCCAGCGAATGCGCAGAGCACGCGATCGCACGCCGGGCCCCGTGGCGGGCGATCGGCAGCCCTCGGCATCGAGCCACCTCGGCGCGGCGCGCGAGCGGTGCGGGGCTCGTGAACGAGCCGTACCTCGTCCCCGCGATGCTCGCGCTGGCCATCGGCACCTATGCGCTGCGCTGGACCGGCCCCGCCCTCCGGCATCGGCTTCGCTTGTCTGCCCGCATGGCCCGCCTGCTCGACACCGGCGCACTGATCCTGCTCGCCGCACTGGTCGCCACCTCGACGCTGCCCACGGGTTCCGGTGAGCTCGGCATCGCGCTGCCCGCGGGCGTAGCCGTGGGCGGGACACTCGCGTGGCGGCGCGCCCCCTTGCTCGTCACCGTCCTGGCCGCCGCGGCGACCACCGCGCTGCTGCGACTGCTCGGCGTGCACTGACTCCGCAAGGCGAGCGGCGTCATGGCCTCAGCTGGGCGTCAGCGGGATTCCGCCACCGAGTCTGCGTGCGACGGAACCGTAGCGGGCGTCGAGTCGCAACCAGGTTCGGGTGGCGCGCACGCGCACCAGCTCCGAGGGTTGGATGCGGTGCGATTCGACCTTTTCCCCGGCGTGCGGAATGAAGTCCATCGCGGTGAGCGCGAACACGACTCGCATGGGAACCTGCACCTCGAGATCCTCCGCACCGGTGACGGTGAGGACCGACTGATCCAGCAGGGACGGCGGCGGGCCGTGGGGGCCGCCGTGTTCACGTGCCAGATCGGCGCCGCGCTCGGCGAGTTCGACCAGGGTGCGGGCCGGGACGTCGTCGAGGTGGGTGAACCCGTCGGTGGGCGGCAGGGCACCGCGCCAGGCCGAATCCAGCGAATAGCCGAGGTCGATCGGATGGCCGGTGCCGAGCCCGGCCAGCACAGAGTCGGCACCGACGGTCACATCGTCGACACCGAGCTCGGCGGTCACCGTGCGCACGGCCAGGGTCTCGAACCCGGTGGTGACCCAGGCGGACACGAGGCTCGATCCCCGCCGGCGCATCCGCACGACGGCGGCCGGATCGAGCCGGATCGCATGGGTGAGGAAGGTGGCCAGGTTCTCGCGTTCGGCGGGGTCGGGGGTGTGCAGCACCCGCTGATCGGAGCTCACGGGATCAGGCCCGCCACAGTGCCAGGTAGTCGCGCTCGGCGGCATCGAGCCTGCGCAACCGCTGGGTGTCGATGTCGAACGCGGCGAGCTGGGTGCTCGCGGTCACCGCGGGCGCCGAATCCAGCGGCGCACCGTGCGCGCGCACTTCGTAGCCGATGGTGAAGTCGACCGCGCGCAACTGCTCGATCCACATGGCGATGTCGAGCGGGGTGTCCTCGTGGCGCAGCTGCCCGCGATACTTCACGTGCAGATCGACCAGCACACACCCCTGGCGCCCCAGCGACGCAGTCGGTTTGGCGCCGTCGAACAACCACGGGATCCTGGCCTCCTCCAGCAGGGTCACCATCCGAGCGTGGTTGACGTGCTGGAACACATCCATATCCGACCAGCGGATCTCGACCTTGGCATGAAAGCGCTTGGGCAGCACCATTTCCGGTGCGGCTGTGGCGATGTTGCCGTTCGGCGAACTGGTCACCGTGGTACCTCCGATTGGGCGCCCACCCCGCTCACCATGCTCCGCACCTGTCGTGCGGCAACCGACAATGTGGCGAGGTCGTGGGTCCCGGACTCGAACAATTCCGACAGCGCCGCACGTGCACGGCCCAGCCGGGACTGGTTCTTCGACTCCCAGTATGCAATTTTCTCGTCGGCCGTCTCCTCCGGGTCGCCCGCGGACAGCACATCCAGGGTGAGCGAGCGCAGCGAACCGTACATGTCGTCGCGCAAGGCGAGACGAGCCAGCGCGTGCCAGCGGTCGCCACGTTCGAGGTGACTCACCGCCTCGAGCAGCCAGTCGATCTTGAGGTGGTCGTTGAGCGCGTAGTACAGCGAGCCCACCTCGGCGCCGTCACGCTCGGCGATGTCGGCGATGTCGACCACATCAAGCAGCGGGAACAGGCTCAGCAGGCCGAACACCTCGGTGGCCAGTTCGGCCGGCGCACCACGGGCGATCAGTTCGGCCGCACCCTCGGTGAGCGAGGTGACGTGATGCCCACGCAACCAGCCCGGCACCTGGGGCGCGAGCTCCTGAACCCGCCGGTGGTACCGGTTGATCTCGGCTCCCACCGCGATCGGCTGCGGACGGTTGGTCAGCAGCCACCGCGAGGCCCGGTCCAGCGTCCGCTTTGACTCCAGTTCCAGCAGATCGCACACCGCGGCCGGGGCGTCTGCGCCGCGCACCCGCGACCACACGTCGTGCAACTCGAAGATCGCGGTGGCGGCGGCGAAGGCACGCACCGTGTCGGAGCTGGTGGCGCCGATCTCCTCGCTCAGCCGGTGCGCGTAGGTGATGCCGCCGTAGTCGACCATCTCGTTCACCAGCATCGTGGTCACGATCTCGCGGCGCAGCCGGTGCTTCTTGATCTCGGCCCCGAACCGCTCGCGCAGCGGTGTGGGGAAATACAACGGCAGCCGGCTCGCGAAGGAGACACTGTCGGGCAGTTCGGTGTCGAGCAGGTCGGCCTTGAGCGCGAGCTTCACGTGCGCAAGCAGGTTGGCCAGCTCGGGTGAGGTCAGGCCGGTGCCTTCTTCGCCGCGGCGTTCGAGTTCGACCGCCGAGGGCAGTGCCTCGAGTTTGCGGTCCACGCCGCGGCGCTGTTCGAGATCGGTGATGACCCGGCCGTGCACGCTCACCATGTGTGCCGCGTCGGTGCGCGAGATACCGATCAGCACGTTCTGATCGACGTTGTCCTGCAACACCATCCGAGCGACCTCGTCGGTCATCGAAGCCAGCAGCGGATTGCGGTCGGCGGGTGCCAGGGCACCCGCACTCACCACAGCGTCGAGCAGCACCTTGATGTTGACCTCGTGATCGGAGCAGTCGACACCGGCCGAGTTGTCCAGGGCGTCGGTGTTCATCTTGCCCCCGGCCCGGCAGAACTCGATCCGGCCCAGCGCCGTGGCGCCGAGGTTGCCGCCCTCGCCGACCACCTGCACGCGCAACTCGTTTCCGTTCACGCGCACCGCGTCGTTGGCCTTGTCGCCGACCTGAGCATTGGATTCGCTACTGGCCTTCACATAGGTGCCGATGCCCCCGTTCCACAGCAGCTGCACGGGAGCGAGCAGGATCGCGCGCACCAGTTCCGGCGGCGAGAGCGTCTGCACCGAGTCGGGCAGCCCGAGCGCGGCCCTGGCCTGCGGGGAGATCGGCACCGACTTCACCGTGCGCTCGAAGACCCCGCCGCCGGCACTGATCAGGCTGCGGTCGTAGTCGGCCCACGACGACCGCGGCAGGGCGAAGAGCCGCTCACGCTCGGCGTAGGAGGTGGCGGCGTCCGGGTCGGGGTCGAGGAAGATGTGGCGGTGGTCGAACGCGGCGACCAACCGGATGTGGCGCGACAGCAGCATGCCGTTGCCGAACACGTCACCACTCATGTCGCCGACGCCGACGACGGTGAAGTCCTGGCTCTGGGTGTCGATACCCATCTCCCGGAAGTGGCGTTTCACCGCTTCCCACGCGCCCTTGGCGGTGATCCCCATGGCCTTGTGGTCGTAGCCGGCCGAGCCACCGGAGGCGAAGGCGTCGCCGAGCCAGAAGCCGTAGCGCTTGGCCACATCGTTGGCGATGTCGGAGAAGCTGGCGGTGCCCTTGTCGGCGGCGACCACCAGGTAGGTGTCGTCGGCGTCGCGGCGCACGACCCGCTCGGGCGGCAACACCGCGCCGGTGGCCAGATCGACGTTGTCGGTCACATCGAGCAGGCCGGAGATGAAGGTGCGGTAGCAGGCCACACCCTCGGCGATACTCGCCTGCCGGTCGGTGGTCGCGTCGCCGGTGGCCGCGGGCGGGCGCTTCACCACGAACCCGCCCTTGGCGCCGACCGGCACGATCACCGCGTTCTTCACGGCCTGGGCCTTCACCAGACCCAGGATCTCGGTGCGGAAGTCCTCCAACCGATCCGACCAGCGCAGCCCGCCGCGCGCCACCGAACCGAAGCGCAGGTGCACACCCTCCACGCGCGGCGAGTACACGAAGATCTCGAACTGTGGTCGCGGCTTGGGCAACTCGGCGATCTCGCGCGGTTCGACCTTCAGCGCCAGGTACTCACGCGGACGGCCCTCGACGTCGAGAACGTAATTGTTGGTGCGCAGCGTCGCCTTGATCAGCCCCAGAATGGCACGCAGGATACGGTCGGCATCCATGCTGACCACCTCGTCGATACCGGCGCGTACCCGGGTCTCGAGCTCGGCGGCCACCTCGGCGGAGACGGTGTCGGGATCGAAGCGGGCGGCGAACAGGGCCACGAAGTCGCGCGCCACCTCCGGGTGGGCGAGCAACACGCGGGCGATGTTGACCTGGCTGTACGGAAAACCGGCCTGCTGCAAGTACTTCGCGTAGGCACGCAGGATCGCCACCGACCGCCACGGCAGGCCGGCACGGAGCACGAGCTCGTTGAGGCCGTCGGCCTCGGCGCGGTCGTACCAGACCGCCTCGAACGCGTCGGTGAACCGGGTACGCAGACCGTCGGCCCGGCCGGGAGTCTCGAGCAGTTCGGCGTCGAGGTCACCGCCGAGCGCGTTGCGCAGCAGTTCGGGACGCGCCTGCAGACCGAAGTCGTAGATCCAGCGCTCGTCACCGCCGTCGAGTTCGAGCTGATAGGGCCGCTCGTCGATGACCTCCACACCCAAGCTCTGCAACACCGGCAGCACCTGACTGAGCGAGACACCCGAGCCGGCGATGTAGAGGCTGAACCGCCACGAACCCGGTGCGGCCTCGGGCCTGCGGTAGAGGTGCTGGTCGATACCGCCCTCGGCGAGCTGTTCCAGGCGCACGATGTCGTCGAGCGCGCGAGCGGGCCCGAAGTCTTCCTTGTAGCTTTCCGGCAGCGCCGCCGAGTACCGCGACACCACGCCCGGATCGAGCAGTGTGGAGTCGGCCACCTCGTCGCCGATCCGGTCGTCCCAGGTGCGGCTTGCCTCGTTCAGCAACCCCTGCACGCGCAGCCGGTTCGCCTCGGAGGTGTCGGGTGCGGCCTCGCCGGTGGCCTCGGCGGGCAGCATCACCGTGAAGTACACGCTGGCGAGCTCGCTGTCACTGACCCGGGCCGAGTAGTCGATGTCCACACCGCCGAGTTCGCGCACCAGGATGTCCTGCATCTCCAGGCGCACGGCGGTGGTGTAGCGGTCGCGCGGCAGGTACACCATGCAGGCCACGAACCGGCTGTAGGTGTCGCAGCGCAGGAACAGCCGCACCTGCCTGCGCAACCCGACGCCGAGGACCGCGACGGCGGTGCGGCGCATGGTCGCGATATCGGCGGAGAACAGCTCGGTGCGCGGGAAGGATTCGATCACCTCGAGCATCGCCTGGCCGGAATAGGAATCCTTGTCGAACCCGGCGGCCTCGATGGCGGTGCGCACCCGGCGGTTGATCACCGGGATGTCGAGCACGTTCTCGTGCACCGCGCTCACGGTGAACACTCCGATGAACAGATGCACCCCGTGCACCGTGCCCGAGTCGTCGATATCGGCGACGCCGACGAAGTACGGGTACACCGACCGGTGCACGGTGGCGCGCACCAGGCCCTGGGTGAGCATGAGCAGCGGCCGGTCTCCGCCGTTGATCGGCACCTGGAAGTCGGTGCCGATGTCGGGACGCAGCACGCCGAGGCTCGCGCCGGGCACCGGCGTCGTGACGGTGTGGCCGTGCTCGAGGCCGCGCCGGTAGCGGGCATAGCCGAGCAGGGTGAAGTTGCCGTGCGAGAGCCAGCGCAGCAACTCGGCGCAGTCGGCCATCTCGACCGCGGAGAACGGGGCCTTGCCCGCGGCCGCGGCCCGGTCGAGGTGATCGGCCAGCGAACCCTGCACCGCGATCATCGCCTCGGTGTCATCGATGACCTGACGAACGTCGGCGACCACCTCGGGCAGGGTGCGTTCGATGTCGTCGAGCTGGGCGCGGCCGGTGGAGGGGTGCAATTGCAGGTGCATCCACGATTCGGCCAGCCCTTCGGCGCCGTTGCCGTCCACCTCGTGCGGGGCCGCGCCGGTGAGCCTGCCGTTCTCGTCCCGGGTGACCTCGAAGATCGGGTGGATCACTTCGCTGACGCTGACCTGCATGCGTCCCAGCGCCGCCGTGATCGACTCCACCAGCAGCGGCATGTCGTCGGTGACGACTTGGACCGCGGCGCCCATGCCCGATCCGTCGTCGGGGTGGTACACCCGCACCAGTGCCCGGCCGGGGATGCGGACGGCGGCCAGCTCCATGTGGCGGCGGAAGATCTGGGTGATACCGGTGACCGGAAAGTTCTCGTCGCCGGCGTCGACATGCCGGAAATACGCCTCCTCGAGGGTAGCGAGGTCACCGCGCAGACTCTGCGGCATTTCCGCGGACCACGCCGCGCTCGACATTTCCGACGAGACCGTCATCTTTCGCCCACTCCCATGGATTCGGTTCGGTTGGCTTCGATTCCGCAACTCAGGTGACGCGAAGCCGAGACTAGCCCCGGCTCATCGCCCGCGCTCAGGCAATTTCGCCTTGCCGCGCCGGTAACTTGTGAAACACCGACGGCCCGGCCGGTCGATCGTTCTCAGATCGTCCAGCCGGGCCGTCGTGCGGTCCGCGCAAATCTCAGTCGCGGGTGAGCTTACGGTGCGTAACCCGGTGCGGGCGTGCGGCTTCGGCGCCGAGCCGCTCGATCTTGTTCGCCTCGTAGGCTTCGAAGTTGCCCTCGAACCAGAACCACTTGGCGTCGTTGTCGTTGTCGCCCTCCCACGCCAGGATGTGGGTGCAGGTGCGGTCCAGGAACCACCGGTCGTGCGAGATCACGACGGCGCAGCCGGGGAACTGCTCGAGCGCGTTCTCGAGCGAGCCCAGCGTCTCCACGTCGAGGTCGTTGGTCGGTTCGTCGAGCAGGATCAGGTTGCCACCCTGCTTGAGGGTCAGCGCCAGGTTCAGGCGGTTGCGCTCACCACCGGAGAGCACCCCGGCGGCCTTCTGCTGGTCCGGGCCCTTGAAGCCGAACGCGCTGACGTAGGCGCGCGAGGGCATCTCCTGGTTGCCGACCTGGATGAAGTCCATGCCCTCGGACACGACCTGCCAGACGTTCTTCTTCGGGTCGATGCCCGCGCGGTTCTGGTCGACGTAGCTGAGCTTGACGGTCTCGCCGACCTTCACCTCACCGCTGTCGGCGGACTCGAGTCCGACGATGGTCTTGAACAGCGTGGTCTTACCCACACCGTTGGGCCCGATCACCCCGACGATGCCGTTGCGCGGCAGCGTGAAGGACAGGTCCTTGATCAGCTGGCGATCGCCGAAGCCCTTGTCCAGGTGCGACACGTTGACCACGATGTCGCCCAGGCGTGGGCCGGCCGGGATCTGGATCTCCTCGAAGTCCAGCTTCCGGTGCTTGTCGGCCTCGGCGGCCATCTCCTCGTAGCGACCGAGGCGCGCCTTGTTCTTGGCCTGGCGGGCCTTGGCACCGGAGCGCACCCAGGCCAGCTCGTCCTTGAGGCGCTTCTGCAGCTTCTGGTCCTTCTTGCCCTGCACCTCGAGCCGCTGGGCCTTCTTCTCCAGGTAGGTGGAGTAGTTGCCCTCGTACGGGTAGGCGCGGCCACGATCGAGTTCCAGGATCCACTCGGCCACATTGTCGAGGAAGTACCGGTCGTGAGTGACGGCCAGCACGGCACCCGGGTAGGAGGCCAGGTGCTGCTCGAGCCACAGCACGCTCTCGGCGTCGAGGTGGTTGGTCGGTTCGTCGAGCAGCAGCAGATCGGGCTTGCTCAGCAGCAGCTTGCACAGGGCGACACGACGACGCTCACCACCGGAGAGGTTGGTGACCGGCGCCTCCGGCGGCGGGCAGCGCAGCGCGTCCATTGCCTGCTCGAGCTGGGAGTCGACATCCCACGCGTCGGCGTGGTCGAGGAACTCCTGCAGCTTGCCCATCTCGTCCATGAGCTCGTCGGAGTAGTCGGTGGCCATCAGCTCGGCGATCTCGTTGAAGCGGTCCAGCTTCACCTTGACCTCGCCGAGGCCCTCCTCCACGTTGCCGCGGACGGTCTTCTCTTCGTTCAGCGGCGGCTCCTGCTGCAGGATGCCGACCGTGGCGCCGGGCGCGATGAACGCCTCACCGTTGTTGGGCCGGTCCAGCCCCGCCATGATCTTCAGCACGCTGGACTTACCGGCGCCGTTCGGGCCGACCACACCGATCTTGGCGCCGGGCAGGAAGTTCAGCGTCACGTCGTCGAGAATGACCTTGTCGCCGTGCGCCTTGCGAACCTTGATCATCTGATAAATGAACTCAGCCATATATGGAAGCCTATCGGTGGTGGTAACAGGGGCGAGATGCGGAGCGGGCCGGTGCCGCGGACCAGCCCTCAGGCGTCGACCTGCGCGGGGACACCCGCATGGGGCGCCGCGTCCGGCGATCGCGTCGGGAGGGAATCCGCCGCGGTCGTAGAGGCTACGGCAGTGGGGCCGGTGAGCGCATACTCACCCACGACCTCGGCGCCGGGCACGGCCGCGGTATCGGGCAGTGCAGCAACGCGCGGATCGGAAATATTCCGCATCCCGTGCGGCCCGGTACGCGGACCCTCGGTGCGCCGCACCACCGCGGCGCTGCACCGCCCGAGATCGGGTCCGACCGCGATCGCGCGCATCTCCAGATCCCGCCGTTCACCGCCGTCCTTGCCCCGGTATTCGTGCGAGCGCAACGGGCCGTAGGCGATCACCGGATCACCGCGGTGCAGTGACCGATCCACCCCCGCCACCAACCGGCGCCAGCAGCTGATCGTGAGATAGAGCGTGCCGTTGTCCACCCACTCCCCCACGTTCGCGTCGAAACGGCGCGCGTTGCTCGCCATCCGGAAGGTCACCAGCTGTTCGCCGCTGGCGAGGTCGCGTCGCACCGGATGGGTGACCACTGTGCCGATCACCGTCGCATTCGCCTCGTACATCGAAACCGCCCCCGCTCGGATCACTCGGTGTTGTTGCTCTGACCACCCAAGGATGACCGAGTACCGGGGCGAGCGAGGGCCACGAACAGCATCTGTGGACAACTTCGGCGGTTGTGGACATCGTGTGTGTCAGAGCATGGGGAGTTCGGTGTTCGCCCCGCACAGCACCACGATCGGCCGCACGCCCGGCTCGGGTTTGTACGCCCCGCTCTGCACCGCGGCCAGCGCCGCCGCACCCTCGAGTTCCACGACGACGCGGAATTCGCGCCACAGATATTCGCGTGCGGCGGTGATCGCCTCGTCGGCCACCGGCAATGCGGGCATGCGGTGGCGCTGGGCGATGTCGTAGGCGATGTCGCCGATCCGGGTGGGACACAGCAGTTCGCCCGCCGGCGCGGGCGCGTCGACCTCGACGGGCCCGCCCGCGGCGAGCGCGGCCGACAGCACCGGAGTGTGCTCGGCTTCGATCCCGACGATCCGGCGGCGCTTGCCCAGCGCTGCGCCCAGCCCGGCGATCAGCTCGCCACCGCCGACCGCGGCCAGCACCGGCGGCCGCCCACGCACCTGCTCCTCGAGTTCGAGCCCGATGATCCCGGCGCCCGCCACCAACGCGGGCATGTCGTAGGCATGGAGATGTCCGGCCTTGCGTTCGGCGGCCAACGTGACGGCCCGGCGCTCGGCCTCGGCGTAGTTCGTCCCGTGCCACAACACCTCGGCACCGTGCGCCCACATCGCGGCGACCTTGGTGTGGGGTGCCGACTCCGGCACCACCACCGTGCACGCCTTACCCAGCTGGGCCGCCGCCAGCGCCACCGCGATCCCGCCGTTGCCCGCGGAGGCGACGACGATGTGGTCGGCGTCGCCGTCGGCGCCCAGCAGGGCGTTGAGCGCGCCGCGCACCTTGAAGGTGCCGCCGTGCTGCAGGAACTCCATCTTGAGCGAGACCGGCACCGGCCCGTCCGGGCCCTCGACGCTGGTATGGAAAACCGGTGTCTTGCGCACCCGGCCCGATAATCGGCGCCGCGCCGTGCGCACGTCGGCGCGCAGGACCCGACGGGGTCGCACGGGTTCGGATGACGCGCCCACCGGCACATCGCATTCGCTCACCGACGAACCTCACGGTCGCGACGCGCCAGCTCGGCGTACATCGCGTTGTAGGCGGTGAGATCGGCGTCGTTGTCGCGATCGGCCGCCCGGTCGGTGCGCTTGGCCAAGCGCTCATCGCTGCGCGACCACTGGATCAGCAGCGCCAGCATCACCACCACCAGCGGCACCTCACCGCTGGCCCAGGCGAAGCTGCCGCCGTTGCGCTGATCGGCGAGCAGGTCGATGTTCCAGCCCAGGTCGAGCGTGCGGTAGAACCAGCCGCCGAGCACGGTGTTCATGCTCATCAGAGCGATACCGAAGAAGGCGTGGAACGGCAGCGTGCCGAACACCATGGCCAGCTTGGTCAGCGGAGCCACCTCGCGCGGCTTGGGATCGATCCCGATCACCACCCAGTAGAACAGGTAGCCGCTGAGCAGGAAGTGCGCGTTCATCATGAGGTGGGCGGCGTGCGAATCGACGTAGGTGTCGAAGATGCCCGCCATGTACAGCGCGTAGAACCCGGCGACGAAGATCGCCGAGGCCACCACCGGTTGGGTGAGGAACCGTGAGACCGGGTTGTGCACGGCGGCCAGGATCCATTCGCGCGGACCCGGCACGCCTTCGCGTCCGGCGGGCGGCAGCGCGCGCAACGCCAACGTCACCGCACCACCCAGGGCGAGCAGAATCGGCGCCAACATCGACAGCGCCATGTGGGCGCCCATGTGCACACTGAACATGGCGGGTGAGTACCGTCCGACACCCGACGACGTGGCCAGCAGCAACACCAGGCAACCACTGAGCCAGGCGATGGTCCGCCCCACCGGCCAGGCGTCGCCGCGCTTGCGCAGGCGGCGGACACCGAGCAGGTAGAGCACAGCGAACACGATGGACACGGTGCCGAAGATGAGGTCGAAGCGCCAGTCGAACAGCAGTCTGCCCACGGTCGGCGGACCGTTGAGGGTGTAGCCCAGCTCCACTTCGGTCGGTGTCGGCACGACCGTCGGCGGCGGTGGCGGGGTACGGCCGAGCCCCACGGCCAGACCGATCGTCATGGCGAAGAGGACCATCTCCACCCCGGCGAACCTGATCAGCCCACCACGAGCCTGCGGGTCGGCGGCCAGCGCAGGCAACGCGATCCGACGTTGCAGATAACCGACGCAAGCCAGCACCACCAGGGCCGCCGCCTTGGCCAGCACCAACCGGCCGTAGGTGGTGGTGAACAGTTCCGCTGCGGGCACCCGCACCCACGCGTTGATCACCCCGCTGGCGGCGATCACGACGATCGCGATCGTCGCGGCCAGCGAAAACCGCCGGGCGGCGACGTCGGTGTTCGCCCCACCACGCAGCGCGTGGGCGAGCACCGCGATCAGCCCACCCACCCAGATCGCGGCCGAGACCATGTGCAGGATCAACGAGTTGGTGGCCACGTCGTGGGAGCCACCCGAAGACGAATGCCCGGTCAGTGCCAGCGGCATCATGGCCGCCGCCGCACCGGCCAGCAGGATCGGCGTCCACCCCCAGCGCAGCGCCAACCGGCACCCGATCGCCACGAGCAACGCGAGCAACGCCGTCGTACGCCAGGCACCGGCCGCCTCGACCTGGGTGATCACCGGCCACAGCACCTCGGGGCGCCAGATGGAACTCACCGGCTGACCCGTGGTGTCGGCCACGGTCAACGGCACCAGCAAGGCCGCGCACCCCGCCCAGACCAGCGCCGCGTCCGAAGCACGCCGCACCGCCCGGTAACCACCGGCCTCGAGCAGCCCGCCGTCGCGCGGTGGCAACAGGAACGCCGCGAACAACAGGGAACCGACGGTCACCGCGGCAGCCAACTCGGCCACTGCGCGCAATGCGGGCAGACCGTAGGTCGTCACCGGACCGGGGTCCGGGATTCCGAGCAGACTCAACGCCTGCGCCGCCGACAACCCGACCACCAGCGCCGCGACCATGGCAGCCATTGCCCCCGCGAGCGCGCTCAGCACACCGAAGGACGCGGCATTACCCGTCGCGGCCGCCCGACCGGACTCCGCCGGCGGACCGCCGTCGACGGCGGTTCCTACGGAGGGGTCCTGCGATAACGACATGACAACGAGGGTAGTTCGACCCGGCTCGACCCGCCCCGATGGGGCCGCGCTCCCGACCCGGCCTCCCCCACGGCCGAGTCGCTATACTTTTCGCGCTGGACACCGCGGCCGAGTTCGGCCAAAGTGAATGCGATTGCCTCCGTAGCTCAGTTGGATAGAGCAAGAGCCTTCTAATCTCTAGGTCGCAGGTTCGATTCCTGCCGGGGGCGCGCCCCAGAACTGCGAATCCGCTGACCAGCGGATTCGCAGTTCTGGCATTACGGTATCCGCGCTGATCTCGCTGTAGGGCAGATCGCCAGCGACTGATCACACTGGCATGCCTTATATCCCGGTGTCGGAAACGTCGGATTCGATCAGGTGCCAATGCCCAAACGGCGAAGTCCGTCGCCGGGTGATCGCCGACACCTGGTTAGCTCCTTCGGCTATGCCGATGCCGAGGCCTCCTTGACTGTGCGGTAGCCGACACCGTGCTTGCGCTGCAACGCCCGCTTCGATAGGCCTGCCTTCGCGTCGCGACGAGTGGCGGCGTACAAGTCGACGCGGGAGCCTGCGGGAGGCGTCACACAGACCCCGTGACGATGGCGCTTCATGGAACTGCGCGTGCCGTCACCTGAAGGGCGCTTCGACCGACGGCACCACCAGACGACCCGCCGCGCACAGCCCTGAGGTGGTCATCCTCGCCGCAATCAGCAAGGTCGGGTGCGCTGGGTGACGTGATCAACACGACTCCTCGACGTTACAGCAGCCCGATTACGACCGACATCGCCAGGAACAGTGCGAGCTGGTAGCTGGAGTTGATGACGGTCAGCATCGCGGGCTTCAGCTCGAAGGCATTGTGCTGCAGGAGCGTACTGGCAGAGAACGTCAGCCACGCTGCGAACCCAACCAGCAGAGCCATCCCCACAGACTCGTCGCCGGTCGCCTCCGACGCGAGCGAGATCCCCGCAGCGAGGCCGACGGCGGTCAGGAGGTTCGCGATGGCCAACTGGGTCATGTTCCTTGCGCGGGCCGGTAGCGAGCGGTCCGGCGTTACGCCCGTCAGCCGCTCCCAGGCGTTCGCGATGAAGCCCTTCTGATACCAGATGAACGCCACGACCATGCCCGCTACGAACGCGATCGCGGCCCCGAGCCAGTTGATCTCCATTGCACAGCCCTTCCGTCCTCGTCGAACCCAGGGCCGGTCGTGGTGTGACGTCCCGAGTGCGTGGTTGATATTATCTACCACAATGGAAAACATAAAGCAGCCAGTCGGACGCTCCTACGGTCAGTTCTGTGGGCTGGCGCGGGCGCTCGACGTCGTCGGGGACCGCTGGAATCTCCTGATCGTGCGCGAGCTGCTACCCGGACCGCTGAGGTACGGCGAACTGAAGTCCTCCCTCCCCGGCGTCGCGAGCAACCTCTTGGCCGAGCGTCTCCGGACGCTGGAGTCGGCTGGGGTCGTGGAGCGACAACTGGGAGACACGGGCGTCCTCTACGGCCTGACGACCTGGGGTGCGGAGCTCAGGGAGCCGATGGAGGCCCTTGGCAGATGGGCCATTCCGCTGCTGGCGACAGGACGGGGCGATGACGACTTCCGGCCACGATGGCTGGCACTGGCCTTGCCTGCGATGCTCCGTGGCAGGACCGCAGTGCCGCCTGTGGAGGTCGGATTCGATGTGGAGGGGCTCCTCATCGTTCTCCGGATCGACGAGGACGGCCCGAGCGCGAGGATCGACGCTGACCGTCAACCAGAGACCGTCCTGACCGCCGAGCCCGAGATCGTGGTCAGCCTCGTTGCCGGTGCCCTCTTAGTGGACCAGGCCCTCGCGTCGGGGACCCTTCTCGGTAACGCTGATGTCCTCCGCCGAGCGTTTCCGTAAGGGCAGTCAGCCACAAATCCTGCGCCAGTTGCCAGTCGGCAGCTCCTCAGGCCTTCAGCCTAGGTCCGGCGTCGGTGTGCCCGGTGGTGTCTCGGTATCCAATTGGTCGGCGAACACCATAGTGTCCGACGAAGGCGACATCCGATGTCGAACGAGACCTGCACAATCACCGCCGTGACCATCCGCACCATGGACTCGCTGCGAACCACTCGGTGTGACGGTCTATCTCAGCCATGGGACTCCCCTCGAATCGTACGAGCTGACCAAGAAGGATCACCGGTGGCAGAAGGACGTCGAGCAAATCCACAGGCACGTGAAAGCCCAGGCCGAGCAATGGAAAGCCGAAGAGTCCGCGGACCCCGAGCTCAAGCAGGCCCGGCAGGACAATGTCGTACGGGTTCTGAAGATGATGGCGTCTTGGCCTATGACGCCCGACCACGAGCTCATGCGCTGGCGTATCCGACTGTACTGCGGTCACATACACGAAACCAGCCGGCACAGCACCATCGAAAGCCCTGTCCTACACGGCAGCTCGTCAACCGAGTGCACCGAGTGTGGCCGCAATCCCGCAGCGATCGTGGCATACGAGCCGGTCGGCCTCAAAAGCGGACAGCCGGTACCGCAGCCAGGCCCACCCGCCACGCCGCCGAAACCAACCCGAAAGCAGCTGGAGAGCCAGCTCGCCGAGCTGAAGGCCGAGGTAGCCGCACTGAAAACAGCGCGGCACTGACGCCGTCAGGGCACTTCTGAACCTCGCTTACGCAGGCCTGAAGGTTGGTCGCCCTGGTGCCTGACCGAGGACGATTCGCTCGCCATCGAAATCGTTGCTCGGCCGGCAGTGTCCGCACCAACCAAGTCACCCGAATCATCCCCTGCTACTGGGACTACGCCGCAGAGCTTACCCTAAGCGGCCGCAGGTACCACACCCGGAGATGAAACACCTGCGGCCACTTGCTGAGGGGATATCGGTGCAAAAATTTACAGGCCTATTCAGTTGTGATTGCGCGGCCCACTGACGACGGTAAGCGAACGGCACGCCTTCTCAAAACACCGGGGAACGCCTCCGAATTGGTCGGCGAAACCAGACTTCACGTGGGTTTTCACGCGCCAGAATGCGCCGGATGACCATCGATGATCGAAACGTGTCAGTGGTGCCTGGTACGAAGGCAACGGTACGGAGCGGTTCGATCTCGAGGATGGAACTTGATGAGTACGAACAGATCCCGCGCGACGGTGGCAACCGCAGCGCTACGGGCTGCAGTAGCCTGGTCACCGCGGCAGGAGGAGCCGCGCGCGTGGCGTGAGGTCGCACGCATGACCGGGGTGATAATGCAGGCCCGCGGTCCGGGTGTCGGCCCAACCACGCCAACGGACAAATGTGCCCAGCGAACAGCCGAAAGGCGCTTGCCCAAGGGAACCGGGCGCACCCACCGCGCCCGAGCACGCGATCACAGTCGCCGAGGGAACGGATCGAAATTCGGCACCGCGCGCTTACCACTACGGTCAGCTCCCCAGTGAGACTTGATCATTCGGTGATCTACATCGCTACACTGCTACCGTTGCGCCGAGGGGGGAACCTATGAACGACTTCGCCGTGCAGGTCGCCAGTCTCGACGGATTCGGGTTGGACCTGCAGGACCTGGGAACGAACTTCTCGTCCAATGCTTCGCGCATATTGTCGGAAGTCTCACTGCCCAGCGGAACGACCGGCTTGCTCGCCACGCTGACATCGTCGTTCGAGACCTTCCAAGCAACGTTGGCCACGTCGCATCAGCAGGACCTGACCAGCTTGTCTTCCTACAGCACCAGTCTGTCCACGGCTGCGCGTCAGTTCCAGGGGACCGACGATACTTCGGCACACGCGATCTCGACTCTCGCGGCGAGCACGACAAATGACCAGGCGGCGAACGGGGCATCGGGCGGTGCCGGAGTCACCCGGTTCGCGGGGCTGCAGTTGCCTACGCTGCCAGCGGTCGAGGATGGCCAGTTCACCGTGCGCAAGGTGGTCGACTCGGCGATCGAATTGCTTTCGCACTTCGATGATCCGCTGAGCCGGGCGATCGGGATAAAACCGACAGCCGACTACCTCGTCCCGCTGGCCTCGGACTGGGAGACGTTGGAGACCTTGGGCAGTCGGATTCGACAGCTCGGCATCAATGACTTCTTGGCGTCGCAAAACCTGGCCAACGGCGTCCAGTGGCTGCAAGGCAGCTGGTCCGGGAACACCTCGGAATCCTTCGCGACGAGCGCAAGCGCCCTCGGAAATGCCATCTCCACCAGGAGCACCGATCTGGACATCGTGGCGAAAATCGTCACCAACGGTGGGGCTTGCCTCGAACGCCTGGTGTACAACCAGGCGATGGGCTGGAGCAGCGGACTGTCCCAGTCAATGAGCTTCCTCGACTTCACCCTACCGCTCGGAGCATGGGCCCAACTCATCGATCGGCCGATGAACGACGCCTACAAATCACAGATCGTTTCGGCAGTCGATGCGCTGAAAGCAGCATCCGATGCCCGGCGGGACGCGATCACGACCATGACCGGAAAGATCACCCAGGCGCTCGACTACACGCCGGGACAGTCAGTCCCTACCTTCTCCGCGACTGAATACGAGGTGCCAGACAAAGTGGTTGTCGATTTCGGCGTGAGCCGATACGGATTCGGAAACAACGTGTGGTGGGAGAGCAGCATTGCGTCGCCCTCCTGATCCTGAACTGCCAGCGGACCGTGCGGTATACGGCTCGAAAACCAGCGCTGGCGATAAGACAATCGCCGCGGCGGCGAGTGTGGATGCCGCAGCAGCGGGAACATATTTCGACAGCCAGGGATGGGAATTATCCTCGGACCTCCTCGCAAGATATCTCGATAATAAACCAGCCGGCTTCATCTACGAGATCAGTACCCGCCACTACATCCGTGTAATGGCAACCGCTGGGGCGAAAGCAGCATTTGCGCAAGGCGTGGAGGAAATCAAGAACCAGGCACGCCAGAATCCCCAGATCGGTATCACGCAGGAGTTGAGCTCAGTATGGCTCGGTGTTCAACCAGGAGATGACGACGATATCGACCATGCGTTGGGCCACTACGATGTGGCGGTAGGCAGCGACACAACGGTCTCCGAAGTAGACGGTGGTCTCCAGGCTGAGATCATCTACAAGACCTATGTCTACGAGTACTATAACTACGACAAGGACTCGGAGACTGGGCCTCTCAGTGTCGTGAACAATGAGATGCGCCACCTCGAGGAAGCTGGTTGGGCGCGGAGTTTCCGCGTCCACGGCGAGGCCGAACTTCTGTTCAGACGGGTCGAGAAGCTGTGAAATATCTTCGCGGAAAGACGGTCGCTCTGTGTCTCGTTGGGTGCGCAATCGCTACCGGGATCGGGGGATGTTCCGGCGATCAGGAAGACCAGCTGAACCACCTGTCGACATGTGCAAACCTACCGTTCCCGGAGGGTGCGGATGTCGTGTGGTACCAGCATGACACCCAATTCAGAGAGTCGACCTCAGTAGCAGTGGTCGACATCAAGATCGGGTCAGTCAGCGAGTTCAAGCAACGATCCGGATTCTCGGAGTTCGCTCCCGGCGTACCCCCGTCGTGGAAGTCGTACTGGGACGCGACCGGGATGAGCGATCTGTTGACGACTGATGCCGGAAACGAGCACTCGGTCGAGGGTTACCGGGATCCGAGACGGTACGTCGTCATCCACGACGGCGGCGACGAGAAAAGCCGGGTCTTCGTACATACGGACTGTTGATTCGTGCTGATGGGAAGCAAACCCTTGGGCCCCGCTCCGCTACGGATCTTGCCGTCAAAGCGAGTCGATGATTCCACGATTCATGGCACGTACGAAGCGCTCAATTCGCTCCCCTGATGCCGGCAGGTACGGCCGATACTCGGCAACGGCGAGGACATATGTCCAGGCCAGCAGTCGGTTCGGCGTCAGCAGCGGGTGCTTGGCCAGATCGTCGAGTCGCTCACCAATCGTGCGCGGCCCGTCCTGAATCGCCACCCACAGTGCGGCTTCGGCGTTGACGTCGCCGACGGCCCCTAGTGGGTCGATCGTGTACCAAAGGTCAGGACCTTGCAGAATGTTCTTGGCCTGCAGATCCGCGTGGAGGACTAGAGGCTGTTCGGTGGTGGTCAAGAGCTTGTCGAGCACCACCTGTGCGTCCGCGAGGTGTTGGTTGCCGTTGATGCGTTGGATGGCGTCCACGAACCGGGGGTCGTCGAAACGTTCTCTTGCCCAGCCCATTCGCATCTCGATCACGTCGGCGAGGTCTTTCAGAGCTGGCGGTTCTGGCAAGTCCGGCGAGTTGAGACGGCTGAGAAGTGTCGCGAAGCTCGCGGACTCGACGGGGTCACCACCGGGCCACGCCACGGTGCCCGGGATGATGCGGGTCATCAGGAAGACGCCGGTATTCACGTCCTGACGTAAGACCGACGGTGCGGCGTTGCCTGCCGACCACCGGTCGATCATCTGCATCTCGGTGTTACCGGCCTCGATGTCGACGGGGATCTTCAGCACCGCGGCTCGGCCTGTTTCGGTCTCGGTGCAGTACGCGCAGCAGGACATCGCACCGTTGTCGGCGATGCTCTCCAGCTCCAACCCCCATCGCTGGGCATACCGGGCGAGCTGATCCGGGAGGGTTCCGAGCCAGGCTCGACCGTCGTCCTCGCCGCGGAGGAAGATGATGGCTGCTTCCAGCCGTTCGGGGATTGTCGGGACGTTCATCGAGACAGCACCTCCTGGATTCGGTTGGTGACACGATCGACGTCGTTCTCGTCGTTGTAGATGTGGGTCGCGAGTCGCAGCAGGCATTCTCCACCCGCGCCGTTGCCGACCCATGCCCGGATACCGGCGGCCAGGAGTGCGTCCTTGATCTGGGGCGCTGTCACTCCGTCGAGTATGAACGAACGAAGGCGTGGCGGCTTGAATTCCGTTGCGGCCGTGTGCCGGGCGCCAACATCGGCCAGCAGCTGATCAGCGGCGTCTGCCAATTTCACACAGTCATCGATCAGCCCGGCGCTCTGCCATTCGAGCCACTGCCCGATCGCCGTCTCCATGCACAAACGAGGGACTGGATCGAATGTCCCCGGCCAAGAAAATCTCTCGACGAGATCGGAGGAGTCCCACGTCAGCGAAACTTCCGCCGGCCGGACGTCGAGCTCTGAGTTAAGCCAGAGGAAGCCGACGGGACGCAGGGTCGGAAACCATTTGTGGAGGGTCCCGAAAACAGCAGCCGCATCCCACAGCTCGGGAGGTAAAGGGATGTGCCCTGGACCGTGCGCCGCATCGACGATCAGTCGGCCACCTCGCTGCTCGACCCACTCCCCGAGAGCCGGTAAGGGCATCCGAATCGCGGTTGACGAGGTGATCGCGCTGACCTGCAAGTAGTCAACCCTGCCCGGAACCTGATCATCGAGGGTGGCCAGCAGAGCGTCAGTCGACTCGAGCGGCACCGGCACGGCGACGGACACCAACCGTGCCCCTGCCTTGGAACACGCGATCTCCCAGGCACGACGAATGGACGAGTACTCGACATCGAGGACAACCACCGTGCTATCCGGGCTGATCGGCACCGAAGCGACAATCGCTGCCGCAGCCGAAGTGGCGTTGGCGCACAGTGTCATTCGAGTACCGTCGACGCCGAGCACTTCGGCAACCGACGTCGTCTGCGCCGCGAGACGGCGGGTCAGCTCGGATCCCAGATGCACGGTCGGGTCGGATTCGATCTGGAGACGGAGCCTGTCTCCTTCGGCAATGATCCGCCGCGAACTCAGCCCATAGGACGCGTGATTGAACTGGGTGAGGTCAGGACGCAACGCGAAGGCCGCGCTCGCCTCGGGTTTCACGCCAGACCTGCCCGCAGGTGCCCAAGATCGGGTACGTCGAACCGGAAGATCGCGTCAGCCGCCTGCGCGTCGGCGAGGGGCACCTCCAATTCAGCAACCGCGAAAGCGACCGGGTTCCATCCCGGCGGGCGAGCGCCGAGGCGTTCGACCAGCCCTCGAAGCAGCTCGCGCGAATCGGCGAGCAGGAAGTCTTCATTCGCGGCGCGGAGTACCTCGTCGAGGAATTCAGCCGCCGCGAACGGACCCCGCAGCGACTCGATTTCCGCGAGTTGGCACGCCAGGGTGGTCGAGACCCGACCGGCCGCTGCCGATTGGCTGATGTCGGTGAACACCGCGAAAGCGTTGGCGGCGTCGGGAAATTCACCACGCGTCCCGAGGACCCGGCTGAGATCGCGGACATGTGGTGGGTTCTCGCTAGCGACCCCGGAGGTCTGCGACATCTCCCGGAGTTGCGCGAGAAGCTCAGCGGAGCGTTCGACCTCCAAGCACGCCATCGTCTTCTTACTGAGCCAGTGCACAGCCTCGTACTCGGCATACGGGTGCCCTGCCGCGCGGGCGACGTCGATCGCCTTCTGCAACCACTGCTCGGCCTCCATCGGCTGACCGGCGGCCAGGTGCGCGAGCCCGCGGTGACCGAAGGCGCGTGATTGCACCTCGGGTTCGGTCGACATCGCCGCGACCTGGTCGCACAGTTCGACACACCTGGCGCAATCCTGACTCGGCCCGCACAGAGCGACTTCGGCGTAGAGATTCAGCGTCTCAGCCAGCACTCCCCCAGGCTCAGGGAAGTCGATCGCCAATTGGTCGAGAACCTCGACGGCCTGGGCCCATCGGCAGGTCATGCGAAGGTTCCGAGCCCACAACAGACGAACATGCGCGACCTCGGCGGGTGCTACCGCTTCAGCGAACCCGAGTCCCGCAACGCACGCATCGACGGCAGCAGCGTGATCGCCTCCAGCGGAGAGACACTCGGCCAGCAGCGCGAACGCGTCGAAATACGGAGTGTTCTCAACCGCGATCCGCGCAAGGTCACGGGCTTTCGAGACCGCCCCGAGCGCGAATTGCCGGCGAGCGGCTTGCAGTGCGAGCGCCCCGGCCTTTGGCCCGTTGGAGGCCTCGACGGCTACCGCGGCCGCCCGCACGAACAGCTCATCGTCCCAGTCCTGTTCCGCTTCGATGATCTGAAGCAGTTTGGCGTGATGACGACGCCACCGGGGCTCATTGGCCGCGCCACGTTCCCGCAGCACCTGCGCGAACAGGGGGTGATGGATGCGGTAGCGGTCGTAGCGGTTTCGTTGATCAGCGGGACGAACGAGATCATGTTCGTCGAAGAGAACGTGGAGACGCTCGTATACGTCGTCGATGTCGATCCGGGTGAGCTGGGCCAAGTAGTCGACCTCGAAGCTGTAGCCGATCAAGGCGGCGGTTTCGAGCAACCGCTGGTCCTCGGAGCTCAAGTAGGACAGTCGATCTTCGATGACGGAGGTGATCTGCCTCGGCGGGTGGTGGGAGCGGTGTCGGTCGACTCGGGCCAACGACTCGGCGAACAGGGGGTTGCCATCGCTGAGCCGGACGATCCGCGACACGACACTATGTGAGGCGCTCGGACCGACGACGGTGCGGCGCACCAATTCCTCGGTGTCGTGCGGCGAAAGGCGCAACAGATCGATGACCGGCGTCTCCGGACGATACCGGCACAATTTGAAGACTGTCCGCTGCAAGGGATGAGTCTGATCGGCGGACTTCAACTGATCGGACCGGTACGCGAGGACCAAGACAAGCGGGCCCCGCACCCGCAGCGCGATGGCCGTCAGCAGGTCGATCGTGGCGGTGTCGGCCCAGTGCAGGTCGTCGACCACCATCACCAGCGGAGTATCGGTGACGATGTCCTCGATCAGCCGAAGCAGCTGGTCGAGCCGACTGTCCATCTCGGTCCGGTCGCCGCCACTGGCCGCGTACGACTGACCGGTCCGAACACCAGCCGCGAGCACTTGCCCGACCACCGGAACCGACTCGATCCAGTCCGGCGCATTCTGTTTGAACGACTGCGCGATTCGCTGCCAGCGCGACGGCGATCCAGATCTTTGCGCCGAGGCAGCCAACGATCGCAGGCATTCTCGGACGGCCTGGAACGAGTCCGAGGCCAGTGAGTTCAGCATCGCTTGCCCGTAGCCCGTGAGCAGGTGGGAAGCACTGTGCCGTTCGGCGGCTTCGTGGGCGAATCTGGTAAGCAAGCTGGTCTTCCCGACCCCGGCCTCACCGCGGAGAACGACAACCTGCGCCTCGCGGCTCTCGACAGAACGGTCGACGACCGCCAGTAGCATCGCTAGCTCGTCAACCCGGTCTACCAGCGGCGCTGGAGCACCTGTCCCCGGCACAAAATCCCCTCCCGACGGTCCTCGCACAACACACGTGGTTCCAGTCACAAATCATAGATGCTGGTTTGCCTGCGCACCGGGAGATGTTGGGGCGCTCTAGGATTCGGCGGCAGGTGGACGGCGGTTGGCCCTCACCCAAGGTTCAGGGTGAGGGCCACCATCAGGCGTCCGCGGTATTCGTCCCGAGCGGTACGTCACGGAGAGCATGTGACGATGACCGCCTACGTGGTGACGCCGCCCCCCGTGCCAGTGTCACCCATACCCACCAGTTGATCTACACCAATCGCTAGATGGGCGGTGTTAGGTCCGTGTCAGGGGGTGTCGCAGGGTTTCGGTCTACCTGGATGTGTTCGAGGAGTTGGCGTCCGCCTGCCGTGTAGTAGTAGTGGACGTGGTAGTCGATTTCCCAGCTCTCGGCGCATTCTCGGCAGATGGTAACGCCGTGATTGCATTTGCCCGGTTCGAGGATGAGCGCTCGGCCTGGGTCGTCATCGCTGTCGCGTAGTTGCAGGCTCACATAGTCGTTCCCGCTGAAACTTACGCCGGGTCTGATGGCACCGGTGTCGTCGTGCCCCTTCGTGTTCCGCATGACATGCATCAGGTTGTTTCCCTTCTCGACTCAATAACGGCAATCGCGTAGTACAGCGCGGGCTGGACTACGCGATTGCCTGGGCATCTCGGCCTGTCAGGGCTGCGCGGCGGGCTCGACCAGCGGCTCCGTCGAGCGGTCGCCCTGCTCAGCCAACTGCGACCCGAGGTCCTGGTATACAATTCGGAAGGGCAGTTCTTGGATACTTATATCCCGAATCAAGAATTCGGCCCCGCAGCCATGGACTATATCAACCGATTTGATATCTCGCGCCAGATAGCTTCGGACATGATCGATGGTGTATACACATGCAAGTAGGCCGGAGGCGAAATATCGTTCGTTGGTTCGGACTTCTTATGCTCATTGTTGTGGCCATCGGGGTCACGACATACTATTACGCCAGTCAAGCCCCAAACGCCGTACCCCGGAGGCATGCCGAGGAAACGATGGTAGTTGGATATGAGCGCGTGCATTTCGGATCGATTTGCGGAAATACTGGATGCGCCTACGAATCCATATATCTGGTTGACGCGGGCGACGGTTGGGTCGAAAAGATCTCCGGTCCCGGTTTGTCCATGGGTGTGCGTTTTTCTCTTGTTGGTCCAGAACCCTACAACTGGGGCATCAGGGGAAAATTCAGTGATGGTTGCCATATGACAGCCCGCCCACTCGATCCGGTCTCGGAGGACCTGACGAAATGGGATATCGACTCCGCCGGCGTGCGAAACCTTCGCGAGGGGGCTATCACGGCTGTCAGGCTGGGTTTCGTCTGTGGTGAAGGATAGATTTGGCACACATGCGGTCAAGTCCCAGTAGCGATGTAAGGAGGCAAGCGCCGGCGCGTCGCTGGCGGGGGCACCGCGATGAACTTGGGCGGTGCCGACCCGACCGATGAATCGTGCGGTATCGACCTGGAACGCCGAATCGCGAAGGCCGACCTGGTGATCACCGCCGAGGGCTCGATCGATTTCCAGACACCACACGGCAAGGTACCCGCCGAAATCGCCCGGCGCTCGGCCCGGCACGGTGTCCCCGTGATCGCCTTGGCGGGGTCGCTCGGCGACGGAGCACCGGCGGTACACGACATCGGGATCGCCGCGATCGCCTCCATCATCCCGGTCTCGATGCCGCTCGCCGACGCCGCTTCCGGGGCACGACGGTTACTGACCGACGCCGTTGAGCGGACCGTGCGGATGATTCTGCTGGGTGGTGTGGTCGCGGCCCCGGACCAGTCGCGCTCCCTCCGCGATGTAGCAGAATGGCAAGGGACACATCGAAGATCGAGGGGGCTTGATGACATCAGGAGAAACGCGAGCACAGCTGGTGGTGCCGACGGCGCTCGGCTCGGTGGCCGTCCACTTGTCCGGCCGCTCGCCCGATGAGGCTCCAGGGTTGCTTCTGCTGCACGCGAATCCTGGCGACCATCGCGACTTCGGTCCGGTGCTTCCGGCGCTCGGACAACGCTTCGCCGTCGCCGCGGTGGACTGGCCGGGGTACGGCGAATCCACCGTCACCGACCCGGCGGCGGTCACCATGCTCGGTCTCGCCGATGTCGCCGCAACCGTTTGGGACGCGCTGGCCGGCGCGGGGTACCGGGATCCGGTCGTGGTGGGCAACAGCGTCGGTGGTTACGCCGCGGTGCGGTTGGCGCAGCGGCGATCCATGGCGGGAGTGGTGCTGGTGCAGCCCGCCGGTTTCGTACCGCTCAACGCGGTCACCCGGGCGGTTTGCCGGACGATGGGGCGCCCGGGCGTCGCGCGCCGGGCGATCACGCCCGCTGCCCGGCTGTATCTGGGCGCGCCCCGCGGTGCCGACCTCCGGGCTGTCTACGAGCGAGCCAAGGCGGTGCCCGGCCGGCCGGACCGTTTACAGGTGTATTGCAGCCTCTGGCGCGGTCTCGTCGATCCCAGCGCGGACCTGACCACCGGTGCGCCCCTGCTGCCGGGCACACCGGTGCAGGTGGTGTGGGGGCGCTACGACCCGGTCAATCCGTGGCTGCTCAACCGTGCGGGGCTCCGGCGGCAGCTGCCGCATGCCGAGGTCGCCGTGCTGGCCGCCCGCCACGAAAGCTTCTGCGAAAATCCCGCGTTGTTCCTGCGGACGGTGACTCCGTTTCTCGACCGGTGTGCAGCCGAGGGGACCGCCGCCGCGGGCTGAGACAGCGGTCACCCCGGGCGATGGGGTGTCAAGTAGTACCGACAGGTAACCTTGCGCCTCATGTGGATCATTCTCGCTATCTCCGTGGTCAGCTCGGTCGCCATCGCGATCCTGTTCGCGACTGGCTTCCCGAAGCACTGAGTTCGTCGTGACGGCTGTTCGGAGTCTGCGGTTGGTCCGGTTCTCGTTCTGAGCGGGGTGTCGCGGCCTAGACTTGGCTGATTGTGCGGGGCAGTGCGGAGGGGGATGGGCGGCTCGGCTTCGCGGTGCGACGGTTTCGGCGACGTAGGCGCAAGCCCGGCACCGCGCGCGTGTATTGGACGCTGGCGCGGGCGGGGTTCAAGCGGCAGGCGCAGTACAAGCTGGCGATGTTCGCCGGGCTGTTCACCAATTGCGTATTCGGATTCGTCCGTGCGGCGGTGATGGTCGCCGCGGTGCGCTCGGCCGGTGATTTCGGCGGGTACGACGAGGGCACCATCGTCGCCTATGTGTGGTTGTCGCAGGCACTGCTGGGCGCCACCCAGTTCATGGGCCCGCCGCTGGATCTGGTGGAACGGATCAAGTCCGGTGATGTGGCGATCGACTTCCTGCGCCCGGTCGACGTCCAGCTCGGCTATCTGGCCACCGATATGGGCCGGGCGGCGTGCACGTTCCTGCCGCGCGCGGTCCCGAGTCTGGCGATCGGCGCGGCCACCTTCGGCCTGTCGATGCCGACGACCCCGCTGGCCTATCTGCTCGGGGTGCTCAGCGTGCTGCTCGCGGTAGCCCTGTCGTTCCTGTGCTTGTTCGCGGTGGCGCTGATCGGTTTCTGGGTGGTGGAGATCCGTGGCATCCGGGTGCTCTACCAGATCGTCGGCACCTTCCTTGCGGGGCTTTTCGTTCCGGTGCACATGTTCCCCGACTGGTTGCGGGCCATCGCGATGGCTACGCCGTTTCCTTCCATCCTGCAGGCACCGATCGATACGCTGTCGGGGCGGGTCGATGCGAACGGGGCCTTGTTCGTCGTTGCGGTGCAAGCGTTCTGGGTCCTGATGATCGGGCTGCTCGGCAGGGTGTTGTTGCGGGCGGGACAACGCAGGCTGGAGGTACAGGGTGGTTGAACCGGAGACCGCGCGCACGCTGGCCGGGACCTGGTTCACCCCCTACCTCGCAGTATTGCGTTCGCGTGTGAAAGCACAGCAGGTGTACCGGATTTCGTTCGTCACCGAGGTGTTCAGCGCGTTCCTGATCGGACTGGTGGAGTTCGCCGAGGTGTGGGTGATCTTCCACAATGTCGGCACCCTCGGGGGGCTCGACGTGAACGCGGCGCTGTTGCTGTTCGGCCTGTCCAACACCGCGTTCGCACTGGCCCAGGTGCTGGTGGGGCATCTGGATTCGCTGCCGTCGATGATCCGCATGGGCTCCCTCGACGCCTACCACCTGCGCCCGCAGCCGCTGCTCGCGCAACTGGTGACCAGCGACATCTCGTTGCGTAGACTGGCACGGGCGGCCGTTGCGGTGATCGTGCTGTCGATCGGGCTGTGGCGCAACGATATCGATTGGGGCATCGCCCCGGTTATCTTGATCGTGATCACCCTGCTCAGTGGAATCGCGCTGTTCTGTGGCCTTTTCGTATGCGCAGCGGGGCTACAGTTCTTCCTGATCGACGGTGCCGAGCTCACCAACAGCTTCACCTACGGCGGTTCGTTCGCCGCGATGCAGCCGGCCTCGGTGTTCCCGACACCGCTGAAACTGTTGTTCGGGTTCGCGATCCCCGTCGCGTTCACGGCGTATGTGCCGACCATCGCCCTGCTCGGCCTGCCCGGTCCGGCACTGCTGCCCGCCTGGTCGGCGTGGCTGACACCGGTGGCCGCGGCGTGGGTGTGGTTGCTGGCGGCGGCGGCATGGCGGATCGGTACGAGGCATTATCAGGGAGGGGGCGGATAACGATGGACGAGCCCAACCGGTCGGATCCGATCATCGACATCGCCGACCTCTCCCGCCAGTTCACCGTGTATCGCAAGAACGGCCGCCGCTGGCGCAGGCATCGCGACACCATCACCGCCGTCGACCGGATGAGTTTCCGGGTCGAACGCGGTTCCGCGGTGGGCTATATCGGGGCCAACGGAGCGGGCAAGTCGACCACGATCAAGATGCTCACCGGCATTCTGGTGCCGACCACGGGCACCGTACGTACCTGCGGTCTGGAGCCGGTGCGCCAGCGCAGAGAACTGGCCGCGCGGATCGGTGTGGTGTTCGGGCAGCGCTCGCAGCTGTGGTGGGACCTGCCGCTGCACGAGTCGTTCTCGATCCTGGCCGCGATCCACCGCCTCGATCCCGATGTCGCCGACAAGCGCACCCACGAATTGGTGGAGCAGCTGGAAATGGCCGACACCCTCGACACCCCGGTGCGCCAGCTATCGCTCGGTCAGCGCATGCGCGCGGAAGTGGCCGCCGCGCTGTTGCATTCACCGGAGCTGGTGATCCTGGACGAACCGACGATCGGGCTGGACGTGCTGTCCAAGCAGCGATTACGCGAGTTCCTGCGCGCCGAGCGCATCGAGCGCGGCACCACCTTGCTGCTCACCACCCATGACATGGGCGATGTCGAACGACTGTGCGACCGGGTGCTCGTGGTCGATCACGGCAGGCTGGTCTACGACGGTTCGCTGCCCGGACTCGGCGCGACCGTCGGCGCGCGCCGGGTGCTGGTGGTCGACCTGGCCACACCCACACCGGACCTCGACGACCTGCCCTGCGGTGCGCAACTGCTGTCGAGCGCGGCGGGCGGTATGCGCCAGCGGCTGGCCTTCGACGCCGAGCAGACCACCGCCGCGGCATTACTGGCAGCGGTGTCGGATCGGGCGCAGGTGCGCGATCTGTCGATCGAGGAACCCGGCATCGAGGACGTGGTGCGCCGGATCTACGAGTCGGCGCGCTGAGTTCAGCTGGACGCGTTCGGGTTCCCCGCGTACATACTCACCTCGCCGCCCTCGCTGAGGAAGGCGTTGACCAGCATGATCCGCTGGGCGGCCAGTTCATCGGGCTCGGGTGCGCTGGTGGTGATGGAGATCTGCGGGATGGCGGCCCAGTTCACCACATAGCGTTGCGGCGGGCCGTCGTCGTCGGACAGGCGCGCGAGCCGGAACACCGACACCGCGCGCCGCTCCATGAGCCCACGCACGACGTCGGCGATTCGCTGCGGGTCTTCCAGCGCGAACAGGAAACCGAACGTCAACTCGGGTGAGGACACATAAGCCGGCACATTGACCGAGGTTAGTCCATGTGCAGCCGCCGTCGGCGCACACCGGGAAAATGGTTGCCACGAATGCGCCGCAGCCCTCGGTGTGAAGTGACTCGGCCGTTATGATGGATAACGATTTCTACCGAGCCCGTGTTTTGTACACCATACTATTGCGTGCCGGGGCCGAATCGCGCTTTCCTGATGGGGTCCCGATTTTCCCCGGGCCGTCTTCACCTCTGCAGCGTCGCGGATTCATTCGTCGACGCCCGGGCGGGGCTACGCCGGTGCCGGGGAATGCACTTCACGGTGACCACTGCCCGGCACCGGCGTATTCGACACGGGTGTCATCAGGGGGCCTCACATGCCGATCAATACCGGTCATCTCGCGCCGTTGCCGTCGCCCTCGGCGCTGTTGCGGGCCTTTGTGGAAGCCGGCGAGCCCGGCCCGACGCGCCACCGGGTCCTCGACGCGGCCGCCGGACTCGCCCGCTGCCACGATCGCCGGCGCACCGTGCTCGACGGCGCGCCCGGCCACCACCTCGACGACATCGACGCCGAACGCGCCGCGCTGATCGCCCGCATCGACGACTGGGTCACCACCCACGTGGCCCACCGGGCGGGCGCGTCGCTGCACACCGAGACCCTCGGCGCGGTGATCGACCGGATGGCAGCGAAATGGATCGCCGCCCAGCGTGCGCTGGGCGGCGATCCGGAGGGTCGAACGCATCTGCAGTGGTGCCGGCTGGCCGAACTCACCGACGGCTACCGAGATCTGATCACCGACGTCACCGAACACCGCAGGCGGTTGCCGGTGTGGTGATCAGCGCTGCTCGGTGGCCGGCTTCGGTTCGCCGGCCTCGCTCACCGGTTCGGTGAGCCAGGCGGGTTCGCCGAGATCAGCCGCGGGCGCGGCGTCGAGATCTTCGGCGGACTCGGCGACCTCGGCGTCGGCCGCGGCGTCACGGCGGGCGGCCGCGGCGGCCTCGTTCATCTCGATCGCGTCGGTGACGAATTCACCGATCTCCCGAGCCACCTCGACGACGGTTCCGGTGATGATGGCGGCGATATTGCCCACCCGTCGCGCACCGGAGGAGGTCAATTCCTGGACGAGATCCTTGTTGCTTTCGAATTTGCCGATCATTACACGCCCACTTCGGTTGCCTTCCGATTACGCATAACGATAACACCGGGCTTGGGGGCCCTCTTCACCAAACGATCCGGCAGCGCCAGCTGGAAGATCTTGGCCCAGACCGAACCGATCTGCTTGGAGAAACGACCCGTGTTGTAGGGCAGGCCGTACTTTTCGGCCAGCGCCTTCACCTCGGGTGCGATCTCGGGGTACCGGTTGGCCGGCAGATCGGGGAACAGGTGGTGCTCGATCTGGTGCGACAGGTTGCCCGACATGATGTGGAACAGCCGCGAACCCCGGATGTTGGCCGAACCCAGCATCTGACGCACGTACCACTCGCCGCGGGTCTCCTCGGCGGTCTCGTCCTTGGTGAAGGTCTGCACGCCCGAGGGGAAGTGACCGCAGAAGATGATCGAGTAGGTCCACACGTTGCGCACCAGGTTGGCCGCGACATTGCCCACCAGGGTGTGCACGAACAGCGGGCCGGTCAGCGCCGGGAACATCACGTAGTCCTTGAGGACCTGCTTGCCCGCCTTCTTGCCCTGCCCCTTGAGCAGCGGCTTGAGGTCGGACCACTTGCGCTTGCCCTTGACGATGTTGTCGGCCTCGAGGTCGTGCACCATCACGCCCCACTCGAACAGCACCATCAGCAGGAACGCGTACACCGGGTTGCCCAGGTAGTACGGGTGCCACTTCTGGCCCTCGTCGATGCGCAGGATGCCGTAACCGATGTCGCGGTCCATCTCGTGGATGTTGGTGTAGGTGTGGTGCATGTAGTTGTGCGAGTGCTTCCACTGGTCGGCCGGGCAGACCGTGTCCCAGTCGAATTCGCGGGAATTGATGCCGCGCTCACGCATCCAGTCGTACTGGCCGTGCATGACGTTGTGGCCGATCTCCATGTTGTCGAGGATCTTCGACACACCGAGTGCGGCGACACCGGCCAGCCAGAACGGCGGCAGGAAGCCCAGGTACATCAGCCCGCGGCCGGCGATCTCGAAACCGCGCTGGGTCCTGATGATGTTGTAGATGTAATCGCGGTCGCGTTCGCCGAGGTCGGCGACCACGCGGGCGCGCAGCTCGTCGAGTGCGGCGCCGAGCTCGTCGACCTGCTCCGGGCTCAGGATGACCGGGCCGTCTTTGCCTTCGGTGAGGATCGTCATGGCTGTATCTCCCCTGGGTTGTTTCTCGGAAATCGGTGGTCTAGAGGGCGATGTCGACGTCGCCGACGGGTGCGTTGATGCAGATCTGGATCTGCTTGTCGGGGTCGGCGTCGAGCTCGCCGGTGCGCAGGTTGCGCGTGCACCCCGAGACCTTGGTGGCGGTGCAGGAGAAGCAGATCCCCATGCGGCAGCCGTGTTCGGGGGTGAGACCGGCGGATTCGGCCTGGTCGAGCAGCGCTGCTCCGTTGTTGTCGGCAGCGACCTTGCTGCCGGAGAAGGTGATCGTGCCGGTGGCCTCGGACGGGTCGGTGGGCACGGTGGTGAGGGTGAATTCCTCACTGTGCACCCGATCCTGCAGGTCCTCGGCCTCGAAGATCGTCTGCACGGCCCGCATCAGCGGCGGCGGCCCGCAGACGAAGGTCTGTGCCTGCGCGAACCACGGCGCCACGCGGTCGAGCTCGTCGTAGTCGAAGAACCCGCTGCCGGTGGAGGTTTCACCGTCCACCACGGTACCGGGCTCCACCGGGTAGCGGTACTCCACGCGGAAGTTGGGGCGCCGGTTGGCGATCGCGGTCAGTTCGGCGCGGTGCGGCACCATCTCGGGCTGGCGCGCGTAGTGCAGGAAGGTGACCTCGCCCGCGTAGTTCTCGGCGTCGAGGGTGCGCAGCATCGACAGCACCGGGGTGATCCCGCTGCCACCGCTGACCAGCAGCACCTTCTCCGGCCGCTGCGCGGGCAGCGCGAAGACACCGGCGGCGGGCGCCAGGTCGACGACCATGCCGGGCGCGGCGTGCTCGTGCAGGTAGTTCGACACCAGCCCGCCCGGGTGCGCCTTCACGGTGATCTGCAGGTAGCGGTCGCCGCGACTCTCCGGGTCGATCGGCGAGTAGCAGCGGGTGTGGCGCACACCGTTGATGGAGACGCCGATCTGCACGTACTGGCCCGCCGTGTGACCCCGCCACTGTCGCGAAGCGCGCAGCGTGAGGGTCACCGAGCCGGGCACCGCGTGTGAGACGTGGGTGACCTCGGCGCGCAGCTCTCGCGCGGTCAGCGCGGGGCGGACGAGCTCCAGGTACCGGTCCAGCGGATGCGGCGTCGTCAACGTCTGCACCAGGTCGATCAGTCCCACCATTGCGTGTTGCCCCTCTGCGGAAGTTCCGTGAGCGTGCGGTCCAACTTTCAGTGCACGCCTGTACACTCACTAGTGTGCCGGATACCCCCGGCCCACTGTCAACCGGCAAAGATGTGAGCCGGGCAACACATCCAAGGGAGCGACTATGGTGAACGGCTGTATGCTCACCGATGTGACTGAGCAGGCAGGAACCCGGAATGAGCGCAAAGCGCACACTCGGGCAGCGCTCCTCGAGGGCACCCTGACGCTGGCCTCGGACCGCGGTTTCGCGGCGCTGAGCCTGCGCGAGATCGCGCGGTCGGCCGGCATCGTGCCGACGGCGTTCTACCGCCATTTCGCTTCACTCGACGATCTGGGCGCCACCCTGGTCGACGAAGGTGTCACCGCACTGCGCCTGGCGTTGCGCGAGGTCAGGCGCAAGCCCGACGCGCATCTGGCCGACACCGTGCGCTTCGTGTTCGACCAGGTACGCACCAAACGCGCCCTGTTCGGCTTCCTCATCCGCGAGCGTCACGGCGGGCCCGCCCCGCTGCGCCAGGCGATCGCGATGGAGATGCAGCTGATCGTGCGCGAGATCGTCGCCGACCTGTCCCGGCTGCGCGCGCTGGACTCGTGGAGCACCACCGAACTCGAGATCGCGGCCGACCTGTTGGTCACCACCGTCACCGACGGAATCGCGGCTTTCATCGCCGCCACGCCGCGCGAGGAAGCCGCCATCGTCGAGCGCACGGTCATGCAGATGCGCCTGATCGCGCTGGGCATCACCAGCTGGAAACCAGCCGAACAGCGGTGAACCACCTGGGCACCGGCCGGATCCCCGATTGTTCGGAGTACGGGTGTTCACAAAATGCGGTGCCGCAGATCGTGATATCGCACAGGTCAGCGACTCGGAGCGCGCACCGGGAGTAGGGCCAGCAGGCCGGCGGTGAGCACCACCAGCAAGCCCGCGATACCGGCACGGTCGCTCTGGAAGACCCAGACGAACAGGCCGAACAGGGCCGGGGCGAGGAACGAGACGGCGCGGCCGGTGGTGGTGTAGAGCCCGAACAGCTGGCCTTCGCGGCCGGGCGGGGCGAGACGGGTCAGGAACGAACGGGCCGAAGCCTGCGCGGGGCCGACGAAGACCGTCAGGGCCAGGCCGAAGATCCAGAACATCAGGCTGCCCGAGACCACCAGCAGCATCGCTCCGCAGGCGATCATCCCGATCAGCGAACCCACGATCACCCGCTTGGGGCCGATCCGGTCGTCGAAGCGCCCCGCCGCGATCGCCGCCGCACCCGCCACCACATTGGCGGCGATGCCGAACAACAGCACATCAGCGGCGGCGAAACCGTACACCTGCACCGCCAGCACCGCGCCGAAGGTGAACACCCCGGCCAATCCGTCCCGGAACACGGCACTGGCCAGCAGGAACCACACGGTGTGCCGATCGCTGATCCACAGGTCGCGCACATCGCGCCACAGCACCCGGTAGGAACCGAGGAATCCCACCCGCGCCGCACCCGGATCGGCATCGGTGCGGGGCAGTTCCGGTACCGCGAACAGCACCGGCAGCGCGAACAGGGTGAACCAGACCGCCGCCAGCACGATCGCCAACCGCACGTTGAGCCCCTGGTCGGTGGGCATCCCCAGCAGACCGCGGGTGTCGCCCTCGCCGGCCAGGAATCCCACGTAACAGATGAGTAGCAGCACGATGCCACCGAAATAGCCCATCGCCCAGCCGAACCCGGACACCCGCCCCACCGTGGCGGGCGTGGAGACCTGCCGCAGCATCGCGTTGTAGGGCACTCCGGCCAGTTCGAAGGTGGCCGAGGCGAACGCCAGCAGCGCCAGGCCCAGCCACAGGTCGCCATGGTCGTCGTGCACGAAGAACATCAGCGACATCGCGCCCACGGTCAGCGCCGTCAGTGTGGCCAGCGCGCGCTTGCGGGAGCCGACAGCGTCGAAATACTGCCCGCACACCGGCGCCGTCGCCGCGACCAGCAGACCGGCGGCGGCCAGCGCCCAGCCCAGCCAGGCGCTGGCCGAGATCCCACCGGGCAGGTCGTCGCCGACGGTGTCGGTGAGATACACCGAGAACACGAAGGTCAGCGTCACGGCCTGGAAGGCCGCCGACCCCCAGTCCCACAACCCCCAGGCCACTACCTGTCCGCGTCCGGCCGCCTCGCCGACGGTCTGCGACGCGCTCACCTCGGTCATGGGCGCAGCGTAATGGCGATCGACGGTTCATGCGGAGCAAACATATGAACCTGGTTGCATAGTACCGATCGTTCCGGATATTCTCCTCGCATGGCACTGGAGCACGCGCTGCTGGTCTCGCTCAGCGAACGGGCCGGCTCGGGATATGAGCTCGCTCGCCGATTCGACAAGTCGATCGGCTACTTCTGGAGTGCCACCCACCAGCAGATCTACCGGGTCCTCAAGCGTATGGAGGAAGCCGGCTGGGTGACCGTGGAATCGGTGACCCAGCACGGCAAACCCGACAAGAAGGTGTATTCGGTGGCCGCACCGGGGCACGCCGAACTGGCCCGCTGGATCGCCCAGCCCACCGACGCGGTGCCCGCGCGCGACGAGCTCGGCGTCAAGATCCGCGGCGCCGCCCACGGCGACATCGAGGCGGTGTGTGCCGAGGTGGCCCGCCATCGCACCCAGCACGCCGAGCGGCTCGACGAGTTCCGGCTCAGTGAAAAGAAATTCTTCCCCGTGCCGGACCAGCTCTCCGGCACCGCCCTGCACCAGTATCTGGTGCTGCGCGCGGGCATCCGCGCGGAGTCCGGCTACGTCGAATGGTGCGACGAAGTACTGCAGGCCCTGCGACCGCGAAAAGGTGAACACCGCCCATGACTGCTTATCCCCACCTGTTCGAGCCACTCGACCTCGGCCACACCACCCTGCGCAACCGGGTGGTCATGGGCTCCATGCACACCGGCCTCGAAGACCGCGCCTGGGACACCAACAAGCTCGCCGCCTACTTCGCCGAACGGGCGCGCGGCGGCGTGGGCCTGATCATCACCGGCGGTTACGCCCCCAACCGCACCGGCTGGCTGGCACCACTGGGCGGCAAACTCACCAACAAGACCGAGGCCTACCGGCACCGCGCCATCACCAAGGCGGTGCACGCCGAGGGCGGCAAGATCGCCATCCAGATCCTGCACGCGGGCCGCTACTCCTACATGCCGACCAGTGTGTCGGCCTCGGCGGTGAAGTCGGCGATCAACCCGTTCAAACCGCGCGCCCTGTCGGGCAAGGGTGTCGAGAAGACCATCGACGACTACGTGCGCTGCGCCGGGCTGGCGAAGTTCGCCGGCTACGACGGTTGCGAGATCATGGGCGGTGAGGGCTACTTCCTCAACCAGTTCCTGGCGCCGCGAGTGAACAAGCGCACCGACAAGTGGGGCGGGACCGCGGAGAACCGGCGCAGGCTGCCGGTGGAGATCGCCAAGCGTATCCGCGCCGAGGTCGGCCCCGATTTCATCATCGTGTTCCGGTTGTCGATGGCCGAACTGGTGGACAAGGGCCAGACCTTCGACGAGATCATCGCCCTGGCACAGGAGCTCGAGGCCGTCGGCGTCGACATCCTCAACACCGACATCGGCTGGCACGAGGCACGAGTGCCCACCATCGTCACCTCGGTGCCGCGGGCGGCGTTCGTCGAGTTCACCGCCAAGATCGCCCGCAAGGTGAACATCCCGGTGTGCGCCTCGAACCGGATCAACATGCCCGAGATCGCCGAGGAGATCCTCACCCGCGGTGACGCGGCGCTGATCTCGCTGGCGCGCCCGCTGCTGGCCGACCCCGAGTGGGCGAACAAGGCGCGCGGTGACCGGGCCGACGAGATCAACACCTGCATCGCCTGCAACCAGGCCTGCCTCGATCACGCCTTCAGCAACAAGAAGGTGTCGTGCCTGGTCAACCCGCGTGCGGCCAGCGAGACCACGCTGCAGCTGCTGCCGACCCGGCGCAGCAAACGCGTCGCCGTGGTGGGGGCGGGACCGGCCGGGCTGTCGGCGGCGGTGAGCCTGGCCGAGCGCGGCCATCACGTTGACCTGTTCGAGGCCGACGACAAGATCGGCGGCCAGTTCGACATCGCCCGCCGCATCCCCGGCAAGGAAGAGTTCGACGAGTCGATCCGCTACTTCCGCCGCAAGATCGAACTCACCGGTGTCACCCTGCATCTGGCCAAGCGGGTCGGTGCCGAGGAATTGATCGCGGGCGACTACGACTCGGTGATCCTGGCGACCGGTGTGCGCCCGCGCATCCCCAACATCCCCGGGATCGATCATCCGATGGTGCTGTCCTACGCCGAACTGGTGAAGGAAGCGAAGCCGGTCGGCAAGAAGGTGGCGGTGATCGGCGCCGGCGGCATCGGCTACGACGTGAGCGAATACCTCACCGTCGAGGGCCACCCCACGCTCAAGCTCGACGAGTGGAAAGAGGAATGGGGCGTCGACGCCGACGACGAGCAGGTCCGCGGCCAGCTCAAGGCGCCCAACCCCTCCCCCGCGGCCCGCGATGTGGTGCTGCTGCAACGCAAGTCGACCCCGTTCGGCAAGGACCTCGGCAAGACCTCGGGCTGGGTGCATCGCGCCGCGCTCAAAGCCAAGGGTGTGGAGCACGTCGGCGGGGTGAACTACGAACGCATCGACGACGCGGGCCTGCACATCAGCTTCGGTGAGCAGCGGGAGAACCCGCGCGTGCTCGAGGTCGACAACGTGATCGTCTGCGCCGGACAGGAATCGGTGCGCGAGCTCGAGGAACCGCTGCGCGCCGCCGGAGTCGAACTGCACCTCATCGGTGGCGCCGACCTGGCCGCCGAACTGGATGCCAAGCGCGCCATCGACCAGGGCACCCGCCTGGCCGCGCGCCTCTGACCTCCCCCTGACCCGGTCGTCCGACGCGACGGGCGACCGTCACACCCCGCCCACCGAACTCGCATCCGGTGGGCGGGGTGTGCTATTTGGCCGCGACCTCGGCGGGCGCCTTGTCTTCGCGGGCGTCGTCATCGGCGGGCAGCGGGTCGGTGGTCTCCTCTTTCCGGTCGGCATCGGGCGAGCCCGCCAGGTAGCCGGCGACGATGCCGAGCAGGGTGAACGCGGCGATCTTGATCCCCTGATCCTCCGGCTCGACATCGAGGGCCACCAGCAGCAGAGCGAATCCGCCCAGCGCCACGAAGCCGTACAGCTTCATGAAACCGGCAGGCAGCCCACGGCGGCGCTGGTTGGTGGTGAGCACGCGCATGAGCACGGCGAGCAGCAGCACCGCACCGGCGAAAGAGACGATCACGATCATCTGCGTCAGTGTCGATGACACGGAGGTGCCTCCTGATTCGGTGGCCGCACTTGTCGGCTCGGGTCGAAAAGGGCAAGGGTAGTCGGTGGCCGATTCGGATCCCACGGCAGCGCAGAGGGATTCAGCGACGCAGCGCGATCCGGCCACGCAGCGCGGTCCGGGTGCGCAGCGCGGTCCGGGTGCGCAGCGCGATCCGGGTGCGCAGCGCGATCCGGGTGCGCAGCGCGATCCGGGTGCGCAGCGCGATCCGGGTGCGCAGCGCGATCCGGGTGCGCAGCGCGATCCGGGTGCGCAGGACAATCAGGGTGCGCCGGGCGATCGGGGTGGCAGGACAATCAGGGGGCGCCGGGGTCCAGGTGCGCCGCGCCATCGAGATGCGCCGGGCGATCCGGGTGCGCCGGGTGCGTCGGGGCGATCGGGGCGCGCAGGGCGATCTGGGTGCGCAGGGCGATCCGGGGTGCACTCAGGCCGCCGCGGCCCGTACCGTGGCGAGCAGGTCCTGCCCGGCGGGACTGATGTACCAGTGCAGGTGCCCGATCAGCCAATCGCGGTAGGCGATTTCGGCATTGTGCGGATCGTGGGCGACGGTGAGGAAGTAGTCGATCTCGGAGAGTTCGTAGCCGATGTGCACCAGGGGCAGCAGGTCGGTGAGCAGGGTTTGTTCACCCGCGGCCAGTGGTCGCACCGATCGGTAAGCCTCGATCAGGGCCGTGATCTGGTCGGTGCGGACGTGGGCCGGACCGCCGTCGCGCAGCGAAACCCAGTCGACCGCACTGCGTTCGACCGCGGTGGCCAGGTCGAACATGGCAGTGGTGCGGTCGGCCAGGCCGAAGTCGATCACCGAGGAAACCTCGTGGGATTGCCACAGCAGGTTGGTGGGGTGCCAGTCGCCGTGGGTCCACAGCGGAGTCGCGGCGGTGAGATCGGCGCGCAGGTCGGGGACTTCGGTGCGCCAGTCACGGTCGGCGAGGAAGCGGGCGAGGGCGGGACGGCGAGCGATGTGCCAGTCGACGGCGCTGATCACGCCACCGTGCATGGTGGACACCAGTGGGCGGGCCGGTCGTGGCGGTGCATCGAAACCCGTTGCGGCCAGGTGCAGTCGGGCCAGCATCGCGCCCGCTGCTGCCGCGTCGACAGTGTCGCGGTACGGCGACCACGAGAAGTCCTCGCGGTACCGGTCCTCGCCGACCCCCGCGCGCTGCACCTCGTAGACGAAGCCCCCAGCCGCTTCCTGCCCGGTCCGGCCGCGACCAGCATCGCCGGTGGTGAGTTGCCGAGAGGCCGCCTCGCCCTCTATCGAGTCACGCCCGGAACCACCTGTCGCGGATCGCCGAACAACCACCTCACGCTCTGTCGAGTCATGCCCCGAACCACCTGTCGCGGATCGCCGAACAACCACCTCACGCTCTGTCGAGTCATGCCCCGAACCACCTGTCGCGGATCGCCGAACAACCACTTCGCCCTCTGCCGAGTCACGCCGGGAATCGCGCTTCGCGGATCGCCGAGCCGCCACCTCATTCGCTGTCGAGTCAGGCCCGGAGTTGCCCGGCGCAGATCGCCGAGCAACTGTTCCAGAGAGCCGGTCGCCGACGACAGCCCGCGCTTCGGGCACCGGAATCCCCGCTGCGCGCAGATGTGCCGTGAAGCGGTGCTCCTCGGCCAGTGCCGCCTCGTCGCGCAATCGCAACGGCAACCGCTTCACCACCAGACGCGCGCCGTCGGAGCACCGCACCCCGACCGTCGACGACAGCGGACGCGGGCTGCGCCATTCGATCACCAGCGGCTGCGCGCCACCCCAGGTGGCTGCGACAGCGTGGGCGACCTCGTCCTCGGTGAGCGCGGGCCAGGTGGGCCGGGCTCGTTCCTGCTCACCCATGCCGAAGACCTGGTCGTCAGCCATTGCCGCACCAGCTCCGGCCGAAAGCCGCCCCGGTCGTCGGACGCGCCGTGTAGAAGGACAACGGTGCCACCGAGCGCAACCGGGCGGAATGAACGCCGAGGGTCCGCTCGCCGGTCGACCAGCCGTCCCCCCACCGAGCCGACCCAGGATCCACCACGTGCGTCGGCCGGCTCACGAGCACTGCGGCCGCGCGCGTCGCCGTGTGCGGCAGTCGGCCGGTCCGGTCGGCGAGGGTGCGCGGCGATGACGAGTCCATGGTCATAACGCCTCTCATGCTATTGCCGAGCCACCGGTTTCCCCTCGATCCACCGACCGAGCCCCGCCCCACCACCGGCGACGGTCACCACGACGCGGGCACCGCACCCCGGTACTGATCCCCTAAGCTCCCCGTGTGAGCTTGCCCTCCCCCACTGCAGACAATCGTGCCGTCGTCACCGGCGCGTCCTCCGGCATCGGCACCGCGCTGGCCGCCGAATTGGCCGGCCGCGGTTACTCGCTGATCCTCGTCGCCCGCCGCGGTGACATCTTGACCGAGCTGGCCCAGCGGCTGACGCTGGCGCACGGCATCACCGCCGAGGTCCGCGCCGTGGACCTGGCCGACCGCGCCCAGCGCGCGAGCCTCGTCGAGGAGCTCGCGGTGCGCGATATCGCCGTGCTGTGCAACAACGCGGGCATCGCCACCTTCGGCCCGGTCGCCGAGCTCGACTTCGCCTACGAGCGGGCACAGATGGAGCTCAACGCCACCGCCGTGCACGACCTCACCCTGGCCGTGCTGCCCGGCATGCTCGAGCGCAAGGCGGGCGGGATCCTGATCAGTGGTTCGGCGGCGGGCAACATGCCGATCCCGAACAACGCCACCTACGCCGCGTCGAAAGCGTTCGCGAACACCTTCTCCGAGTCGCTGCGCGGCGAGCTCAAGGGCACCGGCGTGCACGTCACCCTGCTGGCGCCCGGCCCGGTCCGCACCGAAACCCCCGCGCCGGAAGATCAGTCGATCGTCGACAAGATGGTCCCCGACTTCCTGTGGGTCTCCTCCGAATACACCGCCAAGGTGTCCATCGACGCGCTGGCCCGCAACAAGATGCGCATCGTCCCCGGCCTGATCAGCAAGGGAATGAGCGTGGCGGGCAACTACGGCCCGCGCTCGTTCACCGCCCCGGTCGCCGGCGCGTTCTACAAAAAGCTGGGCGGCTAGGTCCATCTCGGCGCCGGTCCCGCCGGACGCACCACACACCTGCCGCCCGGATCCGGACTCGCACCGATAGGGTTGCTCGCGTGTCCGACAAACTCCTGGTCTGGATGGATTGCGAGATGACGGGGCTCCGTCTCGACAGCGACAAGCTGATCGAGATCGCCGCGCTCGTAACCGACAGCGACCTCAACATTCTCGGTGACGGTGTCGACATCGTCATCCACGCCGACGACGCCGCACTGGCCTGCATGCCACCGGTGGTCGCCGACATGCACGCGAAGTCCGGGCTCACCGAGGAGGTTCGGCGTTCCACCGTCACCCTCGAGCAAGCCCAGCAGCAGGTGCTCGACTACATCCGCGAGTACGCGCCCACCGCGCGCACGGTGCCGCTGTGCGGTAACTCCATCGCGACCGACCGCGGGTTCATCGCCCGCGACATGCCGGAACTGGACGCGCACCTGCACTACCGGATGGTCGACGTGAGCTCCATCAAGGAGCTGTGCCGTCGCTGGTACCCGCGCATCTACTTCGGGCAGCCGGAGAAGGGCCTGGCTCACCGCGCGCTGGCCGACATCAAGGAATCCATCCGCGAGCTCGAGTACTACCGCCGCACCGTGTTCGTGGCGCCGCCCGGACCGTCGAGCACCGAGATCGCGACCGTCGCCGCGGCGGTCACCGAAGCCGTTGATGTCACCGGAACGAGCCCCCAACCAGCGGATTAGGGACTGGGGCCACATACGCGCTAGTATTTACCGCGCCGGTGCAGAACCGGATATGGTGACCGTAGTTCAGTTGGTAGAGCACCAGGTTGTGATCCTGGCTGTCGCGGGTTCGAGTCCCGTCGGTCACCCGAGAGAGAAGGCCCGGTCCCCAGGGACCGGGCCTTCTTCGTGTGCGTGACCGATCGAGTGTGCAGCGTCCCGGCGTGGGCCGCGGCGCGAACGAGGACACGCGGCAACCATCAACGACCGGAACGTGCGTCAGCGGGCACGGTGGTCGATCCCCGCACTCGCCCGGCTCGCTCGGTGCCTGCGTACCGCCGACCGGTTCGCGCACGCCGGACTGCAGAACCGGCGGCGGCCGTTGCGGGACGTGTCGGCGAAGACCCGGGGGCACCCGTCGGCGGTGCAGGTACCGAGGCGGTCCATGCCGAGACCGGTCAGATGTAGTGCGGTGCCGACGGTGAGCAGGGCGGCGATCTGACGGTCGGTGGTGGCGGACGGGTCGCGGAAGTGCAGGTGCCAGCCGTCACCGACGTGGTCGGTGAGCCAGGGGGCCGTGGCGTACTCGGCGAGCAGCGTATTGAGCAACAGGGCACGCTCCGCGCGGTCGGCGCATTCGACGACGCGCCGCCAACGGGCCAGGAACGCCGTCACCGCGGCGAACTCGGCGTCGGTCGGCACCGCCGCCAGCACAAGGCCGGCCGCCGCACAGCGCCTGCCCAGTTCCTCGGCGTCAGCGCACGGATCGTTGAGGAGCCCGACGCCGAGTTGCACCGGCTCCCGTCCGTAATGGTTGTAATGCACAATGCCATTACAGCACGCTGGAGTCATGAGCAGGCACAGCACGCACACCTGGTGGATCGAGTCATGCCACCGGACCAGCGACGGACTCGTCGCCTACCAGCGCTGCCGGTGTGGTGCGCGCCGGGTCGCCCTCGGCGGTGCCGGTGTCGGCATCACGGCCGAACTGTGGGGCGAGGAACCGGAAACGGCCGCGACGGCGTAGTCGACGGGTCGATGACGAAGATCACGTCGGCGGGCTAAGCTCTGGACGGCTGCCCAGATGTGGGGCAGATCTCGTCAGAGCGGAAAGACCATCAGATGAAGCGTTCCACCGTCGTCGCGGCCTTCGTGGCCGCCACCGCACTGGGCCCGATCGCAGGCTCCGCCGCCGCAGCAGCGCCCGGCCTGCCCCTCACCGCGTTCACCACCGACGGGCCCGAGCTCGGGTTACCGGGAGCGCCGGAGTCGGGGTCGGCGCAGAGCGGGTCCACCACCGGACTGGAGACGACGGGTTCCTCCGGCACCGGCTCGGCGGGCCTGCCCAACCTCGACCGCCTCCTGTTCGGCGGCCGCATCCTGTGCGGCGCCCTGGGCAGCGCGCTCGCCGTCGCGGGCGAAGCGATGATGGACTGCAGCGATCTCCCCACTCCGGCCTGAGACACCCCGGATACACCGAAGGGCCACCGGAAGCACCCGGTGGCCCTTGGTCTTTTCGGCTCAGGAGATGTCGGCGTTGCCCGCCTTCCATTCCGACCACGGAATGTTCCAGTCGCCGAGGCCGTCGACACCCGACAACGTGCCACCCACCGTGTTCTTCACGATCGTGATGTCACCACGCTTGGCGTTCTCGTACACCCAGCGCGCGTTCGCCGGACTCAGGTTGAGGCAGCCGTGGCTGGTGTTGGAGTAGCCCTGCTGCCCCACCGACCACGGTGCCGAATGGAAGAAGATGCCGCTGTAGGAGATCCGCGTCGCGAAATCCACCTCGGTCCGGTAGCCGTCGGCCGAGTCCACCGCCACACCGTAGGTCGAGGAATCCATCACCATCTCCGCGAACTTGTCGCCGACGATGTAGATACCGTTGTCGGTCGGCGTGGAGTTCTTGCCCATCGAGGTCGGCATGGTCTTGACCACCTCACCGTTGCGCTCCACCGTCACCTGCTTGGTGTTGTCGTCGGCGGTGAAGATCATCGCGTCACCGATGGTGAAGTAGGAATGGATGTCGTCCTGGCCGTACACACCCTTGCCCAGGTCCTTGCCGTAGACGTTCACATCCACGGTCACCCGCGTGCCCGGCGCCCAGTAGTGCTCGGGCCGCCACCGCACCTCACGGTTGTTCACCCAGTAGAAGGCGCCTTCGACCGGCGGCTCGGTGGTGATCGTGATCGCTTCCTGCGCGGCGCGACGGTCGGGGATGTTCTCATCGAACTGGACCGCCACCGGCTGGCCGATGCCCACCTCGGCACCCTCGCCGGGCATCAGATACGGCTTGGTCTGGTTGTTCGGAGAGCTGGTGGTGAAGCTCAGGGTGGCCGAGTTCAGTCCGCCCAGACCCATCGCCGTGGCCGCGAGCTGGTAGGTCTTCCCGTAGCCGAGCACCTCGGTGGTGGCCCACGAGCGCCCGTCGGGCGCGAGCTCACCCGACACCGCGGTCCCCTGCTGGTTGGTCAGCGTCACCTCGGTGAACTTGCCGTCCTCCACCTGGAACGCCAGCGGCATCGCCGGCGACACCCCGACCTGCCCGTCCTTGACCTCGGAGACCAGTTTCGGCTTGATGAGCTCGGTGACCGGATTGCGATCGATCGCCACCTCCACCCCGGCGCCACCGGCCGCCGAACACGCCGACGCGGCCAGCGCGAACACCGCCAGCAGTGCCACCGGCCAGAAAGCCCGCAGTGACCGAGGTTTCCCCCGCTTCTTACCCATGTCCAACCCCGTTTCCGTACCGACGCGATATCCGTGCGCCGCAGATCCCACCGACCGGATCGCTGCTGCCATCCGTACCGGCGGGGGCGACCGAGATCGTCGTCCCGCCATTCTGCCAGCCCGCCTGGTCGCCACCAACGTCGAAAGCCCGCCGACACGACCAAGTCACACTCGTTAGATAGGCACAGAGCCCCTCACCGTTAACAACCCGGGCACTGTGACGTTGCCGCTGGTCAGCGCCCGATTTCACTTTCCGGCCCAGCACCTGTTAATGTTTGTTCCGCACCGGAGAGCGGGGCCAGCGGAGAAGCCGAGAGGCTCTCCCTAGAGTCGCGATCCGAGCAACTGTGTAGCAAGCACAGTATGCAGCAGATCCAGCGCCATTAGCTCAATTGGCAGAGCAGCTGACTCTTAATCAGCGGGTTCGGGGTTCGAGTCCCTGATGGCGCACAACAGGAAGCCCCTGACCAGGCACGACGGTCAGGGGCTTCCTTCGTTGACCCATCTGAACACGCCGTCACCAAGAAAACACCAAGATTTCGTCCCAGCCCTCCTCTGCTCCTCTGCTACCCCCGCCGGTCCCCAACAGTGGTTGGGTGCTGCGTCAGCGCACCTTCAGGTGCCATCGGTACCTGTCGGTGTGTGATGCAACACCATCTGGCGGCAGGGTGGATCTTCGATGGCCGGTAGAACATGAACAGGCTGATCGGGTTCGAGATGCCGCCGACGCGGTGAGCCGTACATCAATGCCCGTCGTGCCCTCCTCGACCCGAGAACGAAACAGGGCGGAGCGCGGAGCTACGAGATGAAGATCGCCGAGGCGCAAGACATCCTCGACACTCTGCTAGCCAAAGACTCGATTTATGATTCGCATCACTTTATGCTGGAGCTCGGGCGGTGCAGACTGGTGTCCGCCTCCATTTCGCCTGCAACTGCATCTAGATCGAACCGTTCGATGCCCTCTCAACCGGCTGAGACTGCTTCGCTATCCGGGTGACAGCATCACCGATGCCAGGTGACTGCCCGCCTTCGGACTCATACCGATTGCCACACGTTCTCTGGTGCACAGGTTCTGGCGGCGTGGCTCAGGTCAGGTAGTCCGGGAGCCCGTTACCGGTTGCGCGGCGGTCCGGCGAGAGGTGCTCGGACATTCCTTTGCCGTCGAGAAAGACGCCCCCGAGACGGGTGTTCTTGTCCAGCACGGCGTGCGATTCAAGATCGAGGTAGTCGGGCGGGTTCGGCCAGAGCCGCGTAACCAACCCTTTTGCCTCGAAAGGATGAACGATGTCGTGCAACGGATGGTGGACGAGCTGGAAGAAGACAATGCGCGTAGTCCCGGGCAAATCGAACCCGATCGCCACGGACTGCCCTGTGCCTCCACTTCCATCGCTTCGCGCTGTGCTGCGAAGCCATACCGGGTCGAACTCAGGATCAGGCTGCCCCATGGCGTCGATCACCGCGACCCACAGCGACAGGTCATCCGCGAGTTCACCGCGACTGATCGCCGCAAGAACCTCTGGCGGATAGTCCGACCATTCGCCGGGAAGGCGGCGGGGGTCACGCGGATTGGGACCGACTTCGCCGACAGCACGTGACGCGTACACCCCGTGTACCGCGGCGGGGTGTACGTACATCGCGAGAGTCTTTGCGACCCAACGCGAGAAGTTCCTCACCTCAGCTGCCGTATCGAGCGGATGAAGGTCATTGAGCAGCCGACGAGCTGGCTCTTTGGCAAGTTTTTCGAAGGCCTTGTCGAGTCCGTTGTTGCAGTCTAGGCAGCATGACCCGCCATATCTTGTCACTCTGTATCGGACGCTGGGCTCTCGTAAGCAGAGGTTCGCCGTTGATCGAAGCGGTGAATGGGCCCTGGCCGTCCCACCGCGCCAAAAACCAGGATGCGAGAGCATGCTCGCGGGAGTTATTGGGGCCGGCGCAGAACACACAGAGGCGCTGCTCAGTCATGGCGGCGATGGTACCGCGGACCATGTCTCGTTACGACTGAAATCGTAAACCGCCACCGAGCAGTCCTTCGTAGCCACCGTCGCGCAACGATCAGTACGGATTAGCGGCTTCGAGTGCCTAGCGACGCTCTGTAACCGACCTACCGGTGATGGACCAGCTCAAGCAGGGACCGAGTTATCCGAGATTGAACTTCGACATGGTCGACGTTGCGCTGAAAGTAGTCGTTAAAAGCTTGGTGATATAGGCGATAGACGGTCTGGCCGTCCTCGCCTGACTCGACGATGTGAGCCCCCGCGTGTTCAAGCACCCATGCGATGTCCTGTTCCGAATACCTGATTCCGGCCCGAACGAGAGCGTTAGCAACAGTGAGCCAGATATCGCGGCGCGGCAGACCGGATCCCTCGGCCCAAGCGAGAGGCGCGAGGACATCGTAGACCCGTTGCCGGTCGGGCCCATAGCTGTTGATGTCCGAGTCGAACGCTTCAGCGACGCCACCGTTGAACAGCGCGATGGTGTCGCTGCTTTTCAAATCGATTGTGTCGCAACGGTTGACGAGCGTACGGGCGAGCAGTCGTGCGAACAGGAAGATGCCATTGCTGTGTTCGGCGATCTTGCTTGCAGTGACTTCGGCCAGTTCGGGCTGGGTACGGTAAGGAGATTCGGAGTTGGCGTCGAGCAGTCGGTTGATGGTGTATGTGGCGATGGCATAGCTAGATCCAGGGTCGGTATCTAGCCGGACGACTCGATTCGAGTCTGAGGTCAGAGCTCGGATGAGCGGACCATCGGCAGTCCAGGGCCCATCGGAAGGCGGGCTCGGATTCTCGCGCCGTCGGGGATCTTCACGATTGGGGCGGGTGCCAACGATGACGCGCACGCGGGGCCGGGCGGCGAGCGCGGCGAGAAGATCCACGGCGATGCGGTTCTGATCGGCGGGGTATGCCTCGTCCAGCGCGTCGAGCAAGATGGTGATGGTGCTCTGGTTGCGGCTGGCAAGTTGGGCCACTTGCTCGACGAGCGGACCGGGCTCCTCCCATCCTATTCCCGGCGGGGCAAGTTCGAGCGCTTCCCCCAAGAACGTGACGCATTCCTGCAAAGTGCGCTGCTTGGCATGAATGCCCGCGCTTATCGCATTTTCGGGAGGCAGCTCGGAACTATTGATGTCGGATAGAATTTTAGCCGCATGTTGGCGGTAGTCGGGCGAGGACATCGCCGCCAGCCACCCCAGCAGCGCGGACTTGCCCGAGCCAGGGGGGCCGGTGACGACGAGCATTCCGTGCCCATCTTTCAGCCAATCGGTGATACGGTCTTGTGGACCCGGGCGCGGCGCGTAATACCAGCCGTCTGCAGTGAGCGTATCGATCCCCCGAAATTTGACCATGAAATGCTCGATGAGGTCGGAGTCAGCGAATGCTCTGTGCCGCAACGCTTCAACGATCACATCCGGGCGGCTTGGTCGATGGCGGCTGTTCTTGAAGAATGGGAAGAATCCGCCGACCGAACGCACCTGGCCGAAGTCCGGTTGCTGGTGTGCGCCGCTACTGTGCAGATGCACGCGCAACGCGTCATACAGATCATTCGGGGTAATTAGCTCGTCGCGTGCCGTCCAGCCACTGTACGTCTCCGTCGGGGACGGGGGACCTTCACGCAAAATATGTTCCAGCGCGGTGGCAAATACACCCTCGCGGGCGAGTTCACCCGCCCTCGCAGAGCTAAGGACTGCCAAACCTGGCTCGTACCCCACGGCGAACGCCCGATCCTGCACGCTTTTTTTGAAAGCTGCGGTGATCGCATCGACTCCCACGCCCGACTTGCACGAGTCGACTATGACGACAATCTCGACAGCCTCCCGATCGGCCAGTACTTGTCCTAGCTGGCGGCCCGATACCTTGGCGAATGGCTTATCGGATCGATAGTCGCCGCAGAATAGTGCGATATCGTCGCCGTCTGATTGTGCGTGGCCGTTCCAGTAAAGCAACAACCGACGCGACGAGGGATTCCAGTCCGTAAGCCAATCCTGGATCTCACGCGAGGACGAACTTCCGGATCGGCAGTCCTCCCCGAACCCGAGATCGCGGAATACAGCGCCAACTAATTCGGCATGCTTTCCGGCACTGTTCAGATTTAAATTTGGATCGTCGTAGTCTGCGATGACGACGACTGCAAACGTTCCGCGATCACCTTTGGCGTCCATGTATTTACCCGCCTCGATTTATCAGCTTCTTGTGCGCGTTGACTGGAACGAACTACTCGAAGTCAGACGATGGTTATCAAGTCTTCGACAAATGCCTGTGGATGTTTGGTGATCTCTTCAATTCGCACCTGCCACAAACCCAGCGGCAAACCCATAGATGCCACGTAACGGCGCCCGCTGCCATCAGGGATCAGCGGAATATGACTGGCATGAATATGACCATCGACATCCCGAATACTCGCGTGTAAGCGCATGTTCGGCGAATCGCTGATTACCGTCAGATCGACCGGTTCGGCAACGGAAGCGATCTCGGGAAGATACACCGCGAGTTCGTCCAGTGGCGCGAGTATGGCGCCCAGTTCGCGAGCGGTGACCTTCGCGATCACGTCATCGAGAAGATCCCGGTGGTTGACGAGCGGACCATGCTTAGCCGAACGGAACAGCGCGTTTTCGTCGCGTTCCCAATCCGCCGGAACCGCACTGAAAGAGGGTACGGTGCTGTCACCAGCGTGATCGATTCCGCGTTGAGTCTGTTGGTACACCAATCGGCTGCCGTCCACGGCGATGCTTTGATCGGTGACGTGCAGCTTTCCAGCGAACACATGCATTGGGTAGCTATTCTCGCCGTGCCGTAAAGCGGCGTGATTACGTTCGACGGCCTGCCGCAACTCGTCGTGGAAACGACGACCCCGCAAAACCAGCTTATTCGGAAGACCTGGTACGTCAATCTCACTGAGTGTCAGCGGTTCCGTGCCGGGGCCGGCATCGAAGCATCGGTAGGTTGGCAGGAGTTCGGCCACCGACGGGAACGTCGTCGCCACACGCGCGACCCGTTCACCTACATTGGGAATCCGCGGATACAGTCCACCGGTGAGAGCTTTCACTGCCTTGACAGCTCCGCTGAATGGAGTCCCGATTGTAATGAGCCGCGCGCAGTGTTCACGACCGCCGAGAACTTCCAGATAGTACCGGGCGATCAACCCCCCCATCGAATGACATACGAACGTCACGCGCCGACCCGGCCACCTTCGCAGCGCCTCCTCGACGAAAAGCCTTAATTTCGATGCTGTGTAGGCATTCGGTAGCCGCCAGTCATAGGGAAAACACAGCACGCGGCCTGGTACGGCACTCTCAAGACGGTCGATCAGCGCGCCGTAACCCATCCCCTGCCAGAATCCCGGCCAAACGTGTATCCCCCGGATCACTTCCGGAGTATCGAACGCGACCTCCTCAAAGTCCGACAACTCCTCAAGATCCGATGGAAGTGTCAGACTGTCCAGGACGGCGCTGGTCCGGAGCACTCCGTTACGCAAGGCTGCGGCAGACAGACTCCACAGCGGCTGCCCTCCGGGGGCGAGCACGCTGCCAGTGATGCCCGGCACGATGACTACGAGATCATCGCTCACGGAAATCCACTCCCCCTCAATGACCGATCGGTAGTGCCAAAAGTGACTCTCCGGAGCCTATCTCAGCGAGGATGGAGGCCCACAGAGATTGGGATGGAGTCACGGCCATCTCGGGGGAGGTGCAGATGAGCAAACAACCGACAAGCCCGCAGGTGCCGGACAGCGACTGGGCTCATGCCAACCCGTATCTGCAGCGTTACCTCGCGACTCATGCCGCTGCGGGCAACCGTCTCGCCGAACTCCTCGACGACAATCGCTATCTGCTGTACGCCGATATCCCGCGCTTCGCGCGCGCTCTGGCAACCCACGCACAGGATCATCCCGTATCCCGGCTGTTCTGGCGCACGTTCGCCAGCCTCAACGCGACTGAGATTCCTGGTGAACGCGCGGAGGTCCTCCGTTCAATCGCCGCCAGGGATGAACGTGCCGCCGCACAGGTGCTGAATACGTTTCCCGAGCGCCCATCCCGAACTCTGTGGACGACCGCCCTGCCCATGACCTTCCACCGCATATTCCGCGGTCACACCCATAGCGTGCTGTCCGCCGCGTTCGGAACGACTCCGGACGGCATTCTGTGGCTCGCCACCGGGTCCGCGGATCACACCGTCCGGGTGTGGGACGCTGCATCGGGGGAACCCGTCGGATCGCCCTTGACCGGGCACACCGGCGAAGTGCGGTCCGTTGCATTCGGGACAATGCCCGACGGCACACTGCTACTGGCCAGCGGTTCCTCGGATCGAACCGCGCGGGTATGGGACGCGGCATCGGGTGTGCCCATCGGGCTGCCGCTGACCGACCACAGCAGAGGGGTGAACACGGTAGCGTTCGGCACTCTCCCAGACGGCACCGTCCTGCTGGCCAGCGGCTCCGACGATGACACCGTGCAATGGTGGGATGCGGTATCCGGAAACCCGTTTATACCCCCTTTGATGGACCACGCGGCCTGGGTGAGATCGGTGGCATTCGGCACTCTGCGGGACGGGACCGTGCTGCTGGCCAGCGGCTCCGACGACGGCGCAGTGCGGCGGTGGGATGCGGCGTCCGGGGAGCCCTACGGGAATCCGCTTGAGGGCCACACCGGCTGGGTGAGCGCCGTGACGTTCGACTCTCCTTCGAATGGGACCGACCTGCTTGCCAGCGGCTCCAGCGATCACACCGTGCAGCAGTGGGACGCCTCGACGGGACGACCATTCGGCCCGCCTTTGACCGGTCACAATGGCGGAGTGAACGCGGTGGCGTTCGGCACTCTCTTCGACGGCTCGCGCCTGCTCGCCAGCGGCTCCTCGGACGGCACCGTACGTCTCTGGGACGCAGAATTGGGGACGTCTGTCGGTTTACCGCTGACCGGCCACGCTGGCGCAGTGAACACAGTTGCCTTCGGCACCCTGCCGAACGGCATTCTCTTGCTGGCCAGCGGCTCCGATGATCAAACCGTGCGGGTGTGGGACCCCGCATCGGCGGGACACTCTGGGTCATTCGCGAGCAACGAAGACGACGACGAGTACCTGTATTATGAAGAACTCGCCCACAGGGAGACCATGGGTTTCAAGGTGAACAAGCTAGCATTCGGCACCCTCTCAGACGGCAGATTGCTCCTAGCCAGCGGCTCGGACAGTGGTGCGCGGTTGTGGGACGCGATATCTGGCGAACCGCTTGACTCTCCCAATATCTTCGGCGAGGTGTCATCGATGTCCTTCGGATACATCGAGAAGGACACCTTATGGCTCGCATGCACTTCCGCCGAGGACAGGATGATGCGGTTGTGGAACGCGACGTCCAGCGTCCCGGTCGGTTCGCATCCGGCGGACCAGATGGAGACGGTCGGTCTGACATTTGGGGCTCTGTGTGACGGCACAGTAGTCCTGGCCACCCTCGACGAGGTCGAGCGGGCCGTGCATATTTGGAAGTCTGGGGAGCTGTACCGGACCCTTCCGGTGCATGCCAAGCCGCTCGGAATGGTGACGTTCGGAACCCTCCCCGACGGTACCTTGCTGGTTGCCAGTGGCTTCGCCGACAAAACAATAAGCGTCTGGAATGTGATCTCTGAAGAACTATCTCTGAGGATTACAGACCTACCCGGTCCGGTGAATACAGTGGCGTTCGGCAACCTGCCCGATGGGACGCTGCTACTTGCTAGCAGCTCTGACGACAACGACCACGCAGTGCAAATTTGGGATGCGGCTACCGGACAGCTATTCCAACCCATCATCGGTCATACTCGCGATGTCAACGCAGTCGCATTCGGAAACCTGTCCGACGGCACCCTGCTTCTCGCTAGCGGCTCCGACGACAAGACGGTACGGGTCTGGGATGTAGCCTCCAATTCGCTGTTCGGGCTGCCTATGACCGGTCACGACGATATCGTCAACGCGGTGGCGTTCGCGAACCTGCCCGACGGCACACTACTGCTCGCCAGCGCCTCGAACGACGTCATTGTCGAAAAGTATTAAGCCGTATCCCGACTGCAGTCGACGGCGTGACATCGGCACCACCGCAGTGCAACGGCCCCAGACTCCCTCCGCGGGACCCGGGGGCCTCGTTGCGCTCAAACATCTACAGCCGGGATCGCCTTCCCGCGATCAGTACGGTGAACAGCGGAACGCTGAGATCGCGGGGCCAGTCGATCTCGGCTAGATCGGGATCAGCGGTCAATAGGAGCAACGAGTCGATCTGCGCCAGGTCTCGGCGTACCGGACAAATTGGTCTTGCACCACATCTGAAGCCCACCAGCCAGCGCCCCTGGCCTCGACTCCGACTCGGTGCTGGTCGTCGTAGGTGGCGACGAGGTCGATCCCGCAGCTCTTCACGGCCGAGGTTCCCACCGAAAGATCGAGCTCGTGGTTAATGCTGAGGTCGTTGTCGATTTTTGCGTCGGACCAAGCCTGCCAGATCAGTTCATGAAGCTCGTCCTCGTCGCAGTATCTGCGGTCGATGGGGACTGCTACTCGATCCGGTGACACATGGAGCAGCCCCAAGAGGCTACTTTCGACCTGCATAGACGAGTGCATCACTACGCCATACCGATGTGTTTCGTGAGAAGTTGTTATCGATCCGCACGTGCTCATCGACGAATGGGTTTCAGTCAATATCTCACGCGTACAACCACTTCCGTCCGCCGCTAGGCCGAGATGTTGATCGCTACATTCGAGGTCGTGCCATCTTGCGCGGTGAGGGTGACTGGGCCGAAGGTGATGAATGTGGACGATGAGCCGCTGGAAGCTCGGTAGAAACCGGTTGCCTCGGTGACCCGCACGGCAGGCGTGGCGAACGTGGCGGCTTGCTCATCGTCCGCCTCGGCAACCGGCTCGGCCAACCCAGGAAGGTCGTTGGCCACTGCCCAATCGCAGAAGGCCACGGAGTCACGGCTCAGCTCGGGCAGAATGCTCTCATTGGACCAAGCCCACATCCATGTACCGGCTCCCGGATTGTGGCTGCCGATGATTTGTGCGGGAGCTGTTGCGGTCTTGCTGGGGAAGGTCCAGGAGATCAGTCCGGTGGTCTGGTCGAGATCCCACCGATCGGCCGAGCCAAGCCCCCAGGTCATATGCGCCTTCCCCAATTGGTCGATCAGATCTTCGCCCTGCATCAGCAATAGCGCCAGATCAGGCTTTCCCTCCGCCGCATCCATTTTCGTTCGCCGCCTGAAAAACCCCACCGAAACCTCCTTGCACACAACAGAACTGGCCAACCTATCCCTCACGGTCAACGCGACGCAAGTCCGCGAGCGAGGGTGCAACCAGTGCGGTGACTCACCGAGTCGCAGTCAAGGTTGGCCGCTCATCACGACTTCACCGACGACGACTTCACGACTACGGCCAACCTCTGCCTCTGATATCGGAACGGGATCTGGTTCTCGGAGAAGCCCAGCAGGTCGTCGCCGCCTCATTCACCGCGAACGGCTTCGGCATCGGCATCGGCATCGGCATCGAGGGTCCCAGCATGACCGGAGAACATCACCCCGGCGACCGTCGAGCAGCCCAGGAAAATCACGGTCTGTCACGATCGTCTCTTCGGCTTCCACAACATCCAGCGCTCGACTGCGCTGGTCCTCAGCGCCGGTTGGGTAGCCGATCCCAAATTCCGCTGATCACCAGACCGTCTCGGACCGCAACGGTAGGTTCCGACTCGACCCCGCCCCAAGAATTCCCCAAGAGTTCCCGCCTTCCGCACATCATCGCGGCCAAAAAACCACAGGTCAGCGACGGTGAGACGCCGGTTCCGACTCGATCCCCGAACGGTTGCCTCGCCCTCAAACATGGCGACTACCAGCGCGAAGCCCAAGAGCCTCGATCAGCGGGTTCGGGGTTCGAGTCCCTGATGGCGCACAACAAGAAGCAGGTCAGGACCGGTCATCGGTCCTGACCTGCTTCTTTTTGCGGGCCGTGACCGGAAGTACGCCCGAATTCAGGGCCGAACTTCCGGTCTGGCTACTGCCGCGCAACGGACTTCACAGGGCTCGATCGACGGCGCGCCGAGTCCTGCTTTCGAAGCTATGTGTCTCGTCACATCCTCGACGACCGGCCACTGCTGTTCGCTCCGATCAGGCCGCGGCGTATACACGCCCCTACCCGCGGCACCGGATAGCTCGCGCCGTGCCCATGCGACACCGTCGGGCTGCCATCGTGCCAATGCGACACCGTCGGCTGCCATCGTGCCCCGTCGGCTGCCATAAGCCCGGTGCGGATCTACAGTCCTATCTTCGCCGGTGCCTGGTTGATGTGGGCAGCCAGCGCGTTGATCACGAGTTCGGCGTCGCGATGGACCCCGCGCAGCGTGTTGGAGGAAAACGACCGCTGGAACTCCAGCCCGACGTAGACCAGCCCGGGGTGCGTCGTCGATACCCCGGCGCTGTGGCGTGGGAAGCCGTCGGCGAGGGCGCCGAGCTCGGTGAGGTAGCCGAGGTCGGGTCGGTAACCGGTGGCGAACACCACGGTGTCGGCTGGTTCGCGCGTGCCGTCCGGCCAGACGATGGCGCCGGTGTCGAAGCCGGTGAACATGGGCCGGCGGTCGATGCGCCCGGCGGTGAGGGCTTGCCGGTAGTCGCCGGTGTCCATGACGAGGGTGCCGCCGACGTAGCGGACGAGCCATTCCAGCGGGAGTCGGTCGAATCCGGTGGAGACGAGCCAGTGGTGGATGTCGTGTCCGTCGCGGTGCTGGGGCAAGAAGTTGATCGGGTGGCGGGTGGCCAGGGTGACGGTGGCGTGGTCGGCGAGTTCGTAGGCGACCTGCACCGCGGAGTTGCCCGCACCGACGACGACCACCCGCCGGCCGGTGTGATCCTGGGGGCGGCGATAGTCGGCGACATGCAGCAGGTTCCCACCGAACCGGTCTTGCCCGGGAAGTTCGGGCAGGTACGGGTTACCGAAAGAACCGGTGGCTGCGACGATCCCGGCGGTGTGGAATTGCCCGCCGTCCCCGGTATGGACGACGAACCCTTCGTCGGGGTGCGCCTCGACGGTGGTGACGGTGGTGTCGGTGCGAATGTCGGCGTCGAGGGTTTCGGCGTAGCGGCGCAGGTAGTCGACGACTTCGTCGCGATGCGGGTAGTGGTGGGGGTCGGCGGGAAAGTCCAGGCCGGGCATGGTGGCGTGCTGGGCGGGTGAGAACAGGGTGAGGCTGTCGTAGTAGTGCGGCCACGAACCGGCCGTGTCGGGCCCGGCCTCCAGGACGACGGGCGCCAGGTGGTGGTCGGTGAGTGCGCGGGCGGCGGTGAGCCCGGATTGGCCTGCGCCGATGACGAGGGCGTCGATCATGAGTGTTGTTCCTTCGGTGCGTGTTTCGGGATAGTGGACAAGGACAGCGCCGCGGCCACGGCGGCGGCGCTGCCGAGGATCACGAAGGTGGTGGGGTAGCCACCCAACCCCGAGGCGAGGGCGGTGGCGGCGAACGGGGCCGAGGCCAGGGCGACGGTCATGGGCGCCGACAGCAGCCCGGTGAGTTGCCCGTAGTGGGCCGTGCCCCACCGGTCGGTGATCGCGGTGGCCTGTAGCAGGGTGAACACGCCGCGTGCCATGCCGGAGAGCACGGCTGCGATGGTCAATGTTGCTGCGGTGGTGAAGATTCCGAGCAGCATGGTGGTGGCCGCGATCGCGACCAGGATGACTGTGGTGCGGGTGCGCACGCTGGTACGGGCAGCGAAGGCGCTGTAGCCGATGCGGCTGGCGACCTGCCCGATTCCGCCGAGGCCGAGGGCGATCGCGGCGGTGGTGGTGGAGATCCCGCGTTCGGTCATCAACGGTACGAGGGTGACCACCACCGCGAACGAAGCGAACCCGGTGACGCTCAACGCGATCGCCAGCAGCAGGAAGGGCCGGCTGCGCGCGATCGCACCGGGAGGGCCGGAGTGGACGTGTTCGGTGTTCTGGTCAGGACGCTCGGGCCAGGGCAGGCGCAATCCGAACCAGTGTGCGGGAACGGTCACGATCGCGAGGATCACCGCCAGCACCAGATAGGTTGCGCGCCAGTCCAACCGTGACACCAGGGCCGCGGTCAGGGGAGCGAACACGGTGGAGGCGAGTCCACCGGCGAGGGTCAGCACGGTCAGGGCCTTCACCCGGTCGGGCCCGTACCAGCGGGTCAATGCCGCGAACGCGGGTGGATACAGCACCGCACCCATCGCCACCCCGACCAGTACCCATCCGAGCAGAAACATCATCAGGGTTTGCGCGGTGGCCACGATGATCAGCGCGGTGACCGCGAGCACCGAGCCCGCTGTCATCACCACTCGGGGCCCGTGGCGGTCCAGGCGGCGCCCGGCGAAGATCCCGGTCAGCGCGGTGAGCAACTGCCCGGCCGAGAAAACCGCCGTCAACGCGGTGGCAGACCAGCCGGTGTCGGTGGCGATGGACCCGAGCAGGACCGGGAAGGCGTAGAACAGGATTCCCCAGCTGGTGATCTCGGTGAGGCACAAGACCACCAGCACCTGCCGCAACCCGGTTGCGGCGGGTGCCGCGGACGTCGAAACAACCTGCATCGCAGCGGGTCAGCGCGCAGGCGAGGTCAACGGCAGTTCCTGCAAAGCGGCGGGCGCGCCGAGGCGGAGCTCCGGGAGCCACGGCAAATCACGGCGGGCCGGTTCGGCGGCGGCGGGGCCGACCAGACCGGCTCCGACGACAACAACGGGCAGGACGCTCATCACAGACCTCTTTCATCGACTTGGATCGATCAATAATCCGAGAGTATCGATCAGCGTCGATGAACACAACCATAGATCTACGTCGATGCACCGGCCCGCGTCCAAGCCGCGAACCGAGGGGCTGCGGCAGCCGCGTTCTGCTCCGGAGCCGGTGCACCAGGTCGCAACAGGGAACCGTCGCGCACTCCGCGTGCGGTGCGAACGGCCACTGTCCCCCAGTTGCCGACCAGTAGTGCGTACAGCGCCACCGCGGCGACGGCGAACAGGTCGGCGCCGGTGTGCTGGAACAATGCGGTACTCGCGGTGACGCAGGTGCCCAGTGGGAAAGTGAATCCCCACCAGGTGAGCGAGAAGGGCAGCGCGCGAGCCCGGATGGCGCGGGCGGTGACCGCGAGCGCCAAAGCCAGCCACAGCATGGCGAAACCCCAGGTAGCGATCCCGAATATGGTCGCGGCCGCGACGGCCGTCTCCGCCTGTGGAGCCGGCAGCAGCCCAGGTGTGGCATCGGCCATGGCCGATGCCGCGGTCACCGACTGACCCAGTGGCCCGAGCACGATCCACAGGGTGGGCACCAAACCGGCACCGGGTGCTCCGAAGTGCATCAGCCGGGACCAGATCATGGTGGTGGTGATCAGGGCGGCGAAGAGGCTGAGCCCGAACATGGCGCCACAGCAGATCACCAGGGTGAGCCTGGCCTGTCCCGGCGGAGTGTGCGGGATGAGCAGCGCACCGGTCGCCGCGGCGACCATCGGGGGTACGACCGGCATCAGCCAGCCGCCGAATGCCGCGTCGGGTCGCTGTGCCGGCGTCCGGGTGATCATCCGGTAGGGCACGGCGAACGCGGTGGCCAGCCCCATTACCGCGCCGACAGGCCACAGCACCCACGCCAGGGTCACGGCCGCGCTCGCACCGATGAGGTCGGGGCCGAACAGCAGCGCTCCCGTGCCGACGGTGAGCACCGCCATCGGCGCCGCACCGGCGAAGTGGGCGAGGACGGGATGGTCGCGGTCGGCGCGGGCATGTTCGGAGTGCCGGATCGCGCGCATCGCCCATGCCGCACCGAGGGCGGCCAACAGCGCCGCGGCCAGCAGCCACAGGCCCGTGGCCGCGGCACGCAGTCCGGGCAGCTGTAGGGGCAGCTGGGCGGCCGCGTTCGCCGTGATACCAGTGCCCATGACGATGGCGAACCAGTTGAGGCCGACGTGGGCCAGCGCATCGGTTCGTGCGGACCCGGCGTTCCGAGCGAGAACTTCGGGCCTGCGCGGCACGGTAATGGTCATAGGTCCAGGCTCGTGCGGCGCGGCTTTCGCCGGTAGCCGTCGCGCAGACATGGGTGCATAGAATCGATCTATGCCCCTGTCGCCTCGTGTTCCGGACCTCGCCGCTCTCGACCTGCTGCTGTCGGTGGTCGAGCTCGGCAGCCTCGGCCGGGCCGCGCAGGCTCACGGGATCAGTCAGCCGTCCGCGTCCTCGCGCATACGAACACTGGAGAAGCTGGTCGGCGTGCCGGTACTCGAGCGCAGCACCCTGGGTTCGCGTCCCACTCGCGCCGGCGAGCTCATCGTGGAATGGGCGCGCGCGGTGATCGATGCCGCGAGCCGCCTGGACACCGGCATCGAGACCTTGCGGACCGAACACCGCTCACAACTGCGGGTCGCGGCCTCGCAGACCATCGCCGAATACCTGCTCCCACAGTGGCTGACGAACCTGCGCGCGGCGGCGCCGGATCTGAGCATCGCACTCGATTCCGGTAATTCGGCCGACATGGCGCAGGCGGTGCTCGACGGCCGCGCGGCGATCGGATTCGTCGAGAGCCGACAGCACTTCGACAGCCTCGACAGCCGGGTGATCGCCAGAGACCGACTGGTCGTGGCGGTCGCTCCGGGGCACCGGTGGGCACGGCGCGGCACCGTCGACGTCGACGAGCTGGCCGCGACACCCCTGCTGCAACGGGAATCGGGCTCCGGCACCCGTGACTGGTTCGAGGACTGCCTGGCGCGCCAGTACCCCGGCGCCCGACCCGCGCCGGCGGCGTTGCAGCTGTCCTCGACCACCGCCATCAAAGCCGCGGTGGCCGCCGGAGCCGGGCCCGCCATTCTCAGCTCGCTCGCCGTGGCCGCCGAGGCGGCGGCGGGCACGTTGGTCATTCCGACGATCACAGGGCTGGAGCTGGATCGCGTCCTGCGCGCGGTCTGGCCGGCGGGCACTGCGCCCAAAGGCCCGGCGCGCGACCTCGTCACCATCGCCCACCGGTCCGGGATCGGCTCTGGCGAGCCGCATCAGTGAGCCGATGAGCTGGGTGAACACGAAAGAAACCTGTCAGAGGCAAATTTTTTCTGTGACCCATACCACGCAGAGCGGCAGTGTAAACCTCCTGCATACATAACGATTCTGCAACCACCCGGCAAGTGAACCAAGATCGCCAGCACCTGGCGTTTGAATTTCGTTCACCCTGCGTTAACCCGTCGTGACCATTCTGTCATCAGGTCATAAACAGACCTGCGGTTTGGTCAACGCGGAGGTATCCAACCTTCCCGGCACCGGACAGCGCGTGGTCTCCCCGCAGCCAGCTGTGGAGCACCGTGCGACGCGACAGACAGCCATCGAGCGTCTGTCCTCTCACCAGCGTCGCACATTCCCCATATGGACAGAAACAACACATCGCCTGACCGGCGTGCGCCGCTGCGCGCGCTGCGCGGTCCACCGCGCCCCCACCGGGCCTCGCGGTCGCCAGACAGAGATGAAGGAACAGAACAGCACATGCTCAACAAAGACAAGCTCAGCAGCGTTATCAGCCGCCGATCGCGCCGTGAGGCGTTCACTGTGGCTGTGGCCTCCGTCGGTCTGATCGCCGTCACAGCGTCCTCGGCGGTGTCCTTCGCCGACGACAGCGCGCCCGAGCGTGCCGCCATGGTCGTCGAGCAGGCCGAAACCATCCCGGCCGTCGGTGCCGCACCGGCCATCGAGACCATCCCCGCCCCGGCACCCGCGCCCGAAGTCGAGGCCGCCCCGGCACCCGCCCCGGCCCCCGAGCCCGCCCCGGCCCCGATGCCGGAACCGGCTCCCGCCTACCCGAACAACCTCGACGGCTGGATCCGCGAGGCGCTCGACATCATGGCCGCCAAGGGCATCCCCGGCAGCTACGAGGGCATCCACCGCAACATCATGCGCGAGTCGACGGGCAACCCCCAGGCGATCAACCTGTGGGACATCAACGCGATCAACGGCATCCCCTCCAAGGGCCTGCTCCAGGTGATCGACCCCACCTTCGCCGCCTACCACGTCGACGGCACCCCGTTCGATGTCTGGAACCCGGTGTCCAACATCGTCGCGGCCTGCAACTACGCAGCCCACCGCTACGGCTCGATGGACAACGTGAACAGCGCCTACTGAGCACCGTCACCACACAACGCCCGCGCACCGGTTGGGGAAGACCGGGGCGCGGGCGTTCGTCGTAGAATCGGGCGCGTGCCAGACAGCGCCGACCAGGCACCCGATCACGCGCATTCCGACGCGGCCACCGCGAGCCGCGTCGCCAAGGCCCGCCGGTTGGCCGCCTACGTGTGGTCGCGCGATATCCGCAGCGCCGAACTGCTGGCGCTGCCCGCGCCCGTCCTGCGCAAACTGGCGCGCGCCGCCGACACCAACCCGCCGAGCACCGGCGAGACCTGGCGAGTGGTCGCGGACCTGCTGGACCAGAAGGACGCGTGGGCGGCCCGCAACCCGCGGCACTCGGCCGCGGTCCGCGCCCACGCCGACGAGAAACTGCTGTGGGTCAAGCCGCCGGTGAAGCCCTGGACCGGATCCTGAGCCGTCACACCACCAGCTTCACCGCCAGCACGATCATCACGACCGCGATCAGCGAGTCGAGCACGCGCCAGGCGGCGGGCCGCGCGAAGAGCGGGCCCAGCCGCCGGGCCCCGTAGCCGAGCGCCAGGAACCACACGACGCTGGCGAACATGGCCCCGCCCGCCACAAACCACCGCAGCGGTGCCGCCCATGTACTGGCGAAGGAACCGAACAGCACGAGGGTGTCCAGGTAGACGTGCGGATTGAGCCAGGTGAGGGCCAGGCAGGTGAGCACCGACGCGCTCAGGGCCGTGGCGGTGCCGGTCTCGACCAGCAGCGCCGATGATCCGAGCGCGCGCCGGGCCGCGAACAGCGCGTAGCCGATCAGGAAGACCGCCCCCGCCCAGCGCGCGACGGTCAGTACGGCCGGAAACGACTCGACCACAGCGCCGAAGCCCGCCACCCCCGCCGCGATCAGCACGATGTCGGACAGCGCGCAGATCGCGACCACCGCGAACACGTGCCCACCGCGCACGCCTTGACGCAGGACGAACGCGTTCTGCGCGCCGATCGCCACGATGAGCGAGAGCCCGAAACCCAATCCCGAGAGGGCGGCCATTGCCGCCGATGCTGCCGTCACGTTCATCGACGGTAGAAGTGCCGCCATATACAGTCCAGCTGTTTATTCTTCACCATCATTAGAATCACTTGACGTGGATCTACAGCTCGACCAATTGCGCGCCCTCGATGCCGTGCTCACCGAAGGCACCTTCGAGGCGGCGGCACGGCGATTGAACGTCACCCCGTCGGCGATCAGTCAGCGGATCAAAGCGCTGGAGGAAGCAGCGGGCCGCATCCTGGTGCAGCGTTCGAAACCGGTGCGCGCCACCGAATCCGGGCTCGCGGTGCTGCGGTTGGCCCGGCAGGTGGACCTGCTCGCCGGCGAAGCCGCCCGCGAACTCGGCGAGGCGAATCGACCGGCCGGGCGCCCGGCGCGGATCCCGATCGCCGTCAACGCCGATTCCCTCGAAACCTGGGTGCTGCCCGCGCTGTCGCGGGTCACGGGCGGGATCTGTTTCGAACTCCACCGCGAAGACGAGGAACACACCACCCGCCTGCTGCGCGACGGCACGGTGATGGCGGCGATCACCGCGACGGCGACGCCGGTGCAGGGTTGCCGGGTCGAACCGCTCGGCGCGATGCGCTACCAGGCCCTGGCCACCCCGGACTTCGCGCGGCACTGGTTCCCGGACGGTGCGCGTCCCGGCTCCTACGCCGAGGTTCCGATGATCCAGTTCGACCGCAAAGACGACCTGCAGTGGCGTCACCTGCGCGCCACGAATCCGGAGCCGATCGACCCGCCCACCCATTTCGTCCCGTCGTCCACCGCGTTCGCCGAGGCGGTGCGCCTGGGTTTGGGCTGGGGCATGCTGCCCGACCTGCAGACCGAGACCGAGCGGGCCGCGGGCACTCTGGTGAACATCGACGGTGCGTCGCGCATCGATGTGCCGCTGTACTGGCAGCAGTGGAAGCTGGACTCGCCCGCTTTGAACGCCGTCGCGGCTGCGATCGGCGCCGGCGCCGTGACGGCGCTGCGCCCGGTGACCTAGCCGGCGGAGAGGAAGTCGATCAGCACCCGGTTGACCTCATCGGGCCGCTCGAGATAGCCGTAGTGCCCGCACTGCTCGATCTGGGTGTAGGTGGCCGTCGGGATGGCCTCGGCGACCTCGCGACCGAACCGCGGCGGCACCATCTGATCATCGCCGAAGCCGATCACCAAGCTGGGCACCGTGATCCGCCGATATGCCGCGCTGCGGTCCTGGGACCGGTCCATCCCGGCCTGCGCCCGCGTGCCGGGTGTGCCCTTGCCCGCGGTGAATTCGAAGATGTCGAGCCACTCCTGGGCCTTGGCCGGGTCGGCCAGCGTGTGCGGAGACAGGTTCAGCACGGCCTTGATCGCCGCGGAGTACTCCGGGGGCAGCTGAATTCCCTTGTCGTAGAGCGCTTGTTCGCCCTTGCTCAGGGTGCTGGTCACCGGGTACGGGCGGGCGGTAGCGGCCATCAGCACGGCTTTGCCCAGCAGTTCCGGACGCGCGAGCGCCAGTTCGGCGACCACCCGCGCACCCATCGAGGTGCCGACCACATGCGCGGGCGCGCCGAGGTGTTCGATCAGTGCCGCCGTGTCGCCGACCAGATCGGCCATCGTGATCCCGGCCGCCGATTCCGACGACGGCGCGATTCCCCGGTTGTCGACGGTGGCGACACGAAAGCCCGCCCGCACCAGGGCGGGTACCTGATAGGTGCGCCAGACACGGCCCGGGCTCGCACTGCCCATCACCAGCAGGACCAGCGGTCCCGATCCGGTGACGTCGTAGTTGAGCTGAATGCCGTTGAGCGAGACGAGAGGCATCCGCCGACCTTACCGTCATCCCGGTGGACCTTCGCCACGACGGCGGCGGCCCGTCAGCCCGGTGGTGCGTCGCGTTCCTCGACGGCCGCGATCACCTTGTTCGACAGCGAGCGCAACGCGTGGCCTTCCTGGTGGTCCAGCCGGTCCACGAACACTTCCCGCACCAGTTCGACGTGTTCGGGCGCGGCCGCACGCAGCACCTCGCGGCCCCGGTCGGTGAGCGCGACCACGATGCCGCGGGCGTCGTCGGCGGCCGGGGTGCGGTCGACGAGCCCGCGCGCGGCCATCCTGGCCAGCTGTTTGGACAGCCGCGACTTGTCCCAGCACACCTCCCCCGCGAGTTCCTTGGCCCGCAGGCACCCGTTCGGCGCGGCCGAGAGCGGCACCATCAGCTCGTAGTCCGACATCGACAGTCCGTGTTCGCCCAGGCCGGCGCTGATCGCCGCGTCCAGGCGCTGGCGCATGCGGATGAAGGCCTGCCAGGTCTGCTGCTCTTCCTCGGTCAACCATCGGGTCACGGGAATGATCCTAGAACCCAATTGGTTGACATGGAAACCAAAGCAGTTCGACTCCAGGAGGCGCTCCCCATGCCCGCTATCACCGTCGACGACATCATGGTGCTGCCCCGGCTGCCCCGCCCCGACGTCACCGAAACCCAGCGATCCGTCCGGCAGATCGTCACCGCCGCGCGCCAGCAGGAAGGCGCGGGCTTCGAGGTGACCCGCCCCTTCCCGAGCGTCGACCTGCGCGCGGCCGACCCCTTCATCCTGCTCGACCAGATGGGCCCGGTCGCCTACGAGCCCTACGAGGCCAAGGGCGCGCCCTGGCACCCGCACCGCGGCTTCGAAACGGTCACCTACATGCTCGACGGCACGATGGTCCACCACGATTCCCAGGGTGGCGGCGGCGTGATCGGCGAGGGCGACACCCAGTGGATGACCGCGGGCTCGGGCATGCTGCACGACGAACTCCCCGAAGAGAAGCTGGTGATCTCCGGTGGGACCTTCCACGGCATCCAGCTGTGGGTGAACCTGCCGCGCGCCCAGAAGTTCGCCACTCCGCGCTACCAGGACCTGCGCGGCAGCGAACTCACCCTGGTGAGCACCCACGACGGCGGCGCACTGGTTCGCCTGATCGCGGGCGAGCTCGCCGGATTCACCGGCCCCGGTTCCACCTACACCCCGATCGCGTACGCGCACGCTTCGGTCAGCCCGGGCGCCCAGCTCGAAACCCCGTGGCCCCAGCACTTCACGGCCATGGCCTACGTACTCGCGGGCAGCGGGACCGCGGGCACCGACCGTCGACCGATCAGCGCGGGGCAACTGGTGGTGTTCGGCAAGGGCGAGGCCATCACCTTGGCCGCCGACGCCCGTCAGCACACCACCACCGGTGATCTCGAGGTGCTACTGCTCGGTGGCACACCGTTGCGTGAACCCGTGATCCAGTACGGGCCTTTCGTGATGAACACTCGGGAGGAAATCATCGAGGCGATGCAGGATTTCCAGGCCGGTCGCATGGGAACCGTTCCCGCAGAACACCGCACCGGTCGCCGACTGGGCGAATAGGCGGGTACGGTGCGGTTGACAACCGGACGCACCGTCACAAAAGTGGACGGGGCCGCTCAGGACGTGTGTCCGGGCCAACATCCGAACCGCAGCAGACATAGAGGAATTCATGAACGTTCGCCGGCTCACCATCAGCCTCGCCGCAGTAGGCCTCGGCCTGCTCGTGGCCCCCACCGCGCACGCCAACCCGGTCACGGGTTCCACGGGCACCGGCTCCTCCAGCTTCGACTCGATCCTCAACGGCACCGGCTCGTCCAGCCTGGTCCAGAGCGGCTCGGCCGGGGGCACCTTCAGCAGCTGCGAAGAGGCCATGGCCGCGGGTCGCGCCCCGCTGTTCCGCGGTGAGCCGGGCTACTCGCCGCATCTCGATCCCGACGGCGACGGCCTGGCCTGCCCGACGGTCTAGCGCACCGAACACAGAAACACCCGATGTGGCAGCTGCCGCATCGGGTGTTCTGCGTTTCCGCGCCGCACGGTCAGCGGCGGAAGACCTTGACCAAGAGCAGGCCTGCCACGAGGGCACCGGCGCCGATCAGGCCGTATTTGACCTTGGGGTCGTTCAACTTGGCGACCACAACCGCCTTGGTGTCGTCGGCGATGCGCTGCGGATCCGCGCGCACCGCCAGTTCGTCGAGCGTGGTCGCCAACCGGGTGCGCGCGATCTCGATCTCGCGTTCGATCCGGTCGGTGTCGTCCTTGGCCACCGTCACCTCCAGGTATGTGTCTGTGCTCGTCGACGAGTCTATCCATGCCGCCACCGCACCCGGTCGGATACCGTGCGGTGGTGACCGACAACCATCGCCTCTCCCCCGGAGACACCGCACCCGAGTTCACGCTGCCCGACGCCGACGGCAACGACGTGTCGCTGTCGGATTACCGCGGCCGCAAGGTGATCGTCTACTTCTACCCGGCCGCGAGCACTCCCGGCTGCACCAAGCAGGCCTGCGATTTCCGCGACAACCTGGCCGAACTGGGCGGCGCGGGCCTCGAGGTGCTCGGCATCTCCCCCGACAAGCCGGCCAAGTTGGCCAAGTTCCGCGACAACGAGGGCCTGACCTTCCCGTTGCTGTCGGATCCCGAGCGCACCGTGTTGCAGCAGTGGGGCGCGTTCGGCGAGAAGAAGATGTACGGCAAGACCGTCACCGGCGTGATCCGTTCGACGTTCCTGGTCGACGAGCAGGGCAAGATCGAAGTTGCCCAGTACAACGTGCGCGCCACCGGCCACGTCGCCAAGCTGCGCCGCGACCTGTCGGTGTAGTCAGGCGAAGGTGGCGATGAAAGCCTCGTAACCGTCGAGCAAGCGGGCCAGGCCGAATTCGAAATCGGCCTGCTCCCAATCGACATCGTCATCGTCGAAGGCGGCGGCGGAGAGCGCGGCCGACACCGCGGGGAAGCGTTGCGGGTCCAGCACCCGGGCCATCACCGCGACGAAGGCGCCGCCGTCTTCCTCGGCCCGCAAGTCGCGCAGGAATCGCCGCTTGCCCACGACGAACATCGACACATTCGTCACCAGTTGCAGTTTGGCCGGTTCCGGCACCGGCGTCTCGGCGAGCGCGCACAGCGCGGCCTCGAGCCAGGCGATATTGTTCGGCCCCATCGGCGGCCGGCTCAGCGGGATGTCGAGCCACCACGAATGACGGCCGAGGCGTTCGAACTCGGCCGAGGCCCACTGTTCGAGCGCGGCCCGCCACGGTGTCCCGTCAGCGATCTCGGGTGGCGGCCCGACGATTCGGTCCATCAGCAGGTCGACCAGTGTGTTCTTGCTGTCGACATAGCGATACAGCGACATGGCGGTGAAGCCGAGGTGCTGGGCGACCCGGTTCATCGACAGCGCGGCGAACCCCTCGGCATCGGCCACCGCGGTGGCGGCGTCGAGGATCTGGTCCAGGGTGAGCGTCCGCTTGGGTCCACGTCCGCCCGCTTGCTCCATGCCCCACATCAGCTCGACCGCTCTCGGTAGCGCTGTGTCGCCGGACGTCGTCATCTGCGCACTGCCTCCTCTGCTCGTCTCAACTCTAACCCGGGCACTCTTGCGGTCGTAAACTGTTTAGCCTATAAACAAGGTTTATAGGCTAAACAGTTTCTCGATCGGAGAGTATTCATGACACCCGAACCAGCACCGGCCCTGTCGGTGCGCCACCTACGCAGAGCCTTTGGCACCCACGTGGTCCTCGACGACCTCCACCTCGATGTCGAACCGGGCACTGTCTTCGCACTTCTCGGCCCGAACGGCGCAGGCAAGACGACACTGGTCCGCATCCTCGCCACCCTGAGCGAGCCCGACGGCGGTACGGCGCACATCTTCGGGCACGACACGGTCACCGCGGCCGACCGTGTCCGCGAACTGATCGGAGTCACCGGCCAATACGCCGCCGTCGACGGCGTGCTGACGGGCACCGAGAACCTGCGGCTCACCGGCAGACTGCTCCACCTGGGCAAGCGGGAAACCACCCGGCGCAGCACCGACCTACTGGAACGCTTCGACCTGGTAGCCGCCGCCGACAAACCGGTCGCTTCCTATTCCGGCGGTATGCGCCGCCGACTCGATCTCGCCATGAGCTTGATGGGCAGACCACGCATGGTCTTTCTCGATGAGCCCACCACCGGGCTCGATCCGCGCAGCCGCCGCGACCTGTGGACGGCCATCCGGGAGCTGGCCGCCGATGGGACCACCATCCTGCTCACCACCCAGTACCTCGAGGAGGCCGATCACCTCGCCGACCGAATCGCCGTGCTCGACGGCGGCCGCATCGTCGCCGACGGCACACCGGCCGAACTCAAAGGGCTGATCACCGGTGGGCACATCCGCTTCCGGTTCGCCGACAGCACACTGCTGGCCGCGGCGGCACAGGCGGTCGACGCGCATGCCGTGTCGCGAGCGGGAGTCCAGCTCGACCCCGAACAACTGGTCTTGCAGATCCCCTCTGATGGCAGCGTCGCCGAGATCAAGCTGCTCCTGGACAGTTTCGCCGAACTCGGCATCGCCATCGAACAGCTGACCGTGCACACTCCCGACCTCGACGACGTGTTCTTCGCGTTGACCGGTCAACCCAACCGAACGGTGGCCGCAGCATGAGCACCCAACTCGCCCGCTCCGGGCTGCGGACCGCCCAGGATTCGGTGACGATGCTGGACCGCAACGTCCGCCGCACCCTGCGCAGTCCCGACACCGTGATCATGACCATCGTCCTGCCCGTGATGATCCTGCTGATGTTCGTCTTCGTTTTCGGCGGCGCGATGGATGTGGGAGACGGCGCCTACATCGACTACGTGGTACCCGGCATCATCCTGCTGTGCGCGAGCTTCGGTGCGTCGACGACCGCGGTGGCGCTGTCGCTGGATCTGGCCGAGGGCATCATCGACAGGTTCCGGGCCATGGCGATCGCCCGATCGGCGGTGCTCACCGGGCACGTCGCCGAGAGCTTGATCCGGAACTTGATCACGTCGGGCATCGTGATCGGGGTCGCGGTCGCGCTGGGCTTCCGGCCGACCACCGATCCACTGCGGTGGCTGGGTGTGGTCGGGGTGCTCACCATGTTCGTGTTCGCGCTGTCGTGGCTGTCGGCCGCGCTCGGTCTGCTCGCGCGAAACCCGGAGGCGGCCAACGGGTTCACCTTCTTCTTCATGTTCCTGCCGTATGTGAGCAGCGCGTTCGTGCCGACCGAGTCGATGCCGGTGTGGCTGCACCGTTTCGCCGAGAACCAGCCGGTGACGCCGATCATCGAGACGATGCGCGGCCTGCTGATGGGCACCCCGATCGGCAACAGCGGGTTGCTCGCCGTGCTGTGGTGCGGTGGGATCGCACTCGCGGGGTATCTCGCGGCCGGGGTGTTGTTCCGTCGGCGCACGCGCACCTGAGCGGCGAAAGGGGCTCCTGGGAGCCCCTTTCGCGGTGGATCAGTCCGCCGATTGCGACATTCCGTTGGGCGTCACCGCTTCGGCGGGTCGCATGCTGAGCGGGATGCCGGTGCCGGGCACGGCGGGGGCCGCGGCCGGAATGTCGTGCACCGGTGGCACGACGGGTTCCAAGGGCAGCGGTTCGTCCTGCGGTGCGTCGCCGTAGAGCTCGGTCGGGTAGGAGAGTGGGAACCGGCCCGGGTTCTCCAGTTGCGGATTCGGTGACATCGTGTCGTAGGGCGCGCCCGGCGCCGGTTCCTGCGCGGGCGTGACCTGCAGGTCGCTGCCGGAATCGATCCCGCCGGCGGATCCGGTCTGCGCCGAACCGGTGTCGGCCGCGTCCCGCAGTCCGGGCACCGCCGCCGCGGCCGGGCCCGGCCGCGCGGGTTCGGCGCCCGGGCCCGAGGACACCGCGGTGTTGTCCACCGGCTGGGTGCCGCCGTTCAACGCCGCGTACGCACCGCCGCCGACCAGCCCACCGGCCAGCACGCTCGCGGCCGCGGCGACCATTGCCGTGCCGCGCTTGGACCGCGGCGCAATGGTCACCGGCACCACCTTGGCATCGCCCAGCGCCACCAGCGCGGCGCCGGCCGCGGGGGCGAAGGGCGCCAACCGGCACGGCAGCACCGGCACCCCGAATCCGGCCACCGCTTCGCGCACCGCGGGCGCGTCGGCGGAGGATCCGATGAGCACCACCGCGCCCGGCCGCGCCGCGGCCGCCTCGAACTGATCCCAGGCCGCCGACACCCCCGTGCGCAGCGCGTCGGGGGTGGGTGCGCCGGTCTGACCGTAGGCGGTGAGCACGCGGTGCCTGCCCGGGTCGAGCAGCGTCATCGCCTGGTAGCCGGGTACCGCTTCGTAAACCAGCAGATTGTCGAACTCGTCGAGCCAGGTCATCGCGCCGGCGACGTGCAGATGCGCCGATTTGGCCGAGACCAGCGAGGCGGTGTTCCACGCGGTGGCGGCCAGCCGGGTGACGATCGCACGCCGCTCGGCGGCATCGCGGTAACTCACTGCCGCCCCCGCGATCTCGTGTTCGTCGGCCACTTCGGCGGTGAGCGCCTCGAGCGCGTTCTGCACCGCGACGGCCACCTCGGCCTTGCTGTCGCCCCCGGCACGCACGGTGCGCCGCAGCAACATCCGGTCGCTGAGGGTGCCGCCCGCCTCCGCGAGGGCCACCGCGTGCACGGCTCCTCGCTCGGTGCTGACGCCGAGGGTTACCACAGATCCTGTTGCCACAAGCCTTGCCTTCCCCTGTGCGAAACGGTGCGCTGAACAGGACAGCTGGGTCCCGTCACTTCGCGGTAGGTCGGTTGCGGCGAATGGTTCAGCCGCGAATAAGCATGCGGATGCACGCACGCTCATCAGATGATTCGTCACCGGGTGGGGCCCGGATGGGTGGAATATCACCGGTTCCGGACACGCTCTCGGCATGCGGCTGCCGCGCGGTCGGGTCTACCGCTAGCCTGGATGAGTGGAAGTACACGCGCAGGCCCGGTCCAAGCAGAGCCGTCCGGACCCTGCGCTGGAATTGCAGGACGACCCGCAAGAGTTGATGCCACGCAAGCGGCCGACCCAGGAACGCAGCAAACGCAAATTCGACGCGCTGCTGCAGTCGTCACGAGAACTGCTGGTCGAGGTGGGCTTCGAGTCGTTCACCTGCGAAGAGGTCGCCCAGCGCGCCGAGGTGCCCATCGGCACCCTCTACCAGTTCTTCGCCAACAAGTACGTGATCGTCTGCGAGCTCAATCGCCAAGACCTCGTCGCGGTTTCGCGGGAACTGGCCGACTTCCACGGCGAGGTGCCGTCACTGGACTGGTTGCGGCACATGAATCAGTTCGTCGATCACCTGGCGAACCTGTGGACCACCGACCCGTCGCGGCGCGAGGTGTGGCTGGCCATGCAGTCCACCCCCTCCACCCGGGCGACCGGCGCGCTGCACGAGAAGGAATTCGCCGAAGTCGTCTCGCAGATGCTGCGCCCGCTCACCCCGCGCACCCCGCGGGCCCGGCGCTCGATGATGGCCGAGGTGCTGGTGCACGTGGTCTATTCGATGCTGAACTTCTCGGTGCAGGACGAGCAGTCCAACGCCGACGCCGTCGCCGAGTTGAAGCGGCTGATGGTCGCCTACCTGCTTGTCGCCGAGAAGGAGTCGCGACACGGGCGCGCCGACTCCGACGAAGAGCACTGACACGGCCTAGCCGTTCCCCGCTCTTCCCTCGATGAGGTCGGCCAACTCGCCCGGGTCCTCCAGCACCACCATCGCCGCGGCGGTGTCACCGTCGTGGGTCAACGACAGATGCACCCGCACACGCGGCAGGAACTCCGCGGCCAGGCCGTGCAGTTTGATGCTCGGCCTGCCCCACGCGTCGTTGACCACCTCGATCAGCGGGTACGGGTTGTCCCCGATCTGCGGGCTGCGCGCGAAGCGAGACGATGCCCAGGCTTTGAGCACCGCCTCCTTCGCGGCCCAGCGAGCGGCGAAGCTGCGGGCCGGGTCGGTCTGCTTGCTCTGGCAGTAGCGGCGTTCACCAGCGGTGAAGCTCTCCCTGAGCATGGTCGACCCGGTCCGTTGCAGCTGTTCGGAGAACTCGGAGATGGTCACCAAGTCCAAACCGATACCCAGAATCGTCACGAAGCGGCAGCTTACGGCGCTTCGTTGCGTGGCGAAGCGGAACCGAGCAGCCCCGTGCCGCAACCGAACCCGTCGGACCGGTACACCCCGTCGTCCAGGCGCGCCGTCGACGAGAGCAGCATGTCGGCTTCACGCTGACGCATCTGCGCGGCCGGAGTGCCGTCGGCGCCGAGGCGACGATCGGCGGGCCGCTCGTACAGCGCCGCGCCACCGCACATGGCCTCGGCGAAACGCTGCCTGCCCGCGAGCTGACGTGTCTGCGCCCGTTCCTGGTAATCGGCCCGCGCGCCGGGTTCGATCGCGGCCAGGAACGCCTGCGGATGCACCACCGCGAGCAGACCGGACACGTGCCCGAAGCCCAGCGAGGTCACCAGACCGGCCTTGAGCGCGAACTTCTCGCCGAAGCGCAGCGGTTCACGCGCCCACACCAGATGCGGGTAGGCGGCCATCTTCTCGTCGACACAGTCCAGACTCCGGTTCGGCGGCACCACACCGTTTTCCAGCACCTGGCACAGGCCGATGAGCTGGAAGGCCGCCGCGCCACCCTTGGCGTGACCGGTCAGGCTCTTCTGCGAGACCACGAACATCGGGGCACCCTCGGTGCGACCCAGCGCGCCGGCGAGCCGTTCGTGCAGCTCCGACTCGTTGGGGTCGTTGGCCGCGGTGGAGGTGTCGTGCTTGGAGATCACCGCGATGTCGTCGGGGGTGACACCGAGTTTGCGCAGTTCGGCGGCCAACCGTGAACCGCTGCCGCCGCGACCCGCGCCCAGCGCACCGAGTCCGGGCGCGGGGATGGAGGTGTGCACGCCGTCGGCGAAGGACTGCGCGAAGGCGACCACGCCCAGCACGGGCAATCCCATCTGCACGGCCACGTCGCCGCGGGCCAGCAGCACGGTGCCACCGCCCTGGGATTCCACGAACCCACCGCGACGACGGTCGTTGGCGCGGGAGAAGTAGCGGTCGCTGATGCCCTTGGCGCGCATGGCCGCCGAGTCGGCGGTGGCCGACATGTCACCGAAGCCGACGATGCCTTCGATGCCCAGATCGTCGAAGCCACCGGCGACCACGACCTCGGCCTTGCCGAGGCGGATCTTGTCGACACCTTCCTCCACCGACACCGCCGCCGTGGCACACGCGGCCACCGGATGCACCATCGCGCCGTAGCTGCCCACGTAGGACTGCACCACGTGCGCCAGCGCGACGTTGGGCAGCGCCTCCTGCAGGATGTCGTTCGGACGCGATTCACCGAGCAGGTTGTCGACGTAGAGCGAGCGCATCGACGACATACCGCCCATACCCGTGCCCTGGGTGTTGGCAACCAGGCTCGGATGCACCCAGCTCATCAGCTCGTCGGGGCTGAAACCGGCGCCGACGAACGCGTCGACGGTGCAGACGATGTTCCACAGCGCCACCCGGTCGATCGAGGCGGCCATGTCGGCGGAGATGCCCCAGATGGTGGGGTCCCAGCCGGTGGGGATCTGGCCGCCGACCACCCGCGACAGCTTCGCCTTGCGCGGCACCCGGATCTCGGTGCCCGCCTTGCGGGTGACGGTCCAGTCGCCCGAGTCGGCGACCGGTGTGATCACCGTGTGCTCGGGATCGGCGGTGTGGAAGGCCCGCGCCTCGGCCTCGCCCGCCACGGTGAACGACAGGTCCTGGTCGAGGAACACCGAGGTGAGCAGCGGTGCGGCGTTGTCGAGCATGGCGCCGTCGTCTTCGTAGCGGCGCACACCGCAGCGTTCGACGACGGTGTCGTGGTAGCGCTGCGCCACCTCGGCTTCGGGCACGAAGTCACCGGATTCGGTGTCGTACCAGCCGGGCTTGGGCTCGTTCTCCCAGCGGATCAGGCCGGTGGTCCAGGCCAGCTCGAGCACGCCGGCGGCCGAGAGCTGATCTTCGACCTCCATTTCGAAGCGGGTGCGCGCCGAACCGTACGGGCCGAGTTCGCCCGCGCCGACGATCACCACCATGTCGCTGAGATCCGCGCTCACCTCGCCCCATTCCGGCACCGGCAGCGCCGAGCTCAGGGTGGGCGGCGCGGGCAGTGCGGCGATGGTCGCGGCGGCGACCGCTTCCTCTTCGGCCGCCGCCGCGGCTTCCTGTGCCTGCTTCGCCAGCGCGGGCAGGTCCAGCTTGACCCGGGCCAGTCCGCCGGTGAGGTCGATCTGCTGTGGCCCGGCGACCGTCACCTGACGGGCGCGCGAGGTGCACCACTTGAGGAGTTCCTCGGCCATCGCGGTGGTCGACCAGGTGTGTACCCCGGCCTGCTCCACGGCCTCGACCATCGGGTCGTTGTGCCCCATCAGCCCGGTGCCACGCACCCAGCCGATCAGCGCGTGCACCATCGTCACCCGGGCGGCCCAGGACTTCTCGGCCCGCCACCGGGCGACGACCGCGTCGAGGGCGGCCTTGGACTCGCCGTAGGCGCCGTCGCCACCGAAGAGGCCACGGTTGGGCGAACCCGGCAGCACCACATGCAGTTTCGCGTCGACGTCGTGGTCGGCGCCGAGGGCCGAGAGCCCGCCGATCAGCCGTTCCACCGACCACAGCAGTACGCGCATCTCCATTTCGGCGCGTGCGCCCGCGTCGGCGAGGTCACCGGCGACGCGCGGTGCCGCGAACGGCAGCAGCAGCGTCGGGGTCATCGCGTCCTTGGTCTTGGTCTTGGCGCCGCCCGCGGTGTCGACCTGTTCGGTGCCGACCCACTCGATCAGCGCGTCGAGATCCTGGTAGGAGGCCATGTTCGCCGGCACCACCCACAGCGCCGCGCCGTGGCGGGCGTTGTCGCGGTACAGCGACCGGTAGAAGCGCAGCCGATCGTCGTCGAGGCGGGAGGTGGTGACCACCACGGTGGCGCCCCCGGCCAGCAGTTTCCCGGTGACGGCGGCGGCGATGGAACCCTTGCTGGCTCCGGTGATCACCGCGACGTCATCGGACCACAGTCCCGGGTCGGTGGTGTCGAGCGCGGCCGTGGCGATCTGGGCGTACACACCGGCCAGCACCGAGCGGGCCTCGTGCATGGCCCGCCGACGCCACCAGTTCGCCTGGGCGGCAACCGCTTCGCCCGCGCCGACGTAGCCGTCGACCGACAGTTCGGCGGTGGCGGCGTCGTCGCCGAGCCACAGCTTGGCGAGGTCCTCGCGGGCGGTGGCCCAGCGGTCGTCGATCAGCACGGCCTTGCGGGCGTCGAACGCGGGGGCGACCAGACGCGGCCAGTCCGAACCCAGTTCGGCCGAAACCAGGTCGACCAGGGCGTCGGGGGTGGCTTCGGGCGCGCTGACCTGCTCGCTGAGACCGAGCTGTTCGAGTACCACGCGCGCCGCGGTGGCGAGCACGCCGTCGCGGCCGGTGATCTGTTCGGTGAATTCGCCCAGCGCGGCCGCGTCGACGGTGCCGCCGGACGCGCCACCGGCCGAGGGCAGCGACACCGAGACGCCGCGCCGTGCGGCCACCGCCTGCACAGCGGCGTCGATGGCGGCGTCGACCGAGGCGGCGTCGGTGAGCGCGCCACCGGCGAGTCCGCCGAGTTCTCCACCGCGCACGCTGGCGCCTTCGCGGGTGCCGAGCGAAACCTCGGCGGTGATGTGGCTGGCCCACCCGTCGCCGAGTTCCCAGACCTTCTTCACCCGGTCGGCGATGGCGGCGGGCCGCTTGCCCGACGGGCCGAACACCTTGCGCAGGTGGTCGCCGATCGCGTCGGTGAGCACGGTGCCGAAGGGCTTGTAGGTGCGGGCCAGGCGTTCGACGGTGGCCGACAGGGCGCCCATGTCGGCGTCGGCGGCACCGTCGATCGCGCCGAGGGACAGCTCGGCACCGAGGTCGACGAGCAGCTGGTTGCGGCGCGAGGACACGCCGTCGCAGAGTCCTTCGATGGTGTCGACCGGGCCGATCTGGTCCATCCGCAGCTTGGTCCACAGCGCGATGAGCACGCGGGTGGCGTCGGCGGCGGTGAAGGCGATGTCGTCGGGGCGCGGTCCACCGGTCGCCGCGGGTGCCGCTGCCGCGACCGGGGCCGCGGCCGGCGCCGCCGTGGTCTCGGCGGGGGCCTCGTCGAGGTCGTCCACGGGGGCCGGATCGGTGTCGGTGGAGTAGACGACCGCCGCGTCACGCTCGACATTGACGACCTCCACGGTCGCCCCGCCGAACCCGGGCAGTTTCAGCGTCTGGGTGGCCAGGTTCGCCACCGTCGGGGTGGCGCCGAGGCCCACCTCGACGAAGCGCTCCACACCCAGACCGCCGTGCGCGGTGTCGGTGAACAGCAGGTCCTGGGTTTCGATCCAGCGCACCGGGCTGGCGAACTGCCAGGCCAGCAGCTCGATCAGCACCACTCGGCACAGTTCGGCGTCACGCTCGGCCCAGTTGTCGAAGTCGGCGAGCACCGTTTGCATCGGCTCCGAGGGCACGAGTTCGGCGATCTCGGTGAGGAATTCGCGATCCAGCGAGAACGGCCGCGGCACCAGGTTCGGAATGTAGCGTCCGACCAAGACTTCCGGATGCACCTCGGCGGGCAGCAACTGCTCGAGCTTGTGCCGGAACTCCGGCACCCCGTCGCGCAGCACCGACGAGTGGAACGGTACGTCGATGCCGGGCACCAGGATGAACGCCCGCTTGCCACCGAATTCGGCGCGGCGGCGATCGATTTCGGTCTCCAGCGCCTCGAGCCCGGCGACCGTTCCGGCGATGGCGTACTGCGAGCCACGCAGGTTCAGGTTCACGACCTCGAGGAACTCGCCGGTGGCCGCGCCGATTCCGGTGACGAAGTCGATGACCTCGACGTCGGGCAGTCCGATCTGCGACGGACGGATGGCGGCCATCCGGTAGTCGCTGCGCCCCTGGGCGTCGCGCGGCACCAGTTCGTGCATGGCCGACCCGCGCTGGAACACCACCTCGAGCACCGCCTCCAACGGCAGTACCCCGGCGACGGCGGCGAGCGCGTTGTACTCGCCGACCGAGTGCCCGGCCAGCATCGCGCCTTCGACGAACGCGCCGGCTTCGCGCAGTTCGGCGACCTGAGCGACACCGAGGGTGGCCATCGCCACCTGGGTGAACTGGGTCAGGTGCAGCACACCGTCGGGGTGGCGGTGTTCGACACCGCGCGCCTTGAGGTAGGTGGGGTTGTCGCGCACCACCGCCAGGATCGAGAAACCGAGGGCTTCGCGGGTGTGCGCGTCGGCACGCTCCCACACCTGCTTGGCCGCCTTCGAGCGGGTCAGCGCGTCCAGACCCATCCCCTTGCGCTGGATGCCCTGGCCCGGGAAGGCGTACACGGTCTTCGGGGCGGCGGTGCGCCCGGTCGCGGTCATGACCAGGTCACCGTCGACACGGCAGGAGATCTCGACGATCTCGCTGCCCGCGTCCACCGCGATCCGCTCCACACGCACGTCCACGGTCGCGCCGGGGCGCACCATGCCGAGGAACCGGGTGGTCCATGCCGTGAGCGTGCGGGCGGGAACGGAGCTTTCCGGATCCACCGCGACCACGGCGTGCTGGGCGGCGGCCGAGAGCCACATCCCGTGCACGATCGGACCGCCCAGGCCGGCCAGTTCGGCGGCGGCCTCGCAGGTGTGGATCGGGTTGTGGTCGCCGGAGACCGCGGCGAAGGCGTGCATGGCGCGAGGGGCGGCCATGCGCACGTCGCGGCGACGGCGTCGGGGTGTGTCGGTGGCGTTCTCCGACACCGCACCGGCCGCGCGCGGCGGATCGGTGAGGGTGCCCGCGCCGTTGCGGCCGCGGATGGCGAAGCGCTCCACCAGACGGGCCAGCGGCGTGGCGTCCAGGCCCTGATCGAGGATGTGGCCGATGGTGACGGCCACCTCGACGACCCGGCCCATGTCGGTGTCGACCACCGTGCCGCCCTCGGCGCGCACCACCAGGATGCTGGTCTCGGCCGGCAATTCGTTCAGCAGTTCGATCTGGTGGTCCAGGTGGACCAGGTCGAGCATGCCCTCGATCACCGACCCACCAGCCGGGGTGCGGGCGGCGCCGAGCACCGCGAACACCGCGGGCCAGCAGGCGCCGACGAGCACGTCGGGTGCGGTGCGGCCGAGAGTGGACAGATCGGCGGGCAGACCCGAACCGGTGACGCCCGCGTGGTCGGCGACCAGGTCCGGCGTCCACGCCAGATTGAGGTGCGCCACCCCGGCTTTCACCTCGGGCAGCGACTTGCCCGCGGCCACACCGAGCAGCGCCGACATCGCGGTCTCGGCATCGCCTTCGGTGATCACCGGCGCCCCACCGGAGTACACGCTCGCCGGCACGGTGATGCGGATGCGCACCGCATCGGCGCCGAGCAGCGGCACCACCAGTTCCACATAGCCGAATTCGGCTTCGGGCCCGGTGGTTTCGGTGAGGGTGGCACCGGTGCCCGGATGTACCGCGGTGCCCTGTTCGACGGTCCACTCCGAGGCGGCACCGAGGCGGCGCACCGGGTTGACGGTGGTGCGCCCGGCCCACTGCACATCGGGGGCGGCGAGCACGGTGTCGATCGGGCCCGCCGCTACGCCGGCGACGCGGCGCGCCTCCACCGGCACGGGGGCGACACCCGATCGGACCAGGCTGTAGGCGGTGTCCTGCTCGAAACGGTCGAGCAGTTCGCCCACCGGCTCGTCCACGCGGGTGATACCGGCGACGGCGACGGTGCCGGGGATCACGCACACCTGATCGGCCGAGTACCGCGGATCATGGGCCTGCCACAGCGAATCCGAGCGCCACCAGCGGCGCACGTCGGCGTCGACGACGGGCACGAAGTTCACCGGCTTGCCCGGTGTCTTGCACAGCGAGACGAAGAACGGGACGTCGGCCGGGTGCAGCACGGTCTCGGCCACGGCCGGGTACTGCTTCTTCAGCGCGCACAGCGCCTGCACGGGATGCTCGAAGGCTTCGTCGTCGGCGAACAGGGTTTCGATTTCGCCACTGTCGGCCGGGTGCAGCCGGGACTCGGTGCGCCGCATCATTTCCGCGAAGCGATCGCGCCAGCTGATGTCGAGCCAGTCCGAGCGGGTGGCGTCGCGGATCGCGTCACCGATGTCGCTGCCGCAGTCGAAGGAGATCGGCACTTCGCTGGAAACAGCGAGGGACACATAGCGTTCCAGCCACTGCTGGTAGGTCATGGTGGCCACGTCGCCGAAGTAGGGCTTGGCGGTGGCGTCGAGCGCGGCGATGATCTCCGCGCGCCGGGCGGCCACGGCCTCGGCGTCCCCGGCGACCTCGTCGAGCAGGCGGCCGGTACGCGAAGCGGCGTTGTCGATCTCGTGGATGTCGGCGCCGAGCTGGCTACGGCCCGAGGCCATGCCACCGGTCGCGGTGCCCGCACCGACCCAGTCGGGGGTGCCGGGGGTGTCGACGAGCAGCTGCTTGACCTCGGGAGCGGTGGTCGCCTCGAGTGTGGCCATGGCCGCGGTGCCAACGAGCACGCCGTCCAGCGGCATCGCCGGGTAACCGTGCGCGGTGGACCAGGTGCCGGTGAGGTAGTCGGTGGCGCGCTCGGGGGTGCCGATGCCGCCGCCGACGCAGACCACCACATTGGCGCGGCTGCGCAGCTGGGCGTAGGTGGTGAGCAGCAGGTCGTCGAGGTCTTCCCAGGAGTGGTGCCCGCCGGCCTTGCCGCCCTCGATGTGCATGATCACCGGGTAGTCCGCGACCTCGTCGGCGATGCGCAGCACGGCCTTGATCTGGGCGACGGTGCCCGGCTTGAACGCGACGTGACTGATACCGGCTTCGGTGAGCTCGTCGATCAGCGCCACGGCCTCGTCGAGCTCGGGGATACCGGCGGTGACGATCACGCCGTCGAGCGGCGCACCGGCAGCGCGGGCCTTCTGCACCAGGCGCTTGCCGCCCAGCTGCAGTTTCCACAGGTAGGGGTCGAGGAACAGCGAGTTGAACTGCACCGCCCGCCCGGGCTGGAGCAGCCGGCGCAGCTCGGTCATCCGGTCGGTGAAGATCTGCTCGGTGACCTGACCGCCACCAGCCAGCTCGGCCCAGTGCCCCGCGTTCGCCGCGGCCGCGACGATCTTCGCGTCCACGGTGGTCGGGGTCATGCCCGCGAGCAGGATCGGCGAACGGCCGGTGAGCTCGGTGAACGCGGTCTGCACGACGATGCGGCCGTTGGGCAGGCGCACCGGCTTCGGCGCGAACGCCGACCACGGGGTCGACGGTTCGGGCGCCGCACCCGGGGTGAGCAGGCTGCGCTGACCCGCGCGGGTAGCGGCGGCCACGACACCGACACCGGTGCCCCTGAGCGTGCCCGCGGTCACCCGCGAGAGCAGGTCGCCGGGGCCCAGGTCGAGAACCCACTGCGCGCCCGCGTCGACCACGGCGTCGACGGTGGCGACCCAGTCGATCGGGTCCACCAGCACCTGCTGGGTCAGGGCGGCGGCGAGGTCGGCGTCGAGCTCGCACTGCCGGGCCCAGCCCATGACCAGGTCCACGGTTTCGGCCAGTGCCGGATGGTGGAAGGCCACGTCGACGGCGATGTCCTCGAACACCGGCGCGAACACCGCGCCACCGCGTACCTTGGTCTCACGCTCGCGGGTCTGCTCGTCGTGCAGTTGCGCGCATCGCGCGCGCACCCGGTCGAGCTGAGCGGGCGCGCCCGAGAGCACCACCCGCCTGCGACCGTTGCGGATCGACACCACCGCGGCCAGCGCGGGATCGACGCCTTCGGACACTTCGGCCACGATCGCGCGCAGCTGGTCGGGGTCGACATTGGACACCGCGACCATCGGGGAACGCTCCCCCACCGGCATCAGCCCGCGCCTGCGCGCCACCAGACCGGCGGCGGCACCGACGAGCTGGGCGATGGCCAGCAGCTCCGCGTCGCGCGCGCCACCCGCCTCGATCGCCGCGGCGGCGAAGAGTCCCTGCGAATGTCCGATGACCGCCACCGGCGCGTGCTCGGCCGCGTCGAGGCCCTGCAGTCGCAGCGCGCGGGTAGCGGCGAGCTGGGTCAGCAGCACACCCGGCATGGAGACCGCGGCCGAGCGCAGCACCGACTCCGCCGGCGCCGAGGACGGCTCGTCCGGTTCGTCCAGCTCGCTCTCGAGCACCCAGCCCATGGGGTCGAAACCGCCCGGGCGAACCACCAGCAACTGGGTCGCGACCGGTTCGAGCAGGGTGGCGGCCTCGCGGACCAGGGCCGTCAGCTCCGGTTCCAGTGCGCTGTCGCGCCCGATCTCCTCGAGTTCGCGCAGCCACAGCGCACCCTGCCCACCGAAGGCCATCGCGTAACCGGCCCCGGCGCGCAACTGCTCCAGCAGCGACGTCCGGACACCGTTCGCCTGGCCGAGCCCTGCTTGCGCGCTCGTTCCCGTGCCCATCTCGGTGCTCTCGTTGATCGTCAAGACGCTCGACTTCCTTCTCCTGGCGCTCCGCCCACCGACGGCACGCACACGTATCCGGCAGCCCCTCGGGCCTGTTGGCAGCCACGATCGCACAAAATCATGAGGAAAGCCTCACGTTTGCACGCGCCCTCAGCAGCTACCACCGAGTATTTCGGTACGGTAGTACCAAATTATTCTGAAACATGACCCCGCCTCATGTTCGAACCCGCAGGTCCAACCCGTTACCCCGATTCGCAAACATGAGCAGCCCTCACATTGCGAGTTACCGAATCGTTATAACCCCAGGTAGTGTTACCCACCAGTACGACATGCCGCCCCAACGCTTCGCCCAGCCGGATTTGCCCGGTAGAGTTTGGACGGTCGTACACATCCAGCGCGAGTGGCGAAATTGGCAGACGCGCCAGATTTAGGTTCTGGTGTCCACGGACGTGGGGGTTCAAGTCCCCCCTCGCGCACACATCCCTGGCTTTCGGGCCAGACCCGGGCTCCGCATGTTCGGGCGCACTCGCACTCAGATGCGCCAGTCCGCTTCGTTCACAGGGTCGTCGCTGTCCTTCGTCCCGGTGCGGTCGTTCGAAGTGACGCCCACGCCGCCTATCGAGCTGCCGTCGGTGCGGCAGCGCAAGCCGAAGGACGAGAGCGCAGCATCGTGGCTATCAGAACCGCGGTGAGCCCGACAAGGGCGGCGGCGATGGTGAGGGCGTAGGAAAAGGCTTCGGTCATGGCCTGCCGTGCGTCGATCGAATCGGCCAACGAGTCACTGCGTCGTGCGGCCAGAGCCACCAGGAACGCCAAACCTATTGCACCGCCCAATTGCTGGGCTGACGTGAGGACAGCCGAGCCGAGACCGGCGTTGTCCTCGGTGGTTCCCGTGAGGGCAACAACGGCCAGGGCGGGCAGGCTCATCCCGCAGCCGAGGCTGGTGACGAGCAATGCCGGCAACACCCCCGAGGCATAGCTGTCGAGGCCGTCGATGCCCGACATCAGCAACAACCCCGTCGCGCTGACAAGGAGCCCGGTCACCAGCGCAACACGCTCACCGAGCCGGTTCACCGCCCGCGCCGACAACCACATCCCCACGAGGATCCCCGCGCCGAAAGGCAGATACGCCAAGCCCGCGGTGAAAGGTCCGTAGCCGAGGACGGTCTGGATGTGCAGCATCAGCAGGAAAGCCATCGCGTAGAAGGCAGCGGAGAACAGCAGGGTCGCCCCATTGGCGACCGCGCGTGGCCGAAAAGCCAGAAACGACAACGGCACCAGCGGTCCATCGGTGCGCTTCTCCACCGCCACGAACGCCACCGTCAGCAGTGCGGCGCCGGCTATCGCCATCATCGAACCGGCGTCGCCCCAACCCGTTTCGGTCGCACGCAGCAGGCCGTAGACGAGCAGAACGGGCGCGGCGGTGATGAGAGCCGCCCCGGGAACATCGATGCGTGTGCGACGTTCACTGCGACTCTCCGCCACCAGACGAGGTAGCAGCACCACAGCCGCGACGACTACCGGCACATTGATCAGGAAAATCCATCGCCACGAGGCGAACCCGGTCAGCGCGCCGGAGATGACCAACCCGGAGGTAGCACCCACCGCGGCTGTCGCACCCCAGACCCCGATTGCCTTGGCACGTTCACGTGCACCCGGATAGAGCAGGGTGAGCAGCGCGAGCGCGGCCGGGCTCGCCATCGCCGCACCTGTTCCTTGAATGAATCGTCCCGCCACCAACTGCCATGGTTCCTGCGCGAGTCCGCACATCACACTCGCCACGCCGAAAAGGGCTACCCCGCTGAGGAATACCCGGCGCCGGCCGAGAAGATCGGCCACTCTGCCGAACATCAGCAGGAATCCGCCGAAGGCGAGGATGTAGCCGTTCACCACCCACGCCAGACCCGCAGTGGTGAATCCGAGGTCGTCGCGTACCGAGGGCAGCGCGACGCTGACCACGTTGTCGTCCAGATTCAGCATGAACTGGACGAGGCAGAGGACGACCAGCACCGCGCGACGGCGGGCCACACTCGAGCCCGAGGCTGAATCTGCCGTGGAAATCGATGTCATGCGTCGACGGTATGCAGCCGGCGCGGTGGCCGCGATACGTCACAAGGCCAGATGATAGCGCGTTGAGGACATAGCCTGGTGACATGGCGGAACCAACCTTCGAACCCGCTCCCCTCGGCGTCGGCGCGATCGTGGTCGGCAGCTTCCCGCTCACGGCCGGCCAATGGACCCACGAGCACTACCACCCGCAGCACCAGCTGGCCTGGACCCGCAGTGGCGTGCTCGGTGTCGCTGTGGGCGAAGCACATTGGATCGTGCCGCCGACCCGCGCGCTGTGGCTACCCGCGGGCGTCGCGCACAAGACCGGCGCGAGCCGCGACGCCGTGCTGTGCAGTCTCTATTTCGAACCCGGCCGCTGCCACGTGGCGTGGACCGAACCCACCGCGGTCCGAGTCGACGGTCTGCTCGCCCACCTGATCGCCCACCTCGCGCAGCAGAAATTGGCCGATGACCAGCGTCTACGCGCCGAGGCCGTCGTCCTCGACCTGCTGCAACCGCTGCCCGCCACACCGATCAACGTGCCGCGCCCTGTCGACGAACGAGTACGAGCGGTCGCCGACAGTCTGCTGGACAACCCGGCCGACCCCCGCAGCCTGGAGGCCCACGCCCGAACCATCGGCGTGAGCCGCCGCACCCTCACCCGATTGTTCGTACAAGACACCGCGATGAGCTTCGACCGCTGGCGCACCCATGCGAGAATCCAGGCCGCACTGCCGCTGCTCGCCGACGGCCAGCCGGTCCACCGAGTCGCGAACACCGTCGGATACGCCACGGCCAGCGCGTTTCTCGCGGCCTTCCGCCGAACGGTCGGCACATCGCCGAAACGGTACCTGGGCGGCGATGCCCTGCACTGACATACCGTCCGTCCTCCGCCTCGAAACCACATGCCGCACCGACGCACCCAGCCGATCACCCGACGCCGATACGACCGCCCACACTCGATCACAGATTTCCGGAGTTCTGATCGGAGATCCGTCTGCTTCAGCCCCAACGCGCGACACCCACCGGACTAACATGCTGCGAGATGACCTCTGTTCTGCTGCAGCGCGCCATGACCGACCCCGGATACGCGGAGCTCAGATCCCTCCCAGAGGAAGTCGAAGTCCTGCTGAGAAGCCTCGAAGCCCCGCCTCGGCTGGGCGCTCACCTACGGGTGGTTCACGAGGTGGCTTGGCAATTGGCCGACTGGGTCGACCGACATCACCGTGGTACACGGTTCGACCGGCACTCCATGCTGTTCGGAGCGGCGACGCATGACATCGGCAAAATCGCCCATCCCGATGAGCTCTCAGGACCAGGCTCAGCGCATGAACGTACAGGGTATGAGCTTCTCCTGGCACAGGGGTTCGACGAGGAGTCGGCCCGTTTCGCACGGACCCACGGATCGTGGACTGGGCCAGATGTCGGTATGGAAGACCTACTGGTCAGTCTAGCCGACAAGGTCTGGAAGGCGAAGCGTGTTCCAGAGCTCGAGCGATTGGTAGTGCAACGTCTTGCTACGGCCGATGGTCAGCCATCGTGGCAGGTGTTCATGGCTCTCGATGATGAGCTCGACCGGATTGCCGTAGACGCAGACCGCAGACTCGCGTTCCAAGCAAGCTATCCGGTAGGCGTGCGACCCTCATAGCGCAGTCGCCGAATCTTTCTCCCGAATCGCGAGCCCGCGTAGCCAATTGCCCAGCAGGCGACCCGCTGGTCAGTGACTTTCTGAAAACGCTACTGCTGCAGCGAGATTGCCTGCGACCAGATCCTCGGGGGCGATGAAACAGTAGAGCATTCCCATGTCGCCGAACCCGATGCCGTTGCCACCATCGGTGTCGATCTGTGCCAGCAGCAGCTGGCCCTGCGGCGCACCCCGGTCTGCGTAGAAACGATGTTCGGCCGCGCTTCCGGGCAGAACTCCGCGATCGTTCTTGCCCTGGATCTGGTAGGACCAGCCGCCGATCTGATGCCAGGGTTCGGTGACCTCGGATTGGGCCATGTCGAATTCCTCGGCCGCCTCGGCCAGCAGCTCGTCGTACCGATCTTCGCCTTCGTCGAGTTCCGGCAGCGGCATCTCGTAGAGAGTCGGCAAGGTGGGGATGATCCGGTAGGTCAACGGTAGACGGGGGTACAGCCCACGGTTGTCGACCAGACGCGACGGCACATCCGCTTCGACGGTTGCCACCCCGCCGGGAAACCAGCAGACGACCCCACCGCCATCGTGAAACAACGAAATCGTCCCGGCGCCGGGCAAATTCAGATCGATCGGCGGCAGCTTGCCCAGATCGACAGTGGCGATGTGCTCGCAGCTGCGACCCTCCGCGAGCCCGGGCCATTCGAATCCCTCAGGCAGCAGCGGTGCGCCCCCGAGCCACCCGACGATCTCGTCGCCGTCCTCGGCATGCTGCAGACGGATTGCCTCGCGCACTGCGATCCGGTAGTCATCCTGGTACCGCTCGGGGATGTACTTGCGGATCAACGTGTACAGGTCGTGCTCACTCATATCTGCAATCGAATCAGCTCCCACCGACAACTGTCCACGGCTGAGACAGCCGTCGGCCCTCCGCCGCACCCCACACCGGCTTTGTACCGCGGCGTCGGTTCTGTGCCGTGCTGGCCTCGGCAGCGCGATGCCGCGCTCGGGCTACAGGTCGAGGATGGCTCGAAAGTTCTTCGTCTGGATCGCAGAGACCGCACCGGCATCGGACTCGCCGATCTTCACCTCGGCTCGATCGGGTAGGTGCAGCGGCTCGTGGCCTCGCGAGCAGCGATAGGATCGGCGCGATGAGACCGCCAGCGAACGCGCCGGGTAGCGGCGCGGTATCAGACACCCGTCAGCGGATTCTCGCTGCCGCGGTCGAGATGGCGGAGACCACCGGGCTGCGCAAAGTCTCGATGGATGAGATCGCGCGACGGGCGCGGGTAGGGAGAGCGACGCTCTACCTGCATTTCTCCGGGCGCGACAATCTGATCTCGGACATGCTCGAAGATCAGTTGGCGCGGTTCTTCGCCGAAGTGCAGGGCGTTCTCGACCAGTACGACAACGGTGAGGACCGGTTGATCTACGGGTTCGCCCACGCGTTTCGGCTGCTGTACGGCAACGTGGCGCTGCGTACCGTGCTCGCGATCAATCCGGAGATCTTGCACCCGGCGATCATCGGGGACAGCCAGGCGTTGCTGATGGGGCGGGTGCTCGTCGAGTCGGCGATGGGCACCGACGACCTGCCCGCCGAGTCGCGCTCGTTGTTCGCCGAGCACGTCGCCCGCATGTTCCACACCTATGTGCTGATCCCGACCCAGCTCGTCGATATGGCGGCGCCGGGCGCGGCCGAGGACTTCGCGCGCCAGTACCTGCTGCCGGTGCGCGATCATCTGCTCGCGCAGGCCACGAACGCGACGGCTCGCTGACCACCCGGTGCGGGTGATCAGCGAGCACGGTTACGTCGTTCAGTCGGCGAGCAGGCCCTTGGCGACGTGGGTCACCTGGATCTCGTTGCTGCCGGCGTAGATCATCAGCGACTTCGCGTCGCGGGCCAGCTGTTCGACCCGGTACTCGGCCATGTAGCCGTTGCCGCCGAACAACTGCACCGCTTCCATGGCGACGTCGGTGGCGGCCCTGGTGGAGTACAGCTTCATCGCCGACGCCTGCGCCAGGGTGGGCATCTTGCCCGCGGCGGAGCTCTCCAGCGCGCGGAACACCATGTTCTCGACGTTGAGGCGCGCGACCTCCATCTCGGCCAGCTTCAACTGGACCAGCTGGAAGCGCCCGATCTCCTGGCCCCACAGCTTGCGCGACTTGGCGTAGTCGATGCACAGGCGGTGGCACTCGTTGATGATGCCCATCGACAGGATCGCGCAGCCGACCCGCTCGACGACGAAGCTCGAGCGCGCGCTCTCGCGGCCGTCGCCGCCCTTGTGGTCCTCGGTCTCGCCCAGCAGGCGGTCCTTGCCCAGGCGCACGTTGTCGAAGAACAGTTCTCCCGTCGGCGAGGAGTGCATGCCCATCTTCTTGAACGGTTTGCCCTGGACGAAGCCGTCCATGCCCTTGTCGAGTACGAAGGTGAGCACCTTGCGCTCGCGCTTGTCACCGCCGTCGCCCTCGTCGAGCTTGGCGTAGACGATGACGGTGTCGGCGAACGGGCCGTTGGTGATGAAGGTCTTCTGACCGTTGAGGATGTAGTCCTCGCCGTCGCGGCGCACGTAGGTCTTCATGCCACCGAACGCGTCGGAACCGGAGTCGGGCTCGGTGATCGCCCACGCGGCGACCTTCTCCAGGGTGACGATGTCCTTGAGCCAGCGCTGTTTCTGCGCGAGCGTGCCGCGCGAGGCGATGGTCGCCGCACCGAGGCCGAGGCTGACGCCGACCGCCGCGACGCTGCCCAGCGTGACGCCGGTCAGCTCGCTGATCAGCACCGCCGCCATGCTGCCCTGGGCCGCGAGCGGGTTGCTGTCCTGCTTCTTCCCGGACTTCTCCGGCGCCGGCTCACCCGCGGCGATCCGGTCGGCCTTGGCCTGTTCCTTGGCCAGCATTTTGTCCACGGCCTCTCCGGCCATGACATCGAGGCCGAACTGGCTGAACAGTTTGCGCATGATGTCGTAGGGCGGCAGGTCGCCGTGTTCGAGCTCGTCGATGTGGGGACGAACTTCCTTGTCGATGAACGCGCGCACGGACTCGCGGATCATCTCGTCGGTCTCAGACCATTCGAACATCGTTGTTCACTCCAGCTTCGTGGTTCAGGGCAGCCGCGCGGCGATGTCGTCGATCGACCACGCCTGTTCGGTCTCGATGGTTTTGACGTCGTGCCAACCGGCGAGTTCGCTGATCGCGCCGCCCTGCACCGCGAACACCTTGCCGGTGATCGGGCACTTCTCGCCGGCCAGGTAGGCGACCAGTGGGGAGATGTTGGCCGGGCTGAACGCGTCGAAGCTGCCCTCGGCCTCGGCGTCGGCGGCCTCGGACGCCATGAGCGCGCCCATGCCCGGGGTGGCCAGGGTCAGGCGGGTGCGTGCGATCGGGGCGATCGCGTTGGCCCGCACACCGTAACGCTGCAACTCGTCGGCGGCGACCTGAGTGAGCGCGGCGATGGCGGCTTTGGCGGCACCGTAGTTGGACTGGCCGGCGTTGGGCACTGTCACACCCGACGCCGATGCGGTGTTGATGATCGCCGCGTTGGGCTGACGGCCCGCCTTCGACTCGGCCTTCCAGTACGCCGACGCGTGATGGATAACCGAGAAGTGACCCTTGAGGTGCACCGCGACCACGGCGTCCCAATCGGATTCGGACAGGCTGGGGATGAAGCCGTCACGCAGGATGCCCGCGTTGTTGACGACGACATCGAGGCCACCGAACTCCGAGATCGCCTGCGCGACCAGTGCTTCGGCGCCCGCCCAGGTGGCGATGTTGTCGGTGTTGGCGACCGCGCGGCCACCGGCGGCGACGATCTCGTTCGCCACTTCCTGCGCGGGGCCGACGTCGACGCCGTCACCGCTGTTGCTGCCACCGAGATCGTTCACCACGACCGCGGCGCCCTCACGGGCGAACAGCAGCGCGTGCTCACGGCCGATACCGCGACCGGCGCCGGTGATGACGGCGATGCGGCCTTCCAAGGCACCCATATCTACTCCTTCGTTCAAAAGTCTCGGCCTGCCGCGCCGGGCACGGACGGCAGGAGGGCGGCGCCGTGTGGGCGACCGCGCGAACGGTCCCCCACGCGCTGCGTGGGGGACTGTGTTCAGTCCGCGATCTCGGCGACACCGTTGCTCAGGACCACATCGGTTCCGCGGACGGTCTCGAACGCGTAGGTGGTCACACCGTTGTCGGTGCCTGCCTTCCAGATCCGCGTCTCGAGGTCGTCGCCGGGGAAGACGAACTTGGAGAAACGCACCGCGAAGCGCTTCACCCGCGAAACGTCGGAATCGGCGACTTCGGCGAGGACACCCCAGCCGGCCATCGCCATCGTGCACAGGCCGTGCGCGATGATGCCGGGCAGACCGGCGTCCTTGGCGACTTCCTCGTCCAGGTGCAGCGGCACCGGGTCGCCCGAGGCGGGCGCGTACCGGAACGTCTGGTCGTCGTCCACGTGGTGGGTGGCCGCGGCGAGCGGCGGGGCCGTCTTGAGTTCGGCGTGCGGCGCGATATCGGGGATGGCTTCGCCGACCTCGGGGCCCGCGTCCACACCACGGAAGAAGCCCGACAAGTACTGCTCGTTGACCAGTTCGCCGCTCACCTCGTCCTTGCAGACCAGGTGGATGTAGACCAGTGAACCGGAGGACTTGGTCTCCCAGCCGATCACCCGCCCCTGCGAGACCAGTCGGTCGCCCGGCTTGATCGGACGATGGAAGTGGAAGTCCTGCTCGCCGTGGGTGATCCGGCCGAAAATTTCCATCGGCACCACATCGACCGCAGGCATCATCAGCGCGTCGAATGCCGGAACGATCGCGAACACCGGCGAGGCCACGTCACCGGTGCGGTGCGCGGCGATCGGGTCGTTGGTGGCCGCGGCGTACTCGGCCAGCCGCTCGCGAGTGACCTCGAAACGCTCGGGGTCCGACCACAGATTCAGGCCGTCGATGTCGAATGCGGCTACGTCGGCCATGCTCAGGCTCCAGCGGCCAGGGTGGCGAGCTTGTCCAGCGAGGCCTGCAGCTGCTTGGTGCCGTCCTTCTCGACTGCCTTGCCGAGCGCGCCCTTGATCAGCGAGCCCTCGAAGTCACCGGAGACCTGAACCTCGGTCTGGTCACCGTTCGGGGTCAGGTCGAAGGAGAAGGTGGCCTTCACCCCGGCCATCCCGGTGCCCGTCATGATCAGCTTGGTCGGGGCGACCTCCCCCACGACCCATTCCATCTTGTTGGCCATGCCGAGCATGAAGATCTTCGCGGTCAGCGCGGCGCCCTCGGTGAGCGTGGCCGGCGGCTCGACCATCCAGCGCTCGTGGATGGTGAACCAGTCGCCCCAGGTGGACGGATCGGTGATCACGCCCATCAGCTTCTCGGCGGGGGCGTTGAGGGTGGCGGTCTTCTCGATGTGACCCATGCGTGTTCTCCTACGAAAGATGTTGTTGCGGAAGTGGTCCGGTCAGCGGTTGGCGCGCTGGTAGGCGGTGACGACGGCGGCGCCACCGAGACCGATGTTGTGCTGCAGGGCGGCGGTCACGTTGTCGACCTGACGGGCGTCGGCGGTGCCGCGCAGCTGCCAGGTGAGCTCGGCGCACTGCGCCAGCCCGGTCGCGCCGAGGGGATGGCCCTTGGAGATCAGGCCGCCGGAGGGGTTCACGACCCACTTGCCGCCGTAGGTGGTCTGGTTGTCGTCGAGCAGCCGGCCTGCCTCGCCAGGAGCGCACAGGCCCAGGGCTTCGTAGAGCAGCAGTTCGTTGGCCGAGAAGCAGTCGTGCAGCTCGATGACCTGGAAGTCCTCGGCGCCGAGGTTCGCCTGCTCGTACACCTGCGCGGCGGCAGCGACGTTCATGTCGTAGCCGATGATGTTCTTGGCAGTGCCGTCGAAGGTCGACTTGAAGTCGGTGGCCATGGCCTGACCCACGATTTCGACCGCCTGATCGGCGAGGTTGTGCTTGGCGACGAAGTCCTCGCCGGCCAGGATCGCCGCGCCGGAACCATCGGAGGTGGGCGAGCACTGCAGCTTGGTCAGCGGGTCGTAGATCATCCGCGAGTCCAGGATCTCGTCCATGGTGTATTCGTCACGGAACTGCGAATACGGGTTGTTCACCGAGTGCTTGTGGTTCTTGAAGCCGATCTTCGCGAAATGCTCGGCGGTGGTGCCGTATTCCTTCATGTGCTCGCGACCGGCGGCACCGAACATCCACGGAGCCGGCGGGAAGAGCACTTCGGAGATCTCGGCCAGGGCCTGCATGTGGTTGGCCATCGGCTGCTCGCGGTCGTCGAAGGTGGTGCCGAGCGAACCCGGCTGCATCTTCTCGAAGCCCAGCGCCAGCGTGCAGTCGGCCAGGCCACCGCGGATCGCCTGCGCCGCCAGGTACAGGGCGGTCGAGCCGGTGGAGCAGTTGTTGTTCACGTTGACGACCGGAATGCCGGTCAGCCCGAGTTCGTAGACGGCGCGCTGCCCGGACGTGGATTCACCGTAGACGTAGCCGACGTAGGCCTGCTGCACCTCTTCGTAGGAAATCCCGGCGTCGGCGAGCGCTTTGGTGCCCGATTCGCGCGCCATGTCCGGGTAGTCCCACATGCTGCCGTCATCGTTGGACCGTCGACCCGGCTTCTCGAATTTCGTCATACCGACACCGACGACGAATACCCGTTGCGTCACAGGACAGTTCCTCTCCATAGCTTCAGCTATTCAGCTGTCCCCTATGACGCTATGAGCTCGGCCACCCTGCCACGAGGACTGCAACGGGCCTCCTGGGGGACCGAAACGAGCATCACCACTGGTACCGTACGAATCGCTCACCGATGCCGAAGGAGCCGAGTGGCGCACACGATTCCGATGCGGTTCTTCCGCGCGACCGTCGAATCGATGATGAAGCGCGGCCTCGATGTGGAGCAGGCGTTGCGTGGTGCGGGACTGGACTGGCGGCGCTACGCCGAGGACCGGGCCAGGATGACGCCCGAGCAGACCTCCGGGGTGGTCCGCGCCCTGTGGAAGCAGACCGACGACGAACTGCTGGGCTTGGGCCCACGGCCGGTGGCGCGCGGAACCCTGCGATTGGCCGGTCTGACCGTGATCCACACCCGGGATCTGCGCACGGCGTTGGCACGCATGCTCGAAATGGCCACCGTGGCCACCGGCATCCGCTGGACGCAGTCCTCGGACGAGACGGGGCTGGTGACGATCAGCAGTGAAACACAGCCACACGCCCGCATCGATCCGTTCGTAGCTTTCGCCCTGGCCGGTGGGGTGCACCGGTTCGCCGGATGGCTGATCGGAGCACCGATCATGTTGCGCTCCCTGGAGTTTCCCTTCGACGCCGAGTATCTGGCCGACGATTACGGGACCATTTTCGGTGTCCGGCCGACCTTCCGCGCGTCGCGGATCGCGATGTCCTTCGACGCGGCGCTGCTGACCAAACCGGTGGTGCGCGACGAGGCCGACCTCAAACGGTTCCTTCGCGACTCCCCCGGTGCGCTGTTCTACGCACACCAGCAGGTCGCGACCACCGCGGCCCGGGTGCGCACGATCATGGAACGCAATCCGAACGGGCCGTGGCTCGGCGCCGAGGAACTGGCCCGCCGGTTGTCGATCAGCGCGCCGCACATGCGCAGGCTGCTGCGCGCCGAGGGCACCACCCAGCGCCGGATCCAGGAGGAGATCCTGCGTGACCGCGCCGTGGAAGCCTTGGTGCACGGTGACGAGTCGATCGCGGATCTGGCTGCCCGCCTGGGTTATTCCGAGGCCAGCGCGTTTCGGCGGGCGTTCCACCGGTGGACCGGTAGTGCGCCGATCGACTATCGAACTACCCGGTCCGGCGATCCAGAGCGCTGAATCTTCCGCGAAAGAACACCGAACCAGGGATCAGCGTGACCGGGTCAGTACGGAGAGCGCGAGCCGGCGCACCGGATGGGGCCGGGCCGCCTCGACCATGGCCGCGCGATCGGTGAACTTGCGCCGCGGTCGGCCGGTCTCGGCACCACCGGAGCGTTCGGCCCGGTCGATCGCCGCCCAGCCGCGCGCGTCGACGGTGTCGGGCTGACGGTCACGCACCAGGCGGGTCAGCGCACTACCCGCGGCGCGTGGCGTGGGCAGCCGATCCGCGAGGAAGTCCGCGAGCAGGTTCGCGACAGTTTCCTTGGCGCACAATCGATTCGTGCCGATCACCCCCGAGGGGCCGCGCTTGATCCAGCCGCTGGTGTAGACACCCGTCAGCGGGTGACGCGACGCGCTGTCGATGACGCGGCCCGCCTCGTTCGGGACGGTGCCGGTGACCTCGTCGAACGGGACGCCCGGCAACGCGGTGCCACGGAAGCCGATCGAGCGGATCACCAGTGCGGTGTCGATGATCTCGGTGCGGTCGCCGACCCGCGCCCGCCGTACTCCGTCGGCACCGGCCGCCACCTCGGTCGTGGCGACGACGACTCCTTCGACGCGGTCGGCACCGACGATCTCGAGCGGAACGGTGCTGAAGCGCAAGATGATTCGTTTACGGCCGGGATCGGGTGCGGTGTCCGGCAGACTAGCCAGCAGGGCGAGCTTGCCGCGCACGGTCGCGTTCGACGCGGCCGTGAGCTCCGCGGTGAGATCCGGCGCGTCGACGACGACATCGACGTCGGCCAGCTGGGTCAGGGCGAGCAGTTCCGGTGTCGTGAACGCCGCGTCGGCCGCACCACGGCGACCGAGGATCACCACTTCCTCGACATTGCTCCGGCGCAGTGCGGCCACCGCGTGGTCGGCCATATCGGTCCCGGCCAGCTTGCCCGGATCGGTGACGACGAGCCGGGCCATATCCAGTGCCACGTTGCCGTTACCGACGATCACCACGCGCCGACCGGTCAGGTCCGGGTCGAGGTCGGCGTAGTCGGGATGACCGTTGTACCAGGCGACGAAGCGGGTCGCCGCGACCGAACCGGGCAGGTCCTCGCCGGTGATGTCCAGGCGCCGATCGGTGGCCGCGCCGTAGGCGTAGATCACCGCGTGATGGTGGTCCATCAGCTCGGCGTGGCCGACATGCTCGCCGACCTCGACATTGAGGAAGAGCCCGAAGCGCGCGCTCTGATCACGATCGAAACGGAACTGGTCGATCACCCGCTTGGTCGCTGGATGATCGGGAGCTACGCCGTGGCGGACGAGGCCGTAGGGCGTCGGCAACTTGTCGAACATCGACACCTCGACACCCGGCTGCCCCAGCAGTTCCTCGGCGCAGTACCAGGCGGCCGGACCGGCCCCGACGATCGCGACCCGCAGCGGCGCGCGACCGATGGTCACCAGCGGCGGCGCGTCCCGGTGGCGCCAGCCCGGCTGAATCGGGTTGTCGGCGTAGTAGGCGGCGTTCATCGCCGGGTAGGGCGCCTGGTCCGGGGTGAGCACGCGGTCGGACTTGATCGCGTCGACCGGGCACCAGTCCGCGCACGCACCGCAATCGATGCAGGTGCCGGGGTCGATGTAGAGCATTTCGGCGGTCGCGAAATTCGGCTCGTCGGGGGTGGGGTGGATGCAGCCGACCGGGCACGCCGCGAGGCAGGACGCGTCGTTGCAGCAGTTCTGCGTGATTACGTAGGCCATGTCAATCCTTGTGGGCGGCGAACAGCTGCTCGAGCTCGGCATCGAGGACCGGCGGGTACGGGTAGGCGCCACGGCCGTGGATGCGGGAACCGCCCCACGGGTCGGCGTCGACGAGCACACCGTCGACCGGGTCGTTGGCACCGATCCGCAACTGGATGGGCAGGTTGTTGCGCACATGCAGCGCCCGCAGTCGCGGCGACGGTGCGACCCGGCCGTACCAGCGGACGGTGTTCTCCACCGGCTCGTACACCGCGAGTAGGTGCACGTGCACCTCGTGGCGGTCGCCGTCGGCATCGATCAGCACCGCCGGTCCCGAGTAGTCCTCGTCCTCTTCTCGGTCGGTGAGGCGGGTGAACTCGAAATCGCCGAGGTTCGCGCGCCGGAGGCGACGCCAATACGGCTGAGACCGGGTCGAACGTTCGCCGCGGCGACCACCCACTGTCCACCCGGCGCCCGCCGGCTCTCGCCGCAGCTCCCGGTTGAACTGCGCCTGCACGTGCGCCTTGGGCTCGACGCGGGTGTACTCGCGTTCGTTCAACGCGACGAGCAGTCGCACGATGTAGCGGACCTGCGCCTCGATGACGAGCATCGCCATCCGATCGCCGAGGCCGGTATCGAGTGCGGTCAGCGCGAAGTAGTTCGGCACGCCGTTGGCCGCGATGCCGACGTAGGTCTCGGCTGCCTCGGCCTGGTTCGTGCCCTGCTGGTGGCGGAACGCCGCGGCGGCCGTCTCGTGATCGAAGGAGATGCGCGCGTGTTCGAACAGGCACGAGGCAGGCACGGCCAGATAGATCGACCGCCCGAGCCTTCCACCCAGCCCGGGCAGCGTGCGGCCAGGGGCACCGGTATGTGGCGGGCCGGTGTCCGCGATCACCGCGCGGGTGACGAATTCCTCACCGGCGCTGGTGCGCAACGTCCAGGTGTCGTCGTCGAAGACCTGCGAGACCACCTCGTCGTCGCCGTCCAGCACGGTCACGTTGTCGATGCCCGCCGCGCGCAGCGCACCGGCGGCGCACCGGCCGCCGAAACCCGCGCCGATGACGACGATGTCATGGCACGGGGTCGGCTGCTCGCTCATGCGAGGAAGCCGTACCGACGCCACATGAACCGGGAAACCGGGTTGAGCAGGCCGTTGTCCTCGAGGAACCCACGCAGGTCGGCGAAGGAATCGCGACGACGTGCCCGGGAGTGCTCGTTGGCGCGCGCCTGGCGGACGGCCTCGGCGACCGGCAGACCACAGCGCTCGTAGGCCCGCTTGTCCAGGAACATCCGATCGAGGATGAACGCGCCCGCACCGTTGGCCGTGGCACAGAACGTGCGCGACCACCACGGCGCCGTGCGCACATGCCTGCGCACGCCCTCACGGGCAAAGCGGATGTGGCGGGCTTCCTCGGCGATGTGAATACGCATGGTCTGGGCGACGATCGGCTGCAGTTGCGGGTGGTGCATGAACCGGCGCTGCACGTCGTCGATCACTTCCTCGCCACACAGCGCGGCGACATAGAGCATCAGACCCTTGTAGAACATCGGCAGGGCCTGTACCGACAGCGCCTGCGGCAGCGACAGCCGGTACGGCTCGGCGCCGATCGCGCTGACCATCTTGCCGAACATCACCATGTGGCGCGTCTCGTCGCCGAGTTCGGTCAGGGCGTAGTGCACGTGCGCGGAGGTGGGGTCCTGGTACAGCATGGCCCGCAGCAGGCCCTGGTTGAGGGTGTTCTCGAACCACACCGCGCGACTGAAGGTGTTGGCGACCTCTTGACGCGAAAGTTCCACGCGCTCACGGTGAGTCATCTGCTCCCACAGCGCGGTGCCGTAGAGGGTGAGCATCTCCGGCGGCATATAGAACAGGTCGGGGTCTTGCGCGGCGTCCCAGTCGATCTCGAGCAACGAGTTGTGCGATCGCCGGATCGATCCGTCGATCAGGCGGTCGGCGACCTCGTTGCGAGTTGTCGGTACTGACGACGTTGTCATGACATCCTCCTCATACAGCCACGAAAGGGCCCTGCCTAGAAAGATAGACACTTTCCAACTATCTGTCTATTGTTGCAGTCCGCAGGGTCAATGCCGACACCAGGAGCACAACATATGACCGAGCCAGCCGCAGATTTCGATGTCGTGGTCGTCGGTTCCGGATTCGGGGGCAGTGTCACCGCACTGCGGCTGGTGGAGAAGGGCTACACGGTCGCCGTGATCGAGGCCGGTCGCCGCTTCGCCGACCACGAACTGCCCAAGACGAGCTGGCATGTCCGCGACTACCTCTGGGCACCCAAGCTCGGCTGCTACGGCATCCAGCGCATCCATCTGCTGCGCGATGTCCTCATCGCGGGCGGCGCCGGCGTCGGCGGTGGCTCGCTGAACTACGCCAACACCCTGTATGTGCCGCCGGAGACGTTCTTCCGCGATCCGCAGTGGTGCGACATCACCGACTGGCAAGCCGAACTCACCCCGTACTACGCGCGAGCCGAGAAGATGCTCGGCGTCGTACGCAATCCGCACCTCACCCCCGCCGACGAGATCTTCCGGGCCGTCGCCGACGAGATGGGCATAGGCGACACCTTCACCCCGACGCCGGTCGGCGTGTACTTCGGCGAGCCCGGCAAAACGGTGCCGGACCCGTACTTCGGCGGTGCGGGGCCCGAACGCACCGGCTGCGTCGAATGTGGCGACTGCATGGTGGGCTGCAAGTTCGGATCGAAGAACAGCCTGGTGAAGAACTATCTCCACCTCGCCGAACAGGCCGGGGCGCAGATCATTCCGATGACCACCGTCACCGCGCTGCGCCCGCGCGCCGAGGGCGGTTGGGATGTCTCGACCGAGCGCACCGGCGCCTGGGTCCGCAAGTCGGCGCGGACCGTCACCGCGGGTCACGTGGTCCTCGCCGCGGGCACCCTCGGCACCCAGCGACTGCTGCACCGGATGCGCGATCAGCGAGTGCTGCCCGAACTCTCCGGCAAACTCGGCCGGCTCACCCGCACCAACTCCGAGTCCATTGTCGCCGCGGTCGGCATGAAGGTCGTGCCGGGCCGCGACCTCACCCGCGGTGTGGCGATCACCTCCTCTGTGCACCCCACACCCGACACCCACCTCGAACCGGTCCGCTACGGCAAGGGCTCCAACTTCCTCGGACTGCTACAGACGCTGATGGTCGACGGCGGCGGCAAGATCCCCCGCTGGCTGCGGTTCCTCTTCCTGGTACTGGCCCACCCGATGGCGATGCTGCGCGTATTCGATCTGCGCCGCGCCAGCGAACGCTCCATCGTCACCCTGGTGATGCAGCAGTTGGACAACTCCATCACCGTCTATTCCAAACGCGGCGTCTTCGGCCGCCGATTGACCTCCGAGCAGGGGCACGGCCAACCCAACCCGACCTGGATCCCGGTCGGCAACGAGTTCACCCGCCGCGTCGCCGACAAGCTCGGCGGACAGCCGCGCGGCAGCTGGGGCGACCTGGTGAACATCCCGGCGACCGCGCACTTCCTCGGCGGCGCCGTGATCGGCGCCGACCGCGAGTCCGGCGTCATCGACGCCTACCACCGCGTGTACGGCTACCCCACCCTGAGCGTCGTCGACGGCGCGGCGATCTCGGCCAACCTCGGGGTGAACCCGTCGCTCACCATCACCGCCCAAGCCGAACGCGCCGCCGCCTTCTGGCCTAACAAGGGCGACACCGACCCCCGACCCGACCAGAGCCTCGGCTACACCCCGGTCACACCGGTGGCACCGCAGTACCCCACCGTGCCCGCGGACGCGCCCGCGGCGTTGGTCGTGCTGCCGGTGCCGACCGTGCGCGGCAACCACGCAGACAGATCCGGTACGCCATCACGTACGGGATAGGCACGAGCGATGTCTACGTGGGCTGATGGCCCTGTCGCAATCGCGACAGCTCAGACCCTCAACCCGGATTCAGGTCGATCCCGGTCGGTGGGCGCAGGCGGTAGAGGGAGCCGGTCGACGCGGTGACGTACAGGGCGTGACCATCGCCGTCGGGGGCGATGCGGACCGAGGTCGGTCCCGGCGGGTAAGTGGGTGCGTGCAGACCTGTGCGGATGTCGCAGGTCGTTCCCGTGGCCGGGTCGTAGTGCGCGATCTTGCCCGCGAAGTTGAGCGCTACGTAGAGCTCGTCGCGGTCGGTGGTCGCGAAGTCGTCGGGTGCGTCGACGAGCGGTCCGAAGCCGCTGGGCAGTGTCGTGTAGTCGGCGGGCGTGTCGAGCGGGACGCGATAGAAGGCGCCGGTCGCCGAATTCGACACATAGACGGCGGTGTGGTCGGGGCTCAGCGACAGGCCGTTGGAGCTGGGTACCGGCGCCCAGTTCGGGGTGAACGTCGCCGTCGCGGGGCTGTAGCGCGACACCCCGGTGCCTGCGCCGACCACGACGGCCCAGCTGAGCAGTAGGTCGCCGTCGGGCAGCAGGAGCAGGCCGTTGGGGGCGGTGAGTCCTTCGACGAGCACCTCGACCGCGCCGGTGCCGAGATCGAGCCGGTTGAGCGCGCCGGTCGGCAGATTCAAAAGGTTGGCTTCGACGCTGTCGCCGGTGAGGAAGTACAACGTGGAACCGAGCAACCGCAGGCCGGCGGGTGCGTGGAGCCCGGTGGCGACAGTGGTCACGGTGTGCTCGGCGTCGAGGTGATAGATCACGCCGCGTTCGACACCCGCCAGGTAGAACCCGCCTGCGCCGTCGGGCTCGAGATTCTCCAGCTTGCCGAGACCCGAAACCACTTCCGAGGATTCCCACACCGCACCGCACGGTGAGGGTTGAGCCGAGGCCGATGTGATCGCGAGCAAGGGTGCTGCCGCAAGCGCGACGCAACACAGGATACGCGCCACCACCGAACCGCGAACTCTGTCGTTCATGAACGAACTGTACGTCGGGGTTCCGCCGGCCGCAGGACGGTCAATGGCAACCCCGTCGACGAAGTGGACGTCCGTGCGTACCAGCAGGCCGTGCCCCTGACAGCCCGGTACGAGACGGGTGGGCACCGGTCGGGGACTCGGATGCGAGCCCCTGCGGGACAACCGGAACGTTGCCGAACCGCCTGTTGCCGATAGCATTTGCACGCTCGGTTATAGCGCGATCGGAGGGGGTCAGGTGTCGGGGCTTCGCAGTGGTGAGGTATTCGCCGGATATCAGATCGAGAGAGTTCTCGGCCACGGCGGTATGGGCACCGTTTACCTGGCCCGGCATCCTCGACTGCCGCGGCTGACCGCCCTCAAGCTGTTGAACCCGGAAATGTTCGCCGACACCGAGATCCGGTCCCGATTCGAGCGGGAGGCCGACCTCGCGGCGCAACTCGAGCACCCCAACATCGTCTCGGTGTACGACCGTGGTGTCGAAGACACGGTGCCGTGGATCGCGATGCGGTATGTCGCTGGTACCGACGCCGCCTCGCTCGGAATCGTCGATCCCGAGCGGGCAATGCGCATCGTCACCGGTATCGGCGCAGCACTCGACCATGCCCACCGGCGCGGGGTGCTGCACCGCGACATCAAGCCGGCCAACATCCTGTTGGACCAGCCCGGATCAGGCGAGCCCGAACGAGTCCTTTTGACCGACTTCGGCATTGCAAGGTCGCATGACATGCGTGGATTGACCCGGACCGGGACCTTCACCGCGACCCTCGCCTACGCTTCACCGGAACAGTTGGCCTCGCTGCCGCTTGATCACCGCTGTGATCAATACTCACTGGCGTGCACTTTGTTCACCCTGCTGACCGGTGATCCGCCCTTCACCGCAAGCAACCCGGTCGCGTTGATCGACGCCCAGATGCGGCAGCCACCGCCCCCTCTGAGCAGCCGACGTCCGGACCTGCCTGGCCATCTGGACGCCGTACTCGCTCGCGCGCTGGCGAAACGACCGGAGGCTCGCTTCGCCAGCTGCGCGGACTTCGCCACAGCAGCGGCAGAAGCGCTACGAACGCGCGGGGCGCCGACAGTGGTGGCCGCACCCACGCCGATCATGGCGAGGCCGCCGGTGCCGGTGTGGCCGCAGCATGCACCCGCAGACCAGTTCATGCCACCGAACCAGAGCCGAGCCGCGTATCACCCATCCACTCCACAGCGGAGACCCCGTCGGAGCTGGCCGGTCGTACTCGGTGTTCTGCTGCTGGGTCTCGTCGGCATCGGCGCGACCTTCGCCGGCCTCGAGATCTGGGACCGGCTCGCGTACGGACCCGCAGCCATCGAGGCGGCATTGCCGGCCGAACTCCGGCAGGCTTCCAGCTGCAGCGTAGCCAAATACGGCGGGCTCACCTGCAAGATCACGGGTGGGGATGCCATGCTCGTCAGCGGTACACGGACCGGCGAGCTCACCTTTCACGGCACCATCCAGCGGGCGCCCGCACAACACGTCGACAATATCCGCCGAGGCATCAGCGTGTATGTCGGTGAACTGATCGACCAGGGTGACACCGTCGCGAGAATCCCGTCGAACGCCGCCAATACGGGGGTGTACTGGTCGAATGCCGACTCAGGTCTGGCCATTTCGGCCGACGGCTTCAAAGATGTCGAGGCGGCGCGCACCTTTCTGGCACTTTCGGGTCTGATCAACTGAAGCCGGGATCGAGGCGCGCGGCGATCTCGTCGAGCCACTCCCGTCCCAGTCGAGGCTGCCCGAACGCAGGTCCTTCAACAGATTCTCGACCCAGCGCAGTTCGGCTTCGGTCATCGCGCGCAGGTACTCCTCTTCCAGAAAGAGCAGCCGGGGCAGTCCGATGCGCGATGCGGTATCGCCATGAGCCTCAGCGGCCGGGGCGTACGCACACTGTGTGACTGTGCGGCGCGCGTCCACTATCGTCCGAACCGATGACCACAGACATCGACAACATCCATTTGGGCCGCGCCATCGACCTCGCTCGGCGGGCGGCGGCTGCCGGTAATCGGCCGTTCGGCGCGGTGGTGGTGGACGACGACGGCGACGTGGTGGCCGAGGGCGAGAATGCGGCGATCACCTCCGGGAATCCGACCCGCCATGCCGAGCTGGCGGCCATCGCCGACACCATCGGCGCCGGTTACGGGCCGCATCTCGTCGGCGCGACGGTGTATGCCAGTGGCGAGCCCTGTCCGATGTGCGCGACGGCCATGGTGCTGGCCGGCATCACCCGCATCGTCTTCGCCGCCGCTACGGCCGACTTCGCGCCGTACCTGCCGCCGGGCGGGCCGATGTTCACCTTGACCTGCGCTGAGGTGGCGGAGTCCGGGGGTGTGCCGGTGGTGGTGGAAGGGCCGGTTCCGGTGGCTGGTGCGCTGGAGGTTTTCGCCGAGTACGCGGCGGCCCGTTGAGCGCGCAGGCGCCGGTGCGCTTCGCCCCGGTGCACCGGGGCGAGGCGTCGCGTTCGCAGCGTCAGCGCGAGTAGTCGCGGAAGGTCATCACGCCGCCGACCATGATGACCACCACCGTGAGGATGTACACGATGACGCGGAACCACGTCGGGCCGTAATAGGTGACCGCCATCGACGCACCCAGCGCCGCGAGAATCATCACCACTCCGTAGAACGGTGTGCGTTGTTCCCTGTCAGCCATTCCTCCAGTGTCCGCCGTCGGCGCAGCGGGTGCCATGCCCGCCCTCCCCCTTTTCGCGACCGGTTCATCCGCCGGCTACCTGACCGCTACCGGGTTGCGCGACGATCGCCGGGTTCCCCCGCCTGTGGGGACGAGTGCGTTTGCTAGGAGTTGGATGTTGGCCGGAATGAGAAAATGGCGTCTGGGTGCGGCGGTCGCGACGGTGGCGGTGCTGGCCGTGGCCTGCGGGGCCGACGATTCGACCGGTGGTCCGGCGGCCGCGCCGGGGTGGGAGCGCGATGCCGCGACCAGTTACCACCGGCTGGCCACCTACCCGATTTTCGAGAACCGGCCGGATGGCAGCGATGCCGAGGCGCAGACCTCGGCGGAGATCTCGGCGGTCACCGACGACGGCCGGACGCTGATCTACACCGACGCCGGTGGCAAGCGGATCGGTTTCCTCGACCTGAGCGACCCGCGGCAGCCCAAGGGCGCGGGCACGGTCTCGCTGGCGCAGCTGGGGCACGACGACGATCAGCCGACCTCGGTGGCCGTGGTGGGCGAGTATGTGCTGGTCGTCGTGGACAGCAGCGGCGGCGACTTCGCCGCGCCGTCCGGGCGCGTGGATGTGGTGCGTATCAGCGACCGCACCAAGGTGCACAGCATCGATCTCGGTGGTCAGCCGGACTCGATCGCGGTGAGCGAGGACGGCGAGCACGCCGCCATCGCCATGGAGAACCAGCGCGACGAGTCACACACCCCGCCCGACGGCGAGGAGGGCGATCTGCCGCAGGCGCCCACCGGGTTCGTGCAATTGCTCGATCTCTCGGGTGCGCCGGACAAGTGGTCGGCCGCGCAGGTGCGCCTCGACGAGAATGCCGCACGAACTGCCGGTCTGGCCGCGCCGGAGGACCTCGAGCCCGAGTACGTGAGCTTCAATTCCCGCGGCGAGGTGGCCCTGTCGCTGCAGGAGAACAATGGGATCGCGATCATCGACGCCGCCACGGGCGCGGTGCGCACGATCTTCTCCGCGGGTAGCACCGCAGTCGACGGTGTCGACGTGCAGAAGGACGGGCGCATCGATCAGACCGGTTCGGTCGACGAACAGCCCCGCGAACCGGACACGATCGCCTGGATCGGTGACGATCATGTGGCCACCGCGAACGAGGGCGACTGGAAGGGCGGCACCCGCGGCTGGACCATCTTCGACGTGAAGACCGGCGAGGTGGTCTGGGACGCGGGCAACTCCTTCGAACAGCTCGCGGTGCGCGTCGGCCTGTTCAACGACTCGCGGGCGGGCAAGAAGGGCACCGAACCCGAGGGTCTGGCCGTCACCGAACTGGACGGCAAGCCGGTGGTGCTCGTGGGTTCCGAGCGCAGCAACTTCGTTGCGGTGTACGACGTTTCGGACGTGAAGAATCCGGTGTTCCGGCAGGTGCTCGCCACCGGCGTCGGTCCCGAAGGCATCGTGCCCATCCCCGCGCGCAACCTGCTGGCGATCTCTTCGGAAGAAGACGACGCGGAAGCCGGTGTGCGCGGCACGATTTCGATGTTCGGTTTCGGTGCCGACCATGCGGGCGCGGCGACACCGGAATTCCCGTCGGTGGTCTCGGCCGATGCCGAGGGCGTTCCGATCGGCTGGGGTGCGCTCGGTGCGCTGAGCGCCGATCCGGCCGCCGCCGACCGGCTGTTCACCGCCACCGACATCGCCTACGGTCCGGCGCGCATCCTGGGAATGGATGTGTCGGTGGCCCCGGCCGTGATCGACACCGAAGTACCGGTGACCGAGCAGGGCAAGCCGATCAGCCTCGATATCGAAGGACTCGCGGCACGGCAGGACGGCGGCTTCTACCTGGCGGTGGAAGGCAAGGACGGGCCGGGCAACGAGCTGGTGCGCGTGGCCGGTGACGGTGCGATCGAGCAGCGGATCGCGTTGCCCGCCGAGATCGCCGCCGGGTTGGGCAAGCAGGGCCTCGAAGGTGTTGCGGTCCAGGGTTCCGGTGAGGAGGAGACCGTGTGGGTCGCTGTGCAGCGTGAGCTGAAGGGCGATCCGGAGGGTGTCGCGCGGATCGGCAAGTACGTCGCGAAGACCGGCGAATGGCAGTGGTACGGCTACCAACTCGACCGCACCGACGTCGACGGCGATTGGATCGGCCTGTCCGAGATCGTGGTCGACGGCGACTCGTTGCTGCTGCTCGAACGCGACAAGCTCAACGGCCCGGCCGCGGCACTGAAATCGGTGACCCGGGTGCAGATCCCGACCGAGCCCGGCGTCACCGGCACCACAGCGCCCGCGGTCCTCGCCAAGACCGAGGCCCGCGACCTGCTCCCCGACCTGCGGGCCACCAATGGCTGGGTGCAGGAAAAAGTCGAGGGCCTGACCATCGCGGGCAACGGTGAGCTCTTCGCCGTCACCGACAACGACGGCCTCGACGATGCCACCGGCGAAACGGTCCTGCTCCGTTTGGGCGCACTGGACTGATCGACCCCGAGGGCAGCGCCGACAATGCGTCGGCGCCGTCCTCGATCCACACAGCCTGCCCCGGCCCCGTGGGCCCACCGGTGCGCGACACAGGCGTTCCCGGGGTCTGAGCAGGATGCAGTCCTCAGCTCTCGAACTGACTCCGAATGGCCGTGAACTGGTCTTTCGCCTCCGCCAGCGAAGCGCCTACCCAGATGAACTTGCCGAAACTGTCGTCGGCCACCCAGGTGCACACAGCGGCCGGACCGCTGTCGAGTTCACCCGTTCCGCACTGCGCGATGCCGCCCGAGGACCCCGCGTCGACCCGTGTCGCGTCCGGTGGTGTGGTGCCGAGCGCGTCGGCCAACAGCAGGTCGAGGTTGGTCTCCGGATTCTTCAATTTCGAGGCCACCACATGGACCATGAGCTCGGGGTGCCGACTCGTGCCACCGTAGGCGGCGGCCACCGACTCGACGTCCGCGCTGTAGCTGTTCTTGGCGGCCGCGAGGGCGCGCTGGATCTCGGGGTCGGTGAGTCGCGCAAGCCCTTGGACGACATCGGGTTCGGTCAGACGCACCGCGTCACTGTCGATGCCGAACAGCGGTTTCAAGTGGTTGAGGCCACCGCCGGCGAGGGTCAGCCCGATCACCGCGCCGACCGCGCTCGCGATCAGGATCCACCGATTGCGGTGAATCATGGAGCGTTGATCGGGGTTCGGCGGTTCGGTGTTGTCCATCTGGTGTCCCTTCGTGCCGGCTACATCCAGACCCTAACCGCCCCATCGCGTTTCCGTACTTTTCCGGAGACCACCGCAACTCGACGTGAATCGAGTTGCGCGCGTGGGCCTTTTGCGGCATCCTTGAACGAAGGTGAGCCGGGAAGACTGGTCGGCATCTCGAAATTCATGCGAATTCGAGGTTCGTTCGACGTGGGGAGATTTCGGTGCACTTCGTGGGGTTTCATATCGATCATCGCGGCGATTCTCATGTGGCATGCCTGCCCGTGATCACTTCGCCGCCGCGTGGGTGAATTTCTTGCCGCGACCCTGAGCTTTCCCACCGCGCTGTTCAGCTTCGCGCTGCTCGTTGTCGTCGGTTTCTGGCTGCTCGTGCTGGTCGGCGGTGCGGAGACCGAGCTGCTCGACGGCGAGGAGTCCGGCACCGCCGTGGGTGGTTTGGACGCGCTCGGGCTGGGTGGTGTGCCGGTGACGGTCGCGATCACCGGCTTGGTCGCCCTGTCGTGGTTCGCCAGTCTCGTCGGCACGGTCGCGGTCACGGCGATCGGGCTGTCCGGGATCGCCGCACTGTTCGCCGGAGTGTTGGTGCTGGTCGCGGCGGTGGTTGCCGCCGTCGCCGGTACCCGGCTCGTGGTGATCCCGTTGCGCCGCTTCTTCCGTGCCGACCGGCAACCGTCACGAGACGATTTCATCGGCCGGGTGTGCGTGGTGCGCACCGGTCGCGTAGACACCGAGTTCGGTCAGGCCGAACTCACTTCCGCCGACGGTTCGTCGGCACTCATCCAGGTCCGGCTCAGCACCACGCACGCCGAGACCGCTCCCCTGAGATACGGGGATTCCGCTGTCGTCTTCGAATACGACCCGGCCACAGACACGTTCTGGGTGGCCGCACTGGAGGGGAACTGATGTCAACCATCGCTATCGGAGCCGGCGTGCTGATCGCACTGCTGCTGCTCGTCGGACTCGCCGTCGTGTTCCTCGTGAGCCGGCTGTTCAAAAAGGTCAGTCAGGGTCATGCTCTGATCGTTTCGAAGATGCGCAAAGTCGATGTGACTTTCACCGGCGCGGTGGTGCTGCCGGTGCTGCACAAGGCTGAACTCATGGATATCTCGGTGAAAACCATCGAGATCGCCCGGGTGGGCCGCGACGGTTTGATCTGCCGGGACAATATTCGCGCCGATATCCGCATCACCTTCTTCGTGCGGGTGAACAAGACCGTGGAAGACGTGATCAAGGTGGCCCAGGCCATCGGCACCGCCCGCGCCAGCGACCAGGCCACGCTGCAGGAACTGTTCAGCGCCAAATTCTCCGAGGCGCTCAAGACCGTCGGCAAGCACCTGGACTTCACCGACCTCTACACCCACCGCAACGAGTTCCGTGACCGGATCATGGCCGTGATCGGCACCGACCTCAACGGTTACAGCATCGAAGACGCGGCCATCGACTACCTCGAGCAGACGCCGCTGATCCAGCTCGATGCCCAGAACATCCTCGACGCGCAGGGTATTCGCAAGATCACCGAGCTCACCGCCATCGAGCACGTGCGCACCAACGAGTTCCGTCGGCACGAGGAAAAGGAGATCACGCGCCAGAACGTGGAGGCCCGCGGCGCCGTGCTGGAACTGGAGCGCCAGCAGGCCGACGCGGAGAACCGGCAGCGTCGTGAGGTCGAAACCCTGCGTGCGCGTGAGGAAGCCGAGATCCTGCGGGTGCAGGCCGAGGAACGGCTCAAGGCACACGCCGCCGCGATGCGCACCGACGAAGCGCTGGGCATCCAGTCCCAGAACAAGGATCGGGAGATCGCCGTCGCGGAGAAGAACCGCGAGCGGGTGATCGCCATCGAATCCGAGCGCATCGAGAAGGACCGCCAGCTCGAGGTGGTCGACCGCGATCGGGCGGTGTCGCTGGCCCAGATCGGCAACGAGCGGGAGCTCGAAACCGAGCGGCGCACCGTCGCCGAGGTGGTGCGCGAGCGCGTCGCGGTCGACCGGACCGTTGCCGAGCAGGAAGAGAAGATCAAGGGGCTGCGGTCGGTGGAGGCCGCTGAGCGCGAGCGCCAGGCCATCATCATCCGCGCCGAAGCCGAGGCGCAGGAACACCTGGTCAAGGACATCAAGGCCGCCGAAGCCGCGGAGGCCGCGGCGAAGTTCCGGGCCAAGGAGTCGATGACGCTGGCCGAAGCCGAGGTCGCCGCTTCGGAACTGCACGCCAAGGCCAAGATCCGGCTCGCCGAGGCCACCCAGGCCGAAGCGGCCGCCGAAGGGCTGGCGCAGGCGCAGGTGCGCGAACGCGACGCCGACGCGATCGAGAAGGTCGGCCGCGCCGAAGCCGCGGTGCTGCGCGAACGCAACACGGTCGAAGCCGACGGCCTGCGCGACAAGCTCAAGGGCGAGGCCGAGGGCCTGCACGAGAAGGCCGCGGCCATGGCCGTCCTCGACGACGCGACCCGCGAGCACGAGGAATTCCGGTTGCGGCTGGAACTGCAGAAGGAGGTGGAGCTGGCCACCGTGCAGGCCCACCGCGACGTGGCCCAGTCCCAGGCCGACGTACTCACCGCCGGACTGCAGAACGCCAAGATCGACATCGTCGGCGGGGAGTCGATGTTCCTGGACAAGCTCGTCGGTTCGATCGGTCTCGGCAAGGGTCTGGACCGGCTGCTGCACTCCGATACCGGCACCGCGGCCACCGCTGTCGTCGGTTCGCTGCTGGCGCGCAACGGTGCCGAACCGGACAAGACCGATGAGGCTGCCGCGCTCGGCCTCCTGCTGGACAAGTGAGCGCGCCGCAGCCGCGGCACATCTCGGCCGGGACCGATTCGTCGGCCCAGGGTGCCGCCCTCGACGGCGGCACCTACGAGGTGCTGCGCACTCGCCTGCACGAACAGGCGAACGAACTGGCCAGGCGCTGCGAGGAACTCAACGAGCGCCGGATCGCGGACTTCGGTGGCATCGAGCTGGCGCTGGTCGGCACCGAACACATCCGTACCGAGCACAACTGCGTGCCGCGCGACATCGTGGCGATCGACGACGGCCGGATGTTGTTCGGCTACAACGTCTTCTTCGGGCTGAAGCCGCAGACCGAGGTCGGTGACGTGTTCGCCGCGCACCGCTTCCACCGCGACGGTGACGAATTCGGTTTCCACGCCGCCGAATCGACAGGCCTGCTCGACGACCCGCGCTTCGAGCGGGACTTCGCCGAACTGTACCGGTACTACACCCAGACCAAGCTGCTGCAGTTGCGCAGGCTCGACGGCCGGATGCTGGCGGTGTTCCAGACCGGGCAGCGCACCGACGACATCAAGGTGCTGCGCTGGCAACTCGACCCGGCGGGCGCGGTGCGGTATCTCGACAACCGGGGCGAACGCGACCACGTGTTCCCGCCCGCCCACGAGTTCGCATGGACCGAGACGACCCGCGACGACCAGGTGTCGGGCCGCCACCCGCATCTGTCGATCCTGGGCAAGGTGTTCGTAGAAACCCTCGGCGGCACGCTCACGGTGAAGGTGGAGAACAGCACCGAGACCGGCACGGGCGTCTACGCCGAACCGGTGGACGAGCCGTTGCAGAGCCTGGCCGACGCCGATGTGTACTACGCCGAGGTCGGTGCGCTCATCCTGTTGCGCATCCGGCCCTACAACGAGACCGTCTGGCGGCACCTGGTTTTCAACACCAGGACCCGAACGGTGGTGCGGCTCGACGGGATCGGGCTGTCGTGCCGGTTGTTGCCCGAGGACCAGGGCATCGTCTTCCCCGGTGGCTACTACCTCGAGACCGGCGTCCACAAGACCTTCGACACCGCGATCGACGACCTCGAGTACGAGCGCACGGTGCGCGCCGCCAACGGGGAGGACGTGCTCTACGTCTTCCACGCCCGCAACGAGGGCCGCACTCTGCTGCTGTCCTACAACATGATTCGCAAGCAGGTCGCCGCGCCGATCACCTGCCACGGGTATTCGCTGTTCGACGACGGCACCATGGTGGTGTTCCGGGCGATCTCGGCGGAACCGACGCGGGTGCACACGATGCAGGTGTGGCAGACCCCGTTCGTCGCCGACACCCACGCGGCGCGCGCGCCCGCGCACAACGGACCGCTGGCCCGGATCGGCAATGCCGAACTGGTGCGCGGGCTGTCGGACTGTCTGTCGGTGACTCGCATGGTCGCCGACATGGCCGCCACCACCGATGTGTTCGAAGCCATCATCGCCGCGTGTGTGCGCACCGCCGATCACCACCACTGGCTGACCGACCCCGAATTCGGAGAACTGTCCGAGTCGCTGACGGCGTTGCGCGCCACCTCCGAACAGGTCGTGGACGAGTTCACCAAGGTCCAGGCCAGGACGGCTCAGGCCGCCGGCTCGGTGAACGCCGCCGCCGAACAGATCGCCACGCTGGTACGCACCGGCGGCGGGCACGCGAGTGCGCAGGGCTGGGTCGATGAGCTCACCGCCCTGCGCCGCGCGGCGGGACAGGTCGAGACCCTGCGCGAACTGCGCTACGTCGACACCGGCCGACTCGACGAACTGGCGAAAACAGTCGCCGGCGCGCTCGACGGCGCCAGCCACAGCTGTGTGGAATTCCTCAGTGACCCGGGGTCTTTCGACGACTACTCCCGTGCGATCGAGGAAACCCTGGAACGCGCGTCGGTGCTCGGCACCGTCGCCGAAGCCGCCCCGATCCAGGACTGGCTGACCGAGCAGACCGATGGCTTGCAGACCGTCATCGACGTGGTCACCGGCCTCGACATCGGTGACGCGACGCTGCGCACCGGGATCCTCGAACGCGTCGCCACCGTGCTGGCCGCGGCCAACCGGGCCAGGGCGACCGTGCAGGCGCGGTGTGCCGAACTGGCGGCGGCCGAGGGGCGTGCGGAGTTCGCCGCCGAATTCGCGCTGCTCGGGCAGGCGGTCACCAGCGCGCTCGCGATGGCCGACACCCCGGAGGCGTGCGACGACCATGTCGCGAAACTGCTGCTGAGCATCGAGGGGCTCGAAACCCGTTTCGGCGCGTTCGACGACTTCGCCGAACGCATCGCGAGCAGCCGCGACGACATCTACGAGGCCTTCGCCGCCCGCAAGCAGAACCTGCTCGACGAGCGGTCCCAGCGGGCGCGCCGGTTGCTCGACTCCGCGCAACGCATGCTGTCGAGCATCGAACGTCGCAGCAGTGCCCTGGCCTCGCTCGACGAGGTGAACGCCTACTTCGCCGCCGACCCGATGGTGCTGCGCCTGCGCAGCACCATCACCGACCTGCGCACCGCGGGCGAAGTGGTCTCGGCCGAGGAGCTCGACGGCCGCGTCAAAACGGTGCGCTCCGAGGCCGGGCGGGTGCTGCGCGACCGCCGCGACCTCTACGCCGACGGCGGCGAGACGATCCGGCTCGGGCAGCATCGGTTCGCGGTCACCACGGCGAAACCCGAGCTCGCGCTGGTGCCGCACGAGGACTCGCTGATCTTCGCGATCAACGGTACCGACTACCGGGCACCGCTGCCCGCGGCCGAATTCGGTGCCGATGAGGCCGCGCTGTGGTCGCAGTTGCTGGTCTCGGAGACCGCATCGATGTACCGGGCCGAATTCCTCGCGACCTCGATCCTGGCCGACGTGGAGGGAGCGCCGGCCGAGATCGCGCAACTGCACGAGGCCGCGGCGGCGGGAACACTCGATGCCGTGGTGCGCGAAGTGGCGCGGCAACGTTATGACGAGGGCTACCAGCTCGGTGTGCACGACCACGACGCCACACTGATCCTGCGGGCGCTGCTCGAATTGCACGCCGCCGCTGGGCTGCTGCGCTATCGTCCGGTCGACCGGGCGGCAGCGCAGCTGTGGTGGCTGTTCGGCGGAGACGACTGGCAACCGCACGACCCCGGCACGCGCGCACATTGGGTCACCCGCATCAGCTCCACCGCCCGTGCCGCCGAGCTCTTCGCCGACCCCGCCGCGCGGGCCGACATGATCCAGGAAATTGCCTGCGCGATAAGCGACTTCATCGCCCGACTCGGGTTGGCCGAGGTCGACGTCCACTTGGCGGCGACCTACCTCTTCCACGAAATCGCCGACCCTACCGCGGGATTCGTCACCGCCGCGGCCGCTCGCGAACTCACGGCCGGATTCCGCCGGCATCTCGAGGCGGCACATCCGGGCGCCTACGCCGACTTCCAGCGCGACATCGGCTCGCTCGACACGGACTTGCCGCGCCGGTATCACCTGGTCACCACCTGGTTGCGGGCGTTCACCGAACGTGCCGGTGTGGCAGAGCATTCGGAGTACCTGGTCGAGGCTGTCGTGATCGAACTCGGCGGTGAGCAGACCGCCCGCTACGACTGCGACGCCGAACTCGCCACCAGCGTCGCTGGGCTGCTCGGTGCGCATCCGCGCATCGACGGGCAGGTGCTGCCGGTGCGCCTGGCCGAACTCACCGCACGCGCGCAGCACTTCCGCACCCACACCGTTCCGGCGTTCCGCACACACCTGCACCGGCGCAACGAGCTGCTCGCCGCCCAGCGGCAGCAATTGCGACTCGACGACTACAAGCCGGCCGTCATGAGCGGATTCGTCCGCAATCGGCTGCTCGACGAGGTCTATCTGCCGTTGATCGGCGACAACCTGGCCCGCCAGCTCGGCACCCCGGGCGAGGCGAGCGGGGCGGTCCAGTCCGGTCTGCTGCTGTTGATCTCACCGCCGGGCTACGGCAAGACCACGCTCATGGAATACGTGGCGGCGCGGCTGGGCCTGATCTTCGTCAAGGTCGACGGGCCCGCGCTCGGCAATGCCGTGCACTCCCTGGACCCGGCCGCCGCGCCGAACGCGACGGCCCGCCGCGAAGTCGAGAAGATCAACTTCGCCCTGGAACTGGGCAACAACGCATTGCTCTACCTCGACGACATCCAGCACACCTCCCCCGAACTCCTGCAGAAGTTCATCTCGCTGTGCGACGCGCAACGGCGCATCGAAGGCGTCTGGGAAGGCGAGCCCCGCACCTATGACCTGCGCGGGAAACGCTTCGCGGTCTGCATGGCCGGCAACCCCTACACCGAACAGGGCAAACGTTTCCGTGTCCCGGACATGCTCGCCAACCGTGCCGATGTGTGGAACCTCGGCGATGTGCTGTCCGGCCGCGACGACCTGTTCGCGCTCAGCTACATCGAGAACGCGCTGACCACCAACCCGGTGCTCGCACCGCTGTCGGCCCGCGAACGCGGCGACCTGGAACTGCTGCTGCGCCTGGCCGGCGGCGACGACACCGTGCAAACCGATCAACTCACCCACCCGTACTCCCCCGCCGAACTGTCCGACCTCACCTCGGTGCTGACCAAACTGCTCCACGTGCGCGACGTCGTGCTGGCGGTCAACCGGGCCTACATCGCCTCGGCCGCCATGACCGACACCGCCCGCACCGAACCCCCCTTCCAGCTCCAGGGTTCCTACCGCGACATGAACGGCCTCACCGGCCGCATCGTGGCGGTGATGAACGACACCGAACTGGAAACCCTGATCGACGACCACTACCGCGGCGAAGCCCAAACCCTCGCCGCCAACGCCGAAGCCAACCTGCTCAAATTGGCCGAACTCCGCGGCCGCCTCACCCCCACTCAAACCACCCGCTGGACCGCCGTCAAAACCGCCTACGTCCGCGACCGAGCCCTCGGCGGCAACGAAGACGACCCCATGATCCGCGCGATCGGTGGCCTCGGCCTGCTCGCCGACCGCCTCACCGCCGTAGAAGCAGCCATCCGCGGCGTCGCCGAAAGCCAACCCACCGGCCATCACGCCGCCCACCGAGTGATCCGGCAGCAGTGACCCGGTCACCGGAGGTCTACGAGGTGATCGTCGAACTCGGTGGCCGCTCATTCGCCGGCGACAACCGCTGGCGCATCGCCGCCGGAATCGTACTGCTCCTCATCGCCGCGCTGTGTGTGGCGAACGTGCGCGACGCCTTGGGGTGGGCACAGGGCGTTGCCTACGTCCTCGGCGCGACCACCGCCGCGGTACTCATCATCGTGATCGCGGCGACCGCTACCGAGATATCCGGTCCACGACAGCAACTCCAGGCCGAAGCCATCACGAAAGCGTCCGGATACACGTTCCTCGCCGGCCGCCCACTGCTGGACTCCGGCGATCCGTTCCAGAACGAGCCCGTCCTGGTCACCCGGGACGGCGTGGTCGCGCGCTGCGTCTTGTCAGCGTGGCGGTTGCACAGCAAGACCGGCGAGTGGCAAGCCGAGCTGTCGAAGAACTGGCGCCACAACACCCGAACCCAGAAACTCCAGCTCGAGTGTCCGCAGCGCACAGCCGGTTCGTGATGAACCCGGTCGCCGCGGCGCCGGGGTCCGCGAGTCCGGGCGCCCGGCCCGCAGCATTCGCGCCGACAGGCGTGCAGTTCCCCGATCACCGGAAACCATGCGGTAGAGCACGTCGTGCCTCGGAAATGATCCGGTGTGATCGGACTCGATTCGGCAGCGGTCGGCGCGGTCGGTTTGCGATGGGTGTGGGTGGTACGGCATCTTTACAGTAGGTGCGCCGGGAAGTCTGGTCGGCAATCCGGCTCGAATCCCGTCGGGTCGGGTTCGATTGGTGACGGGTACCGACACTTGCTATCTGCCGACAGTTCAGGCTCGACCAACCGACTATTCGGGGCGGGGACTCGATGACGCCATCGCAGCAGCCCCGCCGCCAAGCCCTCACCCGCGGTAGCTGGCCGGAATCGCGGCGTATCGCCTCGGTGCTGCGGCGCGAGACCGTGGGCGGGGTGCTGTTGATCATCGCGGCCGCTGTCGCACTGATCTGGGCGAACACCCCGTGGGCCGACGCCTACGAGGCACTGCGCGAGGTGCACATCGGGCCGTCCGCGCTGCACCTGAACCTGTCGTTGAGCGAATGGGCCGCCGACGGGCTGCTGGCGATCTTCTTCTTCGTGGTCGGTCTGGAACTCAAACGCGAGTTCGTGGCCGGCGACCTGCGTGACCCGCGCCGCGCCGCGCTGCCCGTGGTGGCCGCGGTGGGCGGCATGGTGGTGCCCGCACTGATCTATGTGGTGATCAACCGCGGCGGTCCGGCCGGCACCCTGGACGGCTGGGCCATCCCCACCGCTACCGACATCGCGTTCGCGCTGGCCGTGCTGGCGGTGATCAACACCCACCTGCCCGCCGCGCTGCGCACCTTCCTGCTCACCCTCGCCGTGGTAGACGATCTGCTCGCGGTGACCGTGATCGCGGTGTTCTACACCAGCGAACTGGACCTGCCGTACCTGGCCGCCGCGCTCATCCCGCTGGCCCTGTTCGCCCTGGCCGTGCAGCGGCGGGTCAGTGCGCCGTGGCTGCTGGTGCCGCTGGCGCTGGTCACCTGGTGGCTGGTGCACTCCTCCGGCGTGCACGCCACCGTCGCCGGTGTGCTGCTGGGCTTCACGGTCCCGGTGCTGCTCGGGCGTGGGGAGACCGATGCCGAGCACGGCCTCGCCGAACGGTTCGAGCACCTGATCCGGCCCTTGTCGACCGGATTCGCGGTGCCGGTGTTCGCGTTCTTCGCCGCGGGCGTCACCATCGGCGGGCTCAGCGGGCTCACCGATTCGCTCGGTGACCGCATCACTCTCGGCATCATGGCGGGCCTGGTGGTGGGCAAGCTGGTCGGTATCACCGCCACCACCTGGCTGACCGTGAAACTCACCCGCGCCGAACTCGACGCGGAACTGTCCTGGATCGATGTCAGCGGTGTCGCCCTACTCGGCGGCATCGGGTTCACGGTGTCGCTGCTGGTCGGTGAACTGGCCTTCACCGGCGACGCCCAGGCCGACCATGTGCGCATCGGTGTGCTGTTCGGCACGCTCACCGCGGCGGTGCTGGCCACCGTCGTGCTGCGCGCCCGCAACAGGGTCTACCGAGTGCTGGCCGAGGCCGAGGAACGCGACGACGACGGCGACGGCATCCCCGACGTGTATCAACGCCCGCAGACTCCCAGCTGATGCGGGAACGCCCGCGCACACCCGGTGCGATCGCCAAGCTGGTGCTGTGGCCGTTGGCACTGGTGACCGCCCTCGACATGGTGTTCTACAAGGCGATGCCGGGCCACCACACCAACGACTTCCGGCCCGTCTACAACGCGATCAACGCCTTCTTACGCCACGAACCGGTGTACACCGCGAATCTGACCTCGGTGGATCCGCACTACCTGTACCCGCCGGGCGGCACGCTGCTACTGGCGCCGCTGGGGCTGTTCGACGAGGCGACCGGGCGCACGGTGTTCCTGTTCCTGAACCTGCTCGCGGCGATGCTGGCGGTGTATCTGCTGCTGCGGATGTTCGGCTACACCCTGAAGTCGCCACTCGCGCCGGCCGCCTACTTCGCGCTGTTCCTGTCCGAGGCGCTGGTGAACACCCTCACCTTCGGCAATGTCAACGGGCTGTTCTTCCTGGCCGAAGTGGTGTTCCTGTCGTTGCTGCTGGCCCGGCGGGATGTGGCGGCGGGTGTGGTGCTGGGGTTGACGATCGCGATCAAACCGATCCTGGTGCCGCTGTTGCTGCTGCCCGCGGTGCGCAAACAGTGGTCGACGGTGGCGATCGCGGTGGCGATGCCGGTGGTCACCACCGCCATCGCGTGGCCGCTGGCCGCCGACCCGGCGCACTACTTCGTCCACAACCTGCCCTACAGCCTGCAGGTGCGCGACTACTTCAATTCCTCGATCTCGGGGATGGGCCTCTATCACGGCATCTCCCCCATCGCGACGCTGCTGGTGCGCGGGCTGTTCGCGGTGCTGGTGGCGGTCAGCCTGTGGTTGCTGTACCGGTACTACCGCGATCAGGAACTGTTCTTCGTCACCACCGCCACCGGGGTGCTGCTCACCGCCGAGTTCACGTTGAGTTCGCTGGGCCAGCAGTACTACTCGATGTTCCTGTTCCCGTTCCTGTTCACCGTGGTGCTCAGGAATTCGGTGCTGCGCAACTGGCCGGCCTGGCTGGCGATCTTCGCCTTCGCCAGCTACGAGACCTGGCTGCTGTTCCGCTGGCCGGACATCGGGCGTGACCTGGAGTATTCACGCACCCCGTTCGGCTGGGGGCTGCTGCTGATCGTGGTGTGCTGTGTGCTGGCCGACCGGTACCTGGCGGCCCGGCGACAGGGCCGCCTCGCCGACGGCATCGACCCACCGAGCCTCGCACCCGACTTCCCGCCCCGCGACCGCGACGCCCTCGGCACCGAGCCCGCGCGGGTTACTGGAGTCACCGGATGAACACACCGCTGATGATCGTCGAGGACGACACCCGGGTGCGCGAATCGCTGCGGTTGGCGATGGAGGACGAAGGTTACGTCGTCGCCGAGGCCGAATCCGGCGAACGCGCGCTGGATCAGGTGCACAGCCGTGGCGCACCGGCGGTGATGCTCGTGGACCTGATGCTCGGCGGGATGGACGGATTCAGCTGTATCCGGGAGCTGCGCCGCGACCACGACGTGCCGATCATTGTGGTGAGCGCGCGCGACGACACCCACGACGTGGTCGCCGCGCTCGAGGCCGGCGCCGACGACTTCGTCACCAAGCCGTTCGAGGTGAAGGAACTGAGCGCGCGGATCAGGGCGCTGCGCAGACGGTCGCGCCACACAGTGGAGCGCGAGGGCAGCACCGACATCGTCCTCGACGCGGCGGCGCACCACCGGCTGGTGCTCTCGCCCGAGCGTGGTGCGCTGCGCCTGGACGGCGACGACGTGAACCTCACCGTCACCGAATTCCGGTTGCTGTGCGAACTCGCCCAGCACGACGGCCTGGTACTGAGCCGACAGGTGCTGCTCGACCGGATCTGGGACCGCGGATTCTTCGGCGACGACCGCATCGTCGACGTGCACGTGCGCCGGTTGCGCACCAAGATCGAACGCGACCCCGCCGACCCACGCCTGATCGTCACCGTGCGCGGGCTCGGCTACCGCCTCGACGCGCAGCGCTGATCGCGCGTCAGCCGTTCTCGGCCGTTTCCGGCGGCAGGCGGTCGGCGCCCCAGCTGCGGTGGACGTAGCCGATCACCCGCTGCAGTTCGGCACTGTCCACGGCCGCCAGCTCACCCGGTTCCAGCGGGTCGAAGTGGAAGATGTAGAGGCGCGAGGCGAACTGCTCGAACGGTAGCGACGCCTCGCCGAATCGTTCGCCGTGCCCGGCGGTGCCGACCACGACACCGTCACCCCAGTCCTGGCCGCTGTCGTTGTTGGGGTTGTAGAAGTACACCCGCATCTGCGCCTGCGGGTCGAGGTTCACCCGCAGCACGGTGATGGCGTGCCAGCCGACGAAGCGGGCCGCGCTGTCGGTGACCGCGATCCCGGCCGGCTGCGGGTGGATCACCGGCTGATTGCCGTTGTAGAAGGGGTGGTAGCTGGCGTAGAAGTGGCGCTGGAACTCGTCGAGATCGGTGAGCCGGCCGGTGGCCACGTCGACATTGATGCGGAAACCGCGCCCCGCCCACCAGCCGTGGAACTCGGGGTTGATCCAGCGGTGCGGGTCGCCCTCGCGCCCCACACAGTGACGGCCCATTTCGGCGTAGATGCGATCCAGGTGCGGGACCACCAGCAGCGACACCGGGTCCAGGTCGAGGTGCAAGGGGGCCGAGAGGGCGTCGCCGTTGTCGCGGGAGGAAATCGGCTGCCCTTCGAAGTGCATGACGATCTCGTCGTCGCGCGCCGCCCACACCACCGTCTGGAGCAGGTAGTCGGGGTCGTTGTAAGCCCACATCGACAGGGCCCGCGCCGATTGGCAGGTGGGGTTGTCGCCCTGACCGATCCCCAGTGGCTGGCCCAGCACCGAGAGCACGCCCGACAGCAACCAGGCCCGCGCGTCCGGCGCGGGTCCGAAGACCTGCGCCAGCCGCTGCTGGGAGTGCTCCGACAGACGCAGGGCGAGCTGGCGCCACAGCGCGGGGGCGACCGGCGGCTGGTACAGGATGCCGCGCTCGAGCATCAGGGTGAGCCCGTAGATGCACTGCGCGGTTTCCACGTGCACACCTTGGCCGATCAGGGCGTGCACCAGTTCGTGATAGCAGAGCAGGCTGTCGCGGCCGGTGCTCGACAGGCCCATGGCCTCACCGAGCAGGTACTCACCCTTGCCGAGCAGAAAACGCAGCAGCACCGCGTGATACGGCGAGACCAGGCCGGTGTCGTGCATCGACCGCGCGAAACCCTTTGCCTCGTACTGCAAAGCGTTGTCGTCCATCGATTCCAGCCGGGTGCGGTAGATCTCGACGCCGGGATCTTCCCGGCAGCCCTCGGTGGTGCCGTACAGACTGCTGATCAACCGGTCGGCGCCGAGCCCGCTGGCGCCCAGATCCACATCCGGGTTCGCCCGCGCGACCGCGATCTGGGTGATCATCCGTTTCACCGAATCGACCTGGATCGGCCGCTGGCGCAGGATCCGCCAGATCTCGTCGACCAGGTTCTCCAGCACCTTCTCGTAGCCGACCTCGGCCACGAGATAGTGCAGCAACTCGCGCGAGACCTGCGCCATCCGGCCCTGCTGGGCCCGCTCGGCCTCGGAGGGCGGGGTGAACAGCAGCGTCAGATTGACCGCGAGCACCTGCGACAGATGCTCGCCGGCCTGCTCGGCCGAGATCATCGGATGCGCGTAATCGCCCTTGGCGACCGCGAGCAGCCGCAGATCGCTCACCGCCTCCACCACCACGGTGTCGGCATTGGCGCTGTGCAGCGAACCGGTGCTCAGCGACGGGATGAGGATCTGCGGTTGGGCCCAGTCGGTGCCCAGGAACAGCCCCGCGCTCTCCAGGCTTTCGGCGCGGGCGCGCACCGCCGCGCACCCGCCCGGCAGCAGCAGCACCCGCCGCAGGGCGTCGAGCACCCTGGGCAGCTTCAGCTGCTTGCCGAAAGTGCCTGTGTCCGCGAGGGACCGGGCGGCTTGATCCAACGTCGCCAGACGCCTGTCGAGCGTGGTCGCGTCGTTGCTCTGTGGACTCACTAGCCGATTCTCCCCGTACACCGATACTGTCGCAACTGATCAAATATAGAAATCGAGCTCTTCTTGTCGCTTCAGCAGGTCCCGCAGCTCGTACGGATCCTCGCCGAAGAAATACAGCAGACCCCAGTGGTTGCCGAACGCGGTGCGCTTGGTCACCTTTTCCGCCAATGGCGCGGTGAGCTCGTGGGAGTCGAAGTAATCGTGATCTTCGGTCTCCGGCGGCACCGACAGCTGGCTGACCACCCGGCGGCGCGGATACACACCGAAACATCCCGCGTGGCCGGTGGCATCCACCACTTCCTTCGGGAAGAACGCCGTGATCTCGTCCTCGGTGGTTTTCGGGTCGAACGCCAGCACCAGGGCGTGATAGGCGTTGAAGCCGTAGGTGCGTTCCAGCAGTTCGAACACCTTGAAACCCGGCGGGCGGTAGGCGACCTCGCCGAAATACATCTCGCCGTCGCTGGTGACGAAGTATTCGGGATGGATGAAGCCGAATTCGATGTCGAAGGTCTTGATCAGCTTTTCCACCTGCCGGGTGATCTCGGGGCGGTACTGCTCGAGCTCCGGGGTGGCGGGCACGAACACCGAGTAGCCCAGCGTCACGTACTCCGAGATGTTCAGGAAGCGGATCTGACCGTTGTGCACCCAGGCCTCGACCGCGAACTCCCACCCGTCCAGGTGCGACTCCATGAGCATCGGGAACTCGTCCTGCGGGATCGTGTCGACCTCGTCGGGGGTCCGGATGATGCGGTGCCCGAGGCAACCGGCCTTGTCGAAGGCTTTGAGGTGGATCGGATCGTTGGGATCACCGTCGAGCTTCAGCAGCGTCTGGTTGACGCGCTTGAGGAAGCGGATCACGTCGTCGCGTTCGTGCGCCTCTTCGAAGATGCCGACCCGGATACCACCGAGTTGCGCGCGCCGCTTCATCAGCGACTTGTCACGCAGCAACATGGCCTGGCCGAGCAGGCGCGGATTGTTGAGCAGGACGGAATTGATCGCCCCGGCCCACTCCACGGTCTCCTCGAAGATCGGGATGGCGACGTCGACGCCCATGTCCTGCAGGGTCTCGGCGATCTCCATCGAACGATCGTTGAGCCGTTCGAAGTTCCAGGGGATATAGGGAATGTTGTGCTCAGTACAATAATCTCGGGCCCATTCGGGGGCTACCACGATATAGCGGCGATCGAAACGGTCGATGGCCTCGACCGCGTTCAGGCTCCACCCCAACAGGGCAACATAACCTTTGTTCGGGTTTCGACTTTTCGATTCGTCAGCGGAAATCGACAAACCTTATCCCTTCTCGTCCGACGGCCCCAGAGACCGTCATCAGTGAGAAGTACCCGATCGGAAGGGTTTCAACCATGACCGGGCCGTGACGGCCGCCCACCCCGCGCGTGGCGGGATGGGCGGCCGGGGTCGAAATCCCTAGCGGGACAGGCGGTTGTCGATGGCTTCGATGATCCGCGGCCGCAGTTCGGCGACACTCACGATGGCGTCGACCGAACCCACTTCCACCGCACGCCCGATGTTGTGGATGCGGTCGAATTCGGCGGCCACATCGCCGAGCTTCTCCGCCCGCACCGACGAACGCAGCTCGTCGAGTTCGGCGCTCAGCGTCGCCCGGTCGGTGCCGGCGGCATTGGCCACCCGCGACTCCAGCTCCCGGATGCGCGCATCGGCGGCTGTCCTGGCGTTCACCTCACCGGCGAACACCACCGCGGCCGCGGGCGCACCACCGAGCACCGAGGCGAACGAACCCTCGAGCGCCAGCACGGTCATGTTCGGGTTCAGCGCCTTCGAGAACACCACGAAGGCACCGCCGTGGTAGCGCGAGATCACGCAGAACACGATCGGACCGTCGAAATTGACGATGGCACGCCCGATTTCGGCGCCGTACTCGAGTTGCAGCTTGCGCATCGACTCCGGGGAACCGTCGAAGCCGGACAGGTTCGCCAGCACCACCAGCGGCCGGTTGCCACTGGCGGCATTGATCGCCCGGGCGGCCTTCTTCGACGACCGCGGGAACAGGGTGCCCGCGGTATAGGTGTCGGGTCCGTCGGTGCCCGAGAATCCGCGCCGCGCCACGTTGCGCGACTCGATTCCCAGCAGGCACACCGGGATTCCGCCCAGGTGCGCGTCCTGCACCACGGCGGTCTCGGCGTCGGCCATGCCCGCCCAGCGTTCCAGCACCGGGTGGTCCTGGTCGGCCAGCGCGCGCATCACGGTGCGGATGTCGAAGGGCTTCTTGCGATCCGGGTTCGCGGCCGCGGAGAAGATCTCGCCGACGGTGGCGAAGGTGCTCTCCGCCAGCACATGCGGGAAACCGGAGATGTCACGGTCGACGGGGTCGGCGGTGACGGCCCGGCGCGGTCCCTGCTCACCGGGTGCGACATAGGTGTGCTCGTAGTGCGCCATCAGCACGTCGCGGGCGGCGGGCAGGTTCGGCGCCCAGTACTGGGCCTGCCCGTTGGGGCCCATCACCCGGTCGTAGCCGCCGATGCCGAAGTTGTCCTCGGCCGACACGCCACCGGAGAAGTCCAGCGACTGCTTACCGGTGAGCACCATGGCCGAGTCCGGGGTCATCACCAGCACACCCTTGGTGTGCATGAGCATGGTGGCCTCGGCGTTCCAGTACGGCTGCGCGCCGACATTGATGCCGGCCACCACGATGTTGATCTCGCCGCCGTCCTGGGTGAACTCGACGATCCGCTTGAGCGCGGCCGCCACCCAGTCCATGTTCTCGGTACCCGAGGACATCGAGATACGGGCGCCCGAGGACAGCGCGTACCACTCGAGCGGAACCTGCAGGCGCTCGGCCAGATCGAGAGCGGCGATCACGCGGCGGCATTCCGGTTCCGACAGCGCGCCCAGCGACTTGGTGGGGTCGCCGAGCAACAGCACGCGGGTGACACCCTCCGGGTGACCGGTGGTGACGGTGCGGACCACACCGGCGACGATCGCGGCGGTGTTGCGGCCCTTGGGCCGGCCCACCGGGACCAGCGTGTGCGTGTCGTCGAGGTCGTACTCGGTGAAATCGCCCAGCAGCCGGGTCAATTCGTAGGGGTAGACGGTGTTGCGGGCCGCGGCGCGCAGCACCTTCTGCCGGTATTCGTCCAGTGGCTCCACCGGGTCGTCGGTCAGTTCGCCGACGGTCACCTCCGACCCACCGGTCGGGCGGAAGGCGATGCGCACCCCCACCTTGTTCAGCTCGCCGGTCTGTGGATCACGCTGACGCGCGATGAGCAGGATCTCCTCGAGCCCGGCACCGGCCGCCGTCGGCAGCACGTGCCCGCCGATGGTTTCCAGTTCGGCACTGGTGACATCGATCGGCGGCCAGATGTACATCACGATGCGGTTGGTGTTGAGCCGCTTGGCCGAGGGCAGCCGGGACTGGGCGCGGCGGATCGAGTCCACGCAGGTGGCGATGGTGGCCTCGGCGGTGGGCAGCGCCACCAGCCTGCCGTCCTGTTCGCGCAGCGCCGCCAGGTCACGCACCTGAGCGAAGGCGATGAGCCGGTCGTCGGAGGGGTTCTCCTTGGCTACACAGCGGAACAGGTAGACCTCTTCGTCCGAGGACGACAACCGGGTGAGGTCGAACTTGCGCAACCGCTCCATCTGCATGCGCTGCGCGATGTAGGGGTGCAGGCCGCGGATCAGGCGTTCTTCGGCCATGCCCGTGGCCGAGGGGCGGAAGGTGAAGTGGTGGTGCATCACCGCGCCGCCGCTGCCGGCGACCGCGGCGGTGATGCGGTGCACCTGGTGGGGCAGCGGGTGCGCGCCGAGCACGTCGGCCAGGGCGGCGGCCATCGCGTCGAAGTCCTCGGGCTGATCTTCCCAGCTGAGGTAGATGTCGGCGTCGATGGACACTGCGCCGTCGGCCAGTTCGGCCAGTCCGTCCAGGGTGGCCCCGAGCCGGTCGAAGCTCACCGCGGCCGAGACCAGGCTCGACCCGTCGCGCTCGGCGACGACGAAGGTGGCGCCACCGACCAGCTCGGTGTGCACCCCGGTGACGCCCTTGTTGCCGTAGTAGCGGCGGGTGAGGACCTCGAGCATGGCGGTGTTGTCGGGCTTGCCGCGTTCGAGCCGCTGGCCGAGCAGGCGCACCAGCGGTTCGGTGCTGCGGACCATGTCGGCGATGCGGGTGGCGCGGTCGGCCGCGTCGGGATGTGTGTCGAGGTGGCTCAGGTGCTTGCGGACGTTGGTGTAGACGCGGGCACGGTTGCGGCGCAGCAGCGGCTGGCCGTACCAGGCGTAGACCAGGCCACGGGTGAGGTCGGCGATCACCGGGAACCGCACCTGAGTGGCCGCGACGAGGCGCTCGAGCGCCAGGCCGACGGGTTCGCGCAGTACCTGGTCGGGCATCGGCTCGGTGAGCCATTCGCGCAGCAACGTGGTGATGACCGCGACCGTGTCGGCCGGGCGCTGCTGGGCCAGGAACACCCGGAAGACCGCGGCTTCCAGATCCGGCGAACGGTCCAGTTCGGTGACACCGTAATGCCCGAGCGCGGCGGCGAGCTTGGCCTGGTACGCCTCGGGCAGCCCGGCCACCTCCACGTCCAGGCTCTGCAGGTAGGTGTGGAAGTACTCGCGGGGGCTGTGCACGTGCCCCTGGGCGCTGTCGTCCTCGGCGGGACGGTTGTGGCTCAGTTCGGCCAGGTCGGCGAAGACCTGCACCAGTTCGAGTTCCTCGCCCAGCGGCCGCACGTTGTCGGCGACCGATGCGGTGCGGGCGGCGACGTAGTCGTCGAGCACGCGGCGATTGTCGTGCGGGTCCACGTCGAAGCCGAGCAGCAGACTGCGCAGGTCCTGCAGGCCGCGCGCCATCCGCTCGTGGGCGCGCCGGGGGGTGGGCTCACTGGGCAGGTCGAGTTCGACGGTGCCGGTGGCGGCGGTCTCGACGGCGTCGTCGTCGGCCAGTGGTTCCAGGCGCAGCAGCGGCGCGCCGGTCTCCACCTGCGTGCCGACCGACACCGCGCATTCCTTCAGCCGGGCCCGGAACGGCGCGCGCAGCACCGTCTCCATCTTCATGCTCTCCAGCACCAGTACCGGCGCGCCCGCCTCGACCTCGGCGCCGACTTCCAGCGGTGTGCCGACGACCAGCGCGGGCGCGGGCGAGCGGACGACACCGCCCTCGTCGCGGCTGATCCGGTGGGTCACACCGTCGACATCGACCACATGGGTGGGACCGTGGGTGCCGGTGATCAGGCGGTACCTGGTCCCGTTGACCACGATCTGACCGGTGTGGCGATCGAAACGTTCCAGATCGACGTCGGCGGTGCGCAGTTCGCCGCCCGCCTCGATGCCGACCCGGAAGCGATGCGCGCCGATGCGCGCCACCCGCACGCGGTAGCTCGCCCCGCGCAGCTTCAGGTCCAGTGGTCGACCGCTCTGGTGCTGCACCTGCGGGCGACCACCGGAGGCGGTCGAGAACAGCCGGTGCCGTTCGGCCCGCTCGTCCTCCTCGTAGGCGTCGATCGCGGCGACCGCCAGCGCGACGGTGGAGTGCCGGTGGGTCACCAACCGGCCTTCGCCACGGACGCGGTCGATCCAGCCGGTGTCGGCGCTGGCGTCGATCACCTCGGGCTGATCGAGCAGGTCGAGCACGAAGCTCTTGTTGGTCGCGCCGCCTTCGATGACGACCCGGGTCTGGGCCATCGCCCGGCGCAGGCGACCGAGTGCCTCGTCGCGGTCGCGGCCGTAGGCGATGATCTTGGCGATCATGGAGTCGAAGTCGGCGGGAATGGTGTCGCCCTCGCTGACACCGGTGTCGACGCGGATCCCGGGACCGGCGGGCAGGTCCAGTCGCACGATGCGCCCGGGGGCGGGGGCGAAGTCGCGGTCGGGGTCTTCGGCGTTGAGCCGGGCCTCGATGGCGTGGCCGCGCTCGGCCGGCGGGGCACCGTCGAGCTTGCGGCCGGACGCGACGTGCAGCTGGGCGTGTACGAGGTCGAAGCCGGTGGTGCACTCGGTGATCGGGTGTTCCACCTGCAGCCGGGTGTTGACCTCGAGGAAGGCGAACAGCTGGTCGCCGGGGTGGTAGAGGAACTCGACGGTGGCCGCACCGCAGTAACCCACCGCGACGGCCAGCCGCTCGGCCGAGGCCTTGAGTTCGGCCGTCTGTTCGGGGCTCAGCACCGGTGAGGCGGATTCCTCGATGACCTTCTGGTTGCGCCGCTGCACCGAGCAGTCGCGCACACCCAGCGCCCACGCGGTGCCCTGCCCGTCGGCGATCACCTGCACCTCGACGTGGCGAGCGCCGGTGACCAGTCGTTCCAGGAACACCACACCGCTGCCGAAGGCGCGGGCGGCCTCCTGCTTGGTGCGCTCGTAGGCATCGACGAGTTCGGATTCGTCGGTGATCACGCGGATGCCGCGACCGCCACCACCGGCGGTGGCCTTGAGCATCAGTGGGTAGCCGATCTCGGTCGCGGCGGCCACCGCATCCTCGACGGTCTCGACCGAGCCGCGGCTCCACGGGGCCACCGGCACGCCGACTTCCTCGGCGATCAGCTTGGCGCCGATCTTGTCGCCCAGCTGGCGCATGGCCTCGGCGCTCGGGCCGATGAAGGTGATGCCGATCTGCTCGCACAGTTCGGCGAACGCGGGATCCTCGGCGACGAAACCCCACCCGACCCAGGCCGCGTCGGCCTTGGTGTGCACCAGCGCCTTCTCCAGCGCCTTGAGATCGAGGTACGGCCGGGCCGCCGCCGGGCCCAGGTCGTAGGCGATGTCGGCTTCGCGCACGAAGGTGGCTGTGCGGTCCACGTCGGTGTACAGCGCGACGGTTTCGATCGGTAGCCCCGTGGCCGCCGCGAGATCACGGACGGCATGGATGAGCCGCATGGCGGCTTCACCTCTGTTCACGATGGCGATACGGCTGAACACTCGCCGACTCCTTCCATTTCCCGAGGACCTGTCCCGGACGGGTGAGATTGCGAAATACGCGATTGCTCGCAGTCTGCACTCTTGCGCCTCGTATGTGTACCGTGCGCGCGGGTTACCCGCACGTACGGTCCGGTACTTATCGTTCGAGGCGGTCCTGGTGTATCGAAATGGTGCCGGGATTGTTCGGTCTGTACGAAATGGCGTGAACGCGCCGCCGTCCGAGGGCGGCGCGCGGGCCTCGTCGAGAGCAGCCGGGTCTGTGCTCAGGCGAGCTCGACGACCTCACCGAGCGGACGGCGCGGTGTCGATTCCAGCGGCGCGGCGGCATGGGGCATGCGGCCCAGGCGGATCATGACGTGCGGGTAGGCGCAGTCCTGGAGCAGGGTGCCGCGGATCTCGTCACGCAGGTCGAGCATGCCGAGCGGTTCGGACTGGATACTGGTCGCCAAGCCCAGGTAGGTGGCCTGCAGCAGCATCGCGCTGGTCGCTTCGCCCGCCCGCAGCTGGGACAGGCGGTTGTCGTGCGGGGTGCACACGACCAGCCAGTTCGCCGAGTCCGGGTCATCGGTGTATTCGGACAGTTGCGTTTCGGCGAACAACCGCACCGGCAATTCGCCGTCGCGGCGCGCGCGCGGCGCGTTGCGGGCGGGCACACCGGCGGTGGCGCCCGGCGCGCAGGTCCAGCGTTCGAGCTCGGCGAGGTAGTCCTCGTCGCGGGCGTGGCGGGCAGCAGCGCGCTGCATCGGATCGGCCAGGTGGCTCAGCAACAGGTCGGGGACGAGCCGGGCCGCGGCTCCGAACCGGGAGGCCACCTGCGATACCGCACGCAGATCCCTGGCCGGCACCGGCCTGCCCGCGTAGCGGCGCCGGTCCGATTGGCGCAGGTGGATGGCTGCGGCCATCCGGATGTCGATGTCGGACGGTGTGTGCGGCACCAAGGTGACCGTCGCGAGATGATCGGTGCGGTCCGGGTCGGGCATCCGATCGACGACGGCCCGCCAGCCCAGCATGGCGAAGGCGACGTCGAGGTGGTGCAGGGCGGCGCCGCAGCTCACCAGCAGGGCCCGCGCCCGCGGATCGGTGGACGGAACCTGGCGGTCGAAATCGGCGAACAGGTCGACCCGGCCCGGTTCGATGCGCCACCGCCACGGCTGGGTGTTGTGCACCGACGGCGCCCGCACGGCCATCTCCACCGCGTCTCGGCAGGTGTCGATGCTCGGCATCGTGACGGGGGTCGTGGTGACCATCGGCTCGGCCGTGCCGGGCCCGGTGATCCGCTGCTCGGTCGTGCTCGACCCGGTGATCATCGGGTCGGTCGTGCTCGACCCGATGGTCATCGGGTCGGTGGTGCGCGGTGCGGTGGTGTGCGATCCGCTGATACTCGACGTTGTGCCAGGCATGTTTCGCCTATCGTCCTTCCCCTGTGAGCCCATGTGAGTAGGCGTTGTCGCAGCTAGGCGACCTAGAAAGCGATTTCCAGGGTAGGGGCGTCCATGTGTATCCACCACAGAAATTTCCGCCGTGACGACCGCGTGATCTCGCGCCCCGTACCCCGCGGCGCGGATCTCCACCACGTCAGTCACCGATTCCCGCCGCCGCCACTTCGCGGGAAGCCCCGGGCGAGCAGCTCGGCCAGTGACCGAACTCGCACTCCCGCAACCGTTTCGTGACCGGATCCGAGCCGTCATTCCCGAACCGCGATCCGGCGTGTCAACGACGTAGGTCTACGCTGGATCGCATTCGAAGACCGGAGGTGCCGCCATGGCCGACAGTTCCACCGACGCAACGACACGGCGCGGCGAGCGCTCCGGTGTGCCGGTGTCCAGAGACTCGGTCCTGGCCGCCGCGCTGATGATCATCGACCGCGACGGGGTCGAGGCGCTGTCGATGCGACGGCTGGCCGAGGCGGTCGGGCGCGATCCGATGGTGATCTACCGCCATGTCCCCAACAAGGCGGCCGTGCTCGACGGGGTGTCGGAACTGGTCTTCGAGCAGGTACGCGTCGACGCCGACGACCCGGACTGGACCACCCAGCTGCGCGAGGTCGCCCGCTCCTTCCGGGAGCTGGCCCTGGCGCACCCGAACGTCGTGCCGCTGCTGGTGACGCGACCGCTGTCCACACCACTGGCCATGCGGGCGCTGTCGGTGGTCCGCCCGCTCGAGGACATCCTGCGCCTGCTCATGGGCGCCGGTTTCAACGGCGCCGACGCACTGCACATCTATCGCGCGCTGTTCGGCTTCCTGTACGGCCACGTGCTCAACGAGCTACAGGAGGTCGTCGAGCGCCCGGAGGAGACCGATGAGGTGTTGCGGCTCGGCCTGCATCGGCTGCCGATCACCGAGTTCCCCTTGCTGCGCGGCTTGGCCCCCGTGCTGGCCGCCTATGACGGCGCCGCGGAGCTCGAACGTGGTCTCGACATCCTGCTCACGGGCCTCACCGCCACCCTCCCGCGGACGACACCCTAGGTGTCAACGTTGTAGACGCACATTGTAGGAGTACGTAGTATCGGTGTCGACGACCGATCAGAGGACTCCCGGCATGGCCATTACCGACGTTGCGGTCTACGCGCATCTGAACAACACCGACATCGAAGCCCTCGGCACGGAACTCGACTCGATCCGGCGCGACATCGAAAGCGCGCGCGGCACTGCAGACGCCGCCTATATCCGGCGCACCATCGCCTGTCAGCGAATACTGGACCTCGGCGCCCGCCTGCTCATCGCGGGCACCCGGTCCCGGCTGGGCTGGCTCGCGGGGACCACCGCGCTGGCCACGGCCAAGAGCATCGAGAACATGGAGATCGGCCACAACGTCTCGCACGGCCAATGGGATTGGATGAACGATCCCGAGATCCACTCCCGCACCTGGGAATGGGACATGGCCAGGGTGTCGTCACAGTGGCGTTACTCACACAACTACCGCCACCACGTGTTCACCAATGTGCTCGGCATGGACGAAGACATCGGTTTCGGCGTGCTGCGGGTGACCCGCGACGAGCCGTGGCGTCCGGGCATGCTGGTACAACCGTTGCGAAACCTGCTGCTGGCAGCGACTTTCGAATGGGGTATCGCACTGCACGGGCTGTACTCCGAACGCGAGCGCGCGACGACGCCGGCCGGAAAATCGGCGCACACCAGGGCCCTGCTCCGCAAGATCGGCAGGCAGGGCGCCAAGGACTACCTGTTGTTCCCGCTGCTCAGCCGACGCCGCTGGCGGCGCACCCTGGCCGCCGGTGTCGCGGCCAACGCGCTGCGCAACGTGTGGGCGTATGTGGTGATCTTCTGCGGCCACTTCCCCGACGGCGCGGAGAAGTTCACCCCCGCCGCGCTCGAACACGAAACCCGCGCGCAGTGGTACCTGCGCCAGATGCTGGGTACCGCGAACTTCGACGCCGGGCCCGTGCTGGGCTTCCTCAGCGGGCACCTGTCCCACCAGATCGAGCATCATCTGTTCCCCGACCTGCCGAGCAACCGCTACCCCGAGATCGCGGTGCGCGTGCGGGCGATCTGCGACAAGTACGACCTGCCCTACACCACCGGACCACTCCCCCGGCAGTATCTGCTCGCCTTGCGCACCATCAACAAACTGGCACTTCCCGACAGCTTGCTCACCGCGACCAGCGACGATGCCCCCGAAACCGCATCCGAACGCAAGTTCGCCGGTGCCCGGCGCACCGAGCCGGTCCGGTCCGGCGGGCTCCGGACCGCGCTACGCGAATCGCCGGCCGCGCGCAAAACCGCCCACCGGAAATCCTGGGGCGCAACATCTTCGAGTCATTCGATGTGACATCCACGCGGGGCACGTGATAGGCAGATGCCATGGCGTGGTCACCCTCAGTTTTCCCGCCGGTGACCGTGGCGCGTGCGGAGTCGACTTCCGCACGGCCGAGCGGAGCCACCGGTTATCGATCTGACCTGGACGGATTGCGCGGACTCGCGATCGGGCTCGTCGTGGTTTTCCATGTGTGGTTCGGCCGGGTGTCGGGTGGGGTCGACGTCTTCCTGGTGCTGTCGGGCTTCTTCTTCACCGGCCTGCTGCTGCGCCGGGCCGAGAGCGGGGAAATCGGGTGGGCCTGGCAGGTCGTGCGGCGCACCGCCCGGCGGCTGGTGCCCGCGATGGCGGTGGTGCTGGCCGGGGTCGTGGTGGCCACGATGCTGATGCTGCCCTACACCCAGTGGTCCGACGTGGCCACCCAGACGCTGGCCTCGCTGCTGTTCGCGCAGAACTGGGAACTGGCGTTGAGCTGGGCGGACTACCTGGCCGCCGATCCGTCGGTGAGCCCGCTGCAACACCTGTGGTCGATGTCGGTGCAGGGCCAGTTCTATGTGCTCGTGCTCCTGGTGGTGGCGGTGTGCGCGCGGAGCGCGCGGGTGCGCCCGTACGTGGGAGTCATCGTGATCGCCGCCGCGGCGGCGTCTTTCGTCTACGCCGGCCGCGGTGTGGCCACCCAGCAGGGTTGGAACTACTACGACACCTTCGCGCGCGGCTGGGAACTGCTGGCCGGGGCCGCGCTGGCCGTCGTCGCGCCGTACCTGTCGCTGCCGCGCTGGTTGCGCGGGCCGGCGGCGGTGTTCGGCATCGCGGGGGTGGTGCTGTGTGGCTGGGTGATCGCCGACGGCGCCAACCGTTTCCCCGGTCCCGCCGCCCTGCTGCCGGTCTGCGCGGCGGCCGCGGTGATCATGTCGGTCTCGAATGTGGCACCGGGTGAATGGGGCGCGGCCAACCGGTTGCTGGCCCACCCCGCCATGCGGTGGCTCGGCGACATCGCCTACCCGCTGTACCTGTGGCACTGGCCGATCCTGATCTTCTTCCTCACCGAACGCGACAGCGCCGGCGTCGACCTGCTCGGTGGGGTCGGGGTGATCGCGGTCTCGCTCGCCGTGGCCTGGCTCACCCACCAGTGGATCGAACTACCGTTGCGCGAGAAGCGTTCCCGGCCCGGTGTTTTCGTGCGCCGACTGGTCCTCACCACGGTATCGATGCTGGTGGCGGCGGTGGTGACGGTCGCGGCGGTGTGGCAGTTCGCCGTCGGGCACGCCAGCCCGCCCAGGACCGCCGAACTCGCCGTCAACGAATACCCCGGCGCCGAAGCCCTCGCGGGCAACGCGAGTACCCCGGACGCGCCGATGCGGCCCACCGTCCTCGACGCCGGCGACGACCTGCCCCCGCCCACGCTCGACGGCTGTATCGCCGACTGGAACACCCGCGCGGTGATCACCTGCACCTACGGCGACCCCGACGCCGAGCGCACCATCGCGATGGCGGGCAGTTCCCACGTCGAGCACTGGTTGCCCGCCCTGCAGGTGCTGGCCACTCAGCATTCCTTCCGCATCCAGGTGTATCTGAAGATGGGCTGCCCGCTCACCCTCGCCGAGGACGCCACCTACGCCGGTGAGTCGATCCCGGACTGTCGCGACTGGTCACGCGAGGTGGTCGAACGCCTCGCGGCCGACCGCCCCGACTGGGTGTTCACCATCGGCACCAGGCCGCGTGACGCGGGCGGCGACGAAACCCCACCGGAATACCTCGACGTGTGGTCGGCGCTGTCGGCACACGGGCTCAATGTCGTCACCATGCGTGACACGCCCTGGCTGCGCCGCGATTCCGGGCGTTACCGGGCCACCGACTGCCTCGCCGCGGGCGGCGACCGCATCAGCTGCGGAATGCGCCGCACCGATGCGCTGGCCCCGGTGAGCCCTCAGCTCGAGCCCGCGTCCCGCTTCCCCAGCATCTTCCCGATCGACCTCTCCGACGCCGTCTGCACGCCGACGGTCTGCGCGGTCGTGGAGGGCAACATCCTCGTCTACCACGACGAACACCACCTCACCGCCACCTACGCCCGCTCGCTGGCCGGGCCGCTCGGGCGCACGCTGGGACCGGTTCTGGGCTGGTGGTGACCGGACTCGGGGTGTAGGCGCGCCCGATCCGGGGCGCAGGCATACGCTCACTTCTCGTGATCTCGTTCCACGCCGGTTCGCTCCTCGCGCGGATGCTGCCCAGTCCGCAGCATCCGGCGCGATTGGTGGTCTTCGGGTTCGGGGCCGCGACGATGGTCGGGACCCTGCTGCTGATCCTGCCGATCGCCACCGAATCACGCACGATGACCGCGCCGGTCAGCGCCCTGTTCACCGCGGTCTCGGCGGTGTGTGTCACCGGGCTGGTGGTGGTCGACACCGAGAGCCACTGGTCGCTGTTCGGTGAGCTGGTCATCCTGGGGCTGATCCAGGTCGGCGGCGTGGGGATCATGACCCTGGCTTCGCTGCTCGGGCTGCTGGTGGCCCGGCGCATGGGGTTGCGGATGCAGCTGATCGCCCAGTCCGAGAACAAGGCGCTGCGCCTGGGCGAGAGCCGGCGCGTGGTGATCGGCGTGATCCGGATGAGCCTGGTGATCGAGGCGATCACCGCGCTCGCGCTCACGCTGCGGTTCGTCTTCGGCTACGACCAGGGTGGCTGGCACGGGCTCTACCTCGGGGTCTTCCACGCGATCTCGGCCTACAACAACGCCGGTTTCGCACTGTTCAACGACAGCCTGATCGGTTATGCGAGCGACCCGTGGATCATCGGGCCCATCACCATCGCCTTCATCCTCGGCGGTCTCGGGTTTCCGGTCGTCTTCGAGGTGTCCCGGGCGTTGCGCCGGCGCAGGCGGGCGCACCGGTGGTCACTGCACACCAAGATCACCCTGATCACCTACGGCGCACTGGCGGCGGCGGGCATCGTCGCGGTGATCGCGCTGGAATGGTCCAATCCCGACACCCTCGGCCCGCTGGGCGCACTCCAGAAACTGCTGGTCGGCGGTTTCCACGGGCTGGTGCCGCGCACCTCCGGGTTCAACTCCGTCGACGTGGGCGCGATGGAGTCCTCCACCCTGCTGGTCAACGACATGCTGATGTTCATCGGTGGTGGCAGCGCGGGCACCGCGGGCGGGATCAAGGTCACCACCTTCGCCCTGCTCGCCTTCGTCATCATCGCCGAAGTGCGCGGCGAACCCACCGTGCACGTCCTCGGGCGCCGGGTGGCCGCCCCCGTGCAGCGCCAGGCGGTCACCGTCGCGCTGCTCGGTGTCGGCGCGGTCGTCATCGGCACGCTGACCCTGCTCGCCATCACCGGCATGGACCTCGACGCCGTGCTGTTCGAGGTGGTTTCGGCGTTCGGCACCGTGGGGTTGTCCACCGGGATCACCGCCGACATCCCCGACCCGGGCCTGCTCGTGCTGATCGCCCTGATGTTCATCGGCCGACTCGGCCCGATCACCCTGGCCACCGCGCTCGCCCTGCGCAGGCGCGGGCGACGTTACGAACTACCGGAGGAGCGCCCCATTGTCGGCTAAGAAGACACGCAAACACGGCACCCGCGTCGCCGTGATCGGGTTGGGCCGATTCGGTGGCGCCCTGGCTCGCGAGCTGGTCACCCACGGTTCCGAAGTACTGGCCATCGACTCGAATCCGGTTCTGGTGCAGCAGTATTCCGATCTGCTGACCCACGTTGCCGTTGCCGACACCACCGACTCCGAGGCCCTCGAACAGCTCGGGGTGCCCGACTTCGGGCACGCGGTCGTCGGCATCGGCAGCAATATGGAAGCCAGTATCCTCACCACCTCGCTGCTGTCGGACTTCCGGATCCCGAAGATCTGGGCCAAGGCCACCAGCCGCCAGCACGGCCAGATCCTCGAACGCGTCGGCGCCCACCACGTGGTGCTGCCCGAACATGACATGGGCGTGCGGGTGGCGCACCTGGTCACCGGCCGGATGATCGACTACATCGAGTTCGACGCCGACTACGCGATGGCCAAGACCACCGCACCCCGCTCGGCGCTGGGGAAGTCGCTCACCGGCAGCGGGTTGCGTCAGCACTTCGACATCACCGTGGTCGCCATCAAACACGCGGGCACCGAATTCACCTACGCCACTGCCGAATCCGTGATCATCGAGGGCGATCAGCTGATCGTGTCGGGCCGCATCGAAGAGGTCGAACGCTTCGCCGACCTGACCTGAATACCCTTGGGCTGCATCGCGCTCGGGAAGTCCGTAGCCTCGATGTCGTGATTACTCTGAAAAAAGAAGACGGCGCGGCTGATCTCGACGGCATCACCAAGATGAGTGTGGGAGTGAGCTGGGACCCTTCGGCCGGCGCCAGCGGTGGGCTGCTGGGCATCGCGCGCCGCAAGCGCGGCGTGGATCTGGACCTGGTTGCCGTGCTGTGCCAGGGCGGCGAACCGGTGCGTTTCGCCGGACTCGATTCGCTCGACCCCCTCGGCAACGGCGCGGTGCTGCACACCGGTGACGAGCAGACCGGTGCCGCCTCGGGCGACGACGAGACCGTGCACGTCACCTTCGCCACCGTGCCCCCGGCCATCGATTCCATCGTGTTCGTGGCCGCCGCCTTCAAGAAGGGCTCCTCGTTCGAGAAGGCCAACAACGTCTCGTTCAAGATCTACGACGCCACCGGCGCCGACAGCCAGCCCGTCGCCGACATCTGGCCGTCGCTGCTGGCCGCCGAGAATGCCAACGCGATCGCGCGCGCCTTCCGCAACGGTCCGGTCTGGCAGCTCGAGGTCCTCGACCGCAAGGGCAAGATCAAGCAGGGCGACCGGCAGGCGCTGCTGCGCTTCGCGCTCGGATAGCCCGACCTTCGACTGCCCGACGAGGAGCACCCATGAACCGAGCCTTCCGCCACCCCGGCGCGCTCACTCACGTCACGATGGCCCTGGGCTGGGACCCGGCCCCACCCACCGGCCGGTTCGGTGGCGAACGCCACGACATCGATCTCAACGCCTGCGCGCTCTCGTTCGCGGGCACCCAGTTCATCGACGGCGCCTTCCACGAGCAGCTCACCTCCCAGGACCGGGCGGTGCGCCACCTCGGCGACAGCGTCACCGGCGACGGTGACGGCGACAACGAAGCCATCGCCGTCGACCTGACCCGCCTGAATCCGGCGGTCACCACCATCGTGTTCCTCGTCACCAGCTACAGCGGGCAGCATTTCGACCAGATCCGCAACGGCTTCTGCCGGGTTATCGACAACGTCACCGGCATCGAGCTGCTGCGCTTCGACCTGGCCGGGGCCGGTTCCCACACCGGCATCGTGCTCGGCAAATTGCACCGCCCCGACCAGAACTGGCAGTTCGACGTGCTCGCCGAACCCATCTGGGCCCAGCACGCCATCGAGGCCATCCCGCAGCTCACCGGTCATCTGAGCTGAGCGGCGGCGGTACCGTAGTGGCCGGTACGGAGGGCAGTGGAATGAGCGCACAGTTGCTGATCGTCGAGGACGACCCCCGCGTGCGGGAGTCGCTTCGACTGGCCATGGAAGACGAGGGCTACGTCGTCGCCGAGGCCGAATGCGCCGAACGGGCACTGGACCAGGTGCACACGTTCGGCGCACCGGATGTGATGATCGTCGACCTGATGCTCGGCGGGATGGACGGATTCACCTGCATCCGGGAGGTGCGCCGCGACCACGACGTGCCGATCATCGTGGTGAGCGCGCGCGACGACACCCACGACGTGGTCGCCGCGCTCGAGGCCGGCGCCGACGACTTCGTCACCAAACCGTTCGAAGTCAAGGAGCTCACCGCCCGCATCCGGGCCCTGCGCAGGCGCACCCGCAACACCATCGAACGTGATGTCGTGGAGCTGGTGCTCGACGCGGCGCCGGATCGGCGGCTGGTGCTGTGCCCGGAACGCGGTTCGCTGCGCCTGGCCGGCGACGACGTGCACCTCACCATCACCGAATTCCGGTTGCTGTGCGAACTCGCCCAGAACGACGGCCTGGTACTGAGCCGACAGGTGCTGCTCGACCGGATCTGGGACCGCGGGTTCTTCGGCGACGACCGCATCGTCGACGTACACGTGCGCCGATTGCGCACCAAGATCGAACGCGACCCCGCCGACCCACGCCTGCTGGTGACCGTGCGCGGGCTCGGCTACCGCCTCGATGTCGGGTCCTGAGTCCCGCCCCCGGTTACCGTTGCGGTTCCGGGGGTTGCGCGGGCGGGTGATGGCCGCGTTCGTCCTGGGCGCGAGCCTGGTGGCGCTGCTGCTGGCCGGGTCGGTCTACGCGGTGAGCACCAGCTATATGGAGACGCAGCGGGTACGCACCGTCGAGCGGGCGGTCGCGGTCCACGCCGAGATCCTGCGGTTGCGCCTGGACTCACCGCGCATCACCGCCGCCGAGGCGCTGGAATCGCTGCACCTGACTCCCGGCACCATCGCGATGCTGCAGTGGAGCACCGGGTCGTCGGTGGTCGGCGCCGATGTCGGGTTGCCCGCGGTGCTCGAACAGGCCGAGGAGGTGCCCAGCGCGGCCACTGAGGTGACGATCGACGGTCACCCGTACCTCCGGGCCGTCGCGGAGGTCGAAGACGGTGCCGTGCTGCACGAGTTCGCCCCGCTGAGCGAACTCGAGACGACCCTGCGGATGTTGCGCTCGATCCTGCTCGCCAGCGCCGTGCTGGCGGTGGCGGTGGCCGCGGCGCTGGGCGCGTGGGCCGCGCAGTACGCGCTGAGCCCGTTGCGGCAGGTCGCGCGCACTGCCGCGCGCATCGCCTCCGGCGAACACGACCTGCGCCTGCCGCGCGCCGCCGACGACGACCTGTCGCCCACCGTCGACGCCTTCAACACGATGGTCGATTCGCTACAGCAGCGCATCGAACGTGAACGCCGCCTGGTCTCCGACCTCAGCCACGAGCTGCGCACCCCGCTCACCACCCTCACCACCACCGCCTCGGTGCTGGCCGGGCACCGCGAGGAACTGTCCGAGCGGCCGCGCGCGGCACTGGGTCTGCTCGTCGAGGAGACCACCTATCTGCGCGGCCTGCTCGACGACATGCTGGCGCTGGCACGCGCCGAGGCGGGCATCCACCGCTCCGACCCGGCCCCGCTGTCGCTGTCGGCGCTGCTGTCGCATCTGCTGGCCGGTCGCGACACCGGCCCCGTGGTCCTCGATCTCGCTGACGACGGCATGGTGCGCGGGCGGCGGATGGAACTCGAACGCGCGCTGGTGAATCTGCTCGCCAACGCCGACCGGCACGGCGGTGGCGTGGTGGCGGTGCGGGTGGACAACGACGGCGCCGAGGTGCGGGTCACCATCGATGACGCGGGACCCGGTGTGGCACCGCAGGATCGGGAGCGCATCTTCGAACGGTTCGTCACCTCGTCGCGTTCGTCGGGTGGTACCGGCATCGGTCTGGCCCTGGTCGCCGAAACCGTCACCGGACATCACGGCCGGATCAGTTGTGCCGAACGGCCCGGCGGCGGTGCGCGTTTCGTCCTGACGATGCCGGCGCTGTCCCGGCCGGCCGACACCGGGGAACCGGCCGCGACCCAGCACTGACACGAACGAGGCCCGGCGCAGTGCGCGCCGGGCCTCGCTGGTCAGCTGGAACAGATCAGCCGATGCTGAAGGGCTGGCCCCACAGTGTGACGATCGACTTCACGTTGTCGGTCTCGACCTTCACCTGCACGAACGAACGGGCCTGGGCGTAACCGCCACAGCCGCTGAGGCCGATGGTGCTGTCGGCCCAGGTGACCGAGCCGGTGTTGCCCTTGAACTTGTTGTCCTTGCTGTGGTCCTCGTTGCCGTAGTCGTCGGCCTTCTCGAGATCGAGGAGGTAGAACGACTTGGCCTGGCCGGGGCCCAGGCTCAGCTCGGCGCCGGACTCGGCACCGACGCCGCCGTCCTCGCCGTCCCAGCTGCCCTCGCCCTCGACGCCACCGTCGACGCCGCCGCCGTCGATGTTGACCTGGCAGCCCACGACGTAACCGGGACGGATCTTGCCGCCCTTGGCGTTACCGGACACCTCGACCTGCGCGCTGCCCGAAACCCAGGCATTGCGGTGCACCGGGGTCGAACCCATCGACGGGCTGATCGTGGCCGACTCGCCCACCAGGCGCACGGTGACGACGCTGCCGTCGGACAGGGTCTTGGTGATCTCGCCGCCGGGCAGCGGAACGAAGGTGTCGGCGTTGGCCGCACCGGCCGACAGCATGCCGACGGCGACCGCGGCCGCGCCGACCAGACCGGCCAGGCGAGCCGAATTCTTACGGTGGATCATGTTTTTCATCCTCTGATCTGTGTCTGGTTTCGGCGGCTCAGCCGATGCTGAACGGCGCACCGTAGAGGGTGGTCTTGGAGTAGTGGTCGCCGATGATCTCGACCACGGTGTAGGAGCGGGCCTGGGCGTAGCCCGCGCAGCCCTGCACCTCGATCTCCACGTCCTGGTACTCGACCGAGTAGACACCCGCCTTTTCGATGTCCTTCTTCTCGATCTGGACGAACTTGACCTCGCCCGGCCCGAGCTCGATGCCGGCCGAGCCGCCGACGCTGAAGCCGGACAGATCGATGCCGCCGGAGACGCCGGCCTTGATGGCGTCGTCGCCGATGGAGACCTGGCAGCCGATGATGTAGCCGGTGTTGAGCTGCGAGGCACCGTGGGTGGAGGAGTTGTTGGAGCCCTCACGGCCGGACGGGCCGTTGTTCGGGCCGGCTTCGCCTTCGGGGGTGGCGGTGACATCGGCGGTCACGTTGCCCGAGACCCAGGCCACGCGGCCCGCGCCGTTGGCGGCCATCGACGGGGAGACGACGGCGTGCTCACCGGTGCGCTTGATCGTGACTCCGGGGCCGATCTTCTCGCCGTCCGGGAGCGGAACGAAGGCATCGGCGCCGGCGGTACCGGCGACCAGCGCGCCGAGCGCGAGCACGGCAACTCCGGTGCCGACAGCACTCAGGCCGCCGCGGATTCGGTTGATATTCATACTTCCCCTCATCAGGTTCGAGCTGTCGTACCTCGGCGCAGGCCACTACGGCGCGTCGAGGGCTGGACTGAGCATTCACCCGCCCCATGGCGCGAGGAGGACCACGCGAGGACCCGGCGATGAAGGTCCCGGAACGGGAACCTTGCCAGTTTGTTGCAGTTGTGTTGCGACGATCGTCATACGTTCGTCATGAACGGCCGGTGATCGGCCAATTTTGCGAAGTTGGTATAGGGGACGCGATTTCGGCGTTCCCTGGATAGTTGCTGCGATACGGTTTCGGGCATGGACGACATCGAGTTGGATTTGCCGAGCGTCGCTTCTACCCACAACGCCGGACGAATTCTGGATATCGGCGCAGTCGGACTGCGCAACCCCCTACCCATCGACGACGAGCAGACACACGCCTATGTGTCGTGCGTCGACGGCACCACCCTGAGACTGCCCGACTCCCTGCGCAATTGGGCGATGCAGACCCTGGCCGCGAACTACGACCTGCGCGCCACCGGCCTGCCGTCGCTGTTCCCGTGCCGGTTCGAGTTCGGCATCCGAAACGGCGAGGCCTACGCTGTTCCGGTCAGCGATCAGCGGCCGCTGCATCCCAGCGCGACCGCCGGTCAACCGGCAGCGTGAGGAGGACCCCATCGCCACCGCATCTGATGTCGGCGACTACGCCGAGCGCCACGATCTGACCGTCGCGGTCGCCGAGTCGCTCACCGGCGGCAATCTCGCCACCGCACTGGCCGCGGCCCCCGATTCGGCCGAATGGTTCCACGGCGGCGTGGTCGCCTACTCCGTGTCGGTCAAGCAGTCCGTGCTCGGGGTGCCCGATGTGCCCGTGGTCTCCGAGACCGCCGCGCTCGCGATGGCCGAGGGCGTGCGCGCGCTCACCGATGCCGACGTCGCCGCCGCCACCACCGGTGTCGGCGGACCCGGCACCGAGGAGGGCCAACCGGTCGGCTCGGTGTGGTGCGCGGTGGCCACCCGCGACACCTCCTGGGCGGTACACCGGCAGTTCGACGGCGAACCGGGTGAGATCCTCGACCAGTCGGTGCAGTGCGCCCTCGATCTACTGCACGACGGCGCACGACGCATCGTCGAATCCGCGTAACTCTCCGGCCCGCCGCGGTTTCGGCTCAGGCGATCGGCGGCAGGTGCACCACCTGGCCCGCATAGGCCAGGCCGGCGCCGAAGCCGAGCAGCAGCGCGGTGTCACCGGGCTCGGCCGCGCCCGAACGCAGGAGCTGTTCCATGGCCATCGGGATGGAGGCGGCACTGGTGTTACCGGTGTCGATGATGTCGCGCGCGACAGCCACGCTGTCCGGCAGCGCGAGGGTGCGCACCAGGGCGTCGGTGATGCGGATGTTGGCCTGATGGGGCACGAACGCGTCGAGATCGGCGGCGGTCACCCCAGCCCCGGCGAGCGCGTCACGGCACGCCTGCTCCAAGAACGTGACGGCCCAGCGGAACACCTCCGTGCCGTTCATCCGGATGTACGGGCGCACCGACGTGCCACCCGAGGCTTCCGCGGCGGCCACTTCGGCGAAGTATTCGGCGAAGTCCTTGTCCTGCTTGATCGCCGAGGTGCGGCTACCGTCAGAGCCCCAGGCGACCGGGCCGATACCCTCCTGCTCGGCCGGACTCACCAGCACCGCGCCCGCACCGTCGGCGAAGATGAACGCGCACCCACGGTCGGTGGTGTCGAGCAGATCCGAGAGCCGCTCCACCCCGATCACCAGCACGTGGCGTGCCTGTCCCGCACGCACCAGATTCGCCGCGTCGGCCAGCGCGTAGCAGAAACCGGCACAGCCCGCGGAGATGTCGTAGGCGGCGGTGTCGTGCATGCCCAGTTCGGTGGCCACCACCGCGCCCGCCGAAGGACCGAGCACCATCTGCGAGGAAGTTGCGAGCACTACCGCGTCCACCTGCTCGGGCTCGATCCCGGCCGCGCGCAGGGCGTCACGAGCGGCCGCGACACTCATCGACACGATGGTCTCGTCGGGCTCGGCCCAGTGCCGCGCGGTGATCCCGGACCGGGTCCGGATCCACTCGTCGGAGGAGTCGATGGCCTCGACGATGTCGGCGTTGGGCACCACCCGGCGCGGGCGATACACGCCGAGGCCGGCAATCGCGGTGTGGGTGACCGGAATTGCGGTGGCGATGGGGGTCGGCATGGCATCCTCTCCATGTGAACCGATCGGTTCACGCAGAAACAGGTTTAACATGAACCGATCGGTTCAATCAAGGGTTGGGAGGAGATCGGATGCCGGCCGGACCACGCGCCCGACTGATCGAACACACCATCAGCACCATCCAGGAACACGGCGTGCACGCGGCCGCGCTCAGCGAACTGCTCAAACGCAGCAACACCTCGCGCAACTCGCTGTACCAGCACTTTCCCGCGGGCAAGGGCGAGTTGGTGCAGACCGCGGCGCGCATCGTGTCGCGACTGGTGTACTCGCACGTGAGCACGATGGCCGACAATCTGCAGACCGCGTCCTCGGCCCAGCAGTGGCTCACCGAACTGTTCGCCTTCTGGCGCGAGCCACTCGAGAAGACCGACTACCGCGCCGGTTCGTTCATGATGGCCGCGGCCCTGGACGAACTCGACCCGGCCGTGCAATCGCTGGCCGGCCAGGCCTTCGCCGAATGGACCGCGCGCCTGGCCGACGGCATCGTCGCGGCGGGGATCGAACGCGCCACCGCGGTCTCACTCGCGGGTTTCCTGCTCACCACCATCGAGGGCACCATCGTGCACAGCCGCGCGCTGAAGTCACCCCACCCCTTCGATCAGGCGGTCACCCAGCTGACCATCCTGTTCAACCACCACCTGGCCCAGCGGTGAACGGACTCACGAAACCACTTGCGCACCATCCAGATCCGCCCGCAGAATGCTGACGATCCGGCGACGCGCCGCGCTGCCCTCCGCACTGGGGGTCAGCGGGTAGACGTGCACGAGACCGGCTCCTTCCCGGTAATCCAGGTGCACGCCCGCCGCGCGCGCCTTCGCCGCCAGCAGCCGGGCGTCCGGGTTGAGGATGTCCTCGGTACCGGTGAACACCGTGAGCGGGCCCAGGCCGGTCAGGTCACCGAACAGGGGGCTCACCATCGGATCCCGCATCGACAGCGCCCCACTCCACAACCCACCGAACACCAGGCCGCCGTCGCGGCCGAGCCAGGGATCACGGGGCTGGACCTCATCGATCTGTGGGTTCTCCAGGGTGAGGTCGAGCGCCGGTGAGATGAGCACGGTCCGCAGCGGGGCCGGTTGCCCGAGATCACGCAGGTGCAGGGCAGTAGACAGGGCGATCTGGCCGCCTGCGGAATCGCCGGCCAGGAATGTCGGGCCGTACTCGGCGCCGGCGGCCCGCACGAGTTCGGCGACTCGCGGAATCACCTCGGCGGCGGTGCCGAACGGGATCAGCGGATAGATCGGCACGGTCACCGCGAGGCGCACCCGCACCGCCAGCTGAGCCGCCAGCCGCCAGTGCTGGGCGGCGATCTCGCCCACCCAGCCGCCGCCGTGCGCGTACACCAGAGCGCCGCGCACCGCCCCGGCCGTGGGAGTGAGCGTGTAGACCGGCCAGCCACGATCGCGCACCACCGTGACGTCCAGCCCACGCAGGGTGCGCGGCGGACCGTAGGCCACCGGCCGCAGACCGCGCTCGCGCACATGCGCGCGAGCCAGGTCGGCGTCGATGTAGTTGCGGTTGCGCCGGGCCAGGCGCAGGAACCGGGGAATCACGAACCGGCTCATCACTGTGGGCACCGCAACCTCCGTTCGACGGGTGAGACCACGCGCCCACCGATGCTCGACAAGCTACTCGTCGCGCCGCCCTCAGCCCAGCGGTTGTTCGATGATGTCGGTGCGCAGGCTGGTGCCGTTGAGGTCGAGGTAGAGCACGCCCTCGGTGATCGACAGGGCGGCGGTGTTGCGGCGGTCGATCAGCGCGGCGGCGGCGTCGATGAACGCCCGGTCGAAGCTGTAGAGCGGGATCGCGGCCGCGTGGTGGATCTTCTTGCCCGCGTACTGGGCGAGCACCTTCACGGGGTCGCGGTGGGTGTACACAGCGGCGCGACCGGCGAGCTTGCTGCCACGGTGGATGCGGTCGGCGTCGGGGGCGCCCACTTCGATCCAGGCGGTGGTGCGGCCGGTGAGGTCACGCACCTGCACGGCGGGTTCGTCGGTCGCCGAGATACCGCCGTCGCTGAACACGATGCCCTCCTCGTACTGCAGGCAGTACGCCAAGATCCGGGTGAGCATGTATTCGGGGGTTTCGGACGGGTGCCGCGCCACCCGCAACTCGAGGTCCTCGTAGACGCCGCGATCGACATCGGCGAGCTGAACGGCGAAGTGGTGCAGGGTTGCGCTGAGTGCCATAGGAGTTGCGAGCCTACCGGTCGGCCACCGCCACCACGTACCGCGCGGCTACGGGCTGTCGAGCAGTGCGCGCGGCGCGGCCTGCCGCCAGGAGTCGGTGACGATGGCCGTGAGTTCCTCGCGGTCGTCGAGGGCCGACAGGTACACCCGCACCCAGGCGTTGCCCGCCTCGTGCGCGGCGATCCAGAACTTGGCGGGCTCGGCGAGCACCAGTTCGTCGCGGTCGAGGATCGGGCAGCGCACCGCCATCGAGGTCTCCCCCTCGGGCAAGGTGAGGAAGAGTTTGCCCGACACCTTGAAAATCGGCATGCCCCAGGCGAACTGCTCCGTCGTCTCGGGCAGCGACAGGGCGAGGGAGCGGACGTCGTCCCCGGTGACATTCATGGCACCGATCATCGCAGCGGCCACCGACAACCGCGCTACCCCACGGCCTTCGCCGCCGTCGCGGCCCGGGTGCGGGCGGCGGTGAGGCGACGGCCGATGATGCCGTGGCGCGGCGCGAACAGGTACACGAAGGCGAAGGCCACACCCTGGGTGACCACGACCATGCCGCCCGCGGCGGTGTCGAGGTGATAGCTCAGGTAGAGCCCGGTGACCGCGCAGCTCACCGACACGGTCGGGGCGATGACGAGCATGCGCGAGAAACGGTCGGTGAGCAGGTAAGCGGTGGCACCGGGGATGATCAGCATGGCCACCACCAGCACCACGCCCACCGCCTGCAAGGCCACCACGGAGGTGAGCGCGAGCAACGCCAGCAGCGCGGTTCCCAACAGGCGGGGATTGAGACCGATGGCGTGGGCGTGGGTGGCGTCGAAGGCGTAGAGGGTGAAGTCGCGGCGTTTGAGGACCAGCGCGAGCAGCACGATCGCCGCCAGGATCATGATCTGGATCATCTCCTCGCGGCTCACCCCGAGCAGATTGCCGAAAATGATGTGGTTGAGGTCGGTGTTGCTCGGTGTCACCGACACCAGCACCAGACCGAACGCGAACAATGTGGTGAACACGATGCCGATCGCGGCGTCCTCCTTCACCCGGCTGGTGTCGCGCACCACCCCGATCAGCGCCACGGCGAGGAAGCCGAAGATCACCGCGCCCACCGCGAACGGCCAGCCCAGAATGTAGGCCAGCACCACCCCGGGCAGCACCGCGTGCGAGACCGCGTCGCCCATCAGCGACCACCCGATCAGCACCAGCCAGCACGACAGCACCGCGCACACCAGGGCCGCGGTGACGGTGGTGGCCAGCGCCCGCACCATGAATTCGTAACGCAGTGGGTCGAGCAGGAATTCTTCGATGGTCATCGGTCCCCGTCCGCGTCCAGTCCGAAGGCTTTGGCCAGGTTCTCCGGGCGCAACACCACCTCGGGATCGCCGTGCTCGAGCACCCGGCGGTTCAGCAGCACCGCTTCGTCGGCCAGGCGCGGCAGCGCGTGCAGGTCGTGGGTCGACACCAGGATGGTGGCCCCGCCCGCGGCGAGTTCACGCAGCAGCGCGGTGATGGTGGCTTCGGAGCGTTTGTCGACACCGGCGAAGGGCTCGTCGAGCAGCAGGATCGTCGCCTCCTGCGCGATGCCACGCGCCACGAAGGTGCGCTTCTTCTGCCCGCCGGACAGCTGCCCGATCTGCCGGTCGGCGAACTCGGTGAGCTCGACGCGCGCCAGCGCCTCGGCCACCGCGGCTCGATCGGCCCGGCTCGGCCGCCGGGTGAACCCCATCTTCCCGTAGCGCCCGGTCATGACCACCTCGCGCACCGACAGCGGAAACGACCAGTCCACGTCCTCGGCCTGTGGCACGTAGCCCAGGCTGCCAGACTTGCGCGCCGCGGTGGGTCCGCTGCCGTTGATCAGCACCCGGCCCCGATCCGGCGTGACCAAACCCATGATCGTCTTGAACAGTGTCGACTTGCCCGAACCGTTCATCCCGATCAGTCCGCACACCCGGCCGGACTTCAGCGTCAGCTCGACGTTGTCGAGGGCGAGCACCTCACCGTAGTGAACTGTCACGTCCTGGATCTCGACGACGGGCGCGGCGACCACCGGCGCCGCGTTCGACGCGCTGTGCGCGGTCATCTCACTGCCCCGGCCAGTGCGCCCGCGATCGTGTCGGCGTCGTGGCGGATCAGGGCCAGGTACGTCGGCACCGGCCCGTCGGCTTCCGACAGCGAATCGACATAGAGCGTGCCGCCGTACCGCGCGCCGGTGGCCTCGACCACCCGCTGCATCGGCGCGTCCGACACCGTCGACTCACAGAACACCGCGGGCACATCACGCGCGCGGACGAAGTCGATCACCGCACCGATCTGCTGTGGCGTGGCCTGCTGTTCGGCGTTGACCGCCCAGATGTATTTCTCGGTGAGTCCCGCGTCGCGGGCCAGGTAGGAGAACGCGCCCTCGCAGGTCACCAGGGCCCGTTGGTCGGCGGGCACCGCGCTCAGCGCCGCGACGAGGTCGTCGTGCACCGCGCCGATCCGGGTCTTGTACGCCTCGGCGTTGTCCCGGTAGGCGGCGGAGTGGACGGGGTCGAGGTCGGTGAACGCGCGCACCATGTTGTCGACGTAGATCTGGGCGTTCACCGGTGACATCCAGGCGTGCGGGTTGGCCTTGCCCGCACCGGCGTCCTCGCCGATGTTCAGCGGCGCCACCCCCTCGCTCACCACCGCGTGCGGCACCTCGAGGTCGGCGACGAATTGCGCGAACCAGGCCTCGAGGTTGAGCCCGTTGTCCAGGATCAGGTCGGCCCTTGCGGCCTTCTTGATGTCGCCGGGAGTGGGTTCGTAGCCGTGGATCTCGGCACCCACCTTGGTGATCGACTCCACGCGCAGATGCTCGCCCGCGACGTTGCGCGCCATATCGGCGAGCACGGTGAAGGTGGTGAGCACCACCTTGCGGCCGTCGTCCTCGGCGCCCGCTCCACCGCACGCGGTGAGCGCGAAGGTCATGACACTCAGAACACAGGCCGCGAGCATTCGATGCGGCGAACGATGAAACCCAACCCTCATCCCGGAATTATATTGTTCGGGAGACCAAACTTTCAAGTTCAGTGGACTAAACAGTCGTGTCGACCAGTCACATTGCCCAAGGCGGGACGAACGTGGCGCCATCAGAAAGTTCGGCGCTGAAGCCGACCCGGACGGTCACGAGCAGCACCGCGGGTTCGGCACCCGGATTGGTGAGCGCGATCGTCGCACCGGCCGGCGCGACCGCCGCGTCACCCGGGCGCAGCGAGGCGATCTGCCCATCGATCGCGAGCCGAAGAACCCCACCGGCGAACTCCCCCTGCTGCTCCCGGCAGCCGCGGCCGAGGTACACCACGCCGTCCACGAGGCGGTGGCCGCGGCCGGGCCTGTACGCGCGCCGCCGACGCGGCCCTTGCGGCGTTCTCCGCGAACTGGGCACAGACATTGGGCACCGACGACGTCGAACAGATCCGCGCGGCGCTCGCACGGGTGGTGACGCCGCGCATGGTGCGTCCCAGCTGGTGAACGTGGGCCGTAACTCTTCGAGCCGCCCGGGCGATGTGGGAAGCGCGTACAGTCGAATCCGAAGACTTGGATTTTCAAAACCAGCGCGCGGTATCACGACGAGCGGCATACTCGGCATCGAGCGGTGACGCGCCACCGCAGCACCCGGACCACCGGTCCGGACAGCGCCCTCGTCACGCCACCGTTCCCTCGAATCCGGAGTTTCCATGTCAGCAACTACCACCGTTTCCACCACCGACACCGTCACCAGGGACAAGTACGAGCGGCTGCAGTACACCGGGTCCGCCGGTATCGTCGCCTCGCTCGAAGACCAGCGCCTGGTCGACCGCTGGCAAGCCGAATACCCCACCTGGCGCGGCGAACACTGGGCTTTCGAGGCCGCCGGAACCAGGAGTCCCGGACGGTTGCGCCCGATCAACGTCGTGGGGCGCCGTAGCTGAAAGCCGCGGGGCGCGGTCTGATCAGGCCGCGCCCGCAGCCGCCGGGCGCTCGGTGATGCGCGGAAACGGACTCGCCGCCTCCAACTGGTAGGCGAGATCGAGCAGCGTCCGCTCGTCACCGCGCCGGGCAGCGAGCTGAACCGATCCCGGCAGCCCGGTGGGCAGCAGGCCGTGTGGCAACGAAATGCCCGGTCCGCCACCGACATTGTTGAGCGGGGTGAATCCCACGTAGTCGACCAGCTTGGTGAACAGCTCCTCGAACGGCTGGCCGGGCGCGTGTTCGCCGATGCGCGGCGCCGGATGCGACAACACCGGGGTGAGCAGCACGTCCACGTCGGCGAAGTGCCGATCGTAGGTGGCGGTGCCCGCCCGCAACCGCCAGGCGGCGGCCGCCGAACCGAGCGGGTTGCGTTTGGCCAACCCGATCAGACCGGTGGTGAACGGGTCGAGTTTGCGCGGATCGAACCGGCCGCGCTGCCCCACCCGGAACGACAGCGCCATCACCGCCGCCATCACCGCCCAGTACTGCTTGAAGTCCGCGACGAACCGCGGATCCACATCCAGTTGCATCTCGACGACCTCGTGCCCCATACCCGCGAGAACCTGTGCGGCCGAGTCGAGTACCGCCCCGTTGGCCGGGTGCACGGACCGGCCCAGGATGTCGGCGCTGATCAGCCCGATCCGTACTCGCCGCGCACTCGGTCCTTCCACCAGCCCCACCGGCTCGAGCCCCGGGCTCGCACCGAACTTTTCGACACCGGCCAGGTAGTGCGCGGTGTCGCGCACCGACCGGGTGAGCACGCCCTCGGTCACCAGATGCACCGGCAGCTTGCGCGCGCCGGGCTGGTCGAGCAGCCGGTTGCGGGTGGGCTTGAGCCCGACCAGTCCGTTGACCGCGGCCGGAATGCGGATCGAACCGCCGCCATCGTTGGCGTGCGCGATCGGCACCACCCCGGCCGCCACCAGCGCCGCCGAGCCGCCCGAGGACGCACCGGCCGAGTACTCCGGATTCCACGGATTCCGGGTCGGTGCGCGATGGGTGAATTCGGTACTGGCGGTGAGCCCGAACTCCGGCAGAGTCGACTTGCCCAGCACCACCACACCCGACTGCAGGAACTGCGCACCGGGACCGCTGGTGACCGTCGCCGCGTGCGGGGTGAACGCCGCCGAACCATGGCAACTGGGCAGCCCGGCGATATCGGTGTTGTCCTTGACGAAGGCGGGCACCCCGGCGAACACACCCGAGGTCTCGGGAGTGGCGCTCGCCCGCTCGAAGCAGCGCACCTGCACCGCGTCCACAGTGGGATCGACCGCCTCGGTCCGAGCGACCGCGGCCGCGATCACCTCGGCGCGGCACACCTCGCCCGCGCGCAGCGCCTCGGCGACCCCGACCGCGTCCAGCGTGCCGAGTGCGTCATCGGTGAATCCGTGGACGGCAGAGCTCATGGTCGCAGCCTAATCCGCGGGGCCCGCGCTTCGTAGCGGTAACGAACTTCCGGACATCGCGCGGGCCCCGGCGAACTATCCGGCCGGAGCCGGGAACGGCTGGTTGATCGTGGTGAAGTACTGGATCACCGCGCCGACGGCCACCGGCGCGGTCACCAGGAGCTGTCCGGCCACCGTGCCGAGGGCGCCCATCGCCAGCACACCGCCCAGGCAACCGACGGCGGCCGCCGGGATGAACGGGCCGAACATGCCGACGATCGTGGCCGCGGCGATGGTGGCGCCGGCGATTCCGCCGAGTACGCAACCCACCGCGGCACCGCCGAGGCCACCGACGAGCGCCCCGATTCCGGCGCCGAGGCTGATGGTGCTGGTCATCCGGGACCAGGCGGCCTGTTCACGCTCGTATTCGGATTTCCACGTTGCCTTGTCCTCGAAGGGCAGGGCGACCGGCTGGTAGACCGCCTTGTCCATCGTCAGCTCGGGAGTGAGGGTGGCCGTGCGGCCGTCGACGCGAGCCGAGATCGGGAACCGGAAGTCGTCGACGGCGAAGCTCAGCGGTGTCGCGGCGACGAGCGTGCCTGCGGTGTCCCGGATTTCGAGCGCACCGTCGGCGATGGCCAGCGACCCGTGCTCGATTTCGATGATCGACGCGGTATCGGTGGCGTGGGCGGTGAAGGCGACCGGCTGGTCGGCTGCGACGGGCTGCGCCTGCGCCGCACCGGCGGTGACGGACAACGCCGCCAGCGAAAGCGCCACTGGCACAACGATTTTCTTCAAGAACATGGTGATTTTCCTCATCAACTTCGTAGTCGGCGAGATGCTCGACTGTCGCAACCATAACGAAAATGGTTATCATTAGCATCTTGCTCGAACTTGGGAGGTCATATGGGACATCTACTGATGGTGGAAAGCTGGGTCGGTTCGATGAGCACCCTGCTGCCGGCGGGCATCGAGCGCAGCGGACACCGATTCAGCTTCCTGACCAGGGATCTCGGGCACTACCTGCGAGCGGGTGCGCCCAGCCCGCACCCACTGCTCAGCGCCGACAACGTGTTCACCGCCGAGACCAACGACGAGGCGGCCCTACTGCGCTACGTCCGGGAACTGCACGACCTCTTCGGCTTCGACGGGGTGCTCACCTCGTGCGACTACTACCTGCCCACGGTCGCCGCGATAGCCGCCGAACTCGAGCTGCCGGGACCGAGCCGCGACGCGATGGCCGACGCCTGTGACAAATACCGGACCAGGCAGATCTGCCGGGCTGCCGGCGTGGCGGGCCCCGCCTTCGCCGTCGCCGAAAACCTCGACGAACTCCTCGGCGCGGCAGCGGAACTCGGCTATCCCTTGGTGGTGAAGCCGGTCGACCTGTGCGGCGGGATGTTCGTCTGCCGGGTCGACGACGAGCACCGGCTGCGTGCCGCCGCCGAGCGGATCGCCGGCTTCCCCGTCAACGCCCGCGGCCAGCGCCGCTCCCCCCGCATCCTGCTCGAGGAGTGCCTCGACGGCCCCGAATTCAGCGTGGAAACGGTGACCGTGGCCGGGCAGACGACGGTGATCGGCGTGACCGACAAACAGATCACCGGCGCCCCCGCCTACATCGAAGCGGGCCACATGTTCCCCGCCGCCCTCTCCCCCACCGAGCTGACCGCCGTCGTGGAGTTGGCCGTGGCGGCGGTCACCGCGCTCGGGCTCGACGCCACCGTCGCCCATACCGAGGTCAAACTCGGCGCGCACGGCCCCCGGTTGATCGAAGTGAATCCCCGGCCGGCGGGCAACCGGATCACCGAGCTGGTGCGCCGCGTCACCGGAATCGACCTCACCGCGGTCCACGCCGAGGCGGTGGCCGGCGGCACTCCCGACCTGACCCCACGCCACACCGGCATCACCAGCGCGGCGATCGCTTTCGCCGTGCCCGACCGCAGCGGGGTACTCACCCGGGTGCACGGCGCCGCGAACTGGGCGACCGACACCAGCATCGTCGAACAGAGACTGCCCGACCCGGGCACCGCCGTACGACCGGCGACCGACAACAACACTTACCTCGCCCACGTCATGGTGGTCGACGAAACCACCCACACCGCCGGGGATCTCGGGCAGTCGTTGATCGCCGGCCTGCACTTCGAACTCGATGTCACCGGCGGCGGCGCATGATCGAAGCAGCCCTGCGCCCCACCTCGATCGCCGAACTCATCAGCTGGGCTCTGGCCGGCCGCCTCGGCTCCGAAGCCGCGACGCTGCGCGCGTCGACAGCGTTTCGCACCACCTACGGCACCCAGCACGTCGGCCGCAACCGGCACTACCGCAACGAGGTGCTCAGCATCCGCGTCGGTGCGGCCGTCGGCTCATGCGGTCTCGAACCCCACACCGCCGGTGCCGATCTGATCGATCACTGCGTGGCCGCGACGGTGGCCGACCTGCTCGAGCACCCGGTAGCCGCGGTCCGCATCGCCGCCCTCGACGCCTACCTGATGCATGTGCGTCCACATCCGCACGCGGGCGGGGCACACGGTGCGCAGCTGGTGATCGACGGGCCGACCTCGCTGACGAAATCACGCCGCCGGGCGAGCGCCGTCATCGACCTGCTGCCACCCACGACGACCAAGGTGCTGGTCGTCGGCGTGGTCGGTTCACTGCTCGCCGAGCTGCGCGCGCGTGCCATCGCCTATCTGCCGTGCGACCACGCGGGCGGAGTCACCGAGTGGGGCGAACCGGTGTTCGAATCCGTCGAGCAGGCGCCCACCGACTACGACGCGTTGCTCGTCACCGGAATGTCGCTGGGTACCGAGACATTCGACGAGCTCCGCGCCACCGCGATGCGCCATGGCCTGCCCCTCGTGCTGTTCGCGCAGACCGGCAGCGCCGTCCTGCCGTGGTTCCTCGGTGCGGGTGTGCACGCGGTCTCGGCCGAGCCCTACCCGTTCTTCTCCCTCGACGGCGGGCCGAGCACCGTCGTCGCCTACCGAGAGCTGTCATGACGACTCCGCAACCCGCCCTCCTACAGCTGATCGGTCGCACCCCCACCGTGCCGATTCCAGCCGGAAACAGCTGGTACACCGCGAAACTCGAGTCGGCGAGCATCGCCGGGATGAAGGCCAGGGCCGCGGCATCGATGTTGCGGGCCGCCGCGGCCCGGGGTGAGCTCGCACCGGGCGCCACCGTCATCGAATCCACCAGCGGCACCCTCGGATTGGGGCTGGCGCTCGCGGCCAAGGCGCTCGGCCACCCGGTGCTGCTCGTGGTCGACGACGAACTCGAACCCGACCTCCGAGCACTGCTGCGCGCCTACGACGTTCGCCTGGACGTGGTCACCGAACCACATCCGGTCGGCGGCTGGCAGCAGGCCAGGCTCGATCGGCTCGCCCGGCTGCTCGCCGAGCACCCCGGGTCGTACTGGCCCGACCAGTACGACAACCCCGCCAATGCGGACGGCTACCGGGCGATGGGCGAGGAGATAATCGACCAGGTCGACACCGTCGACGTGCTGGTCGCCTCGATCGGTTCCGGCGGCCACTGCGCCGGGCTCACCCGGGTGTTGCGCACCCGATGGCCACGCATGCGGGTGATCGGCGTCGACGCGGTGGGCTCGCGAATCTTCGGACAACCCGACCGGCGACGCCTCATGCGCGGCCTCGGCAGCAGCATCCTGCCCCGCAACGTCGCCTACCCCGACTTCGACGAGGTGCACTGGGTGGGCGCCGCCGAGGCGGTGGCGTCGTGTCGGCGGCTGGCGGCGACGACCGGTCTCGCGGGCGGCTGGAGCACCGGCGCCGCCGGGCTGGTCGCGGGCTGGGCCGCCGCCCGCGAACCCGGTGCCCGCGTGCTGACCGTGTTCCCCGACGGCCCGCACCGCTACCTGCGCACGATCTACAACGACGACTGGTGCCACGCCAACGGCCTGCTCGGCACGCGGACGAGCACCCCCATCACCATCGCAGCCCCCGACAGCGCCGAAGTGAGCGGTTGGGGCCGATGTGAGATCGTGCGCGATCCGCTCGCCGAGGTGACGGCATGACCCGGTCCGCCGAGTGGCAGCCGAGCACACCGACGCGCTCCGAGGATGACGCATGAGCGGGCTTGCAACATTCCGAATGCTGCCCGGCGCGGTGCGTCTGCTGCTGGTGAACCACCTTGTCGGCCACATCGGTTTCTACCTGCTCATCCCGTTCCTGGCCGACTACCTGCTCGACGACCTCGCGCTGTCGGCCGCGGTCGTCGGGGTGGTGCTCGGGGTACGCAATTTCAGCCAGCAGGGCCTGTTCCTCGTCGGCGGTTCCGCGGCCGACCGGCTCGGTGCACGCGGTGTGATCATGGCCGGTCTCGCGATCAGGGCGCTCGGCTTCGCGCTGTTCGCCGTCGGCGGTTCGCTGCCGGTGGTGCTGGCCGCCGCGGTGCTGACAGGTTTCGCCGGAGCCGTGTTCAACCCGGCGGTACGCGCCTTCATCGCCCGCGACAGCGGTGCGCACTCGGCGCAGGCGTTCGCGCTGTTCAATGTGTTCGGCAACGCGGGTTCGGCGATCGGGCCGGTGCTCGGCACCCTGCTGATCGCGGCGGGTTTCCGGATCTCTGCGCTGGTGGCCGCGGCGATCTTCGCGGTGCTCGCGGTGGTGCAGTGGCTGCTGCTACCCGCTCGGCCGGTCCCCGCGCACGAGGGCGGAATCGGCGCCGACTTCGCAACCGTGTTCACCGATCGCCGGTTCTGGGCGTTCACGCTCGCGCTGATGCCGATGTTCGCCCTCATGAGCCAGATCTATTTCCTGCTCACTCTGCAAGCCCAGGACAGCGCGAGCCCGGGACACGGCCCCGCCGCGGTGGCCGCGCTGTTCGTGCTGGAGACGGTCGCGGTGGTGGCGCTGCAGGTCCGGGTCACCACCGTGCTGATGCGCCGGCCACAGCGCGGCCCCTCGATGGCGCTCGGTATGGCGATCATGGGCGCCGCGTTCCTGCTGCCACCAGCCGCGGCGAGCCTCATTTCGTTCGAAGGGGACCACCTGGCGGGCACGGTGGTGCGGGTCGCGCCGGTGGTCGGGGCCGCGGTGCTGCTCGCGATCGGGGTGACCGCGGTACAACCATTCGTCAACGAGGCGATCGGCCGATTCGCCGGAAGCCGTTTGACCGGAACCTATTTCGGTGCGTTCTACCTTGCGTCCGGTGTGTTCACAGTCATCACCACCTCGATCACCGGCGCGGTACTCGACCACACCGGTGGATCGCTGAGCTGGCCGCCCGCGTGCCTGTGCGCGGCGGCCGGAATGCTGTCGGCGATCGCACTGCTGCGGCTCCACCAGCGAAACCTATTGCCCGCAGCCGATGACCTCGCGCCATCATCGAGCCCAGTAGCGCGTCGAGCCGGTCCGAAAGCGGGTGCCGCTCATGCGGACTGAACTCGTCGAGCCGGGGATCGGCGTCGGCCGCGCGTACGGCAGCTGCGGAGAGCTGCTGCAGGGCGTCACCGCACAGGACCGGCACTTCCTCGTCACGCTGCCCATCCGGCGCGGCACGGTAGCTGTGTTCGAACCCGGCGGCGACCGGGTCGTGGTGGCGCCGGAAGGCAAGTCGAAGGCGCGGCGACTCGCGAGCGCCATGGTCGGCCGATCCCGGACATTGCGTGGCGGGCGGCTCACCCTGCACAGCGAACTGCAGGAAGGCAAGGGACTGGCCAGCTCCACCGCCGATCTCGTCGCCACCGCGCGCGCGATCGCCGACGCCGAAGGCCGCACCGTGCCCGTCGGCGAAATCGAAGCCGATCTGCGCGCCATCGAACCCTCGGACGGAATCATGTATCCCGGCGCCGTCGCCTACTTCCACCGTGAAGTCCGGCTGCTCGCCCGGCTCGGCACGCTGCCCGCGCTCACGATCGTCACCGGCGACGAAGGCGGATCGGTCGACACCGTCGAGTTCAACCGGGGCGAACCGGCGTTGACGCCCGCCGACAAACGCGAATACGAGCGGTTGCTGGCCGAGCTCGGTGTCGCGGTAGCGCACGGTGATGCCGCCGGGATCGGCGCCGTGGCCACCCGCAGCGCGGTCCTGAGCACGGTACTGCGTGAGCGCCGGCATCTGGACTCGACCATCGCGGCGGCGCGGGCGATCGACGCGCTCGGCGTCCTGGTCGCGCACAGCGGCACCACCACCGGCATCCTGCTGTCCGACGACGACCCGCGCCGACGCGAGCAAGTCGTCGCCGCCCAGCAGATCTGCGCCCGCTTCGCCCACTCGGTCGCGGTGCACCACTCGTGGCGACCCGACCGGAGCACCGACGCGCGCCCGTCCGCCCTCGACCACGCCCACCTGTCGACCGCCCCTCGAACAGAGAGCACCTCGCGATGATCACCGTCGACCAGATCCGCTTCGCCTACGACGGGCGAATCACCCTCGATGACATCAGTTTTCGAGCCGAACCGGGCACCACCGTCGGCCTGATCGGCCCCAACGGGTCGGGCAAGTCCACCGTATTGCGGCTGATGTACCGGGCCCTGCGCCCGGCAGGCGGGTCGGTGGTGATCGACGCGACGCCGGTACAGCAGTTGCGCGGGCGCGACCTCGCGGGCCGTCTCGCCGTGGTCGCGCAGGAAGCGCCACCGGACACCCCGGTCACCGTGACCGAAACCGTACTGCTCGGCCGGTCGCCGTGGGTCGGCGCGTTCCAGGGCTATTCCCGGGCCGACCGGATCACCGCGGCCGCCGCCCTCGCACGGGTCGGGGCGCGAGAACTGGCCGAGCGGCGTTTCGCGACGCTCTCCGGTGGCGAACGCCAGCGCGTACTCATCGCGCGGGCACTGGCCCAGCAGGCCGACCACCTGCTGCTCGACGAACCGTCCAACCACCTCGACATCCGCTACCAGCACGAACTACTCAGCCTCGTGCGCGGTTTGCACACGACCACCACCATCGTGGTCCTGCACGAACTGAATCTCGCCGCCCGCTACTGCGACCGCCTCGTACTCCTCGACCACGGCCGGGTCGCCGCCGCGGGCACCGTCGCCGAAGTCCTGACTCCCCAAGTGCTCGAACCCGTCTACCAGATCCAGGTACACCGGTCCCGCGCGTTCGGCGCCGTCCAGCTGCTCTTCGGCCCGGCCACCGCGCCCGACCCGGCTACCGAGCCCGACGCGCCGGTACCCGAACCAACTGCGGGTCCAGCGCCCGACGCCGCCGCCGGCGCGCGCTCCCCGGAAACCCCTGCGGCCGACCACGCAGCGGCAACACCCGGCCACTTGCCGCGCCACCCTGTTCCGTCCTCGGCCGACACGCGAAAGGCGGCCACCCGATGACCGCGACCCTGCCCGCCGCCGCGACCGTCGACGACCTCGACCACGCCCGCCACCGTGGCCGGACACTACTGCTGACCGCCGGTCTCGTCGTCGCGCTCGGTGTGACGCTGCTGGTCGCGGCCGGACTCGGACCGGTCGCGGTCCCGCCGGGCACCGTGGCGCAGATCATCGGGCACCACACCTTCGGGCACCCGGCGACCGCCGAGTGGACGTCCGCGCAGGACTCCATCGTCTGGCTGGTGCGAGTGCCCCGGGTGCTGCTGGGCGCGCTCGTCGGCGCGGCGCTGGCCATCACCGGCGCGGTCCTGCAGACCATCGTGCGCAATGTGCTCGCCGACCCGCACATCCTCGGCGTGACTTCGGGCGCCTCCACCGGCGCCGCGGTGTACCTGCTGTTCGGGGTCACCGCGGCGACCACGACGACGGCGCTCACCGCCAGCGCCTTCCTCGGAGCACTGGCCGCGACGGCGCTGCTGTTCGCGATCTCGCGGATCAACGGTCAGCTCACCTCCTTGCGCCTGCTGCTCGGCGGAGTCACCATCGGCTACATCTTCTCGGCGGCGACGAGCTTCCTGATCTTCGCCTCCGACCAACCCGAAGGCGCGCGGACCGTGCTGTTCTGGCTGCTCGGATCACTGGCGCCGGCGGCCTGGACTTCCGTGGCGACCACCGTCACGGTCCTCGCGCTGACGCTGATCGCGGTGCTGCTGCTGGCGCCGCGCCTGGACGCACTGGCCGCCGGCGACGACACCGCGCGCACCCTGGGCATCGCACCGAACCGGATCCGGCTCTACGCCCTGATCGTGGTGGCGCTGGCGGTCGGCTCGGTGGTGGCCGTCGCGGGGGCGATCGGGTTCGTCGGGCTGGTCGTGCCCCATGTGGCGCGGCTGTGCACCGGTGGCACGCACCGTCGGCTGGTGGTGGTCAGCGCGCTGATCGGGGCACTGTTCCTGGTCGTCGCCGATGTGGTGGCGCGCACCGCGTTCGCACCACGCGAGCTGCCCATCGGCATCGTCACCGCCGCCGTCGGCGCGCCGCTGCTACTGGTGCTGATCCGCCGGTTCCGCGCGGCCGGGTCGTCCTGAGTTCCCGTTACACCCGTTCCACCCATCGATGAGGAATACCCATGCTCACCAGTGTCATCCCCGCGCGCCGCTACGCCGCGCCCGTCCTCGCTCTGCTCACCACGGCGGTCGTGACCGGTTGCGGCACAACAACCCCGGCCACCACTCCACCCGAAACCGGTTTTCCCCTGACCATCTCGAGCTGCGGCCGTGACGTCACGTTCGATTCACCACCCCAGCGGGTGGTCACCGTCGGCTCCATCGCCGCACCGCTGATCGCCGCGGCGGGCGCCGGCGACCGCATCGTCACCCGCACCTTCGAAGCCGCATCGTTCCCCGGCCAATACGGTGCCGCCCTCGAGGGTGTCGAAATCACCGCGCCCACCGTCGAACTCGCCCGCGAAGAGATCATCAACCGCTCCCCCGACCTGGTGGTCAGCGTCGAAGGACTCTCAGTCACCCATGAAGACCTGGCGCAGGTGAACATCCCGCTGATCGTCACCCGCGGCTACTGCAAGGACGCGGCCGGAACCTTCGCCGACACCTTCGCCGACATCGAGCTCTACGGAAAACTCTTCGGCACCGAAAGCGTCGCCGAGGCCGAGGTCGCCACCCTGCGGCAACGTGTGCGGGCGGTGACCGAACGCCGCGGCGACGCCACGGCGGCCCGTCCCGCCGCCACGCTGATCCTGTCCCGCGACGGTGCGCAGCTCAAGGCTTACGGAGCCAAGAGCACCGTGCACGAACAGATGCGGATCCTAGGACTGGACAACATCTACGCCGAGATCGACAAGCGCAACTTCGAGGCCAACACCGAAACGCTGATCGCCGCGGATCCCGAGGTGATCATCCTGCTCACCCAGGGCGATCAGACCCCCGAGGAAGTCCGCACCACCTTGCGCGCGCGGCCCGAACTGGCCGGTCTGCGCGCCATCCGCGACAACCGGATCATCGTGGTGCCCTTCGGTTACACCGGGCCGGGCCCCGTCGCCGTCGAGGGGCTGGAAGTGCTCGACCGCGAGCTGACGGGGCTGAAGTGACCGCGACGACCACCGGCTACCTGGTCCGGCGGGCCGGTCCCGCCGACCTGCCCGGCGCCCGCAGTGTCATGCTCGACACCTTCTATCAGGTGTTCGGCATCGGCTACCTGCCCGGTTACCACCACGACGTGATCGACCCGGACACCGTGTACCTGCGACACCCGCGCAACCAGCTCTGGGTCGCCGAACACGAGGGCGTCATCGTCGGCACGGCAGCCATCCGGGCGCAGGGACCCGCACACCCACCGCACCCGGCCGAACTCGCGCGGCGCTATCCCGACGAAACGACCGCCCAGCTGTTCCGGGTCTACGTGCGGCCCGAACACCACCGGCGCGGCCTGGCCACCCGGCTGGTCGACGCCGCGGTCGAACATGTCCGCACCACAACGGGATTCGACCGGCTGTACCTGCACACCGACGCCCGAACACCCGGCGCGCTGGAGTTCTGGCTGACCTTCGGCCACATCGTGTACGACGCGCGCGGTCCGCACGAAGGCTTCCAGACCGTGCACCTGGAAATCGCACTGGATCGGCGCGGCGAACCCGCGCACTGACCGGGACCACTGGCGCGGTCACGGCAGACACGGCACTATCGAACTCGTGGAAGACCTGCGAAACACACGACGTTCGGGTGCCCGGTCGTGACCGCGCTGGCCCCCGGTGAGAACCGGCCCGCCCCCGGTGACGCGCTGACCGTCACCGTGGCCTGTTCGGCCTCGGTGGATGTGTCCGCGCTGCTGCTGAATTCGGCGGGCCGGGTGCGCTCCGACGCCGACTTCGTGTTCTTCAACCAGCCCACCGGCCCCGGCGTGATGTACCGGCACGGCAACGGCGCACCCGATGTGGTGCAGGTCCAGACCTCGGCGCTGCCCGCCGACGTGGACAAGGTGGTGGTCACCGCCAGCCTCGACGGACGCGGCCCCGCCACCTTCGCCACCGTCGGCGACCTCACCACCACCATCGCATCCGGTTCCGCCACAATGACTTTCCCGATCTCTGGTCTCACCACCGAATCCGGTGTGGTGTGCGTGGAGATCTACCGCCGCAACGACACCTGGAAGGTCCGCGCGATCGGCCAGGGTTACGACGACGGTCTCGCCGGCATCGCCGCCGCGTTCGGCGTGAACCTCGACGATCCCGAACCCACTCCCGCCCAGCAAGACCCGGTATCCACATCGGCCGGCCCCGGACAAGCACCGCCACCCGGTGCGGGCGCACCAGGCTTCGCGAACGATCCCGGCCGGCCCCCGCACCCCGGCCAGCCACGACACCCGGGCCAACCACCGCATTCCGCTCAGCCGCCACACCCCGGCCAGCCATCGCACCCCGGCCAACCACCACACCCGGGCCAGCCATCGCATTCCGCTCAGCCGCCACATCCCGGCCAGCCGTCGCACCCCGACCAGCCGTCACACCCCGACCAGCCGTCACACCCGGGCCAGTCACCGCATTCCGCTCAGCCGCCACATCCGGGGCAGCCGCCACATCCCGGCCAGCCGATTCCGCAACCGGGCCATCCGGGCCAGTTCGCACCGCCCCCAGGTCAACCCGGTCAGTTCCCACCACAGGGTCAGCCCGCCCCTCCGTTCCCGCCGCACGTCGGCGCCCCGGCTCAGCCGACCGGCCACGCGCATCCGGGTGCACCGCATGCCCCCTCTTCGTACGCATCACAGCAAGGAGCACCGCCCGTGCACAGTGACCTGTTCGACCCCACGCACGCCGAGGTCAACGGCCTCGGGATCCAGAAGCAGGGCAGCAAGATGGTCCGGGTCGGCCTCAACGGTGAGGTGATGGCCAGGTCCGGTTCGATGGTGGCCTACCAGGGTGAGCTGAAGTTCGAGGCGCTCGGTTCCGGCGGCATCGGGCGCGCCATCCGTCAGCACCTCACCGGTGAGAGCGTGCCGCTGATGAAGGTGAGCGGGCGCGGCGATCTGTTCCTCGCCAACAGTGCCGCCGACGTGCACATCATCGACCTCGACGGCTCCGACGGCCTCACCATCAACGGCGCCAACGTCCTCGCCTTCGACTCCAGCCTGAGCTACGACGTGGGCCGCGTGCAGGGCGCCGCCGGGTACGCCTCCAACGCGGGCCTGTTCAACTGTGTGTTCACCGGCCGCGGTCGCATCGCCATCACCACCGACGGCGCCCCCGTGGTGCTCACCGTCGACCAGGCCACCTACGCCGACCCGAACGCCGCCGTGGCGTGGTCGTCGAGCCTGCAGACCGGCATCAAACGCAACGACTCCTTCGGCCTGGGCCGCCTGATCGGCCGCAGTACGGGCGAAGCCAGCACCCTGTCGTTCACCGGCCGCGGCTTCGTCATCGTCCAGCCCTCCGAGCTCCCGCCGGGCGGCCTCATCGGCGGCACCGGCGGCGGCCAGCAAGCAGGCACCGGCGGCGGTATCTTCGGCTGAGCACCCGCCTGCCCGCGCGGCCCGGATCGAACGCACGCGACCCGGGCCGACGCCGCACGAGGCCGGGTGTGCCCAACGGCCACCGTCTTGAAAGCCGGCGTCGGCACGCATGACACGCCAACGTCGGGCGACCTGTCGCAGTGTGCGAGTGGCCACCCTCCGCCGTGATCGCGCAGCAGCCAGGTTCGGCGATTCGCCCGACCCCGCCGCCACCACCGGCCGAACCGGTCGACGACCCGGCGTCCACGCGCTACGGCTGCCTATACAGCCGCATCCGGCGGTGGGTCCTGCTGCCGGGCCGATCGCTGGTGCCGAAATACCAACGCCGCGCACCCGAGGATCACCGCAGCGGCGATCAGGGTCGGGGTCTTGCGGTCCAGCGTGGGGGAATACGTATCCGGGACATAGGCCGTCCAACCAAAGCTGGTTCCGGTTCCCGATGACAACGACGACCGGAGACTGTCGAACAACGACGCGAGCACCGGCACCACCGACAGCGCGAGCACCGTCGCAGGCGCCACCGGTAGACACGTTCCGACCCCGAATCCGGCCGCTATGGGTAGCAGGAACCGGAAGGCGAGTTCGGTGCCGGTGGTGCTGTCGAGCACGACGGGCAGCAGCCCGCACAGCACAACACCCGCGCACAGCCCGATGCCCAGCACCGGATACCGCCACACCGTGCCTGCCAAGGCTGCCGCCACCATCAGTCCCACCTGTATCGCCACCCCCACCCGATCGGGCCCGAAGCTGAGCGAGGGATCAACGGCCAGCATCGCCGCGACCGCGAGCACCGTGAGTACCGCGACCGCCTCCGGACGTGGCAACCAGAAACTCACTGCCACCAACCCGAGCACCGCGAGCACCGCGACGAAGACGGCCGGATTCCCCGACGCTTGCTCTGCCCACAAAACCAGCGCCGCGAAGCCGAGCGGCGCACCGATGCCGAACGCGAGCGCCCGGCCCGTCACGTCCGGGTCCACCCGTTCCTTCGTCCCGGTGATTCCGCCGACGACCAGTGCGACCGCGAGGCCGGCGAGCAGTGGCCAACTGTCCGACAGGTCGGGGATCGTGCGCGTGGTCAGGTACTCCGCGTACCGTTTCGGCATGGCGACGCTGTCGTTGATGCGCGCACCGTAGAGCATCGCGATCATCATCGCGACGATGAACCACACCTGGCCGGCCGGTCGGATCACGGCCGCCACGGCGACCAGTCCCACCCCGACGCCGACCAGCACCTGTTGCTCCGACGACGTCCCGGCCGCCGTCAGTCCCGCCACCGCGGTCAGCAGCGCGACCCCGACCAGCCCGATCCCGGCCGCAACGGCGTATCGCGCCCGCAACCGGCCGAGCAGACCGACCACGAACACGGCGATGACCGCGGCCCCGGCCGCGGTGAGCACCGGTTCCGCCGGAAACCAACCACCCCAGCTGACACCGACAACGGCCGCGAACTCACCCCGCGAGCGGCTGACCGCGTAACCACTGACGTACCCGCCGAGCAACCCGATCGCCACGGCTGTGAGCACACGCACGTTCATCATCGGCACCCCTTCCGGGAAGCACGATAGCCCGCGGTGCGCGCGTCACACCGCTCTACGACCCGGCGCGCTCCTTGCGCGCCTGCCGGCGGGCCTCACGCATTTCGTTGAGTTCCTGCTCCAGGCTCTCCGCGATCCGGAACTGGCCGGTGTCGTAGATGCTGGTCGGCTCGATCGCCTCGTAGCCGAAATTGGCTTCGGCGAAAGCCTTTTCGACGCGGGCCTCGATGTCGGAGATGGCGCTCTTGCGCGCAGCCGGGACCGAATCGGTGGTCTTCGCCTGTTCGGCGGGCTTGACCGGTTCCTTGGCGGGCTCGGGTGCAGCGGCCACCGGTGCGGCGGCCTTCTTCGACGCTGCCTTGTCGCCCGAGGAGGGCTTGCCGATGCCGAAGCGCTTGCGCTTCTCGGTGGGCTTGCCGTTGCCGTTGCTGATCGGCTCGGTGGGTGTCCACGCGGGTTCGCGGGTGATCGGCGTGGTGGCCGCGGCCTCGATCGCCGGTGCGGGTGCGGGTGCGGCGTCGATGCGCGTGGCACCCGACATCGGCGGCTGGTAGGTGAGCCGGATGCCACCGTCGGCGGACTGGCGGTTGAGAATGTTCTCGGCCGGGTCGGGCAGATCCCTGACCTGGCTGGTGGCGCGCGTGATGGCCAGCCCGTAGCGGGCGCTGACCGCATCGTGGATGAGCAGCGCCACACCGATCATCACCGGCGCGACGGCGTGCACCGCGGCGTCGTACCAGTGGCTGTCACGCAGATACGGATAGGTGTTGAGGGTGACGGTGAGGCCGAGCAGCGCGAGTTCGGCGAGCGCGACCTGGCGCCGATTGTCGATCACACCCCACTCGGCGACCTTGTTGGTGCCGACCATGATGATGATCAGACACACGCTGATCATGGCTTCGAGCAGGTAGCTGAACCAGAACAGCGGATCGCTCGGCCCGCCGGGCGCGATGTTCTGCTGCACGTTCACCGCCGACCACAGCATGCCTGCGCCGACGACACCCGCGAGTGCCTTCAACGACCACGACCGGTGCCGGTACAGCGAGGCCAGCTTCGCGTGCGGGCTCGATTCGCGCCGTTGGGCGGCCATCGCCTTCCTGGCGAGCAGCAGATCTCGCATGTCGGCCTTCTCGATAGCTTCGGTGGTCTGCCTGGCCCGGTCCGATGCCGACGCCATCGCCTGGGTGTGCTTCCAGCGCTGTTCCCGATCCTGCTCACGAATGCGTTCGGCGAGTTCGCGTTCGGCGCGCAGTTCGTCTTCCGACAGTGCGTCGGTGAGGGCCGGATCGAATTGGTAGGCGAGGCGCCCGCGCGCCCGTTCGACGCGCTGAGCGAGCTGGCTGACGTCGTCCTCGAGGGGCGATTCGATGGTCATGCCAGACCACCGCCCCGGAATCGCGAAGGCAGACAGGTGAGCACACGTGTGAACGGCACACGCCATTCTTAGTCCATCCACCCTCCGGCGCGAAACCGATGCTCGCACACCGCTCGCCAAACGCGGCGCGCCGCGAGCGACACGCGCATCCGGCGGCCGTCACCAGACCGATCACGAAAGATAAGCGCCCACCCGTGCCGAGGCGGCGGTTTTCGCACCATCGGTTCCCAACTGTTGCCGAACGCCCGCACGGTTCGCCCGCTTCCGCGGCACCGGCCACCCATCGCCTTCGCGTTGCGGATCTCCTGGTGAAAGCCTATTTCACCAACACTATTGTCACTTCGCCAATATTGGTACACACTGTATCCGTAACCACCGGTCACGCCTGGACCGGTGCTGTGCCGAGCCGTATAAGGAGACTCATGGCCGCCAATCGGTCCAGCTGGATGAACGAGGACCTGGACGCCCTGCGCGACATGACCCGTGCGTTCATGGCCAAGGAATTGGTCCCCAACATCGACAAATACCGCGAACAGCACCATGTCGATCGCGACCTGTGGAACAAGGCGGGCGAAGTGGGCCTGCTGTGCATCTCCATCCCGGAGGAGTACGGCGGCGGTGGCGGCACCTTCGCGCACGAGGCGGTGCTCATGGAGGAGCAGGCCCGCGCGGTCGACACCTCCTGGGGTATCAGCCTGCACAACGGCATCGTGGCCCACTACATCCTCGCCTACGGCACCGAGGAGCAGAAGCAGCAGTGGCTGCCGAAGATGGCCAGCGGTGAGGTCGTCGGCGCGATCGCGATGACCGAGCCCGGCACCGGCTCGGACCTGCAGGCCGTCAAGGCCAAGGCCGTCCGCGACGGCGACGAGTACGTGGTGAACGGCTCCAAGACCTTCATCACCAACGGCGCCCAGGCCGACCTGATCATCGTGGTCGCCAAGACCGACCCCACCCAGGGCGCCTCCGGTGTGTCGCTGGTGCTGGTCGAGGCCGACCGCGCGGGCTTCCGGCGCGGTCGCGTGCTCGACAAGATCGGCCAGAAGGGCCAGGACACCTCCGAACTGTTCTTCGAGGACGTGCGCGTCCCGGTGAGCAACCTGCTCGGCAGCCAGGAGGGCCAGGGCTTCGTCCAGCTGATGCAGCAGCTGCCCCAGGAGCGCCTGATCGTGTCGATGGGCGCGGTCGCGGGCATGGAGGTGGCCCTCGATCACACCCTGCGCTACACCAAGGAGCGCGAGGCCTTCGGCCGCCCGGTGTTCGGTTTCCAGAACACCAAGTTCAAGCTGGCCGAGGTCGCCACCGAGGCCCGCATCGCGCGCGTGTTCATCGACGACTGCGTCGAGAAGCACATCCGCGGCGAACTCGACATCCCCACCGTCGCCATGGCCAAGTGGTGGACCACCGACAAGGCGATGCAGATCGCCGACACCTGCCTGCAGCTCTTCGGTGGCTACGGCTACATGAACGAGTACCCGATCGCGCGCATGTGGGTCGACAACCGCGTGCAGCTGATCTACGCGGGCACCAACGAGATCATGAAGGAAATCATCGCCCGCAGCCTGTAACCAGGTTGCCCAGCGGGGCTCAGGGGTTCCGGAACGGCCCCCGAGCCCCGCTGTAACGTGCCGGACCGGCCCCATCATGTGACGGCTGCTCAGCGACCGAATCGGGCTGCTCGCCGCGACCTCGGACAGCGGTCCGGCGCTCAGTCCGGTGCGACCTCGGTTTCGTGGACCACGAGCCAGTGAAATCCGGATTCGTCCGGCGTCGGGATCAGTACCGCGCTCACCCGCCGGCGCGTCACCTCGCCCGCGTGGTGATGTGATTCCAGGAACCGAACAACCACCGCGCCGGGCTCGGCGACCAGCTCTTCGAGCTCGCTGATGTCGATCCGCAGGCCGGGGCGGGCGTTTCGCGCAGCGCGAAGGCCGGTCAGCAATTCGTCGCGCCGCAGGGTTTCACCTGCCGTGGTCACCATCGAAAAAGACCGGTGCTGCGCGGCGGCGAAGCGTTCGAACACCGCATCGCAAGCTTGCGAGCCCAGCCAGGTGGCCAGGTCATCGTGCAGCGATTCGATGGCGGTCTTGATATCGCAGTCCATGCCTGTCCACTTCGTCGTTCCCCGCGGTCGAGCTGTGTAGCAGGGTATCTCGCGCGATCGAGGTGCTCATCGGCTGCGGAGCCGCTGTGGGTCGCCCCTGGGCGGGACACCTCGCCCACGGGTGGTGATTCAGCGCGTACCGATCCGGGCTCGCCGCCGAGCCGAATGTCTCTGGGGAAGCGGCGGGAACGGGACGAGGACGGTGCGGCGACAGTGGACACGGACGGCGACAGTTCCGCAGCGCACGCGCGACCGGCACTGCCCTCCCGTGCCGCGATGATGCAGGCGGTGTGCGGGGTCGCCGGTGACAGCGACCCGCTGCTGCGGGCGGCACACGATCTGGCCGTGCTGCACGAACGCCGCGAACAACTGGTGCCCGGTGATACCGGCGCGATCGACTGGGAGCGGGCCCGGCTGGTCTGCGAGATCGACCGGTGGGTGCTGCTGCGCGCCCCGGCGGCCGCCACTACGGCGCCGTTGCACACCGAGAGCATCGGCGCCGTGGTCGATCGCATGGCCCATTTCGCCGCCCTCGCCTATCGGGCACTGTCCTGCGACGCGGACAGCGAACTGCGCACCGCTCAGTCGCGTCTGCACGAATTGGCCTGCGGCTACGCCGATCTCATCGTCGAGGTGGCAAACGGCGCCCGGCGGCTACCGGACGGATCATCCGAAAGCGATGGGGCACAACCGAGCCGGGACGACCCACGCACCGAATAGCAGCTGGTGCGCTGTCCGAGACCGTCAACGGTAGGGCGCGCCACACACCACCGCCGCGCTGGGGTAACTCCCCCATCCTCCCCCAGGTCCGGCGCGGCATCCGGTCCCCGCTCTCGGGCGGCGGGGACCGTCTCCGGCCTCAGTACAGCCGTAGCGCGACCAGCCGCCACGTCCCTTTCACCGATTCGATGCGCCCGGCGATCGCGAAGGTGCGGTCCCCCCGCTGATACGAGGCGAAGATTTCCGCCGCACCCGGCTGCGACGCGGTCTGGCGCACCCGGGTCAGGCTCGCGGTGCCCAGCGACCGGCCCGGCGCCAGATTGCGCGCGAGCATCGTCACGAGCACCGATCCGACCAGCGGATCGATGAGAGCCCGCAACTGCCCGACCTGCCGTCGGCGGTCGATCACCTCGAGCACCAGCCGTAGCACCTGCTCGGCGAATCGCATCGCGTCCGTTTCCGGCTCGGCGGCCGGCGGCGCGCCGCGCACGCACGCCGAACGTACCGCCCGGCGAATGCCCGCGGGGGTGCCGTGTGTGGTGCGCCGCCGAGCGGGCGAGGTGATCCGATGCGGTGCAAGAGGTTCCGCGGAATACCGGTGTCCGGTGACCCGGTTCTCCAGCTGCGGCTCGCAGTGCGGCGCAGGCGACAACGACGTTCGATCCGTAGACATAGCTCGTCCCCTCCGAGTCTGCCCACCCACTCCCCAGCGGTCGCGCACAGCATGCCACGGGGGTCCGACAGACGTCCCGAAAACCGGTGCAGGTCAGGGCGGTAGCGATCAGAACAGCGTCATCGGCTCGTCCGGTTCGGGGATGGGCTGTGGCGGCAGGCCGGGCAATACTGCGCGCACCTCGTCGTGGAATCGGCGCGCCAGGCCCCGCGCGGCGGCGTTGTCGGGGGTGTGCACGAACACCGTCGGCGAGCGGCCCTCACGCAGCCACTCGGCGACCGTATCGATCCACGGTGCCCACCCCGCCACGGTGCGGTCCGCGTCGGCGCGGCCGTGGTAGCGCACGATCGGGTACTCGGTCAGCGCGCGCAGCCGACGCGGCACCCGGGGTTTCTTCGCCCGCGCCTCGAACTCGGAGGGGTCAGCGGCCGGACCGTCGAACAGTACGGTCGTGTCGAAGGGCACCCATTCGGCGCCGATCCGCCCCAGCACCCGTTCCAGCTGCACCGCGGCCCGCTCATCGGTGAAGAACGCCGGATGCCGCACCTCCACCGCGCATCGCAAACCCGCGGGCAGGTGGCGCTGGAACCGGGCCAGCGCGCCCAGTTCGGTCGGCCCGAAGGACGCGGGCAGCTGCAACCACAACGCGTGCACCCGTGGGCCGAGCGGGGCCATCACATCGAGAAAGGCCGCGAGTTCGGCGTGCGCGTCGACCAACCTGCGCTCGTGGGTCACAGCCCTGGGCGGTTTGAGCACGAACCGGAAGTCGGGCTCGGTCTGGGCCGCCCACGACTCGACGGTCGACGCCGACGGCGTGGCGTAGAAGGTGGTGTTGCCCTCCACCGCGCCGCAGTGCCCGGCGTAGGCACGCAACCGCACACCCGGCGCGGGCAGCCGTTGCTGCCACCGCGGGTGGGTCCACATCGCACAACCCATCCGCAGTTCACGCACTACCCGACGGTAATACAGCCACCGCCCGCGCCTAAAATGAGACCGGTTGCCACCATTTCGCCCCGTGCGCGTTCCCCGGTGCGCGCACGACGGAAAGGGCCTGTGATGGCGATTCTCACCAGCGAGCGGCCCGGTGCTGTTCGCGATACCCGGGCCCGCGCCTGGCGTGCGGTGGCGGCCGCGATCGTCGCGATTGCATGGGGCGGCAACGAGTTCACCCCGCTGCTGGTGATGTACAAGAGTCATGGTCTGGCCGCCACGGCGGTCGACCTGCTGCTGTTCTACTACGTGCTCGGCATCGTGCCCTCGCTGCTCATCGGCGGCCCGCTCTCGGACCGGCTCGGTCGCCGACGGCTGATGCTGCCCGCCCCGCTCGTCGCCGCGGCCGGTTCGCTGCTGCTCGCCGCGGGCGCGGACTCGGTGCCGATGCTGGCCGCCGGGCGGATGCTGTCCGGTGTCGCGCTGGGGCTGGCGATGGCAGTCGGTGGCAGCTGGCTCAAAGAGCTGTCCCAGCCACCGTTCGCCGCGGCCGCCGCCGGCGTGGGTGCGCGACGATCGGCGATGAGCCTGACCGCCGGGTTCGCCCTCGGCGCGGGAGTGGCCGGGGTCCTGGCGCAATGGGGTCCGCTGCCCGATTCCGCCGCGTACCTGGTCAACGTGGCGCTGTGCGTAATGGCCACCGTCTGGCTGAGCACCGCACCCGAAACCGTCACGCGGCCGGTGCACCCGGCCCGGCTGCGCGAGGACCTGAAGATTCCCGCCGCCGGGCATCGCCGTTTCCTGCGGGTGGCGGTGCCGATCGCGCTGTGGCTGTTCACCGCCAACGCGACCGCCTACGCGGTGCTGCCCACGCTCATGCTGCCGCACGTGCAGCAGGCCCCGATCGCGTTCTCCGCCCTCGTCACCATGGTGACCCTCGGCTGCGGTTTCACCATCCAGTCGGTGGCGCGGCGCATCGACCGGCCCGGCACCGCACGCGCCGCGGTGGTGGCATTGGTGCTGCTCACCGCCGGAATGCTGCTGGCCGCGTGGACCGCGTCGAGCCTGACCATCGGGCTCACCCTGCTCACCGCCGTCGTGCTCGGCAGCGGCTACGGCATCGGCCTGGTCGCGGGCCTGCAGCAGATCGAACGGATCGCCGGCCCCGGCGACCTCGCCGGGCTCACCGCGGTGTTCTATTCGGTGAGCTACCTCGGTTTCGGCGTGCCCGCGGTGCTGTCGGCCCTGCACGGCGGCTTCGGCTTCGGCTACCCCGCCATGTATCTGGTGACCGCGCTGATCGCCGCGGGCTGTCTCGCGCTGGTCGCCGCGAACTACCGTGAACGACTGTGAGTACCGACCACATCGCCGCCCTGCGCCGCTGGCAGGACTCCGGCGCCATCTGGCGGGTGCTGTCGCGCCGCGGTGACAGCGTCACCGTCGGACTGTTCGAATGCACCGGTGGCCAGGAAGTGGACCGGTTCACTTCCACCGAGCCCGCCCTGCTGCGTTTCCTGGGTGATCGGGCGAGCAGCGAGGACTGACCGGACCTGCACGCGCGGCTAGGCTGGGTCCGTTATCGCTGCACACCCGTCGGCCGTTCGCGGCCGGATCGTCCAGTGAGGAGAGAACATGTCGGCACCCAGCAAAGGTTTGTCCGCGGGAACCTGGGTCATCGATCCGGCCCATTCCAGTTTGCAGTTCGCCGTCCGTCACCTGATGGTCAGCAAGGTGCGCGGCCGGTTCACCGATTTCTCCGGCACCCTCGTCGTGCACCCCGACGGCAGCGCCGACGCCGACGCCGAGATCAACGTCGAGTCGGTGACCACCGACAACCCGCAGCGCGACGCCCACCTGGCCACCGCCGACTTCTTCGACGTCGCCGAGTACCCGAAGGCCACCTTCAAAGCCACCGGCTTCAAGGCGCTGAGCAACGAATTCAGCCTCACCGGCGACTTCACCATCGCCGGCACCACCCACCCGGTGACCCTCGACGTCGAGTTCCTCGGCACCGGTCCCGGCATGGCCGACGCGCCCGTCGCCGGTTTCACCGCCACCGCCACCATCAACCGGCGTGATTTCGGCATCACCACCGACATGCCGATGGCCGACGGCGGCGCCGTGATCGGCGACAAGATCAATCTTTCGCTCGATGTCGAGGTCAACCTGCAGAGCTGACCGGCAGCGGGCACAGGGGTGACCCCGCGCGGGGTCGCAAAGGTGGTGCGGCGGAACGGCGACGGGGGCGAGCCGTGGCCGGCGCGTTGCCGTGATCCGGACTGGTTCGGCCACCGGGTTTCCCGGTGGCCGAACATCCGCCGACGGATTCAGTCCTGCGGCGCGTCCGGGTAGGCCTGCTGACGGTGCCCACCACGCAGCGTGCCGTCCAGATACGCGGCCTTACACGCCCGCCGCGCGATCTTGCCGCTGGAGGTGCGCGGAATCGAACCCGCGGGCACCAGCAGCAGATCCCGCACGGTCACTCCGTGCCTGCTCGCGATGGCCGCCCGCACGGTGTCCACGATCGGCTCGGGATCGAGTTTCGCCGCGCCCGTCCCCCGTTCGGCCACGATCACCAGCTGCTCGGCCGCATCGTCGGCGGCGGCACCCGCCGCCCGTACCGGCGCGGGCAGCTCTCCCGCCGTCACCGAGAACGCCGCGATGAAGCCCGGCCGCAACGCGCTGCTCGCCTCCTGCGCCGAGTACTCGAGGTCCTGCGGATAGTGGTTGCGGCCGTCGACGATGACCAGATCCTTCACCCGGCCGGTGATGAAGAGTTCACCGTCGTGGTAGGCGCCGAAATCACCGGTGCGCATCCACTTCGCGTCATCGGGTGCGCCTTCGGCCCGGCTGCCCGCCGGATTGCGGGCGAGGATCCGGTTGTGGAAGGTCGCCGCGGTCTCCCCCGGCCGCCCCCAGTACCCGACGCCCATGTTGTCGCCGTGCAACCAGATCTCGCCGACCTCGCCGTCGCGTCGCTCGGCCCCGGTCTCGGGATCCACGATCGCCGCCCACTGCGAGCGCGCCACATAACCGCACGACACCTGCGCGACCGCCTGGGGTGAGTGCTCGTCGACGGGCACCATCCGGCCCGCGTTGAGCTGCCCCCGGTCGACGTAGACGACCCTGGCCTCGTCCTCACGCTTGGTCGCCGACACGAACAGGGTCGCCTCGGCCATCCCGTAGCAGGGTTTGATCGCGGTCTTGGACAAGCCGAACGGCGCGAACGCCTCGTTGAACTTGCGCATCGAGGACACCGACACCGGTTCGCTACCGTTGATCAGGCCGATCACGTTGGACAGATCCAGCGACTCGTCACCCTTCGGCAAGCCCCGCGTCGCCGCGTGTTCGAACGCGAAGTTCGGTGCGGCCGAATAGATCTCGGCACCGTCGGGCTGAGCGGCGAGTTCCTTGATCCAGCGGGCGGGCCTGCGCACGAACGCACTCGGCGACATGATGGTGATGAACTTGCCGCCGATGGTCGGCAGGATCACCGTGAGCAGCCCCATGTCGTGGAACAGTGGCAGCCAGGTGACCCCGCGCGCGTTTTCGGTGATGCCGATGGCATCGATCATCTGCAGCAGGTTGGTACCCACCGAACGATGGGTGATCTCCACACCGGCGGGCACCCTGGTGGAGCCGGAGGTGTATTGCAGGTAGGCCACGCTGTCGATGCCGATATCGGGCCGGTGCCAGGTGGCGCCGACAGTGTCGGGGATCGCCTCGACCGCGATGATCCGCGGCCGTTGCGCGGCCGGTTGTTCCCGGAAGAACTTGCGTACTCCCGCCGCCGCGGTGCCGACGGTGAGCACCGCGGCCGGTTCGCAGTCACCGAGCACCGCGTGCAACCGGTCACTGTGCCCCTGTTCCTCCGGATCGAACAGCGGCACGGCCACATTGCCCGCGTACACCGCGGCGAACAGCGCCACCACATAGTCCAGGCCCTGCGGCGCCAGCACCGCCACCCGGTCACCGGGCCGGGTCACCTGTTGCAGCCGGGCCGCCACCGCGCGCAGCCGGACGCCGAATTCGCGCCAGGTCAGTTCCTGATATTCCCCCTCACGTTCGCGCGAATAGTCGATGAAGCGATAGGCCAGTTCATCCCCGTTGGCCTCGCTGTGTTTGTCGACGAAGTCGATCAAGGTCTGGTCGCCGGGAATCCGGATAGCGCCCTGTTCGTCCACATAGTCGTCGAAAGTATCGCCGATCATTCCCTGTCCTTTTCAACGCACAATGCCTCACCGAGAGGCCGAACTCGTGCAATGAGTAGTGGCCGCGGGGCAGGCGTCAATAGCGCCCGAAGGCGATCGCCACGTTGTGCCCGCCGAAGCCGAACGAGTTGTTCACCGCGTAGTCGATCCGGCCACGCCTGGCCTGCCCGGACACCACGTCGAGATCGATCTCGGGGTCCTGGTTGTCCAGATTCAGCGTGGGCGGCACGATGCTGTCGCGCACGCTGAGCACCGTCAGCACCGATTCCAGCGCGCCGACCGCGCCGATCGAATGCCCGAGCGCTGATTTCGGCGCGTACACCGAGGCGTGCGAACCGATCGCTTTGCCGATCGCATTGGCTTCGGCGGTGTCGCCGATGGGCGTGGCGGTGGCATGGGCGTTGATGTGGGTGACATCGGTGCGGCTGATCCCACCGGTCTGCATCGCCCGCGCCATCGCCCTGGCCGCGCCGGTGCCCTCGGGATCCGGTGCGACGAGGTGGAATCCGTCGGAGGTGATCCCGGCGCCGAGCAGCCGCGCGTGGATGGTCGCCCCACGCGCCTTGGCGTGTTCTTCGGTCTCGATCACCATCATCGCGCCCGCCTCACCGAAGACGAACCCGTCACGGTCGGCGTCGAAGGGCCGGGAGGCGGCCTTGGGGTCGTGATTGCGGGTGCTCATGGCCCGCATCTGGGTGAATGCCGCGATCGGCACCGCCTGGATGGAGCCTTCCACCCCGCCGGTCACCACCACGTCGGCGTCGCCCATCATGATCATCCGCCACGCGTTGGCGATCGCTTCCGAACCCGACGAACAGGCCGAGACGGGCGTGGAAACACCGGCGCGCGCGCCCAATTCGATCCCCACGCAGGCGGCCGGACCGTTGGGCATGATGGCCTGCACGGTCAGCGGCGAAACCTTGCGGTAGCCGCCGTTGCGCAGCCGGTCGCGGGCGTAGATCAACGATTCGGCGCCACCGAGACCGGTGCCCACCGAGACGCCGAGCCGGTCGCGATCGACCTCGGGACTGCCCGCGTTGCGCCACACCTCGCGGCCGAGGGCCACCGCCATCTGCTCGACATAGGACAGTTTGCGCGCCTCCTCACGGGTGAGGCAGGTCGCCGGCGACACTTTCAGATGACCGCCGATGCGGACCGGCAACTCGAAGTCGTCGATGAAGGAGTCCTCCAGGACGTCGATCCCGCTCTCGCCGTTGAGCAGACCCTTCCAGGTCGAGTCGACGTCGCCCGCGATCGACGTGGTCGCCGCCAGGCTCGTGACCACGATGTCCGTCATAATTTTTCGCTCACTCTCTCTAGCTATGCCACGACTGATCGGGAACCGCTGATGGAGCTGAACTGGTGGAGCGTATAGGTACTCGGCGCGACGCGCCCAAATTCAGAAACAGTGCCCTCCGCACCGTGTCGTTCGGAGGGACGTTGCGCCGGGTCTATTCTCGGCGACGACGGGCAACACTACCGGACCAGCGCAACTCTAACTTTTCACCGCATGGAAAGGGAACGAGCGTGGCCAGGAACCTCACCCAACTGGAACTGCTGATCGAACTGGAAGACGTCGCCGCCGCGAATGTGAACCGCCATTCGGCGATGGCCAAGGACTGGCATCCACACGACTACGTGCCGTGGGACCGCGGCCGCAACTTCGCGGCGATGGGCGGGATCGATTGGGCGCCTGAACAATCCGCACTGAGCGAGCTCGCCAAGGCGGCGATGATCACCAACCTGCTCACCGAGGACAATCTGCCCTCCTACCACCGTGAGATCGCCGAGAACTTCTCCAAGGACGGGGCGTGGGGCACCTGGGTCGGTCGCTGGACCGCCGAGGAGAACCGGCACGGCATCGCGATGCGCGACTACCTCGTCGTCACCCGCGGCGTCGACCCGGTGGCGCTCGAGCAGGCGCGAATGGTCCATATGACCAACGGGTATTCGGCGATGTCGGTGGTCGATCAGAAGGCGGCCGGCTTCGACATCAAGGTGGCCTCCGGCGCGGGATTCCTCTTCTCCGTGGCCTACGTGACCTTCCAGGAACTGGCCACCCGGGTCAGCCACCGCAACACCGGCCGCGTCTGCGACGACCCGATCGCCGATCGCATGCTGGCCCGCATCGCCGCCGACGAGAACCTGCACATGATCTTCTACCGCAACCTGTGCGCCGCCGCGCTCGACCTGGCGCCCGACCAGACCATGGAGGCCATCGCCACGATCGTGCAGGGTTTCCAGATGCCCGGTGCGGGCATGCCGGGCTGGCGGCGCAACGGTGTACTGATGGCCAAGCACGGCATCTACGACCTGCGCCAGCATCTCGAGGAGGTCCTGCTGCCGGTGCTGCGCAAATGGAACATCTTCGAGCGCAACGACTTCAGCGCGCGCGGCGAACAGGCACGCGAGGAACTCGCCGCCTTCCTCGACCGGTTGCGCACCGACGTGGTGCGCTTCGAGGAACAGCGCGATCGGTCACTGGCACGCGCCGCACGCCGCGACGGTCAGCTGGTCTGACCCAGCGCGGGCCCGGTGCGGTGCGCACCGCGTGGCCGGATCGCGGCCCGCGCGTCGTGTTTGTTGCGGTACATCGCCGCATCGGCGGCATGCATCAATTCGTCTGCGGCCGCGGGTGGTTCGTCGAAATAGGCGACGCCGATACTCACCCCGACCGCGAGCATATGACCGTTCACTTCCAGTGGCGCCGCAAGAGCGGTCATCAACTCGTCGGCCAGATCGTTCAATTGCCCTTCGCCGGCACACCTTTCGACGAGCACGAGAAACTCGTCGCCACCGATGCGGGCGGGCAGCGCGCCGAGCGGACCCACTGTGTCGCGCAGCCGGGCGCTGACCACCCGCAGCACCCGGTCCCCGATCGTGTGCCCCCACAGGTCGTTGATCTCCTTGAACCCGTCGAGATCCAGGTAACACACCCCGATCGGCGACGCGGCCTCAGCGAGTCGGCTGAACAGGTGCGGACGGTTCGGCAGACCGGTGAGCGCGTCGTGGTTCGCGTCGTGCCACAGCTGGTCGGCGAGTTGCTTGCGTTCGGTGACGTCGACCGCCACACCGATCAGGAACTGGATCGCGCCCTCGGCATCGCGCACAGCCGACATCGACAGGTCGATCGCGGTGACGCGGCCGTCGGTGTGCAGGTGCTCGGTTTCGGTGCGGAAACTCTCGGATTCACCGGCGACCATGCGCTGCAGTTCGATGAACGCGGCATTGAGATTCTGCGGCCCCAGGATGTCGGCCACGGTGCGCCCGGGCATGGTTTCCGGAGTCTGCCCCAGCATGTGGGCCAGAGTGGCATTGCAATTCACCACCTGACCGGTCATATCGACAGTCCCGATGCCCACCAGCGCCCCGTCGAACACCGCCTCGAACCGCGCTTCCGACAGCGCCCGGCGGTTCTCGGCTTCCTCCGCGGCGGCCAGCACGGCCGCCAGGGTCGCCTCCTGTTCGGCCAGCGCGGCCCCGCGCAGCGCCGCGGTGAAACCCGCCGCGAAGTCACCGGCCAAGACGATCGCGCGGTCGCTGATATCGGGCCAGGCCGGGTCGTCGGATCCGTCGGCGGCCACCTCGACCAGATCCGAGCAGATCACCCGGACCGTACGACTCACCGCGGCCGGGTCACGGTAGTTCGCGGCGACCAGCATCCGCGCCGCCCGCCGGGCGATGTCGGGGTCCTCGCCGCCGCGAGCGGCGTCGATCAGGCCGGTGCACAGGGCGGCGAGCATCTCCTCGATCTGAGAGCGATTCAGGGTGGGGGCAACGACACCGTCGAGGGCATCTGCCCACCGCTGCGCCAGCTCCCACGACCCCACTGCTCATCCGCCCTGTCATCGTTCATCGCACCGCCGTGCCGGCGGCTCATGCTTTGCGCGCGACTCCACCCAGGCCCAATGACCGGCCAGGCTGCTCGTGCTGATCCCGTTCGGACTCCGGCCGCCACGAAGGCAGTTCCACCACCCCGGGGTCGACCATGTCCCATCCCTCGAACATCGCGGCGATCGCGTCCTTGGTCCGGAACTGGATTCCGATCTTGGTTTCGTTCGCCGAGTGCTCACCCAGCTTACCGGCGTCTTCGGGACGAAGCTCGGAGGTCAGGTGTGAAATGGCTATGAAACTGCCAGGCACCACCGCATCCCGCAGCGCGGCCACCTTGCCCGCCGGATCGTCCTCGTCGGCCACCAGGTGCAGTACCGCGATCAGCAGCAGACCGACCGGCTCGTCGAAATCGATGAGTCCGGTCGCGCGCACCGCCGCGAGCAGATCATCGGACTTGCGCAGGTCGGCTTCGATCGCACCCGCCCGCTCACTGCCGGCCAGGATGGTTCGCGAATGCACCACGGCGACCGGGTCGATGTCGACGTAGAGCACCCGGGCCTGCGGGTCGAGTTCGTGCACGATCTCGTGCACATTGCCAGCGGTGGGGATGCCGGAGCCGATGTCGAGGAACTGTCGGATACCTGCGTCGAGCATGAACCGCACCGCCCGCCGCAGGAAAGCGCGGTTGCTCAGCGCCAGCCGGGGCAGATCGGGGACCAACTGCACCCCCATCTCGGCGGCCATCCGGTCCACCGCGAAATTGTGCGAGCCGCCCAGCAGGGCGTCATACATCCGAGCCGGGCTCGGTTGCTGCATATCGACGCCCTCTGGTGCCCACGCCGGCCTGTCCATCACAAAAACCCCTGTCTTTCCGCGCGCCGCCACACCCCGCGGCGGCGCCAGACGAATCGTAGACCTCGGCACCGACTTCGGTGCGGCTATGAGCTAGCTGCCCGCACCATAGGGCTGCGCCCACAGCGGCGCGGTATCCGGGGTCATGGTGGCGATCACCGGCACACCCGCGTCCAGGAAGTTCTCCAGCGCCCGGCGCATATGGTCGGCGGAGGTGATCAGCACGGCCTTGTGCACACCCAGGGCTGCCATCAGCGCAGCCGAGAACTTCGCGTTCTGCACGGTGGAACCGGCTTCGGACTCGGTGTGCAGCCGGTGCCTGGCCACTCCACGCACGTGCAACCAGTCCGCCATCACCTGTGCTTCGGTCCGCCCGTTGCGCGGGTTGCCGCCGGTCACGATCACCGGTGAAGCGGGCGACATGAAGGCTTGCACCAGCGCGGCGTGCAGCCGGTTGCTCAGTTCGGCGCGCATGGTGCCATCGGGTTGCAGCCCGTAGCCGAGAACCACGATGGCCGTCTCGGGTCCGTAGGTGTCGGGCAGTTGAAAGCCCGCCACATCGGCCACCGAGCGCACGGTGCCGAGGACGCCGTGGGTGACGCCGTCGCCGACGCCGGCCAGTGGATCAGGAGCGGGCGGCCCTGCCAACGCGGGAGCCGCGGTGACGAGCGCGCCGACGAGGGCGGCGGGCAGCACGAGTGCGACAGCGCCGCGACGCAGGGTCTTGTGGGTGAACAGCCAATCCATGGTGACCTCCAGAAACGACGTCACATAATCGTGGCGGACGCGAGAAGCCATCGGGAGTACTTCTGAAATATTGGCCATTCTCATCTTGGCACGGTGCGAAGATGGGACAATCGACGCAAAAAGGCCCTCCAGCATCAGCTGGAGGGCCTCTTCACAATAATTGTCCGGCGGTGACCTACTCTCCCACACCCTGTCGAGTGCAGTACCATCGGCGCAGGTGGCCTTAGCTTCCGGGTTCGGAATGGGACCGGGCGTTTCCCCACCGCTATAACCGCCGTAACACTACGAAACCAGACAGCGCTCCCCACCAACCAAACCCCCAAAACGGGGACCCGATCAATCAGGTTTGCTGCAGTGTCTGTTGTTTCAGATACCGCACAGTGGACGCGTAACACCTTCGATAGTAAGCCCTCGGCCTATTAGTAC
>NZ_JBHSDL010000027.1:0-4248 GCF_042650145.1 Nocardia halotolerans | reverse complement strand
CCCGAGATCGCGTCGACGCCGTTCGCGACCAGATCCCACAAACCCTGCGCGGACTCCACATTGCCCGGATAACGGCACGACATTCCGACCACCGCAATGGGCTCGTCGGGAGCGCTCAGCTGTCCGGCCGGCGCGGCCGACCGTTGTCCGGTGGCCCGGGCAGGCTCGAGCAGTTCCAGCAGGTCGGTGGTGACAGCCGCAGCCGTTGGGTGGTCGAAGACGAGAGTCGGCGGCAGTGCCAGCCCCGTCGCGGCCGCGAGCCGGTTGCGCAGCTGGACCGCGGCCAGCGAATCCAGTCCCAGCTCCGATAGGGCCCGCTCGGGTTCGATCGCCCCGGCATCTCCATGATGTAGTACTGCGGCCACCTCGGCCGAAACAGCCTGCAGCAGATACTGTTCTCGGTCTGCGGCCGGCAGACCGGCCAACTGGGTGCGCAGTCTCGCCGCGGGCTCGGCGCCGTCGCGCTCCTGCGCGCGAACCGGGATCAGTGTGTCGAGAACCGCGGGCAAGGTCGCGGCACGCGCGAGCGCACGCAGTGCGCCGATATCGAAACGGACCGGGCTCACCACTGCGGCCGCGCCGCTCTCCGCCGCGTCGAACAGCGCCAAGCCCTCCTCCACCGGCAACGCGAGGACACCGAGCGCGGCGAGCCGCGCCACATCGGTGTCACGCAGCTCACCGGTCATGCCGGTTCGCATGGCCCAGTAGCCCCAAGCCAGCGAGGTGCCGGGCAGCCCAGCGGTGCGTCGGGTCTGTGCCAGCGCGTCCAAGAAGACGTTCGCCGCAGCGTAATTCGCCTGCCCAGGGCTGCCGAGCAGACCCGAGGCCGAAGAGAAGAGCACGAACCCGGACAGATCGAGGTGCGCGGTGGCTTCGTGCAGATTCCACGCGGCGTCCACCTTCGCGGCCAGCACCCGGTCCAGTTGGGTGGTGGTCAGCGTCGCGATCGTCGCGTCCGCCAGGACACCGGCGGTGTGGACCACCACGCGCAGCGGCGCGTCGGGTCCGATCGCGGCGATCATCTCGGTGACTGCATCGCGATCGGCGACATCGCAGGCGACGACGCGCACGTCAGCGCCCGCCGTGCCGAGTTCCGCGGTCAGCTCGGCGATTCCAGGGGAGGCGGGACCGCGCCTGCTCGCCAGCACGAGATGCCGCACACCGTGCGCCAGCACCAGGTGGCGTGCGAGCAGCGCGCCGAGGCCGCTGGTGCCACCGGTGATCAGCACCGTCGATGCACTGTCGAACACGCTGGACGCCGCTGGGTCGGCGGCCGGGGCCGGCCGCAGCCGCGGGCGCAGCACCCGTCCGTCGCGCACGGCGACCTGCGCCTCCCCCGCCGCGATGGCTGTCCGCACACTGCGCAGCCAGCCCGCCGGATCACGTGCCGGGTCGATATCGACATCGACCAGGACGAACCGATCGGGGTGTTCGGCCTGCGCACTGCGCAGCAACCCCCAGACCGGGGCGACCGAAATATCCGGCGGCGCATCCGCGTCCACGGCAATGGCGCCGTTGGTGACCAAGACCAGGCGGGAGCCGGCCAGTTCCGGTGCATCCAGCCACTGCCGCACCAGCGCCAGCACCCGCCGGGTTACGGCCCGCACCCCAGTGGGCACCGAAGCGTCCGCCGGTGCGGGCACGGCGACCACCGTCTCGGGCCGCCGGTCCGCGTCGGCGGCCACCGCCGCGATGTCGGCGTACCACCGGGCCCCGGTGCCGAACGAAGCGTGTTCGGCACCGATCGCTGCGTCGAGCACTGCCGTCGGCTCAACGGACGGCTGCGGGGCCGGCCCGGCGAGCCAGTCCAGAACGTAGAGGGATTCGGCCCGGCGCGAAGCGCTCAGCTGCGCGGCCGAGATCCGGCGCGCCGTCACCGACTCCACCGAAACGACCACGCGCCCTTGCTCATCTGTGGCCACCATCCGCACGGTGTTCGGCCCGGTCCGGCGTAGCCGCGCTCGGAGCACACCGGGCTCGCCGCTGTGTTGCAGCCGGATCCCCGACCAGGCGAACGGCAGCTCGACCCCGGCGGCCGGGTCGAGTTCCTCGTCCTGCGCGGCGCGCGATGCCGCGTGCAGAGTGCTGTCCAGTGTGCCCGGATGCACCAGGAATCCCTCGGGCGCACCCGTGGTTTCGATCTCGGCATACACTTCGTCGCCCGCCCGCCAGAGCGCACGCAACCCGCGGAACATCGGCCCGTATCCGATCCCGCGTCCATCCAGTGCCTCGTACCACCCGTCGATCCCGACGCGTTGCGCCCGCGCGGGCGGCCACTCGTCGCGATCGGCGGCGTCACCGGGATCCACAACGTCGGCAGAGTCCGTGTCGACGCTCAGCGTGCCGGTCGCATGGCAGACCCAGGCGTCGTGGCTCATCTCGTCGTCGGTGCCGGAATGCACGCTGTAGCCGGCTCGGCCCTGCTCATCGGCCTCGCCTATCCACACCTGCACTGCGATCGTCGCGGCCACGGGAACAACCAGCGGCGCCTCCAGTACGAGTTCGCTCAATACCGGGCACCCGATCCTGGTGCCCGCCGCTACCGCGAGTTCGACGAGCGTGGTGCCCGAGACCACGACCTCTCCGAAGACCGAATGATCAGCGAGCCACGGGTATCGATCCACCGACCAGCGGCCGGTGTACAGCCAACCCGAGCCGTTGGCCAACCGTACCGATCCGTTCAGTAGGGGATGGGCGGCCGGATGTAGGCCGAGCGCACGCGGATCATCGATCGCCGCCGAGCTCGCCCAGAAACGTCGGCGTTCGAAGGCATAGGTCGGCAGACTCACCTGCCGAACCGCGCGTCCGGCGAACAGTGCCGGCCACTGCACCTGCGCCCCCGCGACGAACGCTTCGGCCAGGCCGGTCAGCATCCGCCGTTGCCCCCCGTCGTCGCGGTGCAGGGTGCCGATCACCTGGGCTCGCGCACCCGCGTCCGCGATCGTTCCCTCGGTGCCGAGAGTGAGGACGGGATGACTACTCACCTCGATGACCACATCGTGCCCGTCGGCGAGCAGTGCCCGGGTCGCGGCTTCGTATCGGACCGGTTCGCGCAGGTTGCGGTACCAGTACGCGCCGTCGAGCGTTTCCGCTGCCATGGCGGTGCCGGATACGGTGGAGTAGAACGCGATGTCGGCCTCGTGCGGCCAAATCGTGGCGAGTTCCCGGATCAGTCGGTTCTCCACGGCCGCGACCGCAGGGGAATGGGCGGCGAAGTCCACCCCGGGCACCATCCAGCGCATGATTCCGGCGCGAGCGAGGACTCGCTCGAATTTCGCCAGGGACTGCGGATCACCGGCCACCACCACCGACTGTGGACCGTTGATGGCGGTGATCGAGATCCGATCCCGCACCCCGGCCAGCAGTTCACGGACCCGCGCCTCCGACTCCACGATCGAGAGCATCGCCCCAGCGCCGTCCAACTCCTGCTGGATCAATTGGCTCCGCACGGCGACGATCATGGCCGCGTCGGTCAGCGACAACGCCCCGGCGACGCAGGCCGCCGCGATCTCGCCCTGGGAGTGGCCCACGACACCGGCCGGGCGCACACCGAAGGATTCCCAGCACGCCGCCAACGAGACCATCATCGAAAACAACACGGGCTGGATGACATCCACCCGGTCCAGCGGCGGCGCGCCCGGGGCCGATCGCAGCACCTCGAACAGTGACCACTCGGTGTGGGGAGCCAGCGCGTTCGCGCACTCCGCCATCCGCGCGGCGAACACCGGCGAGTGGTCGAGCAGTTCGACCGCCATCCGTTCCCATTGCGTGCCCTGACCAGGGAAGACGAAGCCCACTCGACCTGCGCGGTCCGCACGGCCGGTAACGACTCGCACCTCTGGGCGATCGGCGACCTCGGTCCGGCCCTGTGCGACCGCGTCCAGTCCGGCCAACAGGTCCGCGCGATCCGTCCCGACGATCACCGCGCGGTGGGCAAGTCGCGCTCGGGTGGTTGCCAGCGAATAGGCGATGTCCACCGGATCCAGGTCGGCATCCGCGCCGACCATATCGCGCAGCCGTCGAGCCTGACCAGCCAGCGCCCCTGTCGATTTGGCGGACAGCACCCACACCACGGGACCGGCGGTGAACACGTTCGGCGGCGCATCGGATGGCCGCAGTTCGCTGACCTGATCGGGTTCAGGGGCAGGTGGCTGTTCCAGGATCACATGCGCGTTCGTCCCCGACACCCCGAACGACGACACCCCCGCCCGACGCGGCCGACCAGTCTCAGGCCACACCCTCGACTCC
>NZ_JBHSDL010000026.1:0-5573 GCF_042650145.1 Nocardia halotolerans | reverse complement strand
TTGGCGATGGATCCGCAGCAGCGGTTGTTGTTGGAGGGGGTGTGGGAGGCGTTCGAGGATGCGGGTATCGATCCGGTGTCGTTGCGGGGCAGCGACACCGGCGTCTTCGCCGGGGCGATGTACCGGGACTATGAGATCGCCACCCGCACGATCAGTGATCTCAGTGGCTACTGGGGCACCGGTTCGGCGGGCAGCGTGGTGTCGGGTCGGGTGGCGTATTCGTTCGGGTTGACGGGGCCGGCGATCACGGTGGATACGGCGTGTTCGTCGTCGTTGGTGGCGATCCATCTGGCGATGCAGTCGCTGCGCCGGGGAGAGTGCGCCATGGCCATCGCGGCCGGTGTCACCGTCCTCGCGACTCCCGGTGTGTTCGTGGAGTTTTCGCGGCAGCGTGGGTTGGCGCCTGATGGTCGGTGTAAGTCGTATGGGGAGGGGGCGGATGGGACTGGTTGGTCTGAGGGTTTGGGTGTGTTGGTGTTGGAGCGTTTGTCGGATGCGGTGCGTTGTGGGCATTCGGTGGTGGGGGTGTTGCGTGGTTCGGCGGTGAATCAGGATGGTGCGTCGAATGGTTTGACGGCGCCGAGTGGTCCGTCGCAGGAGCGGGTTATCGGTGCGGCGTTGGTGGATGCGGGGTTGGTGTCGGGGGATGTGGATGTGGTGGAGGGTCATGGGACGGGGACGGTGTTGGGTGATCCGGTGGAGGTGGGGGCGTTGATGGGGGTGTATGGGGGTTCTCGGGTGGGGGAGCCGTTGTGGTTGGGTTCGGTGAAGTCGAATATTGGTCATAGTCAGGCTGCTGCGGGGGTGGCGGGTGTGATCAAGATGTTGATGGCGATGCGGTATGGGGTGTTGCCGAGGTCGTTGCATGTGGGTGTGGGTTCGTCGGGTGTGGTGTGGGAGGGTTCTGGGGTTGGGTTGTTGTCGGAGTCGAGGGTGTGGCCTGAGACTGGTCGGCCGCGTCGGGCCGGAGTCTCTGCCTTCGGCATCGGCGGCACCAACGCGCACGTCATCGTCGAGCAAGCACCCCCCGTCGAACAGCCGGCAGCACCGGATCGGACCGGACCGGACACGGTGGCACCGTTCGCATCCGCCCCGGTCGTCTGGGTGCTGTCGGCCCGATCGGCGAGTGCCCTGACAGGGCAGGCCCGACGCCTACGCGAGCGAGTGCTCGCCGACCCTGAACTGGACCCGGCGGATATCGGGTACTCACTGATCACCACACGTGCGCGATGGGATTGTCGCGCCGTGGTCATCGGCCGCTCACGCACGGAGCTGCTCGCCGGGCTCGAGTCGATCATCGACGCGCGTGACGTGGACCATCGCGATGTCCGGGTCGTGTCCGGTCGAGTCGGGACGGTCGGACGGATCGGTTTCGTGTTTCCCGGCCAAGGCGCACAGTGGCCGCGGATGGCCGAGGATCTGCTCGCGGCTTCGCCCGTGTTCGCGGCGCGTATCGCTGAATGCGAGCAAGCATTCGCGCCACACCTCGATTGGTCACTGCGAGCCGTGCTACGCGGCGACCCTGACGCACCGTCGTTGCAACGGGTGGATGTCGTCCAGCCTGTGCTGTTCTCGATGATGGTGTCGTTGGCAGCGCTGTGGGAGTCGTTCGGAATTCGGCCAGACGGCGTGGTTGGGCATTCGCAAGGCGAAGTGGCGGCCGCGTGTGTGGCGGGCAGGCTGACGCTGGCGGAAGCAGCCCATATCGTCGCGGTGCGTAGCCGGTTGGTGCAGGAGCACGTGGTCGCCGTCGGCGGCAACGGACGGATGATGTCATTGGCCGAGCCGCTCGACCGGGTGCGCGACCGGTTGCGGCGGTGCCCGGACGAGGTGTGGGTGGCCGCGGTGAACGGCCCCGCCGTGATCACCTTGGCCGGCGACGCGAAGGCCCTCGGCGCGGTTTATGACAGTTGCCTGGGCGACGGCGTCTGGGCGCGGTGGATCTCGGTGGACTATGCCTCGCACTCGCCGCAGGTCGACGTGGTGCGCGAGCCATTGCTCGCCGCCCTCGGGCCCCCGGCGGTGGTTGAGCAGACGACGGTCCGATTCCATTCGACCGTCACCGGATCCGAAGCCGGGGTGGACGACCTCGGGGGTGACTATTGGTTCCGCAACATGCGCGAGCCGGTGCTGTTCGATGCCGCCGTGCGGGCAATGGTCCAACAGGGGTACCGCACATTCGTGGAGGCGAGCCCACACTCGGCGCTCACGGTCGCGGTGGGACAGTCCGCGGAGGTCGCCGGATTGGACCCCGCTGCGATGTGCGTGGTCGGCTCGCTGCGGCACGAGGACGGGAATGCGGATCGGTTCCTGCAGTCGCTGGCCGAAGCATTCGTCGCCGGTATGGACGTGGACTGGCGGGTGCTCTACACAGGCCGCGGCGCCCGTCGGATCACGCTGCCTACCTACGCTTTCGACCAGGAACGCTTCTGGGCCGTCCCGGAACCCCGCGGCGACCTGCGGGCACTCGGGATGACGATCGGTGACCATCCACTGCTCGCGGGGTCGGTTCACCTGGCAGACGGGATGGGGTGGCTGGGTACCGGCGTTTGGTCGGTCACCCGCTATCCCTGGCTTCGGGACCACTTGGTTTTCGGCGAGGTCGTGGTCTCGGGTACCACACTGGTAGAGCTGGTTGCCGCGTTCGGCGCCAGAGCCGGTTGCCCGGTGGTCGCCGAACTCACGCTGGAGGCGCCGTTGATCCTGCGCGGCGAGGACGAGGTCGCCGTCCAGATCCGAGTCGGTGAACCCGACGACCACGGCCGCTCCTCGTGCACCGTACATTCCAACCCGGCGCCCGACGACGGCGGCGCATGGATGCGCAACGCCGCCGGCACGCTGGTCGCCGACTCCGTGGCCACCTCGCCCGACGACATCGGGCCGACCGGAGACATCACGCCATGGTGGCCGGACGACGCGGTGCAGATGGACACCGACGGCGCGTACTCGGCGCTGGCACGGCGGGGATTCGGCTACGGCCCGGCCTTCCAGGGGATGCGGACTGTTCGGCGGCACGGCGCGCAGATCTTCGCCGAAGTGGTCGTGCCCCAATCGGATCCAGCCTTCCTCCTGCATCCCGGCGTCCTGGACGCGGCCTTCCATGCCGCGCTGATCGACGCGGGCTCAGCCGACGGTGTCGCGCTGCCGTTCGTCTGGTCGGGTGTGCGGCTCTCGAGGCGAGCTACCCCGGGCGTACTGCGGGTCCGCCTGACACCGGCAGGACCCGATGCGGTGCGCATGGTCGGAGTCGACGAGACCGGACACGTGGTGGCATCGGTGGAATCAGTGGTGTCACGTTCGATTTCCTCGGACCAACTGGCCTCAGCCCGTTCGCAGCCCGACCCGATGTACACCCTCGACTGGAAAGCGACGGCAAGCTCGGCACCGGGAGTACCGGCCCGGATCGTGCTGCTCGGCCCGGATTCAGCTGTGGACGTGGAGCTTGCGGATGTTCGCCGTTATGACGACGTCTGCGCGTTGGTCGCCGCGCTGGACAGCGGCGCGCCGGTGCCCGGTGCGGCGGTCGTCCGGATCCAAGCACCCTCGGGGGGCGATATCGCGCACGCGGTCCACGAAGTGACCCAGCAGGTGCTGGCGGTGGTGCAACAGTGGCTGGCCGCACCGAGTCTGGCGCGCACCCGGCTGGTGGTGGCCACCCACGCCGCGATGACGGTGGACGCCGTGGCCGCGCCGAACATCGCGACGGCACCGGTCTGGGGTTTGTTGCGCAGCGCGCAGTCCGAACATCCGGATCGGTTCGTGCTGGTCGACATCGACCTCGACTACCGCGCCGATCCAGTCGAGTGGTGGCGCGCACTGGATCTCGCGGTCGGCTCCGGTGCTGCCCAGATCGCGGTGCGGGCCGACGGCCTTCGCGTGCCGAGACTCGTGGCCGCGGCACCGGTCAGCGCGGTGCCGTCGGTGTTCGATCCGGACTCGACCGTGCTGATCACCGGTGGCACCAGTGGACTCGGAGCACTGGTGGCCCGCCACATCGTCGCCGAACACGGTGTACGTCACCTGGTTCTGGCGAGCCGCAGCGGCTCCGAGGCTGCGGGCGCCGACGCGCTCGCGGCTGAGCTGACCGCGGCGGGCGCACAGGTGCGTGTCGTAGCCTGCGATGTGGCGGACCGGGCCGCGACCACCGCCCTGGTCGCCGAGATCGGGTCCGAGTACCCGCTGCGCGTGGTCGTGCACAGTGCCGGTGTGCTCGCCGACGGCGTCATCGAGGCGATGACTCCACAAAGTCTCGACGCGGTTCTGGCGGCCAAGGTCGACGCCGCATGGCATCTACACGAAGCCACCAGAGAGCTCGATTTGTCAGCATTCGTGTTGTTCTCCTCGGCTTCGGGCGTGCTCGGCGGTGCAGGACAGGCGAATTACGCGGCGGCGAACGTGTTCCTGGACGCACTCGCACACTCCCGGCAGGCCGCAGGGCTGCCGGCAACATCGATGGCCTGGGGCTATTGGGCGCCCGCCACCGCGCTGACCGGGTCGTTGCGGGAACTGGATGTCTCCCGGATGGGCGATTCCGGTGTGATCGCCATGTCGGCCGAGCAGGGCCTTGCCCTCTTCGATGCCGCGCTCGCCTATGCCGATCCGATGGTCTGCCCGGTCCGGCTCGACCGCGCGATGCTGCGTGCTCAGGCGCGCGCAGACCGCCTCGCGCCGATCTTCTACGAGCTGGTCGGTGCGCGCCATGGCACCGTCGAAACCGCTGATCCGGCGGCCGAACTACGCGACGCGCTAGCGGCTCTCGGCGCCGACGATCGCGAATACCGGCTGCTCCAGGTGGTGCGCGGGGCGATCGCGTCCGTGCTGCACCACCGGTCACCACAGACCATCCCGCCGGAGCGAAGCTTCAAGGAACTGGGGTTCGACTCCCTCGCCGCGGTGCAACTGCGTAACAAGCTGGGCCAGACCACGGGGCTCGCGCTCCCGCCCACCCTTGTCTTCGACTATCCGACGCCCTACCGCATTACCGCTCACCTGCTCGACCGCATGTTCCCGGATCGAACCTGCGCCGAGGGCGTGTCCAGTCGACCGACCACCGATGCCGAGGCGCTGGACGGGATCGACGCACTCGACGACGAAGCCTTGGTTCGCCTTGCCCTGCGTGGCGATCAATAGTTCAGGAGCTGCCCGATGTCGATGTCGATGAACGAGGTTGTCGCGGCATTGCGCGCGTCGATGAAGGAGAACGCGCGGCTGCGCGGCGAACAGCAACGCCTGGCCGACCTGGCACGCGAGCCGATCGCAGTGGTCGGCATGGCGTGCCGCTATCCCGGGGGCGTCGAGTCGCCGGAGCAGCTGTGGAAATTGGTGGCAGACGAAGTCGACGCGATCTCGGAATTCCCCGATGATCGGGGCTGGAATGTGGCGGCCGCTTACGATCCTGATCCGGATCATCCCGGTACGACTTACACGCGTTCGGGTGGGTTCCTGCCGGGTGCTGCGGATTTCGATGCCGGGTTCTTCGGTATCGGTCCGCGTGAGGCGTTGGCGATGGATCCGCAGCAGCGGTTGTTGTTGGAGGGGGTGTGGGAGGCGTTCGAGGATGCGGGTATCGATCC